>JANOZM010000005.1:0-207487 GCA_031429355.1 Betaproteobacteria bacterium | reverse complement strand
AATCATCGTTCTCTTCATCAAACTCAAAGTCATGTCCAAGTCGTAAAATGTTTTCATTGATGCCATTTAACACCTGATTAAACAATTTAACCTTATCGCTCGAAACAATCCACGCGGGACCCATCCCGTCATCAAGCTCGCGGTCACAATCACCACTGCCCTCGATGCACGTTGCTATCCATTGTTTGGAATCCTGAACTTTATTGGGTGTCGCTGCGTCTGCACTCAAACCAACAACCGAATTGTTACTCAATAAAGACTGCGCAAAATTAATGTGCCCATCCTCAGCTAAAGCCTCTAAGTTCATCCCAATCATCGGCGTGGCTTTATCTAAATAAAGCAACTGCTCTGTTGAAATAGTTCCATCACTAAACTGCGCCAACCCCTCCGGACTAACACGCATTGTCTCGTATTGTTCAATCGTAAGGCGACCATAAAAAGTTACTACGCTCATAATGAAAATCCGTTTTTGTAAGTCTAAATTGTGCCGCGGATCAGCAAAAAACTGATACGGCCGGGTCGCCAATTTTTTGCAAGAAGCTTTATCGAAATCTTTCCACCTTCATATTGTAAATTTGCCAAGCGATTGTCCTGCCGTCTTCTTTGCGATTTTCATCAAATGCCAGAATCATCGATGTAAGTAGCTGATCTACTATGGCCACTTGCTCGGTACTCTTTTTTAGGGTTTGCTTTGCGGCTGCCCATTGGTCTAGTAGCTCCCGTTTGTTGCTCGGCCAATCGTCACCTTCAAGATAATAGTTGTCTGGCGCACTGGTAATCGCACCGGTAATTGAACAAACAAAATAATCAAGCTTCTCAGCCTTGGTTAACTTCATGTTTTTCCCTTGCCTATGTTCGGTCGCACTGCCGGTAGCGTAGACCTTGGTAGTACATAAGACCCACCAAATGCATCGGGTCGTATCATTAAAAAGTAACCGCCACGCATATCGTTCCAACGTAGCAATTGTTCTGCCGAAGGCCCGGTAAATGACTTTGGAGATATTGTGGTGTCATAGAATAGATTACTGCCCAGTCTTGTATCGGGAAAGGCCTTGCCGATTGTAGGATCAAAAATCATTCGGTTCACCGCAAACTGGGTATAGTATTTTTAAAAGCCCTTTTTGCCAACCCTCTAAGTATTGTCAGGCACTAAATCAAGCCCACTGTTCTTTGTGCATCGCTTTTTGAGCTGGATCTATTGGCAGTAAATCTAGTCAAGTACTTTTGTGGGGCTCAATTGCGATTATTCTTAGGTTAAATTCGCGCAGCGCACAGCCGTCATCGCAGCCGGTTTTATTCGCCTGGGTTTTCGATCTGTTAATAGGGGCTTTATAACGCCATTTGCCCACGCGCTGGCGCGACATTCAATTGCTGGTTATCACGAATCGGTTGCGGCACGAGCCCTTGGGCCAAAGGAAATTCGATAAACAATTGATCCTTGCTGCAACGGCCTCAGTGAAGTGGTTTCTTCATCGTCACTTTCATCGTTTGCTCCGTACCATTGGTCTTGTTGCTCCTGCACTAAAACACCTTGGCGAACTAGGCGTTTCATGACGGCCGCAATGATGTCTTGTAAAAATGTTTGCAGCGCTTGCTCACCGGGCGGTGATGCTTCAATAAACCTCAAGCGAAATAATCTAAGTACAGAGCGAAATAATACTATTAAGTTCTTGGCACGCGGCCTCAAAAACTGCAGGCGATATTTGTTTCCATGGGTGCGGACGTGCGCCTCTGCGGCCCCAATCGAATGGTTTGGGCTGATGCGCTAAAACATAACAAACTCCACCCCGTGGCGATTCAAATTTGACTGCAAATGGGTTTGTAGAGTTCGCAGGCGAATGAGTCATTGGCAAACCAATCACAAGATTAGTCCGTTCATTAACTGCTTTTGGAGAAAGCACTAACATCGGATACTCATCCTTCATTTCACTGCCAACTTGAGGATTAGAATCAATCCAAATCATGTCACGCCGCTCAGGCACCCAAGACTTGCTCGGAATTGCCATCAGAACTTTTCCGCGCCAAGTCGGCCGATCGCCAATAGTTCACCGCCATGAATAGATGGCTCAAAAATTTTTAACTTTTGAGCCAGCGTTAACTGCGGTTTACCAACGATTCTAAGCATAATGCCGCCGTCAACCACTTCAACTTTTATTTGCGTTCCACGAACCAATCGCGCAGCTTTTGCTACCGGCGCAGTAATCCGAACCCCCAGCCCATTACCCCATTTTTGAATCGACTGATCTACGCTAACTGTAACGTTCATTGATATTCTCCAAATCCGGATACAAGCTTATATGTAGGAGGTTTATGTGTCGACATCTTTAAACGTTCGGGACCCGCCGTGCGTCCTCAATCCGTTTCATCTGCACTCCAGGCAATTCGGCCAAAGGTTTAGCACTTAAAATTCGCTCATTAGCAATCGCCCGAGTCGTTCAGTACATCGGATTAATTATGAGCGCGGGGCGACCACGCTTTCCCGATTCTTGTTTGTGCGTTTGCGGTTCAAAATCGACCTGCCAATCAGTCATTGAAGATGAACGTCATCTCATGCTCCGTCCGCTTAGGATTCTCAGTCAACGACGACTGGAAAACTTTTAACCATTGATGGGCCGCGTTGGCCTTTTTGTCTTTCGAAATAAAATCTCGTGCAAACATTACTGTTACTACATGATGATAATCAAGTATTGAATTGACCGTGTCTTTTCCAATGCTACCCCCACACTTTGCAATCACAACCGCATGGCGAACTTCAAGCGCAATGCGATTGAAGAGTGCCGAGTTGCAACCAACTGCAAAAATCTGCGGCAAGGTAAAGTCTAACTGAATGAGAGGGCGAACGAACCACGAAAGAATGAGTTGACGGAACGCTTCGTTACCGATTTCAGATTCACCCAAGCTTTCCGGCATCAATTTAAGCCATGCTTTTGGCATTGCAGACATAATCACTTGAACGTCTTCTCTAACAGAATTTTTCAAATTCGCCGAGTTCAAAGTGTACTGAAACTCAAGATCTTGATCTTGGATTGCGTCTCGAACATGTAAGTCGAATGAAGGCCCGCCATTAGAGGACAGCATCTCGCGTAGCAATTGACGCAGTACTAAAGTATTACTCTCGTCAACAGCAATCCCGTAGCCCTTGCGTTGAGTAACTTCCAAGCGCTCAGCCTCGCGTACAGACTGAGCCACCACCAAACGTTGAGGTGCTTGAATAAAAAGGGTAAGGCTGCGTCGCAGCCCATCGCCCCAGTTTGTTGGATTCCACTTGCGCATCTCGGCCCACCCTGCGTAAGGCATCGCACAAACTGCATCTGGATTTTGTTCCAAGAAACCCTCGAGACAAACACGATTGCTTTCGGCTAAAACATTCTGGTTCGCAGCCGGTTTTATTCGGCGGGGTCTTCGATATGTTATTAGGGGTTTTACAACGCCATTTGCCCACGCGCTGGCGCGACCGGCGGCGGCCTTGGTTCCAAACCTAGGTGATTCAGTATCTTCTCAATCGCATCGCGCTTCAGTATGGCCGCGATGATTCTTAAATCGCCACCACAATGCGGACCGTGCGTGAGGTCTCGGTCGAATACTCGTATGAGTAATCGGGCCCAGCCAAGCCGCAATGGACGACCATGCTCGAGCGGCTCTTGGTAGTTTGCCTCTTGGCTGTTTGCTGAGTCTGGATTCAATTGCTGGTTATCACGAATCGGTTGCGGCACGATCTGCGAGCGCAA
Source organism: Betaproteobacteria bacterium (assembly GCA_031429355.1). Taxonomy (GTDB): domain Bacteria; phylum Pseudomonadota; class Gammaproteobacteria; order Burkholderiales; family Burkholderiaceae_E; genus JANOZM01. The sequence continues at coordinate 203,759 of JANOZM010000005.1, read as the reverse complement.
TTTGGCTCTCGGCGCTAATACGGCACTCGATACAGCCATCGCTGAAAAGACGGGCGCGCTGGCGTTACAAACATTCATTTTCCTCGCATTGGATTTGGCTTAAAGTCTGTAGCAACTTCTTACGATATTGAATTTGAATTTGAGTGGATGTACTTGCGATTGCCGCTATTTTTAATCGTAGGAAAAACATAAACATTTCTTGATGGATCTGCCTGACTCAATCTTCAATGCATTACTAAATCAATAAAAAATTAAGCACATAGACTTAAGCTCAGTCGATGTAACGACGGCTCATTCATATTGATTTCAGGATGGTCATTCGTCATGCAGAAATATTACTTCCTGTCGACTTTTTTTACGTACAACCAACACGGTCTGCCCACGCTACAAAATAAGTGTGCAAAAACAACAGTTTGCGCACGATCGTTCGCATGGCGCGATTTGTGCTAAAGCCCTCGGGCAGTTAATTAAAAAATAATCAGAGGATAAAATGAAACAACACCGATTCAACAAATTGGCTACCGGCAAGCTAGCCGCTGGCCTTTTAATCAATACCCTTGCAGTCACTTCAGCGTTCGCTAATGTTGTTTATGATCAAAGCGCCGGGGCAGTTTTAAACGGCACTGGTGGCGTTGCTGTAACGATACCTAGTGGCGGAGCCGCGTATCAACCAGCCGCCGTTAACGCAACTACCACCACCACCTCACCTTCGATCGTATCACCTGGCACAAACGATTTCGCCCGCACGAATGCTTATGCCGGGGCTGCTGGAAACAATCACTATGGTCTAAATGACATCGGATACGGCTGGAGTGCAAACGCTGGTTACATTTATAAGCTTGTCAATTTTCAAGCACCTGAAGCCGGTAAGCTAACCGTCACTTCTGTTTTAGACGCTGGGTCAACGGGTACCTCCCTTGGAGCCGGCGCTTATGGTGACGGTGGCAGCAATTTACAGTGGACGGTGAGCCTGAACGGTGTGTTTACCCATACCTTGAATGTGATTACCTACCTGATCAATAATGGAACCATCGGGGCTCCTTCAGCGACTAGCGTAACGCCATTAGTCACCGGCGGCGCTCCGAACGGAGTCACTCAGGTAACCTCCGGAACCGAAGCAAGCTACAGCTGGGCGAAAACAACTTACGTTGACACGATCGATCTAGCTGCAGGCCAAATCGTTCCATTGCTCTACACCGTTAATGAAACCTCGTATGCTCGTTACTTCGACAATCTCTTTGTTGCTGGCGGATGTGGTAACACCGATGGAAAAAGCAATTGCGGAAAAACTTGGGTCAATTTCGGTAGTAGTGCCAGCGAGTTAGCTGATTCCCTCAGCACCTTCAACCTTGCATTTTCTCCAACAAGTGGTACTGGTGGTACTGGTGGTACTGGTGGTACTGGTGGTACTGGTGGTACTGGTGGTACTGGATCAGTTCCTATCCCAGGGGGATTAACCTTACTTCTAGCAGGATTAGCAGCTCTTACCTTCACTCGCAAGAGCAGCTTCTTAGTAAAATAATCGCATAGGCATTTGGCGAGGAGGCCTAGAATTCACTAGGTCAGTAAAAATCAGCTAAACCGATTTCGGGCTAGCTGATTTTTTTTTCAAGACCTGCTTCCAACGTTTTAGCCGCCCCCTTTCAAGTGCGCTTAGGCCTGAACAGAAAAACGAAAGCTCGCTAAAAACGATAGCTCATTTGTAGGTCCAGCGTGCTAGGATTAAATTTGATGTCAATGGTTTGATTCGTCGACAGCTTGGTTCGCGTTTTTAGTACCGTTTTTAAGTAACTCACTTCAACACAGAACCCATTTATTAAATCATAAGACGTACCTAACTGAAATGTTGGCGCCAGTTTATTGGCGGTCAACGGCATTGTGGCCGGTCTGCCACGATTTGTTGCTGCGGTTAAAGCGGTGTAGTGTTCTCATCGAAGAACTTAGCTTAGTTTAATCCTGAGCCTACAAACAGGCGCAACCCACCAATATCACCCGTACTGTACTGCGCTAGGACGGTAACAGGCATAACTTTTACGTCTGAAAATTTTCCTAACCCGGCAATTAATAGATTTCCAGCCCCAGAAATTTTGTGCTTGACGCAAAGTCCTAAAGGAATTGAAAAGCTCAACTGATCGTTTAAACAATAGTTAACAAAACCTGTAAGCGCTGAGGCTTTACCCAATTCGACCCGCGTATCCGGCAATGCGGGCGCGGTTAACGAACTACTGGAATCAGCCGGCGTTTCCAAGATTTATTAAAACAAACTTCGCCAACAATGAATAGCCAAAGGAATTTAGTTGCACGTCATTCGCGTATTGATAAAGGCTTGCATCGCCGACAATAACGCTGGCTGCAGTGCAGGTTAACGCATTGCCTAGCAGCGGATTATTAAGCGGAGAAGCATAGTATTTTTAAAAGCCCTTTTTGCTAACCCTCTGGCGTATTCTCAGGCACTAAATTAAGCCCGCTGTTCTTTATGCATCGCTTTTTGAGCTGGATCTATTGGCAGTAAGACTAGTCAAGTACTTTTATGGGGCTCAATTGCGATTATTCTTGGGTTGAATTCGCGCAGCGCACAGCCGTCATCACAGCCGGTTTTATTCGGATGGGTCTTCGATCTGTTAATAAGGGTTTTACAACGCCATTTGCCCACGCGCTGGCGCGGCCGGCGGCTGCCTTGGTTTCAAACCTAGGTGATTCAGTATCTTCTCAATCGCATCGCGCTTCAGTATGGCCGGCAATATGTTGAACTAAAAACCAATGAGATCGTTGCCTATACGGCTCGATTTGATGACCCTCATTTACCTGGCGAAATGACCATGCGCGTCACGATAAAAGCAGTTTCCTGTGGGGTTGACGTTCACATTGCCCAAAGCGGTATTCCTGAAATGATTCCTGCAGAAAGTTGTTATTTAGGTTGGCAAAAATTGCTAAGGCATTTGGCTAAATTTGTTTAGCCAAATGTCCCCGGGTAGCACCAGTTAAACGTTCTTGGCGTCAATTTCGAAAATGCCCAAGTCCAAAGATAGCTAAATGTAATGCCTACCAAATACACAGTAGATCACTTTATTGCTCGCGTTGTCGAGGGTGCTCACTCTGAAGCGATTGAGGAGTTCTATACGACTTCGGCCAGCATGCAAGAAAGTAATTCGGAACCCAGAAAGGGAAAAGCGCTTCTGGTGGCGAAAGAACGGTCAACGTTAACGCGCATTGAAGAACCGGCCAACCAACGTTGGGAAGGTGATTTAATCGTTCAAGAGACTTTCTTTTATGATCCGGCGCAGTTTATTACCAAATAATTGTTGTCGACGCGATGGCGCAACGGATCAGAAATTTTCGCTTTTGACTATTTTTAAATACGATCTAGAACTGTAAAAAGCGTTTTAGTTCTTTCTCTCAACTTTCACAGTCACAATTTCCCCCGATGCTTCGTCTTCGATCCATATAGGAGACCCATCTTTTTTAAGCTCGCCTTTTACAAGATAGTTGCGACCAGCAACAGGGCGAAAGTCAACGACCCCCTCGACCGAAAAAAATGTGCCGGCTGCCATGCTTGTCATCGCTTGAACTGGTGCGGCTATCTGAAACTTGAGCCGTTGGGCCGGTGAAACCAGTGGGGGCTAGTTGGTGAAGCGCAGCACATCCGGTCAGCGCAAACATTGCGACTACGGTTATAAGACGCAGCAAGTGTAAAGCTCTCATTTTTAAAATTTATTTCAGCTTACCTGACTCAACATCTGCCACAATTTTTTGCATTTCACTTTGAATTCTGGGCATTACTTCTTGGATAAAGGCGGGCATCACCGCCATAGATTTTTGAGTAATCATGGGCATCTTGTTGATAAAACTTTGACCAACAGCACTTTGATAAAAAGTAATCAGGCCGTCGATTTCAACTTGATCAAAATTTTCGCGATAAATAGCGCGTTGAATTGGTTCGAATTTGGCCCAACTCATTTCGCGTTTTAGTATTTCGCCCAACTTTGAACTAAGCAGCTCGATTTTCCGGGTTTCCTCCGCACTGAGTGTTTTTCCGCCATTCGCTTGCGACATTGACTGGCGCATGATCGGTAGGATGCTGGAGTAAATTCCGTCCATCATTGCCTCGACTTTCATTAATGAAAATAGTCTAGTCACCGACTCGTCGCTAGGTGCTGCTGCAAAGCAAGTAGCCGAAAAAAAGGCCAAGAAACCAAGAAGTAGTTGTTTCATGTGAAATTTAGTAAGGAAAGGTAGAGTTTTGGAATTGATCCAAAAGCCTACCTTCAATTTTCGGGTTTTGCAATGAAGATAGTTTTCCAACTTGATGGAGTGTCTTCTTCAAATGACTAGTTTATGACAGGCAGTTATCTAACTTGAGCCTACTTTGATGGGCCTGCATTGCGGCTGAAAAAAATAATTTCACAAAGTGAATTCAAAAGCATAATTGGCAGTGAGGCTAGTCAAGTACTTTTATGGGGCTCAATTACGATTATTCTTGGGTTGAATTCGCGCAGCACACAGCCGTCATCGCAGCCGGTTTTATTCGCTTGGGTATTCGATCTGTTAATAGAGGTTTTACAACGCCATTTGCCCACGCGCTGGCGCGACATTCAATTGCTGGTTATCACGAATCGGTCGCGGCACGATCTGCGAGCGCAATTTTGCATTCGGCGCTAATACGCGCGAGCTAAGGTTTTCAAACGCACAAATTAAATTACTAAAACGCTAATCTACTGGGAATTTATAGTTTCGCAGGCAAGTTTGTTCAAGCTAAGCCGTTTTTTTCGGCCATAGCCCGATCGCCATCGCAACCCCTGACACGACGATCACACCGCCGAGCACCATTGCCATGGTTAACGCTTCACCTAATATTAGGCCACCAAACAAGCAGCCAAACACCGGAATTAAAAAGGTTACGGTAATAGTTTTTGTCGGGCCGACATTGGCGACTAATCTAAAAAATAAAATATACGCGACTGCTGTACACATGACCGCCAATAAAATTGCCGCGAGCCAAGCGTTATTGGACGGCATTGCAATCGGTATAAAAAAACCAACTATAGGCAATAAAAAAGCCGACGCTGAAATTTGACTTCCGGCTGCGTTTACTAAAGGGTCTGTGCTTTGCATGTACCGCTTGGTATAGCTTGACGCAATGCCATACAAAAGCCCTGCCAACAAGCATGCAGCAATGGCCCACAGCGAATTGGCATTACCCATTTTGCCTTGCCCCCATATCAACACCACTACGCCGGCAAAGGCCACGACCAAACCAAAGACACGCATCGCGCTAATGCGCTCGCCTAACCAAAGCACAGCTACAACAGCACCAAAAAGCGGAACGGTTGCATTAAGTATAGAAGCAACGCCCGTTGGGATATGCAAGGTGGCCCACGCAAATAACAAAAACGGTATGCACGAGTTAATTAAACCGAGGATTGTCAGTTTTTTCCAGTTGGCAATTAATTCGGTTAACTTACCGCGACTGAGGACCAGCATAAATAATAACAACGCGGCTAGGGTACAACGCAAAGTGATTAGCGCAACAGGGCCGAACTCCGGCCCAGCAATTCGCAAGAACAAAAACGAACCGCCCCATATTGCAGCTAGGGTTACCAACTCAATTAAATCTCTGGTGCGCAAACAAATTCCATTCGGGTTAAATAAGATTTTACGGCTGCATATTTTTTTCGTGAGCCAACAACCAAACCTTACGATCTAACCCGCCAGCATAACCGGTTAACGCACCACTACTACCCAAAACGCGGTGACATGGGATCACAACGCTAATAGGGTTACGACCTGTCGCTGCGCCCACTGCTCGTGAAGCTTTGGGTCGATCAATGCGCTGGGCAATTGCGCCGTAGGACAGACTCCGCGCGCAATCAATGGTCGCAATTTGGTTCCAGACTTGTTCTTGAAACTCAGTTCCAATGGGTGCCAATGGAATCGAAAAAACTTGGCGCTTACCTAAAAAATATTCGGTTAATTGTTCGATGGTTTGTTCAATCGCCGGTATCTGGTTATTTGAAGCGCTTAAAACCGCATCCGGCACCCAACGTTGTCCTTCGAAATAAATTCCAACAATCGCGCCGCCGTCCACAACCGTTGCATTTGCATCAATTCGAATAGCCCCCAAGAGCGACCCCATTTGTACGCTATGGGTTACTGTGTGCTTTACATGGCTTTGCTTAATTAGTTTCATTTGGTTTTCCTTCAAGGCTGGCCCATAAATGCATGACCGCATAAGCGCGCCAAGGGCTCCATTGTTGTGATTGTTCTTGTGCTTGCTTAACGTTACTTACGCCCATCGCTTTCATTACTCCAATGTCGGCGGCAGGAAACGCGTCAGGCCAACCGAGAACCCGCATTGCGATGTAATTTGCGGTCCACGGTCCAAAACCGGGTAAGGCACATAGTTGTTCTATTAATAGCTCCGCGCTTTGTTTCGAAGATGCGCCTTGGGCTAAACTTAATTGACCAGACTCAAGCGCTTGGGCTAAGGTTATTAATGCCTGCGAACGTTTTGAAACAATACCAAGACTGGCTATTTGATCGACGGTCGCTTTAGCAATAATGGCTGGCTTCGGAAAGACAGTATTTAAACCGTCCAACGCCTGTTTAATGGGTTCGGATAGGTGTTGCTGACCCTCTATTTCCATAGGCGTACCAAACCGTTTTGCGAATCGACCAGCTAGCGTTGTGGCCGCTTTTACAGTGACCTGTTGCCCAAGCACTGCCCGCACTGCCAATTCGAATCCATCAAACGCGCCGGGCAAGCGAACCCCAGGCTTGGCTAATGCTAATGGGCCGAGATAAGTTTCGATGGTTTGCGGTTCGCAATCCAAATCAAACAAACGACGCAACTGAATAATTAAACCGCGAATCGCATGAATTGATTGCGTACTGACATCCACAACCACTAAACCCGCTTTGGCATCATGGCGTGCCGCAAGCCAACCATTTTCAAAAGTACGCGAGTACACATTGTTTACTACTTGCTCTACCCCCGCAATAGAACGCAATTGCAAGAATTTCATGAGCCAAGGCCAATTAAACGGTTCACGATAGGACAGCCGTAAACTGAGTGAATGATCGAACTGATTGGCTCGGTTTGGGGGTTGGTTTAAACTATTTTTTTTAGGATCAACCTTAACGTCAGCCGCACTTTTAACATGTAAGCGAAGCCGTGTTGGGGCCATCCGATAGCGTTGCAAAAACAACGCATTAAAACGCCGAACGCTGGCGAACCCACTGGCCTGCGCTACTTGCTGCATTGGCCAAGTGGTATCGCTTAACAATCGTTTGGCAAACAGTAATCGTTGGGTTTGATCGTACTCGATAGGTGAGACTAAAAACTCTTCTTGAAACAAGCGGCGCAAATGCCTTTCGGTAACACCTAAGCGATCGGCAATGGCTTGCATGGATAAGCCTGTGCCCGACTCGATTAAATCGCGTGCTGCCTGCGCCAATGCAGATTTTTGACGATGCGCTAGGTGGCCCGGGGCCAACTCGGGGCGGCATTTCATGCAAGGCCGAAACCCTTTTTGCTCGGTTAATGCAGAATGCCCAAAAAAAAGACAATTACTCGATTTTGGAATCCGTACTTTACAAACCGGTCGACAGTAGATACCAGTACTAGTTACCCCTACAAAGAACTGCCCGTCAAAGCGCCGGTCGCGAGCTAACATAGCGCTGTAGCAGGCTTCGGGGTTCAGTTGCAACACGTTGTGTTGAACTGAGTTGGAAATCCGAGCGGTGGGCTCAGTTAGTAGAAATTTATTCACAGACCGTAGTTTGCCCGAACTACAAAAATCGATTAGCCGTTTTCGGACTTAACAATGTTTTACAATTTTCTTGTCCTCGAACCGACGAGCGGCAGCGTTGACTGAGGAAAGCCATACTCAATACAACATACCGGCTTTAGAATCGAACAAACCCTATCAACTAACGGCCAATCGCGCCAAGAAGCACGAAATATGAAGAATAAATCGCTTGGACTTTTATTGGCTATAACGTTAGTGGGTTGCGGCGGTGGCGGCGATGATGGAGGACCAATTATTAGTGGCCCGGCGCCTGCGCCAGTTCCTCCGCCTGTCGCAAGTAACTGCACAATTGGATACTCCGTTACTTCCAACCCAATATTAACCGGCGCAGACCCATTAATTGGTAGCCAGTGGCATCTTAGTAATACAGGGCAATCTGGCGGCACCCCAAATGAGGACGTTAAAGCGTTTGGCGCTTGGCAAGTAACGAAAGGCCAAGGTGTGCGGGTTGCAGTTATTGACGACGCGATCGAAACCGTACATCCCGACTTAACGCCTAATGCAGTCGTTGGAGGCAGTTATAATTATTTAACTGGATCAAACCTACCATTGCCATGCACTTCCGATGACGGTCACGGCACGCAAGTCACTGGCTTAATCGTAGCGCGTGACGATAATGGTATTGGCGTTTCTGGCGTTGCGCCGCGTGCTACGTTCGTTGGTTACAACGCTTTATCTTCCAGCCGTGCTGGCGATATCGCCGACGCATTGGGGCGTGATTCACAACTAAACCACATTAGCAATAATAGTTGGGGTTCGCCAGACAACGGATTTAAACAAGCATCCGAAGCCAGTTGGAATACCGCGATTGACAATGGTATTCGCAACGGCCGCAACGGCAACGGCTCAATTTATGTATTTCCGGCAGGTAACGGCGGTTTTGTCGAGTTAGCCAACAAAGCAAGCATTAAAGAAACTTCTAACTTTGACGGTTATGCCAATCGACTGGGCGTGATTACCGTATGCGCAACCGACCACAATGGTGCCCTTCCATTTTTTGGCGAGCGTGGCTCCAATATTTTAGTTTGCGCTCCGGCTGCAGGGTCGGCTAGTGCTGGAGGGCTTCGAACCACCGGTATCAACGGCGCTTACCCTCCTGACTTTATTGGTACTTCAGCGGCGACGCCTGTCGTATCGGGTGTTGTTGCACTAATGATGGCTGCCAATCCTAATCTCTCATGGCGCGATGTACCCATAATTTTAGCCAATTCAGCACGCAAAAACCAACCTGCTGATGCCGATTGGAATGGCACAGGTTCGGCGCGATTCAATCATAAATTCGGCTTTGGCGTAGTCGATGCGAATGCAGCGGTCAATTTAGCGCGCACTTGGACTTCGGTAGGTAAATCAGATACTTTACGCACCTGTAGTAATGGTTATTCGGCCTCGCCTAATTCTGCGATTCCTGATGCCGGCGGAACGCTTGCAAGTCCAATTGTTTCGCCAGTGGCTAGTACGATTATGGTTTCTGGTTGTTCTATCAGCCAAATTGAATATGTTGAAATTACTTTTACGTCCGATGACCATACCTATTCGGGCGACCTTCGCTTACGCCTGTCTAGCCCCTCTGGTTCAGTAAGTCAGTTAGCCGATAGCACCGTATGCGGTCAGGACTTAGCTCTTTCGGATAATCCTTGCAGACAAAACTACAACAATTGGAAATTTGGTTCTGTTCGTCACTTAGGTGAAAACAGCAATGGCGCTTGGCGCTTCGAAGTTACCGATATGGGTCCCGGTGATACGGGTCGTTTTCAAAATTGGACGTTAAAAATTTATGGCCGTTAATTAACTAAAACGATTACTTAACGCAATCGCTGTAGTTGGCCGCATTTATAACCACATTTATATCCAAACACTTAAATCAAATAAATTTGCCATGAAACCATTTACCTTACAGTCCCTTACAACAATCGCGGTACTTTGCATAAGCTCTACTGCGTCTGCGCAAACCAGCAAAGACGTAACAACCAAAGTTGCAGCAACTGCATCTTCGGCGGCTCATTATTGGTACGATGGTGCCGAGCGCAAATCGGTGGCACTTGATGCCAACCGAATCGTTCGCTTTGCGGCTGACGGTAAGACCAGCATTTTGCCTAAGGCACTGAGCCAAGAAAAAAGTACCAGTCAGTTATCGAGCGAAACCGAGTCACCTTTATTCGTAGAAAATGGTCGGCGTCGTGCATTACCGGGTGGAATAATTGTTAGCTTAAAGCAAGCACGCAATGAACAAGATGCGCGTGAACAATTGGTAGCACGCGGTCTAGTTCCAGTGCGAATGATTCAAGGCGATGCACAAGGCCGCAATTGGATTGTTGCTAGCCCTTCTGGAATCGAATCGTTAACAATTGCAAATCGTTTGCACGAGTCTGGCGTGTTTGCTTCGGTTGCGCCCAATTGGTGGACCGAACTGAGTAAAAAGTAATGCGCTTTAAAAACCGCTTTCGCGCACGAACACTGCGGCAATTGTTTTAAACCACTCAAGGCCAAGACTACGCGCTTGGCCTTTGATCACTGCAGTGCCCGACTGCAATGCAGTTCGCATTAACAACATCTCTTTGTTGCTGACGTCAGAAGTTGAATCTAACTTTATTCGCACCTTGTAAAGACTATCGCGCGGCACTAGCCCGCTGCCTTTGCCTTCGGCGGATAACGCACTATCGGCTGTGCCACGTGCAGCTGCAATTCGACCACCGTGATCTGTAGCTAACATGGCGTGAGGCAACACTTGCGTTCGCGTGCTATCGATTGAAACTACTTTACCGGCTAGCGGCGTTTCAATCATTCCTCGTTTGTAAAATTGTGCTGTGCTGCCAATAGCAACACGTTCTAAATCGCGTTGCTCCACTAGCACTTCAATAATCCAAGACTTCGGATCAACCAACACCCCAATGGGTTGGCTGCCATTAATCCAAACACCTGGTGCCATCAATGGGTCGGTATCGAGCAACAATCCATCATAAGCTGCGCGTAAAGCAAGGCGCGCAATTTCGGCATTTTGCGCATTCACTTCGGCAAGCCGTTCACCCAACTGTTCTAAAATAATTGCGCGACTATCAAGGCCATCGCTACGACCAATTGTTTGGTCTAGTTGTAACGCCAACGATTGAGCCAGAACAGCCGATTGATTCGCTTTGCTCTTTGCATCGGGTGATTCTAGTACTGTAATAATTTCACCGGCCTTTACTGGCCCCATTGGATGTATTTGCGCAACCCTTGCTGGCAATGGGCTATAAATAATGGTCTGAAGTTCACTACGCAAAAGTCCCGGCGCGTGAATATCGCTGCGCCACGGAACAAACAAAACAAGACCCAAAGCGATAAAAAACAAAAGCCATCCACCGATTGCTTTTTTGGTAATAAGCGCGCGTTTTTCGATCCACACTTTTAATTCACCCCAAACCGGCATTACGATAAACCAAGCGATTTCTACAATAAACAGCAAAATGCCTAAGATTTTGAAAAAGAAAAAATACACCGCTGCGGCGATACCCAAAAACAAAACCAAACGATAAAGCCAAGTAAAAAGCGCAAAGCCAATTAGTGCGCGACGAGCGCCGCTGGGCATGGGTTCTGGCCAAGGCTCGGACCACCCCAGCAAGTTGCGCCGCATCCAAGTTCGGGCAAATGCGCCCGAGCGCAAATGCAAATTGGGCATATCAAGCGCATCCGAAAGCAAAAAGTAGCCGTCAAACCGCATAAACGGGCTTGCATTGATGCCGATTGTAATAACCCAGCTGGCAGTAGCCAAAAAGAATAGCGCGCTGCGTAGCGCCCCGTCGTCGGCCAAAGCCCATGCCAAAGTTGAGAAGCCCGCCAGCGCTAGTTCGGCAACAATGCCGGCGGCGGCAATTTTAAAACGTTGTTTGCGATCGAGTAACTTCCAAGACTCGCTGGTGTCGGTGTACAGCATGGGCCACATGACTAAAAACGCAATACCCATGTGTGCAACTCGCACCCCGTAGCGCGTTGCGGTGTAGGCGTGACCCAATTCATGTAAGCACTTTGCAAAAGCCAAAGCAGCAGCAAACCCAGCAAACCCTTTCAGGCTGACAAAGTCGGTAAAGGTGTGCGCAAAAGTATCCCATTGGCGCGTCACCAAAAAAACACCTAGGACTGTACAAAACAGCGTGATCCACAAAAACAACCGGCTAAAAGCAAACGACACAAATGGCAAGGTGAATTTTAAAAAATTTGTTGGCCGAACTAATGGCAACCGAAAAAACAAATAGTTGTGCAACAACCAATTTAAACGGCCGCCGTCTTGCTTGTTAGCCATTGACGCCAAAAACTCGGTATCTTGAGCACGCCCAGCGCGAACCAATTGATGTTGGCGCAAAAAATCACTTACTTTGTTTAAATCATCGGCCGTGACTGGCAATGCAGTTTCACGTCGCATGGACATAACTATTAGCGCCGGGTTTGCCAAGTGCCAACGCGATAGCAACTCAAACTCTAACCAACCAATTCGAAAAAACCGGTTGCTAACGGGATCTTGAATCATCCAGGCCGGCGAACCGTCATGGTTAGCTGCTGCAGGAAATAGTTGCAAATCTTCGCGCATCGGCGTTACATCGGGAACCCGTTGCGGCGGGCAAGCCGGAAGCCCTGCTTCTAAAATTCCTTTAGAAGTCAGTTTCATTAAAGTTAAAACCCACTAATTTCACGCAAGGTCGCCAAAGGCCGGCGGAACAAGTAATACCCAAGCGGCGCTTTTTCGCCGTAAATTTTAGCCGTGCCTTTTAAACCAACGCGGGCCAGTTTTAAGTCCGATTCGGTCAGCCCTTCAAAGCGCGCTCGCAATCGATACGAGGCAACACCATCAGGTGCCAAACTGACCTGATAGCTGGTCTGCACTACCTTGGCCGTTAAGGGTTGCAGTGGGGCAACTTGCAAATACACTTTTACTTCCGCGCCTGCATCCAAATTAATCGCATCCGAAACTGGCAGCCATATCAACATTCCGCTGTCTTTAGGGTCTGCCAGTTGCGCGATTCGCTCGCCGGTTACTACGGGCTTTCCTTGCCAATCATTGACATCACCAAAAACAGCAATGCCGTCACGCGCGGCCTTTACTTCAACCCGCGCCAACATATCGTCGATGGCTGTAATTTCAGCTTCGCGCTCGGCCACTCTACCGTTTAAGGCAGCCATCTCGCCACGACTTTGCTCGGACGCAAACGAACGCTGCGCAGCCGCCAACGAATCGGCTTTTGCGACCGCTAATTGTTTCAGCGCAACATCGCGACGGCTCTTTAACGTTGTGTCCTCTAAGGTAAGTAAGACGTCACCTTTTTTTACCACTTGGCTTGGCGTTACTTTAAATTCTTTAACGACTCCGTCCATCGGTGCGGACACTGCAATCGCATCAAACGAAATGACTTCGGCAGGTGCTAAAACGGATAAGCGCACCGGAATAAACATCGCCAACAGAGTTAGGATAAACGCGCCACCCCAAAGCAATCGGTTGCGCCACCAACCCGAACTTACTTTTTTACGAGCGCCGGTTAATGCGCCCCAAGCATGCCCATACGAACCAAGCAAACGAATCAGCCAATCTTGCTGCAATTCGGTGGCTTCGTTTTCTAGAGCAAAACCAATTAGGGCACGAGGATGATCAGTAGCATTGGGGCCTTTTATAAAAAAGCACAAAAAATAGTCGGGCATCCAATCGCCCCACTCACCTGCTAGTTTTGATTTAAAGTCGGTACTAACAAAATACTCACCATCGGCGCCAAGGCGGCCAGCAATTTCTTTGCCTAGTCGCTTTAAATAAATTGTGTTGGGCGAATCATCGGTAAGCTTGGTTAAGCCAGAAACTAATCTTAGCTTTGTACGCTTACCCGCATCGAGTTCCCACAACACAGCTTGGCGATAAGGTAAGAGCCCAAAGGTTTCATTGGTAATAATAAAAATGAGCTCTTGAACCGATTTAGCTTGCCGTGCGCGTTCTTCCAAATCGGCAAACGCGGTTATCGTTGCGTTGTTTGCAGCCGCTGTGGATAGCGCGCTAGCCGCTTGCGAAGCGGTAACACTGGCGCTTGACCCGGAGATGTTTAACGGCGCGTTCATCTTCCAGGGCTCGGTCTTAACGAGGCTGGGTAAACTTGGCGTTACCACTCATACCGGGTAACAAATCGGGGTAGCTGCCGCGTACTTGAGCTTCAAGTTCAATCGATTGGCTAACAGCATCTACACGGCCATTAATTGCGCCGACGGTTGCTGGATAAGTCTTTCCGGTTTCATCAATCACCACTTCGAACTGTGTCCCAATGCGCAACCATTGCATCCAACGCGAAGGTGCATTGAGCTTTATTTTTAAAGGCCCACCGGCAACCAACTCTAGTAACGGCTGACCGGTATTTACGCCTTGGAATTGCTTTACATGCATTTTAACAACGCGCCCCGAAAACGGTGCATCTACTCGGCAAAGACGAGTTTGCGTTTGACCTAGCGAGATTGATGCTTTGGCTCGCTCTGCAGCGGCATTGGCCAATTGCACTTCGACATCACCAGCTGCGTTTAAGCTTTGCAATCGCAACTTGGCATCTAGTTGTTCTTTGGCGGCGTTGTATTCTGCTTGGGCCATGCGCAACTTTGCATCGTTCTCGCTACAGTCAAATGTGATCAAAGTTTGGCCCGCTTTGAACGAGCTTCCCATTTGAACGCCGAGGCGGTCAATACGGCCAACACTTTGCGCAACTAAGGTGGTTTCAGCAGACGGAATCATTAAAACACGAATGTTATCGGCACTGGCAACGGCAGGAGCGGGAGCTTGAGCCAGAGCGATAAATGGCGAACAAACTAAAACCAAGCCCGAAATTAAGCTTCGCGATAAAGCAAAAAAGGCCGCGCTAGGCGCGGCCAGTGTTTTAGTTGAATGTTTCATAGGCCTCGATACTTCATGATTTGCCAAAAATTACAGTTGCACAAACAGCGCAGTATTTTAACGTTCGACTAAGGGTGCAAAATTAATTCCCGCAACGTTTCGCATCGGGTCTTCTAACCAATCGACTAACGCCAAAGCGTTCACGTCGACAGCCGATTGAGTTAACGCTGCAATAACTCGCTCGCTTGCTTCCGCAGGTAGTCCACTAGCGTAACGCGAACGACCAGCAATGGTTCCATTAGGGCGCATAACCGACATTTCCCATTGGGCGCGTTGTTGTCCGTTTTGTTCTTGAAGCATCGTTAGCTTTGCTATGACCTTCCAAGCGCCAAAGTCTTCGACTATTGGTACTTTGTAACGAGCAAGTGCAGTTTTTAGACCATCTTGAACTGCGGTACGCATTCCAGCATCTGCTGTTTCTACAATAACGGTAACGCCAGGAATCGAAATTTTGCCAGCATCACTGGTTGAAACATTAAAGGCGGTACGTAACCATGTTTCGTTGGTACGGGTAATTGCCGCTGCCAAAGTACGAACGGGCGAATTTAAATCGGTCGGGATAAGATCGAGCCCAATTGAGTTGTACAAACGCGCCCATGCGGCCTGCGCGTTTGAATAAGCAACGTGACGTTGATACTGCGATAAGAGCGAGCGCGCTTCGTTTCTGATCAACTCTAATTCACTTTCGACTCGAGTCGTTGTAGCAGCCCGTGCGTAGTTTAAAAGGCGTAAATCAACGCGCGCGCTTTCTTCAACTTGTTCGAGCTCTGAAACCGCTAAACCGTAGCGTAACGAAGCGACACGAACCTGAGTCAACACAGCCATGGCTTGCGCCATCCGACGCGTTTCGTCCAACTCGCCTTGGGCCTTAGCTAATCGATTCATCGCGGGTAACGAAGCGAGTTTCATTAAGTTCGAAGACAACTTAAGACCATAGTCGATCCAAGTGTTATTAAACAAATAACTATTGCTATCCCGATTAGCTCCGACATCAAAAGAGATACCAGGCAACACTGACAGCATTTGGCGTTTTACCTCTAACGACGTAATGCGCTTACGGTAGTCTTCTTCACGCAATTCGGGGCGCTGTGCCAATGCCAAATCTTCCAATTTAGAAACATCAATTGGCGCTGCTGGCATTTTAGCTTCGGGGTCTTCCGCAAGAGAAAACTCGGCGTTTGGCGCAAGATTCATCAGCGAAACTAATTCGGCTTTTGCTAGTTCCAAATCTTGACGCTTGCTCTGCAACAAAGTGGTTGCATCTAATAAAGCACGTTGATAAGCCAAAACTTGCGGTTGTGGCATTAGACCTTGCTGCTCAATTTGACGAGCCTTGGCCAATGCGGACTGCGTACGCTTGCTTAATTGATCCATTTGGGTCACTAAGCGCTGAGCACCTAATGCACGCCAATAAGCGTTGCGTACGTCTTGCAAAATATTTTGAATAACTTTGCGCTTACGTTCTTCAGCGATTAAAACTTGGTCAGCTAGTTGCTTTGATCGGTAGTAGGAAACGCCAAAATCTAAAATATTCCAAGAGAACTCCGCACTAACTAAACTATGACGACGCTCTTGGCTTGAGGAATTTGAAAGTGTGCGGTTGCCCGACAAAATGTCGAATGAGTTGCCACCAGCATCATTATTGCGCCCGTAATATCCAGCATTAAGCAAGACTCTTGGCACCATGTCCCAGCGGGAAACATCCAGTTGTCCAGTTGCTAAACTGGTCTCCATTAGTTTGACGCGATAATCCAAGTTGTACTTCAAAGCGCGCGCTGCAGCTTCGGCAAAAGTAATTGGGCCAGCAACCGGTTCTTGCCCAGCGTACATGATGTTTTTATCAGCGCGTACCCGATCAGTGACCTCGGCTTGCGTAAACGGCTCTGGACGCGTAATCGCGCAACCGCTTAATGCGATGCACAAAACACCTAAACCCAAAGTTTGAATTGAACCCAAGTTGCGGTTTGACTTGCGGCTAGATAGATTCATAAGCGCGCCCTTCTTGATAGCTGTGCTAGACATCATGTCCGGTGACTCCGGTTGTTTCGAGGATGATCCCATATTTCTACTCGCGCGAGTGTCGGCCTGTGTATAAATAAAAACCAAGCCGAATTGCAAATCGCTGAAACTTGATATTTTTCAGCCAGTTACCGTGCGTTCTTAATGTAATGATGGCATAAAACAACACTGTGAACAACTCTGTGGAGAACTTTTTAGTCACAAAAAGCCAAAATCAAAAAAACTAGGGCCTCAAGTCACCTTGAGGCCCTAGTTTTGCAATTCGTTCGACGCAACGAAACAACAGTTTTATTTTTTCACCTTAGCACTCTTTGCCAGAAGCGGGCCTTGGAGCAACTTTTGCGGGTAATTTAAAGCGTTTTTTAGCCTCTTTCATTTGCTCGCTAAATGCAACTACTGGTTTTTGTGCCGTATCCGCAAATACTGAGCGTTTAACAGCTTTCATCTTTACCTTCGGCTTAGCCGTCGGGATACAGTCGTCGACTTTAGCCACAGGTTTTTCATCAGCGGTTACAGCAGCTGATTTAACCGCTCGATCAAGCGGCGCTGGGGCTTCGGCGAGCGCTGTGGTCGGATCGAACAAACTAACAGGATCTAAAGCTGGCGCCAAATTTAAGGGTGGCACAACAATTGGTACCGAGGGACGGCCGTCAATCGTTGGGATAATTGCTGGTGGAACTAACAAGGTTGGAACTATTGCGATTGGCGGTACTTCGCGCGGGGCAACTGGAGGCGTTTCAACTCTAACTGGGGGTTTAATCACAATTGTTGTCGAACTACTTGCTTGAGCGCCACTAGTATCGGTAACCGTAAACGCTAATGTTGGAGGCAATAAAGCACCATCCGGTCCACGTAAAGCGCCAGTTTGTGGATTTGCTTTGAAACATAGTTGCGCTAGTTGCTCACCAGTAATTGTCATACCAGCAGTAACCGGCACTTCGCGGAACTGACCTGGTTGACCTGCTATCGGCTCGCGATAGAAAAACGTACCGGACGCGCTATTTGCAATTGCGTCAATTTTCACAGACAACTGAGCTGGCGCATCTTCTGCGTCTGATACAACGGCCAGATCACAACGCATCACGCCACCTTCATCAGCAACTTCAGGTGTACCGCGCGCTGTCGGGGGATCATTGACTCCGTTGAGAGTAATGACAATTTGGGCCTTCTGCGGATCGCAAACACCATCAGTTACGCAATACGTAAAAGTATCTGTCAGTGTTTGACCTGGGCGCAAAGCAACAACGCCGGGCTTACTAGCATCAACTACATACGAGTAACTTCCATCTGCATTAACCGTCAATGAACCATATTGGCCCATGATCGCACCACCAACGTTACCGCTAACGGGTCCAGCGACGTTACCCGCAGCAACACCGCAAACACGCAAGGCGTCGCCATCAGGGTCTGTATCTGCGCGATCACCTACGCTTGCATTTGCGCCACCAATTGCGTTGCCACGAGTGGCTGCTCCGCTGGCCGCGTTAACTGAGTTGCCATCGCTTACAGCAACCGGGCAATCATTAACGCCAGTAATGGTTATTGTTAGCGTTGTCTTATCAAAACCACCTTTGCCATCGGTCAAACAATAAGTGAATACATCCGTAACAGTTTGGCCTTGTTGCAATGCCAATACAGTCTGATTCGCACGATCGACTTGATAACTGTAAGTGCCATCTGCGTTTAATGTAACGGTACCAAACGTGCCCACGATTGGACTGCCGACACCGGTAGATGGAACGGTAGCGCTATTTCCCGCAACGATGCCACATACCGCTAGAGGATCGTTGTTAGGATCAGTGTCTGTAACGTCGGTCGGTGCTTTGCCTGGCCCACCTAAAACATTTCCGGTTGTCGGTGTGTTGGAATCAGCCGTTGTTGAATTGACGTCTGGCTTAGCCACTGGTGGGTCATTGACAGGCTTGGATCCAGTGATGGTTATCGTCAGCGTTGTTTTATCAGTACCGCTTTTACTATCGGTCGCACAGTAACTAAATACATCGGTTAGCGTAGATCCCACAGGCAAATTAGCCACTAATGGATTACTGTTATCAACTTGGTAACTGTAGGTACCGTTCGCGTTAATTGTAACGGTGCCATAAGTGCCAACTACTGGTGAACCGACATTGCCGGTTGGTGTCAAACTGCTGTCGCCAGCGAGAACACCGCACACGGTTAAGGGGTCATTTTCGGGGTCTGTATCAGTCACATCGGTCGGTGCTTTGCCAATGCCACCTAAAACATTACCAAGTGCAGGCGTTGTTGCTCCAGCTACTGTCGAATTCGTATCCGGCAACGCATCCGGTGCAGAATTTGGACCGGTTATTGTGATGGTCAATGTAGTCTTATCAAAACCGCCTTTTCCATCGGACACGCAATAGGTAAACACATCCGTTAAAGTTGCTCCTGAAGCTAATGCAACAACGGCAGGATCGGCTGCATCCACAACATAGGTGTAGGTTCCATTCGCGTTAATTCGAATCGTTCCGTAAGTGCCATCAATCGGCAGTCCAACGCCAACCGATGGCACAGTTGCGCTGTTACCCGCAACGACGCCGCAAACTGTAAGTGGATCGTTCTCTGGATCGGTATCTGTAACATCAGTTGGAACACGACCGGTACCACCTAAAACATTGCCCGACACTGGTGTAGGCGAACCAACCGTTGTAGAGTTGGTATCGGGGTTTGCCTTTGGCGCATCATTGATACCGGTGATGGTGATCGTTAATGTTGTTTTATCGACTCCGCCTTTTCCGTCACTGACACAATAAGTAAATACATCGGTCAAGGGTGCAGTTGTAGCGTCAAGCGCTTGAACGCGTGCATCGGCGTTGTTTACTTGGTAACTATAAGTTCCGTCTGCATTTATCCTTACCGAGCCGTAGGTGCCGCTTACCAAACTTCCGACGCTGCCAACGGGTACTCCAGCTGGGGTACCGGCTGCTACGCCGCAAACACTTAGCATATCGCCATCAGGATCGGTATCAGTTTGATCGCCAGCAGATTTTCCGGGAGCTATACCCAAAACATTGCCTGTGGCGGGCGTTGTAGAGTCTTCTACGGTCGAATTGGTGTCTGGAGCTGCCACTGGCTTACCTTGGCCAACAATTGTAATTACTAATTGGGCTTTGGCTTTGTCGCCAATTGTGTCGGCAACGCAATAGGTAAAAACGTCAGTGATCGTTCCGCCGCTTGGCAGCGAAGCAACTATTGGGTTACTTGTGTTTACTAGGTAACTATAAGTTCCGTCGGCATTAACCCTCAAGGTGCCGTATGTACCTACTAAATCAGTGCCAACGTTTCCGCTTGGCGTAACAGCAGGATTGGGGTCCATTACACCAACCGCAACACCGCAAACTATTAACGGTAAATTGCCTTCGGGATCAGTATCTGGATTATCGCCTGGCGACTTCCCATCGGGCCTAGCAACGTTACCGGTTATTGGGGTTGTTGCAATCGATGTAGTTTGATTTGCATCGTTAATTGCAACTGGTGGATCGTTAACAGGGAGTACGCAAAGATCAATGGTCTTAACATCCGACAACTTTTGATCCTGCACGCCTTCGCCGGGGATACAATCACCGTCGCCGTCTCCAAAATTCCCACGATCATTAACCTGAATTTTCAAGTAGTCGTAACCAGTAAAATTCAGGTCTGCTTTGTAGGTCAAGTTGGTTAGAGCTGCATTGATATCAGCAATTGATCCTTCCAGCGTCATTGAACGACTACCGCTACCAGTTATCGTTAGTCCAACTTGAGGGCCCAGAGTCAAAATACCGTCGGTAACATCAAGGGTTGTCAAATACCTATTGAACGAATCGACTGCAGTAATCATGTCGTTCGGATCACCAATTGAAAAACTGGCAGCTCCATTAAATGTAAAGGAAGTATCTTCAGCCAAAATTTGTTGAGCCGTCGGTACCGTTACAACGGGAGCATCGTTGATCTGGACATATCTGAAGTTCTGATCGGCAAAACCGGTACCACCCGCGACATAGGTCGAAATGAAGCCGTCGGCACCATCTGTACCAAACGAGTTGTTAGCGTCGCCAACCACTTTAACGTTCCGACTAATGCTGTCGGTAAACGTTTGTGCAACGCGAATCCCGTACAACCCGTCCGCCAAACCAGTGAACTCGTAGGTACCATTGGCCTGACCAATCACTGTACTTGTATCGCTGTTGCCAGTAATAGCAGTCGCGATAACAGTATCGTCGATAGTGCCTAAAATTCCATCAGCACCTGCCGTAACCAGTTGAACCGTTACGTTCGCAAAACAATTCTCGAGGGGGCTAACGTCGATTCTGTTATCGAAATCTAAGGTGTCATCCCACAAATGCCCTGATAATTTTCCGGTTCCACCTAAAGGAACTACAACGGAATCGAGCAGTGAGCCAAAGTTTGCCGTTGCATCGGCACTCAAAACAGTACCGGCTTCAACAGAACCAACTTTTACTTCCAAGTCCCAATTACCACCTAAACTCGCAGCACCAGTTAAATCAGTCGAAGCCGCAACATCAGCTTGCGTAGAGCGCGCCAACGCTTGCAAAAACGCAGCGCCTTTTGCACCTGAACCAACTTCGCAACCGTACAACAAAATATCGCCGTCTTTAGACAACGCACCGCCAATAGTTGAGAGTGCGCCAGCCGATTGATCTAAAGAAATTTCACTGACCAAACGATTGCCGAGGCTAATTACACCTTGGTCGCCATGAGACACAATTTGAATCGACTGCAAGTTTGAGTATTGGGCAACTGCACCAGCAATTTGCGCTAAGCCGTCTTTATCGCGGTCAAGAATCAACACGTCGGTGTTGGCCGCGCGACCTTGAATTAGTTGCTGCCAACCTTCAACACTTTGGTCAACCACCAGTAAAGCGGTAGCTTGAGTTGGGTTATTGGTTTCGTATGCAACGGCGGCTTCGCGTAAAGCTTCGGACCAACCTTGTTGATTTAATTCAGTCGGTTGCGAGGTTTGATCGAGCGCATCTGCACCCGTTGCAATAGCTGCGCCGTCAAACAACATTCTTGGCTCGAGCGCCATTAATGTCGATTGGACCGCTGCATGCATTTGACCTTTTTGAACTGAAACCTGCGGTTTGGCAGCGCCCAATTTATCGTTGGATTGATTGCGACTTGCAACCGATTTGCGGATTGGACCGCGTGCGGGATTTTTTGCTTGTGGGTGGTTCATTTAACTACCTCGTAATTGATGCGTGCGCGCGAAACGCAAATTGATCCATTTGCACTCGCGAGTCTCGCACAAAGCGCTCTGTTCGACAAACAAAAAGGCTTTTAAAATGTCAAAAAATGCCTATTTTTTACGCAATTTTTGCACTAAACCGACGGAAGGGGCGAACGCGGCGACAACCTTCAGTCGAATTGAAGTTGTAAGCTGCTGCGGGGATCACCTAACTCGGGCAACACGATAGCCCATCTCTGGTCATCTAGCCTTATGGCTTGTGCTTGGGCAATGCCTTGTTTGCTTACAATTCTTAAAATTGATTTTGAATCAGGCGCTTGAACTACAACGCGGAAATTTTTTAACTTGAGATTAGGATGCTGAAAGTTTATTTGTACTTTTCGGCCTTGAATCTTACTCGTTACAGCAACCAATTCGCGGGACCGCCACCAACGTTCAATTTGCGTTGCAGGTGCAAGCCAAACGCCAGAGGTCGGATCAGCTGCACGATCAAATACTTTGGGTAAACTTTGTAGCAGTGGCGATCCTTTTGCCATATATTGGCTATGAACTGAAAGCAAGCTAAACCCACGCAACAAAATAGATCGCTCGGTACCTTCTAGTAGCAATTGTTGCATTCGCCCGGCATCGACAGCGCCCATCCGCACAAAGTTAACGTCATCTAATTGATCGCGAGGAAACGTCACTAAAGCTTGATCTGGCCCAAGCTCGGGCTCTGCCTTGGAAAAAACCGGCAGCATTGTGTCACTAGAATTCATCGATCCGGTATGGTGCTTAAACCCCAAGCGACGCAATGCGATTTCAGTGTTGTTATCAAAACTTTCTAATGGCGCTCGAAAACCCTGAGCCGCGCTAGCATCGCCAAGAATTGTCGTTAGCTGACTTTGCATGGTTTTCATGCGGGTTTCTTGTGCCGCGTAAGGTAGATCTTTAAAACCATCATGCACTTCGGCGTGATAAGCCAACTCGTGCTTGGAGGCCAAGCGTTTAACTAAATCGGGGTTGTTTTTTGCCAAACTAGTTAACAAATAAAACGTACCGCGCGCTTGGTGGGATTCAAATAATTCAGCTAAGTTAGCTGCGTTTGCAAATTGCTCTTCGGTGTCCATTTCTATTAGCAATGCAGATTGATAAGGATGTGGCCAAGCAGATTTTACGACTGCTACTTCACGCTTTAGCCATGACAAGCCATTGCGAATCAGCACATCAATACGCGGTCTCGACGCATCCCAGCTTGTCTCGGGAATCGACCAAAATAATCGTCGCGAATTACCAAGTTCAGAAAAACTAATTAATCCCGAGCGTTGTAAACCTAAAGTGCTTTGCCGAACCCAGTCACCCCCAATTGCGGCGACGGAATTCGATTGCAAGGTGAGTAGCGGTTCAGTGCCTTTGGGTAAAAATATTCGCTCGCCTGGACCTAAATCGTAACTAACCGGAGACTCGCCAACAGGAAACAAAAACCAACCATTGGTTTTGCTAGTGTCTACATCGCCAACAATTTTCGCTTGAAATAATTCTTCAACCAAGCCATAGCCAAGCCAAGCACCTTTGCCATCTCGAGCACCCATCGCCCATGTACCAAACAAGCTCCAGCCATTAGCAGCCAACTTACGAAGTAATTGGCGCTCGTTTTCATCGAGTAAAACTGTTGACGGAAGTATTAATACGCCGGGCTGACGTAAAGTGTTTAAGCGAGCCGCATCCACTTTTTCGTAGCGTTGTCCAATTCGTTCTAGCGCGCTATACCAATGATTAACTAGTACATCGTGGTTGCCATTGGCTGATGCAAAAAACTTTTGGGTATTTACGCTTTGGTAAACAAACACTGTTTGGGCTTGTACGTTAAACAAGCAACTTGCGAAAATAGCAAAACTGGCAAACCAATATCTAAAAAAACCGACCATAGCGCCCCGCTGCTTTATTCGCGTTCGCGGGGTTGGTAGGCTTGCAAAACCTTGACGCTGCCAACAGCAGCAGAACGCGTTAAAGTAGGGCTACGCTTTTGCTTAAGCTTAAATGCCAAATACGCACCCAACGCGAAAACCATAGTAGTTAGGCTCATGTATAGCAACAAATTAGCCACAAAAGACAATATCGACCTCATCGATTACCTGCCTTCATATTTTGCCCATTCTTTTAATTTGACCCCAGTCCATCTTGAACCCCAAAAATTCTTCGATTGTGGCCATTAATCGAATAACGTCCATCACTGTTTGATATAGGAAGCGATAAGGGATTGCCCACACAACCAAACGCAGACGTTCGGACTCAATTGCGATACAAAAGGCGGCTATTGCGACGTCAAGAATCAACACTTGGGCCCACCAAAAAACCATGATGTCTTGCAAGCCCCAAAACAATCCAGCAAAAACAAAGGCAGCAAGGGAGCCAACGTTAACGATGGGCCAGACTAAATTGTCGACCCATAAGTACCAAACACCCAAGGTCGTGAGTGGGCGATCACGTGTTTTGAACAGCGCGTAATTACGTTTTCGTGCGACCTGAATTGAACCTCGAGTCCAACGATAACGTTGTTTAGTTAAATCATTTAACGACTCGGGTGCCTCTGTAAAAACGACGGCATTCGGTTCATAAACCACATGCCAACCAGCACCTAAGAGCGAAACTGTTACGTCGTAATCTTCTGCAAATGTGTCGTGTTTGTAGCCACCTATTTGCGCTAGTGCGGACTTTCGAAATGCACCTAAAGGGCCGGGTACTACGGTAACCACATGCGCTGCGTTTTGCGCGCGTTTTAGCAGCCCATAACCTTGTACATACTCTAGTGCCTGCAGTGCTGACCACAGGCTATCTTGATTCGCAACCCGTACTTTACCCGCGACGGCACCAACTTTTGGATCAGCAAAATGGGGGGCTAAAAAGCGCAACGCGTTAACGTCGAGACTGCTGTCCCCATCCACGCATACTACGATTTCACCATACGCATGGGCCATGCCATGATTTAAAGCATCGGACTTTCCGCCATTTTCTTTACTGAGCACCCTAACAATACCCTTAGTAGCCTTTGCAGCTAGCCGAATTGCGTGAGTAAAAGACTCATCCTTTGAGCCATCATCAACAACCAAAATTTCGAAACGCGGATAATTTTGTGCAATTAAGGACTTTAAAGCGACACCAATTACGACACCTTCATTAAACACCGGCATAACAACCGAAATAAATGGCAAATCATCATCGTCAATAATAGCTGGCGGGTTTGCCTGATGAAGAAAAAAATCGAGTGTTGCCAATCCCAACATCATTAAGTAGCGCACCGTTATTACGACAAGCATCAACAACCAAACAGCAACAAACCAACCGTGAGGGGCAATGTCTTGCTCTTGCTGCAACCAAACTGAGGTACCCGTCCAAGCTAAAACCGATGCGATAGCTAAAGCAACAACTAGGGCAATGAAAGCCCCAATATTTTTGTTTGATTTTAAATGTGAACTCGTTGGCAATAAACTCGGGTTGCTTTGCAAAGAGCTATTTTTTTTACTGGCTCGCATCAACTTACCAAAGTCTAAGCAAGTTGATATTTAAAGAACGCTGCTTGTATTCTGCGGGGCGCGGCGAGCTAGTGGCATATAAATCAAATCCTAACGCGGTGGATTCTGTGAACCAATATTTACCGTTGGCACTAAGGCTTAAATTATTACGCGCTTCGTCAGTCAATTTAAAGCCTGCCTGCACTCCCACCGTCAAATCGCCACGATCTGAATACCACGATTTTTTTAACCCTAATAGCGCTAGACCGTAGGTGCTTGAAGGCGACCAATAGCTGGACACTGTTTTGTCTGCTGACTTGGCATAAGCTCCGCTGTACCACGTAAACAATTGAGCAACCGGCTGCCAAGCCGGTGTGTAAATTGCTTGTGCGTCCCAAACAAAATTGCCGTCGCTAACGCGATAAGCATCGAGCGTAGTTTTTACGGTACCCCAATCCCCACCCACGTTCCAATAAGCGCCAACCCGGCGCGCAAACAATCCATTGGCCTGAGCCTGAGCGTTGGTCGCTAAATGCCCCCAGTTTACTAACCCGACCCGAAGCCCAAAAGTGTCCGGCAGCAAATCAACAGAAACTAATCCGTAAAGCCGCGTTTTGTTGAATCCGTCGGCTACCGACAAATCTAAACGTGGTGCTGCCGGCCAATTTAAAGCTTGAACATAACCTTGAATCGCAGCAAATTTATCAGCTTGGGGTGCATTGCGGTCCTTGCCAAGCGTGTAACCCGCACCCCATTTAACTGAGCGATCGTCGGTGTAGCGCGAGTACATAGTTGCTGATTCGAGACGCGCAAAACCGCCGGTTTGGCCCAACAAGTGGACCGACTTGTTTATTTGCGGCCGGAGTTCGCGATCGGTCATACGCTTGCCCTCAAGCGCTTCTTTGTTGGCCGGATCTCGGGCTAAAATCGCCTCATATATTGGCTCGGCTTCGTTTGCACGCCCGCGCCAACGCATGACGTTAGCAATACCTACTTTGCCAGAATTTTCTAGGGGCGTGCCATACAATTTTTCGTACTGTAAAACGGCAGCGTCTAAGCGTCCTGACCAGGCAAGACTGTTGGCAACAATTAAACGTAAATCATGATTTCCGGGTTGTTGGGACAAAGCGGCAGCGCCAAGCTTGGCGGCGCGGCTGTAAGCACCGGCTTCATAAGCCGTTTGGGTTTCACTTTGGGCTTGAACTGCGAAGTAAGGCAGCGCGAAAATGCAAAACAAAAGGCCACGGAAAATCGCAAGTCGATTTGAGAATTTATTCATGCCGCAATAATCGTTCGGTAAGTTCGCAATTATGCGGAACGCTTGAACTTCAAATCAATCACATTATTGCTACGCGTTTCAGAAACAACAATAGGCTCATCTAACTGAGCTAGTGCCGCTAAAATGTCGCGACTTTTACCCACTCTAAACCAGCCTTCAAACAAGCGCTCGAAATTTTTTCCCAACAACCGACTTAGAACTGGTTCGGCACTTTCTTGGGGGCATCCGAATAAAAACACCCAGAGGCTAGAATCATGCTCGGCAAACAGCATGTCGCGTGCACCGCGTCTGGATAAGATCGACGAAATACGATCACCATCAATTTGACTTAAGCCTAGGCGCACTAACGTATGCGGAATATCAAATTCACTGCCAGCTGCCATTAAACGTTCTGCGGCTTGTCGGAACTCTAGACCAGACTTCAACCCTTTAGAGTCTAGTCCCTGCAAATCTTCTAAAACCGTATCAACCCGGCTTTCAACACCACGGGTAAACAAGGTCCCGCGAAACGACTCGGCAATAAGGCGTGCCTGAGTCGCATCGGTTGAATCTGGGATTACCATTGAAGCACCGAGTCGCATTAATGCAACTACGTGTGGAATACGCAAACGAGCACCGCGCTCGCGAATTAAAACGCGCCATTGCGGACGGCCGAACGAGCGAATAGCCGCAACCGTTTGACAAAGAATACGAAACTCAGCTGCATAAGAAAAGTGCAGAACCATTGTGCCAGCTGGATTTTCGCGGACTGCGGACAACGCATCCGCGTAGTTTTCAACCGATTTCCAACCTTGCGCCGTGGAAACAAAATCACCCATTGCACGATTGGTTGCGACTTCGATTTCCATTACGGTATCCATCGCCGCAGCCGCTCCACGGCCTGCCGACCACGCTGTCAATAAACCTGCATCGTCAAAATGCAAGCCAAAATTTGTACGCGGATTAGGACCGTTCGGGCCAAACCAATGGCGAAACTCAAGCTGTGCAGTCTCTGGACCATTACGCATCACAGCGTAACCGGCTAAATTTTCGGAAATTGCACGAAGAGTCACGTAATCGCGAGGTGCCCGGGTAGACGGTACAAAAGCAGCAAGCAACGTTAGATTATTTTCTTCGACCCAATTTTGGTAACTTTGGCAGGCCTCTACGGCAAACCGAGGGTCTGCCAATTGAAACATAGCGTCTGCTTGATCAAACATAACCAGTGAGCCAGGCTCGACTATGCTTTGGTCTAGCTCGCCTATAACTTGCTCTGCTCCGCCGCGAAAGACCTGTTTGGCCGAATCGGGATGGTGGCGAAATACCTTAAGACGTCCATCCCTAATGTAAGGTGCGAGTTCGATACCCGCAAGGCGAGCCTTTTTAACCCACGCTGAAGGCTCAGCTTGAGAAAGCAAAACGCAAGAAATGCCTTGCTCTAAGCTGCGCACCGCAGAACGAGCTAACAAAGGGATGCGAATCGACTGTTGATCCGCTACGATTGCGTAGACCATGCCGCGGGCCAAGTTGTGCAAGCGCGACGGCAATCCCGCAACCCCTAATTGGGCGAAAGACAAATTCATAGACGGCTTTCTAGTAACTACTTGTATTAATTGCTTTTATTGACTGCTTGTATTTTAGGGATGATTGACAGTTCAAGGCGATAAAGGAAAGAGAAGCCGTGGTTTAGAACCGACAGCCGGTTCGGTTAGGCCCGATCCGGCTCCAATTACAACAGACAGCCTTATTCGGTTAGCATACAAATCCGACGATTGCATCACTACAATTGCAACGACAAAATTAATAGAATCGCAGCATATGAACGCACCAGAGTCTCTATCTTTAGAGCAATTTTCGCAAATTGGCCCCATTTACCGTAAGGATTACAAGCCTTGCGAGTGGCTTATTCCCAAAGTAAATATTGAATTTGACTTGGCTCCAGCTTTAACTATTGTAACTTGCCACTTAAACTTTAAACGCAACCCACTCGCACAGCAACTTTACACAAGTAAGGAAACATTTAATCATTTAGTGTTGGACGGTGATGCCGATTTGCAGTTGAAGAAGGTTAGCGTAAACAATATCGAGCTCGATTCAAAGCATTGGGTCATTAGCAAAAACAAACTAGTCATTGATCGCGCAGCATTTGATCCTGATACTCAAAAGATGCCGACCGAAACATTTACGGTTACTACGGTTAGTGAAATAGACCCAAGCAACAACAAAGCACTAAATGGTCTTTACATCTCTGGTGGAAACTTTTTTACGCAATGTGAAGCCGAGGGGTTTCGTCGAATCACTTGGTTCCAGGATCGACCCGATATCATGAGCCAGTACAGCGTGGAATTGCGGGCCGTAAAGTCAGAATTTCCGGTGCTACTTTCCAATGGTAATTTGACGGAACAGGGTAATTTAGAGCCCAACGTTACGACCGGCGAGGCAAGACATTACGCGAAATGGGACGATCCATTTCCGAAACCGTCATATTTGTTTGCGGTCGTCGCAGGTCGCTTCGAGGTGAATGAAAAAACAATTCAGCGCCCCGCAAAAAACGGACAACCTGCTCGCCCGGCATTACTTCAAATATGGGTAAAACCAGGCCAATTAAATCGTACGCAGCACGCGCTAGATTCGTTAGCGGCCTCTATAAAATGGGACCGAGAACGATTTGGTTTAGAGCTTGATCTAGATCGCTTTATGATTGTTGCCGTGGACGATTTTAATATGGGTGCTATGGAAAACAAAGGGCTCAATATTTTCAATTCAGCTTACGTCTTTGCCGCGCCAGATTTAGCCACTGATACTGATTACGACAATATTGAAGCCATTGTTGGCCATGAATACTTTCACAACTGGACGGGTAATCGAGTAACCTGCCGCGACTGGTTTCAGCTTACTTTAAAGGAAGGCTTAACGGTCTTTCGAGATCAAGAATTTTCGAGCGATATGGCGGCCGCACATTGCACGACTGCCGCTGAAGCGGCTAGTGCTCGCGCTGTCAATCGTATCAAAGACGTAACTACGTTACGACGAGCCCAGTTTGCCGAGGACGCGGGGCCGATGGCCCATCCGATTCGCCCAGATTCCTATGAGGATATTGATAATTTCTACACTTCAACAGTGTACGAAAAAGGTGCCGAAGTTATACGCATGCTGCAAACTATTGTTGGCCGCGAAGGGTTCACTAAGGGTATTGCCTTGTACTTCGAACGACACGACGGACAAGCGGTTACTTGCGATGAATTTGTAGCGGCAATTGCGGACGCAAACCATGTCGATTTAGCCCAGTTTAAGCTTTGGTACGAACAGGCACACACCCCAATTGTCGAATGCGAGTGGAGCATAGCAGGTAACAACTTAACCTTGCATTGCAAGCAAATAATACGAGAAGGTCAAAAACCATTTTGCATACCACTCGAAATTGGTGTTGTAGAAAACACCTATGCGGGCCAACCCAACAGCTCAAAAACATTTTTGTTAACAGAAATGGAACAGTCATTTTCAATTGCTAACAGTGCAGCTTTAAGCAAACGCGCATTGCCTTCAATTGCGCGCCAACTGTCAGCGCCTATTATCGTTAAAGTACCCTACTCTAACGACCAATTGAGCCTGCTTGCGAGTCATGATTTAGACCCATTTAATCGATGGGATGCGCTACAGTCTTTGGCTACTCGAGCATTTTTGAATCAGTACCACGAAGACTC
Organism: Betaproteobacteria bacterium; assembly: GCA_031429355.1. Taxonomy (GTDB): domain Bacteria; phylum Pseudomonadota; class Gammaproteobacteria; order Burkholderiales; family Burkholderiaceae_E; genus JANOZM01. The sequence goes on along the minus strand of JANOZM010000005.1, from coordinate 173,390 downwards.
AAAAGCGGCCGCTTGTATTGAAGCCGTCGTAGATTCTTTAAAACTGTCGTTGATGGATACAAAGTTATCACCGGCCTATAAAGCAGAGCTGCTGGCCCTGCCGCAAGAGCCGGTTTTAGCCGAGTCCATTACCAGTCTTGATCCGGCACGATTACGCGAAGCGCGGCTAACCGTGATGAAGCAAATTGCCAACCAGTTAGAAAAGCATTGGCAGGTTTTGTATCAAATGCATCAAGTGCGCGAACCGTACGCCGCGGAGCCCAAACAAGTTGGGCCACGCGCGCTTTCGCAGGCAGTTTTGAGTTATTGGGCAATAACTGGTTATGCTGACGATGCAATTGTTGAACAGACAAGCCGCGCCGACAATATGACAGAGCGCTTTGGGGCCTTGATGGCATCGCGGTTTGCTTCTGGAAAAACCCGCGACGTCGTATTTAAGGAATTTAAAAATCGATATCAGCACGAACCTTTAGCGATGGACAAATGGTATTCCGCGCAAGCGACCTCGGTTCGGCAACCTAATGGATCGTCTGTTTTAACTGACGTCAAACTGTTGTATGCATCTTCTGGCTTTGATCGCACAAACCCCAACCGCTTACGCTCGTTGGTCGGCGCATTCTTTACCAGTAATCTGGCGGAGTTTCACACAGCAAACGGCCAAGGGTATGATTTCTGGGCAGAAATTATTACTGAGGTTGATCAATTTAATCCGCAGATCGCAGCGCGCTTGGCTCGCTCGATGGATCGTTGGACCAACTACGCACCTGCTTACAAGAACTTAATGCACACAACATTAGAGCGTCTTCACAACGGTGCTAACCTATCAGTATCTACCCGTGAAATTGTTTCAAAAGCATTAAACGCCAAATAAATAATTTTACGAACTAAAAAATTCCGGACCTTTCAAATGCAAATGATTAGCCTAACCCAGTATCTTGTTGAAAAAGAACGCGACACCGTAAAGCCAATAACCCCGCAGTTGCGCTTATTGTTAGAGGTGGTTGCACGTGCCTGTAAACGTATTAGTTATCAAGTGGGCAAAGGCGCTTTATCGGGGGTTTTAGGCGAGGCTGGGTCCGAGAATGTACAGGGCGAATCGCAAAAAAAATTAGACGTTATCGCCAATGAAGTTTTATTAGAAGCAAACTTGTGGGGCGGCGCGTTGGCGGGTATGGCCTCTGAAGAAATGGAAACCCATTTCGATATTCCAGCCGAATACCCTCAGGGTAAATTTTTGCTGCTGTTTGATCCTTTAGATGGTTCGTCCAATATCGATGTCAACGTTGCTATTGGCACAATTTTTTCAGTACTACCTTTGCCCAAAGGTGTCACCAAAGTCGAGGAAAAACACTTTTTGCAAGCGGGCAAAGAACAAGCGGCAGCGGGCTACGCAGTGTATGGCCCATCGACGTTGCTAGTTTTAACTGTTGGTACCGGCGTTGCCTGTTTTACGCTTGATAAAGAAACCGGTTCTTGGTGGTTAACCAACAATCAAATGTCGATTCCACCAGATACCAAAGAATTTGCAATTAATGCCTCGAACAGCCGCCACTGGGAAGCCCCCGTTACCCGCTATATCGACGAGTTACTAGCCGGAAAAACTGGCCCGCGCGGCAAGGATTTTAATATGCGTTGGGTTGCGTCGATGGTGGCTGATGTGCATCGCATTTTAGTGCGCGGCGGCGTGTTTACTTACCCGCGCGATAAACGTGAACCCGATAAATTAGGCAAGTTACGTTTAATGTACGAAGCCAACCCAATGAGCTTTATTGTCGAGCAAGCGGGTGGAAAGTCGACTAACGGCAAACAACGCATTATGGATATCGAACCCAGTAAATTGCACGAACGCGTTGCGGTATTTTTGGGATCAAAAAATGAAGTTGATGTCGTGACTTCGTATCACCAGTAAAAATGCACAAATGACAAATAACGGGCTACGCGGTAACTACGAAAATATGTCGGACGATTTTCGTGTGGCCCAGAATTATGCTAACTACACTAGTGACCACCAAGATGTGTGGCGGCGTCTCTATCAACGCCAGCTAGAGTTATTACCGAACCGCGCTAGTTCTGTATTTATCAATTCGTTAAAGCAACTCGACTTTGCCAACGAAATTCCACGGTTCGATATTGTCAATCAGCAGTTGTTAGCTGCAACTGGCTGGGAACTTATTGGCGTCCCTGGTTTGCTACCTGACGAAGTATTTTTTACCCATTTGGCCAACCGTCGATTTCCAGTCACCATTTGGATACGCGAACCACACGAGTTCGATTACATCGTTGAGCCCGATTTATTTCACGACTTTTTCGGCCACGTACCCATGCTATTTAATCAGCATTTGGCCGACTATGTTCAAGCTTATGGCTTAGGTGCACTGAAAGCGTTTAAGCTCGGTGGCTTAACTTATTTAGCGCGCTTGTATTGGTACACAATTGAATTTGGACTAGTTTTAGAGCCCGAAGGTTTGCGTGCCTATGGAGCCGGAATATTATCTTCACCCGGTGAGTTAGCTCACGCCACAGCCCCGATTTTACCAGCGAGTGAGATAGCTACGCGTCAATGGTTGCACTTCGATTTAGTACGAATGATGCAAACCCGTTACCAAATCGATTGCTTTCAAAGCACCTACTTTGCAATCGATTCGTTTGAACAATTAATTACCGAAACCGCACCCGATTTTTCGTTGCTTTACAAAGCGCTTAATAAATTACCAGTGCTTAGCCCCGATGCACACGAGGCTACTGATCAACGATTGTAGTTTTTGATTTTTCAATCGCACGGTTACCTAACCACCAAGCAACCGCCGTCCAAGCAATAGCCAGCGGTACAGCAGCCGTACTCATTGTTTGCAAATTGACCCCCGCACGACTTAGTAGCGTAATAATCCATGTAGACGATACATCGCCAGTACGATGAACCAATGTGTCGATTACGTTTTTTGCTTTGTATTTTTGCTCGGTCGGTAGCACGTTAAATAAAGTTTCGCGTGCAGGTTTGCTGACAGCATATTCTCCGGCACGGCGTAAAACACCAAAGACCAACAGTACTGTTAACACGGGCGAGACAGCAAGGGCGATAAAGCCAAAGATTGAAACTACGGGTATCGAGACCAACATAAATTTTGGCCCCAACTTAGTCATCAATTTACCAAAGGCTAATAATTGAATTGCCAAAGTAATTATGTTTACGGCTAAATCGGTTTTTGCTAGAAGCTGGATACGCTCCACGCTGTTGGGAATTGCCTTGGGCAACAAATCGATTTGTGCAAAATATAGCAACGACGACAGTAAAGCGTATAAAAACAAAAATGCGCAAATGGCTAACAAATAAGGATCGGTGACGACATCGCGAATCCCGGCCCATATGCTGCCACCCATGGGTTTTTCTTCATTTGCAAGCTGCGCTTTGTCTTGCTCGCTAACAGCGTTAGTTTTTTCCCACGAGACTAAAGCTTGAATTAGCGCAACAGTAACCATTAAAAATGCGGCCGACACTAACAGCAAATTTTTAGCCCCAATGACACCCACTAAATTAACAGTAATAGTTGGTCCAGCTAAAGCGCCAATGGTGCCACCAGCCGCAACGAAGCCGTAAATGCGCTTGGCTTGATCGCTGGTAAACAAGTCGGCCATAAAGCTCCAAAAGACCGAAATAACAAATAAGTTATAGACGCTTACCCAAACATAAAATATGCGTGCCACAAAAGGCGTTTGCTGACCAGCCCCCGCAAAGTAAAAATTAAAACCTACTAAATTAAGTGCGAAAAAAACATACATCCAAACCAGTAATTTTTTTCGCGGAAAACGCGCCATCAACCAGCCAAAAATAGGCATGACCGCAAGCATAGTAAAAAACACATAGGTAAAAATTTCGGCCAAACCATTTTTACCAATTTGCACGGCCATTTCATCGCGAATTGGGCGCAGCACATAATAAGAGGCTAATAGGCAGAAAAAATAAGCAAAAGACAGTGCAGCAGCACTCAGTTCGTTGGCTCTTGCGCCGGTAACTTTTTCTAAAAAATTACTGGGTTCAGCGTGGTTGGCTTGTGTAGACATAAAAGGTGTTGGTTACTAATTTTTTTGTTGAAATTTTATTGGCTTATTTTCTATTTGCTGCATTTTTTCTAGCGACCACTTGCTTAATTGCAATTGCGGTTAATGCCAATCCCATTGCAGCTGTCACTGTAACGATAGAGCCATAGCCAGCGCAGTTTAATGGCGCTCCGTTGTTACGCGGTTTGGCTAAGCCAGTGGCGTTGTTGGCTACTTGGGCATCATCTGCACCCTCGTTGTCTGCAACGTCGGTAAGCGTCTGTAACGGCACTTGCCGACTGCAAACAGTGCGAACCCCAAACCGCTCGCCCTTGACTCGGCTAAAGCCGAAATCACGCCGCATCCGGCTGCGGGTGTTAGACAGCAACGCATCACCTGTAGTCAGGGCCAAATCGACCTCTTGAAGCGCTAAAGGATCGTCGCGCCCGCCAGCCGCACCCGACACAGCCAAACCAATTTTATGCTGAACGCAGTAAGCAATTAGGTGCGATTTCACTCTAGGCGAATCGATCGCGTCAATTACAAAATGCGGCTTTGGTTCTAGCATCGTTGCAATATTATCAATGCTTAAAAAATCATCGATAACCATCACTTCGCATTGCGGATTAATTGCTTTAATGCGTTCTTGCATGACGTCGACCTTATTTCGACCTAATGTATCTTGCAGTGCATGAATTTGCCGATTGATATTTGATTCGGCAATAACATCTAAGTCAATCAAAGTGATTCGGCCAACGCCACTACGCGCCAGTGCTTCGGCAGCCCAACTGCCAACGCCACCGATGCCAATGACCATAATATTTGATAACCAAAGTTGATCGGCTGCGGTTTGGCCATACAAGCGTGCAACGCCAGTGTAGGCGCGCGACGAATTTGAATTAACAGTAACTGGAGAACTTTCGGACATCCGACATTCTAAACTGGATCATAGATTTGCTACACCGCAACTAATTTGGTTGATTAGAGCAGTTTTCATCATTGCGCCTTTTGAGGGAGCCCATCCGCAATTTCGTAATAATCACCTTTGTTTGCTACGAATATATGTTGCTCTAACTTCACGCTAGTTGCGCCATCAAAAACACCCAAGGAAATCGAGGTCCAGTCGCGGTGTATTGGCTCCCAAAACATCCACGAACCACATTTTGAACAAAACCCGCGCCGTACTTTTTCGGAGGCGTGATACCAAGAGAGATGCTCGGCTCCCGTCAATTCCAAGTCTGATTTATTGACGTTTGCCGAAGCAAAGTAATGACCCGATTGTTTGCGGCATTGAATGCAATGACAAGCCGTGGGGGAACTTAAGGCCCCGTTGACTTTAAAATGGACTTGCCCGCACAAACAACTTCCTCGAAGCATCATAGCCCCCAAAGAATTTCCAAACCGCCAGTTTAACCGCCAGCCATACTACAAGCCAAATTAAACGCGTTACGCATCGCGCCGACGTTAGCAATGCCCTGCCCTGCAATATCGTAAGCAGTGCCGTGTGCGGGGGTTGTAACGATTACAGGCAGGCCACCCTGCACAGTGACGCCTTTTTCAAAACCCACGCGCAATACGCGGTGATGTTTTTAATCGAAATCGCACCCATAACGGGTTGCGAGCCAATCAAAAAAACGTTTGACTTGGCTGGCGTTGCGGGCTCTTTTAGTAACCTAAAGCAAGCGAAGCTTAGCCCCAGAAACAACTATTTTCGTCCTTTTGAATAATTTCAACGAATTGTTCGATGTTCTTTAGTTCAACTTCTGTTTCATAACCGTGCCACTTCAGATCGCTGCGCTGCCAAAACAATTTCCAAATACCAGTGGTACGTGCAAATGTTGCTTTGGCAATCATGCATTCCATCATTTGGCCAGGGGTGCCTTGCCAAACTTGGCGCAATTCAAAAATTAATATGCTGTGCGCTTGAATTTTATAAGCGATGTCGACCTCTTTACGAATGTGGGCTGGAGGACGTCGGCTCTCAACAAATCCACCAACTAGTTTTTTTATTCGCGCCAATTCGATTTCGGTAAATGCCATTTAGTTTTCTTTCTCAGTTTCTCCTTTAATTGTACTAAATTGATTGGCAATACTTAATACACCAGTGCTAACAACCCAATGGGCCGTTAGCGCAAGTCTCTTACAAGTCTTCTTTAAACAACTACCTACTTTGTCGTAAACAACAAATAGTCTGCCGTGTAATAAATGCGAACTTGCTTATCGATGTCAGACGCGGTGCAACCGCCAGTTGGAGCAAGTCCCGACACTGTGTTTAGCCTTTGCAAATAATCGACGTTTGCAACCAACCCAGCTCCACCCGTCGACTTTGTAGTTAACAGCAAATGAGGAATTGCTTCGGGCCGAGTTGCGTCAGCGCGCTGCGAAAGCGCTCCAACTATTTTGCTGCCATCGTTCATTTCCCAAAATGGGCCCGCACCGTGACGACCGATACGCTTGCCGGCCTCGTCAAATAAGTCGGCATCGGGGGCGACAAAGACCCATGCGTGTTGGCCATTAGTAACGCCGCACTTATAAATTTGGACGCCAATTGCTGGTACTTTTTTAACAAACTTTGCACCCGCTGGCGGCGCAAGCTTGTCGGCACCGACCGCATTCGTCATAGCGCCGCCACCTGAATTCATTGCGCCACACCCTGATAAAAGCACGCCTGTACAAACAGTTGAAACACTAGTTAAAATTTTCATATCGAGTTCTTTCAAAATGAGTAAGCGCTAATTCTGAGGGTAGAGTAAACAGCAAACAATCTAAACATTATTAAGTAATAGTTAACTTATTCTTATGTATTCAGAAATCTCTGTTCGACATTTAAGTCCCGACGCTTTACGCACTATGGTGGCATTAGCCGACCACAACTCGTTTGCACAGGCAGCCGCCTCAATGCACGTAACGCAAGCAGCTACTAGCCAACAAGTAAAAAAATTAGAAGAACAACTTGGTTTGGCGCTATTTAGCCGATCGGGCCGCCGAATGTTGTTAACTGAAGCCGGTTTATTGTTGGTCTCGCACGCGCGTAAAATTTTGGCGGCGCAGCAAGAGGCAGTTATGGAGCTTCAGGGCCACAAAGCGGACGGTACCCTGCGCTTGGGCGTGCCGCAAGATTATGCCGAAGACATGTTGCCCGTTACATTAAGAAAGTTCTCGGAGCGATTTCCGCGCGTTAGGCTGGAAGTCAAAGTTGAAAAAAATCAAACCTTAATTGAAGAAATTAATCAATCGAGATTGGACATCGTATTGGCTTTGGGCGCATTAAACCAACTACCAGCGAAGCCATTGATCAAACCGCAAATCGATTGGTTAGTTGCAAAAAACTTTTCTTGGGCTCCAGAAGTACAAGCCGAAATTCCGGTTATTTTGTTGGACTCGCCCTGCATATTTCGTAACTTGGCGCTTGAGGCGTTAAAGCGTAACAATATCGCGTATCGCATCGTGTATTCAACCGCCAGTTTAGCGGGCGCTCGCGCAGCAGTTGCGGCAGGTTTAGGCACGATGGCGCGCATTCAAATCCGCCGCGATGCCGAGTTAGGTATTACCACAGCCATCCATGCAAACCAATCGCTTGCAAAAGCGCTTCCCAAACTTGGCAAACTCGCTACTTGGATCTGGCACCGCGAGGGTATTTCGCAACAAGGTGCCGAACTGGTTGCGGTGCTTGAGCGAACCGTTCGAAATGAATGGTAGCGTCAACCGAGGTATTGGTAATACCTAGCTCTTTCAAATCAATTTGTTTAACCACTGATCGGCGGGTTCAATTGTAATTGATGGATAGTGAATTGACTGGGTTGCATGTCTCACCAACTGAACCGAATTTGCTGTTGGATATTCCTGCGAAAATCGGTTGAGCGCTGGATGAACTTTTGTGTCACTTAACTTGCACTCAATAAGTTGGGTTATTTGTTTTTCATTGACAATGCTAAAGTCGATTTCTGCACCGTCCTTGGTTCGAACGTAATGCAACTCGGTATCTTTACCCAAAACATCTTGTTGATAGTGAACCCATTTCAACAAATGCGTTGCCACCAAATTCTCAAATCGTAAGCCCTCGTCTCCACGAACCATTCCTGTATCGTAAAAGTAAACTTTAGGTGCTTTTAATAACGAACGCGCGATATTTTTATGCCAAGGCTTTACAGTGAAAATAATATATAAAGCCTCCAGCACTTGTAAGTAACGATTAATCGTTGTGGTGGATGCACTTAGGTCACGCGCTAACGATGCTACCGATAGCGGCGAGCCAACCCGTTCACGCAATAGGTCAACAAGAACACGCATCGTATTTACTTCGTGTAGCTTGGAAAACTCTAAAATGTCTTCGCGAATTAAACCATCTAGATATTGCAAACGCCAACGATCGCTAAGCTCCAAACTAGGTGATAAAGCAGCCTCTGGAAAACCGCCGCGCGCCAACAAAAGCGTCAACGCATGGTCCGCGCTTACATCGTGCTGGTGACTTAACTCCGCAACACTAATTGGATGCAATCGCAAACCAAAAAATCGCCCAGCTAGCGAGTCGCCGCTTTTCTTTAGAAGATCAAGTCGGGCACTACCGGTGACTAAAATTTTAAGCTGGTTTGGCTTGCCGTCGTAAACGCCTTTTAACCAAGCTTTCCAACGAGGCATCTTATGTAATTCATCAAACACAACCAGCTTGGAAGCGGGGTCCCATGCCTCGTTAACTATGACCTTTCTGTCGGCAGCTGTATCGAAATTTAGATATTGCCCCTGCTGCCCTTCAGCCAGCAATTGACGCGATAAAGTTGTTTTACCAACTTGGCGCGGACCTGTCAGAACAACCATTTTGCGCTCTAGGTCACGAATTACAATTTCGTCTAAATATCGTTTCATACCGTCGATAATACCAAATTTGGCGAGATAGTCGCGACTATTTCACCAAGTTCGCTCAAAAAGACGCAAAAAGCCCTAATTCCTCCGCAGAAATTGGCGCGATTATTCAATACCCCTACCCCGCAAATTCTGCATAATGCGCCATCTGGGAGTTCTTTATGCAAATCACTATCAATTCAAAACTTCGCCCCGTCGCGCCTGAATGGCAAGAGGAAACACTGCTTAATGTGCTGCGCGAACATTTTGGCCTTGTGGGTACAAAATTTGGTTGTGGGACGGCGCAATGTGGTGCTTGCACCGTTCATATTGATGGGCAAGCGACGCGCAGTTGTATCGTGCCTATTCAGACTGTGGGGACGCGCGCCGTCACATCAATCGAAGGGCTGGCCTCTAAAGACGGGTTGCACCCGGTTCAATTAGCTTGGCTTAAAAATGCGGTACCCCAATGCGGCTATTGCCAAGCCGGGCAAGTGATGGCGGCAGTTGCACTTTTAAATAAAACACCTAAGCCTAGTGATCAACAAATTGATACGGCTCTTGAAGGCAATCTATGCCGCTGTGGAACGCAACAACGCATTCGCAATGCGATTAAACAAGTCGCGGGAGAGCGTGGATGAAGCTCGGAGCAGAAACTAAAGTGTTAAAACAAGCGCAACGCCGCCGCCTATTGCGCGGTAGTGTGATTGCGGGAGTCGGCGCGTTAACTATCGGCTTTCTTCCGGGTTGTGCGTTACCAGTAATTCCTAAACGCCCTAGGGCAGAGTTAAACGACGCTACTGGTTGGATTCGCTTCGATGGTTCCAGTTACCAATTGTTTATACCGCGCGTGGAAATGGGTCAGAATATTTTGACTGCCTTAAAACAAGTGGCTTGTGCCGAGCTTGGGGTTGCATGGGAACAAGTCGATGCACAGTTGCACAACACACGCCTTGCACGGGTTCGGGCAACAGTGGGCAGTGAATCGATTAAAGACTTTGCATTACCTTTGGCACAAGCCTGTGCAACATTACGCGAGGCAATCGCGCGGGGTTTAACGCAGGTCCAATTGAACGATGCTGCGTTTATGAAGCCTAACGAAAGACCAATTACAGCATTACGTGCTTTTTCTGCACCATTTAAAAACAAAAGTCCGCACCTAGAACAAGGCCACGCAATGGTTACCGGCGCAGCGCTTTATGCAGCTGATATCGTGCTGCCGAACATGAAGTACGGCCGTGTCTTGCGCGCGCCAGGTTCGCCCGATTGGGCATCGCAACCAGAAAATTGGAATGAAAAGGCAGCGCGCGCTATTACCGGTTTTGTATCTATTGTGCACAGCCCATTGCTGCTTAGTGGGCAATCACTAGGTTTAGGCATTATTGCTAAAACGCCGAGCGCGCTTGAAAAAATTGCTGCAGCCCTTAATGTGCAATGGAACATCGACAATCAACCCAGTGAAATTGATACAACGGTCGAATCATTAGTTGATATTGATACGCGCACCAAATTAGGCAAGAGGCTCAGTAACAAGGTTCATGCCGACAACATCAATACCGAATTGCCTTGGGATATTGATTTAAAAATTGATGTTCCGTTGGCGGCGCACGCGCCGATCGAACCCAGAGCTTGTGTTGCGCAATTTAACGTACAAGGTGATTTAGAAGTATGGGTTGGATCGCAAGATGTTTTTTATCAACGCGATGTAATTTGTAAACGATTGGGTCTGCCAGAAAGCAAAGTACACGTTCAAGGAATGAGAGTTGGCGGCGCATTTGGTGGAAAAACAATTTGCACCGTAGAACTTGAAACTGCGGTCTTAATACACGCATTATTTAACGATCAGTCAAACGATAAAGCCAACCGCAAACCCGTGGCTTTAAAAATTCAATGGACACGAGCGCAAGAATTTCAGTGGGGGTTTCACCGCCCACCATCAAGCCATCGCATCCGCGCGCGTCTTAAAAAGGATGCCTCGGGCCGTGCTTTATTGGATCAATGGTGGCATCAGTTTGCGAGTAGCCATATTTTGTTTACCAACGCGGTGCTTCCCACTTGGATGCAAAAAGTAACCGATGTAATTGGTGATGACGGGGTGTCGCGAGGCTCGCAATTAGTCTACCAAACAACTGCTAAACGCAGCGAATTTGATCTAGTGCGTTTGCCCGTTTTTACCGGACCATGGCGTGGTTTAGGTGCTGCGCCCAACACCTTTGCTATCGAATCAGCGATTGACGAATGTGCCGCTGTTGCAAAAACAGATCCGCTGCAGTTTAGGCTAAATAACTTACAAGATGCCCGCTTAACTAAAGTAGTGCGACAGGTCGCAAAAATATCCAGCTGGGTTAACAGCCCAACACAAACAAATGACAAATTGTTTGGGCGAGGCGTGGCCTGCGGAATTTACAAAGCGGCCAGCTATGTAGCGGTGGTTGCCGATGTGGAAGTAAATCGAGAAAGCGGTACGGTAAAAGTTAAACACCTTTGGTGCGTTCACGATTGCGGCATTGTTATTAACGCCGACCAAGTAAAAGCGCAATGCGAAGGCAATTTAGTTTGGGGTCTGGGTATGGTGCTTAAAGAACAACTAAGCGCCAACTTAGCTGGCGTAAAGGCCGGCTCGTTTGCACAATCCCCAATACCAGTAATTTCTGAAGTACCGCCTATGACAATTGATTTAATTGACGACAATCATCCCCCTACAGGCGCAGGCGAAACGGCTATTGTTGCAGCGGGTGCCGCCATTGCCAATGCAATTCGCGCGGCAACCGGTTACCGCCTTCAGCAGTTACCAATAAACTCATTAGCTGTGGCGACGCATATTAAAGGTGTTAAATAATTGTGAGTGATTTTGCCAGCGCTGCAATGGGCCGAGTGCTAATGGCGGGCATGCAAATACAAGGAATTACCCCACCTACAATAAGCCCTTCCAGCAAACTGAGTGGAGCAAAGATACCACTCGCCTACAAACGCATATTGCTTGAGACTGCAGTTACACAAAAGGGCTTAGGCGTACTCGTTTTATTAGGTGAAGGACTCCATCAATTTGTTCAAGAGCCAACGCATTTAGCTTTGTGCACAGCATCTTCACCTTTTGAAATGATCAAACGTTGGCAAAAACTCGAGCGCTATATCCATTCGCGACATCGCATTCAGGTTTTGGAGCAAACCGAACAATCACTGGCTTTGCAACACTACTCACTAGCCAACTACCCCACGCCACTGCTAGCCGAAAGTTTGGTTGTGTTAGGTGTTTTGTTGGCACTGTGCGAGGCAACCGGTGCAATTGACTTAACAGCAACTATCAATGATTGGGACGTGTACCCCCGCTGCGATGAAGCTACGCTTCAACAACTTAGCCATAGCGCAAACCAAACCAATTTTAAGCATCACAACAATCAAAATGCAGTTTGCCAAATTCGATGGAACAAATACGAAGCGAAGGCTTATCCCCAAACCCAAAAACTAACACCACCAAATTTACCAGCACTCGCCAAGCAGGTAGTCGAGCATCTATCTAATGCAGTAATTGAGCCGGTTAAAATTGAGCAAGTTGCGGAAAAAATAAACTATTCGACTCGCAGCTTACAACGTCACTTACAACAACTTGGTTTTACTTTTTCGGACTTGCAAGCAACTGTTCGAACGCAACAAGCCGGGCATTATTTGATGCAAAGTAAAACAGAGGTATCCGAGATCGGATTTTTATGCGGCTATTCTGATCAAGCCCACTTTACCCGCGAATTTAAGCGGGCAACCGGTATTACACCTTCAAAATATCGAGAATCTTTTGCGGATAAGAAATCCAACCGCACCACCGCTACAAGCCAACGCTAACCAAGTTTCGAAATGTGCACGGATTGTTTTATTAACGGCCGAGCTATTTGGGTTTCGGCTTTTATAAGTTGCTTGGGGCTTTACAGAACGGATTGCAGGGGCAAGTTTCGGCATCCCCTCAAGCTAAGGTTTGTTCTGCCTGATTGGAATTGCACTTGCGGACTACACAATTAGCTATTAGCCCAAAAATCTTGCATATTCTCATGCTTAAGTGTATAAATACTTATACACACAAACACCGGTAAGATTATGGAAACAGTTCGTTGGAATATTGCGGTTTCACCAGACACGGATCAATCCGTGCGCATGTTTATTGCCGCTCAAGGCGGCGGCCGCAAAGGCGATCTTTCCCGCTTTATTGAGGCCGCAGTTCGGTCATACATCTTGGAACGTGCTGTAGAACAGGCCAAAGACGCCAGCGCCAATATGAACGAAGCGGAAACTTCGGACCTAATTAACGAAGCAGTTCAGTGGGCACGTGAACACTAATGCGGGTGGTTTTAGATAGCAACGTGCTGCTCAGTGCGTTGATTTCCAAACACGGACCTCCCGATGTGATTTACAAAGCTTGGCGAGCCGGTCGATTCGAACTCATTACCTCAGCCGCCCAGCTTGATGAACTGCGCCGTGCCAGTCGGTACCCGAAATTAAAAGCGATTCTCCCGGCCCATCGCATTGGCGCGATGGTCAACAATATGCACAATGCAGTAGTTCTAGAGCGATTATCTGCCCTGCCCCAAGGCACTGAAATTAGCGACCCGCACGATGAATATCTATTTGTGATGGCCCTCGATGGTCAAGCTGATTACCTGATTACAGGAGATCGGCGGGCGGGCTTGCTGAAAAAGGGTAACGCCGGGCAGGCACGAATCGTTACTCCCGCCCAGTTTTGTAAAGATGCGCTGTAATAAAACATAGTGGGCGCGAATTTAAACGCGCAACCGGTATCACACCTTCAAAATATCGAGAGTTTTTTGCTTCCGCATAAAATCAGCTAGGCGTTTTCCGGCCTCGTCTTTAAATTTAGCTTCGGAAACTTTTAAACGTAAAACGCGATCAGCATCAAAGGCCTTCTTAGCTATTTGATTAATTCATCGAATGCAAACCAACCCGATTACCTTCGCTATCCTTTAAGTGGGCAAAGAAACCCATACCCGGCGGCAATGCTGTTTTTGGCAACATAACCTGACCACCTTGTTTCGCTGCCCTATCTAACAAAGGCTGCAAATCGTTACCCGCGTTTAGATAAATGGTTGGACCTTCGGCAGATGGGGTGTAGCCCGGCTGCGGTGCAACTAGTGCACCAGTAACCGCATCTTGCTCGCCCGAAAAAACCGCCATGTCGCCACCAATATTTTCGCGCTTCATGGTTACTTGAAACACTGCTTCGTAAAATTTGACTGCACGCTCAAAATCGACCGTGGGAATTTCGAACCAACTTGCATTGCCAACCATGGGAATCTCCTTGAAATAAGTGATGGAATCACCATTGTAGTCAGGGGCTACTGACAGCGATATGTCAGGAGTGATTTTTAAGCAAAACTTTACAAACGGCCTCGGTAACTTGCGCGGTGGTCGCCGTGCCACCCAAATCGCGCGTGTGCAGCGCTGGATTGGCCGTAACGCTTTCAATCGCTGCCATTAACCGTGCCGCTGCCTTAGGTTCATTTAAGTGCTCTAGCATCATCACAGCAGACCAAAACGTACCAATAGGGTTAGCTAAGCCTTTGCCCATGATGTCAAACGCCGAACCATGAATGGGTTCAAACATTGAAGGGTAGCGGCGTTCTGGGTCTATATTGCCTGTAGGCGCAATGCCAAGGCTACCGGCAAGAGCGGCAGCTAAGTCACTTAAAATATCGGCATGCAAATTAGTAGCGACCAAGGTATCTAAAGTAGCCGGTCGATTTACCATGCGCGCGGTAGCGGCATCAACCAATTCTTTATCCCACTTAACGTCGGGAAATTCTTGCGCGATCTCGGCGGCAATTTCATCCCACATTACCATTGCATGGCGTTGCGCGTTAGATTTCGTGACCACTGTTAATAACTTGCGAGGCCGAGACTGCGCCAGTTTAAATGCGTAACGCATAATTCGCTGAACACCAACACGGGTCATCATCGAAACATCGGTAGCTACTTCGATGGGATGGCCTTGATGCGCCCGGCCACCAACACCAGCGTATTCACCTTCGGAGTTTTCGCGCACGATTACCCAATCAAGATCTTTTATTGCGCAGCGTTTTAGAGGCCCGTCGATACCCGGCAAAATTCGCGTTGGGCGCACATTGGCGTATTGATCAAAACCTTGGCAAATTTTTAAGCGCAAACCCCACAGGGTAATGTGATCGGGAATATCCGGGTCGCCAGCCGAGCCAAACATAATCGCATCTTTGTTGCGCAATGCATCTAGACCATTAGCGGGCATCATCATGCCGTGTTTGCGATAGTAATCACCACCCCAATCAAAATCTTCAAACTCGAACGTGGAGCCACTATTGTTAGCCAGTGATTTTAAAACTTCGGTCCCTGCTGGGATGACTTCTTTACCGATTCCGTCGCCGGGGATGGTGGCTATTTTGTAATGGTTCATGCGAGTTTGATTGCCTAAAAAAATGAAAGGTTTGGCCTATACGGTTAAGGAATTAAAACGGTGCTTCCAGTTGTTTTACGTCCCTCTAAATCGCGATGAGCTTGAGCTACATCACTTAATGCATAGCGCTGCGAAACATGAATTTTTACAGTACCCGCCTGAACCACATCAAACAAATCTTGAGCGGTTGCTTCTAAATCGCTACGCTTTTCGGTGTAGGGCATTAACGATGGGCGCGTAATAAACAATGACCCTTTTAACGCTGTTAATGGCATTGGCGCTACTGGGCCCGAAGCGTTACCAAAACTAACCATAGTGCCAAACGGTTGCAAGCAATCGAGCGAGCCTTGGAAAGTATCTTTACCAATCGAGTCATACACCACGGGAACACCCGCGCCGTTAGTAATTTCTTTGACGCGCTCTACAAAATTTTCGCGGGTATACACAATGGCGTGATCACAGCCATTGGCTTTAGCCAGCGCTGCTTTTTCGTCAGACCCGACGGTGCCAATAACTGTAGCGCCTAGTGCCTTTGCCCATTGCATTGCAATCAGCCCAACACCGCCCGCCGCAGCGTGAAATAAAATCGTTTGACCTGCTTGCACTTTAAACGTACGACGCAACAAATATTGCACGGTCATGCCTTGCAACATCATGGCGGCACCGGTGTCGAAACTAATCGAATCAGGCAGTTTTACTAAGGGCTTTGCTGGCATTACACGTACATCGCTGTAAGCACCTAAAGGTTGCCCAGCATAGGCAACACGGTCACCTACTTTTACATGCGTTACGCCACTGCCAACAGCCTCTACAACTCCAGCGCCTTCTAGGCCTAGTGCGTAAGGGGCAGGCATTGGATACAAGCCACTACGGTAGTACACGTCGATGTAGTTTAGTCCGACTGCATGATTACGAACACGCGCTTCACCTGGGCCTGGATCACCCACTTGCATTTGTTCAATTTGCATTGCATCGGCACCGCCGGGGGTATGTACACGAACAACTGTTGCCATTTGATTCTCCAAAAAAATTGCGGACTTTAAAATTAGGTTTTTTCAAACTTACTGCGCGATAAAACAAAGATGCCCACCATCACAACAGCAGTACCAATGAGCTGTGTGGCGTTAATAGGTTCGGCCAAAAACCACGCCGCCAAAAATATCGTCGCCAATGGCCCGACCATGCCGGTTTGTGAGGCTGAAGTACTACCAATTTTTTGAATCGCCATCATCGTTAAAAAAACCGGCAGCACAGTACAAAAAAATCCGTTTGCAACCGATAGCCAATACACTTGTGAGGCTTGGCTAACTAAGGCAACGGGATCGAATATCAACGACTGACCAACACACCAAACAGTACTAACTAAACTGGTCCAAGAGGTTAGACGAATCGCACCGAACCGTTTAATCATTTCACCACTAGCAGTTAAATACACTGCGTAACAAAGCGCACTTCCAAGGACCAAGGCTGCGCCGAGCGGTACGTTTTTTCCGGTTAGCGATAGGTCGTGCCAAAACACAAAAAACAAACCGGCATAACAAATAGCCAAAGCAAGCATTTGTGGTGGGCCAATTTTCTTTTTTAACCAAAAAACCGAAATCAGTAAAACAAAGGTCGGGCTTAAATACAAAATAATGCGTTCTAACCCGGCGCTAATGTATTGCAGTCCCAAAAAATCTAAATAACTGGCTGCGTAGTAACCTATTGTGCCCAACATAAAGACTTTTAAACGATCGCCTTTTTGCCAAGCAAAATCACCTTTGCTTGTGACCCAAGCGGCATACGCAAAAAACGGAAACGCAAAGATCATGCGCAGTGCAATTAAACTGGTGGGATCGGCACCGTAGCGATAGGCCAACTTTACAATGATGGCTTTACCCGAAAACAAAGTGGCGCCCAAAATGCCCAGTGCTAATCCACCCAATAGGGTATTTTTCAAACCATTACTTTCTATCGCTTCAAGATCGAACCCAACACACCCCGAATGATCGCACGACCAACAGTAGACCCAATCGAACGCGCGGCACTTTTGGCAAAGCTATCAAGCACTGAATCCTTTCGGCTGGAACTTGGCTTCGAACCGCGGGCCGGACTATTGCCACCAAACACATCGCCCATTTGCTCTTTAATTCTATCGCCTAGGCTCGGTTGGTTAGTTTCAGTGGTTTGCGTCTCGGAACTTGCAGAATCGTCATTTTTAGACACACCTGAACTTTGTGCAACTCGCCCTTTAATTTTTTCGTAGGCCGACAAACGATCTACTGTTTTATCGTAAATTCCAGCCACGATAGACGTAGCAACGACTTGTTTACGCTCATCATCGTTTAACGGCCCAATCCTAGAGCCCGGCGGATTAATAAAGGCACGCTCAACTACACAAGGGCGACCTTTATCATCTAAAAACGAAATCAACGCCTCGCCAACAGCAAGCTCACTAATCGCCTGTACCGTGTCGAACTTAGGATTGGCCCGCATTGTTTCGGCGGCTGTTTGTACTGCTTTTTGATCGCGTGGGGTAAAGGCGCGTAACGCATGTTGAATACGATTACCTAGCTGCCCCAAAACAGTATCGGGTATATCCAGAGGATTCTGCGTTACAAAATAAACGCCCACACCTTTAGAGCGTACTAAACGTACGATTTGTTCAATTTTGTTTAATAAATTAGCCGGTGCTTCGTTAAACAACAAATGGGCTTCGTCAAAAAAGAACACAAACTTCGGTTTTTCTAAATCACCAACCTCGGGCAAGGTCTCGAATAGCTCCGACAGCATCCATAGTAAAAACGTCCCGTATAAGCGCGGGGCATTTAGCAAACGATCCGCAGTTAAAACGTTAATTACGCCTTTACCATCGATGGTTTGCATCATGTCTTGCAGGTTTAGCATTGGTTCGCCAAAAAACTGATCAGCGCCTTGGTCGTCCAACGCTAACAAACTACGTTGAATTGCACCGATAGAAGCGGCCGATACATTGCCGTATTCGGTGGTTAAGTCTTTGGCGTTCTCACCTACAAATTGCAACATAGCGCGCAAGTCTTTTGCATCGAGCAACAGCAAACCGCGCTCGTCAGCGATGCGAAACACGAGGTGCAATACGCCTTCTTGCACATCGTTTAGGTTCAAAATACGCGACAACATCAGCGGCCCCATGTCGCTTACCGTGGCGCGTACTGGATGGCCTTTTTCTCCAAACACATCCCACAGGGTGGTTGGACAGCCTTTAAAAATTGGCTCGGGTAGTTTTAAGCGATCTAGGCGCTCTTTCAATTTTGGGCTTAAATGGCCCGCTTGGGAAATGCCTGACAAGTCGCCTTTAACGTCTGCCATAAAACAAGGCACGCCGATGCCTGACAGTTTTTCTGCCAAAACTTGCAGGCTTACTGTCTTGCCGGTACCAGTTGCCCCTGTGATAAGTCCGTGGCGGTTAGCCAACGCTGGCAGTAAATCTAGGCTGATCTGTTCGGACGTTGCAATGTTTAAGCCCGCAAAAGTCGTGTTGTTTCCCGACATTTCAATTTCCTTGTTTTTGATATGAGATAATCCTACCCTGTTAATGACTCTTTTTTTAGCGTGACTCTTTATGGCTGGGCATTCCAAGTGGGCGAACATACAACATCGCAAAAACCGTCAAGACGAAAAACGCGGGAAGGTTTTTACACGGGTCATTAAAGAAATTACAGTTGCTGCCCGAATGGGCGGGGCCGATACAACCATCAACCCGCGACTACGCTTGGCGATTGACAAGGCCTCCGATGCCAATATGTCCAAAGATACTGTATTGCGAGCCATTCAAAAAGGTTCAGGCGGATTAGATGGCGCGCAACTCGAAGAAATTCGTTACGAAGGTTACGGCATTGGCGGAGCCGCCGTTATTGTCGACTGCATGACCGACAACAAAACCCGCACCGTCGCAGAAGTTCGCCACGCTTTTAATAAATACGGTGGCAATTTGGGCACGGATGGCTCGGTTTCGTTTATGTTCAAACACTGCGGCCAATTATTGTTTGCACCGGGCACCAACGAAGATATTGTTATGGAAGCCGCGCTGGACGCGGGTGCGGACGATGTTATTTCGGATGATGAGGGCAGCATCGAAGTGTTGTGCCCTATTGGTTCGTTTTCGGCAGTACGCGCTGCTTTAGAGGCTAAAGGCCTAAAAGCCGAGCTAGCAGAAATTACCATGCGCCCAGATGCACAAACCGAGTTAGCGGGCGATGATGCACAACGAATGCAAAAATTAATTGATGTCATCGAAAGCTTAGATGACGTGCAAGAAGTTTTCCACAACGCGGTCTTTGCGTGATTTTGGTCTAATGAAAATATTGGTCGTTGGCGGTGGGGGGCGTGAGCATGCGATGGCATGGCGATTGTCACGCTCTAGCAAAGTGCAAGTGGTGTATGTAGCGCCGGGTAACGGTGGCACTGCGCGCGAACCCAATTTACAAAATTTGCCACTAACCAATATTGATTCATTGGCACTGTTTGCCGAACGCGAAGGTATTGCGTTTACAGTTGTAGGGCCCGAAGTACCACTAGCAGCAGGCATCGTTGACGTGTTTCGCAAAAAAGGCCTCAAAATTTTTGGCCCCACAAAAGCGGCGGCCCAACTAGAGTCATCGAAAGATTTTGCCAAGGCGTTCATGACGCGCCACGGAATTCCTACAGGCGACTATCAAACTTTTTCAGAAGCGGCGGCAGCCCATGCCTATGTCGATCTTAAAGGCGCACCAATCGTTGTAAAAGCCGACGGTTTAGCGGCTGGCAAGGGCGTAGTTGTGGCTTTATCTGTGGCCGAGGCTCACGCTGCCATTGACATGATGTTGCTTGATAACAAAATGGGCGACGCTGGCGCTCGCGTGGTTATCGAAGAATTTTTGGCCGGTGAAGAAGCTAGCTTTATTGTGATGGTTGACGGCAAAAACGCATTAGTAATGGCATCGAGCCAAGATCATAAACGCTTAAAAGATGGCGACCAAGGTCCCAACACGGGCGGTATGGGTGCGTATTCGCCAGCACCTGTTGTAACACCGACAGTAAACGCCCGCGTTTTGCGTGAAGTGATTCACCCAACTATTCAAGGCATGGCCAAAGACGGCATAGAATTTACCGGATTTTTATACGCCGGTTTAATGATCGACCCTAAAGGCAAAGTAAAAGTCCTTGAATTTAATTGCCGCATGGGTGATCCAGAAACACAACCCATTATGGCCCGCATGAAAAGCGATTGGGTTCCCGTAGTAGAGGCTGCTATTGCTGGCCGATTAGACACTGTTGAGATTGAGTGGGATCGTCGAGTTGCCTTAGGTGTCGTCATGGCCTCAAACAATTATCCCGACGAACCTAGACTTGGCGACATCATTCACGGCCTGCCTGCCCAGGGTAATCGCAGCGCCGAAGATCACTTTGTTTTCCATGCGGGTACATCCATAAAAAATGACGAGTGCATTACGTCGGGTGGCCGCGTGTTGTGCGTAACGGCACTCGGTGACTCTACTCGCGTCGCGCAGCAAAAGGCTTACGACGCTGCTGATAAAATTAAATTTGATGGCATGCAAATGCGCCGCGATATTGGCCATTTGGCGATCAATCGTAAAAAATCGGGTTAATCCTCTCGGAAACCTTGTAAAAGAAAGAGCAGACTTTTGAGTCAATCCAATAGTGTCGATTCGCAACGCGTTCGCGCCTACTTACACGACTTGCAAGACCGAATTACTGCGGGATTGCAAGCACTCGAGTCGAATGGTGTCAGTTCGAATTCAGCGCAATCCAAGGCGCAATTTATTGAAGATCTTTGGAAGCGCGAAGAAGGCGGCGGTGGTCGTACGCGTATCTTAGAAAATGGTGCAGTTTTCGAGCGTGGTGGCGTTGGTTTTTCGGATGTAAAGGTAAATAAAATGCCTGCCTCTGCCACGGCTTTACGCCCCCAACTGGCTAATCGACCCGCAGAGGCAATGGGTGTTTCGTTGGTTATGCATCCACGTAATCCGTTTGTTCCCACGGTGCATTTAAACGTCCGTTTTTTGATTGCCTACGATCCGGCGGGCAAAGAAGAACCCATTTGGTGGTTTGGCGGCGGGATGGACTTAACCCCCTATTACACGACCGAGCAAGACGTAAAACACTTTCATCAAATCTGCAAAGACACAGTCGAACCGTTTGGTGCAGGCACCCACGCAAAATTAAAGAAACATTGCGACGACTATTTTCATTTGAAGCACCGCAATGAAGCACGTGGTGTCGGCGGAATTTTTTACGACGATTGGTCGGCCGATGGTTTTGAAGCTAGTTTTGCGATGATGCGCGCCGTTGGTGATTCTTTTTTAAACGCTTACTCGCCCATCGTGCAACGCAACGTCGACAAGCCTTACACGCAACACGAACGCGATTTTCAAGCCTATCGTCGGGGTCGCTACGTCGAGTTTAATTTGGTGTTTGATCGTGGCACTTTGTTTGGTTTGCAATCGGGTGGACGCACTGAAAGTATTTTGATGTCCCTGCCCCCAATTGTTAATTGGCGTTATAACTGGTCGCCCGAACCGGGCAGCGCCGAGGCCAAGTTGTATACCGATTTCTTACCGCACAAAGAATGGGTTTAATTTGGCGCGCTTAGGTCTTTTAGGCGGCACATTTGATCCGATACACATTGGGCACCTAGCGCTTGCGCGAACCGCGATTGATGCGCTGCATTTAGATCAATTGTTGTTTATACCTAGCGGTCAACCTTGGCAAAAAACACGGACAATTACACCCGCCAAACATCGGTTGCAAATGCTTAATCTGGCTTTAGCACCATGGCTAAATGCTTGCAATAACGATCAAGCTTTAATGGGTATCGACGCATTAGAAACGCGCCGTGAAGGCCCAAGTTATACGATTGATACGTTGATCGAAATTCGTCAACGTGATGCAAATGAGGTGAAGAGCAACAATAGCCTAGTTCTTATTTTGGGTAGCGATCAGTTTCGTAACTTAGCGACTTGGCATCGTTGGGACGAGTTATTAAATTATTGCCATATTGCGGTGACCCAGCGCGAAAGCATTAATTTGAGCGATTTACCTGGGCCGGTAGAGCAATTATTGCAGCGGCACGGCTGCCAAACCCTACCCGATAAAACGGCCGGATCTATCGTGTTTTTTTCAATGCCACCAGTAGCGGTGTCGTCCACAGCGCTACGTCGTTCGTTACAACTGCATGAGGATGTCACTACCCTAGTGCCGCCTACAGTGCTACAGTACATCCAACAAAACAAGCTCTACAATTCTTAAAAGGCTAGCCGCATGAATATCGATGAACTACAACGTGTGGTTGTAAATGCCCTCGAAGACGTAAAAGCCCAACACATCTTGGCTTTTGACAGCACCAAACTAACCGATCTGTTTGATCGTGTAATTATTTGCAGCGGTACTTCTAACCGGCAAACCCGCGCCTTAGCCAACAGCGTTCTTCAAGACGTAAAACAAGCCGGTGGCAAAATCATTTCCGTCGAAGGTGCAGAAACCGGCGAATGGCTACTAGTCGATTGCGGCGATTTAATTTGCCATATTATGCAGCCCGCTATTCGTGACTACTACCACTTAGAAGAACTTTGGGGTACCTACCCAATTGAAACTGGCTCTGCAAAGAAACCAGCATCCAATAAATCAAGTGGGCCAAAACCCGCCGCTAAGGTAATGGCCAACAAAGTGGCCCCAGTCAACTTACCTAAAGTGACTCCAAAAATTGCTGCGCCTGTAGTTCCGGCTCCTGTTTTTAAAGCACCTTTAGAAGCATCAGCACCGAGCGAGACTAGCGCCGTGGTAACCCCAGTGACAAAAGTTGTTGTGGCTAAACCGGCTAAAAAAGTAGCCGTAGTAAAAGCAACAGTAGTTGCGCCGGTCATAAAAGAAATCGTCAAAGCGCCCGCCGTAAAAGTGGCTGCACAAGTAGCGGTAACAACACCCGCCAAAAAAGTAGTTGCTAAAGCGCCAGCCAAAAAGGCTGCCGCAAAAGTTGCTCCAAAAGTGGTCGTGGCAAAAGCTCCTGCCAAGAAGCCAGCTGCAAAAGCGTCAGCGAAAATAGTGGCTGCAAAAACACCAGCGAAGAAGGCCGTTGCAAAAGCTCCTGCCAAAAAAGCTGTTGCAATAGCACCCGTTAAAAAAGTAGCAACAAAAGTGACTGCGAAAAAAGTAGCCGCAAAAGCGCCAATTAAGAAAGTTGCTGTCAAGTTAGATGCAAAAGCGCCTGCTAAAAAGACAATAGCAAAGGTAATTGCTAAGTCACCGGCTAAGAAAGTCGCTTCAAAAGCGCCTGCTAAAAAGGCTAGCGCGAAAGCCCCTGCGAAGAAGGTAGTTGCAAAAGTAGTTACTAAAAAAGCAAAAGTACCTGCTAAGAAAGCAGCTTCAAAGGTAGTTGTTAAGGTACCAGCTAAAAAAGTAACTGCTAAAGTAGTTGCCAAGGCACCAGCGAAAAAAGTAGCTGCAAAAGTAGTTGCCAAGGCCCCTGCTAAAAAGGTTGCTGCAAAAGCACCAGCAAAGAAAATTGCAGCCAAGGCTCCAGCCAAAAAGGCAGCAGTTAAAAAAGTAGCTAAAAAATAAAACCAAAAATTTTTAAGTTTTAGTTAACTATCACTGACCAACTTTTTTAGGCCGCTTAATGCGTTGCAAAATTATCGCCGTTGGAACCAAGCCTCCGGCTTGGGTAAAAACCGCGGTCGATGATTACAGCACACGGTTTCCACCTGATTTCAAATTGAGTTTTGTTGAGATTAAGGCGGCACAACGCAATGAGTCAAACAACGCCGAGCGTTGGATGCAGCAAGAAGCCCTTGCAATAGAAGCGGCTTTACCCGATCGGCATCATTTAGTCATTTTGGACGAACGTGGCAAAGACTTCACGACGAGGCAATTGGCTAGTCGGATGGAACACTGGGCTGCTTCAGGTTTAGAAACTGTCATCGTAATTGGTGGTCCCGACGGCTTGTCAAGTTCGTTAAAAGATAAAGCGAATGAAACGATTCGTTTATCGAGCCTAACGCTGCCACATGCCCTAGTTCGAGTGCTCTTGTTAGAGCAATTATTTCGTGCCCGATCAATCATTGATAATCATCCCTATCACCGTGACTAAGCCATTTAGCAAAACCGGATTTTCATGACTATTTACCTCGCATCCCAGAGCCCGCGCAGAGCACAATTGCTAGAACAAATTGGCGTTCAATTTGAATTGCTGTTACCCACCGCCGACGAAGATGCAGAACAACTTGAGGCGACCATTCAAGGTGAGTCACCAGTTCAGTATGTCGAGCGGGTTACTAGGGCCAAGGCCGACGCAGCAGTCGCTAGAATGAGATTACAAGAGCGCCTCGTATTACCCATCTTGGTATCAGACACCACGGTTGCCATTGGCGGTACCTTTTTTGGCAAACCAGAAAACGCTGAGCACGCCAAAGAAATCTTATCGCAGCTCAGCGGCAAAACACATAAAGTTTTAACAGCAGTTGCAGTGGCGAAAGTTAGCTCTCCAAAAGATCATTCGATAAGCCTTGCACTGTCGCGTTCTCGGATTCAATTTAGGCGCCTTAAAGGCTCAGAGATTGATCGATACGTAGCCACGGGCGAGCCCTTCGGTAAAGCGGGCGCCTACGCTATCCAAGGTTATGCGGCAACATTTGTTAAACATATTGAGGGCTCTTATTCAGGCATTATGGGTTTGCCACTTTTTGAAACTGCCAAACTTCTAAATCTATCCAATTTAGGTTCCAAATAATTAGACATTTTTTTCGGGTTACTATCGTGATCAAGGAAAAATCTCGATGGCTGAAGAAATACTAATTAATGTTGCATCCCACGAAACACGCGCCGCGCTGGTAGTGCAAGGGATCGTGCAGGAAATTCATATAGAGCGTGAAGCAACTCGTGGCCTTGTTGGCAATATCTATTTAGGAAAAGTAGCCCGAGTATTGCCTGGTATGCAATCGGCATTTATTGACATTGGTCTTGAGCGCGCTGCGTTTTTGCATATTGCTGATGTTTGGCAACATCGTAGCGGACAATCGGTACTGCCCTTAGAAAAACTAATGTTCGACGGCCAGTCTTTGTTAGTACAAGTCATTAAAGACCCAATCGGCACCAAAGGCGCACGACTCAGTACGCAAATTAGTATTGCAGGGCGTTTTTTGGTTTATTTACCGCAAGACCCGCATATTGGTGTTTCGCAACGCATTGGTGACGAAAAAGAGCGCACAGCGCTACGCGAACAAGTACAAGCCCTTTTACCGCCCGGTGAAAAAGGCGGCTTCATCATTCGCACTATGGCCGAAGACGCCTTACCGGCAGAGCTTGCGGCCGATGTTGCTTATCTGATTCGCCGTTGGCGGCAAATTTTAGAGTTAACTTTAACGAGCCCAGCCCCCGCGTTACTCTACCAAGAGCTAAGCCTGTCGCAACGAATTTTACGCGATATGGTGCGCGAAGAGACCGATTTAGTTTTAGTTGATTCGGCGTCAACATTAAAAGATCTTCAAGTGTTTTCGGCCAGTTACATGCCCGCATTAGCACATCGCCTAACGCTGTATAAAGCTGAACGCCCGTTATTTGATTTGCACCGAATCGATGAAGAAATTCAGCGTGCATTAAGTCGCCGAGTCGACTTGAAGTCGGGTGGTTACTTAATGATTGACCAGACCGAAGCGATGACGACAATCGATATCAACACCGGTGGTTATGTGGGTGGTCGAAATTTTGATGACACTATATTTAAAACCAATCTTGAGGCGGCTCACACCATTGCACGCCAATTACGACTGCGTAATTTAGGTGGCATTATCATTATTGATTTTATCGATATGCAAAACGCCGAACATCGCCATAACGTTCTTAGCGAATTAAAACGTTCGTTAAACCAAGAGCGGACACGCACCTCAATTAGCGAATTTTCGAGCTTAGGTTTAGTTGAAATGACCCGCAAGCGCACCCGTGAATCCCTAGCGCACGTTATGTGTGAGCCCTGCCCCGCATGCGAAGGCAAAGGTCAAGTGAAAACAGCGCGAACTGTGTGCTTCGAAATAATGCGAGAGATCGCTCGCGAGTCGGTTCAATTTAATCCACGGGAATTTAAAGTCGTAGCTTCTGCAAATGTAATCGAAATGTTTTTAGATGAAGAGTCCCAGCACTTAGCTCAACTTGGCGACGAAGTTGGCAAGCCAATTAGCCTTCATTCAGAATCTAGTTATCAACAAGAAAATTACGACATTGTGTTGCTATAAATTTTTCCGTTTTGCAACTGAATACTAATGCCTTAGGTGCAATTTGATTCGCAAACTTCAAGATCGTTTATTGGTTATGGGCTGCCTCGGTATGGCGGCCTCAATTTACTTTCCGATTGGTTTTGCTTGGTTTTTTCTGCTGCTAATAGTGCTTGCAAGTCTTTTTAACACACCAAAATTTTTTCATAATCCGCTCACCTGGTTGTGCTTTGGTTTTATAACGTGGTTACTAATTTCCGGGTTTATCTCAAACCAATCGTTTAACCCAAAACGCGCCTACTTCGGCGTTTATTTATTGGTTTTACTGGCCCCGTTAGTTGCACTTAAGGTCCCGAGCGCACTAGCTTACAAAACAATCCGTGTTTTTTTAAGCGCGAGTGCACTCGCTGCTTTAATCGTGCTAATTGACAAGGTTTTTCATTTGCCCGACGCTCAAATTTGGCGCGCTCTTATCGATTACACGGGTAATAAATCTATTTCAAATCTAAGTCTTTTGGCGTTGGGATCGGCTATGTTTTTAGCCTGCGGGTTGGCAGAAAGCGACGCTGCAGCAACAAATGACACCTCTCATTCCTTTTACCCACTAGGGTCGGCATTGTGCGCTTGGGTTGTTTTGTGGACAGCACAATCACGTACGGCTCTGATGTTGTTGCCAATCGCAATTATTGCGTTACTGTTGCGCGAAAAGTTTCCGTTAAAAACCAAAATTATTGTTTGCTTGGGTGCAAGTATTTTAACGACTGGCGTAATTCTAAGTTCGCCAGTTGCCGCCGAACGCATTCGACAAGCAGTGCTTGGTTACGCGACAACGCAAGTAAGCGACGCGCAAACAAATTCAATGGCAGTACGCGGCGAAATGAACAAACTTTCAGTCGAACTTTTTGCAGCTAGCCCCCACTTTGGCCAAGGGCTTGGTAATTGGGAAGGGGCTTGGGAAAAGCGTCGGCAACTATCCGGTGCGCACACATCAACAACGGCTCACAACGAGTATCTAGGATTAGCCGCTCAAGCTGGTTGGCCAGCAGTCGCTTTTTTTATTAGCTTCATTGGACTAGTATTTTTTCGGACTTGGCGCGGGAGCCATCCTTGGCACAGTTGTGGCTTAATCGTTTGCTGTGCTTGGGTCTGGGCTTCGTTTTTTAACGCTACCTTACGCGACACCGTTTTTTCTTTGCCCTTACTATTTTTGTTAGGCATAACGCTTGCGGCTACTCGACGAGAGTCAACAATAGCGCACGCCTAACTCGGCAAATTAAATCTATTTGCGTGGCACACGGCCCATCAAATAAAATTCATCATTTGGCATCATCCCAGTCAAATTTGCCATACGGTTCGACAGCGCAAAAAAACCAGCTATTGCACCAATATCCCAAGCATCTTCGTCGTTTAAACCATGCTCTTTAAGCGCATTAAAGTCGGCGTCGTTTAACGCGCTGGAATGTAGGGAAACTTTCATTGCAAAGGCTAGGATTGCTTTTTGCCGCGGCGATATATTCGCCTTGTTGTAATTGACTGCCACTTGATCGGAGACTAGCGGATCTTTTTCGTATATCCGCAAAATCGCCCCGTGGGAAACCACGCAATACAAACAATTGTTAGCGCCGCTTGTTGCAACAACAATCATTTCGCGCTCACCCTTGGTTAAATTACCAACCTTGAGCATTAAAGCATCGTGGTAAATTACAAAGGCACGAAACTCCTCGGGTCGACGCGCTAGCATCAAAAACACATTCGGTACAAAGCCAGCCTTTTCTTGAACAGCCATGATTTTTTCACGAACATCGGTTGGCATGTCTTGCAATTGTGCGGCGGGGTAACGGCTGACATTCATATTTTTAGTCTTTAGTTAATTGATTAATTTTGATACATTTTTAAAGTACGAATAACTTCGCGCCGTTTTTTACTTAGTATGCTGTGCTGGCCTCATCGCCGTGACCCTCGATTAAAACACCTTCGCCCATGCTTTTTACCTAACGTTTATTTAATTTGGATAGCGTAGCGCAGTCATTCGATAAGCGCCCCAAAAAATATGAGGATTTCAATGAGCGACCAAAAACTAATTGCAATAAAAGTATACTTTTATTATAATTACATCGAACGCCTCTAACTTTTTCGGAGAATCTCGATGGCTCAAATAACGATATACCTAGATGAATCGAGCGAACTCGCAGTTAAAGAAGCTGCTGCTAAAGCTAATTTGTCGGTCAGTCGGTGGTTTGCCCAATTTGCTGAAGCTGAAAAAACTAGGCGCAATCAGGACTGGGCTGCCCATTGGGCGCAAATTGACGAGCACCAAAACGAGTGGCAAAACTTTCCGTTAACTGACACTTCAAACGAAGATCTTGCACCCGACACAAAACGAGAATTGCTTTGAAGTACTTGTTCGATACAAATACAATTATTTACGCTTATAAAAACCAGGGGCAGATCCGCACTAAATGGGCTGGCGTACCGTTCGAAGATGTTGTGCTGTGCAGTATCAACTTGTATGAGCTGGAATTCGGTTTGTCAAAGTCAACCAATCCCAAGCCTTTAAAAGACCACATCTTAGGGTTAGCTAATCGCCACTTAATTTTAAATTTTGACACTCCCGCAGCATCACATGCAGGCCAAACCCGAAGGTTCTTAAATTCGATCGGCAAGCCAATTGGACCTTACGACTTACTTATTGCTGGGATCGCGCTTTCGAACGATTTAATCCTGGTGACCCGAAATTTCGAGGAATTTAGACGAGTTCCAAATTTGCGAATTGAAAACTGGTTCGAATAAAACCGTCTTTTGAAAAACCAACATGACAGCCGAACTCGACTATCGACTTTGTGGCGTATTTATTTCAAAATCATTATCGGCGTACAAACGAGCGTACAGCCCATTGATCGCCAATAATTGTGCATGGGTGCCAATTTCGATAATCTTCCCGCGATCCATTACAACGATGCGGTTTGCGTTTCGAATGGTAGACAAACGATGGGCAATGACGATTGTAGTTTTGCCGCGCATTAGCGCCACAAGCGCTTCTTGCACTGCGCGTTCAGACTCGTTATCTAAAGCCGATGTTGCCTCATCCAAAATCAAAATTGGCGCATCCTTGATGATCGCGCGCGCAATGGCGAGTCGTTGCCTTTGTCCGCCGGACAGTTGATTACCGTTATCGCCAATAACCGTTTCAAGTCCTTGTGGTAATTGTTTAATGACCTCGGTAAGTTGCGCCGCTTTTGCAGCGAGCATAATTGTTTCGTTGCTGGGCTGAGCGCGGTCACCACAACCAAAACTAATATTTGCACCAATCGTGTCGTTAAACAAAATAGTCTCTTGGCTAACCACGGCAATTTTGGAGCGAACACTGGCGCGCGTTAGTTCAGATATTGCTTTACCGTCGATGTAAACTCCACCTTGGGTTGGCTCGTAAAACCGCAATAACAAATTAGCTAAACTAGTTTTGCCACCACCCGAAGGCCCTACTAAAGCGACGACCTCGCCAGGCTCAATTAGTAGCTCAATATTGCTTAACGAATCTCGCTCGGCTTGTTCGTATCGCAAACTTACATTGCGAAACTCTACTTGCCCACGAAAACTATCGCTTAGCACTTCATGCCCAGTTTCTTGTTCAGCCGGTGCATCGAGTAAATCAAAAACAACTTCGGCTGAAGCCAAACCTTTCTGTAAATTAGAGCTAATATTAGAAACACGTTTTAAGGGCGCTAACAGCATCAACATCGCGGTTATAAAAGAAACAAATCCACCCACGGTTGTTTTATCGGTTCGGCTTTGGTAAATAGCCAAAGTAATAACGGCCGCGACGGCAAACGAAGCTAGCAATTGCGTTACTGGCGTCAGCGCCGATTCGGCAACCGAAACTCGGCGAGCAAAGGCCCGCAACTTTTCGTTCACTGCCGAAAAACGACTTGCTTGGCGGGCTTGCCCAGCATAAATTTTTACAACCTTTTGTCCATTGACCGCTTCTTCAACGACATGAGACATCTCACGCGTAACCGCGAGACTTTCGCTCGATAAAACACGTACACGACGGCCAACTTTTGAGATGGCCCAAGCAATAAAAGGAACCAGTACCGAGGCGATTAGCGTTAGCTGCCAGTTCTGATAGAGCATGACTGCGAGCAAACCGACAATGACTAGAGTTTCTTGCACCATCCCAGTTAAGGCAATAGTGGCAGCTAAGGTCAAGTTGTTAACTTCAAAAACTAATCGCGAAACCAATTTTCCTGCCGACTCTTTAGAAAAAAACTCGGTAGGCATTCGCACTAGTTGGTTAAACATTTGGCGACGAATATCTACCAACACTTTATTACCAACCCAGTTCATTAAGTAGGAAGTTGCAAAAGTGAGTAGCCCGCGAAAGGCAAACAAACCTATTAACGATGTAGGAACAATCCACAAGGGAATTTTGCTGGCACTACCAAATCCGTTGTCGAGCAAAGGCTGCATTAAATAAGGGAAAAAAGCCTCGCTTAAACCCGCAATTGCTAAACCTATAATGCTTAGAACAAACGCGGCACGGTAGGGCTTCACATACTGCAGCAAACGTTTATAAGTAGGCCACGTATCGTTTTTAGATTCGTTTCTAGACATAGCTTAAGCTAAACCCGTCACGACCAAACCACTCGACCAATGAGGTAAACAACACATCATCGGGCCGTACCCGCCATTGCTCGCCAAGGTCGATATCGCAAGCAAAATTATCACGGTGATAGGCAATGCGTACGCCCACCCCTCCGCTAACAAACTCACCTTGCGCATTGCGTAAAATTTTAAACGGCTCTAATAATTTACGCAGGCGTGGCACATCGGTATTGCCATTCATTTTCAAATTAACATGCCGTACAAACTGGGCACGCATATCACTTAGCGAAGCAACTCTATCGGCAGTAGCCCGTAGACCACCGCTGTACTCATCGTTTTGAATTTTTACTTGAACAAACAATAATTCATCTTCTTTAATAAGGTGTCGCGATTTGTCATACAGCTCAGAAAAAACCATCAACTCAACGCTACCTGAACCGTCATCTAAATTGACTGCCAGCATTTTTCCTCGGCGGGTCATTTGCGTACGCATGCTGGCCACAATACCGGCGATCCAAATTAAGTCGCGCGACGGTTGAACATCAACAATTTTCGTGCGCACAATGCGACGCACTTCTGTTGAATAACTTTCAAATAAGTGCCCACTTAAAAAAAACCCCAGTGCTGCTTTTTCTTCTTGCAATTGTTGCCGAGGTGACCATGCCGGAACTTTAATCCACTCGGGTACCGGCGAGGCGGCGTCGTCGCCTCCAAATAAACTAACCTGATCGCTTGACGCAGCAATTTGCTCAGCAGCTGCCAAAGCTCGGGTTAAGCTGGCTAACAACACGGCGCGATCATCTTTAAGTGTATCGAATGCGCCAGCGCGAATTAAGGCCTCGATGGTTCTGCGGTTTACAGTACGTCGATCAACTCGTGTACAAAAATCAAATAAATCTAAAAATGGTCCCGCATCTTGGCGAGCCTTTAAAATATTTAAAACTGCCGATTCGCCCGTACCTTTTACCGCGCCTAAACCGTAGCGCACTGAATCGTTTGAAACGGGTAAAAACTTTAGGCTTGATTCATTTACATCGGGCGGTAAAATTTTAATGCCGTTCTTTGCTTTTGCATCGGCAACAAACAATTGCATTTTGTCGGTCGAGTCCATATCCGACGACAAAGTAGCCGCAATAAACTCAGCCGGATATTTCGCTTTAAGCCAAGCCGTTTGATAGGTTAAGACCGCGTAGGCGGCTGTGTGGCTTTTATTAAAACCGTACTCGGCAAACATCGCCATTAGATCAAACAAACGAGTGGCTAGTACGGCGGTATAGCCTTTGCCAATGGCACCTTGGGTAAAAGTATCGCGATGCAACGCCATCTCTTCGGCTTTTTTCTTACCCATTGCGCGACGCAACAGATCGGCGCTACCTAGCGTGTAGCCACCAATAATTTGCGAAATTTGCATCACCTGCTCTTGATACACAATAACGCCGTAGGTCGGCTCTAAGCAGGCTTTTAAATCGGGATGAAAGTAATCAATTTCTTGCTTACCTTTTTTACGCAACACAAAGTCGTCGACCATGCCCGAACCCAGTGGCCCCGGTCGGTACAAGGCAAGTACCGCAATAATATCTTCGAAACGATCAGGCCCTAATTTTGATAAAAGTTTTTTCATACCATCACCCTCCACCTGAAAAACGGCGGTCGTGTTGGCATCTTTTAAAATTTTATAAGCTGCGGGATCGTCGAAACTTAACTCGTTCAAATCGAGGTTTAAATCGGGATAGCGTTGGTTGATGTACTTCACCGCTAAATCGATAATCGTTAAATTTCGAAGACCCAAAAAGTCGAACTTTACAAGCCCTACTGCTTCTACATCGTCTTTATCAAACTGACTAATTACGGCATCGGCACCAGCAGCTTGATACAACGGGCAAAAGTCTGTGAGCTTGCCAGGCGCAATTAAAACGCCGCCAGCATGCATACCAACGTTACGCGTTAAGTCTTCAAGCGGCCCTGCAAGTGCCAGTAGTTCGCGTACTTCTTCTTCGTTTTTTTCGCGCTCGACTAAAATGGGTTCTTGCTCGCGCGCTTTTTCTAATGACAGTGGTTTATTTTGCACCACCGGAATGAGCTTAGATAACTGATCGCAAAAATTGTAGGGCATGTCCAAAACGCGGCCCGCATCTCGAATTACGGCCTTCGAGGCCATCGTACCAAACGTGGCGATTTGCGAAACAGCAGAAGCACCATACTTATCGCGCACATATTCGATTACTTGGTAGCGTTTATCTTGGCAAAAATCGATATCGAAGTCGGGCATTGAAACCCGCTCTGGATTTAGGAACCGCTCAAACAGTAAAGCATAGGGGATCGGATCTAAATCGGTAATACCCAAACAATAGGCGACTAACGATCCCGCGCCCGATCCACGGCCCGGTCCAACCGGAACGCCATTGCTCTTAGCCCAGTTAATAAAGTCGGCAACGATCAAAAAGTAGCCGGCAAAGCCCATCTCTTGAATAGTGTCGCATTCGTAGTCGAGACGGTGTCGATAAATAACTTCCTGTTCGGCGCGCTCTTCAAGGTGAGGGTACAACTTAGGCATGCGCGCCAACAAACCGTCCAGCGAACTCTTGCGCATAAAGGCATCAAGGGTTAAACCATCGGGCGTCGGGAAATCGGGCAGTTGCGGCTTACCAAGTTCTAAGTCTAACGAGCATCGCTGGGCAATTAACACCGAGTTCGCAACGGCTTCTGGTAAGTCTGCAAACAAGCTGCACATTTCATCTTGTGTTTTGAAATGTTGATCTTGAAAGAACTTTTTTACACGCCGAGGATTGGTTAAAATTTCACCTTCAGAAATACAAACACGGGCTTCATGCGCTTCGTGCTGCGAAGGATCCATAAACTGAATCGGGTGGGTCACCACGCAAGGCAGCCCTAAAGTTTGCCCAAGAAACGCCGCCGCGCGCGTTTGTTTTTCAGCGTCAGGATGGCTATGTCGCTGAATCTCTAAAAAATAATTATTTGGAAACTTTGCTGACCACTCTTTTGCAAGCGCATAAGCGCGCTCTTCTTGGCCCGCCAACAGCGCTTGACCAACATCGCCAAACTGTGCACCTGATAACAACAGCAATTCGGTTTCGTTTTCGAACCAATCGCGCGAAAACTCACCACGCCCCCGGTACTGATTTTCTAGCCACGCGCGGGACAACAATTCGCAAAGTCTCAAATAGCCTTGCTTACTCTTCGCAATGATTAGTACTCGATGCGGTCGATCTCTATCTTCAGCATTGGTTACAAAAGCATCGACCCCACAAATTGCTTTGAGTCCCTTAGAACGTACCGCTTGATAAAACTTCACCCATCCAAACAAGTTACCAAGATCTGACATCGCAAGCGCTACTTGCTGATCTTTGTGTGCGTGCGCAGCAATATCGTCAATTCGGACAATGGAATCGACTAGTGAGTATTCGGTATGTACGCGCAGGTGAACGAATGCTGGATTCATTCGGTTGTTAGGCGCAGTTTCGATTAGCTGATCAGACATGACCCGAATTTTACCGGAGCCAAGGGCCGATTTTGCCCTTCAAGCTGTTTTGAACAGCCACAATTAGAAGTTTTTTAAGCCAAGCGACACAGCGCTTGGCTTAATGCACAACAACTAGACAAAAAAGCAAACTAAAAGGCCGTGCCCAAAGTCAAAGAAACAGCCATTGGATTTAACTTAGTTTCAATAGTTTGGCCAGTCGATAAAACCCCTTTTGTCTTTAGAGGTACATAAACAAGATTAGCGTCTAGAAACCAGCGACCAGTAACGTTAAATTTCAGCCCGGCTTGCGCAGCAAAAGTCAGCTTGTCATCAAACTGAACGGTAGTTGGATTGCGTGGCGTTCCGCCAGTAGATGCCGATAACAACGCGGTAGTTTTTTCGTCATGAAAATTGGCATATACAAGCCCTGCACCTACATAGGGACGAAACTGAGCGTTGGCTGCACCAAAACGATATTGACCAATAATTGCCATCGGCAACACCTTCGCGGTAGCAACCATTCCAGCGCCACTAAAAAATGTGCCGGCGCCTTGCACTTTTAGCTTGAATGGCAACGACAGCGGTATATCTACAGAGAGGTTGTCACTAAGCATGTAAGTTACCCCACCACCAATTTGCGAAGCACTCCCTACATCTAATTGCGAACCTTGCGGAGCGAGGCTCAAATTTCCGCTTGAAGTATCTGGTGCCAGATAAGTAAACCCAACCCGACCTAGCCATTGACCCGAACTCTGCGCGCAAACTGTTCCGGAAAACAAAGCGCCAAGACCCAAAAGACTAACTACAATCGACTGATTAAAAACAGTTTTCATTTTATTTATTTCCGATTTTTTTATTTATTAATTGACCAAAGCAACCCAACTAATTACAGCCAACCCTTTTTGCCCATTTCAGCAGCGACTAGTTGCGCTAGCAATTCGTAACCGCGCGGCGTGGGATGGAAACCATCGGAAAATGAATAGGTACGCCAGCCCTGTGGACCCGCTGCATCCAACGCAGTAGCGGTACAAGCCGGTAAATTGTAGTTCGGCAAGCCTTGCGCATCGGTACCAATTACCGGACAAGCAGGAGTAGTAACATTGGTTAAGCCATATTGTGCCGGATTGGTTACTTGGGCATTAAATTCTGAATAAAAATCAACCAAAGCGATTTTTGAATTTGTACCTAGCCGCGCAACCAAAGTCGCATTAAAAGCTTTCACCCACTCAATTGCCAAACCTTGCGCTGCAGTCGCTGTAGCTTGACCTGCAGCAGCTCCAACCCCTGCGAGCACTGCCTTAAACCGGGGGGTATTAGTAATTGCAGGCATATTGAGCACGACGACTCGTTCGGCACCTTTTGCTAATAGTTTGGTTTCAATCGTGTCGGCAAAACGATTGGCCAGTGCTTGCATATACGCTCCACCTGCAACTGCACCGCCGTTTGCTTGACTGAGCGCAGTTGCTACATTGGCACTAGGTACGATGCTGGAAAGCAATGCGAAGTACGCGGCCTGCCCTGCAGGTGTTGTTGCACCGAGATAGGCTCCGAATAAGTCAGCTACGTCGTTACCACCACCATCAACCAAAATAATATCGCTAGCTTGGTGGTTGCCCCCCGCCAAAGCGGCATCCATTTGAAAAGGTATTGAGTATGGACTGCTTGAACCACCTGTTGCTACTGTACTGTTAATGCGTCCACCGCCAATTGCAAATGAATTACAAGTTGCTACAGGAGCAGCAAATGTCGTTGGACCAGCCGCTCTAAAAAACGGGCAAAGTTCTTTACCGTATTGGGCAGCAATGCGCTCGGTCCAAATAAGCGCGTTGTCGCCAGCCGCGCCATTTACCGTAAATTTAAAACCAAATACACCGCTATCGGCAAGTGAATCGCCAAACACTTTAATATTGGTCGCTGTGGTTTTCGGTGCACTAGAACCATCAGATCCACCGCAAGCTGAAATTATTGCGGACAGACTTAAAACTGCTGCTACTGCTAACTGCCTGGGTTTGGATTGTTTAGCTTTTACATGAGCAGCACTGGTGGCCGCTGTTGAAATTGTATTCATTAATTGTCTCAGTCTTTTATAATTGACCACGACCAACAAAAAAGTCTTTTATCTTGTCGACGCAGGATAACTTGATCTTACCCGAAACGAGACTTAACTAACAATGTATCGCGGACGTTTTGCGCCGTCTCCTACAGGCCCTTTGCATTTGGGTTCGCTTGCGGCCGCAATGGGTAGTTATTTAGATGCCAAGCAGCATGCCGGCCAGTGGTTAATTCGTATCGAAGATGTAGACACAACGCGCGCGCAACTTGGGATGGGTGACGAGCATTTGCGTACTCTCGAAACACTGGGTTTTGAGTGGAACGAAACGGTGTTGCGTCAAAGCCAGCGCAGCAAAGTTTATCAAGATTCATTAGAGCAGTTGGCGCAATCAACCTACCGCTGCCGCTGCACCCGCAGCGATTTAGCACGACAAGCGTTAGCCGCAGGGCAAGTGACAGAACGCGGTAAAGAGAGCGTTTATTTAGGTCATTGTCGCGCTGCGGTTTTACAAAACCGTACTTTAGCTTTTGCATCAAGGTTAGCACTACCCAATGAACCCGAGACCAACGATTACAAAAAACTCACCGAGCTTTGCGCGTTCCAAGATCGTTGGTTAGGACGCCAATTTTTTGACCCACGCGCCGAGTGCGGCGACTTCGTTTTACAAAGGGCCGACAAAATATTTAGTTACCAATTGGCGGTTGTAGTGGACGATAACGAGCAAGCAATTACCCATATTGTGCGCGGGCAAGATTTGCTCAACAATACGCCCAGACAGCGCTGGTTGCAGTACAAACTGAATGGCCATTGTAAATGGCAATATGCACATTTGCCTTTGGTGCTGGGCGATGATGGCCAAAAGTTATCGAAACAAAATGGCGCGCAAGCGCTAGATTTAACCAACCCATTACAAACTTTGAATTTTGCTTTGCTTGCCTTGGGCCTGCCGGCATCTCAGGCCGAAAGTGTGCCAGAGTTTTGGCGCAATCAATTAGGTGCCCAAGCGCTAATTAGATTCGGCTTGGTATTTCCGCCTGACCAAAATTTTATTTTTGCCGATCAAGCGAAAATTTAAATTAACGCTGCGCTTGCTTTCCACCCAACAGCACTGGGATAGCACGAATCGGTCGCTTTAAAGCACCTGGTCGAATTGAAGCTCGGTTAATGGCCTCGTTGGCCGCGTCGGCTGCCATCTGAGTAGCGCTTGGTACCGTATCTTCATAGGGTTTGAAGAAAAAGTCATCGCTAGAATGACCAGGCAAACTGCTACGAACGCGATCGCGACGAGTACCGCGCTCTGCCTTGCTGTAATCGGTCTTTTGATAATCAGTTTTGCTGGCGTAAGTACGTTCCGCTCTTGGCGCAACCACCGGCACTTCTAGTTCTTCAACGATCAATTTTTTCTTGATCAATTTTTCAATATCAACCAAGTAACGCTCTTCGCCCGGCGCCATCAATGACAACGCGACACCTGATGCGCCAGCTCGGCCAGTACGGCCAATACGGTGTACATAATCTTCAGGTGCACGGGGTAAATCGTAGTTAATAACGGCTGGTAATTCTACGATGTCCAAGCCTCGCGCGGCCACGTCAGTGGCTACTAAAATATCGATGCGATTGGCTTTAAAATCTTCTAGTGTCTTTAAACGTTCTAGTTGGCTTTTATCGCCGTGAATTGCATCGGCCCGTAAACCTTCTTTAACCAATTCGCGCGCTAAGCGAGCAGTACCCAATTTGGTGTTACTAAACACAATAACTTGGCTTAAGTTTTTGGTTCGAACTAATTCGGCAACCGCATGACGTTTTGCGTCGTTGCTGGCCACCTTAAACACCGATTGAATAACATTTTCGTTGGTTTGATTACGGCGCGCTACTTCAATAATTGCGGGGCTTTGCATAAAGCTTCCGGCCAAACGCTTAATCTCATCGCTAAAGGTAGCCGAAAACAGCAGGCTTTGGCGGGGCTTAGGCAGCATATTGATAATGCGCTGAATATCGGGCAAAAAGCCCATGTCGAGCATACGATCTGCTTCATCTAAAACCAACAATGAGGCTTGGCTTAACGAAGTATTTTTTTGCTCGATATGATCGAGCAATCGACCTGGCGTCGCAATTAGTATTTCACAACCGGCGCGTAATGCGGCCGATTGGGGTTTCATATCCACGCCACCATAAACACAAGCAACGCGCAACGGCGTGTGCTTTGCGTACTCGCGCACATTGACATAAATTTGGTCGGCTAATTCACGGGTAGGCGCTAGCATCAGCGCGCGAACCGGATGTCGAGCTGGGGAAGGACTTGGCGTAGCGTGCGGCATGAGCAAATGTAAAATTGGCAGCGCAAAACCCGCCGTTTTGCCGGTACCGGTTTGCGCAGCACCCATGACATCTTTGCCCGTTAACACTACCGGTATTGCTTGCGCTTGGATTGGCGTGGGAATTGTATAGCCCAGCTCGGTCACAGCTTTTTGAATCTGCGGATGCAGACCAAAATCGCTAAACTGTACGCTTGGCACTAAATCAGCTTCGGAAGTTGTATCGGGTGCTGGGGTTTGGGGTGCGTCTACTAAGGGCGCGGAACTGGGAGTTTCAGGTGTATTCATCATTGTTGGACGCAATTGTAGTCGCTTTAAGCTGTTTTCTCTTTAATTTGCCTATTTTTTCGGCAAACCTTGACCTTTAATCGCAGCCTCTTGTCGTAAAACCTCGGTAAAAATCGATTTGGACGTAGTTTTGGACACAAACTCTATTAAAAACAGCCTCTTAACTCAAAGCGCACCTCATCCGTTTGTATGGAAATTGCGCGTTTATTACGAGGATACCGATCTGGGCGGGGTCGTGTATTACGCCAATTACTTAAAATTTATGGAGCGTGCCCGTACCGAGTGGTTGCGCGCCTTAGGTCTTGAAAATCGGGTGTTGCTTGAACATGAGGGCGCTATTTTTGTTGTAACTCAATGCAATATTCAATACTTAAAAGCCGCTAGCATGGACGACCAACTTACAGTCACTGTTCAACAACTAGAATGCAAAAGGGCCAGCGCGACGCTGACCCAAAACATTTTTTTAAACGAACTATTGTTGGCTACTGCTACCGTTGGTTTTGCTTACGTTTCAGCAACAGATATGAAACCAAAACGTTTACATCAGGCAATTTTAACTTACGGCAACCAAACCCTTTTCGGTTAAAGGTTGCCGTAGTTTTGTCAATTAAAGAGCTGCTTCGCGCTTTAACAAGTCTTCGATGGTTACGCCAACTTCAGCATTACCTTTAAACACAGTACCAAGTTTCTTTTTGTTAATGTGGTCCATACCGATTTCGTACGCCTTGGCAGGTAGCGGTACGTACTTTACTTCTTTAGCCAATCGCGCTGCGTTTTTCATCGCGTATTCAACATACTGACGTACGTGTG
Organism: Betaproteobacteria bacterium; assembly: GCA_031429355.1. GTDB lineage: Bacteria > Pseudomonadota > Gammaproteobacteria > Burkholderiales > Burkholderiaceae_E > JANOZM01. The sequence goes on along the minus strand of JANOZM010000005.1, from coordinate 133,318 downwards.
ACTTAGCCAAAGACGCTTCGTTTACGTAGATAAAAATTGGACGCGCTAATGGGTTATACGATCCATCAATTACAGCGGCTTCCGACGGTGAAACAGGTTTGCCTTGCTTGTTTACGATTGGGATGGAACGCAATTTATCTTTGTTCTCTATGTAATAAGCGTAACCGAAGTAGGCCAAACCGCCTACGTCGCGTGAAACACCTTGAACTAAGACGTTGTCATCTTCAGACGCAGTAAAGTCGCTACGCGAAGATTTTGATTTACCGTTGATCGCTTCGGTAAAGTAATCGAAAGTACCCGAATCAGCACCAGGTCCAAACAAGCGTAGAACCTGGCTAGGAAACGAAGGATCAACTTGGTTCCAGTTAGTAATTTTTCCGGTTGCGGCAGGCTCCCAAATCGCTTTTAATTGTGCGACAGTCAATTGCTTAATTGCCGTGTTTTTGGGATTTACCACTACGGTCAATGCATCAAATGCAATGGGTAGCTCTATGTATTTAATTCCAGCGGCAGCGCAAATTTCCATCTCGGATTTTAAGATTGGGCGGCTTGCATTACCGATGTCGGTTTCACCTCTGCAGAACTTCTTGAAGCCACCGCCAGTACCACTAATACCCACAGTCGCTTGAATCGCGCCTTTAGTTTGTTTTTGGAAATCCTCGGAAATAGCTTCCATAATTGGATACACGGTTGATGAACCATCCAATTTAACAATGGGTTTGGTTTGAGCATGGGCCGCTGAAGTTGCAGCTATTAGTGTTGCGAGTAAAAAGGAGGTTTTGGTTTTCATCGGTAATCCTTGTTGGGAGGTTTAGGCAGGAGATTAAGACCAATATGTTTCACCTTTGTTACAAACATCAAAATAAGGTCTGATTCCCAAGTGGCTGGTCCTCGCGAGCGACCAATTGCCCAGCTTTGATACCAATTAACCGAATTTTTTTCTCATTTGGAACGCGCGCCAAACACAACAGGCCCGCTGAAGTTAGGGTATCTGCTTGAGCAGTCGCTTCACGTAAAGTTAAGTCTCGCGTTACCGATTTAAAGTCGTCGTATTTCACCTTAATACCTACTTGTTTAGTCAGTAACTGCTTACGTTGCAAGTCGCGCGCCAAACTTTGCGCTAAGTCATCCAAGATAATCTGAACTTGGTCCGCTTGGGTTTTTAAATGCAAATTGACATCCAGCGTAGTTTCGCGGCTAATTGAAACCGATTCAGACTCGGTTTCAACAGGTCTGTCATCACGACCGTGGGCCGCCTCGTGTAACCATATTCCATAACTTCGACCAAATTTTTTAGCCAACAAATGCGGTGGAACTTGAGCCAATTGCCCAATGGTTTCAATTCCAAAAGCGGCCAGTGTTTCGTTTGCTTTAGGTCCAATACCGTTAATGCGTTTAGCTGGTAGCGGCCAAATTCGCGTTTCGATTTCTTCAGGTAATAAGACAGTAATTCCATTGGGTTTATTTAAGTCAGAACAAATTTTTGCCAGCAACTTGTTCGGCGCAACGCCGATAGAACAACTTAAACCAGTGGCTTGAAAGACTGCGTTTTTTAAGCCGCTAGCAATATCAAACGAAGTGCCCTGCAGTCCTTCTAAATCTAAATACACTTCATCAATACCACGGTCCTCCATGACTGGGCAACATTCTAAAACTGCATTTTTAAACAAGCGTGAATAGCGTCGATATTCGTCAAAATCGACCGGTAAAAAAATGACGTCTTTGCAAAGCTCGCGTGCCTTGTAAAGCGATATGCCCGAGCGCACTCCAAATTGTCTGGCCTCGTAAGTTGCTGTAGTTACCACGGCACGGCTATGCGGGTCACCGCGCCCGCCAATTGCAATTGGCAAGCCTTTTAAATCGGGCCGGCGCAGCAATTCGACTGACGCATAAAAAGCGTCCATATCTAAATGAGCAATGCGGCGGGTCGACATAAAATAGGGCGGTTCAGTTTACCGTTGCAGGTAAAGTCTGATACCCACGAAAACGCGCGCGCGGCGCAATCATTGCCGCATCGAAGTCGCATTCATACCGTGGGAATCGACGCAACCATGCAGCAATGGCAACTCGACCCTCTAGGCGCGCCAAATTTAAACCGGCGCAGGTATGTGCACCATGGCCAAACGCCAAGTGTCGATTAGGTTGCCGTGCAATATTTAAACAATCTGCTTGCTCGAACTGAGTTGAATCTCGATTCGCTGCACCAATGCCCAAATGAATTCGTGTGCCAGCCGCATAAGTTTTATCCCCCAAATCAAACGCAACTGCGCTGCGCCGATTTCCCAGTTGATTAGAGCTCTCGAAACGTAAAAATTCTTCGACCGCGGTTTTCATTAATAGGCCATGCGGTTCATGAGCCTGAGCAACCAATTGTTGACGCGCAGCATCATGCTTAACCAAACACGCTAGACCATTGCCGATTAAATTAGTCGTTGTCTCATGCCCAGCATTTAATAAAAAAATACAGTTATGCAGCAGCTCATTTACGGTTAAACCCGCATCTAAGGAATCTTTAGTTCCTGGCTCTCGATAGTCGTCGGTTAGCGCAATTAGTTGGGTCAGCACATCCGCCTGCAAATCGCCCAATTGTTTTCGGCGCTGATTGATTAGTATTTTTAAATAAGCTACAAACTCAATAACAGCTTGATTGCCGGCTTCTAGTTGGGCCGGTGTTAACACTGGCTCTAGTGCTCCAAGGATAGCCAACGACCAGCGCCGCAATGGCCCGCGCTCGGACATAGGAACACCCAACAAGTTACCAATGACTTCCACCGGGATAGCACTGGCGAAAGCCTCGATAATATCTACTTGCTTCTTTGATGCTTGCTGAGGTTCGACACCTGTTTTTTTAAAATCACCACTGCTGTCTGCAATTTTATCAAGCAAATGTTCGACGGTGCTTTGTAGTCCCGGCAGCATTCCATCGATAGCGCGTGGCGACAAGGCCTGCACAAACACTTGGCGAACCCGAGTGTGCAATGGCGGATCGTTAAACACTAAGCTTGAGGTATGGTGCTCGTAAAGCGCCGAATCGCCGTACTTTGGAAAGAACTCTAGTTTTTTATCGCTAATGAAAGTTTTAGTATCGGCATAGACCGTACGAACATCGTCATAGGTACTTAAAAACAATGAGTTATCCGCAAGCAATTTACGCGGAGCCAATTGCCTTAAAGCAGCATAAGTAGGGTAAGGATTTGCATAAAACGCCGCCGTCAAACTATTCAATTGAAAGTCGTTTGCTAATAATTGGAGGTCGATTTCGGGCATTGAAGGGTGAGAGTTTAAAAAAGCCAGTTTGCTTGCCGGTGAAGGCGGATTACCAAAAAACGCCCACACGCTTTAGAATGTAAGATGTAAGAAAAGAGCGTTAGGGAGAGTTTAAATGAATGTGTTGATCACAGGCGCTTCAAGTGGCATTGGCGAGGCATTAGCCCGCGAATTTGCCGAACGTGGCGCAACCCTAGGCTTAGTTGCGCGCCGCGCCGACAAACTACAAGCGCTTTCCAAAGAACTTGCTGAAAAAAGCGGCAAAAAACATTTTACTTACAGCGCCGATGTTACCCAAAAGGACCAAATCATTGCGGCGTGTCGGCAATTTGAAAGCGACTGCGGCGGCGCAGATATCGTAATTGCCAATGCAGGTATTTCAATCGGCGTCCTAACCGAAAACTACGAAGACTTAGACGCGATGGCCGATGTTTTTAACACCAACGTGATGGCAATGGCTGCAACTTTTCATCCCTTTGTTGGACCAATGCGCGAACGCAAACGCGGAATTTTGGTCGGCATTGCCAGCGTCGCTGGCATTCGCGGATTACCCGGCTCCGAAGCATATTGCGCTAGCAAGGCTGCGGCTATTAGCTATTGCGAGAGTCTGCGGGTTGAAGTGAAACGATTTGGAATTCAAGTGGTCACGATTTGCCCAGGCTTTATTCGCACTCCACTCACCGCAAAGAACCCCTATTCAATGCCGTTCTTGATGGATGCGCCGGTATTTGCGAAAAAAGCGGCCGATGCAATTTTGAGCGGCACTACTTATCGGGTGATTCCATGGCAAATGGGCGTAGTTTCCAAAGCGATGCGTCTAATGCCAAATTGGTTGTTTGATAAATTGATGTCCAATCGCCCTTACAAGCCGCGCCGCGCCGAAGCGCAAGCGCCAATAAGCGCTACCAACAATCCGTCTTCGAAACCTTGAAGCCAACATTTTTTAAGCAGGGTCTCCTTTGTTACTAACCCAGTTTTTCGTTTGGCTAGTACGTTTTTTGGTTGGTGCTTATCCGCGCTGGATTGGTACTAGCCCTTCTGCTACTCAACGCATTTATTTTTCTAACCATACAAGCCATCTCGACACTATCGTCGTGTGGTCTGCGATGCCTGATGACCTTCGCAGTAGAGTCAGGCCTATTGCGGCAAAAGATTATTGGAACAAGACTGCCGTGCGCCGTCACATTGTTATTGAAGGGCTCAATGGTGTTTTAATTGATCGTAACCGCGAGACCGACGGCGACCCTTTAGAACCTTTGCGTGAGGCGCTATTAAACGGCGATTCTTTAATAATTTTTCCAGAAGGAACCCGTAAAGCGCAAGCACTACCAAGTCCCTTTAAACGCGGCTTGGCAAAGTTAGCCGCCGAATTTCCCGACGTCGAATTAGTCCCTGTGTACTGTGAAAACTTGCATCGCATTATGCCCAAAGGCACTTTTTTTCCAGTACCGTTAGCCTGCAATGTACGCTTCGGCGTGCCTATGAAACGTGGCACCAATGAAGAGGAAGAACTATTTTTAAAACGCGCCCGTGATGCTGTTATCGATTTAGCGCACGACGATGAAACTTTAGAATTAAACCGTCGCGCAATGCCAGGCGGTGGTATGTCGGAACCCGAAGCCGCCAGCAAGGACGGCGTATGAACGACTTAGCTTTTTGGGGCCTAGTTGCACTTGGGTTAATAGGACTTCTGGCAGTGCGTTGGCTTTTAAAGCCTGCCGGTAACACGATTGGACGTCGACCATCTTCAAAATTGGTGATCGATTTTATAAGTGATCGCGAACGCAATGGTTGGTTGTTTTTGTTTTGCTTTTGGTCAGCCGTTGTTATTCACCCCGGCATCGCCTTGTTTTTATTTGGCATGCAATCGTTTTTAGGGCTTCGTGAGTTTATGACCAGAAGCCCCGCTAACGATGCAGACTACAAAGCGTTGTTTGCTGCATTTTTTGTTTTGTTACCGTTGCAATATATTTTTATCGGCTTAGGCTGGGTCGGTATTTTTTCGGTTCTTATTCCTGTGTATGCCTTTTTCTTGCTACCTACCTTGTCAGCCATCTCGGGCAATACAAAAGACTATTTTGCGCGGGCCGCCAAATTACAATTAGGCGTGATGTTGTGCGTGTATGGCTTAAGCCACATCCCAGCTACTACCTTGCTTGTCAACACAGTTAGCACAATTCACGCGGCTTATATGATGTTGTTTTTAGTGCTGGTTAATCAGGTGAGCGAAATTGTGCAATTTGCTGTTTCTCGCCGCTACGGAAAACGCCGGTTAGCCCGCAACATTACGCGTAACTTAACGGTTGAAGGTTTGATCGCGGGGGCAATTTCGGCTGTTGCCGTTGGGCTAGCAATGTACTGGGCGGTACCGTTTAATTGGAATACAAATATTGGTGTTTCGATCTGTATTTTTGCGGCGGGCGTGCTGGGTAATTTGGTACTTGGCAGCATTCGTAAAAGTACCGGTATTCGCGATTGGGGTGAGGCTATTGCCGGACGCTCTAGCGTGCTTGATCGTATTGGCTCGTTATCATTTGCGGCCCCTTTGTACTTTCAGTTAGCGCGCGCAATTCTAGAAAATTAAACGCTCACTTGCATACCCCACCAAGCGGCTTCTTCAAACACGGAGTATCCCGATAAATCAGCGTTGGCATACCAAACCCGTCCTTGCGGTTTACGCAATTGAGTCAACAACGGGTTATTTAAAAAACCCGGTGTCGGAGACGGCATACCGTGGGCTCGCACAGTTATATGGGCCGCTTGAACATGGCGCCAAATTCTTGTCCCATAAGCACTTACCAAATCTTGCCCCGCCACCTCAAGTAACTGCTCGGTACTAGCAATTGCACACCATTGACGTGCTTGCCCTGCAGAGCTGCTATTCATTGCGTTATAGCTGGTTAATGTTGGGGCTGCAAATTCGTCGACGCGTAATAATTGATGACTGGCATTTACAAAACCTAACGATGCACTACCGTAGACAACGTTATCCCAACTGAGGCCAGAACCTAACTTTTCGGCAGCGCGCCGATGCATTTTAAAGTTACCAACAATCCATGGCGCGTTGCTTGGTAATTGCTCTTTCCAATTAGGAAATGCCAATCTAATTTCGGGGTCGATTCGCGCAGAAATATTAAGCGGCGTTGCCAACACGACCGTTTGCGCTTGAATACCAAATTGCTTTTTAGAAGCATGATCAAATGCCAAAACCTGAACATTGTTGCTCTGCCGTTTTAAATGCAGGGCACTCGCAGCCATTCGTTGCCCTTCAATGGCTTGGGCTAAAAAGGTCGCTACCGACGCTAAACCATCTGGCCAGGTAAGCACTGCACCGTCCTCGGCGTTACTGGCATGCCCTGCTCGGCTTGCAAAATAATGTAGCCCAGCCCAAGCTGAAACTTGCGATACGTCGGCACCAAATTCATCGCGGCAACAATAGTCTAGGTACCACAACAAACTAGGATCGGTGTATCGCGATTGTTCTAGCCACGCTTTAAAGGTAATTTGATCTAACACTATCCACTTGGGGTCACGCGAAGCAAGTGTAATGGGCACTACAAACAATCGTTTGCCGTCATTACCTAAAGTGTTTGAAAGTAACTTGGTTAACTCAAAAAACTTTTGTTGTTGCTGTAACGCTGGCGGGCTTAAACCCCCTTGTGGAATTAACGAAGATTCCCACTGATCGCTTCGCAACAATCGCTCGGCTGGCGCGTGGACTAGAACCGCTTCATCATACGATGGTCGCTGGGCCCCTAACTGGCCTGCATACACGCCCATGGCCTTTAAAATCTCGCGCACATGTTGCGATTCGGGTGATGGTAAAGGCAGGTAATGTGCGCCAGTAGGCACGCTTTGCCCTGCTGCAAACTGGTAGTTCGCAGCGTTACCCATAAACTCGGGACCATCGAGCAACACAATGTCTTTTACGCCTTGACGCCGTAAATTCCAAACCGCGCTTAATCCCGCAATGCCACTACCCACCACCAACACTTGGCAGCGTTTAGCGATCTCGAATGAGGCGTTATTAGCAGGTTTATCGAGCTGCGATGCGCTCGATAAAGCACGCATTGCATGGCCTAAGGCCATACCCGGACGATCTACAGTAGTCTTAACTTTATCCCAAAGCTGTGGGCCTTCGCAGCCTGCTAAAAGCCCTGCGCTACTGAGCAGCGATACAACGGGGCTCGTTAAATTAAAACCAGCCCCTAGCTTCGTAGCCTGCCTTAAAAACTTGCGGCGAGGTAATTGAATACCAAGGGGTTGTTGACTATCGGTTGGCATTGGCCCAATCCGTTTCAAAATAACGAACTAGCACTTGGGTGTTCAAAAAATTAGGCTGTACATTACGCGCTGCCATATCTTTAGGAAACACAAACATTGCTGGCGCGTTAATGCCATCCAAATACCGCGTTTGTGCTCGATACTCGGTGGGTACTTCAAATGGTCGACTGGGGCTAGCAACGACAAAACCCCACTCGCCAAACGACGGCACATACAGGTGATAAGGCCAAGTTTGTAACTTCGCTTCTTTTAAAGTGGCATTAATTGACCAAAAAGCATTTGGCGCAAAATACGGTGAAGTGCTTTGCACCGTCATCAAACCGTTGCTAGCAATGTGCTTTGAAAGCAATCGATAAAACGGCACTGAATAGAGCTTGCCGAGCGAGAAGTTAGAGGGGTCCGGTAAATCGATAATAACGACATCGTATTGTTCTTTGTGCCCCTCTAGCCAGACCATCGCGTCTTGGTTCACAATTTTAACTTTTGCACTATTCAACGAGTTTTCGTTTAACTTAACCAAAAGGGCTGAGGCTGCAAATAGTTGCGTCATTTGCGGATCAAGATCGACCAAAGTAATACTAAGCACTTCGGGATACTTTAAAATTTCACGCACTGCAAGCCCATCGCCACCACCCAACACTAATACTCGCCCGGCCTTACCGTGAGCTTGCATCACGGGATGCACCAAAGCTTCGTGATAACGGTGTTCATCGCGAGACGAAAATTGCAAATTTCCGTTAATAAATAAACGTAAATCGCTTTTCCAACTTGTTACCACGATACGTTGGTAAGGCGAGGTAAAAGCATGTACAACCTCATCGCCGTACAACTGTCGCTCGGTCCAACTTGTGAGGCGATCTGAAAAGCCCAAACCCAAAATCATAATGCCAATCACCATGGCTGCTTTAAGTTGCAAAAAATTGTACTTTTTTACTAAATTGGGCTGTACGCTAATTGGTGCTGCATCAACGGGCTTGTTATGCGCAACATCATTGTCTGCAACAACACTTTGCGAAACACTGGTTAGCGCAGTATTGGTTAGCGCAGTACTGGTTAGTGCTGTAGTAGCCTTAGTTTTTAGTAGATCGTCTTTAAACAATCGAATCATCCAAAATCCAACGCCCGCATTCATTAGGCCAAACAAAAACGCGGTGCGCGACAAACCAAGTTTTGGTGCCAGCACCAATGGAAATAGCAGCGATACCGCTAATGCACCTAAATAGTCGAAGGTGAGCACCCGACTGACTAACTCTTTAAATTCGGTCTTACGATCATTTAAAATTCGCATCACCAAAGGTATTTCCATGCCGACCATTGCGCCGATCATAAACACTACGGCGTACAGTACTGTTCGAAATGAACCAGCTGACCAAACGAATATTAAAAACAAGAGCGTCGCGGAAATGCCGCCAATTAAGGCAATGAGCAATTCAATGTCGATAAAACGCTCGACGACGTGTTCGTCGTCAACGTAACGTGAGAAATGCGCCCCGACCCCCATTGCAAACAGGTAACAGCCAATAATTGAGGAAAATTGCAGGATAGAATCGCCCAACAAATAGCTGGACAAAGCCCCGGCAATTAGTTCGTAGGCCAAGCCGCATGAGGCAACAACAAACACTGATAGAACTAAAACGCGGTTATGCATACAATACGATCTGAATTAAGCTACGGCTAACCAAAAAAAGCACCCAGGAGAATTTGCAGTGGTTCATCCAATCGTATCGTACTTAGGCTATTTATTTGCCGGTCTGGCTTTGTTGGCAGTCTTTTTCTTTGTTTATGTCCGATTTACCCCGTACAAAGAAATTGCCCTTTTAAAACACGGTAATCGTGCAGTCGCGTACTTTTTATCCGGGTCGATGCTGGGTTTTTCTATCACCATTGCCGCCAGTATCCTTACCCACGCCTCGTTTACCAACTTTATCGTTTGGTCGGTCGGCGCATTGGTCGTACAAATTATCGTTTACGTTGGGTTAAATCGGGTGTTTAGCGATTTGGCTCACCAAATTGAAGAAAATAACGCCGCTGTCGGCATGATGTCGGGCGGGACCGCTTTATGTGCTGGCATTATTAATGCCGCATGTTTGTTTTCGTAAAAACACATCCACCCATTTAAGGAACTAACAATGAGCTTAACTTCATTTATTAAAAAGCAGTTTATTGACATTATTCAATGGCCTGATCAGGCTGATAATGTATTGATGTGGCGCTTCCCAATGGAAGATCAAGAGGTGCAGTACGGCGGGTCGCTAACTGTCCGCGAAACTCAGCAGGCCGTGTTTATTAACGAAGGCAAAATGGCCGATGTTTTTGGTGCTGGCATGTACAAGCTGAGCACCAATACTTTGCCGGTCTTAACCTATTTAAAAAACTGGGATAAGTTATTTGAGTCCCCGTTTAAGTCGGATGTTTATTTTTTCTCGACCCGTCAAGTTATTGGCCAACGCTGGGGCACCCCGCAAGCCATCTCGATTCGTGACAAAGATTTTGGCATGGTGCGGATGCGCGCCTTCGGCTTGTACTCGTATCGTATTACCGATGCTAAAAAATTCTTTACCGAAATTGCTGGCAATCGCGCGGTCTTAACGGCCGAAGATTTAAGCGAACAACTGGATGGTTTAGTGCTATCTAATTTGGCCAATGCCATCGGTAATGCTGGCGTGCCATTTTTAGATATGGCGGCCAATCAAACTCAGATGGCGCAAGCGGTGATCGCTGTTTTAGGCCCAGCATTTGCTGCTTCTGGACTGGCACTTGACTCGTTCATGATTCAATCAATTTCTCTACCCGACGAATTGCAAGCCGCGCTTGATAAACGTATTGCGATGGGCATGGCCGGTGATTTAAATGCCTATACAAAATTCCAAACCGCCAATGCAATTCCGTTGGCCGCGCAAAATGAGGGTGGCATGGCGGGCCTCGGTGCGAACTTGGGTGTGGGGATGGCCATTGGACAAGCGATGGGTCAATCGATGGGCCAAAATATGGGCCTTGGGATGGGGCAAAACGCGGGCAATCAAAATGGTGGTGCAGCTGCAGCCCCAACAGAAAGCCCAGAAGATCGTTTAGGAAAACTAAAAGGCATGCTTGATAAAGGCCTTATTAGCCAAGCCGATTTTGATAATGCAAAAGCAGAAATCCTGAAAAAACTGATTGGCTAATTAGTATGTTTTCTAGCGAGTGCCCCAGCTGCGGCGCGCCGATTAAATTTTATTCGGCCGCCAGCACCACTGCAGTTTGTAATTTTTGTAAATCAACCATTGCGCGCAATGCCGAGCAGCTTCAACTTATCGGCAAACAAGCACAGTTGTTAGAAGATTACTCGCGCCTACAAATAAGCGCTGAGGGTAGTTTTAAGGGCCGCAACTTTAGCGTCATTGGTCGAATCCAAATGCGCTATGAACAAGGTTTTTGGAACGAGTGGTATATCCTTTTTGTTGATGGCAAAACCGGTTGGCTCAGCGATGCATCAGACCAATTCGCGGTTTTAGAAAGCTTAGGACAACCCAAAAAATTACCCACGTTCGATAGTGTCTTGCCAGGTAAAGCGTTTAATTTGGGTGGCAAGTCCTTCACTGTTATCGACAAACGCAGCGCGCAATGTGTAGCCGCTGAAGGCGAGCTACCCTTTCCTGTTGATAGCCGCTGGCAAGCGCGTACGGTCGATAGTCGCTCCGGTTCCGAACTAGTGACTCTCGATTATTCAGACGGTGAAGAGCCCACGGTTTATCGCGGTAACACGGTAACTTTCGATCAACTAGAAGGCAAGCGGCTACGCGATTTGAAAGATCGCTTTAGCGGCGATTCAACCGTCGCAAAAGTCAACCCAAAGCAAATTCAGCTATTCGCCTGTAAATCGTGTGGCGGCAACATTAAATTAGTGCCCAACCAAACGCCCAGCATCGTTTGTCCAAAGTGTAAAAGCGAACTACGCCTTCAAGAAGGCAGCCTGTTGCTTGAAGTTGAACGCGCTGAACAAAGCAAAGTTGTTACTGCGCTAATGCCCGGTGATTTCGGAAAAGTTCACGGCTTTGATTGGACAGTGTTAGGGGTAATGCAAAAAAACGTAGCGGGCGATCGTTCGTCTCGTTGGGAAGAATATTTGCTTTATAACGAGTCCCAAGGTTTGCGTTGGGCTAGCAATAGCGATGGCGCATGGCAATGGATTCGCGTCTCCGATACTCAACCCGAAGTAAGCACTGGTGCCGCAACCCTAGACGGCCAGCGCTTTAACTTAATGGAAGAGTACAAAGCCGAAACCAGCTACGTAGCGGGCGCTTTTAATTGGCAAGCTAAAGTTGGGGAAATTGTTTCTATACAAGAGTACCGTGCCGGCGACAAAGTTTTAGCTTGTGAATTGACCGACAAAGAACAAAGTTGGTCGATTGGCAATACTGCAAACGGTCACGATTTATTAGTTGCTTTTGGCAAAAAAAGAGCTGGTGATGCAAAGTCGGGAAAAGTTGCCGATACGCTATCGGGTCAACACTTTTTAATTACCCCTTCTATTATTACAACGGGAATTTTGTTAATGATCCTATTGCCCGCTATGTTTATGGGTAGCTTAGACACCCCAATAGAAGAAATGCTATTTGCAACGATGGCTTTGTGGGCGCCCTTATGGATTGCGAAAAATGCAGACAAATCGGGCGGCGATGATGAATAGAAAGTTTGCCAAATAATGGGCCGAGCACTTTATTATTTTTACGCGGCAGTAGTCATTACGGTAGCCTCTGTTATGGCTTATTCCAAAGACTCAAACAGTGGCAGCAGCAGCTACCGCTCTGGTGGGGTTTACAGTTCTAGTGGTGGGAGCGGTGGTGGTCGACACAAATAGTCCACTGTCAGCAACACCGGTACATCACTCCAATGGTCTACATATACTGGCCGATTTGTGGGGTGTGCAAGCGGCATTGCTTTGCGATGGCTTGCGGATAGAAGCCATCTTGGTAAAAGCCGCACAAGCAGCCAAAGCCACCATTTTACAAAGACACCTGCACAGCTTTGGCGAACAACAAGGCGTCACTGGCGTTTTAATGTTGGCCGAATCGCATATTTCAATTCACACTTGGCCCGAGAACAACATGGCCGCAATTGATATTTTTATTTGCGGTAGTGGCCAAGCTGAAGCTGCTTTAGTAGTTATTCAACGAGAGTTTCAAGCGACGCGCCAAACTGTACATCGTATCGCACGCGGTGCGGCTGCAACTCAAGTTGGGCAAGACAATTTATTTATCAGTAACGCCGCTTAAGTTATGTGTGCAAACTATGCACCAAGCAGGGCCGACACTTTAAGCGCCTTAACTTCGTTAGAAGTGGCCTTTGCTGTTTTACCCGAGGTCTACCCCGGTCAACTTGCGCCAATCATTCGTATTTCGCAAGAGGGCGAGTTACAGTGCCTAAACTCTACTTTCGGATTAATTCCTGCGTGGAGCAAAGACCCAAAATTTTCGCGCTTCACCTATAACGCACGCTCAGAAACCGCGGCCACTAAACCGAGTTTTCGCGCCGCTTGGTCCAAACGTTATTTAGCATTGACACCAATGCAACATTTTTACGAACCCAATTACGAAACAGGTAAGGCCGTTCGTTGGCGTATTGGTCGAATCGATAATTCTGTCTTTTTTGCGGCTTCGCTTTGGGAATGGCGGCCAGGGCCCACAACCGACGGTTTGTTCTCCCATACTTTACTTACGGTGAACGCCGATGAACATCCACTAATGAGGCGCTTTCACGCTCCAGATGATGAGAAACGATCGATTGTTACTTTTGATTGGCAGCAAGGGATGGCTTGGCTGGCGGATAATCACGGCAAAGAGAATGGGTCGCTGATAGCAACGTTAAAAACCATCGATTCGCAAAACTATGGTGCTACCGCGGCGCCAAACCCGATAAAAACTGCTGTCAAATTACCACCAGCTCAAACCAGCCTACTCGATTAAGGTTTTGAAAATGCCTAACAATGATCAAAACAAAAGCGGTAATCAACCAACAAACACCACGCCTTTGCATTTATTGAGCACCGCGCAAATGCTTGCTGGTTATGCCACAAAACAATTTTCACCCGTCGAGGTGATGCGTAGCGTTGTCGAGCAAATGCAGCGCCTAGAACCCAAACTGGCCGCTGGCTATTTGTTTCGTCCAGAAGACGCAATGCAAGCCGCAAAAAAATCTGAGCAGCGTTGGCTTACCGGCCAAGCGACCGGCGCACTCGATGGCATTCCGGTCACTATAAAAGAGAACATCGCTACTAAAGGCGATCCAATGCCAGCTGGTACGGCTGCCGTAAATGCACTGGCGGCAATGGATGATGCGCCGGTTGCTGCACGCTTGCGCGAGGCTAACGCAATTATGATTAGCAAAACAACGATGCCCGATTACGGCATGCTTTCGTCAGGCTTATCAACGTTTCATCAACTGTCACGCAACCCATGGGATACCAGCAAAGGCCCTGGGGGTTCTAGCGCTGGTGCTGGCTCGGCAGCGGCTGCTGGCTACGGCCCTTTACATGTTGGCACTGATATTGGTGGCTCGGTGCGTTTGCCAGCCAACTGGTGCGGCTTAGTGGGATTGAAACCTAGCAATGGTCGAGTTCCAGTTGACCCTCCTTATACCGGCCGCGCCGCCGGACCAATGACACGCACTGTAAGTGATGCGGCCTACATGATGGCTGTGATGGCGCAACCCGATCACCGCGACAGCATGAGTTTGCCTGGGCAAATACTCGATTGGCGTAGCATACAAACAATGCCTTCCGAGCAAGCCCTTGCCTACGCAAAAGGTAAACGTGTCGGCCTATTGCTTGATGCAGGTTGTGGCATGTCATTAGACCCGCGCGTTAAGCAACATGTAGAACAGGCGGCAATTGCTTTGGCCAAAGCAGGTGCAATTATCGAACCCATGCAACCCTTTATGACGCCAGCGATGTTGCAAGGTTTAGACGAGTATTGGCGCATGCGTTCGCTACTCGATTTAGACAGCCTACCGGCAGAAAACCGTGCGCGCTGTTTACCTTTTATTCGGCAGTGGGCCGAAGGTGCACGAGGCCTTACAGGTGAACAAATTTTTAAGGCATCCCATCAAATTTACGTTACACGGACTAGCGCTGTCAAAGCCTGTAGTGCTTTCGATTTTGTGCTTTCGCCAACGGCACCCGTTATGGCGTTTAAAGCCGAAAACGCTTCACCAAATAATGACCCGGTTCGATCCTTAGAACACATTGGATTTACCGTGCCATTTAATATGTCAGAGCAACCGGCAGTATCGGTTAATTTTTCGTACGAGCGCAACGAGAACGCGTTAGAGATGCCGGTTGGCGTACAAATTATTGGGCAGCGCTTTGATGATATTGGGGTTTTAAAAATGGCCCGTGTCATTGAAGCGATTCGCCCCGCCCAGCGCCCTTGGCCAATTTACTAAAGCGAGTGATCGTAAACAATGAACATTACTACCGAAGTAGCCGGAACCGTTTTTAGTATCGAGGTTGCCGTTGGGCAAACAGTAAAACCCGACGATGTGTTGGCCTACATCGAAAGCATGAAAATGGAAATTCCAATTACGGCATCAGCAGTTGGCGTCATTAAAAGTATCGCCGTATTAACCGGCGAGACCGTTAAAGAAAATCAAATTCTGATCGTATTAGAATAATCCGTTTTCAATTTTCACAGCTGGCCTGTACTTATGGTGTACAAACGTTTGCTGTACCCGCACCAACATTTGCACGGACCATCGCTGGCAAACGCAGCACAGAATTACCCGTGTTCCGAATCACCTCGACATACAGTTGATTGGCCGCCGGTAAGGCCAACACTAACGCAGCTGATTCGACCGTAGCTATAGTGCCCTGGCTAACACTTGATTGGGTCGTCAAATTTCCACTGAGCTGAATTGCTAAGGCGTCAGTAGCGACCCAAGCACCCTCGAATACAAATTCTAAACAGGCACGTTTTACTCTAATTGATTGGGCCGCAATTTCTATCGTTGTTCCAGTTTCCGCATCGATCCAATACCCCAATAAATCAGTGTTATTAAATGTAAGTCCCGTAATTAAATTTGCGCCAGGTACTATCGGTAAAGCTGGTGTAACATTGAGTCCTACACTGGGTGGAGCATTGGCCGATGGAGGTTCGTTGCTAGACGGCCCTGTACCAGACCCTGCGGAGCCTGGCGCGCATCCACCAATCACTAACATCAACAGTAAACCCATTAAACATTGGATGCATAGATTTTCGAAGCGACTCATGGTCTAGTCCTTTGTTTAATTTTTTGTTTGATTCGTTGTTTGATTGTCAGCAGCATATTTTTCATCGTAGTAGAACATTCCTATTCGGGCTCGGTACACGCGTTCCGATGCCTTTCGATTGGCTAGGTCCTGCTCGTAAAGTTGTTGCGCTAATTGCATTAATTTGCGGTGGTTACCGCGCCATGCAGCCGAAGCGGCAACATGCAATTTTTCGACCGACTCGGCACTCATTTCATCCGAAAAAATAGCCTGCTCTAGCCAGTTTTGCTTGCCGTCTAAGTTGTCAATTGCAGCGCGCAAATGATCGGTAATATTGTCGGTAGCGCTGGCACTTAAAGCAGTCCAATCGGCCCGCGGGGCAAAACCTGCGCCAATCAAACGAACCTGATCATCGTTAAACTCAATCAAACCTAAATGCAGCAGTTGATCTAAAACAGCTCGTGGACGCACGTCGGTGCTTATGCTGGCAACCAAGGCATCAAAAGACACAGTACCTGTGCGTGCTAACAATAAGGGCTGCTCGTTGCTATCCAAATAATTAGGATCACTAAACCAGCGGGCAACGACTTGCGCTGACAAGCCAAATCGGCTTTTGGAAAGTTGCGGTGCGTTTGCATCATTAACCGATGATAGTCCGCCAACAAGTCCTTGCGCGTCCGATTCAAGGCGAGACGATTCAAACGCTTGCTCGGCAGAACGAAAGTTTCGAATGTCACGTCGGTGCACTCCCGACAGCAAACTAAGCGCACTGTCGGTGGGCGGTTTAACGTCTAGCGCTGATAACGACTTGCCAACGGCGCGGGCTTGTAACTCATTACGAGCCTCGTCTAAAAATAGGTGTTTTAGGCTCTCGGAAAATTGTGGAAACGTAATGCCTTGTTGAACCAGCCACCGAATGATTGGCCGCAACATACGCAAAGCAGTACGTTCCACAAGACGTGGACGTTCAGCCGAGGCGTTGGATAGCTCGGTTGCTTTGGATTCGGAATCGGTTGACGGGGTGATTTTCATGGTCGCTCTCGTGGAATTTTATCCCACAATCCAAGAAAATCAAAATATCCGTCAAATTGTTTAAAGTTAAGCGCCTTTAGAGCGATTTACGCTTTCACAACCATTTGCTTACCTAGTCAACTCGGATTGGCCTAACTAGACGGCTCGGTGTAGAGCCCTTTTTGAACCGCAAACAATCTAGTAATTCCATACAACGCATTTATATATGGCGTGGCGATGCCAACCCGCTGCCCTAACTCTCTAACCACCCCAATCAACGAATCTAGCTCGATTGGGCGACCGGCTTCAACATCTTGCAACATGGAGGTTTTAAATGCGCCCAGCTTGCGTGTGACTTGGTTACGATCCCGCGCGGTTTGGTTTATCGGACACCCTAATGCAGCTCCAATTTGCGCCGCTTCGCCCATGCACTGTGCACAAAGCTCGTTGACTAAAGGATCGTCTAGCACTTTGTCTGCGGTCACCCGAGCAATGGCACTAATCGGATTAACCGTCATGTTGCCCCACAATTTGTACCAAATATCGTACCGAATTTGAAGCGATGTTGTTACTGCGAAACCCGCTTGGGTTAGCAACGCAGAGAAGGGCTCAACGCGCTGCAATCCGTATGCCGAAATCGAATCACCTACAATTAAACCATTGCCCATTTTGACTTCAACTAAACCGGGCTCGGGCGTAAATGTACTGGCATGCACTACACAACCCAAGGTATTTTCCGCTGGCAAAGCGAGACTAACAACGCCACCAGGGTCGACTGACTGCAATGGCGATCTATCTAAAGACGCGCTAATTGCTTTGTTGTCCGCAGTGATTGCAAGTTCGTTAAGAAACCACCAAGGCACACCATTCATTGCCGCCATAATTAATGTCTTGGGGCCAATAAGCGGTTTTAATTGTGCCACCAAACTGGGCAACGCCGGCCCTTTTACGGCAATAACAACTAAGTCTTGAATCCCTAAATCAGACGCTTTATCGCTTGCTACACAAGGTGCACTCAGTACTTGCCCGTCAACTTTTAATCGCCAACCTTTGGTGTTTAAAGCATTAAGTGTTTGACCTCGAGCAAAGGCCGTTACGGTTGCATTTTTTTCTAGCGCTAAGCGAGCACCGATGTATCCACCAACAGCACCAGCACCCACTATGGCAATTTTTTTTAGCATTGCAATTACACTTTACAAATTATTTTTATTGGATATCTAACTGGATGCTACCTGAGCTTGCGTGCGCTGCCCAGCAAACTGTGCAACCGCAACACCAGCTAACGCAATACCAGCGCCAAGAATTTTAATAAAGGTAAACGACTCACCACCCAATGCCCAGGAGACTGCACCAGCTACTGGCGGCATTAAATACATTAACGGAGCGCTACGAGCTGAGCCGCGCACAATATTGACCCAAGCCCAGATAATCCAACCAACAAAAGCCGATATCACGACCGAATAAAACAACGACAACACCAAAAGCCAAGTTACTGTATGAAGCCCTACTGTTTGGTTGTTTCCAGCAAGCCAAAATGCAACTAAGGCCATTAGCGCCAACGGGACCGTATTAATCAAAGTGGAATAAGTCATGACGGTAACAATGCCAAACTTTGTGTTGAAATCGCGTACTTTAATGGTGTGCAACGAAAACATAAAAGCTGCGAATATCAGAACGAGATCGCCCAAGCTGGCGGTCCATGGCAGGGCATTTGGCCCGCCAGTAAATTGATGCGCGGCTGTTGAATACAACGCAATTAACTTATCGGACATAAACAGCGCGGCACCAAACAATGCAACAACAACACCAACAATGGCCGAGCGCTTTAAACGCTCGCCGTTGGAGTATCGCAAAATAAGTAAACTAAACACCGGCCCTACAGCCAAAATTACTGAACTAGAAAATGGCGTGGACAACGACATACCTAAAGTTACTAGTCCAACATGTAATGTGTGTCCAATAAAGCCAATTTTGGCTAGCGCCCAAAATTGATCTGGTGAAATTTTGGGCCATTCAAAGCGATGCAAAGCAATTAGTAAGGCTACGCAACAGATCGGTAAAATTAAACCGTAGCGTGCTAATAAAAAACCACTAGCGCCAACTTGGTTTAGTGCATATTTTTGCACCGAAAAATTGGCACCCCAAAGTACCACTAGCGCCAACGCTATCCAAAGCGAATAACGCGTTGCGCGTTGGCTCCAGAGTAAATATTGCGGGACAGTTTTTTCAGACATGAATTTTTATAACACGCGCTAGCGATGCTGGCGACTATGGTGTGGCTACGCGTTGACGCGTTACAAAACAAAAACAAAGACATCAAAGCAAAAGAACCCACCTTTTGGGTTGGACTCTTTTGGCTTGGATTACAAAGCAACGGTCTTTACTACTTCTGAACACTTGCGACGAGCCATGGCTAAGTTAGCTTTATTTTTGTCTAAGGCTGTGTACAAAAACAAACCCGGCTTTTCGCCCAACAAAGTAATGATGTGATATTGGCTACCCAAGGTGATTAAGATATCTTCAATCTTCTCTTTCAAACCTAACGCTTGCATCGTTTTTAACTTCGCACGAACAACTTCAGTATTACCAGCTGCGGCAATTTCTAGATCAAAACCTGAACCTGCACCACCTAACATCATGCCGCTATTAGCATCAACTAATGCACAAGCAATTGCGCCATCAATACCCATTACTTCACCTAAAGCTGCTTTTACGTTTGACATTTTATTTCCTTTGTTAATTGAGATGAACCATTTAAAAAAACTAATTTTGGTGGTACTAAAACTACTAATTGCGACGTTTTAAAACTATGCGGTTTCGAACAAAGAAGGATTTGTCGGGACCGCGTATGTTGCGAGTACTGCGAACTCTGTTGTAGCTAAACTGGCTTGCAAAGCAAAGTTCTTAGCTAGGACGAAAATGGTGCCAGGGGTTGCTGAGGCAGTGCCCAGCATGGCTAAAATTAAATGATGGTTTGCCAATTGAAACGAGCAGACAACAAATTTTCCGCCGTGTGCATCAATAATCACGACGTTTTGCGAGCCAATTTGGGCCTCTTCGGAAATTGCGTTCGATACTGCATGTAGCGAGCTGGCGATTGTGGCTAAGCGTGCTACGCGGCTATCGTTATTTTGGTTAGCACCATCACGCGAGCTCACGGCAAATCCGTCGGGAGTTAGCACAAGGCATTCCGAAAGTGAGGAGTGGTTCTTAACAAATTGCTCAGATTTTTTCGAGCACCACTGCGACAAATGTTTTTCTAATTTCATAAAAGATCCGATGTTTTCTTAGTTTTCCGTCGAAGTTTCGTTAGCGTAAACGTCGTCGTACAACTCGATTTGCATTAGCAAAGTCTCGAGCACCATCCGTGTTTGATTTGCATCGCGCACATCCGCATCAAGCAGCGGAATCATTAGCGATTTATGTTGAAGCCTCGATAGGACACTCAACCTGATGCCATCATGTTTTTGGGTATCGAATTTACTTAAACAAATAACCGCTAAACCTTGATTAACTAACACTGAAAATTTGTCTAAATACAAATCCAAATCGGCCAACGGGTTCGCCCTAGTTACATCAAGCAAAACAATTGCACCTTTAGCACCTAACGCAAGGCTAGGCCATAAAAAACTAAAGCGCTCTTGCCCCGGAGTACCTACTAATCGTACCGATAAATCATCTCCCAATAGGATGCGGCCGTAATCAAACCCAACGGTTGTTTGTTCTTTATCAGATTCAGATTGATCGTAGCTTTTAACGTCAGTCGAAATACTGACTTCATCACTTAATGCGCGGATCGCGGTTGTCTTGCCAGCACCCATAGGTCCGACGAACATAATTTTGTATTCAATCATTGTCAAAATTTGCTCTTAGAAACCAAATTTGGCGCGCAAGCGACCGAGAATTGATGGGGTAGAACGCACGATAGTGTTGTCTGCCGCAGTTGCTATCGATTTAACAGTTTGGGTAATCGGCACTTGCAATACTGTTTGGCTATCTGTTAAGTTTTTAACAGGATGCACGACAAGAATTTTAATCTCGCGACACTTTTCGAAAAAATTGCGCACGACAATTTCCGTCGTTTTCGTATCGGCCATTAATTCTTGAATGGTGCGTGCCTTATGGAGCATTAACGCGGAAAGACGAACATGACTCCGGTGCAAACTTAAAACAACAACGGGCGGAAACGTAGTCAAACCAAAAGTCGGCTGATCAATTTCAGCGATAGTTGATGGTGCAGCCGGACCATTTGACTGAGCGCTTGAAGCAGCAGCATTTGTTCGCGGCACTAAAACTAAATTCACCACCGACTTGCTAGGCAACGTCGACGTAGTAGGTGTAGCGGGTGCAGTGGGTGCAGCAGCATTTGAGGAACTTTGACGCGCTTTGCGACGCTCGGCTAATGCGTTTAAACAAAACTCAACGGCGCTTGACTGTAATGGCATCGTGACTACTAAGCAGCGCTCTTCGCCAGTCACGCCGAATTCTTTTAGTGAGGATACTTCCGCGACAACCAAAATCAAGTTTGGCAGTTGCTCGCGCTTGCCACCAAGAACGCCAAACAAATACTCACGACCTAAACGACTTGAGCAATTGACAAATGCATAGCGGTGATTTGACGACGGGCTGAGAAGCCAATGCCCGGTAAGCTGGTTGTATGAGGACCGAAAAGCATTTTCGAGTTGCTTAGCTTCGAGCAAATCAAAACCAATCATTCCAATTTGCGCGCTACTACTTTCGGGTTTCGCAGCCAGCACTGAGGCCGGTTGGTTCTGTTTTTCGAATTGCACTAAGCTTTCTTCGAAACTAGGCAGATGTGAGCTTTGCTCAACCGCGCTTAAGCTGTTTACAGAGAGTTTTTCAACACATTGGGAAATCATCGCACTTAATCTTTTGTCCAAGACAACACACGAAGCTTGCGTTCCAAAACCGAGTTTCCCAAGGGTTCAAGCCACAAAAGGGCAATTCGACCATCCGAACGGTCTATGACAAATCGATGGAATTTTGATGTGAGACTTCGGTCACATTTAAATTCGGGCTGTTCGACCAACAAATTTAAAGCGCGGGCGAGTTATTATTTAACAAACGCGATTTACGCTCTCGTTAGTTCGTTTTTTCTTTGTAAAGCATCAGCTAAATACTCGACTACAACTTTGTTTTAAACACGGAGCCCACCGAAATGAACTTCACCTCAAATGCAAAAACAATAGTCGCAACCGCTTTTAGTACTTTTTTACTTGTACTAGGTTCGAACGTAGCGGCGGCCACAATTGGCCAGACCGCGCCCAACTTTAGTGCTAAAGATGTCGACGGCAAATCGGTTAGTTTGGCCGACTACAAAGGCAAAACAGTTGTTTTAGAGTGGGTGAACCCCGGCTGCCCTTATGTCCGTAAACATTACGACGGGGGCAACATGCAGGGCACCCAAAAAATGGCTACAGGAAAGAACGTCGTATGGCTGGCGATTAACTCGACAGAACCAGCACATCAAGACTATCTTGCACCAGCAAAGTTAGGCGCATGGATGAAATCAAAAAATGCTATTGCTTCACGTACTTTGATGGACGAAAACGGTGCGATTGGCAAAGCCTATGGCGCTCGAACTACCCCGCATATGTACATCATTGATGCCAAGGGCACCCTTGTGTATGCGGGCGGAATTGATAGCATTCCTAGTTCGAATAAAGACGATATTGCTAAAGCGACCAATTATGTGCAGCAAAGTTTAACTGAGCACGGATCGGGAAAAGCAATTAGCAATGCCAGCACCAAACCTTACGGATGTTCGATTAAATATAAATCGTAATTTGATTTGTATTTAATCGATTGGCCTTCGTTAGTTATTTAAATTCAACGCCCAGTTTTGGCCAGTTTGCTGATGACCAAAACTAAAGTGGCTTGATTCATCAATAAGCGTAAAACCGGCCGCTTCATAAATATGCCGAGCGGCGGTTAATACATCGTTTGTCCACAATACAATTGTTTGGTAGCGTTTGGCTTTAGAAAATTCAATACATTCGTTGACCAAATGTTTGCCTAAACCTCGCCCACGTGCAGCTTCATGAACGTATAGCATTCTTAACTTTGCAACCTGTTCCGATTGCTTGACAACGAAGGCCGAGCCTACAACTTTTCCATCGAGTTCGGCTATCCAACAGCGCTCCATCGTTGGATTAAATTCGCGGATAAAATCAGCTACGATTTGTGCAATCAGTGCTTCAAAAGTCCAGTCCCAGCCGTATTCTTTTGCGTATAACGCGGCTTGTTGATGGACTATAAACCCCAGGTCGCCAGGTTTTGGATCCCGTAGTGTGATTGCAGATTGGCTCATCCCCACAAAATAACACGCGCCTATAATACGGGCAACGCTGACCCTAGCTACTTTGAAACAACCGTTTGTGCCCGCAACCCTTGAAAACATTTTGGCGATTGAAATCCCTAGCTGGACTTTGGTATGTTTTATTGGGCTGTCTTGGCTGTTGCAACATTCGCTTAAACAATTTGTGCGTACGTGGGCATTGCTAACACTACCGGCAACAGTTTTGCATGAGTTTGCGCACTGGCTTGTTGGCTATGTTCTTTTAGCACAACCGGTGAACTTTAATTTTTGGCCTAAACGCGTCGGCACAAATTCTTGGCGCTTAGGCTACGTTGGTTTTGCACAGTTACGCTGGTGGAATGGGGGGGCCATAGCATTGGCACCGTTGTGCTGGATTTTGTTGTTAGCGACATTATTCAAACAAGCAAACCAGCTACCGAAGCAACTCACTGTTCAAATGAGTGTGCTGGCCGGCTTAATTATTGTTTGGCTTTGGATTGCAGTGGCCCCAAGCAAGTCAGATTGGCAACTGGCGCGCGAGTACTGGGCCAGTGGCATTGTTTTCTTGGTCGGGTGGGTTGCTGCTGTCGTGTTTATTGTCAGACTGTCTTAATCGGTTTCACGACGCGACAAGGCCTTCTCTCGCACCGAATTAGGCACATTAAGTTCACCTCGCCGCGAAAACTTTTGCCGGTACATCCGGCGATCGGCTTTCTTTAACAACATGGCAGCACTGATCCCGTCATCAGGGAACAAAGCCTGACCTACTGAACCGCCCATATCGGCATTTTTTAAAGTCGTTTCTGCCAAGCAAGTGGGCACAGCACCCAAGGCTAAAAACGTGTTCATTCTAATTTTTTCAAGCTCGGCTTGGCCCTGCACATTATCGAGCAAAATCGCAAATTCGTCGCCCGATAAACGAGCCACTAAATCACTAGCGCCTACTAACGTTTCCAAGCGTCGTGCCGTTTCAATTAAAACTTGATCGCCAACATCGTGCCCCAATTGATCGTTTACTTTTTTAAACTGGTTTAAATCAATAAATAGAACGGCAAAAGCGTTTGCGTTGGCATCAGTGCCCGTTGGCGTTAGTGCCAACTGATTCAGCGCAATTTTTACACGACGCTCTAGCCGCAATGTAAAAGCATCACGATTAGCAAGCCCAGTTAATTGATCGTGCAGTAACCTTTGTTGCATACGTTCGAAATTGTTGGCTAACGAGCCTATTTCATCCGAACGGCTGATCCCTACGGGCGTATCCAATTCCCCCAACCCAACCCGTTCTGCAGCTGCGGATAGTTGGCTTAAATCACGTGAGACCCAGTTTAAAACGCGCAAGCCCAAGGCAATCGCGGCTAGAGCAGCCAACACTGCTAACACAGCCGTTTTAATCAAATTTTCAGTGACGCCACCCATAAAATCGCTTCGCGGCATGGCGACTATCGTGATCCACGAAAGAGCAGCCTTGTCGGTGAAATGGCTGACTGCGGCAGACATTGCATCGCCATTTGGCGCTTCGAAATTAAACGTTAAAGGGCCAATTATTGGTTTAGTTTGACCTGCAAGTGGAACTGGCTTTGCCTTTGCGGTTTCGCTATTTACGTTAAGTCGTTCTTTTGCTTTTTGGTACAGTGCAGTAATTACTGGATCACCTGTTTGATCGGCTTTAACGCGATGCTTCGAGCCATCGGCTTTTACTAAAATATTTGCCGTATTGGAGGCTGCAATCAGCTCGCCACTGGGTTCCACAATAACCGCTAGGCCGTTTGGCGAGATTTTTAAATTAGCAACAAAGTCATTTAAAGCACGGAGCGAAACGTCCGTGGCAACCACACCTTCGACTGCTTTATCGGCACCTAATACGCGTCGTGCACGCGTAGCAATTAAGTCACCGCTGCTAAAGTCAATATAAACCGCTGTCCATGTTTGATCATTACGATTCGCAGCAGCTTTGTACCAAGGCCGCTCACGCGGATCAAACATTTTGGTTTCTTTTAACTGCAAAGTGGGCTTGCCATCAATACCGTCGAAGCGGTAAAACTCACGAGGCTGGTTGGCGTCCAACTTCATACGCAACTCGCCTTCGGTCCCTTCGAGTCGCTTCAGACCAAACACTTGACCTAAGCGGTTGCCATAATAAACATAATTGTTTGGGTCGCGATGTAATGATGTTGCTATCCAAAACCGATGACGTAGATTCTTTAATTCATTCTCCAACCGCGGAGCAACTGGCATACCTTCGGGAAACGCAGCCTCTAGCACCGCCGATGAACCCATAATGTGCCTATCAATCGCCTGCCCGATACGGGTAGAGGTTTCCGTTAGCAACGACACCGTAACGATTTCTACTGAACGGCGGCCGGTCGAATACGACAACGCAATAATGATCGCCGCGACGGCAAACACCAATAAGACATAAGGCACAATCAAAACATGGCGGAGCGAAAAACGCGGCTTTGGAAAAGCGTAATTTTTCAAAATTCGGGCATTAGACAAAGTGTTTTAGCTGGTTTTGTATTCGCAACGGTAAAGCAAATATAACAATGCCCGTAATTTAACTTGTTCGCATAGTACGAAACGCAATGTGCCGATTAA
This sequence comes from Betaproteobacteria bacterium, assembly GCA_031429355.1. Taxonomy (GTDB): domain Bacteria; phylum Pseudomonadota; class Gammaproteobacteria; order Burkholderiales; family Burkholderiaceae_E; genus JANOZM01. The sequence continues at coordinate 107,618 of JANOZM010000005.1, read as the reverse complement.
CGGCTGTAAAGTTGGAATGTCTGGCAAGTCGTGCGTAAAGGCAAATCCGTAAACGTCGAATAGACTACAACCCGCACCACCTTGTGCGCCGTAGCGTTACACGTTACAATGTAAGATGATAAAAAGTTTTAAGCACAAAGGTTTGCAAGCATTCTTTGAATCCGGATCGAAAGCGGGTATTCAACCTGCGCATGCGCTACGTCTAAGTCGACAGCTTTCACGCTTGAACGAATCAAGCAAGCCCGAGGACATGGCAATACCTGGCTGGAAGTTACACCCGCTTAAAGGTGAATCATTGAAGGGCCATTATTCTGTTTGGGTTAACGGCAATTGGCGAATGACGTTTAAGTTCGAAGGAATTGATGCCATTTTAGTTGACTATCAGGACTACCATTAGGAACGTATGAACACTATGCACAATCCACCTCATCCCGGCTTAACGCTACGCGATGACATAATACCGGCGCTTGGACTTACAGTAACAACCGCTGCGAAACAGTTAGGCGTCACTAGGCCGACCATGAGTCGCGTCATCAATGGCCGATCTGCGATATCACCCGAGATGGCTTTACGAATCGAAAAATGGTTAGGCATTGATCGGGGTGGTGATGCAAGGGTATGGTTGGCACAGCAAATGGCACATGATCTGTGGCAGGTTCAAAAGCGTATTAAGACCAAGCCTTTGAAGGTAACGGTTGCATCGGTTTAGAATTGACTGATTAAGTGGTAGGCCGCGAGGGACTTGAACCCCCGACCAAAGAGTGTTGCGGGGATTTCGAGCCGTACACGGCGAGCCCGCAACACGGCTCGCGCTTGCAAGCGCGAGCTAGCTCTCAGTACTCATAATCCGAGCGCTTTTAGAACAACTAGATTGACTGATTAAGTGGTAGGCCGTGAGGGACTTGAACCCCCGACCAAAGGATTATGAGTCCTCTGCTCTAACCAACTGAGCTAACGGCCCACTTTTTTCACAACAATAAAACTACTCTCTGCTCGTTTTTCGACAATAAAGCGACGTCGAAAAACCCACTGCGCGGCTTGCAAGCCGCTTAGATTCGGCTCCGTCCAAACAGACTCAAGTCTGTTTGGAGACACGGGCCTCATCCAACTGAGCTAACAGCCCACTTTTTCACACCGGCATCAACCAAACGTCTTAAAGACCGCTTGTTCAACTAAGCCTACAATTGTACCAATTTCCTACCGATTCTTAGCTGCAACCAATGCCCGCGTCCAAAATAGCTTTAAAAACCACTCCAAAATCAGCACTAGGCCTACTTTCCCACTACTTCGGGTACGACCAATTTAGAGGCTCCCAAGCAACTATTATCGACGAAGTCGTGGCTGGCAGTGATTGCCTTGTGCTAATGCCTACGGGCGGCGGCAAGTCGTTGTGTTACCAAATTCCAAGCCTAATGCGTGACGGGGTTGGTGTTGTTATCTCGCCGCTTATTGCGCTAATGAAAGATCAAGTCGATGCGCTTGAGGCGGTTGGCATTAGGGCAGCGTTTTTAAACTCCAGCTTAAGTGCTTCAACCGCCAGCCGAATTGAACGACAACTAATTGATGGCGAATTAGACTTGCTGTACATCGCCCCCGAGCGTTTGATGACAGAACGCACCCTCGAACTGTTGGGCAATATTAAAGTCGCCTTGTTTGCAATCGACGAGGCGCATTGTGTTTCGCAGTGGGGTCACGACTTTCGGCCAGAATACGCGCAACTAACCGTATTGCATGCGCGCTTTCCAAACATTCCGCGTATTGCGCTGACGGCTACCGCCGATACGCAAACCCGCGCCGAAATAATAGAGAAATTATCGCTCGAAAACGCCACGGTTTATGTCTCTAGTTTCGATCGACCTAACATCCATTATGCAGTCGTTGATAAAACTGATCCGCGCCGCCAGCTACTAAAATTTTTACGTACGCATCATGAAGGGCACGCAGGAATTGTGTATTGCCTTTCGCGCAACAAAGTCGATTTAACCGCCGCGTTTTTAAACGAAGAAGGCATTGATGCCCTGCCCTATCACGCGGGTTTGGATCAAGCCGTACGCGCCAATAATCAGGCAAAATTTTTACGCGACGATGCAATCGTAATGGTGGCGACCGTTGCGTTTGGTATGGGCATCGACAAACCCGATGTGCGATTTGTAGCGCACCTAGATTTACCCAAAAGTATCGAAGGTTACTATCAAGAAACCGGGCGCGCGGGGCGCGATGGCAAACCCTCGCAAGCTTGGATGACCTTTGGTTTACAGGACGTTATTCAACAGCGCCGTATGATTGAACAAAGCGAAGCGGACGAGCAATACAAACGCCTAAGTTCAGCCAAGCTCGATTCGCTTTTAGGCCTAGCAGAAACCGCGCAATGTAGACGCTTGCACTTGCTAGAGTACTTTGGTGAAGAGCACGGCGCCAACTATCAATGTGGTCATTGCGATAACTGCAACACGCCACCAATAACAATGGATGCTTCCATCATCATCCAAAAATTATTGTCAGCTATTTACCGCACCGGCCAACGTTTTGGAGCCGCCCACATTATTGATGTATTACTTGGTAAAAGCACCGAAAAAACCCTGCGCTTTGGTCATACCGAATTAGCCGTCTTTGGCGTGGGCAAGGAATGCAACGACCAACAATGGCGAGCGATTTTGCGCCAGTGCATAAGCTTGCGTTTAATCGAACCCGACTTTGAGGCGTTTAACACTTTGCACTTAACCGACCTAGCGAAACCCGTGCTTAAAGGCGAGCGCAAAATATTAATTAAAGAATCAATTTTTGCGGCTAAAGAAGCCAGTAGCACTAAAAACAAAAAATCGAAAAGCAGTGCAACTAAAACAACGGCCGCTAGTGACGATCCAATTTTTGATGCGCTTAAACAATGGCGTACCGAGCAAGCAAAAACTACAAATGTGCCGCCCTACGTCATCATGCATGACAGTACATTGATTGCATTGGCTCAGGCAAGGCCGCGGACCGAGGATGATTTAATTGGGATTGCTGGGATGGGCGAGAAGCGGCGCGAGAAATATGGGCACGCGATTGTTGAGATTATTCGAGGGTTTTAGGGGTTGATCAAAGCACATAATTCTAACTTTTTCTCGATAGCTATTCGATGCTTATTAACTTTAAGCGCGGGAAGTAGCTCTGATAGCCGCTAGGATCTCGGGTAAGGATACTGAAATTATTTACTGCCGCGTGTGCCCCGATGTAAAAATCCGGCAACGGAAGTAACTTATTTCCGCCACGGTGGCGATACGTTGCAAAAGCATTTGCGGCCAGAGCAGCACAGGACCAAGGAAGCGGACTACGTTGTACATCGTAGACGTCGAGCAGCATATCAACAGCAGCGATATCGGGCCCGGGCACTAGAAGCTCGGTATAAATAATAAGGTTCACGTGAAGGACAAACTTTTCGCCGCAGACTTGTAGCTGATCGATGGCTCGGTCGTGCCACGGGCTGGTTTCGTCAATGCAGTCAATCCACACATTAGTATCGACCAAAACGCCGGTGCGACCATCGTAGCTCAATAGGCTAGACGCCACGTTTTTTTACATTGCCGTCGGTGCGAAGAAAATCCATGATTTCCGCAGCGCTTAGCTGCTTGAATTCCGAGCTAAAGCTTGCGCGAACACGTGCCGCCGCTTTACGAACTAATTGCCGACGATCATTTTTTACATTAGTGGAAAGCTTAGTCATTACAATTTTGCTGCCATCCAAACTAAACGACACCTCACTACCTGGCGAAACGCCAGTTGCTTGCCTAATATGTTTGGGGATTGTCACTTGACCTTTTTCACCGACTAACATGCTCGCTCGCTTAGGAAAGTAGGAATTTAAAGTAGGCATAATACTATAAATTCTGAAGCGAAATAAATTCGGAAAGCTATTTGCTTTAAATCACACACAAAAAATAGCGAGGTCAACGGTGCATCTAACCGAAAACGTGCTTTTTACATCTGCAGCACACAATACCCCCGTTAAGCTCGATTCGCTATTTGGCTTAGCCTAAGCAGCACAATGTCGACGCTTAAAGGCGAGCGTCACGTATTAGTTAAAGAATTTATTTTCGCTGCTGATGAAACCCGTAGTTCTAAAACCAAAAAAGCGAAAAATAACGAAACCAAAACGACTGCCGCTAGCCACGATCCAATTTTTGATGCGCTCAAGCAGTGGCGTACCGAGCAAGCAAAAACTACAAATGTGCCGCCTTACGTCATCATGCATGACAGCACGCTAATCGCATTGGCGCAAGCCAAGCCGCAGACTGAAGATGATTTGATTGGCATTGCTGGGATGGGCGAGAAGCGGCGTGTGAAATATGGGCACGCGATTGTTGAGATTGTTCGAGGGTTGTAGGGTCTAAAGGAGTTCGATGCACGTTTTACGGCGGAATTCAGCAAACTCATAGAATCCAGCAAACGATGGCCAGCTTAACCGGACGACCATCGCCTGAATTTCAAGAATTCGCGTTACTTCGCATTAACAAAACGGGTACGCATTAAGCCAATTAACCCCAGCCCAAATATTGCGAGCGTAGAAGGTAGAGGAACGGTTCCAGTTGGTGGTGGCGGCGGCTCTACAAATGTGCTTGCTTCGCGAAACAAAAACGCGCCAATTAAAGAATTAGCACCGAAGGAGTCTAAATCGTGTCGCTCCGGAAAATATATTTGGTCAGTTCCAACTAAACCAAGATAACTAATTCGGGCATGTGCCGGAAGACCACTAACCAAAGAAGTGTTGCGTGACCAACCGGAAAGAGTTATGCCCCCATTGGACGTTCGAAATATGCCTTCATCAGCTGTGCCCGCTCCGTCAGTATCAATCCAACCATTCCCAATTGAGTCGTCTACGTTTAGAACTCGTCTCGTAAAGCTCTCACCGAAAAAATTAACCACAATACTTTGATCGGCAATTATTCCGCCGCGGCTGCGAAATAACAGTTCAACTTGTGCAGTAGAAGCCCAAGTTAAGCCCGTCAAATTTGTTGTTGTACCCAACGAATTAGTAACCGAACCTGTGCACGTGCCAGTAACTGAGTCGCAACGACTGACAAGATCAGACAAAGGCAACCGGCTCGTATCAATCACTTGAAGCCACTCACGTGTGGTGGTTGCGTCTACCGTTTGAATGTATCCCGCATAAGCCGTTTGCATTCCAAATATTCCCAAAGCGCCGACAGCCATCAGCGCCGCTGTTAATTTTTTCATTTTTTTATCCGTTAAACAGAAAAATTTCTGTGTTGTTAAATTAATGAATATGAGAGTTTTTCGCATCGTTAGAAATATGGATAAATGCAAAAATAGTTGTTGTTGTTGCGACTATTTTTGCACTACTTAATTTGATCTAGCAGCGCATCAAAAACAGCTTTGAACGATTGTGCATTTTTGAGTATTTCAGCTTCTAATTGCGATTGAGTCGGAGTTGTGGTGTTGAACTTAGTTAAACTCTCAAGGCCACCAAGGCTAGAGCGGGCCAGCCTTAAACTCGCGGCTTGCTGCAACTTCAAATCGTCTTTCGCTTTGATAATGTCTTGCTGGACTGACCTCGTTTTTTTCCCGACGGCAGTAGCATTAGCAGCATTTGTGTCGGCTTCGCCAACCGCCGCCTGACCCAAACTAAGACTTGACAGTGGAACACCAACATTTTGCGTATAACTTGCCAAGGTTTGTATGGCAACTCGTGTTAATAGCTTAGCCGTTGATGAAGGGTCGAAAGTAATACCTTTTAGAGAAAAATGTCCCGCTGGTGTCATATAAATCGCAATATCGCCAGCCCCAAATTGGGTCGCACCTTCTGACAAATTAAAATGTGGTTTCCATTTATCGGATAGCGCACCGACAATGTACGGGGTTAAGTTCGAACTGAACAACGATAGATCGTCAATAGTATCTGTCTTAGTTGCCGTTTTATTTACTTCTTTATTTCCTTTGCTGATTAATGCACGTTGGCAGACACGGACGCTCTCGTTAAGGCGCAGGTATTGTTGATATTGTCTTTGAATTAAATCATAAGCTTGATTTATCACCGTGTAATCTGCTTGCGTAATGTCCATGAAACGGCTTTCATTTGAAAGCAGTTCTTTAAGTGATTTATCGAGCAACACAGCAATTGCGGGTGAAACCTTCTGGTATTCATTCGCGCATAGAGAATTTACTGCCGAATTCTCAGTTAAGCCCGTAGGTGAATCCAAACTGAAGCTTTTGATAGCAATAATTTTGTCGTCCGGTAGCAAAGACCACTGCCGATCTAAGCGTGATTGCGGATCGCCTCCTTTGGCTATGCTTAAGATTCGTGGTAGCTGCGCTCTTACGAGTTCTTTGCGTTCTAAGAATTGAACATAATCAGCGTCTAGGACGTCCATCTCTACTTTGAGGCTACTGCACGCGCTTCCCATTATTGCAAATATCAACATTAACGAAAGCCGACAATATCGATTTTGGCTCATGGGTTACCCCTCCATTGAGATTCAATAACAGCAATAGCCAACCGTGCTTCTTCGACTGTTTTAATTTGAACCGGATCTTGCAAAAAGGAGGCCAGCGCGCTCACAATTTTTAAACTAATCTCTTGGTAAATTTGGATAGTTGATGCAATTTGTAACTCATCAACCAGCGACTTTAATTCCGCCTTTAAAGCGGTAGATTTAATCGCACTATTTTTCGATTTGGCTTTAATTTGCACTAACTCTGCCAACTTATCTTTGTTTTGAGCAATCGCTAACGACTCGGCAAATACTTGGCTGTCGACCAAACTACCGATTTGGTCAAATACACCTTTCGGATTGCTGCTAAGCACCATGATGAGAGTTTTATCGCCGTCCGTATTTGCACCAAACACGCTTTCAAGGCGTTGTTTTTCCGTTTTAGATGGTTTAGATCCGCCAAAAGCAGTACTGGCCTTTGTAGCGTCTATCACTCTAAATCCGGTGCCCTCATTATTACCCTCTGCACCAGATCCATAAGTGCCAAAATATGTATTGACCGCTTTCTCATCGAGATAACCAGAAAGATATCGTGTGTTGGCCGATTGGGCATTGCCAGTAACCGTTAGACGAAAATAATTCACGGGCTTGCCATTTTGATCGATCGACCTAAAATAATGCTGCTCGTGTATTGCTGCGCATCCAGGCAACAAAGCTATCAACGCAAAAACAAAGATCAGTTGGCGACAGATCGGAAAGTTTGGCTTTTCAGAACTGTAACGCGCCGTTGACCACTCATTAGTTTTCATTTGATTTTCCATTGTTTTATGTTCTAAAACTGAGCACTAAGGGCTGTGTACAGATCAACAATTGCTTTGCTATTGCGTTTAATTTCCGTTGACTCTTCAGCGGAGTTTGCAGCGAGCTTTAGATCACGAACCAGCGTTGCGACCGACAAAGTTGCCAAAGCCAAGCGTAAGCTGGCTGCTTGGCTCATCTTTTGGTTGTCTTTAAGTTCAGCCAATTTGGCGTTTAATTTAGTAGTTACGTTTGCGCCTGTCAGATACGCATTTTTACCATAGCTATCAGGGCTTACAACTCCGCTCGCCCCCTCTGAAGTTTGCGGAGGCGAGTCACTTAGACTACCCAGAGCGGTACCAGAATTTAACGAATACGACGCTAGGGCTTGAACAGCAATACGAGTTAGCAAAGTTGCCGTTGAGGACGGGTCAAAAGTAAGCCCCTTCACGGCAAAATGGCCCGCTGGTGTCATATAAATCGCAAGGTCACCTGCACCCAATTTGGTTTTACCTTCGGAAAAATTAAAGCGTCCTTCCCAAAGTTTATCGTCGGCGCCGACGACGCGTGGCGCATATATAGAGCTAAACAATGACGGATCCGTTATGTCGTTTTCCGAAGAATTTTCTTTTGTTGTTTTTGTATCCTCCTTTGGTAGTACTGTGCTGAGCGCTTTTGAACATTTTCTAGCACTATCTTTAAGCGCCTTCCACTGATAATACTGGCGGTTAAGTAAATCGTGTGCCAAATCAATTTTATCTGGTGTCAAAGAAGAAACTAAAGTGTTGGGCCCAAAGTTTGCGGCTAGTTCCTTTAGTGCGTTGTCTAACTGTGATGCATATTTGTTTGAATCTACATCACGTTCTTTCTCACAAAATATGAACTGCTTCTCCATCGCATCGGAAACTTCTTTTTTCTGTTTAGCGGCTTCTGTCTTTGCAGCTATCGATTTGTCTGTCGCTAGTAAATTTCCCCAAGCTTGTCTTAATCGAGACTCTGCCGTACCCGTTTGCGCAATGCTGAGGATTCTTGGTAATTGTTCTGTAACAATTTTTTGTTTTTGGATCGCCCGAACGTAATCACCGTCTAAGATATCCATCTTTACGCTCAAGCTGCTACACCCCGAAAACACAACACAGCAACCGGTAAGCACCACGGCCTTCAAATCGCGGAGATTGCTCATTTCATTTCCTTGAATTGTGCTTGCATGATTTTAATCGCTTGCTCAGCCTCTGCTAGGGTTTTAAACTGCACGGGGTTACCCACGAAAGAAGCTATTGCGCTGAGCATTCGCAGGCTAACTTCCTCGAACTGTCCCTTGCCTTTCACGTCTTCGAGCTCGTTTTTAAGTGCTTCGAATTCTTTTTTGAATGACTTTTGACGGATTGAGTTGTTATCGCTTTTTGCGTCTAAATCTGCAAGTTCAATTAACTTATCTTTATTTTGAGAAATAGCCAAGGTCTCAGCAAACACTTGGCTATCTACAAAGCTTCCAATTTGGTCAAAAACCCCTTTAGGATTCGTGCTTAGAATCATTAAAAAAGTCTTGTTGGCATCAGTATTTTTACCAAATAAGCCGTGTAGACGCTCTGTATTTGTACCAACATTGGGTTCACCAGAGTTTTTTATTGGGTTTGCAAAATCTCCACTTGAAACGCCATGCTCGCCAAAATACGCGTTAACGGCTTGCTCATCGAGGTAACCAGCCAGATAACGAGTACGCGAACCTTGGGCGCTTCCTGAAACAGTAAGTCGAAAATAATTAACAGTGCTTCCCTTGGCATCAGTTGACCGGAAATAGTGTTTTTCGTCGAACGAGGCACAGCCGCTGTTTAAAACCAAGACAAGACACGCGGAGAATAACAACAAACTCCTAAGCCCTATTTGAAAAAGGGCATCAGAACGCTGGTTACTTAATCGACAAAATTGCATAGATACCTCAGTTTTATAGAAAGTGTTTTAGTCTGAAATTAACAAATGCGTTTGTCATCCATACAAATAATGATGTTGATAAAATAGTTTTTTAAATTTTGGTTTTCCATCATCACTTCTATTGATGACAAAAAATTAGATCACTAGGATGATTAGTGGTCATCTATTTTTAGCAAATCCTGAAGGAGTTTTTCATGGCCGCATACCCTGGTTCAATCGTCAACAAAAAATCCGGTACAACCGCTCAAATAAAAGCAATTCAAGCCCGATTAAAAGCATTGGGCCTAGGCAAAGGACTAAGTGCTGGCGTATTTGATTCCGCCATGGAAAGCGCGATCAAATTGTTTCAAAGCCAAAACACCGATGTGGCTGGTGAACCATTAAAAGTAGACGGCATCGTAGGCCGATTTACCTGGATGGCATTGTTCGGGCAGTCGCAATTATTAGTGTTTGCACCACCAGCCGCTTTTGCAGCACAAGCGATGGCAGCGGCTGTTTCGCAGCTAGGTGTCATGGAATTGCCAGGTAAAGCGAACCGCGGTCCGCAAGTCGATACATTTTTAAGAGCAGCTGGTATTAAGAACCCCGCTGGTAACCCACCGGGTGGTTACCCGTGGTGTCAGGCGTTTGTGTATTGGTGTTTTGAACAATCGGCATCAATGTTAAACAGCGCCAACCCAAGCCCAAAAACTGCTGGTGTTTTGGACCATTGGAATAAATCGGTTGCGGCTACCAACATTCAAAAAATTACAAAAACTGCGGCTTTAGCAAAGCTAGCGTTGGTACAGCCAGGCATGCTATTTGTAAACAATTATGGCGGTGGGCTCGGACATATTGGCTTTATAGAAAGTGTGTACGGTGACGGCCGCTTAGTTACTATTGAAGGCAATGCCAATAACGCTGGAGGACGCGAAGGGTTGGGCGTGTTTCGATTAACACGCCGTAAAGTTTCTGATGAGGAACTTAAGGGGTTTTTGGATTATTCTCAGGTTTAGTTTGTAAAAAATAGTTCAAAATAAAAAGTAGGTATCTCAATAATCGACATCTAATAAGTTCCGCGTTACTTAGATTAAGGGAAATTTCGTGCGCAAAGATTTAAAAATAAAATCAAAATCACTAGGTGGATCGAGCGATCTCGTTTTTATGGCCCCAATAAAAGAAGGGCTTGTTCCTTCATTAGATTCGGTCACTTACAAAACGCGCTTGCTGCAATTAATGCGTACGTTAAACGCGGGGCGCACAAGTAGCCACGAATACCTTTTAATGCGTAGCATTTCTGACTCGGTGGAGCGCACCGGAAAAATTCACTCAGTTCGTGTTCTTATTTTAGAAGCCGACGATGGCGGGCGCGACAAAGTGTTGTTGGCCGTTACTTTTGATGGTGGCTGGGAATCGTATTTACGCGTTCTTTGGCAAAAGGTGGGCTACTTACTCGACGTTATTTTTTGCAATACCGACGGTCACGTTAGTGCCCTAGACCATACCTTTGAAGAATGGGCAGGTTGGGTCGATAAAATTCAGTACGAAACAAATTTTTTCTACGGCATGCCGCAATTAACGCCTGAAGATGTTCAATATCTTAAAGCGCACCACGACCTAAACCTTAAAAACCAGGCAGATCACGAACTCGACTTAAAGTCAGTACGCTTGCGACTTCGGTCCGCTGAAGACCAAGCCTTAGAGCTAGCCGCTTATCATCCCGACGGTGCATCTTTGCAGCGCTATGCTGAACCAATTCGTACTGCGGCGCAATCAATGGTTGGACTTTACTCGTTGTCTAATTTATACGCCCCAATGACCAATGATGGGCGAATGCTACACGCAGCCGCGCAGGTGCTGTTACTAGAATTTGTGCATATTTTGCGTAATAAGGAGTTGTCCGATTTTTCTAGTTTTAGGACGAGCATTGATACCGTTAAAGAACGCTTTGGGGACGAGCTTGAATGGTTGTTATCGGATCGAAAACCTGCTTATGAAGGCCTAGTTGTAACGCGCTTGCCACCCCCGCCGTTACCAACTTTAACCCACGAAATTCCACATTACGACTCTTCCGATATTCAGGGCGGGATTATCAACGCATACGAATCCGTAAAAAGTGGTTGGATCGTTTTAATACAAGTGGATACGCCCGAGTTTGCAAGTGCCTTACTAAAAAAACTAAACCGATTAGTTACAAAGGAAAACGCCGCAGACAAATCGTTTTCAATCAACATTGCGCTAACTTACGAAGGCTTACGTGCAGCAGGGCTAACAGAAGAACAACTAGCCTTATTTCCACAAGATTTTCGACAAGGAATGGAAGCTCGCGCGAGTATTTTGGGTGATCTGCACACTAACCATCCGCGCCGCTGGCGGTTGCCAGAACGCAATTGGACCACTGATGCGTCCGGACTTTCTGCGCCAATCACTGCGGACCCTTCGAAACCATTTCAAAAGATTGAGCTTTCTACAGTGCATATTGTTATGCAAATGCGCAGTACGTTATCGAATGGCGACGCTACTGCACGTTTCACACAAGAAGTTAATCAACTATTAATAGGTTTTGACGCAGAGTTAAATGGCTACGGTCGAATAGTGTCAGTACAACCAATGGCGCGATTGACTCAACCAGACACCGTTGTCGAAAATGGCAACGCTGTCGAAGCCGTCAAAGCCATCGAACACTTCGGATACGTTGATGGAAACTCAGACCCCACAATCGATCCCAAGAATAAGGGCAATGTTTATCGCAATCAAATTCATTTGGGTGAGTTGCTATTGGGGTATGCGAATAGTGCAGACCAAGCCCCTGTTTGGGGCGATGACAACGATCAGAAAAAACTATTTAAAAACAGCACCTTTTTGGTACTACGAAAACTATACCAAGATGTCGAAGCTTTTCATACTGCCGTCTATAACGGCATAGAAGCTGCCGGTGAGCAAGGCATTAGCGGCGTTAGTGCCGAGGACATTTACGCCAAAATGATGGGCCGTGATCGCTACGGAGTTGCCCTTACCAAACCGACACCGTCGGCAACAACGATCTCAGCTGGACCAAATGACTTTGATTTTTCAAACGACCCTCAGGGCTCTGTGTGTCCTTTCCATTCGCACATCCGTCGCGCCAACCCCCGCACAAGCTTAGCTACGGATCGAACTGAAAACAACGATACACAAGGAAATCCGCCAGATAAAATAAAGGATCTAGTAAATGAAGAAGTTCCATTAAATCTAAACAGCGAGTTTGGCAACGGCGTGCCAGAACTGAGTGGCGCTAGATTTCCAAGAATCGTCAGGCGAGGCATGTCTTACGGACCTCTTCTGACTGAGAAATGGGAGAATGTGAAAGAGGAGCGAGGCCTCATGTTCATGGCCTATAACGCTAGTATCAGTGAACAATTTGAGGTAATTCAACGTTGGCTTTCTGGGGGCAATAGCAGCGGTAGTTATTCAGGTGTTTCAGACCCAATTATTGGCGTTCCAAGAAACGGCGAAAAACGATTTTTTCGCTTTGAAGTTGAAGCAAACGACGCACAAAACCCAAATCGGCGCGCCAAAGTATTGCGTATAGCCCTGGACGGACCGGAACCATTAGAAGACGGTACTGCACCAAATTACTTAGAAGACGCCAAACCTTTTGTGCGACTGGAATGGGGCAGTTACTTATTTACGCCTTCCGTCACTGCACTAGGGTATTTAAGCGAAGTAGGCGCGAAAAAAAACAAGCCCGGAATTCCTTGGAATGCCGAATACGGTGAATCCTTATTAAAGCAGCTCGAGTCGATTACCGACGATAAAGCTCGTGAAGCGAAAATCAAAGAACTTCTGGAAGACTCAAAAACGCAAGATGACTGGGTTAGCGCTTCTGTGCTTGCCGCTATTCGCAAAAAATACAATGGTAGCTTGCAAATTAACAACTTAGGTACTATTGTTTCAGCTCCCGATTTAGTCAGCGAAGTGCTTAGCAACGATAAGCAGTATTCGGTCAGTGGTTATTTAAAACGAATGCAGCATTCAATTGGTGAAATTTATCTAGGGCTCGACAAATCAACCCGATATGATGAGCTTTCTGAGCCTGTTAATGCAGCGTTAATGCGCATTACAAAGGACGAGGCGTTTACATTAGCCAAGAACAGCGCGACCGAAAAGATAAACGAACTCATTAATAAAGAAAAGATCGCGGCCGCGGCAACTGGCGCGCTGCAATGGGAGTTAGTTTTCTCGGCACGCGAAGTAATTGACGCCGTTTTAGGCGACGTGTGCAACGATTGGTTTGGGTTACCAACAAATATAGACAACCCGTGGATTGTGCGAGGCGGCAACCGCTGGGACTTTCCGTTAAAGGCGACAAAACCCGTTAGATACCCCGGTGATTTTACTGCTCCGTCTCGTTACCTTTTTCAGCCTTGGCCGGGCGATAGCGCAACCGACTATGGGAAAGGCTACGGAAGTGCATTAAAAGATCGTTTTGAACAGTACACCGAAGATCTTTTAAGCAAAGGCAAAAGGCCATTAAAGCCGGTCGACCCTAAGCAGCCGGACATCATTACACCAGCACCCATTGCCAAAGTGATTTTTGATTTATTCGAAGCGGACCCGCCTTTAAGTCAATCTGAAAAAGTAACCATGATCGCCACGACAACGGTGGGCGCGTTAATGGGTTTCTTACCAACTTTGGATGGCAACCTAAAGTTAATTATTCAAGAGTGGTTAAAAGAAAATACGTTTGCCGATTTGCGGTTGAAGCATCACGCACTAACCGATCAAACCTTTCTGGCAATTGAAGCATTGCTGAGCGATCCGATCCATCACAGTATGCATGTGCGCTCGACCCCAGAATATTTGTGGCGTACAGCAACGAGCGATCACGAAATTGTAACTAACGGCAAAACAATAAGCATTAAGGAAGGCGAAAAGGTGATTGCAGCACTGGCTTCTGTAAATCACCTGAATATCGAAAATCAGAGTTTATGTCCCTACACCAGCTTTGGCGGAAATCGTAAGCCAGTACCACCCAGCACCTACAACACCCATGCATGTCCTGGTTACGACGCGGCACAGGGCATTTTATTGGGCACTTTAAGCGCTTTGCTGGCGGTGGACGATCAAATGCGTAACATTGCGGGATCGTTAACATTTAGGCTGCAAGGCCCGATTGACTATGAGGATGCGGTTCCCGCCCAGGCCGATTTAGCCGAGGATCCAACAATCTTTAAAAAAATTAAAGTAGCGACGATCACTTGGGTTAAAAAAACATTTACCCCAGTGAATATTGCGGAAGTTAAAAAGAACACAATCATCTCTATTGAGCAAACCACCGAATGGCGTCACAAAAGCAAAATAGACCGGCTAAAACCCGTACGTAAAAGTATGGCAAAAGCTAAACGAAAAAAAATCGTAAAAGACGCAGCGAACAAAAACTCAGTGCTTTTTTTTGGTGATTCGTGGGCACGCGGTTACCCGTCTCAAGATTCCGATCTCAGCAAGGCGCTTGAAGCCATTAGCGCATTAAACTTGAACCCAGTACATCAAGGCGCGATTCCAGGCCAAACCAGGCTTGAAAAATTTAGTGCCTACGGGAATACGCTTGCTGGAATGAATGGCAAGGCAAGCAAAGTTGCGCGCTATCTTAAAGGTGACTTGGGCCCCAAAACGAAAGCCATTATTATTTCGGGTGGTGGCAATGATGTGGTACAAAAACTATTGATCCCTTATTTGAAGCCGTGGGATGTTGTTCAAGGGCAGCAACCAAATGAACCCCGGCTAGAACCAACTTTCGAAACTATTCAAATAACGAAAATGAGGGAGCAATACGTAAACATTATCAAACGCATAAGACAAGCCAATTCTTCTATGCCCATTATTATTCATGGCTACGCACACCCGGTAGTCGATGGGCGATGGCTGGGTATTAGCTCGAAAGAGTCTTGGCTTTGGGAGCCCTTAGCAACTAAAGGGTATTTTGGAGCTTACGACGCAAACGGTAGCCTTGCTAAGTTGCCTAAACCAAGCGACGTGGTTGATAAGCAAGATTGGGCTGAAAAACGAAAAGCGGCATTTTTAACCATGAAAGAAGTGATCGACAAATTTAACGAGATGTTGCAAACATTACCAAGTACAGACAAAAACCCCGGTGGCTTTGAAAATCTACATTACGTCGATTTGAGGCCCGAGATTACCTCCGAGGATTCGCTTACACCGCCAAAAAATTACATCGCCGATTGGCAAAATGAACTGCATCCATCGAAAAAAGCCTATGCAACGATGGCACAAAAAATTACCATCGTGCTAGGACCGATTTTGAACCCGTAATTTGATCGTAGGCTTAATAAGCGTTTACGTTAAACCCACGGGCATGGCTTGCGTCCCTCGCCATGCCTAGTTGTTCGAATCGCACCAAGGCTTGATTTCGCAAGTTGGCGGCAGCTTCGCATGAACCCATTAATGCTTCACACTGCGCTCGGCAAAATAGGTTTTGCGCCGCCTCATGTTCAGAGCCACGAATGGCGGCGCTGCGTTCTGCATAGTGTAAGTAGCGGTTAACTGCAACGTTCTCGTATTTTCTAGCCGCCAAAAGTGCTAGCGAGCGACATCCCATTGCTTCGCCAATACGGTCATCGACCCGACTACGCTGTAGTATTTTTGCGCCATAAGCGCGGGCCTCGCGGGTTTCGCCAACCTGCACTGCAGCAGCAACTAACCAACCATAGATCATTGAACTCAGTAAGGTGCCTTTGCGCTCTGCAATCCACTGCACTGAAACTCGTAACTCGTTTAAATCGCGCTCGTTTCTATTGAGCAACCAGAGCGAGTACGCTTTAAGTGAGCGACTAAAAGAATACAACTGCGTGCTTCGAATATTGCCAGCGATGGTGACTGATCGCTCACCAATAGCTAATGCATCTTCCCAGCGACCCTGCCATAAATAAGCTAAACCAACCCAATTTAAGACCGACGAAGCCACCTGATGCTTCGAATCACCTAGCAACAATAACGATTCATCAAAACAGGCTTGAGCTTGCTCGAACAGCCCTTGATCAGCTAACAATCCGCCTTTGCAGCCGAGAGAATAGGCCGACCCTACGGCAATACCACTGCCAGGCCGCGCTGTTTTTTTCTTGCTATCGACTGCACCTTCGAGTAGCAGTAAAGCTCGGTCGTAATTGCAAATTGACAAATAGGTTTGACCCAACGTTGCGTTGATTTGAGCAATCAGTTTTGTGTCGTTACAACGTAGTGCAGCGTCAGAGGCTTCTTGCAAATGCACCAGTGCCTTATTCGGCGTACCACCGGCGTAGCAAATATACCCAAGCCAATACGCGGACCGTCCAATAATTGAATCGTTTTTTGTTTGTCTGGCAATTACTAGGCTTCGTTCAAACACTGCGGGTCCATCTGTCAACGAAATAGGGTCGTAAACGCACGCCATCCCTAGTTTGTGCCCAACCAAACAACGACGCTCCATTTGCTCCGAATCACGCTGGGCGTCTAAAGCAGTAATGGCCGAAAGATACTGAACACGCGCCCGGTCTAACGAAAACATCGCCAAGGCTTGATCTCCGGCCTGTTCGGCGTACTCAGCCGCAAGATCAAGCATGCCCCCAGCACCATAGTGGTAGGACAGTACTTCTAAGGGAACCGTTTCATTTTTATTGGGGCGGTTATGAGTTAAAGCGGCCACAACCTTAAGATGGATAGCGTGACGTTGGTGCTCGCCAATAGTAGCGTAGACCGCATCCCGAGTGAGCGAATGCTTAAAACGTAGCGATCCGCTTGCTCCGGGAGGCAATATAAAATCCTCCTGCACAAGGGTAGTTAACACTTGAGAAAGATCGTCAATTTTTAACAATTTTTGCAGCAACCAAATAGAAAATTCCATACCCACTACCGAAGCAATACGCGCTGCTTGAGCCACGATACTGGGCAAGTTTGCGACCCTAAGCTCGATCAAGTGATCGAACCACGTTGAATAGTGGCTATGCGCGTCGCTTTCATCTTTTTCGGCCACTCGCTTAACGCTTCGACAAAGCTCTTCTACAAATAGAGGGTTGCCATTGGCAGTAGCCAAAATATCATTACGAACAAACGGACTAGCTAGCGGTGCGTAATGCTTTAACAAGAGCGCAGCGGCGTGGTCGTCAAGACGATTCAATGTAATGACTTTCCAACTATCGGCCATTTTTATATTTAATTGTTGCTGACGAGCCGTCAACACAATGGCAATTGGCAATTGTTGTTCAAGTAAGCTGACCAGCAGTTGATGACTCGCGTCATCTACCCAGTGCCAATCTTCAATCGCCAGAACAATGGGAATTTCTTTAAGCTTAAATCTAAAAAATTCAACAATCGACTCACTCGATGGCTTAGCCCCTGGTTCACCGAGCATTGCATGCTCTTTAAACATCTGCAAAAAAGGCTGCAAAGGTTCAGCACCCGAAAAAACCTCGCAATAGCCCCTCAGTTTTAATACATTTTGAAGGGAGGAATTGTCTAGATATTCGTCTAACAAACGCGATTTACCAATACCCGCATCACCAACGATAGCCGTGACCCGAGACTCACTGAGATATTGACCACTGTAAAAATCGAGCAGGCTTGCTAATTCACGTTGCCGTCCAACGTAAGGCGAACGAAAGCTATTTGACGGCGACTGAACAACAGCCACCGAATGCTCAGACGCATTTAAGCGAAAGGCACTTAGCGCAGTCTCATTACCAAAAGAAAAACTTTCAAACACTGGCAATTGATGCTTCAGGCCTTGCACGGTGTTTGCAAAGGCAAACTGTGAAATGAGTATTTCATCGGACTTTGCCGACTGCGAAAGTTTTGACGCTAAATTTGGGACTTGACCTAACAGATCAAAACGCCCTGTCTCTAAATCACCCTGAGCAACATACATTTCGCCAAGATGGATTCCACTATGAACCGAAAGTTCAGCAGCATTTTTATAACTTAACTTTTTAACCTCAGTATGCAATGCAATAGCCGCATTTAATGCGATCTGACCGTCGTCGTCACGCTTGATCGGATAACCAAACACTGCCAACAGACCATCGCCTTGCACGCGTGCAATACGGCCTCCGTGCTTTGCAATGACCGCTCGACAAATTTCTCGAAAATTAGCCAGCAATTGAATGTACTGTTCGTTGTCTAACTCACTACTTAGTTTGGTTGAATTCGTTAAGTCTGAAAATAGTACCGTTAGATGCCGCCGCGTGTTGTACTCGGCATTAGTAGTGGCCTTTTCATTCAATCGCGGCATTACCATTTAGAAGGTAGCGCCCGAAGCAACACCCATTGCTTAAGAACGGTTAGCTCTATGTAGCCGCCGGTTTTTAAATCCTTTAACAGCCGGCTGACCATCTCGCGCGAGCAACCAATGTGTGCCGCAATTTGTGCTTGCGAAAGTTTGGTTGTAACTATCCGTGTGCCATCCACCTGAGCAACTGCTAAACCAGTAAGCAATTCCACTAACCGGCCGTAAGCATCCGTTAACGCTAGCGAACGTGTACTGGAAGTGGCCCGTCGGGCCTTTGCAATAACCGTAGCCAGCAAATCAAACGCGAACTCGGGTTCTTGGGCAATGTATTGGCGCAAGGCTTCTTTGCTAACAACCGAGCATGCACTAGCTTCTAAAGTGGCGACGCTGGCAGAGCGGAGCCCGCCATCGAGCGACATTTCCCCTACCAAGTCGCCAACGCCGTAAACACCGTAAGTGACTTCTCGATCTGTTTGATTGTGGCCTGCAGTAAACGCTTTCAGGCGGCCCTTCAGTACGATGTAAACCGTACTGCCTTGGTCGCCTTCTTCAATCAGCACCGCGCCCTTTCGGTAATTTCGAACGACTCCAAGTCGGGCTAATGCTCTTAATCGGGGGTGGGGAACACCGTCACATAAATCGTTGGTCACCCACGAATGTTAAACGAAATTTCGTCTCCGCCGATAGATTTGGTCACGGGGATTTTTATCAGTTTCGCCATTAGCTCTAAGGCGCTCGATGTTTGCGTTTTTGCGCGAATGCTTGCTAATTGGGTGTTAATGGTACTTAACGCTACGCATTGAAGTGCTGCAATACGAGCAGGTTTTACCCCGCGCGCAAATTTTTCTAGAACATTTAGTTCAGCCGACGTTAGGCGATACAAGTCAGCAAACGCTCTTAAACTGGCGAGCGCCATCGTGATGGGGGTTCCGAAAGTTACGAGCGCCAAGCCCCTATTCGCCATTAACAGAGGGGATAAAAGCACCAGGATTGGTTCGTTGGAAACTTTAATTTCCAACAAACTACGTTTTTTCTTAAATGCTGCCTGAGTTAACGCTTTTTTTAGTGCTTTACTTTCAGCGTCGTCAGCACAAAAATCGTCGCCTAATTTGCACTTCGGATACAAAATCGCGACCGTTCGTTTAGCCTCAGCGTTCGCAAATATTAAACGGCCTTCGGCACTAACTACAGCAATACCTTCGGCTAAGTGCTCGAAGATGGTGCTTAACAGTTCCAAATCACGCAGCGCCGCCGTGGGGTTCTTTAAAGGTTTTATCGAAGCGCGTCGCTCGGTTCGACCAAGCAATTGCGAGTGTTGTTCTGCAAATTCGAGTGGAGCGTTTGTATTGTTTTCCATACCAAAACTTTAAGTCGCACGTTGGCTTTAAAGTTGTGACGCGGTTCCATAAAATATGTGCGCTATTTACATTTTTCGTTCGCAATGGGCGAAAAAAAGACTCGGCACAATCTGTAACGAGTCTTTCCCTGTTTTTTAAACTTCCAGTTCAGCCAGTAAACCGACTGACTGCGAACAACCGATTACTGACCTTCTAAAAAGCTCTTCAACTTATCTGCACGACTTGGGTGGCGCAATTTACGCAAAGCCTTAGCCTCTATTTGACGAATTCGCTCACGCGTAACGTCAAATTGCTTGCCCACTTCTTCCAAGGTGTGGTCGGTGCTCATTTCGACACCAAAACGCATCCGCAAAACTTTCGCTTCGCGTGGCGTTAAGGAGTCTAGTACTTCCTTAACCACTTCACGCATCGAGCCATGCAACGCTGCATCGCTTGGTGCCAAGGTTGTCGTGTCTTCGATAAAGTCGCCCAAATGGCTATCGTCGTCGTCACCGATAGGGGTTTCCATCGAGATTGGTTCTTTAGCAATTTTTAGAATTTTACGAATCTTGTCTTCCGGCATTTCCATTTTGAGCGACAAGGTTTGTGGATCAGGCTCG
This sequence comes from Betaproteobacteria bacterium, assembly GCA_031429355.1. Classification (GTDB taxonomy): domain Bacteria; phylum Pseudomonadota; class Gammaproteobacteria; order Burkholderiales; family Burkholderiaceae_E; genus JANOZM01. The sequence continues at coordinate 87,265 of JANOZM010000005.1, read as the reverse complement.
AGACCGGTTTCTTGCAAAATTTGGCGCGAAATGCGATTCATTTTATTAATGGTTTCGATCATGTGCACTGGGATACGAATCGTGCGTGCTTGATCGGCAATAGAGCGGGTAATTGCTTGGCGAATCCACCAGGTGGCGTAGGTCGAAAACTTGTAGCCGCGACGATACTCGAACTTGTCCACAGCCTTCATCAAACCAATATTGCCCTCTTGAATTAAGTCCAAGAATTGCAAGCCACGGTTGGTATATTTTTTAGCAATCGAAATCACCAAACGCAAGTTCGCTTCGGTCATTTCACGCTTGGCTTTACGCGCCTTGGCTTCGCCCATCGCCATTTGCTTATTAATGTCTTTTAACTCGGGCAATGGCAATACAACGCGTGCTTGCAAGTCGATTAGCTTTTGTTGCTGATCTTGAATTGCCGGTACGTTACGACGCAAAATATCAATATACGACGAAGGATTTTCTAGCTCTTTACCAACCCAACTTAAGTTGGTTTCGTTACCCGGGAAAGACTTAATAAAATGGTCACGAGGCATACCCACTTTATCGGTACAAATATACAGAATTGATCGCTCAAGCTTACGAACTTCTTCTACTTGATGACGCAAGGTATCGCACAAACGCTCAACCATTTTTGCAGTGAAACGAATCGATAGCAAGTCTTCTTGAATCGCGTGTTGCGCTTTTAGGTAACCGGCCGATTTATAGCCTTCATTTTCGAAAGCGTTGCGCATCGCGTCATAATCGGCGCGGATCGCATCAAACTTTACCATGGCTTCTTTTTTCAATTCTTCGAGCTTGGCTTTATTGGCCGCGCCTTCTGCATCTTCGTCAGTCTCTTCATCAAATTCAGCAGCAGCTACAACAGCAGCTGGTGCAGGTGCAAACACTTCTTCGACCGCGTTTGGATCGATTAAGCCATCGACCAATTCGTCGATACGCATTGTGCCAGCCGTCACTTTATCGACGTTGCTTAAAATTTCGATGATGGTGGTAGGGCAAGATGAAATTGCCATCACCATCGACTTCAAGCCTTCTTCAATTCGTTTAGCAATTGCAATTTCGCCTTCGCGAGTGAGCAACTCTACGGTACCCATTTCGCGCATGTACATACGCACTGGGTCCGTCGTACGACCAAACTCAGAATCAACTGTAGACAACGCGGCTTCGGCCTCTTCTTCCGCGTCTTCGTCGGTATTAGCTACCGGCGTGTTGTCGTTCATTAACAGCGTTTCGGCATCGGGCGCTTGATCGTAAACAGCGATACCCATGTCGTTAAACGTACTGACGATGGTTTCAATTGCTTCGGCATCCACCAACTCGAGATGGTCGTTAATTTCACCATAGGTGAGGTAGTTACGCTCCTTACCCATTTTAATTAATTGCTTAAGCTTATTGCGCTTAATTTGCAGTTCTTCTTCGCTGCCCAATTGCGATGCTAGTGCGTCTTTAATGAGCGCTTTTTCTTTGGCACGCGCACCTTTGGTTTTACCCTTGACAGCGACTGGCACAGGAATATCGGGAATATCGACCGAGTCATCACCATCAAAACTATCGCCATCGCCCATGTCATCGTCACCCATTTCGCCGCTCGACGATTTAGATTTTTCGGCTTCTGCTTTAGCGGCCTTTGAAGGGCGGCCAGGACGGCTCTTTTTGGGAGCAGAAACAGCACCGGCAGGCGCAGGAGGAATAACCGTTACGGTAATTTCTGGCGCGGGTGTTGGTGTCTTTGCTTCTTTAACCTTGGGTTTGGCTTTTACTTCCGCCGGCACAATCGCCTCGGCAACCGGCTTTGCAGCTACTTTACCAAGTGGTGCTTTGGCAATTGCGGGGGCTTTTGAATGAGAAATTTTTTCAGCGACGGCTTTAACAACCGGTGCCTTTGAAGGCGCAACTTTAGATTCGGGCGCTTTCGTTTCAGCAGCTTTGGCTACAGCAGCTTTTGTTACAGGAGCTTTGGCTACGGCAGCTTTGGTTACGGCAGTTTTTGTTGCAGCCACTTTCGTTACAGCAACACCAACAGGTTCAGCTTTTTTCAAACTTTTTGCTTGCGCAGACGCCTCAACTTTTTTTGGCTCTGCTTTTTTTACTTCAGTTTTTTTCGTATTCATTGGGCTCGGTACTGCCACCTTCGCTTTTGCATTCACTTTGGCGGCAACTTTGGGCACTGCTTTAGTTGCAACCTTGGCGACCACAACGGGCGCGGCGGTTTTTTTAGGGGCGACCTGTTTCGAGGTACTGGCTTTAGCAGCGGGCTTTTTCGTTTGGCTTTTGACGATGGAAGCGGCTGCCGCAGTTTTGGAAACAGTTGGCTTTGATTTTGATGCAGGAACTGGAGGTTTTTTGGCCGAACTACCTTTTGCAGCAATTTTTGAAGCGGGCTTGGCAGCCACAACTTTCTTTGCTGGCGCTTTGATCGACGCGGCAGGTGCTTTTTTAGGAGCAGCTTTCGCAGAAACAACTTTTTTTACAGCAACCTTCGGCTTTGCGGGCGTAGGTACTGATTTTTTAGTTGCAGATTTTGGCGTGGATTTTGCGGTTGGCACGGTAATCTCCAGAATGAGACTTAAATTGGAAGTTTTAACGAGTTATCAAATTAACCCGCAATCCTCTTCGAATAACCCGCTAGCTTATCATTTGCCTGTTTTTTTGTCAGACGCCAAAGGCGCTTTTTAACCAGCACACTGCCGCAGTTAAGCCGCCTTATTGCTACTGGGGGCTCGCTTGCGAGCGGTTCAAGCTTAATTCGCGCTCTAAACGGGTTAATTGCTGGTATTGCTCTTTGTCGGCATCGGTACGTAAACCTTGCGTTGCCAATTCGTTCATTTGCACCGCAACTGATTTACGCCGCAATTGCAGCAACGCGCCTTGAAACTCCAAAATCGCTTCAGTAGCGCCAAGATCGGCAAACTCGCGCTGGGCGTCGGCGGCCAATTTTTCGGAAAGCACCGGGTCTTTTTGGCTTAGCGCTTCAATAACGGTCGCAAAATTCGCACCCGGCGCTAAATCGGAAAGCCAATCGAACCAAGTCACCAAATCGGTCGGCAACAACCCCAGTCGCTGCTCTCCCTCAGACAACACCTCGTGAACCAATTGCGGAAACAGCGATGCCAACAAACGAGCGCGATCAATTAAGGCCGTTGGCATTGGGCGACGCGCTGTTCGCACACCACCAATATCGTCGCGATCTTTGTACTTACCGCGGCCTTTCCAATCGCCTTGTTTTTTCCAAGATTTTTTTTGCTCCCAACCGCCACCTTCTTGATAATTGCCACTGCCTCCAAAGCCTCCATCACTATTGCCGCCTTGATTGCCATATCCATTCGAGTCATTATCAAACCCATAATCGCGCTCGTATCCTCCGCCAAACTCCGACGGAAATTCACCATCCACATTGCGCTCCGCAGATTGCCCGTAAACCTTTAATGGTTTGGCTGCTAAGTAGGCGTCCATATCGGTAACGTCCACTTGTGCAACGCCCGCAACTCGGCGCATCATTTGGGAACGCAAAGCAGTTGCGGGGGGCATCAATTGCAAAAGCGGGCGTGATTCGGCTTGAAACAATGCGCGCCCTTCGGCGGTATCCACATCGCAATCGACTTTAAGCATTTGCACAAAAAACTCCGACAGCGGCAACGCTTGTCGAATATAACTTTCGAAGGCTTCTTTGCCATGCTCGCGTACAAAACTATCGGGGTCGTGTTCCGTCGGCAAAAACAAAAAATCAAAACGCTTATCGTCCGCGACTAAAGGTAAACAAGTTTCTAACGCGCGCTTGGCTGCTTTGCGCCCAGCAGCGTCGCCGTCAAACGAAAACACGACGCGATCGACCATGCGGGTTAGCTTTTGAATATGGTGGGGCGAGGTAGCCGTACCCAAAGTTGCAACTGCATTGCGCACTCCGTGTTCGGCCAGCATTACAACATCCATATAGCCCTCAACTACAAGCACAAAGTTTTCGGTTCGAATCGTATCGCGGCCTTCAAACAAGCCATATAATTCGCGCCCTTTGCTAAACACTGGGGTCTCTGGCGAGTTTAAATATTTAGGCTCACCCTTGTCTAAAATGCGCCCGCCAAAACCAATGACTTGGCCTTTAGGGTTGCGAATCGGAAACATAATGCGATCACGAAAACGATCGTATCGCTTGGCTCCATCAGAACTTTTTATGGGCGTGGGTTCGCTAGTAATCTCATTTACATCGTCGTTTGCACCACTGAATTGCGTCGCGCTTTGCACCGGCACGGGTGATTGAATATTGCCTTGCGCATCCTTAACAATGACCAGCCCCGAAGTCACTAATTCTTCGGCGTTGTACTCGGCAAAGGCTGCCTCTAAATTGCGCCAACCATCGGGCACATAACCAAGGCCAAACACCTTGGCCGTTTGGCCAGACAAGCCGCGTTTTTTTAAATATTCGATGGCTCGTTTCGAATCTTTTAAACGGTTGCGATAAAACGTAGAAGCTAGTTCTAGTGTTTGCAAAATACCTGGCGCTTGTTTTTGTTCGGGTGTTTGCTCGCGATTTTCATCGGGCACTTGCATCGCCATTTCGCCAGCCAATTGCTTGACTGCTTCTACAAACGACAGGCCTAAATGTTCCATCAAAAAACCAATGGCCGAACCGTGCACACCACAACCAAAACAATGATAAAACTGCTTGGTTTGGCTTACCGTAAACGAAGGCGATTTTTCGTTATGAAAGGGGCAAAGCCCCATGAAATTAATGCCACCTTTTTTAAGCTGGACATAGCGGCCCACCACCTCAACCACATCGGCACGCGCCAAAAGCTCTTGAATAAAGTGCTGTGGAATCACGTGGGCGTTGGGCTTTAAATAGGCTGGTCGGTTATCGGATTAGTTGTTTGGCGAAGCATCAGAAACCTGATACTAAGACGCCAATTTAGCCTTAAGCATTTGCGAAACGCGACTCATGTCAGCTTTACCGGCCAGCTTTGGCTTTAACAACGCCATCACTTTACCCATTTCGGCAGGCGTTACTTTATTGCCGGTAGACGCAGCTACTTCGGCAATACAACTATCCAACACGGCCGTTACTTCTTGCTCACTCATTTGCGCGGGCATGTAAGCTTGCAATACGAGCACTTCAGATTTCTCTTTCGCTACCAAATCATCGCGCTTAGCTAATTCAAAAGCGGTAATTGAGTCTTTACGTTGCTTGAGCATTTTTTCGATAAGAGTTAGCACTTGAGTGTCATCCACAACAACGCGCTCATCGACTTCTTTTTGTTTAATAGCAGACAGCAACAAGCGAATGGTTCCCAGACGCTCGGCATCTTTGGCGCGCATCGCGGTTTTCATATCTTCGGTAATTTGATCTTTTAAAGTCATTATTTTCTCGCTAATCGGCATTGAGGCTTTGCTAGCCCCAAAATGAATTCAGACCCGAACATCAAAAAAGATGGCGGGCCTGAAATCTTACAGCGCTACTTAAAGAATTTGCGTTCTAGTTACTTTAGGACTAGTACATTTTCTTCGGAAGCATCTGACTACGTACACGCTTGTAGTGTCTTTTAACAGCCGCAGCCATCTTACGCTTACGCTCAGAGGTGGGCTTTTCATAAAACTCGCGCGCACGAAGCTCGGTCAAAAGACCGGTCTTTTCAATAGTACGTTTAAATCGACGTAAAGCAACATCGAATGGTTCGTTTTCTTTTACACGAATAACTGGCATAACAATCACCTCCTCTCAGCACAGCCTTCGACTATAACCGGTTGGGTGGCTTCGCGTCCAGCCAAACACACCAAGCGAGTCGTGCTGCCACAGCAATTTGGGACAATATTGTTCAAAAGTTGCCGCACCCTGCTTTCGCCCGTTAAAAATTGCGACATACTGTCAACACAACAAGGCTGTTCGGCGTTTGGCTTAACTTGCGACCAGTCAAACCTGCAGTAGCACCTACATATCAAATTAAAGGAAACATCATGCGCCGTCAATTTTTAACCAGTGCTGTATCTACTGCAATTGCAGCCAAAGTTTCTAGCTTGGGTTTAGGTGCGGGGCTATTAAGCTTAAGCAGCTTGGCGCAAGCACAATTGACAGAAATAGACGCTGTAAAAGGTTTACGTGCAGCGTTAGACCAAGGTGCCACGAAAGCCGTAGCCAACCTAGGCACCAATGACGGCTTTTTAAAGAATGCCAAAGTACGCATTCCGTTACCCAGCTCGCTAAAAAAAGTAAAAAGCGCCGCAAAACTTTTAGGGATGGATAAGCAATTTGACGAGCTAGAAGTGTCCATGAATCGCGCCGCTGAAAACGCCGTACCAAAAGCCAAGCCATTATTAGTAAATGCCATTAAACAAATGTCTGTGCAAGATGCGATGGGCATTTTAAAAGGCGGCGACGACTCGGTAACAAACTATTTCAAGAGCAAAACCGAAGCAAAACTAATTGGCGAGTTCTTACCGTTTGCATCTGAGGCCACCGCCAAAGTTGGTTTAGCTCAGCAGTACAACGCACTAGCCTCAAAGGGTGCTTCATTAGGCTTAGTTAAGGAAGATCAAAAAAGCCTAGATGGCTACATCGCACAAAAAGCGGTGGATGGCTTGTTCTATATGATTGGGCAAGAAGAAAAAGCCTTGCGAGCAAACCCGCTTGGCGCTAGTAGCGATATTTTGAAGAAGGTTTTTGGGATGTTGAAGTAACGGTGTCTGGACACGGCGCGATGGGTTGCCTGCTTTGAAGGCATCTAAAATCAGTTGCTCCGCTGGGTGCTTGGTCAATTGCGGAAGCTGTACTCATGTTGCGATAAAACAGTGTTCAGACACTGCATAGCTTTGCAGTGATTTGACAAGCAACCAAATGGTATATACCATTGGTATATTACCTACAGGTAAGTACCAAATCCAAAGTAACCAAAGGAGCCATTATGGATACCATTGAAACCGCCCAACTATTCATGAACGGTCGCAGCCAAGCAGTACGTTTACCTAAGCTTTTTCGCTTCGAAGGCAAGCAAGTTCACATCAAAAAAGTCGGCAACAGTGTAGTGCTTAGTCCGCTGGAAGTTGACCGCTGGACCGCATTAGAAGATGCATTGATAGCGTTCGAATTCGAGCCAGGCTTCACACTAAAGCGCCCAACGCCCATGCCACAAACGCCGCGCGAGGACCTGTTTAAGTGAAATACATGCTGGACACCAATATTTGCATTTACGTCATAGCAAATAGGTCAATGCAAGTCATAAAAAAATTTAGGCAAATGGATAAAGACGAGATCAGTGTGTCAGTTATCGTTGCGTCTGAGCTGGCTTACGGTGTTGCTAAAAGTCGTTTGTATGGAAAAAACAAAGAGACCTTAGAAGTATTTTTGAGCAGCCTTTCAGTGGAGGCTTTGCCCGATTCAGTTATCTGGCATTACGCCAGCTTACGTAAACATTTAGAAGCTGAAGGCAAAATAATCGGTGAAAACGACCAATGGATTGCTGCACATGCCCTGGCGACTGGCGCCGTGTTGGTGACTAACAATTTGCGAGAGTTTGAGCGCGTACCGGGTTTGCGGCTGGAGAATTGGGTTTAAGTTTCAACACGTAAGCTCGGGCGATGCCGAAAATACCGCTTACTTTAGTGCGGTGAGTATTTGGGAATTTGCGATTAAGAACAGTTTAAATAAAGCCACTTTTGATTTCTCGCCGCGAGATGTTCATCGGCTTGCGATTGAAACAGGCCTTAGGGAAAAAGGTATTTTAAAAGCCCTACTAAATCCAAATACGCTTAAGCCGATTAACAATAACAATGCAGTTGAGGGGCTGGGCACAGCAGTAACCGCTCTAGACAGCGTAGTAACCGTGGCTTGAACAGACGACACAGCACCGGTACCGGCTTGTGTGAAAGCGAGCGTAAACGAAGCCACATTAAAACCAGCTAAGTTAGGCGGAAAAAGCGGCAGCAGATCATTGGCCAACGCGGTTGCGCTGATGTTGTCGGCGAGTGACAGAACAATGGCGTTCACGCTGTACCCCAAAATTAAAGGACCCGTCACGGACGAACCAGCCACGCGATAGATATCGACTGTGGGTAGGTTGGAAATATCAATATCCAGTGTGCTGCCAAGAAAGCTCGCTGTGCCATTTGAAACTGAAAACGCGCTGCCGCTGTTGAAGTAAAGCCCGGTCGTTGGTGCGGCCGCAGAATCACGGCTGGTACTTTCAAATTGATAGCTACCGGTAATCACTTGGCCGACGCTAAACACACTGCTTAAATTAGGCCCCACTTGATTAATCGTGGCGCTGTAATTGAATTTAATGGTCTCGGCGAATACTGGGGCAACGACCCCGGTGGCTATCAAACAAACACTTCCGAAAACTAACTTTTTAAGTTTAACGAATTTCATGTTGCCGACCCCTTATTTGTATAAGAGCATTTAGTATGCGCTGAAAAGCCTTTAGCGCGAAGAATGCTTAGAGTAATCAATGCTTCAAACAAAATCACTTTGATGCTCCATCAACACATCAATAAATGCGCGAATTTTGGGCGCTAGCTGTTTTTTGCTAACGTACGCAGCGTACACGCTCATTGAAGACGCAGGCGCGGCACCAAGAAGCTTTTGTAAAGCGCCCTGCTCCACAAGTGGGTTGCACAGCAGGCCGGGCATTCGGGCAATGCCAATGCCGCGAGTTACTGCCGAGGCAAGCGCTTCAAGATCATTCACCGTCAGTACCGTATTGGGCTTTACTTTTGAGCCATCAGGCAAATCCCAAATTTCACCTTCTCTAAAACTAACTGCGGGGGCTTGTCGAATAATGTCCCTAGCCGACATTGCGTTGAACCTTTTAACAAGGACCGGGCTTGCAACGAAATAGGCCGAGACCTCACCTAAGCGCCGCGCGCTCAGTGAACTATCATTTAGGTGACTGACTCGCAACGCGATGTCAACGCCCTCCTCAACTAGGTTCACCAGCGCATCGGTCAGTCTAAGATTGATTTGCACAGAAGGGTAACGTTCGGTAAAGGTTTGTACGCAACGCATTAAGCGATCTCGCCCATACAACAGCGGCGCGCTAATCGTTAGCTTGCCCGTCGGTATGGCTTGATTGGCCTGCACGACAGCATTCGCCTTGTCGATTCGTTGTGCAATTTCAGAGCATTCTTCAAAGTAAAGCGAACCGGCTTCGGTAACCCGCAGGCTTCGCGTTGTGCGTTGTAACAAACGAACGCCAAGCGATGCTTCTAGTTTATTAATGCGTTCGCTAATCGCTTGTTTACTTAACCCCAACGACCTTGCTGCAGATGAAAAACCAGCCTGCCGTACGACCTCAACAAACAAAAGCATGTCGGCTGGTGCGATTTTTGTGTTCAACTTTGCCCCAAAAAAGATCGTCAATGCTGCATTGACAGTGCGTCTATTTTAAACCCGATTGTTATGTCAAGCAGTAAAACCTACATTGGAACCTCACCCCAAGGACTAACAATGACTACGCCTACCATCAACGCAAACGATTTCTTCGAAATTCAAAATCTTGTTGCACAGTATTGCCTAACTACAGACAACGCTGACGCCGATGCATTTATGCAATTGTGGGTTGAACCCGCCGAATTTGGCGGCTACGACAGCGGCGCATTTGGCAAGATGGACACTTGGCAAGAAATGTACGCATTCGAGAAACATCACGTCGGGCCCGGCGGCATGGCCAACGGCAAACGGCACCAAAGCACCAACATTTTGATAGAGGCAGTCAGCGCGACTGAAGCACTTGTCACCAACGACATGTTGGTGTTGGAAGTGGCCGAAGTACCATTCTTAATGGCCACGGGCCGTTACAACAAAAGCGTCGTCGTTAAGACGTCGAAGGGCTGGAAGTTCAAGCGTAGAACTTTGGATATCGACGCGGGCTTTTTTAAATTAACGGCGGGAAAATAATCATGAAAACCAGACTGTGGAGTTGGCTTGTTGCGTTGGGCTTAGCACTAACAGGCATTAATGTTTCGGCTCAAGATGTCAGCATTGCACAAAGCGCATTTAATGCATGGCAAAAAGGCGAGGCTTCTGGCAATTACGCCGATTTTCGGGCGCTTGTTTCGCCAACGTTCGAGCTTTTTTCACATCCGGTTCAACCGGCACGGGGCGTTTATGTCGGCGCGCAAGCACGCGAAATGATGACGAAACTTACCGAGCAACGAACGCAGAACCCCAATCAATTAATTTTTTCAAATGTTCGAGTGCATCAGTTGGGCAACAGCTTTCTTTTTGAATTTGATTCCGAAGGCAAAGTGTCAGGCTATCCCTACAAAGGCTGGAATGCTATCCGCTTCACGATTGGTCCAGATAAGAAAGTAACTAGCTTTCGCGAGTATTTAGGCGACATCGACCCAGCTTGGTTTCAGAAACGTTAAACGAGAGGAAAACCAAAATGACAAACAACTTCATTACCGACAGAACTGACAATCACACAAGCGCGGCACTGAGCACTCAGGGCCAAGTGATGTTAGTTAACTTGTTCACGCCCAAGGAGGGTATGCTCGATCAATTTATCACCGCACAGACTGGTGAATACGCTCGGCTAAAAGATTTAGTAAAAGGCTGGGTGGGTAACAAATTAGGCCGAGCCGTCGACGGCAATCAACTAGTCAACGTCGCCGTCTTTGATAACTTAGAAAATTACACCGCCTGGCGGCAAAGCCAATTATTTGCCGGCCACCTTGAAGTGATTAAACCTTTTGTTGCTAACTCGGCACCGGGGATGTATCAAGTTATTTATAGCGCTGGCGATTGAAGTTCTGCCGATGTTTAAGGGCCATTGCGACGGGCTCAAGGCTCGCACGCAATGGCCGAGTTCTGAATATTGCTCCAGCGATGCTGAAAATACCGTTTATTTTAGTACGGTGAGTATTTGGGAATTTGCGATTAAGAGCGGTTTAAATAAAGCAAAATCCGCCTCAATCGGCTGCAATTCGCATTTCAGCCAGCCGCCTTCACAACCAGAATATTTGGGCTGACATCTTTGGGTGTTGGCATCAACCGAGAACGCACCGCTGTACTCAAAGTCCAGCATAGCTCTAGCATCTGACTTGTCTAAATGACCTCGGCCCATAAACGCCCGTTATAGCCGACGGCGGACCGCCTGCTGTAGCTTGCTCGATTTGCTCGCCAGTTATAGGCCCTTCTTCGCGGAACTGAACGCCATCTGAAGGCTAGGAAATAACAAAATAGAACATTGTCTTTTTGTAGTTTTTAAATTACTATCTCATCAAATGATCGATATAAAACAAACAGCATCGTTTCGCATCTGGGAAGCGGGTCTCAAAGATAGTCGTACTCGCACGATTATTGCCACCCGAGTTTTTAGATTGGCAAATGGGCTTTCCGGAGACGTTTCTCCAGTGGGGGAAGGAATTAGCGAGTTAAGAATTCATCACGGACCAGGTTATAGGGTTTATTTTCAGCAACACGGTAACGTATTAATTTTATTGTTGTGTGGTGGCGATAAGAAAACGCAAGCTCGTGACATCAAAACCGCAAAAAAACTATCTCAAGAATGGACCACAACTGATGACTAAAGAAATCTCAACTTACGACCCCGCAATTGCACTTAGCAATGATGAGGAGATAGCTTTTTTCATGGCTGATGCTTTTGAAACAGGAAATTCTGCTTATATTGCAAAGGCTCTGGGTATTGTCGCTAGGGCCAAAGGCATGGCGCAGATAGCAGAGCAAACTGGACTTTCGCGCGAACAGCTTTATCGCTCGTTTAGCGAGCAGGGTAACCCGACGCTTAAATCCACCCTTGCTGTGATGAAAGCGTTAGGTATTTTGTTAACAGCAAAGGCTACGCAGCCAGCTTGAAGAGCTGAGATCTTTTTTATTTGTTGAGGCAAAAAATATAGATGCGCATTTCCTAACCTAGTGCCACGCCGTGAACCATCAACTAATCCTGTATTTCGGGATCCGTCAAAGCACCGTTTTTCGAGTGACGAGGAACGCCAAAAATATTATCGATGCCACAATTCGAAGTTTATGAAATGGTTTCAAGATAATTAATGGATATTCCCCAAACCCTAGTCGTTTTTGGAGCAGGTGCATCAGCTTTTTGCCAACTCCCAAATACGCAGTTACCTTCCTTCGCCACCCAGCTACCGCCATTAACTACAGATCTAACGAACCGACTGCGGAGCCAAAGGCTTGACTCCCAAATATCGAGTTTGCTTGCGGCAATAGACGAACACCGAAGGCGAAATATTAACGCTGACTTTGAAGCAACGCTTAGGCTTCTATTTGACCAGTTTAAAAGCGACCCTGTAATGGTCAGTCAGTTTGATCAACTTAGATGTTCGATCCGCGAACTGATGCGAGCGTCTTTAATTATTGGCCGTGAAACTCCGACGGCATACACTCTATTTTTTGACAAATTTCTTTCATCGACCGAGCGTATGCAAACTGGTCGACGATTAGCCGTGCTAAATATGAATTATGACCCGTTAGCGGAATACGCAATGAATGCTCGAAAACCATTTGAGACGATGGATGGCTATTTAGGTTCAACAATTAGGCCGATATCTCTGTTTCATCCTCACGGGGCTGCGCTTTGGGCAAGTTCTATTAATGAAGACGGTACCCCTCTTTATGCGCGCAGCAAAGGGGGTGGATTTAAACAAGGGGAGCATCCAGCGATTGCGCTTCCAATGAGCGGTGATCCGCAAAATAAAACTTGCTGGCCTGAATTTCATCGAACTTCTTTTATCGAGGCGCTATCTAGCGTTACGAAAATTTGCATTATCGGTTGGCGTGGCGCGGACGAGCATATAGTAACGATGCTGGCTTCAAAGCTGAGGCCAGAAAAGGTCGATACTTTTCATATTGTTGGCGTAGATTCTGAAGCATTGAACATAACCGAGTCACTTTTAAGAAATTGCTCTAAGTTACCTGCCGAAAAATTTCCTTGTGGTTTTTTGAGCTATGTTGAAACTGATTCTTGCCGAGCTTTGTTGCCGACTGATTTTTAGCAGGTCTTTGATCGCGATTATCGCGCCGATCATTTCACGTCACGAAACAAGCATCTGACTTTGTTGCATGACGGCTCATCTGCGTGATTGCATCAGCAAAACGGTTGTGCACGCACAAAAGCACCGCGCAAAATCCGCCTCAATCGGCTGCAATTCGCATTTCAGCCAGCCGCCTTCACAACCAGAATATTTGAGCTGACATCTTTGGGTGTTGCTTTAGTTTTTACACTTGGCGCTTCAGACCGCTATTTGTCCACGCGCTGGCGCTCGGGGTGGCCAGTACTCCATGAAATCGAATCAAATGCAATCGTGGTCGTGGCACCAATGCCGCCAGCCTTTGCATGAACTCCAACGGCGACATCACGTGATGCGTGGTGCCATCGCGCCATGGCGTCTTTAATTTTTATGAGAAATGCTTCATGTTTGGTTGGAATAAAGTACACTACGATTTGGAGTTAAATTACAACGTTTTGAAATAGCTTAATTAATCAGCGCAAAATACGAGTACTGCCAAATGGCCATTAGCACCGACGAGCGAGAGTTTTTTATCAATTTAGGCACCCGGATTGCAGCGCAGCGCAAATCCCATGGCGTCACCCAAACACAATTAGCCGAGGCGCTTGATGTCTCTCAGCAAACTGTGCAAGCTTATGAGGTTGGCCGTCGGCGCATTCCAGTTTCCGCACTACCCACTGTCGCTAAAATATTGGCCGTAACTTTAGAAGATTTGTTTAGGCATACCGAAGACACCACTACACGCAAACGTGGCCCTGTGCCTCGGTGGCAACAACAGATCGAAGCCATTGCGCAAATGCCTAAAACACAGCAACGATTTGTGACACAAATGCTTGATACCGTTATCGCGCAACAATCGCGCCCAAATGCATAAAGGAGCAACAACCATGTTTAACGTCGAACCACGTCTCATTCAAAAGCTTCGGAACCTTCCCGCTCAACGACAAGCAGAGGTTGAGAGTTTTGTGGAGTTCCTCACCATGCGTGAATCTCGGGCTGCCGCTGCACAGCGGCTAGGTGAATCGCTTGCCAAGATCGATTCCTTAAACTTAACACCCATGTCCGATGAGGAAATCAATGCCGAGATTCAAGCGGTACGGCAAGCACGCGCCAACCGTATCGCCTAACGGAATACTAAGCGCATGCGCCTAGTGCTGGATACCAATATTTTTATTTCGGCAGTTACGTCGGCCAACGGGCCTCCGCGACGATTGTTTAATCAAGCTCGAGCTCAATCTTTTGAGCTCGTCATCAGCCCTGTCTTAATCGATGAACTGACCGAAGTACTCACTCGTGAGAAGTTCAACAAATACTTCGAACGCTTTGACTTAAGCGCATCACAGTTCGTGAACAATGTGCGCCTTATGGCCGACATCGTAACGCCAGCACACGTCCCTCGCATCATCCCCAACGACACCGATGATGATCATGTGCTTGCCTGCGCTTTAGCAGGTCATGCTGATTTCATCGTCACAGGCGATCGACATTTTGATCATCTCAACGGCTCGTATCAAGGCATTCCCATTATCAAGCCCGCTCAAGCTGTTGGGTTAGTACAAGGTTGAGCATTGCTTTCAGTTAGTGCGAAAAAACTGATATCGATTAGATGCAGAATATTTAAAGGTTAGATGATAAAAGCGCGCTCTCAATCTTACATAATACTAGGCTTACGTCCTTTGCCGAACATTCAGTATGTTTGCGTAGCGCCTGATCTTTAGTTAACGTTACTCCGCTTGACACAAGATCCGCCAAACCTTCGTTAGTCACTAAAGCGATTGCTGCCACTTTTTCGGTTACGTCAATCGACTGTGTTGCACTCCAGTGTTCGGGAATTCCAAGTCTTTGGGTTGATTAAAAATTCCAAGTACGCCGCGGTCACCGCCCGAAGCGTTATCACTCAAGATATCGCCAGCCCCATTAACTCTAGGGTGACTATGGCCTGAGAAACGATAAACCAATTGAGAAAGGGCGCTCAATTCCTTTTGGCGGATAGGTAATTTAAAAGCCCTTTTACAGTCGCGCCGATCATGTTACGTCACGAAACAAGCATCTGACTTTGTTGCATGACGGCTCATCTGCGTGATTGCATCAGCAAAACGGCTGTGCTCGCACAAAAGCACTGCTCAAAATCCGCCTCAATCGACTGCAATTCGCATTTCAGCCAGCCGCCTTCACAGCCAGAATATTTGGGCTGACATCTTTGGGTGTTGCTTTAGTTTTTACACTTGACGCTTCAGACCGCTATTTGTCCACGCGCTGGCGCTCGGGGTGGCGCTTGCGGCACGACCTTCGAGCGCCACTTCGCATTCGGTGCCAGTACCCCATGAAATCGAATCAAATGCAATCGTGGTCGTGGCACCAATGCCGCCAGCCTTTGCATAAACTCCAACGGCGACATCACGTGATGCGTGGTGCCATCGCGCCATGGGGTCTTTAGTTTGAGCTCCACCGGCCCTTTCGCGTTGATCTTGATCCGATCGTTAGCCAACACTGGGCGGGTAATGTAACGGCACAGGCGTTGCTGGTCTAGCGGAGCTACTGGGCATGGCACGTAAAATGGGAGCTGATGCTCAAAAGGCAATGGACATTTTTAGCGCAACACCGGTTGCCAGTCCGGCAGCAAAGCTGGCTGGCGGCGCCATGCTTGCGCATAACTTTGCGCTTATATAGTTTCTTTTCGCCACTTGCCTGACCCAACGGTGAGCCTTCGCTTAGTCCAAGCACCGATCTTTTGATAACTTTACGATATGACAACCAACCACTTGTTTGCGTTGTTTAGGCAACCAAGCCGGACCTATTAATTTAGGGTTATCAGAGCATAACCTCTTGTAATAAAGCAATCATCGTGCTACATTAATAGTTTTTCTGTATCACAAAGGCTACAAAATGCCAACCCCTCACCACCCTTCGGCCGCGATTCAACGCGCCATGCGCACGCTCGGGAACGATATTCGGGATGCCCGCAAACGGCGGCAATTACCAATGTCCATCATTGCTGAACGGGCTTTTACATCGAGATCTACATTGCAAAGAATTGAACAAGGCGACCCCGGCGTTGGTATCGGCATTTACGCAGCTGTTTTACACGCATTAGGTTTGCTCGATGGCTTAACAGGGCTTGCCGCCATCAGCAATGACACCGTAGGCCAGGCCATGTCTAGCGCCGCATTACCTAAACGAGTGCATCTAAAAACACGCACTAAAGGTATTTAACGTGAGTGATCTAGAAGTACATATCGAGCGGGCCGATACTCGCACCCTGGTTGGATTAGGCCACATCAATCGCGCGCGTGGCAACGAGACATTTGTGTTCGAGTATTCAGATACTTGGCTTGCTAACCCAAATCGTTTCGCGCTTGAACCTGCATTGCCATTAACCCGGGGCAGCTTCGCACCTGCGCAAGGAAGCACCTTGTTCGGTTCGATTAGCGATTCAGCACCGGACGCATGGGGTCGACGGTTGATGCAGCGTGCAGAACGTCGTACTGCACAACGCGAAGCTCGATCCGTTCGGACTTTAATGGAAACCGATTATCTTCTGGGCGTTACTGACTTCACTAGACTTGGCGCACTACGATTCAAGTATGCGGGTGAAAAGGTATTTCTCGCCCAAAACGAACAAGGCGTACCAGCATTACTAGATCTGGCAAGATTGTTGCAATCGAGTGACCGAATTTTGCGCGATGAGGAAAGTGACGAAGATTTACAAATGATCTTTGCACCTGGCTCCTCACTAGGTGGTGCTCGCCCAAAAGCCTCAGTGCTTGATAACAATGGCGCGTTATCGATTGCGAAATTCCCCAAAGAAAACGACGAATATAGCGTCGAAACTTGGGAAGAAATTGCGCTTCAACTGGCAAATCTTGCAGGCATTAAAACAGCTCAGCATGCATTGCTAAAAATAGCGGGGCGCGCGGTCTTACTCTCCACGCGCTTTGATCGTTCGAGCAACATTCGCATTCCTTTTTTATCAGCCATGGCCATGTCAGGCCACCGCGATGGGCAGCGTGGCTCCTACCCAGAATTGGTCGATGTGTTAACGCAGCATGGTGCGCATGCAAAGATTGACGCGATTGAGCTCTATCGAAGAGTTGTATTCAATGTCCTGATTTCCAACGTTGATGATCACCTACGCAATCATGGATTCTTGTTGACTAGCAAAGGCGGATGGCGTTTATCTCCGGCATACGATCTAAACCCTGTTCCTACAGATCTAAAAGCGAGGGTGCTATCAACCAATATCGATCTCGATGAAGCAACCTGTTCGCTCGATCTATTGCAAAGCGCATGCGGCTACTTTGGTTTAAACCTGACCGCGGCGCGATTAGTGATTAAAGAAGTCGCTCGGGTTACCAAGGATTGGCGCAAAGTTGCAGCAAGCGCCGGCGCGAAAGCATCTGAGATAAACCGTATGGCAAGTGCTTTTGAACACAGCGATTTGAAACAAGCACTAATATTGTAATTTTAATAAGTACAAACCACTGCCGATGCGGTTTGCAAAATAAGAAATGACCGGCGTTTGATTGCAGACTTTCCTATTGAGTCACCTTAGATTTCAATAGCTCGACTGCGCGCGCAATCGCTTTGTCATTGAGTGAACCCAGCTCATTTTTACGTGGCAATAGGTTAGGAGTAGTCGTAGTCACAATGATTTCATCCGGGATCACACCAACGCCTTCAATCGCGATTTCGTTTGCTCTGACGATATATGCCGTGGTTAATCGTATGGCTTCTCGTCGATCAGAAACAGGAAAAATTGTTTCCACCGTCCCTTTGCCTAAACTTTTTTCACCAAGTACCTTTGCACGAGAATAATCTTGTAAGGCGGCCGCAACAATTTCAGCACCCGAGGCAGTATTTGGGCCAATTAACACCGAAACAGGAACCGCTCTTAACTCATCGGCAAATGGTGATTCGAGACCAAGATAACCGTTGCGCAAAATATCGCGTAACCCTTTGCTCGTTAAAGCTTCTTTAGGGTTTGCGCGCCTTTTATAAATTGCAATAACTGCGTCTTCCGGTACAAACCAAGCAGCAAGATTTAAGCTCTCGTAAAACAGCCCACCTTGACTAAAGCGTAGATCGATCACTACTCCGGCCAAGGGCTTTTGATAGTTGCGTCGCGCAGCCGTTAATTCGGTCCTTATATCTTTCACCGAATTATTTGTCACATTAGTAAGCGCTACATAAGCGATGCCTGAATCCAAAAGTTTGGTTGCAGAAAATTTCTGTAACACAACAGTTCTTTTAACCGTAAAATTTAACAACTGTGGTTGACCTGCGCGCTTTATGGTCAGTAACACCGAGCTACCGACATCGCCGCGCAACAGATTGAGCAAGTCATCAACGGAAACACCTGTCATCGATTTTCCATCGACGCTGATGATTTCGTCGCCGGAAAGAATGCCCGCTAAATCAGCCGGCGCTCCTTCAATAGGAGCCAAAACCTTTGCAATGATTGTTTTTTGACTAAATTGCAATCCAATTCCACCTAGGGGCTCCTTGAGATTGCCTCCAGTCAATGAAAGGTATTCTTTATTCTCTATCCAACTATTGTAGGGCCCCAAAGCTTGCAAAGCCTTTGACAAGCATTGCCTCAAGAAATCAGCATGCCGCGCTGTCTCAACATTGCGCAATATCTGAACTAGAAGGTCCACTGCCTTAAGGTCTGTAACTGCTTCAGTAACGGTGCTATTTTCGACCGGACAATAATTAATAAGCTGCCAAAGCGCAACTGGCGTGACATGATTGTCCCCAATGACATTAGCAGCATTAGTGAAATTATTAAACACTTGTATCGATTCGCGTATTGCGCTGGCTTTTGGATCATTTCCGGTCGGCTGCGCGTAGCCGTGCGAAAAACACATAAAAACACCAACCCAAGCAACGCTTTTGAGAAAAATCTTGGTTACCGCATAACAGTTTAGCAATGTAGACTCGACGAGGAAAAAAACTGGCTATCGTTTAAAAGATGCGACAAGTGGGGGACAATCAATGTAACTTTTGAGTAAATCCACCTTTTATAAATGTGTAGCTAAAGTGTAACCCGAGGATATGCAACGTTCATTTTCCCTCTAAGTTAAGGGTAACCGACGACCCGCCAATAAACACCTGCGCTGGGCTTGCTTTGCCGCCATCTTTGGCCCAGACAGCAAACGCTTCTCGTTCAATTCGGCCATCCGGATAAATAAAGCTGATCGTGTAGCCATCAATTTCGTAACGCGCTTTGTTGCTGGCGCTACCGCCTCCCGAGGCGACTTGCGTGGGCCCAACATCACCATTGGGCAAGAACGCGCCAACCGCAAATGAACTACTACGGTCGTTTTTAAAAGTGCCGTCAGGATAAAAAGTATAGTAATTGCGGCTAACCCATCCACCACCAGCGCCGGTACTGCCGCTGGCAATACTGCCAAATGTGCCGTTTAATTTCATACCTGGCTGGCCGCCAATTTGCATATTGTCGGTTGTTGCGGCAATTTTCTCAGTGCCACCGGCGTCCCAAACAATAACCATATCAGTTCCGCTACGTTTCCATCGCCCCCATTTGCTAGGCTCTTTTTTTCGCTCGACTTCGGGATCAAGATAGATTGGTGCACGGCTGGTGTCTTCTGTCACTGTACCGTCTTTTAAAAAAAGATAGGTATCAAAATACGCGTTGATTCCGTTAACTTTATGTTGCCCGTAAATTCCTAATACTTGGGCCGTCTTTATGCCTTTGCTAGGAATAGGTACTACTTGTGCGACTAGTATTTTTTGCCGACGGGCTTCCATTTGGCCGGACTGAATTTGTAACTTCGCTTGCTCAACACCGTACGAGCAAGTACCAGCCCACCCTTCATTCGGACAGCGAATACCAATTAAAACAATTTTGCCATCAGGCGTGGTTTGCGTACCAACCATTTGAATGGATGGCCCTTCCATCGCTCTGGGAAATTCGCGGCGCAACCAAGGGTCCGTTGTTGTACCCACCGATCGAATCGTTCCCGCATGCTTATTGGCGTAATCATCATCGTGCACAATGCTGTCTGAAAACTGCTGCAAAACCGCAGGCAATTGATCGGTCGAAATATTTCGCGGTGGCGTAACGTACAAAATGACTTTGCGTATGCCGTTATCACTACCATTGTTGGCTATGGTTAGGCCCGATTTGCTATATTGACTGGTGTACCCAGCCACTTCGATAGGTGTTTCGGGTTCAGGCAATTTTAGTTTTTTGGTTTGCAACAGCACTAGCGCAGTGACGACGGATTTAATACAACCATCCTCGGTATAACGTCCATCGTACTTAGGGTTCTCAAGCCTGCACTGCGCGTTAAACGGAATGTAAGTGTCATTCACTGTTTTAACCAACCCCCAAAACCCGGTCATTCGACTGAAGCCCTCGGTCCAACGATGCGAAACTGAAAAGAGCCCCGGGCTAGTTTCTACAAGCTTTTCTAACTGTACCGATTTATCGCCACTATTTGGGCTATATGTGGCGCCTGAAAAATGACTTTTAAGCACCACTAAAGGAGCGCGGGTAAACGACATTTCTTCTGGGAAAAGTCGCAAGTAAACATCGGCGAATTCATTAAATTGTTGTGGATGCAAACGCGTAATGCCGCGACGTATTTTTTGCGCTTCCCAGTCTGGTAATGCTGATGTGACTTGTTTGGAAAATTCGGTCGTTTCGGCAATCGCCGATAAGGGAAGCAGCATCAATAGCAGCAGCGTAATTTGTAAAAACACCGTTTGGTAGCTAGTCAGTTTAATCATTACAAATTTCGTTTATAGAGTTTACTTACGCACCAAACCCGTTGGCGTTAATGAATAGGCATCCAAGTTAATGTTGAGTTCTTTGGCTGCCGTTTTTAAATCGCCAATTACTTTAGCCTTTAAGGCAGGATCATTTGCGACAGCTTTGGTCATCTCGTCGTTGATTAACCCTTGCAAAAGAAGCGATTCGGCAAAGAACTGTTTTTTAGAATCCTCAAGGGCCAATATTTCTTTATTACTTGCAATGGTAGTGCGCACCATGTTTTGCACACCTGACACTTGTGCCAACGTGAAATCGTCAGTGCGCCCCTGCGCTCCCATCCATGCGGTCATTAAGTAAAAGGCGTAAGCATCGGCCATATTGTCGGCCTTCAATCCGTAGCCCGCTAGCCCTTTCGTAATCTCAGCAATCACATCGGTTTTTTTGAAACTAGCTTCCATTTCGGCACCCACCTCGGGCTTAAGGGCCTTTAAGCCTTTCACAAATTCGTCAATCACTTTTTTTCTAACGACCGGCGAGGGCTTAAACGTCAATTGGGCTATGTTGGTAGCCGAAGGAGTTGGGGCGACCAGCCCTGGTTGCGCCGGAGCAGCGGTTGGCCCAGTAGCTACTGACTTGGCGATTTTGCCTAAATCAAAAACACCCTGTGCATAAATTGGCGCAGAAGTTGCGATCACGCTAATTGCAGTCGCTAAACAGATTAAAAAAGTACGCATGTGCATTATTCTTTGGGAAATTGATCTCCGTAATAATCGCACAAATTTAGTCGGTCGGAAATCAGGAATTAACCGCGTAACTGCAGGCATCATTGCTCATTACTTTGTTGACGAAATGCGGGTGTTACTTTGCTTTCGCGCGGTAGTAAAAACTTCGGCCAAAGTATGAGCCTTACGGGTTTTTGGCATCGACCAATAATGATCACTGGTTAACGGTTCCGTCTGAAAACAAAACATCGCTACACGAAGGGCAAACTACCATTAATCGTGGGCTAGGTCCGCCGGAGATTTATATTCTTCTGTTTTCGAGGTTTGACAGGTAACATTCAAGCCGATAAATATTTGAAAGATGCAATATGCAAATGAATAGGGCTTTCTCAAATCAGTTTCGCACCCGTACGTTCGCTTTTTTAGCAAGCTTTGCAATGCTGTTAACGCTTACGCCTACATTCGCACAACCCACTGTCAGCGAAGCCGACCGAAGAGCCGAAGCTAACAAGGTCTTTCAAGAGGCTATGCAAGCTGGTCAGAAGGGGCCAGCGGAAGTGAAATTGGCTGAACAGGGCGTTATCAAAATGCCCGAAAACACGCTCTTTATTCCGCAGCCGTATGCCGCTCGTGTGATGAATGCAATGGGTAATCCGGGCGACCGATCCGATTTAGCCGGCATCATTTTTCCAACCGCGCCGGGGAGTTGGTTTGTAACGGTGCGCTTTGAGAAAAGTGGTTACATTAAAGACGATGATGCAAAAAATTGGAACGTCGAAGAAATGATGCAAAGCTTTCGCGATGGTACGGAGGCTTCAAACCCGGAACGTATCAAGATGGGTGTCAGCCCAATGGAAATTGTTGGGTGGGCCGAAAAGCCAGTCTACGACGCGAAAACCCACCGCTTAGTTTGGGCTATGTCAAGTAAAGATCAAGGCGCGCCGACAACCGATGATTTAGGGGTTAACTACAACACGTATATGTTAGGGCGCGAGGGGTATTTTAGTTTGAACTTGGTTACTGACTTAAAGGATCTACCTCAGAACAAACCAATTGCCACTCAATTGCTTAGCCAATTAAATTTTGCTGACGGCAAACGCTACAGCGACTTTGATTCGAAAACCGACAAAATTGCCGAGTATGGCCTTGCGGCTTTAGTGGTTGGCGTAGCCGGAAAAAAACTTGGTTTAGTTGCAGTCGTGCTAGCGTTTTTGGCGAAGTTCTCAAAGGTGATTCTGCTAGGCGCCGCAGTGTTTGGTGGAGGCCTTATGCAATTTTTTAAAAAGCGCACAACAAACAAAGCGCAAGAAGTTGTTCAGTCACCGAGTACAAAAATTGCGCCACCTATAAGTGCAACGACCCAAGATTCGGAAACACCTAACAAATCCAGCGACAATAAGCCGAATCATTAAGGACTGAGTCAATTAAACATAAACCGCAGTGGCGTTGGTTAACTTTAACTACGAAAACAACGATACCATCTGCGGCTTATGAAAAAAACTTACCCCCTAATCGTTGAAGGCAAAAACGCAGACCGCCTGCTTGATGCCTTAAAACACGATATTCGAAAATACTTCAAACGCTGCCGTGCAATCGAGCTGCCACCCGAGGTTGATTATTGGGATTTTGATTGCGCCGTTGGAGCGGACGCCGCTAGCGCTGCAGCCGTACACCCTTCTAACGTATTAACTCAAGTCGATGTGCTTGCCAAAGAGGGGCTCGCTAGCGTTTACGTCATGGTAGAAGCCAAGCATGGCGTGCGCAGCTTTGTGCAGCGGGAGCAGCAAGCGGAAGATCAGTCGAACCACGATGAGCCGAAGCAGTCGTAACGACCCGATCCAAGCGTAGCCCAGCAAAGAAACTCAGCTATGTTAGGGAACCCAGCGTCATAGCCTTCCCGCAAACAACTCCGCTAGACCAAGCCCACTGAAAATTGTACCCGCCTAACCAACCCGTAATATCAACCACTTCGCCAATAAAATGCAGCCCCGGCACGCGCTTGGCTTGTAGGCTGCGTTGATCGAGTTCGTTGGTATCCACTCCACCGCGGGTTACTTCGGCTTTTTTGTAGCCTTCGGTGCCGTCGGGGGTTAGCTGCCAGTTACGTAAACTTTCGTGCAGTTTGCGTAGCGATTTATCGGGTACTTCGGTTAGGCGTTTGTCTTGTAGTTCGGACATTCCTTGAACCACTAACCATTGTTGTACCAGTTGCTTTGCAAACCGCTGTCCGTCTGCGCCTTGCACAATGGTGTTTAGCAAAGTTTTACCACTTTGGTTTTTTTGGGCGATCCATTCGCTGGCGAAGTCTTGACCAAAACTAAAATCTAAACTGAGTGGTTTGCCGGGGTTCCAGTAGTTTGAAATTTGCAATACGGCGGGGCCACTAATGCCGCGATGGGTAAACAATAAGTCTTCGTCAAATTTGCCGCCATCGGCGCTGGTAATTCGCACGGGTAGCGCCACACCTGCTAACGGTACAAAGTGTTGCCATTCATTGGCATCAAACGTAAGGGGCACTAAAGCAGGACGGGTTTCAATTAGTTTTAAGCCAAATTGCTTGGCGATTTTATAGCCGAAATCGGTGGCACCAATTTTTGGAATGGATAACCCGCCCGAAGCGATGACTAAATTTTTGCATAACAAAGTGCCCGCGGCAGTTTGCAAGCTAAATGGAAACCATGCTTCGCTAGCCTCTGACTTTTGAATTGAATCGACGCTTACAGGGTTAAACCACTGCACCGAACCTTTAGCGCATTCGGCACGCAACATATCAATAATATTTTGCGCCGAATCATCACAAAACAATTGGCCTTTATGTTTCTCGTGAAAACCAATGCGGTGGCTTTTAATCAAATCAATAAAATCACTGGCCTTGTATTCGTTTAATGCATATCTCGCAAAGCGTGGGTTTTGCCCGACCATTGCGTGCACGCCCGCCCCTACGTTAGTAAAGTTGCAGCGCCCACCGCCCGAAATGCGAATTTTTTCGCCGATGCGTTCGGCATGGTCTATTAAGGCAACGCGCGCGCCGCGTTGGCCGGCTACTGCAGCGCACATCATGCCCGCAGCGCCGGCACCAATCACTATGACATCAAACTCTGGTTTCACTTCAATCGCATTCTTAAATCACATTGTTGAATTTCTAAGCAATCATCATACGCGAGCAAAACCGTTAAACTATTAGCTATGATTATTCTTGGCATTGAATCCTCCTGCGACGAAACAGGCGTCGCGCTCTACGATCTGGATAAGGGTTTGCTTGGGCACCGTTTGCACTCGCAAATTCAAATGCACGAACGCTATGGTGGCGTTGTGCCCGAGCTGGCTTCGCGCGATCACATCCGCCGCGTCATCCCGCTAACAGAAGAATTGCTAGCAGCAACGGGTATTGATCGTTCGCAAATTTCGGCCGTGGCGTTTACGCAAGGGCCGGGCTTGTCAGGCGCATTGTTGGTGGGTGCCGCAACTGCAACCGGTATTGCCCACGCGTTAAACATTCCGCTAATTCCTATCCATCATATGGAGGGGCATTTATTGTCGCCTTTACTGGATGCCGAAAAACCTAATTTTCCGTTTGTGAGTTTATTAGTTAGCGGCGGACACACGCAGCTATTGCAGGTAGATGCTATAGGGCAATACACGTTGCTAGGTGATACGGTTGATGATGCAGCCGGTGAAGCATTTGATAAAAGCGCTAAGCTAATGGGCTTAAGTTACCCCGGTGGCCCTGCGATTGCAAAGCTAGCCTTAGAAGGCAAACCAGGTCGCTATAAATTGCCCCGACCTAAATTGCATTCGGCCGATTTAGACTTTAGTTTTAGTGGTTTAAAAACGGCCGTATTAACTACCATTAAACGCGATGTGGTAATGCCAACCGATTACCCGGACCTAGCAGCAGAAGTGCAAGCCGCTATTGTTGATGTGCTTAGTGCAAAGTGCTTAAAGGCACTAGAGCAAACTGGCTTTAAAACGTTAGTCGTTGCCGGTGGCGTCAGTGCAAATTTAGCGTTACGGGAAAAGTTGCTGGGAGGCGCTAAAAAATTAGGGGCGCGGGTGTTTTTTCCGCCCTTGGCACTATGTTCGGATAACGGCGCAATGATTGCGTTTGCAGCCGCGCTACGGGTGCAAGATGCGATGCAAAAGGGTTTAGATTGGAGAACTACCGTTGCGCAAAGCGCGCTCGCTGGGTTTGATGTAAAGCCCCGTTGGGCTATGAACCAGCTTTAACTAAAATTACAAAGTACGGGCAACCGAACCTGGGTATTCTGCGTATTCAGCAGCACGTTCGTTTTCGGCACAAATCATAGTATTAGACCAAGCGTTTAAACCGACGCGACCCGTGCGGCGCAAAACGAACCATGCAACCAGACTGACTAGCGCAGTTGTTGCAACTCCTGAAAATATCCAAACCCACATGACCAGCCCCTTGTTTAGGATAGCGACGTTTCAATGTTTACTCATACGACAAGCTATCACCCTAACGTGATTGTGTTACGGGGCGATGAAAAAGAATACTAAAGGCCGCCTTACGGGCAGCGCTAGTACACAAGTGGTGGACTATGTGAACTAAGTCACAATGTTGGGTAACCAAGCAGCACCACGAACGCCCGATGAATCGCCGTGCTGCGCTTGAACCAGCGGAGTAGAACACTGCCCACCAATGACATAGCTTGGTAACAGTTTTGCGACCATTGGATAAAGGCTTGTGACATTGCTCATGCCACCCCCAATTACAATAATATCGGGGTCTAAAATATTAATGACGCCTGCGAATGATCTGGCCAGACGATCAGCGTAACGCATCAAAGCGGCTTGGGCATGGCTGAAAAGCGGGTGGGCTTGATCTAGGCTTGCCGCCACAATATCGGGGGCTTTTAAGGCTGCATCGCCACTGCTGGCGTCAACCACCAACAAACGAGCCCTTCTAAAATCAGCAGCAAACCCTGGACCACTTAGCCAAGTTTCGATACACCCATTGCGACCGCAATAGCAATTTGGGCCGGGTCGTTCTTGGTCTTGCGGCCACGGCAAGGGGTTGTGGCCCCATTCACCGGCAACTCTATTGCGACCGGCAATCACTTGTCTATTAACCGCCAACCCGCCGCCCACACCAGTTCCTAAAATCACCGCAAACACGACGTCTGCGTTAGCGCCAGCGCCATCTGTTGCTTCGCTTAGTGCAAGGCAATTGGCATCATTTTGAATAGCAACGGGCCGCTTTAATAGTTGCTGCAAATCGACCTGTAACGGGCGACCATTAAGTACCACGGTATTTGCATTGCGTACCGTGTTGTCGATTGCAGATAGAGAACCGGGAATACCCACACCAAGGCTCGTTTGCGAATCGGTTAAAGCCAAATTCGATTGTGCTTGATGCACCATTGCAACGATATTTTGTACCAACGCTTCGTAGGTGTGACTGGGCGTGGGCGTTCGAAATCGATCTAGTTGCTTGCCGCTTGCATCTAACGCTATTAGTTCGGTCTTTGTGCCGCCCAAATCAATACCAAAGCGCACCATGCTACTTGCTCTTTTTATTGGTTTTAGTTGAGCCGTTTTTTCCTATTGCTGACGGGTTGGCGGCGGTTGCAGATGCCTTCCCCACTGCACTTCCCGAAGCCTTTGCACCCATCTTGGGTTCTTTCCCACCAATCATGCGCTCGATGTTTGCCGAGTGTCGCCAAACTAAAAACGCTGAAATTAAACCAACAACAAAAGCCGTTGAATTGGGCTGATACAGCATGAGGTAAAACACCGGCGCTAACACCGCTGCAACGATAGCGCCGGCCGACGACATTTTTGTAATAAGTACGGTCAATATCCAAGCGCCTAGCGTTAATGCACCCAACCGCCAATCGATGGCAAACAAAACACCGGCTGCAGTGGCAACGCCTTTACCGCCCTTGAAGCGATGATAAATAGGAAACAAGTGCCCTAAAAAAACCGCTAACGCAGCGAAGGCGATCGTAATGACGCCGTAGTTGTACTCGGCGGCATAGCGGTAGGCTAAATACACGGCTAACCACCCTTTTAAACCATCGCCCAACAAGGTAAGTACGGCCGCAATTTTATTGCCCGAGCGCAGAACGTTGGTCGCGCCAGGGTTACCCGAACCGTAGGTGCGCGGGTCTTTTAAGCCCATTGCAAAGCTGACCAACACCGCAAACGAAATCGACCCTAACAAATAGGCCAAGGTGACTACAAAAATATAAGTACCCAAAATTAACAGTTCCTTTTAGACCAGCTTTTTCAAATTTCTTCGTTAGCGCACTGCACTGTCCGCGCGCCCAGCACCGCAGTCAGTATAGACGGCGTGATGCCCACTAAGAAGCCACGCTTACCTCCATTGATATAAATTTTATCTAAAGCCAAGATGGTTTTTTCAACAAATACGGGCATTGCTTTGCGCGTCCCAAAGGGTGAGGTACCGCCGATTAAAAAACCACTGTGTCGGTTGGCAACCTCGGGCTTACAAGGCTCGACTGATTTACACGGAATTTGCCGAGCTAGCGCTTTTGTAGATACTTTTTTATCGCCATGCATTAAGACAATTAGCGGTTTGGCTGATTCATCTTGCATGACCAATGTTTTAACAACTTGGTGCTCGCTAACACCTAACTGAGACGCAGATTCGGCTGTACCGCCATGCTCGACATAATCGTAAATGTGTTCCGTAAACTCAACTTTATGGCGCTTTAAAAATTGAGTTGCTGGAGTCTCTGAAACATGGGCTTTAGCCACAAAACTATTCCTTTTTATTGTTTTTAAATT
This sequence comes from Betaproteobacteria bacterium, assembly GCA_031429355.1. Classification (GTDB taxonomy): domain Bacteria; phylum Pseudomonadota; class Gammaproteobacteria; order Burkholderiales; family Burkholderiaceae_E; genus JANOZM01. The sequence continues at coordinate 59,053 of JANOZM010000005.1, read as the reverse complement.
TCAAAGCGAGCTTACCCACGGGGGTGATGTTGCCCATGTAGTTGCTTTAAACGTTCGCGCGCAACATGCGTATAAATTTGGGTTGTAGAAATATCGGCATGGCCTAACAACAATTGCACTACGCGCAAATCGGCCCCGTGATTTAACAAATGCGTTGCAAACGCATGACGTAAAGTGTGGGGTGACAAGGGCGCATGAATCTCAGCCAAAAAGGCATATTTTTTTATTAGGTTCCAGAACATTTGGCGCGACATACCATCGGCTCGTTGGGTAACAAACAGTGCGTCACAAGTTTTGCCATTTAACAACGCTGGGCGGCCTTGTTTTAAAAATTTTACAATCCAACTACGCGCTTCTTCGCCTAACGGCACCATGCGCTCTTTATTGCCTTTACCAATAACGCGAACAACACCTTCGTTTAGAGCTACCGACAAGGTTTTTAAATCGACTAATTCGCTTACCCGCAGCCCGGTAGCATAAAGTGTCTCTAGCATTGCTCGATCTCGCAGCCCGAGCGATGTTTCGATATTGGGTGCTGTTATTAACGCTTCTACTTGCGCTTCGCTTAGTGTTTGTGGAATGCGCGGCGCTTGTTTTGCCGAACGTAAATCGATAGTTGGATCGACATCGGTTAAACCTTGTCGAATGGCCCATTGAAAAAACCGCCGAATGACGGTGAGGCGTCGGTTACTGCTGGTGGCAGTACCGCCGCCAAAGCGTTGTGCGATGTATTGTTGAATAGCAGGATTATCAAGTTTTAATAGATTGTTGTTTTGTACTTTCGCCCATGTCGAGAGTTGCCCTAAGTCACGTTGATAAGCCGCAATCGAATTTTTGCTTAGCCCATCTTCTAACCACAACGCGGTTGTGAAGTCTAAAATTAATGGCGCTTCTGGCGCATTAATTTTAGGTACTTTTACGGTGCTCAAAGTGCGGCCTTTTTAGCTTTAGTATTCACACCCGCTAACCTAGCCTGTTGTTGATCAATTGCCCATTGCACATGCTCTACAACCATTGCATTATCATGATTAAGTCTAGTCGCTAAAACGGGCAACAAACTATCGGCGGCTTGCGATTTGCAATTACCCAAAGCCACCGCAATATTACGTAACCAACGTTCATGCCCAATTCGACGAATTGCTGAGCCTTCCATGCGTGTATTAAATTCTTCGGCTGTCCAGGCAAACAAATTGGTAAGACCAACCCCGTCTAAATTGTGGCGCGCGGCAAAGTCGGGGACAGATGGTTTTTGCGCGAACTTATTCCACGGGCAAATTAACTGGCAATCATCACAACCATAAATGCGATTACCCATTAATGGCCGCAAACTAAGATCGATTGCGCCCTTGTGCTCTATGGTCAAGTAACTAATGCAGCGCCTTGCGTCTAACTGGTGCGGAGCAACAATAGCCTGAGTCGGGCAAACGTCGATACATTGGCTGCACGAACCACAATGGCTCGAAGTCGGTGGCGTAGTTTCAAACGGATAATTGGTTAAGATCGAGCCGATAAAAAACATCGACCCTTGTTCACGCGATAGCATTAGGGTGTGCTTACCACGCCAACCAAGGCCCGCGCGAGTCGCAAGCTCAACTTCCATCACCGGCGCAGAATCACAAAAAACTCGGTACTGTAGTTGATTAGGTTGTTCGCGTTCTTGCGTCAGCTTTTGCGTTTGCTGTTGTTTTAACTCACTCTCAACTTTAGTCATTAATTTTTGTAATCGGCTACGCACTACTTTATGATAATCGCGCCCCAGCGCATAACGTGCAACATAGGCGCGCTCGTCATCATGCAAGTTATCCCATGCCTGATCTACCCACGCTGCGTCGTTGGGTGTGTAGTCCATGGTCACCATAATGGCGCGTCGGGCTTGCGGCACTAAAAGCGTTGGATCGAGCCGCGCAGCTGCCCCGCGCGCCATATAATCCATGTCTCCGTGCAAGTTCGCCGCTAGCCACTGATTTAAACCCGTTGCTACTGAATCAACCGCATCACTCGATTTAGAAGGCGACACTGAAAGGTCGGTATCTGCAATACCGACCGAGGAAAAACCCAGTTCGCGAGCCCACAGGCTTAGTTGATTGAAAGTCATTGTGCAAGAAAATCCAGAAGAACAAGCATACCTGCTCGCCGACTCAGCGCAAACCGAAAAACTTGGTGCGCTTTTGGCCGTGCTTTTTACGCAAGCAAGAGCCAATCAGCAAGCTGAGCATTTTAGACTGTATTTGCAAGGTGACTTAGGCGCTGGAAAAACCACAGTGGCACGCGCTTTGTTGCAAGGCCTCGGCGTAACGGGCCGCATTAAAAGCCCCACCTTCGCCTTGCTAGAGCCTTACGAAGTTAATGGCTTGGTTATTTCGCATTTCGATTTTTACCGCATGACCGATCCACAAGAGTGGGCCGATGCGGGCTTTGCCGAATTGTTCGTGGCGTCCAACTTGGTGATTGCCGAGTGGCCCGAGCAAGCCCGCGAATTACTTCCTCCGGCCGATTTAGAATTACACTTAACGGTATCTGAAGATACCTTAACCCGTTCGCTGCGTTACAGCGCCGGGTCGCCAACCGGCCTTAACATTGGTGCGCAATTGTGCAGCGAGCTTATTCCCCTATGAGTTATAAAAACAATCCGTTATCTGTTTCTAAGGCCAAGTCCGCTAGTGAATCTAGTGTTGATCTAACTGCTGATGTAAAGTTTCTTACGCGCCGGAAACTAGTAAAAACAATGGCCTTCTCGGCCACGTCTGCAGGCCTCTTACTAAACATCCCTTTGGCCCTCGGAGCTACGGTTTTAGGCGTGCGCGTATGGCCTGCGCGTGATTACACACGAGTTACGATCGAGCTGGATCGCGCCCTAAAGTTCTCGTACAACAATTTAAAAAACCCCGATCGCTTGTTTGTTGATTTAGAAGACACCATTCTCGACACGCAAATAAAAGAGATCGTTGCTAAAGTGCAGCCAAACGATCCGTACATCGCGTCGGTTCGGGTGGCGCAATACACGCCAACGGTTGTACGCTTAGTGTTCGATTTAAAAACGGGTATCACCCCGCAGTTGTTTGCAGTGGCTCCCATTGGGCCGTATCAACATCGCTTACTGTTTGATTTGTATCCGGTCCAAGAGGTAGATCCTTTAAGCGTAATGTTGGCCAGGGGAAGTGTTGGTAAAACGGGGGAAAGTAAAGCGGGCAACAGCAAAACCGCTGATGCAAAGCCATCCGCAACACCAAGCACTCCAGCAACACCACCAGTCATTGCATCGGCACCACAAGCCAAAGACCCACTGGAAGAGTTACTCAACCCTGCAAAAGCGGTTGACCGTAGCAAGCCACCTGCACCGGCACCATCCAGCAACCCCAAAACACGCGAACCCGAAGTCGAGCGCTTAATTACCATTGCTATCGACCCTGGCCACGGCGGCGAAGACCCTGGCGCGATTGGTGCAGGGGGCGCTTACGAGAAAAACGTAGTGTTAGCGATCGCCAAAAAACTGCGCGAACGTATCGAGCAGGAACCCAACTGGCGCGCCTACCTTACCCGCGATGCCGATTATTTTGTCGAATTAGCCGACCGTGTACGCCGCGCCCGACGCGTTAAAGCCGATGTATTTGTATCGATTCACGCTGACGCGTTTATTGACCCGCGAGCAAAGGGCGCCTCAGTTTTTGCATTATCCGAACGCGGCGCTAGTAGTGCGGCAGCAAAATGGTTGGCCACAAAAGAGAACTCAGCCGATGAAATCGGTGGCATTTCACTGGCGAAGAACCAACAGGGTGCCGCACAAGTGCTATTGAATCTTTCGACAGAATCGCAAATTCGAAACTCTGTAAGACTGGGCAAAGCAATTCTGGGTGAGGTTGGCGGTTTCGCCAAACTGCATAAAGCTGGGGTAGAACAAGCCAATTTTGCGGTACTGCGTTCGCCTGATATCCCCTCGATATTGATCGAAACAGCCTTTATTAGTAACCCCCAAGAAGAGGCCCGTTTAACCGACCAAGCCTACCAAGCCCGGCTAGCGAACGCGATCTTTTTAGGGCTAAAGGGCTATTTCAAGCGCAATCCCGTTGGTGCCAGAGGCACAACAACTTAAACCCCGCTTTTTGTCACTTCGCTCCACAAATCCAACGGCTCGTCGCAAACCCGATGCAGCCAGTTTTCCTTAAGCGCATAGTTCAATCATGGCAACGCAGCAAGAAGCCAAGTGAACTAAACCCAAACTTAAAGGAAAACAAAATGAACACAATCACCAGCAAAATCGAATTCTTCTCAATCGCTTTAATCGCTGTCGCTTTTGCAGCCGCTCAAGTTACTGCAATGGTTAGTGTTGTAATGGCCTAGTCGTTGTTGTAATTTGCAGTTGTACCAACAAAGGGTTCCGCTAATCGGGCCTCGTGTTCCAAGTATTCCGTTTGACCAGTTTTATAATTGTTGTGGGCTTAAGCTTGTGAATTCACAAGTTAAACCGGCGCTACAGCATTGAAGTTATTCACGTCAAATTTTATCGTAACTCCGTTTGGGCCCTCAGCCAGCCCGAATAATGCAGCATGATTTGGCTGGCGCTTGCTGCATTTTTCTTTTGGCTTGCCGCCAAGGAAATTTATCATCAATACGTTCCCCGCAAAGATTTTGACCTTCCCGATTTACAACTGTCCAAAGGTTACTTTTTTTGCGTTTTAGCCCTTGGCTTTGCTCTTGCCTATCAACCGTATTCATTGTGGCGCTTTGAAAGTTTTTTAACCGACAAAGCAAAAATTCTTGCCGAAACAAACAAAGTCGACGTGCACTGCAACACCCTGTTCGATACTATTTTCGATACCACTGATGGCTTTGCTGCCGGACATGCAAACTTTGAAACGGGGCAAATTGTATTGGGCTATTCGTGGTGCAAAAAATTACGTAGCCACCTAAACAACCCGAAACGTGCATCGCGCGATGACTTGTTTAGTGTTGCGCTATTCGCACACGAAGCGATGCATGTGCGTGGCGAACGCAACGAATCTATAACTGAGTGCCAAGCAGTACAACGCTATTATCGAGCCGGTAAATTACTCGGGTTACCTGACTCAGTCGCAAAGCGAAATGGCTTAGCTTTTTTTAACGGGATGTACCAAGAACGCGCGCAACATTCGGGAAATGGCGCTGGATATTACTCGACAGAATGTGCACCGGGCAAAGCGTTAGATGAGAAATTAGCGGATTCGGTTTGGAAATGATAATTCGTACTTTTTTCAAGAGCTAAGACGTACTAGGCAACAAAAACTCCACGCCTTGTTTTAACTCTTCAAACATCAAATAATCCGTTTCACTCATTCCTAACGACCTATACGTCTTTTGCGCCGTTACATTTTCTTTTTCAACATACAAACGAAACCCGCAAACATTCGCATCGGCCAATGCAAGCGTTTTTAAATGTTCGTACATTGCGCGGTAAACACCTTGCTGGCGAAACTCGGGTTTGACGTAAACGCTTTGAATCCACCAAAAATTGCCATTACGCCAATCGCTCCATTCGGTAGTGACCATCAAGCAAGCCTTAAGGCCCAGCTCGCCTTCGCAAACCAAATAAAACCCTCGCTCTGGATTTGCAATAAAATTGGCGACACCAGCCCCAATCACTTGCGGCATCAGGCGTTTGCCTTCGGTTTCTAGCGCCATGGCACTATTAAATTGGGCGATCGCGTTTGCGTCTTTTGCCGTTGCCTTACGCATCTTGTTAACCTAAATTCTAAAAATTGGTGACCAAAGTCTAACGCGAATAAATTACGCGGCCTTAGCAAGTGCGAAATCCGACCGCCTGTCGCCAACAAACATCAAACACACCGCAACGTTGGCTAATTCGGGCAGAATCGCGTTCTAGAATTTTGTAGCTAAAAATATAACTAACTTGGAGTACCTATGAACAAACGTCAATTTGTATCGGCCCTATCGGCCACTGCAGCCGCTATCGGCACATCCGCTTTACCTTCCTTTGCGCGCGCGCAAGACAACGTGTTGCGTTTAATCGTGCCCTACCCCGCTGGCGGTTCGTCAGACATCGGCGCACGCATTATTGCCCCCGAATTAGCGACTAAATTAGGCCGCAACGTTATTGTCGAAAACATGACGGGTGCTGGTGGTCGTGTCGCCATGCAGAACTTAAAGAAAATGGCCAACGATGTTGATGCCTTGGTTTTAGTTAACCCTGCACTTATCGTGATTCAACCCGAGACTTTAAAAGACGTTGGATACAACGTCGACGCGGACTTTCAAGCCGTGACCCAAGTTTCTCAATACGAGATGGCTGTTGCCGTCGGCGCGGCAGTGCCCGTACGTGAAGTCAACCATTTATTAGCGTGGATGCGTGCCAATGCAGAAAAAGCGAACTTTGGCGTTCCTGCCACTGGCAGTATTCCGCACTTTTTTGCACTAATGATGGCCGAAGCCGCAAAAGTAAAAGCGCCAGTTGTGGGCTACCGTGGTTCGGCTCCGTTGTTAACCGATTTAGTTGGTGGCCATGTGCCAGTAGCGATCGACGCGCTAGATAGTTTGCTTGCGCAACATGAAGGTGGTCGTATTCGCATTTTGGCAACCTCGGGCGAAAAACGCATTATTGCTAACATCCCCACTCTTAAAGAGTCGGGCATTAATTTGTCAGCACTGGGTTGGAATTCGTTCTACGCTAAAGCCAGCATGTCGACTGCTAAAGTAGAACTTTACGCGAAAGAAATTGCTGAAGTCATGAAAATGAAATCGGTCCGCGATAAGTTTTTAGCTGCAAAAATTTTAGATCCAAACTCGGTTAGCTTGGCTGATACTAGAAAGAACATTGCTGCATTTAAAAAACAGTGGGTTCCAGTAATTCGTGCTTCTGGTTTAAAGTTTGACTAATTAGGTTTGCACAATGTAGTTTGATTAAATGCAACGGCGGTTTTACTGCTGTTGCATTTTTTTATTTAAGATCACCTAGTTAGCAATGCAAACCAGAGCCAACTTTGCGTTGCAATTCGCCTCCATTTTGGCTGCCCCAGCGATTTGAGCCATAATCTCCCTCCAGTTAAAGTTATAGCAAAAAACAAGAACCACCCGAGGAGTTCCCTATGCATCGCGTTGCCATCAGCAGTACCGGCCTATACACGCCACCAAACATTATTACCAACGCCGAATTGGTTGAGTCGTTTAACCAATACGTGCATTTGCAAAACACCGAGCACGCCGCAGCGATTGCCAGTGGTGAGCGCGTTGCCCTGCAAGCCTCTAGCGTTGAGTTTATTGAAAAAGCATCGGGCATTAAGCAGCGTTACGTAATGGATAAAGTGGGCGTGCTAGACCCAACACGTATGCGTCCAAAATTTACGCCACGCCGCGATGATGAGCTGAGCCTCATGGCCGAAATTAGTATGTTGGCGGCAGAGCATGCGCTAAAAAAAGCGGGGAAAACGGCTTCGCAAGTTGATGGTATTTTGTGCGCTAGCGCCAACATGCAACGCGCTTACCCAGCGATGGCAATCGAGATTCAACTGGCTATTGGCATGCAAGGCGGTTTTGCATTTGATATGAATGTAGCTTGTTCTTCGGCGACCTTCGGTATTCAGATGGCCGTTAACGCAGTTAAGTCGGGTGCATCACGCGCAATTTTAGTCGTCAACCCAGAAATTACTTCGGCACACTTAGCTTGGAAAGATCGCGATTGCCATTTTATTTTTGGTGATGTGTGTACCGCTATTTTAGTAGAGCGTTTAGACGATGCGCCCGCTGGTGCTTTTGAAGTGCTAGGTACGCGCTGTGTAACGCAGTTTTCGAATAACATTCGTAACAATTTTGGATTTATGTCTCATGCAGAAGATCGTGCCCCTACTGAGCGCGATCAGTTATTTTATCAAGAAGGGCGCAAAGTATTTAAAGAAGTTTGCCCAATGGCAGCCGAGCATATTGCTAGCCACCTAAACGAGCATGGTAAAAAGCCCGCCGATGTACGGCGCTTTTGGTTGCATCAGGCCAATATGTCGATGAATCAATTTATCACCCGCAAACTGATTGGCCGTGACCCAAACCAAGACGATGCGCCCATTATTTTGGATGAGTTTGCTAACACCGCATCGGCTGGTTCTATCATCGCGTTTCATCGCCACCAAGATGATTTTGAAGCGGGACAAACCGGTGTTATTTGTTCGTTTGGTGCGGGTTATTCCATTGGTAGTGTTGTGGTTCAAAAGACTTAAATTAAACGGACTACAACAACCCTTTAACCGAGCGCGAAGCCACGACTTGCCCATTGACAAACTTGTCGTGGTTGTTTTCAATTTGATCTAAATCATACAAATAATTGACCATGCAACCCAAGGCTTGGCGCTGACCCTTTTTAGATAAATCACCATTGAGGTTTATGCGCTCAAGTCGCGCGCCATTATTTAAATGAAAACGCGCCACCGGATCGTTGGGGATAACCTGCAATTGTTGAGCGGTTAAACCTTCAACTTCAATCAACGACGCGCTGTGGCCTAGGTAATAAGCGCAAGCTTGTTCGATAACCTTCGGTGCAGACGCATTGGTTAGAATCGCATCACACAATGCAAGATTAGATTTTTTCGAGGCCAATTCCGACAGTCGTAAAGTGCTATCAGTTGCACCAGTTACCTTAAGTTGTTTTTGCAGTTGCCCGTACCAATTAGCAAAATCGGGAATAGGCGATAGCGTGCAAAAAGTCTTGATTTTGCTAAATTCATTTTGTAACTCTTGCGCGACGCGTTTAATTAAAAAATTACCTAGCGAGACGCCGCGCAAACCGGGCTGACAATTGGAGATCGAATAAAACACCGCCACTTTGGCTTTGTTTGGATCGGCCTTGGGGCTGGCTGGATCTATCAATGGTCCAATTTGCGAGGGCATTGCATCAAGCAGCGCGACCTCTACAAAAATTAATGGCTCTTGCGGCAGCATCGGGTGAAAGAAAGCGAAACAGCGGCGATCGGGTTCTAAACGCCGACGCAAATCATCCCAGCCTTGAATCTCATGCACGGCTTCGTGGGCTATCAACTGCTCGAGTAAACGCGCTGGCGAGTTCCAGTCTATGCGTTGCATTTGCAAAAAACCGGGGTTAAACCACGAGCTTAGTAAGTGCTGAAAATCGGCATCAACCGCTTGTAATTTTGGCTTTGCTTTTAAACGCGTGAGTAAATCGCTGCGCATTTTGACAATAGCACCCGCACCGCCCGGCGCACGGTTTAATCGACGTAACAGCTCTTGACGGGGCGGCTCGGCGGCTCTCGATAAAGCCACTAAATTAGCTGGCGAACGATTAACCGCATAGCGCTCGGCCAGTATCAGTACCTCGCCCGGATCGGGATCAAATTCGTCCGCTAACAATTGAAAAACAGTGCTTTTACTGTCGTCGTCCAATCGCGCGTAGTGCTCTAGCGCGGTGGCAGCTAAAGCAACGCCAATGGCATCACCTCGCTCTGATAACAACTTACGGCAGTCTTGGGCAAAGCGCGTTACGGCTTGCGTTTGTTGACGTTCTAATCGCGCTACTTTGATTCGTTCAAACACAGCGGCCTACCTTGGCGTAAAAAGTTCAAACTAGACTGTATCGGTTATTGGACTGACTGTGACGGCAACTTTTAACACTTGGTCTGCGCTACCTAACATTACGCCACGCAGTAGGCTGATATCACTAAAATCGCGGCCCCAAGCCAAGGTAATGTGATCCCTATCTACAACACATCGATTAGTCGGATCGAAGTCAATCCAACCAGCTAATGGGCAATAGACCGAAACCCAGGCATGCGAAGCATCGGCACCAATTAATCTAGGCGTTCCCGGTGGGGGATTGGTCAGGATATAACCGCTGACATAGCGCGCTGCCAAACCAAGGCTACGCAAGCAACCAATCATTAAGTGGGCGAAGTCTTGGCAAACACCTCGACGCATTTTTAACACTTGTTGGATCGGCGTCGAGATATCCGTCGCTTTAGGATCAAATTTAAAGTCTGCATAAATGCGTTGTGTTAAATCGAGCGAAGCTTCTATAACAGTTCGGCCGCTTACAAACGAAAGACTAGCGTAATCCCGCAACTCTTGGCTTAATACAACGTGGGGTGAGGCGTACAAAAACTGCGATGCTAACAATGCTTGTTTAGATATTGCTTGGCCTGTGTACTTTAACTGAATGACTACTTCGGTCCAGTCCATAGAGTGCAACGGCAAAGCTCTAGCTTGCAGCAAAACAATTGATTCTGCGCGTACGACAAACTGTTGGTGAATTTCGGTTATGGATAGGTAATGACAAGCATTACCAAAATAATCAAGCGAGGGTATCAGCTCGATGGGTGTGGGCAATACAGTAATGTAATGGGACCGATAGCTCTGAAATTCGGTTTCGCGCGGCGTTAAATGCAGTTTTTGTTGCGATAGCGAAACCGAGGCCGCATAGTCGTAACGCGTTTCATGCACCACTTGCAACAGGGTTGAATTGCTCAAAGCGGCACCTCTATTTTGGCCTTAGCCGCATAGCTAAAAAAGCGCGCCTCAAGTTGTTCCGATAACTCAACGCCTGCTCGTTTTAAACGATCCAACAATTGTTTTAACACTGCACTGTCGTACCGCAATGTGCTTGCAACATCAAGCTGTTTGAAATCTGATAGCAACGGTTCTAACAAAGTAAATCCACATTCGCCATGCACAGCGGACACCCGCTTTAACGCACCTACAAGCCCATCTAATTGAAACAATAAAGACCGTGGATTTGCTGGATCAAGCACCAACAAGTCGAGCGTCGGCAGCCATTCTGGTTTCGCCATATAACGGGAGCGATAAGTAATGGTGCTATCACCAAGCTCCAACATCCAATCCAAATTATTTAGATCGGGTTTAGCAATGGCGTGTTGCAAAACAGTGGTCATAAATTGCAAGCGTTCGACGCGCCGACCAATTGACATAAAGCGCCAACCCATATCGCGTGTCATACCATCAAGGGCAAAGCCGGTTAAGGTCATTAACGAAATAGAGGCTTCATCTAACAATAACAAGGCTTCACCAATTTTTAAATCGGGCTTCGGTTTACCGAGCTGTTGCAAGGTGTAATTTAACGCACGCCAATTGTCGGCCGAGAGCCGTTCGCGCAAGCTAAACGCAACCCTAAATAATTGATTGACGTGGTTGCCTAAACCCGCCACTTCATCAGAGTGCATAGCGTTTAACAAACAACGCTCAATGGTCGGGTCGTTTGGCTGGGTGTCCTTTGCTAACAACTCATGCTCTTGGCACAAACTTACTAATGCGGCCCAGTCGTTGCCGCGCGCATCGGGGGATACTTCAATTAAGTCATCAAGCATGCGCCGCATTAAGCGCACGGTGTTATCGCAGCGCTCAGCGTATCGGCCAAACCAAAATAAATTCTCGACAGTACGGCTGGCCAGTTGCGTATCGCTACGAATTAGTTGGTTCGATTCGGTGGCTTGGGCAATCAAAGTTGTTTCGTTAACAGCACCAGTTGTTAGCACCCAAGTATCTTTACTGCCACCACCGCGTTGCATGGCAAGTGAACGAGAATCTAAATTGGTTGCAACGCGCGTTAGCCCACCAGGCATTACTTGGTAACCCGTTGGTGTAGCGCACGCAAAAACGCGTAGCACTACTTCGGAAGCACCTAAAACGCCAGCACGCACTAATTTTTCGTCATTAGTGACAGATGGTTTCCAAACCGGCACTTGTGAATTTTTTACAAACTCTTGAGCCAAATAATTTTGCGGGTTTGCCAGTAGCAACTCTTTAAAAATCTCTTTTTCAAAATTATTTAAGCGATCACCAAATACAGGTTTTTGTTTTAGGTGATTAAAAGCTGGCTTAAAGACCAAAGTACCCATGCGCCGAATCGCTTCTTGCAGCGCTGCAGGCTCGCCGCACCACCATGTTGCCACTGACGGCATAAGTAAATTTTGCCCTTTTAAAACTTGCGCAAGCTTTGGTAAGAAGCCTAGCAAGGCACCCGACTCTAAAATATTAGAACCCAAACTATTAGTGATCATAACCGTGCCTCGACGCGCCGCCTCGGTCAAGCCAGGCACGCCCAAAGCCGAATCTTCACGCAGCTCTAGGGGGTCACAAAAGTCATCATCTAAGCGCCTTAGAATCACGCTCACCCGTTGCAAACCGGCCAAAGTTTTAAGGAATACAAACCCTTCACGCACCGTTAAGTCGCTACCTTGAACTAACGGAAAACCCAAATAGCGGGCTAGGTAACTCTGTTCATAGTAGGTTTCGTTATACGGACCCGGCGTTAGCAACACGATTAGTGGGCGGTCATTGCCACCGTGAGCATTGGCTTGTGATTGCGGCGTACATAACCGCCCCCAATGAATCAAACTTTCGCGCCATGCAGAAAAGTAACCGGCCAAGCGCTGTACTTTTAATTCGCGAAATAAATCCGGAAAGGCGCGAGCAATTGCCAATCGATTCTCTAGCGCATAGCCAGCCCCAGAGGGCGATTGCGTGCGATCGCTCACCACCCACCACTGCCCGTTAGGAGCGCGGGCCAAATCGACTGCGTAGGTCTGTAAGGCAACGCCACCAATTGGCGCTATGCCATGGCAAGGGCGCAGAAACCCCTCGTTGCCAAATACCAAAGCGGGCGGAATATGCCCGTCTTTTAGTAATTTTTGCTCGCCGTATACATCGAGCAAAATTTGATTCATTAGCTCAGCGCGTTGTATAACGGCCGTTTCAATGGCGGCCCATTCATCGGCTGGCAATATAAACGGCACTACATCCAATTCCCATGGACGATCCGCGCCTTGTGGATCGGCATAAACGTTGTAGGTCACACCGTTCTCGCGCACTTGACGTTGCACCATTTGCACACGGTCACGCATAGTGCCAGCAGGGGCTGCACGCAACTCGCTGAGCAGGGCTTGCCAATGCAGCCTTGGCGTACGTATCGCGGTAGGGTTTGCAAAAGGTTCGGCACCGCCTGGTACGCTAGCAGAATCGCTAAACAGCAATTCATCGTAACGCTCATTGGCAAGCGGGTAAAAATCGACTATGGAATTTGGCACAGAAATAATCTCAGTAAGACTGCGTATTATCGCCTACTGCGTTATCAAAATTGAATTCGCCCAAGTACTTTTACAGGCCGTAAAACAAAACTAACTTTCGGATCGAAAACTAGTGCTTGCCCTTCGGCAACCGCCTCGCCTGTCAGGTCCTGAATATTAAACATATGGCTGACGTAAATTCTATTTTTCGGTTTAGCTTTTTGCGACCCAAACTGTTGAATATGTTTGCGCCACTGCTCTATTCGCGTTTGCCGTAACTCTGGCGTAGTGCCAGTTGGTGAGTTTAAAAAACTGGTGGGTTCCACTGCACTATTAGGAAACGCCAATCGCGCCGTATCTAGACATCGACACCATTGCGAACTAAACACAGCTTCAATTGGAACATTATTGGCTTTTAAAGTCTCACCCATTGCAATAGCTTGCTGCTTACCTTGTTCACCTAAATTGCGTTGGGTCGAACACTCATCTAATTTAAATCCGGGTGGATCAAAAGTTCCTGGGGCCGAGGTATGGCGAATTAATACAATCAGTCCACCCCGTTGCAAAGCCGTAAAAACCGCCGACTGAGCAAGCTCTTGGGCAAACACTAAAGGCGCAGTTGCTAACGATGCACAACCCACTGCACCTAAAGAAATAAACCGTCTAGTTTTATTCATCCGCCCTACCTCGTTTTATTTATTGGATGCCTTGACTGTCTAAATACTCTTCGTAGGTACCGCGATAATCAACAATAGTGTGGTCTTGTTTAATTTCGATAATGCGCGTGGCTAAGGAGGAAACAAATTCGCGGTCGTGCGAAACAAAAATTAAGGTTCCCGGAAAGCGGTCCAGACCGTTGTTAAGCGACTCGATAGATTCCATATCCAAGTGGTTAGTTGGTTCGTCCATCAGCATTACGTTCGGGTGCAACAACATGAGTTTGCCAAACAACATGCGCCCTTGCTCACCACCCGAAATAACTTTGACCGATTTTCTAACTTCGTCACCCGAAAACAATAAGCGGCCCAAGGTGCCGCGCACCAGTGTTTCAACGTCGCCGCCATCATAACCACCTGCACGGACCCATTGCTGAATCCAATCGGCAAGGGGTTCGCCTTGCTCAAAGTCTTCGGTATGGTCTTGACCAAAATAACCGGGCTTGGCTTTTTCGGGCCACTTTACTTTGCCATATTGCGGCTCTAGGCCCGAGAGCGCCGAACTTGCAATAAGGCGTAACAAAGTTGTTTTACCGACGCCGTTTTCGCCAATGATCGCCACCTTGTCACCCGCATCGATACTGATCGAAAAATTATTAATAATTTTTTCGCCACCTTCGTAGGCAAAGGTCACTTGATCTAATTCAACCGCTTGGCGATGTAGTTTTTCTTTCTCGTCATATTCGAAGCGAATCCAAGGGTACTGACGCGAAGACGGCTTCATATCTTCGACTTTAATTTTCTCTATTTGCTTGGCACGGCTGGTTGCTTGGCGAGCCTTTGATTTATTCGCAGAAAAACGCCTGACGAAATCTTGCAATTCAGCTACACGCTCTTTGGCCTTTGTATTGGCACTACTCAGCCGATTACGCGCTTGGGTTGAAGCTTCCATGTAATCGTCGTAATTACCGGGATACACTTGAATACGACCGTAATCTAAATCGGCCATATGCGTGCATACTTGATTTAAAAAATGCCGATCATGCGAAATAATAATCATCGTGCTGTCACGCTGATTTAAGACATCCTCTAACCATCGAATCGTATTGATATCGAGATTGTTAGTTGGTTCGTCCAACAATAATATTTCTGGATTTGCAAACAAAGCTTGGCACAACAAAACACGCAATTTCCAACCCGGTGCTACGGCACGCATAGGGCCGGTATGTTGCTCGATTGTAATGCCCACACCCAGCAACAACTCGCCAGCACGCGACTCGGCTGTGTAGCCATCGTATTCAGCAAACTTCGACTCTAGTTCGGCCGCGTGCAGATAATCTTCTTCGGTGGCTTCAAGATTTTCGTAAATTGCATCTTTTTCTTTTTGGCAGGCCCACATTTGCGCGTGACCTTGCATTACTACATCAAGTACCCGCTGCTCTTCGTAGCCAAACTGATCTTGTTTTAAGAACGTCATGCGCTCGCCATTGTCGAGCACAACATTGCCATCGCTGGGCTCTAAAACTCCAGCGAGAATTTTCATAAACGTGGTTTTGCCCGAACCGTTAGCACCAATTAAACCGTAGCGATTGCCATCGCCAAATTTAACCGAAACGTTTTCAAACAGGGGCTTAGCCCCGAACTGCATGGTGATATTAGAAGCGACAAGCATGGATGGTCCGAAACACTCGCGAGAGGAGTTAAAACAGTTGCAAAGGAGGCGAAGTGTACGCTGAAAGGTTTTACACAGTATTTCTTATTATTTACCGGCCATTGCTTGAGCTTTTGCCAAGTGCTCTTTTACCTGAGGGTTATTGGGCGCTTTTTGCGCAGCTAGTTTTAGCAATTCAAGCCCTTTTACGGCTTGCCCGGTTTCGCTCAAGATCACCCCGTAGGTATCGAGTACAGCAAAATTATGCGGATCAATTTGGTAAGCTTGCGCTGCCAAGGTTGCAGCTTTTGCATCTTTTATGCTGTGCAACGCCAAAGCCGCATTATTTAAAGCCGCACTGCTATTTGGATTGACCTTCAATACTTCATTTAAGATTGCTAAGGCGTCCTTCCAGGCCGACTTGGTAATCAAAACGTCTGATGCCGACAGCATAAAGTCAACGTCCTTGGTTGCCGCCCAATAGGCTTTTAGGTGATTGCGCGCATCGTCTGTCTTGCCCGAAAGCATTTGTGCCTGATAAAGCTTCGAAGCAAATTGGGTTGATTTATTACCCGCAAACGCTTTAGTGTAGTGAACCGCCGCATCGGCTGGTTTTGATTCGGCCATCGCAAAATCGCCATCTAAAGCAGCGACAACTGGATTGCTGGCAAATTGTGTCCGAATCGCGGTCATTGCCTCGGCAGCTTGCGCTTTTTTACCAGCGCTAAACAAAGTGCTGGCAACGGCTACCTTGGGTTCGATTGCTTCTGGTTGTAATTCGGCTGCGCGTTGGAATGCACCTAAAGCACCAGCAAAATCGTTTATTCCTAGACGCAATTTTCCAATTGAAAAGTGCAACGAAGCAGAAGTGGCATCAGTTTTAACAGCTTCTTCTAACATAGCGACCGCTTTAGGATATTGCCCAGTGTTTTGATAGGCATTGACTAAAACCATCAACAATTCGGAGTTAATCGGTTGTTTTTGCGACCAATTTAGAATGTCTTGAATAGCCAACTCGGGACGGCTAGTGGCTATTAAATACTTTGCATTCTCGATCACCGGTTTGGGTGAAATTGGCGCAAGTTTTCTGGCTGCAGCTAAATGAGCCAATACCTCTTGATCGTTCGAAGCGACCTTGGCTGATACCCGCGCGAGCGCAATATAAGGACGAAAGTCACTTGGATTGGCTTTGGCATAGGATTCGTACCTTTGTTTGGCCGATTTATAGCCAACATTTTCATTTGCATTAGCTGCGGTCAAACCGATCGAATTAGCCAGATCGATTTGCGCTGCGGTATCAATAGCAGCAAGAAAACTAGGGTTTAGTTGAATCGCTGAAGCTAGTGATTTCGCGGCACCAGCCACATCGCCCGAAGCAACTTGTACTAGCCCCAAAACATAGGGACCTTGTGCGTCTTTGGGATTGGCAGCAATAAACTTTTGCGCAATTGCGATTGCTTTTGGAAACTCGCGCGCAGCCGAGTAACTTCGTGCAATGTTCAAATCGGTTTGCGGCGAACGACTCGCTTGTGCTGCTTTGTCGAGCATTTGTACCGCTTGGGATGACTCACCGGCTTGTAATTTAGCTTTGGCAACCGCAACCGACAAACCCGGCGCTTGACCAGACACTTGGTTAGCCGCCTCTAAAAACTGAATACCCTTAGCTTGATTGCCAGTGCGAATTAATGCATCGCCGGTCAACGCCAAAATATCGGGCGAAGTTACCTTTGATTGAATTAGTGGTGTTAAAACAGTAAGCGCACGTTCAGGAGAATTCACAGCCAGAAAGGTTGCCGCTAAGTAACGATAACCAATAGTTGAATTTGGCGTTTGCGCAATAAGCGTTCGGGCATATTTTTCAGCTAAAACATACTCGCCGCTATCGACGGCCACTTCGGCGGCAATTTCTAGGGCTGGAACATAGTTAGGATTGCTGGCTAGTACACTTTGAATTAGCTCTTGTGCGCGCGGCGTATTACCTTGACGAAAGGCCAACAAACCGGCCAAGTACGAAACATTAGGACCACTTGCGCGATATTTCAAGAGCGCATCAATTTGGGTTTGAGCCGCCGGATATTGCGCCAAATCAATTAATACCTTGGCATAGGACGAGCGAGCCGATAAATCGTACGGCCGTAACTCAACAGCCTTAGCTAATGAGGCTGAAGCGCCGCTAAGTTTTCCATGAAAGCGCAGTGCAAAACCCTCCAACGCAAGCGCATCAGAAACATCTGCCGATTGCTTTGCGAAAGCAGAGATTTGCTCTAGTAACTTTTCACTGTCGGCCGTGGGTGCTTTACCTGCAAAGCTTGCAAACTGAAGCGCTAATTTACCCACACCGGCAACCTTTAAATCAGGCTGCACAGCTAGGGCGCTGTCGAAGGCCAACAAGGCTTCTTCTGGGCGCTTTAAGCCAAACAAAGCACGACCGCGGTAATATTCAGCGATTGCTTTTTTTGATGGAACTTGTTTAACAGAAGCAATACTTGCTTCGAGCAATTTCTCGTATTGATTTGACAGCGCCAAGGTCTCTAGCAGTGAGGGGTAAGCCTTCTCAGCCAATTCTGGCAGCTTAACAACTCGCTCTAATTCGGCTTGGGCGAGTCCAAAATCTGCGACTTGCAGACTGGTTTGGCCAAGGCCGAGCCGTGCAGCATGGTTATCGCCATTGGCTTGCACCATGTTCTTGTAGTGAATGATGGCTCCCGCTAAATCCCCTTTAGATACAGCGGCTTGCGCTGCTTCGACTGTACTTTTACCACTCGATTTAATCGAGTCGCACCCCGATAAGCTGAGAGCGACGACAACTGTAAGTAAGAGTAATGGACGCATAGTGTATTAAGTAGAGGTCTGGGAAGTTGCAAAAAATCGTGGCTCGGATTGGTTGATACTATCGTTCATTAGAGACTTGCTCAAAATGAAATCGTCACCAAAAAGTGAAATATTGCGTAAATTACATAAAGCCGAGCACTAGCGCAGGCTAACAACATAGAGGTAAGGCAAAAATAAGAGCGCGATCGTGGACGCTCCGCATCGAAAGCTCAAAACAAAAAACGACAAGCAATCCCAGAAGGACTTACTTGTCGTCTTTAATCCAAACCAAGCCTAGTACAGCAGAACGGTTTAGAACATGCTACTAGCCACGACGGCGTAAAGCTAAACCGACTAAACCTAAACCGAGTAATGCTAATGAGCCTGGAACTGGAACACCAGTTGGGCCTGTACCGCATGTGCCGTTTGCATTAGCAACTGCAGAAGTACAAATAACGTGTGTGTTTACATCTGAGTTACGTACGCCACCAACGCCTGGGCTGTCATCACCCCAAAAACCGAACTCTAAAACTGGCGTGTTGCCACCAGCATTACCGTTGTTGTATGGAGCTGCATTGATACCCAATACTGCGTCAGTTGATGTATCGCGGTTAGGGGCGATGTCGTTTAAACGGATGTGCTTACCATTGCCGATAACTGAACCTGAGAAATTCTCCCAGTACTGGTTGCCACCAGCGAAATACGTGTTTGTGAAAGTCATGTTGATTGCGTAAGTTTTTCCGTCAGAAGCGATCAAGTTTCCAACTAAACTTGAAGTGCCAGTGGCGTTAGCTGTCAACGTAGCGTTCCAGGTGTTGATCATCAATCCAGTGCCGTGCAAAGGCGAATTGTTAAAGCTGCCTGATTGCAAACTATAGGTAGCAGCAAAAGCTGAGCTGGTGCCTAAGAGTGCCAGGGATGCTGCGAGAATAAGTTTTTTCATTTTGTTCCGACCATTAAAAAGTTAAGCTTCTTCCACTAAGCACAATCCGTGCCTAACTGAAAACAACAACTATAAAATCTTTTAAAATCAATGAGTTAGCTTGTGCGTACAACCCGAACGTGAATTTTCACCAGAAAATCCGTTGTTTTTCACTACAAAATCAGAGCCTTACAACAACGAGTGACAAAAAATCCGACGTTTTTTTATTAAACAAGCTGCGCCATCCAACCATGAACATCGGGTACAAGCCCGTACTGAACGTCTAGCAAAGCGTTGCGCAGTTTCAATGTAGTTGGGCCAACTTCGTTATTGCCCACCGAGTGGTTACCGTTCTGATCAGCCCAAACTAATTGCCCAACCGGAGTTATTACTGCAGCCGTCCCGCAAGCAAAGACTTCGGTGATCAAACCGCTTTTTACGTCGTCGCGCCATTCGTTAATAGAAACGGGTCTCTCGACGGGATTTAAGCCTAACTCGTTCGCTAGCGTTAATAGCGAAGCCCGTGTGATGCCTTCTAAAATTGTCCCGCTAGTCGGGGGAGTCACTAAGCTGCCGTCCTGTTGTACAAAATACAGGTTCATTCCACCCAATTCTTCGACCCATTTTTGCTCTTTAGCATCAACAAAACAAACTTGATCGCAACCATGCTCCGAAGCTTCCATTTGGGCCAGTAGCCCAGCAGCATAATTGCCCCCGCATTTAGCGGAGCCTGTTCCGCCCATGGCCGCGCGGGCGTAATTTGAAGATAGCCAAATTTTTACGGGCTTAACCCCACCTGAAAAGTAAGCACCTACTGGTGATGCAATTACCATGAATTTGTATTCATTGGCTGGCCGAACGCCCAGAAAGGCTTCCGAGGCAAACATAAATGGGCGCAAATACATACTTTTCTCGCCACCACTGGGTACCCAAGCGGCGTCGGTCTTTACCAGCGCTTTAATTGTGTCTACAAAAAGTTCTTCGGGCATGCTTGGCATTGCTAATCGCGCGGCCGACCGATTGAAGCGCTGCGCATTCGCGCTCGGGCGAAATGACCAGATCGAATTATCCGCATGTCGATAGGCTTTCATGCCCTCAAAAATTTCTTGGGCATAGTGCAGCACGGCACTGGCCGGATCCATCGCAATGGGGCCGTAGGGCATTATTTGCGCATCATGCCAGCCCTTGTCGCTCGTCCAACTAATCATCGCCATGTGATCGCTAAAGTGCTTGCCGAAACCGGGCGCCTCTAAAATTTTCTGGCGATCTTGAGTACTTAGCGCTTTGTCATTTAACTTAATAGCAATATTCATATCGGTCTCTTTTGCGTGTTTTCTCAAGTATAGCTAGACCTGATCGAGTCGGCGCACTGTACAGGCGCAATCAAGAATCATTGTCTGGATTGTGTAATAGGCGCCAAGGGCGGGTTGTGAACTTCGTCGTAAAAACCGCAATCGAATTCAAGATTTCCAGACAGCAGGAATTTATTTCATTCTTGTAAAAAGAAAATACTTAACTTGGTTCGCCTAAGTGACTGAATTTATTAAAGTTACTTCCTCACCACCCTAAAGGGTGGTATTGCTATCGAACCATTCGAACAAAAGTGGTGTACATTGTCGCGGTTCAGTAATAGAACTTGCTAAAAAACTTCACTGCAAAAGTGAAGCGTGTTTGAAGTCGAATATTAAAACAGCTCTTGGAGGCGATATGGTTGATTGGCTTTGTTACTTATGGTGGGCGTTGTTAGGCGGCCTCGTTGGCTGGTTATTAAATAGATGGTTAGTTGGCCGCCCTGTTCAAACAATTGAAAAAATAGTCGATCGTCCTGTCGAAAAAATTGTTGATCGACCGGTCGAGAAAATAGTGGAGAAATTAATCGACAACCCAATGCATATGACTCGTATCAATGCGTTGGAATCAGAGGTCGGCCTAATGGCTGGCCTGCGCTCGACAATTAGTCGTCTCGAATCGACACCACCGAAAATTGTAGAGAAAATAGTTGATCGACCAGTTGAAGTTATTAAGACAGTAGAAAAGATAGTTGAAAAAATTGTTGATCGGCCCGTAGAAGTCATCAAGACAGTCGAAAAGATTGTTGATCGCCCGGTTGAAGTCATCAAGACAGTCGAAAAAATCGTCGAAAAATTAGTTGATAACCCCGTTCATTTGGGTCGTGTTAAAACACTCGAAACCGAAGTCGCATTAATGGTCGGTTTGCGCTCAACAATTTCTCGTCTTGAAAGCACACCACCGAAAATTGTTGAAAAAATAGTTGATCGACCGGTTGAAGTTATTAAGACAGTAGAAAAAATTATCGAGAAGATTGTCGATCGGCCTGTTGAGGTTATTAAGACAGTTGAGAAAATTGTTGATCGACCAGTTGAAGTGATTAAATTTGTCGAGAAAATCGTTGATCGGCCGGTCGAAGTTATCAAAACAGTAGAGAAGATCGTTGATCGACCCGTTGAAGTAATTCGAACGGTTGAAAAAATTGTGGACAGGCCAGTTGAAGTAATTAAGACCGTTGAGAAAATCATCGAGAAAATTGTTGATCGTCCAGTCGAGGTTATAAAAACTGTTGAGAAGATTGTTGATCGACCTGTTGAAAAAATTGTAGAAAAATTCGTCGATCGACCCGTGGAGAAAATCGTTCAAAAAATGGTCGACAATCCGGCACATTTAGCGCGAATCAAAACATTAGAATCCGAAGTTGCTGTAATTACAGGCTTGCGTTCAACAATCTCGCGACTTGAATCCACCCCACCAAAGATCATCGAAAAGATCGTTGATCGACCAGTAGAAGTCATTAAAACAGTTGAAAAAATTGTTGATCGTCCAGTCGAAGTCATCAAGACCGTTGAGCGAATTGTTGATCGTCCTGTTGAGGTCATAAAAACAGTTGAGAAGATCGTCGAGAAAATTGTTGATCGCCCTGTCGAAGTGATCAAGACCGTTGAGCGGATTGTTGATCGTCCTGTCGAGGTCATTAAAACAGTCGAGAAGATCGTCGAAAAAATTGTTGATCGCCCTGTCGAAGTAATTAAGACCGTTGAGCGCATCGTTGATCGTCCTGTCGAGGTCATCAAAACAGTTGAGAAGATCGTTGAGAAAATTGTTGATCGTCCAGTCGAAGTCATCAAGACCGTCGAACGAATTGTTGATCGCCCAGTTGAAGTCATCAAGACAGTTGAAAAAATTGTCGAGAAAAAATTCGACAATCCGGAGCATTTAGCGCGTATCAAGGTGCTAGAAGCAGAGCTCGCTGGCTTTCGCGTGCGTAATGTGCAGCTCGATCGTGAAGGTGCAAAGGCCGCTGGCTATACCGTTCGTGGGATGGATGATTTAGAAGTCGTTGAGGGAATCGGCCCAAAGATTGCTGGTTTATTTCACGATGCAGGTATCCACATGTTCTTTGAATTAGCGGCAACGCCTACTACAAAGATGCAAGAAATTTTGGATGCAGCTGGGCCTCGATACCGCATTGCAAATCCTGGAACTTGGGCCGAACAAGCCAGTTTAGCGGCTAAAAACAAGTGGGCTGAATTGCGTGTCTTGCAAGACAATTTGACCGCCGGCGTAAAAAAATAATTTAGAAAATAAGGATACTTTATGAGTACGAATACAACATCGAATACGGGGTACGGATTCCTGCATTGGTTGGTGGCGGCAATTTTAGCGATTGCTCTCATCGGGTTATGGTTAGGTGGTTGTGGGCCTGGCGGAACGAGATGCAGTCCGGCTGCGGCAATAGTCGCGGCACCCGCAGCAGTCGCGGTCGCTCCCGCTGTAACACCCGTAGCGCCTGCTGCGGTTGTTCAAGCACCGGTAGCTCCCGCTGCAGTAGCGGCGGCTCCAGCGGCTGCAACAGAGTACAAACGAGTCGAGTCGGTCCCCGCAGCTAAAGTGTATTTCGGTTTAGACAAAACGAATTTACCTGTCGATACTGATAAAACTTTAGCGACCGTAACCAGCTACTTAAAAGCAAACCCGAGCGCACGTGGGTATGTCTCCGGATTTCACGATCCATCTGGTAGCGTGGCACGTAACGAAGACTTAGCTAAAAACCGCGCAAAAGGAGTGGCGCAAAACCTAGAAAAATTAGGGGTCGCCAAAGATCAAATTGTTATCCAAACCCCTAGTGTTACCACTGGAACTGGCGAAGCACGAGAGGCACGACGTGTTGAGGTTAGCGTCTGGGCTAATAAATAGTAACAACATGTCTGCTACAACTTTGTAGCCCTGAAAAAACCCAGCTTTGCTGGGTTTTTTCATTTTGTGGGCCAAATTCAATGTCGATCAAGTCGATGAATTAGTCAAAAAACGATCTATTGGTAGGCAAACTGCCGTCTATGGCACACCAAAGCCAACGCCAAGGCCTCGTTAGTCTCGGTAAAATGCGCAGGCTCAATTGAACCTATTCCATGATTACTTTAAAAAGCGTTGTTCTGCGGCGCGGCGCTAAAACATTACTCGACCAAGCCTCGGTCAGCATTAACCCCGGTGAAAAAGTCGGCCTAGTTGGCCGAAACGGCGCTGGCAAATCCTCTTTGTTTGCGTTGCTAAACGGTAATTTGCATGAGGACAGCGGCGAATACTCCATTCCAACGCAATGGCGGATGGCCCAAGTTTCGCAAGACATGCCCGAAACTGAGTTAACTGCCACTCAGTTTGTTGTTGAAGGCGACGTTGTCTTAGATGCGGCACAAAAAGAAGTAGAAGCCGCCGAAGCCAGCGGCGATGGCGAACGACTAGGCCACGCCTACATGGAACTGTACGACGCCGGAGGCCATGATGCCGATGCCCGCGCGCAAGCTTTAATTTTAGGTCTAGGTTTTCAGGTCCACGAACTTGATAACCCGGTTAATAGCTTTTCTGGCGGCTGGCGGATGCGTTTGCAATTAGCGCGCGCTTTAATTTGCCCATCCGAACTTTTACTGTTGGACGAGCCGACCAATCACTTAGATTTAGATGCATTGGTTTGGCTAGAAGCATGGCTTAAACGCTACCAAGGCACCATGCTTGTCATTAGCCATGACCGCGAATTTTTAGACGCAGTTACTGACGTTACGGTGCATATTGAAGTGGGCAAACTCAATCGCTACGGTGGCAACTACACTAAGTTTGAAGACATGCGCGCTGAGAAAATGGCCTTGCAACAAACCGCCTTTTCAAAGCAACAAGAAAAAATTGCTCACCTTAAAAAGTTTATTGATCGCTTTAAAGCAAAGGCTAGTAAAGCCAAGCAAGCACAAAGCCGTGTAAAAGCGCTCGACCGAATGGAAAAAATTGCGCCGTTATTAGCGGAAGCGGATTTTACATTCGAGTTTAAAGAGCCGGCAAACTTGCCCGATCCAATGCTGGCCATGCAAGGCGTTTCATTCGGTTATCCGCCCCCAAGTGATGCGCCCGCTGACGAAAAACCAAAGATTATTGTGCGCAACGTTAATCGCTCGGTATTGGCAGGACAACGGATTGGTATTTTAGGTGCCAACGGCCAAGGTAAATCGACCTTAGTTAAAACCGTTGCACGCGCGTTGCAGCCAATAGCTGGCCAAATGACTGAAGGTAAGGGCTTAAACATCGGCTACTTTGCCCAGCAAGAACTGGACGTTTTAAAACCCGAAGACAACCCAATGGAACATATGATCGGGTTGGTACGCGAGTTAGGCGCAGCCGGGAAATTAAGCAATCAAAGCACTAAAGATCAAGATCTACGGGGCTTTTTAGGAATGTTTAATTTCAGTGGCGACATGGTTAAGCAAGCGGTTGGCAGCATGAGTGGTGGCGAAAAGGCTCGTCTCGTCTTATGCATGATCGTTTGGCAACGCCCGAATTTGCTGTTGCTTGACGAACCAACCAACCACCTCGATTTAGCAACTCGTGAGGCCTTATCGATGGCCCTTAATGAGTTTGAAGGAACCGTAATGTTGGTGAGCCACGACCGTGCTTTGTTACGCGCAGTCTGTGACGAATTCTGGATGGTTTCAGCCGGTGGCGTTGCGCCATTCGATGGCGATTTAGATGACTATCAACAGTACCTGTTAGAGCATGCAAAGCGCCAACGAGAACAAGCAAAACAACAAAGCAAAAAGCTAGCGGCTTAGGTAAGCGCAAAATAAATCCGGGCTCGATTAATTCCGAGCCCGACTTCACTCGGATGACCTACTTAAAGGCTTTGTCGCCCCACAGTTGTTTTAAGCGCGCGTCGCGCCCGCAACTAGTACGATAGTATTTATATCGCACCGGATTTTTTACATAGTAATCTTGGTGATAGTCCTCGGCAGAGTAAAACACCGAAACCGGATTAATTTCAGTCACGATTGGCTCTTTAAACGGCTTTGTTTTTTCAAGGTCCGCTAACGATTTTTTAGCTGCCTCTAACTGCGCCGCATCTTGAGCAAATATTGCGGTTCGATACGGTGAACCCACATCACAAAATTGGGCATTTTTTGTTGTGGGATCAATGCTGTGCCAAAAGATATCCAACAGCTTTGCATAACTAACTTTATTTGGGTCGAATACAATTTTTACGACTTCGGCGTGACCGGTATCTTTGGACGAAATTTGATCGTAAGTAGGATTAGTTGTTTTGCCACCCGTGTACCCTGATGTTGTTGAAATCACGCCGGGGACTTTATCGAAATCGGACTCTACACACCAAAAGCAGCCGCCAGCAAAAACGGCAGTTTGCGTGTTTTGTGCAGCTGCGGGTTGTATGTAAAGCAACGCTGAAGCGGTTAAAACCAATGTTATTGCAAGGCTTTTTATTGAATTCATTTATTTGTTAATCAAGGATGTAGTGTCGTTGTCGAAGGCTGGTCAGCGAAGCTTACAGACCGTTCAGCGTAAACCTATATTGCTCGGCAAACCCCAGTTTGACAACGCACTATTGCCAAGGGTTTTACACTCGCTTTGTACTTGTCAACCATTGCCAAAATGGCTGCTTTGCGGCTTGGATCGATACCACGCAAATACTTTGCATCTACCTTGGACCAGTGTCCCTTAAAGGCTTTCATTTCGGCAACAGCATCTTCGGTGTCCATGCCCTCAACTAACATTCGATAAGCCGCAACATTAACGCCAGTTCGGTTTTGCCCAGAACGACAATGCACATAAACAGGTTTCGGACTGACGGCCATAATCGCCAAAAATCGCGCCACATGTTGGTCTTGCCGTTTAGGTGAAATAGCAGCGATAGGTTCCCAGTTGCGAACTTTAAAATACGTCACTTCGGTTGTATCGTTTGAAGCGACTTTGGCGCTTGTAAGGCTGGGTAAGTCGTCATGCAAGAGCTCTAAATTGACTACCGACTTTATGCCATTATTGATTAACCAAGCAGCTCCCAAGTCGTTGGGTTTGCCACCACGCCAAAGGCTCGCTTTGGAAACAATACAAAAGTTCTTGATTCCCGAGCCACTATCGGCTGGACAAGGCGATGCAAACGCCACATGGCTTGCAGTGCATAAAATGAACACGGCACTTCGGATAACGCTTTTAATCACTAGGGGCAATCCGATTTTTAATGACTCTGAAAATTTACTTTACCAACATTCATAATGTTCTGCGACGACTACGAAATCGTTTTCTTTTTAAAAACGGTGTGGCGCAAAAACTCAAAGACGGCGGGCAGGCCCGGAATAATAATCATCGCCAAAGTAACCACTGAAAAATTTTGACGTACCCACTCGGTATTGCCGATCCAATAGCCTAGAGCCGTCAAACTAACTACCCACAATACTGCACCGATGACGTTGTATGAAAAAAACTTGCTGTAGGTCATTGCGCCAACACCTGCCACAAATGGCGCGAAGGTTCTAATGAAAGGCATAAAGCGCGCAACGATAATGGTTACACCGCCGTGTTTCTCATAAAAAGCATGGGTTTTTTCAAACGCGGCCTTGTTAAAAAAACGAGAGTTTTCCCATTGAAAAACCTTTGGGCCAATTTTTTTGCCTATCGCATAATTTAGTGCGTCGCCCAAAATCGCTGCAACAATTAACAAGCCCATTAGCAATGGCAAATTTAGACCGCCAATACCGGCAATTGCACCAGCGACAAACAACAAAGAATCGCCTGGCAGAAACGGCATAACGACCGCACCGGTCTCTACAAAAATTATAAGAAACAAAAGGGCGTAAACCCAAACTCCGTATTGGCTAACCAGAGTTTGCAAGTGTTTATCCAAATGCAAGAAAATGTCGATGAGTGTGCTGATGTCCATAAGCGAATAATACTAGTTTGGCGCGTTAGGCTTGTGATGCCCCGCATATAATAGTGAAATGCACACGCGCCGTATTCAAGCCCTCCCCGACCAACTCATCAGCCAAATCGCCGCAGGTGAAGTTGTTGAACGCCCAGCATCAGTTGTCAAAGAGCTGATGGAAAATGCAATTGACGCTGGCGCTCAACGCATCGAAGTGCGCTTAGAAGATGGTGGCACTCGACTAATTGCAATTACCGACGATGGTTCTGGCATTGTTGAAAGCGATTTGCACCTAGCATTTGCGCGCCATGCCACTAGCAAAATTAGCAATTTAGATGAGCTTGAATCGGTCGCTTCGTTAGGGTTTCGCGGCGAAGCTTTGGCCTCGATAGCATCGGTAGCCCACACAACGTTAACAACGCGATCAACCGACGCCGCGCATGCGCTTTTGCTTGATGGTGATAGCGGCCAAGTGAGCCCGGCGGCCCACGCTAAAGGCACTACGATTTTAGTACGCGATTTATTTTCTCGGACACCTGCTCGGCGTAAATTTTTAAAAACAGAAGCCACCGAAGCCGCCGCTTGCGCGGACGTATTCCGCCGAGTTGCCCTTGCCCACCCCGAGATAAGTTTTAACTTAGTGCACCAAGGCAAAGAGATAGAAAATTGGGTCGCTAGCACTTGGCAAGCACGTACGATTGCCGGTTTAGGACGCGAGTATCAAACCGCCCATCGCGAAGTTGCAGTTGGTCACCCACAGCTAAATATTAAAGGCATAGCGGGCGCGCCAACCCTAGGACGCGCTCGCGCAGACCGACAGTTTTTTTACGTCAATGGACGATTCGTTCGCGACAAAGTATTAATGCATGCTGTTCGCCAAGCCTATGATGATGTGTTGCATGGCGACCGCCAACCGGCTTATGCACTTTTTTTACAGCTCGATCCACGAATGGTCGACGTCAATGTGCACCCGGCTAAAACCGAAGTACGGTTTCGAGATTCACGCGCTGTACACCAATTTGTGTTTCACGCTGTTAGTGATGCACTGCGCGAAACAGCCAGC
This sequence comes from Betaproteobacteria bacterium, assembly GCA_031429355.1. Classification (GTDB taxonomy): domain Bacteria; phylum Pseudomonadota; class Gammaproteobacteria; order Burkholderiales; family Burkholderiaceae_E; genus JANOZM01. The sequence continues at coordinate 30,740 of JANOZM010000005.1, read as the reverse complement.
GAAAGATTAACGAATCAAGAACAAGCATTAACCACCGATGAAACCTTGCAGGGCTTTGATCAAGCCAATCAAACCCCAATTCAATTTAACTATTCGACAGCCTTAGGCGAGCAGCGCTCTGGTCCCTTGTACGCGCGAGAAAATACTGGTGAGCAAAATTTCACTTCACGCTTAAACCAAAACTTTGCTGCAACCACCATGAGTGCGCCAAACAATTTGCAAAAATTGGCCGCTGCATTTGATCGCCACGAACAGAACCCACAAACCAAAGAAATACCTCCTTTGGGCTATGCCTTAGGTCAGTTACACGGCGTTTATGTCATTGCTCAAAATAGCCAGGGACTTTTAATTGTTGATATGCATGCCGCACACGAACGCGTGGTCTACGAAAAACTAAAGACGGCTATGCGCTTGCAGCAACTACCGCTGCAAAATTTATTAATTCCCATTAGCTTTGACGTTGATGAGATGGACGTCGCCACTGCGATTGCCGAACAGCCCCACTTAAAGCGCTTGGGGCTGGAGCTAGATGCGCTGGGCCCCAAGCAACTCGCATTGCGAAGCTTGCCCGCATTGCTATCTGTAAACAACGCGGCTCGCCTGTGTCTCGATATTTTGGCCGAACTACGGGTTGCGGGTAGTACCCGAACCCTAGAGCAACGGGAAGACAACTTACTTGCTTCAATGGCTTGTCACGCAGCCGTACGCGCCAATCGCGCGCTCACCCTTGATGAAATGAACGGCTTGTTGCGTGAAATGGAAAACACACCGGGTGCCGACCAGTGCAATCATGGCCGCCCCACGTGGGCACAGCTGTCTATGGCGCAATTAGACACCTTATTTTTACGCGGCCGATGAAAGCACTTGGTCCGCAATCGTTTGTTTGGATTGCACTAATTTCTCTTAGCTTTGGCTTACAGCCCGTAACGACAGACGTCTATTTATCGACCTTGCCGGCGCTGGCTGAGGCTTTTAATGTTTCGCAGCGGGCGATTGATTCCACATTACAAACTTACTTAATCAGTTACGCAGTGGTGCAATTATTTATTGGACCGTTGGCCGACCGTTTTGGTCGCAAGCCTATGCTACTTAGCGCACTAATTGTTTACTTGCTCGCATCTTTATTAGGCGCACTTTCTCCGAGCTTGGCGTCGCTTAATTTAGCGCGCGCCACCCAAGCAATTGGTGTGTGCGGGGCCATTATCGCCGCGCGGGCAATTGTCCGTGATTTATTAGAACCCCAACAAGGGGCGGCCCTATTGGCAAAGTCCATGTCGTTCATGGGAGTTATTGCGTTAACTTGCCCTCCGATTGGCGGATTATTGCAAAACATTTTAGGCTGGTCCGGCGCATTTTATGCGATGGCATTTTACGCGTTGTGCTTTGGCGTACTTGCATTCTTATTCTTGCCAGAAACGTTGAAACAAAAGAATCATCAAGCTTTACAAATGAAGTCTCTTTTTGCGAATTACTTACAAATTATTCGCCATAAAGAATTTTTGCTTTACAGCGCCATAGCTGCGTGTGCCTACAGTGCACTAATGACATTTTTTGTAAAATCTCCGGTTATTTTTATTAAAGAATATGGCTTAAGCCCGCTACAGTTTGGTTTTACTTTATCGTTGTGTACATGTGGCTTTATTGGAGGCACATTGATCGGTCGGCACTTGGTGACCCGCCTTGGAATTGCACCGGGCATTAGGGTAGGTGCAACCCTTACTCTTGCGGGCGCACTGCTAATGTTAGGCATCAATTCGTTTGACAAGGCAAGCCTTGTAACTTACTTAGTATGCCAATTAATTTACATGCTAGGTCACGGCATTTTGCAACCCATCACTCAAGCAGCAGCCGTTGGGCCCTTCCCTGAAAAAGCCGGAACTGCTGGAGCTGTTCTGGGCTTCTTAATTCATACCAGTGCCGCATTGTGGTTGTTTTTAATTAGTCCAATGCCAGCGCAATGGGGTTGGCCTTTAGGTTTATTGGGGATGAGCCTAGTTATTGCTGCCGTAGCCCTGCGGTTAAATCGCGGCGTCATTGCAACGAGTCCGCGCAATGCTTGATCCAGAAACTATTGCCTTGCCAAACGCAATGCAAGCACAACAAGAACCTTTGTTGCTGCTAGGTGCTACGGCTACAGGAAAAACAGCGGTTGCGTTAGAGCTAGCGCTGCACTTGCCCATCGAAATTATTAGTATCGATTCGGCCTTAGTTTATCGCGGGATGGATATCGGCACAGCAAAACCGAGCCCACAAGAACGGGCCCAAGTACCTCACCATTTAATCGATATCATCGACCCCGCACAAAGTTATTCGACAGCGCAATTTGCAAAAGATTGTGCGCTATTAGTTGGGCAAATTAAAGCTCGTAATAAAACACCCGTTATTGTTGGTGGCACGATGTTGTATGCGCGCGCGCTAATGCGTGGCCTCGACGCCCTGCCCGAAGCCGATCCACAAATACGTGCTCGATTGGATGCACAAGCAGCACAACTAGGTTGGCCGGCTATGCACGCAACGCTTGCAAAGATCGATCCGGTAACTGCCGACCGACTTCCACCCACCGATTCGCAACGCATTCAACGCGCGCTAGAAGTGTACGAGTTAACCGGAAAACCTTTATCGAGCCTGTTTGGTAACCCTGCTATTGCCCCCTTGCCTTGCCAAAGCTTCAGCTTAGAACCCGCCGATCGCAAACTATTGCACCAACGCATTAGCCAACGGTTTGATGCAATGTTAGCCAATGGCTTTATCGACGAAGTACGCGCGTTGAAGGCGCGAACTGATCTGCATGCCGAACTTCCTGCAATCCGTTGCGTGGGATATCGCCAAGTATGGGAACATTTGGAAGGCATCACAGACTTGGCGCAATGCCGCGAACGCGGTATCGTCGCCACTCGCCAATTAGCCAAGCGGCAGTTAACTTGGTTGCGCAGCATGCCCATAGACAATCGTTTGGTTGCGCCACGCAATCAGCAAGACATTAAAAATAATGTTCTACAAATTTTAAGTTTGATTAAGGATGTGCAATGAGTGCAGTAATAAATTCAACCACCCAAAACCATCAAATTGCCATGATTGGCCTTGGACGTATGGGCGGAAATATGGCAAAGCGCATGGCGCGTGCTGGTATCCAAGTTGTTGGTTTCGATGCGATTCAAACTACCCGCGAATTGTTTAATCATGAAGCAGGTATTCAAACTTTTGCGTCGCTCGAGCTAACAATTGCTGCTTTAAATGCAAACAATGAATCCGATGGTTCGCGCACTATTTGGGTAATGCTACCCGCCGGTGAAATTACCGAATCCACATTAATGCAATTGCGCACTTTGCTTAAGGCGGGCGATTTAGTGATTGATGGCGGCAACTGTAATTACCTCGACTCACAACGTCGTGGCCAAGAATTCGCAGCCAAGCAAATCGAATTTATGGACTGTGGTGTCTCGGGCGGTGTCTGGGGCTTAGCCAATGGCTACTGCTTAATGTACGGTGGCAGTGCTAACGCGGCGTTGCAACTAAAGCCCTTTGTAGAAGCGTTAGCGCCAAGCAAAACCGATGGTTGGGTACATTGCGGCCCCGTAGGTAGCGGGCACTTTGCCAAAATGGTTCACAACGGAATTGAATACGGAATGATGCAAGCCTTTGCCGAGGGTTTTGCCTTGATGGCAGGAAAAAAAGAATTCGATTTTAAACTCGACGCGGTTGGCGAAGCTTGGCGGCATGGCAGCGTGGTACGTTCTTGGTTACTCGATTTAACAGCGCAAGCTTTACAAGACCCAGCCGGCATTGAAGCGGTGTCACCCATAGTTGCAGACTCGGGTGAAGGACGCTGGACCATTGACGAGGCGATTCGCCAAGGCACACCAACACCCGTAATTGCGCTATCGGTCATGAGCCGCTTCGATTCGCAAGGCAAGGCCGATTACGGCAACCGCTTGTTAGCCATGATGCGAAAAGGCTTTGGTGGTCATAGCGTCGTAAAAAAATAAATGAAGCCAACCAATATCGAATTGTTAAGTAGCGCAACGCGCAACATCGTAGTGATGGGTGTGTCGGGTTGCGGTAAATCTACGGTTGCTTCGCAACTTGCGGCAGCATTGCATCATAAAGTTTCAAACGGTGTTACCGATTGGCAATTTGCTGACGCCGATGATTTTCATCCGCCTGCAAATGTTGAAAAAATGCGCCGCGCCGAGCCCTTAAATGACGACGACCGCGAACCGTGGCTGCTCAACTTAAATAGCGCTCTGAAAAAGCGAGACGATGCCAACCAAGGCACCGTGCTAGCTTGCTCGGCGCTCAAAGAAAAGTATCGAACTAGCTTAAAACAAAATTTGCACAACATGGTGTTTGTACACTTGCAAGGCAGCTTCGAGCTAATAGCCCAACGGATGGCCGCACGTAGCAATCACTACATGCCCACTGCATTATTAAAAAGCCAGTTCGAAACACTACAAGTACCCACCGACGCAGTGACCTTTAATATCGAAACACCCATCGATGAAATCATTCACGCTTTAGTTCAGCAATTTACAAGAACATAGAAAGAACACACGCAATGCTTGCCACTGTTATTCACGCCGCTTACGACTTACGTCTTCAAGAACTTCCAGAGCCCGACGCACCCGGCCCCAACCAAGTGCTATTGCGCTTTGGTGCGGGCGGTATTTGTGGTTCTGATTTATCGTATTTTAATAAAGGGCGCGTTGGTGATTTTAATGTGCGCGAACCCTTGTGTTTAGGGCACGAATTTGCTGGTGAAGTGTTGGCCGTAGGTACGCAAGTTACCGATCTAAAAACCGGTGACCGCGTTGCAGTTAACCCCAATCATCCGTGCCGCATTTGCAAGGCCTGTAAAGCGGGGCGCGGCAACCTTTGCTACAAAATGCAGTTCTTTGGTAGCGCTGCAATTTTTCCGCATGTCCAAGGCGTATTTCGCGAAAAACTGTTAGTAGACGCACAGCAATGCCATCGTGTTTCACGCCTATTAGATTTCCGGGTAGCGGCAATGGCCGAGCCTTTAGCCGTGGCATTACATGCCGTGGCACGTGCCGGTAGCCTTGTTGGTAAAGAAGTGCTTATTACCGGCGGCGGCCCTATTGGATGTTTAGTATTGTTGGCGGTTAAACAAGCAGGTGCAGCCCGTATTGTGGTCACCGAGGTTAGCGAAAAAGCGATTGCACGTATGCAAAGTTTACCGGCCGACGAAATTGTTAATTCATTGCAAAACAAAGACACGGTCGAAAGTTGGTATGCAGGTAAAGGCCACTTCGATATTAGCTTCGAGTGCTCGGGCAACCCCAGTGCATTAACCAGCGCGATTCGCGCCACAGCGTCGGGCGGTAAGGTAGTGGTTGTCGGTATGGTGGGAATGCCCGAAGTACCGCTACCGGTTAACCCGTTCGTCGCCCGCGAGGTCGATCTAATTGGTTCATTCCGATTCGACCCAGAGTTTGCACAAGCCGTCGACTTTTTATCGCGTGGCGTGATTGATGTAAACCCAATCTTGACCCATAGTTTTCCAATGCGCGCCGCCGAGCAAGCCTTCAAAATTGCATCCGACCGCGACCAATCACTTAAAGTCCATTTAGTAGGTATTTCAGAATGACCATCAATAGCCAACAATTATTTAACCTTAGCGGCAAGCGCGCCTTAATTACCGGCTCTAGTCAAGGAATTGGCCTGTCGTTAGCACGCGCTTTAGCCAGTGCTGGTGCAACTATTGTTTTAAACGGGCGCGATAAAGACAAGCTACTTGCAGCGCAACAATTGCTATCTGCAGAAGGCTACACAGTAGAGAGCGAAGCCTTTGATGTCACCAATGCCGACAATGTGCAAAAAGGCATTAGCAATATTGAAGCCAAGGGTGCGATCGACATTTTAGTAAACAACGCTGGTATACAAATTCGCGGCGCATTTACAGAATTTAAAGCCAGCGATTGGGATCGTTTAGTAGCCACCAATTTAACCAGTGCGTTTTTAGTAGGCCAAGCCGTAGCGCAAAAAATGTTGCCCCGTAAAAGTGGAAAAATTATTAACGTGTGCTCAGTACAAAGTGAATTAGGCCGTCCAACTATCGCCCCCTACACCGCTACAAAAGGCGGTTTAAAAATGCTGACTAAAGGTATGGCGATTGATCTAGGACCACACGGCATTCAAGTCAATGGCTTGGGTCCAGGCTACTTTGATACCGAGTTAACTTCTGCTTTAGTAAAAGACCCAGTGTTTACAGGTTGGATCGAAAAGCGCGTACCGGCAGGACGTTGGGGTAATACCGAAGAGCTTTCGGGGGCAGTTATTTTTCTGGCCGCACCTGCATCTAATTTTGTGAATGGGCATATTTTGTATGTGGATGGCGGGATGACGGCTAGTCTTTAAATATCGCTCTTTGGAGTTCAAAGTAGACGCTCCCCGATGGTTCTTCAGATCGGGGAGCAAACCGAACTACTTACAAATTAACCTACACTCGTTTTAGAAAAAAACCATAGTCCGCACCTCGATGCTCTCGCGCTTTAGCGCGTTAGGCGGCGTTGTTGGGTCTTCGAACGCAGTGTGCCCCATAAACCGAGCACGACCATCAGTTTGCGAATCATAGGTTTTTAGCAGCAATGCTTGGTTAGCCTGCATTTTAGGAAAGTAAAACCATCGATGCGCTGGCGAATAACGCATCACATAAATTTCACCCGTGCGCTCCCTGTATTTTAATTCCATTCGCAACATATCTTCGTCAGTATCTGAAGTGGCGTCGCACATTGCTAACGGTAATTCGTCAACTCGTAACGACAACGGTTTCCAAACATTAAAGAAAGCCACGCGCCCTTTTAACAACGCATCGGCCTCAGAAGGAAATAAATCATGAACCCGCTGTGGCCCAGATTTAACCGTGTAGTCGCTGTGAACCAACATTACTGCGGGCCGTTGGACGGTGGTTTGTGCTTTTAGGTCCGCCGGTAAGCGTTTCCTTACGGTGTGATCAAACACATCCACGCGAATCGCGCCCGTGTGCAATTTAACAAAATCGACCACTTGTTGATAAAACAGAGTCTTAACTAATTCTTCGTCGTCAAACTCAGAAAACACTGCGTCGAACGACTTTATTGCAAACCCTTCTTGATCGAGTGAAAACTGCTCACTGCGACTCCAACCATCGTAAATGCGTACTTCGCGCGTATCGGTACCGGGCGGGTTTAATTTTACAAGCGGATCAGGCTCGTAAAAGTAATAATCCGGTGGCACTCCATTGTCCACCGAATAATTTAATTGTGCATTTACGAATGCAAGCGAATCTGTTTTCATGCGTTTAGAGGTAAAAAGTTAAGCGGCTTTTTGCAAAGTGAATCCTGGGCCAACATAAGTATTGTCCCAACAAGGAAGTTTTTCTACATTTTGAGTCATCCAGCGCACCAAGTTTTTATGTGGTGCAAGCGGCAACTTTTGATGCGAATGCATGTGCATGGGCGCGGCAATTACAATATCCGCAAGCGTGGGTTTAGCGCCCGTCAACCATTCATTTTTAGCCAACCGCGCATCTAAAATTCCGGCCAACTTATGAAAGTTTACATCTTGGGCGGCAAGGGTTGCTTGATCGGGCTCGGCGTTAAGTAACGGCTTAACACAATGCTCTACAAGATAAACATAAGCGCTAGGAAACCAAGACGCCGACTCCCAAAACATCCAGCGGTTTATGTCGGCCCGCTTCACTGGATCGGTTGGATAAAAATCGTTTTTGCCATACTTGTCTGCCGCATATTGCAAAATAGCATTCGATTCCCAAAGAACTAACTCACCATCCACCATCGATGGCATGGAAGCATTGGGATTAATTGCCAAGTATTCCGGATTTTTCTGCGCACCTGCAAAATAGTCAACATGTGCAAGCTCATAAGGAACACCCATTAATTGAAAACCAGCTAAGACTTTACGGCAGTTGATTGTTATTGGATCTGCATAAACCTTCATTTGAATGTCTCCCTTTGGGTGTTTTAGAACGACTCGTTTTTTTGCTTAAGGGAGATTAAAGTATCATCAAGCACGAAACAATCCGCAGAATAACGAACGCAGAGTTCGTGTTTTGGAAACGAAGCTAAAAGAGCGATGAATATATCTACTGATATGCTGCAAGCATTCGTAAAAGTGACCGAACGGTTGTCGGTTAGCGCGGCAGCCCGAGACCTAGGAGTCGGCAAAGGTGTAGTCAGCAAACGGCTAGCAGCACTTGAAGATTCAATAAAAACGACCTTAGTTTCACGTAACAGTCGTAAGCTAACGCTGACGCCTGCTGGACTAATTTATTTTGAGTTTGCCAAAAGCGCTTTAATTGCCGTACAACAAGCCGATGAAGGACTGCGAAACCTTCGCGAGGAACCCACGGGTAGAGTTCGCGTTACGGCACCAGTGTCGTGGGGAATGCATGTGCTCAGCTTAGTGATTCCAGAGTTTTTGGCTAGCCATCCTCTCGTTGAAGTTGAACTGTTATTGCAAGACAAAGTAATTGACATTGAACAAGAAGGGATAGACATGGCACTTCGTATGACTGCCAGTCCTGCTCTTGATCTTGTTAGTATTCCATTAACGCAATTCTCTTGGGTAATTTGTGCGTCACCAGCCTACATCGGCACCTCGGGTCAACCGCACGCACCCGCCGACCTTGCGCATCATCCGTGCATGAATTATTGGCGTGTCTTGTCTGATGATGATTGGCATTTAAGCAATGGCACTGAAAAACAAGTCATTAAAGTAGCCAATCGTTATCGAGCAAACAATCCCGAAGCGATTCTCAATGCGGCTTTGGCTGGTTTAGGCATTGCGCTCTTGCCGACTTATTGTTGTAGCCGCGAGATTGCCGATGGGCAGTTAATTCCGGTGTTAACCGATTGGACACCGGTTACCAAATTTGGCACCCAAATTACTGCAGTATTAGCGCCAGATAGGTTAACCTTTTCGCGCAACCAAGCATTCTTGAAATTCTTAAAAACGCGGTTTGGTTAACGAAAAAAAGCCCTCATTCGCGAGGGCTTTTTAAATTAACTAACTTCAGTCTTCGACTTAACGCCTTTGGCTTAATTCACATGAACGGGCGGCTCAAATTGCCGAAATTGGTGCATGCGAATTTGAAAATTATCACTGAACTTTCAAGCTACCAAAAGCCCCGATCAGCCGAACGGCAAAAAGTCAGGTGTCGAAAAATACCGCTCACCAGTATCGTAATTAAATCCCAACACAACGGCGCCTTTGGCGATCTCTGGCAACTTTTGGGCAATTGCTTGCAAAGTAGCACCACTCGAAATACCTACAAACAACCCTTCACGCGCAGCGCTTTGACGAGCCATTTCTTTGGCAGCATCGGCTTGCACTTGAATGACACCGTCAAGCAACGCGGTGTGTAGATTTTTAGGTACAAACCCTGCTCCAATGCCCTGAATTGGATGGGGCGAAGGCGCACCACCACTAATTACTGGCGAAGCGGCTGGCTCCACAGCAAACACTTTTAACTTTGGAAATTTTTTCTTAAGAACTTGGGCAACACCTGTTAAGTGCCCGCCGGTTCCAACACCCGTTATTAAATAATCGATGCCCTCAGGAAAATCGGCCAAAATTTCTAGGGCCGTTGTTTGTGCATGGATTTCAATATTGGCGGGGTTTTCAAACTGTTGCGGCATCCAACTGTTGGGCGTCTGCGCCACCAACTCTTCGGCGCGGGCAATAGCACCCTTCATCCCTTTTTCTTTTGGCGTTAAATCAAACGAAGCGCCGTAGGCCTGCATTAAACGTCGCCTTTCAATGCTCATGCTTTCGGGCATCACCAATACCAATTGATAACCCTTAACAGCGGCTACCATGGCCAAACCAACGCCCGTGTTGCCGCTTGTGGGCTCTATAATTGTTGCGCCGGGCTTTAAAAGACCGCTTTCTTCAGCGGCGTTTACCATGGCCAAAGCGATACGATCTTTGATGGACCCACCGGGGTTGCTACGCTCGGATTTTATCCAAACTTGATGATCAGTCCCGAACAGCTTGTTTATTCGAATATGCGGAGTATTGCCAATAGTGGCAAGTACGTCGTTAGCTTTCATGGCAAACCCCTTTTAAATATATAGGGCTCAGTGTAGTAGCAAAGCTGTCGCGACGCTTCCTATTTATTGATGATTACTAATCGCTAATTGGTTGAAGCGGGAGTCGCCCACTTCAACCGTCAAACAAAATCGATGAATTAACTAACTTCAGTCTTTGACTTGATTACCTTGGTCAAAATTCCGTACTCAATCGCTTCTTTCGGGCTCATCCAATAATCGCGCTCAATGTCTTCCAACACTTTTGCTAAGGGCTTACCAGTTGCATCGGCAACGGTTTGCGCAATCCGCTCGCGGGTTTTTACAATTTCTTTAGCTTGAATTGCAATATCGGTGGCTTGACCGCCAGCACCACCACTAGGCTGGTGAATCATAAAACGGGTGTTAGGCAAGCACATACGGCGCTCTTTTGGAGCGGCCAAGAAAATATGCGTTCCGGCGCTAGCAACCCAACCGCTACCGATCGTGTTTACGGGCACGCCAATAAACTTGATCATGTCGTGAATGGCATCGCCAGACTCAACGTGACCGCCAGGCGACGAAATTAGCATGTTGATAGGTTTGTCCGATTGCTCGGCCAAAATGAGCAAACGCTCGCAAGTAGCGCGGGCCACTTTATCGTTGATGCCGCCAAAGACATAAACGAAACGGGTTTTCATGCTCAAGCCTTCCATCATGGAGCTTGAACCTTCCTTGTCTTTGTCTTTCGAGTTTTTTTCGTCGTCGGCTAAATAAAAATCCTGCATCAACTTCTCCAAGTCTAGTTATCTTTATATTGTCCCAGAAAAATGTCTGAAACTAGTTTGTACTAACCGCCGCCAAGCGATTGCTGGCGGCCGTTGGGGTAATTTTAGTGAAAGCGCGGGCTTAAACTGTCGCTCAAACCACAACGGTTTGATGCTCGCCTACCCCATCCTTATTATGGGGACGGGTCTGCACTTTTCCAATAGCCCATACTTGCTCACCCAAGCTAGTTAAATGTCCCTGAATCGCAACGGCTTGATCGGCGGACACAATCACGGCCATGCCGATGCCACAGTTGAAAGTGCGATGCATTTCGTGGTCGGCGATTTGGCCATGGCTTTGCAACCAATTAAATATCGGCGGCATGGACCAACTGCTGCCTTGCAGAACCACTTGCAAATGCTCGCCTAGCATTCGAGGAATGTTTTCAACTAAGCCGCCACCCGTAATATGCGCCATGCCTTTAATCGCATCCTTAGTCGTACTCGCATTCATTTCACCCGCTTCGCGCGGGTTAAATTTCGCTAACGCACTAAGCATCGGCTTAACGTAAATACGAGTGGGTTCAATTAACCAATCTGCCAAAGGCTTGCCGTGAAAATCTTCGGATAGTGCCTTTACGCTCACTTCACCGCAGGCGCGTTCAATAATTTTACGGATAAGCGAATAGCCGTTGCTGTGCGGGCCACTTGAGGCCAAGCCCAGAATGACATCACCCGGCTCGATCATCGAGCCATTAATCGCTTTTGATTTGTCGACAGCACCTACGGCAAACCCCGCTAAGTCGTATTCGCCAGCAGGGTACATATCGGGCATCTCGGCGGTTTCGCCACCAATTAAGGCGCAACCAGAAATTTCGCAACCCTTGGCAATGCCACTAACCACGCTGGCCGCTCGATCCACGTCGAGCTTGCCGCAAGCAAAATAATCTAGAAAGAATAGCGGCTCCGCACCCTGCACCAAAATGTCGTTGACGCTCATGGCTACTAAATCAATACCTACCGTATCGTGCCGGTCGAGCGCAAACGCCAAACGTAATTTGGTGCCGACGCCATCGGTGCCCGATACTAAAACCGGTTCTTTGTAGCGCTTAGGCACTTCAAACAAAGCCCCAAACCCGCCGATGCCCGCCAAAACACCGTCGCGCATAGTTTTTTTGGCCATGGGCTTAATACGATCGACCAACGCATCGCCTGCATCGATATCGACACCAGCATCTTTGTAAGACAGGGGCTTATTCATGGAAAAACCTTTTTACAGAATCAGTGTTGGTTTTTTAGGATTGGGCAAAATCAATTTAAACGCACTACCTAAACCGTCGCATTCAAGTCTGTATTTTACTGGTTTTGCCACTGGCTTTTAAGCCCACACCCCCTGCAAAGCCGCAGAGCGCTACAATTAGCGCAACTGTAATCACCCAAAGGCTGCGCCTGTGCTCAATTTAAACGAACGTCAACGTCAAACGCTGCTGTGGGTAGTGGTCGGACTCGTGTTTATCGGCGCTTTAGTTTTATTGGGGCCAGTTCTTAGCCCGTTTGTTGCAGCCTTAATTCTTGGCTACATGCTGTTGCCCTTCGTTAACACCTTAACGCGCTGGAAAATACCTAGAGTGTTGGCGGCAGCCATTGTCATTACGATTACTTGCCTGCTAATCGTTGGTCTGTTCTTTTTAATAGTGCCGATAGTTCAAAAAGAAATTACCCAAATCCGTTTGCAATTGCCAGCAATTAGCACTCAAATTACTACTGAGTTGCTGCCCAGAATTAACCAGTTATTGGGCACCTCGATTAAGCTTGATACCAACTCTATACGCGATTGGTTAAGCACCAACATTGCCAGCGGCGGAACCGATGTTGCCGCCACTGTTTTTAGTTATGTAAAAAGCGGTGGGAGCGCTGCCTTAGAAGTGCTTGGTTTGGTATTTTTAGTACCCGTCGTGCTGTTTTATGTTTTGCTCGACTGGCCCAACATTCAACCAAAAATAGTTGCACTTGTTCCGCCACGTTGGGTCGCAAGCGTTAGTGGTTGGGCTAGCGAGATCGACGCTATGCTGTCACAGTACTTACGCGGCCAGTTAAAAGTGATGGGCTGCTTAGCCGTTTTTTACAGCGCCGCTTTACTTATTGCCGGGTTCGAGCTGTGGTTGCCTATCGGCTTACTAAGCGGCTTGTTGGTCATCATCCCTTACTTAGGTTTTGCCCTAGGCTTATTGTTTGCTTTAGGCGCGGGCTTGTTACAGTTTGGACTAACTAAAGGAATTATCTTGGTCGCCATTATTTATGGTTTAGGCCAAGTACTAGAGAGCATTGTGCTTACGCCTAAATTAGTGGGCGAACAAATTGGCTTGCACCCGTTAGCTGTTATTTTAGCGTTGCTATCGTTTGGCTATTTGTTTGGCTTCGTCGGCGTTTTATTGGCGTTGCCACTGGCTGCTTGCTTAGCGGTCGCCTTGCGTCACGTCCATGTAAATTACAAGGGCAGCGCGTTTTATAGGCGTAGCTAATCGGTTCAATGTCCCAAATACCACTTTCGCTAGGCGAACCACCCGCGCCGACACTTGCCAATTTTGTTGCCGGTGAAAACAAAAACGCAGTGCAATCGTTGCTCAATTTAACGCAAGGCCAATACAACAATCGCTTTATTTACCTATGGGGAATTAGTGGTAGCGGGTGCAGCCATTTGCTGCAAGCGTGTGCCGATTGGGCCGACTGTTTCGATGATTGCCAAAGCCTTAATGACGAACAACAACGCGACGCCTTTGTGCAATTTACTCAAGCTTTAATCGAACCAACGCGGTGCTTAATTTTTGCAGGTGACCGACCTCCCCATCAGCTTAATTTACGCGACGATTTACAAAGCCGGCTGACCCAATGCTTAGTATTCGAAGTAAAACCTTTGTCAGAACAAGACCTGCGGTTAGCGCTGGCGCTGACCATTGCAGAACGCGGCATCCAGGCCAGCCCAGATCTAATTGACTACTTAATTAACCGCCTGCCACGCAATATGGGCAAGCTGCGAGCGGCTCTGGATGCGTTGGACCGACTCAGCCTAGAGCGTAAAAAACCCTTGAATATCGCCCTCGCGCGCGAATTTTTGGGCGGTGACTGGTAAACTTAAGGGTTGTTCAAACCCGCAATTTAGGTTTCCTAAAGAACCCCACCCTAAGGACTTTCGACGTTGGCCCAGCATCTCACTATTTTTGATTTAGACCACACCCTGATTCCAATAGACAGCGATTACCAGTGGGGGCAGTACCTTATTCATTTAGGGTTAGTCGACAAAGCATCCCATCAGGCTAAAAACGATGTGTTCTACCAACAATACGTCGATGGGTGTTTAGATATTCACGCCTACCTCGCATTTCAGCTTGAGCCGCTAGTAAAAGTGCCCATGGCGCAAATTGAGGCTTGGCGCGCGCAGTACACGCAAGAGCGCATTGCGCAGCAAGTAAAACCAGCGGCCTTAAACTTGGTAAAACAGCACCAAGAGCGCGGTGACTTTTGTATGATTATTACGGGCACCAACGATTTTGTAACCCGTCCCATTGCAGATGCCTTTGGTATCGAACATTTATTAGGAACACAATTAGAAATCGTTGATGGTTTTTTCACCGGAAAAGCAATTGGTACCCCTTCATTTCGCGAAGGAAAAATTGTGCGTTTAGCCGAGTTTTTAGAATCGCGTAATTTAAGTATGGATGACTTTGCATCCACAACTTTTTACTCGGACTCTGCTAACGATATTCCGTTGCTTGAAAAAGTTAGTCACCCGGTGGCAACCAACCCCGATAAAACCCTAACGGCCCTAGCGCAAGCGCGTGGCTGGAAAACCTTGCAGCTATTCGATCAGTTGGTTGAAAACGTGGCAAATTCATGATTCGAAAGTGTCCATGATTCGCAAACTGATTAAACGGTTCTTTGGTCAAGTAGACCCAACAGAAAACGCTGCTGATAACAATGCCCCAAAAGGCAATAAAGCAGCTCAGCTAAAAGTATTTCAAGGACGCGCGAATGGCATTGACCAAGCACGCATGTCTCCAAATGCAATTAGAGTTTGCGATACTTTACAAGCGGCTGGTTTTGAAGCCTACATCGTCGGTGGCGGTGTGCGCGATTGCATGCTGGGCGTTGTGCCTAAAGATTTCGACGTTGCTACCAATGCGACACCCGAGCAAATTAAAGTTTTGTTTCGCCGCGCCATCATTATCGGCAAACGATTTCGTTTGGTCCACGTTGTATTTGGTCGTGAAGTCATCGAAACTTCAACCTTTCGTGCCTTGCAAAGCGATGCGCCAACGGACGAGCATGGTCGCGTGTTACGCGACAACGAGTTTGGTTCTTTAATTGAAGATGCAACGCGCCGCGACTTCACCGTAAACGCTTTGTATTACGACCCCAAAGCCGACAAAATCCTCGATTATCACCACGGTGTTGCCGACGTAAAAGCCAAGGTGCTGCGCATGATTGGTGAGCCCGAGCAACGATACCGCGAAGACCCGGTTCGGATGATGCGGGCAGTACGCTTTGCAGCGAAACTCGGGTTTACAATTGATGAGCCAACTGCTGAGCCGGTTAAGCGCATGGCCGATTTGTTAAACAATGTGCCGTCGGCGCGCTTGTTTGATGAAACCATTAAGCTACTAACATCGGGCCATTCATTAGCCTGCATGAAACAATTACGCAGCATGGGTTTACATCACGGCTTAATGCCTTTGCTAGACGTCGTCTTAGAACAACCGGAGGGCGAGCGTTTTGTTATGCAAGCGCTAACCAATACGGATCTACGCGTTCAACAAGACAAGTCAATTTCACCAAGCTTTTTGTTTGCCACTTTATTGTGGCCACAGGTGCGCGTCCGCTGGGAACAATTACATGGCTCGGGTGGACATTTGATTCCTACCTTGCACGAGGCCATTGATTCTGTAATGGAAGAGCAAAGCGAACGCTTAGCGATTCAGCGTCGTTACCAGGCTGATATGCGTGAGATTTGGACGATGCAACCCCGCTTCGAGCGCCGCAATGCACAACATCCATTTCGCTTGCTAGAACATCTTCGCTTTAGAGCAGCTTACGACTTTATGTTGTTGCGTTGCCAAACCGGCGAGACCGAGCCCGAACTTGGACAATGGTGGACCGATTTTTATGACGGCGACGCGCCCGAGCGTCATGCCTTGTTAGAGCAAGTTGCAAAATCGCCAAACAAAAATGCTAGCAAATCGGCTGGGGCAAAAAGCAAACGGCATAAGCGTAAACCGGCAAGTTCGGCGCATCTATCAGATGGTGGCTCGGGTGATCTTGGCGCTAGTTAAGTCTTACGAAACACCAGTAACCGCCTTCATCGGTATTGGCAGTAATTTATCCGGTACGTATAGCAGTTCACAAGTATTGTTAAACGCAGCAATCGAAGTCATTAGCGCTTTACCGTTTACCTATTTGATAGCGAAGTCTTCGTACTATCGCAGCGCACCGCTTGATGCAGGCGGCGCCGATTATACTAATGCTGTACTAAGCGTTCAAACATCGTTGCAGGCACTAGACTTGCTCGACCAATTGCAAGCAATCGAACAGCAGTTCGCAAGGGAGCGTCCCTATAAAAATGCGCCCAGAACGCTAGATTTAGATGTACTAACTTGGGGCAAACTGCAATTAAATTCGGCTCGGCTCACCCTGCCCCACCCACGCTTAACCGAACGCGCCTTTGTCGTGTTACCGTTACAAGAATTAGCGCCCCAGTTTTCCATTGAAGGGCTTGGAAATGTGCAAGAATGGCGAACTAAAACAAGCAGCCAACGCATTCAGAAAATAGAGCAATAAAGTGCCCGATAACATTCAGTACATCCCGCCAACTACGAACCCATTTGAGCGTTATCGCCATGTGGTTATTGAAGGTCCTATTGGTGCGGGAAAAACCACCTTGGCACGCAAATTAGCCATGCGGTTTCATTTAGACTTAATTTTAGAAGAACCAGCGGCTAACCCATTTTTAGAAAAATTCTATCGTGATAGCGCACGCTATGCGTTGCCGACGCAATTGTTCTTTTTGTTTCAGCGCGTCAATCAATTACGAGACTTCGCTCAACGCGACTTGTTTAGCAAACCCGCAGTTGGAGACTTTTTATTTGAAAAAGATCCGCTGTTTGCTCGCTTAACTTTAGGCGATGACGAGTTAGCTTTGTACCAACAAATTTTTGATAGTTTGCAGGCGCAAGCACCAACACCCGACTTAGTGATTTATTTGCAGGCCACCCCCGAGACTTTAGTCGAACGAGTAAAGCGCAGAGCAAATCCAATAGAGCACAATATTTCAGAGCAATACTTGCGTGCACTATGCCAAGCCTATAGCCATTTTTTTCATTACTACGATGCTTCGGCGCTGTTAATTGTTAACAACGAGCACTTAAACCCTGTCGATAAAGAAGAAGATTTCGAATTGCTGGTTAGGCAAATCCAAAATATGAAAGGACGCCGCGAATTTTTTAATCGCGGTCAGTAATTCGCGAAAGTCGCTTGCAAATTCAGCGTACCGTAGCCCGTTGCATAAACTTTGTGCTGCTTATAAACCTTTCAGTTTAAACGCCGAACCCATTGGGGTTTGTAGTCTGCCAACGCCAACCATCCTCGCACATCTGCTCTACGCTTAACTGCGCATGCCAACCCAACAATTGCTTAGCTAATGCTGGGTCTGCATAGCACTCGGCAATATCACCCGAACGGCGCGGACCGACTGTATACGGCACACTTTTGCCACTAGCCGCTTCAAAAGCTTTGACCATTTCAATGACGCTGGTGCCCTTACCAGTGCCTAAATTTACTGTAAATGCGCCTGGGCCACTGATTAGTTTTTTCAATGCTGCCACATGGCCCTTGGCCAAATCAACCACATGAATATAGTCACGTACGCCGGTGCCATCCGGCGTTGGCCAATCACCACCGTGCACCGCTAATTGCTCGCGGCGACCGACCGCAACCTGGGCAATATAGGGCATTAAGTTATTGGGAGTGTCTTTAGGATCTTCGCCAATCGTTCCGCTAATATGCGCGCCAACTGGGTTGAAGTAACGTAAGTTTGCCACTGCCCATTCGGGATCTGCGGCAGCCATGTCATTTAGAATTTGCTCAATCATTAGCTTGGTATGGCCGTACGGGTTGGTTGGACCAGTGCGCGCGCCTTCTACCAAGGGCACCATTTCTGGGTCACCGTATACGGTGGCTGACGAACTAAACACAATACGTTTTACACCAGCTTCGTTCATTGATTGCAACAAAGTAAATGTGCCACCAATATTGTTATCGTAATATTCCAGCGGTTTAGCTACCGATTCTCCAACCGCCTTCAAGGCTGCAAAATGAATCACAGCATCGAACGGGCGCTTACCAAACAACAGCCGCATAGCTTGTTCGTCACGTAAATCGGCAACAATTAGTGGTACTTGTTTACCCGTAATTTTTTCGACCCGCTTAATTGATTCACGGCTGCTGTTGACTAAACTATCAACAACCAAGACCTCATAATCGGCCGCTAAAAGCTCAATTAAGGTGTGCGAGCCAATGTAGCCAGCACCACCGGTTACCAAAATTGTTTTGCTCATTAATAAAGCCCTAGCGGTTGTTTAGTCATTTTTCGTGACTTCATTATTGCATTGACCCATGATCGGTGGGCAAATTCGGGTTCGGCTGATTCGTTTCGCACGATAGACTGTCGATTAATTACGTCCAAAGGTTCGCACTATCGGGTTATGTTGCAAACTAACAATGTCACGAAACTGCAACACAGCTGAGATAATGTCGTGCACTTGTCCTTAAATCTACCGAAGCGCGCCGCAAGTCGACGCGAATAGAGTGGTTTAAATCACTGTTTAACTGGGTGAATTTAGTGAACGAAAAAATACTTGTTGTTGAAGACGAACCGGCCATCCGCGAGTTAATCGCCGTAACCCTGCGCCACGCAGGTTACAGCCCGATTTTGACCGCTGAAACAATTGAAGCAACCCGCGTCATTAACGCTAACATCCCCAGCCTGATTATTTTAGATTGGATGCTGCCCCATACCTCTGGCTTAGAGTTTTTACGTTCTTTGCGCGCTAGTCCTACTACCCGCACAATCCCCGTTTTAATGCTGACGGCCCGCGCGGACGAAGGCGATCGCCTAATGGGTTTTGACGCCGGCACTGACGATTACCTAACTAAACCATTCTCTACGCGCGAGCTCATTGCCCGCGTAAAGGCAGTGCTTAGACGCGTCGATCCAAGCACTGACGAAGCGGTTCTATCCTTAGGCGACTTACAGTTAGACCCAAGTACACATCGGGCATTTGCGGGATCGCAAGAGCTCAAATTAGGGCCAATCGAGTTTCGCTTGTTAAGTTTTTTCTTGCGAAACCCAGAACGCGTTTTTTCGCGCGAGCAATTGTTAGCAAGAGTTTGGAACGACTCAGACTCGGTCGAACCACGCACGGTCGACGTCCAGATCAGACGCTTGCGTCAGGCCCTTGAAGATTCTGGAAATGATCAAATGCTTGAAACCGTACGCGGCGCTGGATATAGAATGTCGGTTGTCATAAAGAATTAAAAGTAACCGAGAACACTATCGAAGCGTTTTTGCTTTTTGTTTTTTGCAGTCTAATCGGCGCTAGCGCGGGTTGGTTCTTTGGCGCACGCGCTGCCGACCGAAGCCATGACTATGAGCGCAACAAAGTTCAAACCAAGCATCGCTTTGAAATTGAAGAACTAAACACAGATTTGGCTGAAGTACGCCTTGCGTTAGATAATTTACCAGACGCCGTTATTGGCCTAGATACCGAGTTTAAATTTCTTTGGCAAAACAAAACGTCAGCCAACTTGCTAGGCGTAATTTCGGTTAGCCAATCGATTACCTCGGTTCTTCGCAAAATCGAATTTGTCGATTGGCTCAATAAATCAGGCCCCATTACCGAGCGTCCAGAATTTTTGCAATTAACCCTAATAGCAAACACTGAAGTAGATCAAGCGCAAGAAAGCATCGCAGAAATATACGAGGCACAACTAGTAGAGCCACAAGCGCCCTTTGTTTTGCTGATTTTGCGTAACGTTACGCAGCGTGAAAAATTAGACACCATGCGGCGCGATTTTGTAGCCAATGTTTCTCACGAAATTCGCACCCCACTGACTGTCATTCATGGTTTCGCGGAAACCCTTCGGGATCAGGACTTTAAACGCGCCCAGCAAAACGAATATTTAGATCTTATTATTCGTCAAAGCCAGACATTAAGGTTCTTAGTCGACGACTTACTGGCGCTTGCTAGTCTGGAGAACGCACAATTACCGCCCGATGACGAGCCAACTGATTTATTGCAAATCCTTGAAAGCCAGATTAGCGACGCAAGTCTTATTTCCAACGGTAAACATCAAATTTCACTAGCTTTATGCAGCCCACTGGTGATTTACGGCTCTCGGCAAGAACTCGAAACGGCGGTTCGCAACCTTATAGGCAACGCGTTGCGCTACACTCCAGAGGGCGGAAAAATTACCGCTGGGCTTCAAATAGATGAGCAAGAAATTCGCCTACACGTCAGTGACACTGGTATAGGAATATCCCCCGAACATGTACAACGCGTCACCGAACGGTTTTACAGGGTCGACAAAGCGCGTTCACGAGAAAGCGGTGGGACTGGCTTGGGTTTGGCCATCGTTAAGCGCATCGCTTTGCGTCACGAAGGACACTTAGATATCAACAGTCGATTGGGTTCGGGCAGCACCTTCACAATTGTTTTACCAGTGAATCGACTGGTTCAGGCCGCCGGCCTCCTAGAAGTGTAGAGCCGCGATCAAACTTTTATGTTTTATGCAATAACCCAGCAAATATCCACTGCAAAGCATCGTTTGCAACAAAATTGTAACAATCGCCCACTATCTTGAATCGATGAACTCTGAAACCACAATGAACAGCGATTACGTTAGCGACAGGCTAAAAGTTCGACCGACTAGGCACTTAAAAGAGTGGTTCATTCACAAAGTTTTATTTGCAGCAGCCTGCGTTTCAGTGGCTACCACCATCGGCATTATTTACATTTTGGTGGCCGAATCCGTTAATTTCTTTAGAGTTGTTTCGTTCTGGAGTTTTTTAACCGATACGGTTTGGTCCCCTTTGTTTTCCGAGCCTCGTTACGGCATAGCCCCTTTACTACTGGGCACCTTAACAACCTCTGCAGTTGCACTATTGGTGGCAATTCCGGTCGGCAGCATTATCGCAATTTACCTATCCGAATTTGCTGGCCCAAAAGTACGCGAAACATGCAAACCAGTTTTAGAATTGCTTGGCGGTGTGCCAACCATCGTTTACGGACATTTTGCTTTAGTGTTCGTAACACCGATGCTGCAAAAGATATTCCCCAGCTTGCCCGGTTTTTCGATGTTGGCGGCAGGTTTAGTTATGGGAATTGCAATTATCCCGTTCGTTAGCTCATTGGCCGAAGACGCCATGCGCGCAGTTCCTATGAGTTTGCGCGAAGCCTCGTACGCGATGGGCTCAACGCGGGTTCAGACGGCGCTACGGGTGGTGTTTCCGGCGGCCCTTTCAGGTATTTTGTCCGCTTACATTTTGGGTATTTCCCGGGCCGTTGGCGAAACCATGATCGTTGCAGTAGCAGCCGGTATGCAACCAAATTTTACAATTAACCCGCTTGAACCGGCACAAACGATTTCAGCCTACATTGTTCAAGTAGCGCTCGGTGATTTGCCTCATGGCTCCGTTGCCTATCAGTCTATTTTTGCCGCTGGTTTATCGCTTGTCATCATGACTCTGCTGTTTAACATTCTCGGTTATTCGTTGCGTAAACGGTTCCGCCAACATTATTAATATGACAACAGAACGCCTACAAACTCTTGACCAAGTTCGCAAACTAATTAAATCGGCTCGCCAATATGATTGGTTGTTTGGCTGCATCGGTTTGTTGTGTTTAATGCTTGGTGTCATCAGTTTTGCCACCTTGTTTATCGAAATGCTTTCACTTGGTTTAGAGCGCCTACGGCCCGAGTTTTTTACGAACTTTCCATCGCGTAGAGCCGTTAATGCGGGCATTCTTTCGGCCTGGGTTGGTTCACTATTGGTGATGCTGGTAACGGCGTTTACAGCAGTGCCGTTGGGTATTGCATCGGGTGTTTACTTAGAAGAGTACGCGGATAAAAATTGGTTTACCGACGTGATCGAAATTAACGTCACTAACTTAGCAGGCGTTCCGTCAATTGTTTACGGCCTGCTGGCGCTGGGTGTATTCGTTTATGGTTTTGGTTTTGGTCAAAGCGTACTAACGGCTGGTCTTACGTTAGGTCTGTTAATCTTGCCAATCGTTATCGTTGCAACACGCGAATCAATTCGTTCAATTCCACAACACATTCGCGAGGGTTCTTACGGCTTGGGCGCAACGCGCTGGCAAACCATTCGCGATCATATTTTACCGTATTCTTCACCAGGTATTTTGACCGGCGTAATTATTGGAATGTCGCGAGCCATCGGCGAAACAGCACCTATTATTACCATTGGCGCCCTGACCTTCATTGCGTTTTTACCCCAAGCGCCAATTACTGATGTAGCCCCTTTTATTAATTTCGATTGGCTATTTTCTGGCTTCACTGTAATGCCCATCCAAATGTTTAATTGGACCTCGCGCCCCGAAGAAGCCTTTCAACGGAATGCCGCTGCAGCTGGCTTCGTTTTAGTGCTAATGACTTTGTCGATGAACGCTGTAGCCATCTGGCTACGTTATCGCTTACGCAAAAATTTAAAATGGTAATACTTGCTCAATGACAAACGAAAATCCGATTAATAGCGCCGTTGAGTTTCCCGACTTACCGACCAAAGCGCGTGCCAACAACTTTAGTTTTTACTACGGTAATTTTAAGGCCATTAAAAACGTAACGTTGCCGGTTTACGAGAAAAAAGTAACCGCGCTTATTGGCCCATCGGGTTGCGGAAAATCGACTTTGTTGCGCTCGTTTAATCGAATGCACGATTTGTATCCGGGCAACCGCTACGAAGGCGAAATTCGTCTTTACCCAGACGACACCAACATTTTGCAAAAAGAAGTCGACCCGATCGAAGTACGGATGCGTATTGGTATGGTGTTTCAAAAGCCAAATCCATTTCCAAAATCAATTTTCGAAAACGTTGCCTATGGTTTACGCTTGCGTGGCTTACGCAATAAAACCGAAATTCAGGATCGGGTTGAGGACGCATTAAAAGGCGCATCGCTTTGGGACGAAGCACGCAACCGGTTAAGTGATTTGGCATCCGCACTTTCTGGCGGCCAACAGCAAAGGCTTTGCATCGCGCGTGCACTTGCTACCGAGCCTGAGTTATTGCTGTTTGACGAGCCTACCTCAGCGCTAGACCCGATTGCAACCGGCAACATTGAAGAATTGGTACATCAATTAAAAGAACGCGTTTCGATCTTAATTGTGACCCACAACATGCAACAGGCGGCTCGGGTTTCGGACTACACGGCCTACATGTACTTAGGCGAGATGGTCGAATTTGGGGTAACCAAACAAATTTTTGTTCAGCCTAAGAAAAAACAAACTGAAGACTACATTACCGGCCGCTTCGGTTAATTGCTACTAAACTACCGATAAGCACCAACAGCGGACCCAAGGAAACGAACCATGGTTGATAAACACCTCTCTACGCAATTTGATGCGGACCTCAACGATCTAACCACCAAAGTACTGCATATGGGTGGGATGGTTGAAGCGCAAATGATTAAGTCGGCTAAAGCTTTGGCTGAATTTAACGCCAGCATTGCTGACCAAGTCATCGAAAGTGAATTACGCATCGATCAAATGGAAATAGAAATTGATGCCGATTGCGTTCGCGTTATTGCGATGCGTCAGCCTATCGCCAGCGATCTTCGCTACGTGCTTGCGATTACCAAAATTACCGCTAATTTAGAGCGCGCTGGCGACGAGGCAGAACGTGTTGCACGACGCACCAAACACATTATGGAAGACAGCTTTGCCGCAGCGATTAATATTGCAGAATTAAAGGTTGCGGGCGACTTAGCTTCGAGCTTACTCAAACGCTCTTTAGATGCATTCGCACGACAAGACGCTTTAGCGGCGCAAAAGATCATTCAAGACGACCGCGCTTTAGACCAAGAGTTTCGTGCCTTTGTCCGCAAACTAACTAGCTACATGTCTGAGGACCCGCGATCCATTAAGGTTTGCCTCGATTTTTTGACAGTTGCAAAAGCTATCGAACGAATTGGCGACCATGCGACCAACATCGCCGAGCAAGTAGTTTATCAAGTGTATGGCAAGGATATTCGTCATAGCCGGTAATGTTTGCTGGCTTAAATCATCAAACTTAATTTGTGATTTGCCCGAATTTCGGGCTTAAATGGCTGTTGGCCGGTTCTTTAATCTGCGGTCTATTCCCCTTTCATTGCCTTTCCCGTAGCCGGATTGCCCAAGCCTTGCTAAACTTAGAAATCTCTAAGGACATCCGCTATGTTATCGCCTGCAAAAGTTAAAGCTCAATTCAATTGGTCCGACCCCTTGTTGTTGGATGATCAACTGACCGAAGAAGAACGCATGATCCGCGATGCGGCCCGTTCTTATTGCCAAGACAAATTACAACCGCGCGTATTAGAAGCCTTTCGCCACGAAAAGACCGACCCCGAAATTTTTCGGGAAATGGGTGCTCTTGGCTTGTTAGGGCCAACTATACCGACCGAATACGGCGGGGCTGGCTTAAATTACGTTAGCTACGGTTTAATCGCTCGCGAAGTAGAACGCGTCGACTCGGGCTATCGCTCGATGATGAGCGTGCAATCATCCTTAGTGATGGTGCCAATTTACGAATTTGGTAGTGAAGCGCAACGTCAAAAATACTTACCCAAACTCGCTACCGGTGAGTGGATTGGTTGCTTTGGTTTAACCGAGCCCGATCACGGCTCCGACCCAGCCTCTATGGCAACACGCGCTGTTAAAACGGCTAACGGCTATTCGCTGACGGGTTCAAAAATGTGGATTTCTAATTCACCGTTTGCCGACGTGTTTGTTGTGTGGGCAAAATGTGTGGGCGGCGAATACGATGGCCGCATTCGTGGCTTCATTTTAGAAAAAGGCATGAAGGGTTTATCGGCCCCACCTATCCACGGTAAATTTGGTTTACGCGCCTCGTTAACCGGCGAAATAGTCATGGACCAAGTGGACATTAGCGAAGGCCAAATGCTGCCTAAAGTCGAAGGCTTAAAAGGCCCCTTCACTTGCTTAAACAGTGCCCGTTTTGGTATTGCTTGGGGCGCACTAGGTGCTGCCGAAGACTGTTGGCATCGTGCCCGTCAATATGTCATGGACCGCCACCAGTTTGGCCGCCCGTTAGCCGCCAACCAATTGATTCAAAAGAAACTAGCCGACATGCAAACCGAAATTACACTTGGCTTACAAGGTTGCCTGCGCTTAGGGCGAATGAAAGACGACGGCACGGCATCGGTTGAAATTACTTCAATTATGAAGCGCAATTCTTGCGGTAAAGCGCTGGATATTGCCCGCGTTGCACGCGATATGTTGGGCGGCAACGGTATTAGTGATGAGTACGGCGTGATTCGCCATATGGTGAATTTAGAAGTGGTCAATACCTACGAAGGTACACACGATATTCACGCGCTAATTTTAGGCCGTGCACAAACAGGGATTCAAGCCTTTAGTTAATTAATGGCTGTTAATTTGTAATAGCTAAAGTGCAATTTATCTTAGGCAGCTAAGATAAATTTGTGCAACCGGATTTAGGTATGGCTTACAACAATTACGAAGTAACCGAGCATAAAGAATTCGACGAATTTGTGTCTGCAACGTACGTGATGTTGCAGACAGATAGCGCTAACAACACCGTTGTGCTTTCGATTATTCAAGCGCAGCTAAAGGTTAAAGAAACCGATAGCACGCACCCTCTGCGCATGCTTACCGTTGCCAAAGGTGGCGTCGTTGTTGGCGCGAGCATTCGCAACCGACCCGACACCATGGCTTTTAGCGCCATGCCAAAAGACGCCGCAATTGCAATCGGGCAGTTTATTAAAAAAGACCCTTCGGTGTGCGATGAAGCAGCTGGGCCAGAGCTTGTGATCGACGCAATTTGCAGCGTGGTCGCTAACACCCCGCAAGCACCGGCCAAATTACGACTTGACCTGATGCTGTACTGCATGAGCGCGCAAACATCAGTGGGAACCAACACGGCTAAACGTGGCCCAAGCAACTGTTTAGTTCGCCCTGCAACGGGTTCTGACCAAGATTGGTTAGTAACGCAAATTGAAGAATTTCATGCGGAAAGTGGCGCAGTTTTACCACCAACGCCCATTGCAGAATTAGTGGCAAAGCGAATTGCCGATGGTAGTTTTCGAATTGCCCACGACGCGAAGGGCCAACCGCTAGCCCTTGCTGGTTTTAATTTGCTACCTTGCGATTCGGCAAGGATTGGTCCAGTGTTTACAGTAAAAAATGCGCGCGGTGCGGGTGTTGCGCAAGCGCTAGTTGCGGACCTTACAACCGAGGTGTTTTCTAATGGAACCAAGGATGTGTTTTTGTTTACCGATGCGAGCTACCCCGCATCGAATAAATGTTATCAACGAGTTGGGTTTGTTTATCAATGCAATCATCGGCATGTGATTTTTAGTTAGCTTGCGGATTCCAAACCAGCATGAACCCGAACATTTGACAATAATAAAATGTGCGCACATAATAAGTGTAACTAGAAGGAGTGCGGAATGAACATTACGTTGTCTATCGATGAACGCGTCGTCGAAGAGGCGCGCGTCGCTGCTCAAAAAATGGGCAAAAGCCTTAACCAAGTCGTGCGCGATTATTTGGAGCAGCTTGCTGGTGCTTCTAGACGCGAGCAGGAGTGGGCGCAGATTGAAGCGAGCTTACTCGCAAGCACGGGTCGGCTAGGCGACTGGAAATTCAACCGCGACGAAGCGAACGAGCGGTGAACGCAAGCGATCGCTGTTTTCTCGATACCAACATATTGATTTATGCAGACAGCGCTGACGCGCCGGTGAAACAGGACGCTGCGGTCAAGCTTTTAAAGATGCTCTATTTGCAAGGTAACGCGGTTATTTCGACACAAGTGTTGTCGGAGTTCAGCAATGCCGCCTTGAAAAAACTAAAACTCCCGGCAAATATCGTTCGACAACGGATTGCCGCGTATTCGCGGTTTGAGACCATCAACGTCACGCCTTCGATTATCAATACTGCCTTGGATATTTATCAGACCCGCAGCTTGAGCTACTACGATGCGCTCATCGTAGCCACTGCGATTACTGCGGGCTGCACTACGCTATACACGGAAGACATGAACAACGGCGAACGGATTGACCAAATCCAACTCATCAATCCGCTCGAGCCGCGCGTGTGAAATCGAATACGCGTTAAACGTTCACCATCAAAGAGGTGATTTTTACGCCGTAATTTCGACAGCTAATCCAAAAACAAAGCCGGATTAACCATCACTCGATTTAAGTTTACCGACCAATGCAAATGTGGGCCGGTGACTCGACCTGTAGCACCTACAGCGCCTAATACCTGCCCCTGCTTAACGACATCGCCTACTGCGACCGATGTCTTGCTGAGATGGCAAAACATACTAAGCAAACCACCGCCATGATCTAGCCAAATGGTGTTGCCGTTAAAGTAATAATCGCCAACGTCGATGACGGTTCCGGCTAAAGGCGCTACAAATGGTGTGCCAGTTCCCGCCGCAATATCCATACCGCTATGCGGATTGCGCGATTGCCCATTGAACACACGACGCAAACCAAAACTTGCGCTGCGGTTACCCGCTACAGGCACCACCATGCGTAGCTGAACCGGATTTACGCTTTGAGGTTTAGCCAGCAATTCGATGGTGTGATCGCGTTCACGCTCGTAGCGCGCCTGATTAGCGGGTGTTAAATCGACCATTCCTTGCGGCACTTTTAAACGTTGTTCGCGATAGGTTTTAGGTTGAATCAAAAATGCAATCGCCTCACCACTTTGCACATTCAATTGCGCGGCACCCAACTGAGCATCTAAGGGCAAACCAACAACTGCTATGAACCCATCGCCTTGCTTTACAACCAGCACTGGTTTGTCGTTATAAGTTGCAATAGGTGCGTTATTGTTTTTATCACTTGGTACCGCAATTAGCGCGATCCCGCCTGGCACGCGTTCTTGCGTTGGCATTTTTACCGAAGTTTGCGCAAGGACGCCCAACGAAGGTAGGGAACCAAGCATTGCCATGCAAAGGGTAAAGAATCTGCGAGTCGCGTTCATTTTATGGTGATTCCTATTAGACAAGCGAACTAAAAGTGAATGATACCTTTGTACAAACTGCAGCCGTTTTGACGACTTCACGACCAACGACACTTAGGCCAGATTGACGGTCTGTAACAACGCGCAACGATGATTCGAACCGTGGCATATTAAGACTTCAGTTAATAAACCAGAGATTGATCATGGCTTTCCAGAAAAACAACGCGCAAGCAACAAAATTAAACGCGCTTTCAAAAGAGTTAAATTTACCCGTACGCGACATCATGTTGGCCGACGAGCATCTAGAAAAAGTTTGCCCAATCTTTTACGAAGGTTTACCCAAATTAGCTCGCATGTCGATGAGCCGCGAAAAGTTTAAAACTTTTTACATTAATCAACGCTTGAAGTTAGCGGATCAAATGTTTCCGTTGGTGGCTGCTTAATTGCACACAGGTCAAGAATTGTTTTAATTTTTGACCAAGCCTTTTAAACTTACATACGGTACGCCGACAATAAGTTAAGGATTAGTTTCATCGTGCTTTTTATACTTGGCCTCGGCCATTATAAAGGGCCGAATTTGATCCTCTGTTTTAATCTGATCGGGCGACAGTTCTTTCGGGAGTGATCGGGCCAAAATAGTCAGGCCAATTACAGCAGAAAATATCGATCCCGCGTAAACCCCTAAGCGGACTGGTGTTGCTAAAGCTGGGTCGGTGTAGGCCAGAGCGCCAACAAACAAACTCATTGTAAAACCTACACCAGCAATGCAACCGACACCAATCAGTTGGGGCAAATTACCAGGCTTTTCGGCTTTCAGTAAAGCTGCGCCAACAAACGTCATTAAAGTAATGCCAACGGGCTTACCAATCGCCAAGCCTAGCGCTGCGCCTAAGGTAATTGGGTGGGTTAGGTACTGCCCGGCTCCTTCCAAATTTATACCGGCATTCGCAAACGCAAACACAGGCATGATGCCGTACAACACCCAGGGCCGAAACGCGTGCTCAGCTTGATGCAGTGGGCTGCCCCCCGACTTGCTTTTTAGCGGGACGCACGCTGCAACAATGACCCCCGCAATTGTGGAACTAATACCCGACTCTTGCATAAAGATCCAAAGCACCACGCCGACTAATAAATAAAGGCCGATCGATGCTAGCTTGATTCGATGCATTATTAACAACAAAGCGCATACGCTGGCCGCTAACAGCAAGTAATTTACAACGATTTGCTCGGTATAAAAAAACGCCACAATAATAATGGCACCCAAATCATCAACCACAGCAACCGCTAACAAAAAGGCTTTTAGCGCGGGCGGCACTCGGTTACCTAACAACGATAAAACACCTAATGCAAAAGCAATATCGGTTGCAGATGGAATTGCCCAACCATTCGCAAAACCAGCTGGACCAGCCAAAGCAAGAAAAACTGCAGCCGGTACAGCCATGCCGCCTACTGCGGCAAGAATCGGTAGTGTGGCTGCTTTAGCATTGGACAACTGACCTTCCAATACTTCGCGTTTTAGCTCTAAACCAACAAAGAAGAAAAATAACGCCATTAGCGCGTTTTTAATCCACTCGGAAATTTTCATTTCAATCCCGGCACCGGTTGGACCAATCGTGAATGATGTGGCTAGAAAGCCTTCGTAGGCAGCGCCAAAGCCCGAGTTCACAACAATCATGGCTAACGCCGCCACGACGACTAACAATGCGCCTGGGACGGCTTCTTGAGGTAGGAAACCTAAAAACTTTTGAGTTGAATCGGATGCGGCCACAGTATGGGCAAACTTTTAAAAGGTTGGCGACTCGTTTAGATTGAGTTTTGCGCGATTGCGCAGTGTCGCGAATGTATGTGACAGTTTTATTACAAACTTATGACTGCGGAAGCTCTTGCAAGGGATTCCTTTCGAGTCCGAACCGCCGCTCAGTCACACTCGGGCGACCGTGTTCGTGTGGCTCTTGGCAGTCGGTTGCCGTTGGCGTTGCGCTCAGTGCTTTAGCGTTGTCTTGCGCTTACGGCACGACCTTCGAGCGCCACTTCGCATTCGGTGCCAATACCCCGTGAAATCGAATCAGGTGAAGTCGTGGTCTTGGAAGCGGCACAGGCGTTCTAGCTTTTAATCGCTCGTTGGCGTGGCAGCGCACGGCTGCGCGAAGCAATAGAAGCCAACTGGGAAAAGGTATGCGACGAAGCAAGCTTAAGCACCGTTGACCGCAGATTTTTTTGGAAGCGGCAATTCCTGAACCCCTTCGCATTCGAGGATTAACGGTCAATTTTACGTTTTGGTTAAGTGGCGAACTTGAACTAAGTCTCAGGCTCTTGTATCCATGCAGCAATATCGCGTTGGGCATGCAATATGCGCCAAACATCAACGTACTTTGGTCGTTCAACGTAAAACACAAGAAAAGGAAATTTCCCAAGCGGCCAAAAGCGTAAGCCATGCAAGTTCAATTCATGGGCATAGCGCGGCGATCCAGTTGCAGGATTGCGCCCGATGTGCGTATACGCGTGTTCCAAAGCATTAATGAAATCAAGTGCTGCCTGCTCAGCGTTTTCGGCAAGGTAATAGTCAATTGCAACTTCAACGTCGCGGCTCGCTAGCTCACGCGTTACAACCGACTTTGCTTTCACTTACGCTTTCCGACCTTCGCTGATTTGTGTACCCGATTTCGTAGCC
>JANOZM010000004.1:0-732015 GCA_031429355.1 Betaproteobacteria bacterium | reverse complement strand
CTATTTCACTCCCCTCCCGGGGTTCTTTTCGCCTTTCCCTCACGGTACTGGTTCACTATCGGTCGATTACGAGTATTTAGCCTTGGAGGATGGTCCCCCCATGTTCAGACAGGATTTCACGTGTCCCGCCCTACTTGTCGCTAGCTTAGTACCACACGTCTCATTTCGTGTAAGGGGCTATCACCCTCTATGGCCGGACTTTCCAGACCGTTCCACTATGAAATGTGCTATCGCTAGCAGGCTGTTCCGATTTCGCTCGCCACTACTCTCG
Source organism: Betaproteobacteria bacterium (assembly GCA_031429355.1). Taxonomy (GTDB): domain Bacteria; phylum Pseudomonadota; class Gammaproteobacteria; order Burkholderiales; family Burkholderiaceae_E; genus JANOZM01. The sequence continues at coordinate 731,744 of JANOZM010000004.1, read as the reverse complement.
GAATCTCGGTTGATTTCTTTTCCTTCAGCTACTTAGATGTTTCAGTTCGCTGAGTTCGCTTCACCTGGCCTATGTATTCAGCCAGGGATGACCTTTCGGCCGGGTTTCCCCATTCGGAAATCTGCGGATCAAAGCTCGTTTGCCAGCTCCCCGCAGCTTATCGCAAGCTACTACGTCCTTCATCGCCTGTAATCGCCAAGGCATCCACCATATGCACTTATTCGCTTGACCCTATAACCTTGAGCCCTCATGACCAGCGGGTTCGGCAAGAACCGCGATCACTTCAAGGAGGCTATCGGGATAATTCGCGTTTGTGCCAATCCTTCCACTCTGACTTGCGCGGAAAGATCGGTTGATACAATCACAACCCATGTCGCCTTCACAAAAAACAACTTTGTGAATCAACATACTTCTTCCAAATTGTTAAAGAACAGCCGAGTGCGATCGCTCGCATTCGAAATCACACCTAAGCCCCGATGTATCGAGCCTTAGGTGTGCTCTCGATTCAAAGCACGAATCAAATATTGGTGGAGGTTGACGGGATCGAACCGACGACCCCCTGCTTGCAAAGCAGGTGCTCTCCCAGCTGAGCTAAACCCCCAAAAACGAGCAACGTGGTGGGTCTGGATGGGTTCGAACCATCGACCCCCGCCTTATCAAGACGGTGCTCTAACCAGCTGAGCTACAGACCCCCGAAACAACACTCGAAGGGCAGAAGCTTCAACCAAAACGAGACCCTCGCCCTGCTTCGAGTTCTACCTGAAACGAACAGCCGATAAGTGTGGACACCTGGTCTTGAGCCTTGCTCTAGAAAGGAGGTGATCCAGCCGCACCTTCCGATACGGCTACCTTGTTACGACTTCACCCCAGTCACGAATCCTACCGTGGTAAGCGCCCTCCTTGCGGTTAAGCTACCTACTTCTGGTAAAACCCGCTCCCATGGTGTGACGGGCGGTGTGTACAAGACCCGGGAACGTATTCACCGCGACATGCTGATCCGCGATTACTAGCGATTCCAACTTCATGTAGTCGAGTTGCAGACTACAATCCGGACTACGATACACTTTCTGGGATTAGCTCCCCCTCGCGGGTTGGCGGCCCTCTGTATGTACCATTGTATGACGTGTGAAGCCCTACCCATAAGGGCCATGAGGACTTGACGTCATCCCCACCTTCCTCCGGTTTGTCACCGGCAGTCTCATTAGAGTGCCCTTTCGTAGCAACTAATGACAAGGGTTGCGCTCGTTGCGGGACTTAACCCAACATCTCACGACACGAGCTGACGACAGCCATGCAGCACCTGTGTACTGGTTCTCTTTCGAGCACTCCCCAATCTCTCAGGGATTCCAGCCATGTCAAGGGTAGGTAAGGTTTTTCGCGTTGCATCGAATTAATCCACATCATCCACCGCTTGTGCGGGTCCCCGTCAATTCCTTTGAGTTTTAATCTTGCGACCGTACTCCCCAGGCGGTCTACTTCACGCGTTAGCTGCGTTACCAAGTCAATAAAGACCCGACAACTAGTAGACATCGTTTAGGGCGTGGACTACCAGGGTATCTAATCCTGTTTGCTCCCCACGCTTTCGAGCATGAGCGTCAGTGTTATCCCAGGAGGCCGCCTTCGCCACCGGTGTTCCTCCGCATATCTACGCATTTCACTGCTACACGCGGAATTCCACCTCCCTCTGACACACTCTAGCTCTGCAGTCATAAATGCAATTCCCAGGTTGAGCCCGGGGCTTTCACATCTATCTTACAGAACCGCCTGCGCTCGCTTTACGCCCAGTAATTCCGATTAACGCTTGCACCCTACGTATTACCGCGGCTGCTGGCACGTAGTTAGCCGGTGCTTATTCTTTAGGTACCGTCATCTATCTCGGGTATTAGCCAAGACTATTTCTTCCCTAACAAAAGAGCTTTACAACCCGAAGGCCTTCTTCACTCACGCGGCGTTGCTGGATCAGGGTTTCCCCCATTGTCCAAAATTCCCCACTGCTGCCTCCCGTAGGAGTCTGGACCGTGTCTCAGTTCCAGTGTGGCTGATCGTCCTCTCAGACCAGCTATCGATCGTCGCCTTGGTGAGCCTTTACCTCACCAACTAGCTAATCGAACATCGGCCGCTCTTCTGACGCAAGGTCTTACGATCCCCTGCTTTCACCCTTAGGCATATGCGGTATTAGCCGGTCTTTCAACCAGTTATCCCCCATCTGAAGGTACGTTCCGATGCATTACTCACCCGTTCGCCACTCGCCACCAGGGTTGCCCCCGTGCTGCCGTTCGACTTGCATGTGTAAAGCACGCCGCCAGCGTTCAATCTGAGCCAGGATCAAACTCTTCAGTTCAATCTTTGGCTGCTTACTTATTGTGTCTTTCGACACTGGTAAGCCGCATTGGCGCCACCGAGGTGACACCAATTAAATTACACTCATTAAAAACATTGACGTTAAAACTTAATTTAAATCTTTGTTATGAGCATCTTACTAACATTATGAGCAACGAACTCTTGGCTTGCGCCGCGAATTGCGTTGTTGACATGTCGGCCTAGACGCCCACACTTATCGGTTGCTAACTGTTAAAGAACTTGTTCCGCTTGATTTCTAACACAGGCATTTCGCTTGTTTATTTGTTAGAAGCAGAGAGATGAGATTATGTAGCTTATTTTCTCATCTGTCAAACCGATTTGTTTCGACCGGTTGTCGCAGTTGCTTGTTTTGCCTTGGTTTGTTTGGTTAGTTATTTACTACCTACTAACTGCACTTGCCTGCTTGCGAATCACTCAACAGCGAGGGGCGAAGTATATAGACCTTAATGCTTCGCGCAACCCTTTTTTGACTTGCAAGTTGCCACACTGTGCGGGCTGCGCGCACTTATTGTTTCATTTGATTATTTAAGCGGCAAAAACACTAGCTGTTGTTGAATTTAGGGGCACGTTTCTCTAGGAAAGCGGCCATTCCTTCCTTCTGATCCGCTGTAGCAAACAGAGAGTGAAATACCCGTCGCTCATAGAGCACTCCATCGGTTAATGGGGTTTGATAGGCTTGATTTACAGACTCCTTAATAAGGAGCACTGCCGCTAATGGATATTGCGCAATAGTATCGGCAGCTTTCATTGTTTCAATCATCAACTGATCCGATGCTACGACGCGCGAAACTAGACCTGCTCGCTCGGCTTCTTGCGCATCCATCATGCGGGCTGTTAAACACATATCCATTGCTTTAGATTTGCTAACCGCGCGAGGTAAACGTTGCGTGCCGCCTGCGCCCGGCATGATGCCTATTTTGATTTCGGGCTGTCCAAACTTTGCTGTGTCCGAAGCAATAATGAAGTCACACATCATCGCCAGTTCACAGCCGCCGCCAAGTGCGAAGCCTGAAACTGCTGCAATTACAGGTTTACGAATGCGATTAATTGTTTCCCAATTGCGCGTAATGAAGTTGTCTTGCATAACGGCTGGGTAGGTAAACTTGGCCATCGCCGAAATGTCAGCTCCAGCCGCGAACGCTTTTTCGCTACCCGTAATAACCATGCAACCGATTTCGTTATCGGCGTCGAACGCCAGCAAAGCATGGCCCACTTCGTCCATAAGCTGGTCGTTTAATGCGTTTAGGGCTTTGGGGCGATTTAAGGTGATTAAGCCAACCCGACCGCGGGTTTCAATAAGAATATTGTCGTAGTTCATTTGATTTTTTGATTTCTTTACTGGTTTAGTCGCTTGTTTAGCGGGTATTTCCGTATGTTGCTAATTTTGTATCAAGCCAATTCTGCCACGAGTGCGCAGATTCGCTATGCTTACGTTTACCCATATTTTGACTGCCTGCCATGTTAATAGAGCAACATTTAACCGACGCCGTTTTAACGATCAGTTTAAACCGCCCTGAAAAAATAAACAGTTTTACGGTTCAAATGCATCTAGAACTACTGGCTGCACTAAAGCTTGCTGCCAACAACCCCGTTGTTCGATGCGTCGTTCTGCAAGGTAACGGCCGTGGGTTTTGTGCGGGGCAAGACTTGGCTGATTTAAACTTGGATCCAAACGGTGTTGGCGACCACGCGGCGACCGATCTGGGTGAATTGGTAGGCGATTACTTTAATGTACTTATTGAATTTATAGCGAAAATGCCTAAGCCAGTAATTGCTAAAGTACATGGCGTTGCGGCCGGCGCTGGCGCTAACTTGGCCTTAGCTTGCGATTTAACAGTAGCCTCCAACGCGAGTGTTTTTTTGCAAGCATTTGTTAACATCGGGTTAATTCCTGATTCCGGCGGCACCTGGCTGCTACCCGCTTTAGCGGGGCAACAACGTGCCATGGGCCTAGCAATGTTGGGCGAAAAAATTACTGGGCAGCAGGCCGCCGATTACGGTTTGGTTTGGAAAGCCGTTGCGGCTGAAGATTTAGACGCAACCGTTGCTGCAATAGCTTTGCGCTTAGCTTCGTTACCGCCCCGGGCACTAGCTGATATCAAAAAAACGATTCGCATCGCTGCAACCCAAACGCTGTCGCAGCAATTAAAGCTTGAGGGGCAATTGCAATCCGAGCTGGGCCGCAGCAGCGATTATTTCGAAGGTGTTTCGGCATTCTTACAAAAACGCCCTGCTAAGTTTACGGGGGCTTAATGGAGCAACCGGAGAAACAGTTGACGATTCAGCCGGGTGCACAATTAGATAGTAATTCGCAAAGTGGTTTAGCAACTCCCGCGCTAGCGGCAAGCCACAGCGCCGAGGAATTACAACGGATTGCTAATCAATCGAGCCAGTCGATGTACAAGCAGGATTTGGCCTGCCAAGCCCAAGGTATCGCACTAAAGTCGGTCGAGCCGGGACGGGCAACTATGACGATGCAAGTGCAAGCACATATGGTTAACGGACACAATATGTGTCATGGTGGCTTTGTGTTTTTGCTAGCAGATTCAGCATTTGCTTATGCCTGTAATAGCTATGGGCATAAAGCGGTCGCATCGTCTGCAGGCATTGAATTTTTAGCTGCGAGTGTTTTGGGCGATTCGTTACAGGCCACAGCAACCATGATGAAGCAGGGCAAACGCTCGGGTCTGTACGACATTGTTGTGACCAATCAAAACGCCGAAACGATTGCTCTTTTTAGAGGGCGTTCGGCCACAATTAAGGGAAGTTTTTAAAGATGAATCCGTTTGCACTAGAGCCAATTGAAAAAAGTTCAGTTGATGAATTACGCGCACTTCAGCTGCAACGCTTACGCTGGAGTTTGCAGCACGCTTACGATAACGTGCCTCATTACAAAAAGGTTTTTGAAGCTGCGGGTGTGCATCCAGCTGATTTAAAAAACTTATCCGATTTGGCCAAGTTTCCTACAACAACTAAAGCCGATTTACGAGCGAACTATCCTTTTGGTTTGTTTGCAGTACCTAAAGATCAGGTCGTGCGCATCCATGCAAGTAGTGGTACGACCGGCAAACCAACTGTCGTTGGCTACACCGCGCAAGACATCGACACTTGGTCGAATTTAGTTGCCCGCTCTATTCGCGCTGCTGGCGCACAACAGGGCGATATGGTCCATGTTAGCTATGGCTACGGTTTGTTTACCGGCGGACTAGGCGCGCATTACGGCGCCGAAAAATTAGGACTAACCGTTGTGCCTTTTGGCGGCGGACAAACCGAAAAGCAAGTGCAGTTAATAACCGACTTTACGCCCAATATTATTATGGTTACGCCAAGCTACATGTTAGCAATTGCCGATGAATTTGAACGCCAAGGTATCGACCCTAAAAGCAGCAGTTTACGAATTGGTATTTTTGGCGCAGAACCTTGGACCAACGAAATGCGCGCGAGTATAGAAACCCGAATGGGTATTGACGCCGTTGATATTTATGGCCTGTCGGAAGTAATGGGGCCTGGGGTTGCTAGCGAATGCGTTGAAACCAAAGACGGGCCAACAATTTGGGAAGACCATTTTTACCCTGAAATAATCCACCCTGAAACTGGCGAAGTATTGCCAGACGGCGAATTTGGTGAATTGGTCTTTACTTCACTAAGCAAGCATGCATTGCCGATTATTCGTTATCGTACTCGTGATTTGACGCGGCTATTGCCCGGTACGGCTCGCACTATGCGGCGGATGCAAAAAATTACAGGGCGTAGCGATGACATGATGATCATTCGTGGTGTAAATGTGTTTCCGTCTCAGATTGAAGAGCTAATTCTAAAGCAACCAAACTTGGCTCCGCATTACGTTTGCGAGTTAACGCGAGAAGGGCCAATGGATAATTTAAAAGTTAGGGTTGAATCCAAACAAGGTTTGCAGCTTAGTGAGCAGCAAACAAGAGAAACTGCTGCGGCTCTTGCCTACGAAATAAAAGCTTTTGTTGGTGTTACCGCTAGCATTCACATTGAATTACAGGGGGCGATAGAGCGTTCGATGGGCAAGGCAAAACGGGTCATAGACAATCGTGGACGTTGAGTTGACTTTAGTTTTTTTGCGTTACTAACGATTTCAGTTGGCTTGCCGAAATCGGCCTAGAAAGCCAATAACCTTGGGCTTGATCGCAGCCTAGAGTTTTTAAAAGTTCCCACTGCCATTCGTGCTCTACACCCTCGGCAACTGTAACAATATTCAGCTCGCTAGCTAAGGCTATTAAATGTTTAAGCAAAATAATGGCCTTGCTATCTTCTTTCGACGCTGGCATTAAACTGCGGTCGAACTTAACCTTTTTAATCGGTAGCCGCACCCATTGCGCAAGTGCGGTGTAACCGATGCCAAAATCATCCATAGCCAACCCGCATCCCATTGCGTCGAGGGCCTGCATTGTGTGTACCAGCAACGATTCGCCTTCAACTAAGCCGCGCTCCGTCATTTCTAACGTAATCAAATTCGCGGGAATCTTGGCTTTAGTTAATGCATCTTGAACCCATAACGCCAACGCAGGCAACTGCATCACACTTGGCGGTAAATTGACTGCAATAGATAGCACCTCGTCGCCGTGATGAGCCGCGCTAATTAAAGCGGCTGTTTGACAAGCCTCGAAAAGCCCCCACCGCGTTAACTCTTCGATTACTGGCAACTTTTCAGCCACCATCATCATTGACTCGGTGTTTTGGCTCGCCAACAACTGTACGCGCGGCCCCAATAGGGCCTCGGCTCCAACAATTTGCCCATCGCGAAGTCGATAAACAGGCTGGTAATACAAATCGAGACCGTTGCTGTCAATTGCAGCACTAAGGTCGTTTTGCAACGACCACGCGTTGGGATTTTCAACTTGCGATTGAATATCTAAATTCGCTAATTGCACCCGCCCACCGCCTGACAATTTAGTCATTTGCAAACCACCCAGCGCCGCTTGCGCCAGTTGGTCGAAGTTCACACCATGCTCAGGATAAAGTGCGCAAGAAACGCTTAAAGAGATTTCGACTTGTTGGTTTGGTTGTTTTGCGTCAAACCGCTCGACTGCGACTCGCTTTAGTGCCGTAAGACGCTGCGCCAACTGAACGACTTCAAAGCGTTGCGAAGCATCCGGCATCCAGATCGCAAACCGCGCGCCATCAAAGCGTGCCAACACATCAACGTTTCGAATTTGCGTTTCTAGCCAACGTGCACAACCTGCTAGGACCTGATCGGCAACAAGCAAACCTAAAGCCCGATTTAGTTCCGAAAATCGATCTATATCAACCAATAATAAAGCCGCCACACCATGGTGTGGCGGCTTTATTGATTCAACCTTTTGAAGGTAATCGAGTACTAAAAGGCGCAATCCCTCTCGGTGCATGAGCCCCGAAATAAGATCGCGCCCTTCAGGATTATTTGACAGCAAATGAACCCGTTAAACGATCGCCTGAAGCTGGCTGAACTAGCTGAAACTTGCCAACAAATTCTTGACCGCTAGCACCAGCAAACTCGCCTTCGAAAATACCACTGATACCAGTTCCGGAAACAAGACCAGAAACTTTTTTGGTATCAGCCGAGTAGGTGCCGGACAAAGAGATCGCACCAATTGCTGGTGCAACAACTGGATTGGTTTCACCACGACGTGAGTAAGATAAGCTATTGATTTGCAGCGCTAAAGTTGTACCGTTCCAAGTAGCTCCAGTGACCACATCGGCAGAAACACCATAGCCTTTTGCGGGGGTAAATCGATAGCCAACCGCCATGCCTTTGCCGTAAACTTTTCCAGCTGCTGGTAAGCCGTTAGTGGTTGTACGCAGCGCGTACCAGCCACCATAGTACAAGGCCGACTCGCCCAAATAGCGCTCCCAAGTTCCAAAGTCAGACGAGATTAACTCGCTAGTCAAGCTAGTGCTACCAACCACTTGGTTAAAAGCCGACGGTTTCTTTTGATTGGTTGGCGTTCTGCAAAAATTAGTGTTTTCACCGACTGATTGAGCAAAAGAAAGTACGCTGTAACGCGGCGAAGTCGCGGGCTTTGTAGCGTCTTCATAAATTTCGCTTAAGAAGCCGCTTTTCGTACCTACCTGATTATCGCCGCAATTTTCGTTGGCCTCGTCCATCGTTCTTCCACCTGGCAAAAGTGGGCTTTGAACATTTAAAGTAAATCGCTTGGCAACGGCGTCAGTCGTAACAGTCACAGGGAAATTCTGGAACTGCGATGAAACTGCTTCAACTCCGCCCGTTACTACTGAGCAAACGCCTAAAACATAACCCGAGCCACCGCCCGTTGCGGAAACGCAATTTAGACCACCAAGGGTTAGTGGGGCGGGCGCCGGATTTGGTGTGTTGCCTGCGGGCGGTGTGCCTGCTGGAGTTTCACCACCACCACCACCACCGCCGCACGCAGCAAGGGCTGTTACCAATAGAATGGCGCTTGAGGCCTTGGCCGCGAGGATGAGTTTCGATTTGGAATGCAACATTTGGCTGTGCTCCGAGTTAAGTTAGTTGTATTAACGCAAAATGGTACGCTATCGCCGACAAACGGCAGTGACAAAATCCTCCAATTGCGGTTTCTGGTCGAATTAGCAGCGGCCCGAACTCGTTAGATTAATTCCGAACCTTTAAACAGGCAAATAAAACTATGCAAGCAATTGTTCTTTCCAAGACCGCAGAATCAGTGTTTTCCGCCGAATTAGCCGAAGTTAGTAAGGACACTCTTACAGCCGAAACCACAAATTGTGACACTTTAGTAAATGTTGAATACAGTTGTTTGAATTACAAAGACGCATTAGCAATTTGTAACAAATCGCCTGTTGTTCGCAAATGGCCAATGATTGCTGGTATTGACGGCGCAGGAACTATTGAAGAATCGACATCTCCCAATTGGAAAAAAGGGGACCGATTTGTTATGAATGGTTGGGGAATCGGTGAAACAAGCTGGGGTTGCTTGGCGCAACAGGCGCGTTTGCGATCTGAATGCTTAGTTCGCTTGCCTGATTCAATCTCAAGCATGATGGCGATGGCAATAGGAACTGCAGGCTACACGGCAATGCTATGTGCTCTTGCGCTAAGAGATCGGGGCGTTAAACCAGAAAGTGGCGAAATTCTTGTAACCGGAGCGGCGGGCGGCGTCGGCTCTGTTGCGATTGCCATACTTTCAGGCTGGGGCTACAAAGTGGTCGCCAGCACAGGCCGAAGTAGCGAAGCACCTTATTTGCAGAGTTTGGGAGCCCAAACTGTTATTGGCCGCGAAGAATTATCCAATCCGGGTAAAGCGCTGCAAAAAGAACGCTGGGCAGGTGTTGTTGATTGCGTGGGTAGCCACACTTTAGCCAATGCGTGCGCACAAACTAGCTATGGTGGGGTCGTAACCGCTTGCGGTCTAGCGCAAGGCATGGATTTACCCTCAAGTGTTGCGCCATTTATTTTGCGCGGAATCTCTTTAATAGGCATCGATAGCGTAATGGCACCAATAGCGAAGCGGCAACGTGCATGGGATAGTTTTGCGAGCGAATTCGATTTGTCTAAATTAACGTTGATGGTTGAACAAATTAAGCCAGCCCAAGTAATTGAAAAAGCGGCTCAGCTAATGGCAGGGCAAATACGCGGACGGGTTGTTGTGGATTTTAAAGGTTAATTAAATGATTTTCGGTTTCGGTAAAAAGCCCTCGATGTTGGACCGCGCTATGGCGCACAACGACACTTCGCAAAAAAAACCGGTTGTTGGTTTGATAATGGCGGCAGGACGCGGCGAACGGTTTGATCCTACTGGCGAGCGAAGCAAACTCTTGGCCGATATCGACGGTATGCCCACGCTCGGACTGTCGATTTCCTCAATGTCGGCCGTGCTCGATGATGTCATCGTTGTTGTGAGGCGCAGCAATCAACTTGAAGCTATTGAAAATATTATTCAAACTTTCGGTGCTCGCAGTGTTATTTGCGAAGATGCTGCATCGGGAATGGGTCATTCGATCGCTTGGGGAATTAGCCAAGCGCAAGCGTTTTATGATCCGCGCGGGGTTGTTATTGGCTTAGCGGACATGCCCTTTGTGTCGAGTATGACTATTAGCGCCTTGGTATCTCACATCCGCGAACCCCACGAAATTGCGGTGCCTCGTTTTAACGGAGACTGGGGTAATCCGGTTGCTTTTGGCAGCAATCACTTTGAAGCATTAGGCCGCTTAAATGGCGACCGTGGTGCGCGCAGTATTATTGAAAAAAAATCACCCCAATTTGTAGACGTTGATGATGCGGGCATTTTGCAAGACATTGATACGGTTCAAGATTTAAAGCGTTTGAACAAACAACTTTAAGAACTCTGCGATGATTCATTATTCGATACAAATTCAAAACGCGGCCGCCCATTGCTTTTCGGTTCGCTTGCAATTTACTACTCAACCCGGTGAACGTGTTGGCTTAAGCTTACCCACTTGGATTCCTGGTAGCTACATGATTCGTGAGTTCTCGCGGAACATCATGCAAATAGACGCGCGCGCTGGGCAACGCAATGTTGCAGTATCGAAGACCAGTAAAAATCGGTGGGAACTTACCGCGCTAAGCGACTCAATTGAAATTCGATATGTTGTGTATGCGTGGGATTTTTCAGTTCGTGCCGCGCATTTAGATCAAACCCATGGTTTTTTTAACAACACTAGCTTATGCATTAGCGTTGATGGACGCACTGACCAACCTTGCCAGTTAACAATAAACGCGCCGACGGAACAATCGCTTGGAAGCCCGAATTTTTCGAAGTGGAAATTAGCCACGACTTTGCAAAAGCAAAAAGTACGAGCCAATGGATTTGGCACTTACATCGCTACCGACTACGACGACCTAATTGATCATCCGGTTGAAATGGGTTGCTTCCAAGAGATCTCCTTTGATGTTTTAGGCGTACCACATCGTGCAATTTTTACAGGCACGACCGATGTGGATTTAAAACGCATTGCCGAAGATTTGACTACCATTTGTGCGGAGCAAATAAAGTTCTTTGAACCTAAGAGCCATCAAGCTCCATTTAAAGAGTATTTATTTATGACGCATGTGAGTGCCGAGGGTTATGGCGGACTGGAACATCGCTCATCAACGGCGTTACATTGCGCGCGCAATGATTTGCCCAACGAAGCCCTAAACAAAACTAGTACCGGTTATCGGCAGTTTTTAGGTTTGTGCAGCCATGAGTACTTTCATAGCTGGAATGTGAAACGTATAAAACCTAAAGTTTTTACCCCGTATCGCTTAGACGAAGAAAACTTCACTTCATTGCTGTGGATTTTTGAAGGCTTTACCTCGTATTACGATGACTTGTTATTGCTTAGGGCCGGGAGCATCACGCAACAAGAATATTTGGACCTATTAGCCAAAACAATTGATCGCGTTCATTCCGAGCCAGGGCGTTTAATTCAAAGTGTTGCCGATAGTAGCTATGACAGCTGGATTAAATATTATCGCCAAGATGAGAACAGCCCAAATGCTTTAATTAGCTATTACACGAAAGGCTCTTTGGTTGCACTGTGCCTAGATCTAACGATTCGGCAACAAACTAACCAACGTTATTCATTAGATGACGTAATGCGTCAATTGTGGAATGATTATGGCAAGGGCGGCATTGGACTTGGCGAAGACGAATTTGCAACGGTTGTGCTACGCGCAACAGGCTGCAAACTGAATAATGAAATTGTACGGTGGGCGTATAAACCTGGCGAATTACCAGTAAAAGCTTTGCTGGAAACAAGCGGTATCCAATGGACCGAAAAACTTGAGGCGGCGCCTGACCTTGGCTTGAAACTCGTGCAACGTGGCTCCGAACTCGTAGTGGCCAGCGCATATAGCGGACGTCCTGGGCAAGTGGCTGGGGTTAGCGCCCAAGATATTGTGGTTGCAATTGACGGCCTAAAAGCTACTGACGTTACCGTGAAGAACTGGTTGGGCCGTCAACGTGCGGGCGCCCGAGTACAGCTAACGGTGTTTCGCCGTGATGAGTTGATGAACTTTTCGATCAAATTAGGCAAACCACTGGTTAGCTCGGTTCAGTTAACGAAATTGACGTAGCCCTAGGTATTCGTTAGTTACCAAACATTTGCCGCAAGGCGTGCCCCGGATCTGGCGCACGCATAAAGGCTTCGCCGACCAAAAACGTGCTGACGTCATTGCTGCGCATTAATTGCACATCGCTTGCCGACAAAATTCCACTCTCGGTTATAACTAATCGCTCGGGTGGAATTTGTTTAAGTAATTCTATTGTCGTGTTTAAACTAACTTCGAAAGTCCGCAAGTTGCGATTGTTAATGCCCAGCAAGGGCGTTTTCATCTTTAACGCACGGTGTAATTCGGCTTCGTCGTGAACCTCTACTAACACGTCTAAACCCAAAGAAAACGCATAAGCTTCTAACTCGCTTAGTTGTTCATCCGATAAACATGCAGCAATTAGCAAGACACAATCGGCACCCCATGCACGGGCTTGATCAAGTTGATAAGTGTCGTATAAAAAATCTTTACGAATGACTGGCAAACTGCAAGCTGCGCGGGCCTGCTTTAAATATTCGGGCGATCCTTGAAAAAACTGCTCATCGGTTAACACCGACAAACAACTAGCGCCACCGGCCTCATAGGAGCGAGCAATTTCTGCTGGGTCAAAATTTTCGCGTAACAAACCTTTAGATGGGCTGGCTTTTTTTACCTCGGCAATAACGCCTACTTTTTTAGCTAAGCGTGCGTTGAGCAAAGCATTAGCAAACCCTCTCGGCGCATCGGCTTGCGTAATTTGTTCTTGGAGTTGCGCTTTTGAAACTAAGGATTTTGCCAGCGCTACTTCGGTGCGCTTTACGACCATAATTTTTTCGAGAATATCCGACATGGTCTTACGCCGCTTTAAACGATTGGGTAACTTTAACAAAGTGATCTAACTTCGCACGTGCTGCACCCGACATTACCGCATCGCGCGCAGCTTTAATTCCGTCTTGAATCGTTAAGCAACGGTTGGCGGCATACAGCGCAACGCCAGCGTTTAAAATAACTATATCGCGCGGCGCACCTTCTTTGCCCGATAAAGCTTCTAAAAGTTTCTCTTTGGACTCGTCAGAGGAAGCAACCTTTAACTGCTTGTCGCCATACACAGGCAAGCCAAAGTCTTCGGGATGAATGTTGTATTCGGTAATTTTACCGTTACGCAATTCGCCCACCATGGTAGAGCCCGATAAAGAAACTTCGTCCATATTGTTCATGCCATACACCACCAACACATGGCCCGCGCCTAGACGCTGTAATACGCGTACCTGAATACCTACTAAATCGGGGTGAAATACCCCCATTAGTGTATTGGGCGCACCGGCCGGGTTTGTTAATGGGCCAAGCAAATTAAAAATAGTGCGCACGCCCAACTCTTTACGAACAGGCGCGGCATACTTCATTGCGGCATGGTGATTGGGGGCAAACATAAACCCAATACCGGTTTGGCTTAAACACTCAGCCACTTGCTGCGGGCTCAGCATAATGTTCACGCCTAGTTTTTCGAGAACATCTGCGCTACCCGATGTCGATGACACCGAGCGGCCACCATGCTTAGCCACCTTTGCGCCGGCAGCGGCCGTCACAAACATGGTTGCGGTTGAAATATTAAACGTATGGGCAGAGTCACCTCCAGTGCCCACCACATCTACTAAATTTTCTACATCTGCAATTTCAACGCGAGTTGCAAACTCACGCATCACTTGCGCTGCGGCAGTAATTTCACCAATGGTTTCTTTTTTTACCCGCAGGCCCATAGTAATTGCAGCGATCATAGTCGGTGTCATTTCACCCGACATAATGCGGCGAAACAAATATAACATTTCGTCATGAAAAATTTCGCGATGCTCAACGCAACGTAATAGGGCTTCTTGATCTGAGATCGACATAATTATTCTCGTGTTAAATTTTTAAAAAATTTTGAAGCAGCTGAAGACCGTGTTCGCTCGCCACCGACTCGGGGTGAAATTGAACACCTTCAACCGCTAATGTTTTATGACGCAAGCCCATAATTTCTCCATCGCTGGAATAAGCCGTTACTTCAAGAACCTCGGGCAAGGTTTCGCGCTTTACTACTAACGAGTGATAACGCACCACTTCGAAATTAGCGGGCAACCCTGCAAACACACCAGACTGTTGGCTCGCTAATCGATCGGTCTTGCCATGCATTACTCGTTTGGCTCGCACCACTTCGCCACCAAAAGCAAAGCCTATGGCTTGGTGCCCTAAGCACACACCAAGTATGGGTACCTTACCAGCAAAATGCTGAATCACTTCTACAGAAATACCCGCTTCAACAGGTGAACAAGGGCCTGGGGAAATTACAATATGTGTGGGCTTTAATTGCTCGATCGCTTGGCAAGTTATTGCGTCGTTGCGATAGGTCAATACCTCAGCACCTAACTCACCAAAATATTGCACAATGTTGTAGGTAAACGAATCGTAGTTGTCGATCATGACAAGGCGGGGCTTGGCTGCACTCATAACAATCCGCCCTCCACGAGCTCGGCAGCACGCAACACCGCGCGGGCTTTCATTTCAGTTTCTTGAAATTCCGCTTCGGGTGTCGAGTCGTACACAATACCGGCCGCGGCTTGCACATACAGCTGCTTGTTTTTAATAATGCCGGTGCGAATCACAATAGCAACATCCATTGCACCGCTGTAACTTAAGTAGCCTAAGGCACCGCCATAAATACCGCGCTTAGTTACTTCTAACTCATCAATCATTTCCATCGCGCGCACTTTTGGAGCACCCGTTAAGGTCCCTGCTGGAAAAGTAGCGCGCAAAACATCCATTGTGCTGTGACCTTCGGATAAGTAACCATAAACATTAGAAACCAAGTGCTGTACGTGCGAGTATTTCTCGACCACCATTTTTTCGGTCACTTTAACCGAACCAATTTTTGCGATGCGCCCAATATCGTTACGCGCCAAGTCGATCAACATTAAATGCTCGGCGCACTCTTTTTCGTCGCTCGACAATTCTTGCGCTAAAGCTTCATCTTGCTCGGGTGTTACGCCGCGTTTGCGAGTTCCAGCAATAGGCCTTAAGGTAATTTTGCGTTCGCCATCGACGGGCTCTTCACGGACTAAAATTTCTGGCGAAGCACCAACAATGTGAAAATCACCAAGATCGTAGTAATACATATACGGCGAGGGATTTACTTTGCGTAACGCTCGATACAAATGCATCGGTTCGGCTGCAAACGGTTTTTGAATACATTGGCCAATTTGCACTTGCATTAGATCGCCAGCAATAATGTATTCACGCGCCTTTACAGCCGCTTCTAAATAATTTTGTTTGGCAAAGTGGCGTATTGCTGGTTCGCTAACGACCGCCTCGGGCATTGGTTCGTTTAGCGGCAAGCTAAGTCGCGTTTTTAACTCGCGCAACCGAATTTGCGTGTGCTGAAAACTATCGGGCACCTTGGGGTCGGCATACACCACAAAATACAAACGCCCTGCTAAGTTATCAATAACCACCAACTCATCAACCACCAACATTAGTAAATCTGGCGTGCCTATCAAATCCGGTTTTAATGTTGCGCGCGAATTTTTTTTCAGTTTTGGCTCGATAAACTGCACTAAATCGTAACCAAAGTAGCCTGCCAAACCACCGCAAAAACGCGGCAGCCCTGGAGGCACAACCGCTTTGTAACGTTGTTGAAACGTTTCTAAAAAAACCAGCGGATCGCCAATGTGGGTCTCGGTAATTTGCCCATCGGTAACGACTTCGTTACGGTCCGCATAAGCCCGCAATTGGGTACGCGACGGCAGGCCAATAAACGAATAACGGCCAAATCGCTCGCCACCTACAACCGACTCGAGCAAAAACGAATTAGCGCGCTGTCCAACCTGCGTGAGTTTTAGATACAACGAAACGGGCGTATCTAAGTCGGCCATACACTCCACAATTAAGGGTATACGGTTATAGCCTTGGTGAGCCAAAGCTTTAAATTCAATTTCGGTCATTTTTTTATTTGGCCTAGCCATTATGGCGTTAGGCCCTCAATCAAACATGCAAGGGGATGAAACAGATTGTGGTCAACTGGATTAGGGTCAGCTCTATAAGAGTCGATCACTACTGTTTCGCGGAAAACTTAAGAATGCGATTCGAAGGAGCGGCGCCACAGCCATGCTCCCCAGGCCTTCTTAAATAAATGCCCCTGTTGTTTCATTTGATGCGTTTCCGTTATTTTCGGCGATTTAGGTCTTGCCGAATGTGTTGGACTATTTCCAATAGACTAGAAACTACACTATCTGCCCCAAGTTCGTCAAACGATCTTGCGCCCGAGTAGCCATACGGTAAAACGGTGCAACGCATACCGGCGGCCTTGGCTGCATCGACGTCGCTATCGGAATCACCCACAAAAAGACCTTGTTCGGGCTGGATGTTTAACTGCCGACACACTGCTAAAACGGGCCAAGCATCAGGTTTTTTACGCTCCATTAAATCGCCACCCATCACAATCGAAAAATAATGTTCGATCTGATGGGTACGCAATAATTTGAGGGCTAAGTTGGTTTGCTTGTTGGTCACACAAGCCATGGGTACTTTAAGGTCTGCTAGCTCTTCTAGCCCTTGTAATACACCTTGGTAGGCCGGCGCTAAAGTTGCCGTAACAGCTTCATAATGCTTTAAAAAACTGATGACGGCTTGATCTTGCAACGAAGGTGATACACCTACCGCTTTTAAGGCTCGCTCTACGAAGTTAGCCGCACCCTTGCCAATTAGTTTTTGGCTAACAGCGGTATCAATCGCGGGAGCATTTATTTCGGCCAACATTAGGTTAGCAGCGGCATTGATTTCTTGCGCGGTATCAAACAACGTGCCGTCGAGATCAAACAAAACGGCGTGAATATTATTCCAGTGCATATTAGGCCAATGCCGCACGAAATTGATCCATCACGCCCTGGTAGCCACCTTGCGCATCGCGGGCACCAAATACGGCAGATCCCGCTACAAAAGTATCGGCACCGGCTTTGGCAACGGCAGCAATGTTATCGACCTTAATACCCCCATCAACTTCAAGCAATATTGGCTGTCCGCCAGCGGCAACATAAGCGTCGATAAGCACACGAACTGCAGCCACTTTTTTGAGTGTGTGTGGAATAAATTGCTGACCACCAAAACCTGGGTTTACCGACATCAACAAAACAATATCGATCTTATCCATTACGTGTTCCAAATAGTGCAGCGGCGTCGCGGGGTTAAAAACCAAACCTGCTTTACAACCATGTTCGCGAATTAAACTTAACGTGCGATCAACATGCTCGCTAGCCTCCGGATGAAAGGTAATGTAGTTGGCACCCGCTTTGGCAAAATCGGGAATAATGCGATCTACCGGACGCACCATTAAATGCACGTCGATGGGGATTTGCACGTGTGGGCGAATTGCTTGGCAAACCAATGGCCCTATAGTCAAATTGGGAACATAATGGTTGTCCATCACATCGAAGTGAATGAAACCTGCACCAGCCGCTTCAACCGCGCGCACTTCTGCACCCAACTGGGCAAAATCGGCCGATAAAATACTGGGGGCAATGCGCATAACGCGAGAAGCTGACATAGTCTTAACCTGAAAAATTTTGTGAATTATATGCCCAAGCCTTCAACCCAATACTCTTTTGTTATTCAAGTCGCTACCAATTACTTGGTCGAACAATCAAAACCAGAGCAAAACCAATTTGCATTTTCGTACACGGTGACTATTACCAATAACGGGTCAGTACCGGCACAACTAATTAGTCGACACTGGATCATTGACGACGCCAATGGGACACGGCGCGAAGTTAAAGGGTTGGGTGTTGTAGGACACCAACCGTATATGGAGCCGGGTCAGACTTTTGAGTACACCAGCGGCACGCCCTTAGAAACCGCGTCAGGCAAAATGCACGGTTCGTTTTTCTTTGTGGCAGAAGATGGTGAGCGTTTTGATGTAAGCGTGGCCGAATTTGAGTTAATACAACAGCGCACATTGCATTAAGTTTTTACTTCTTACCACGCATAGTCCACCACACGATAAAAACAAATATCAGCAGTGCGCCAAAGGCTTCTAACAGCAAAATCCACATGGGCTACACTTTCGAGTGCGTATCCAGCAAGCGATTTAAAGCCTCCAGCGAGACACCATTGGGCACGCGCTTGCCGTCAGTAAACACTAAGGTCGGCGTTCCGGTGACGCCCAATTTACGACCTAGCTCAATGATCTTTGCCAAGTCAGTTTTACACTTACCATCGTTATCGGGTACGACGCGGTCCATTACTAAACTGTTCCATGCCTTTAACTTATCTTTTGCACACAAAGCCATTTTTACTTTTTGCTCTGAGTCTGCCGCTAAAATTGGATACGTAAACGTATACACCGTGGCATCTTTGGCTTGATTGAGTGCACTACGTGTCGTGCGGCAATGCGGGCAATTGGGGTCTTCAAAAACAACCACTTTACGCTTGCCGGTACCGTTTACTTGCTTGAGTGCAAGATCTAGGGGTAGCTCTTTCCAATTGACGCGTAACAATTCATCAACGCGCGCTTGGGTTAAATTTTTGTTGGCCTTCATGTCAATCATTTGGCCGTCGACAAACAAAAACTGTGCTTTTTCGTCGACGTACATTAAGTCGACACCGACGCGCACTTCATAGATCCCAGCCATCGGTGTTTTTGTGACGGCATCAATTTTGTAACGGCCATTAACCCAAGCCTCCACTGACTTTTTAACAAGCTCTGGGTCGGCCCAGGCGGGCATGCTTAAAAAAAAGCCTAAAGAGACGACAATCCATTTTGCAAACGACTTCATTGGTATTCCTTGGTTACTGGCTATTTTAGTTACTAGCTATTTTAGCTATTGGCTAATTCATCGAGGCATGATCGATCATGCGCTTTTTTATCCAATCGGATTTTCCCACAAGGGACCATCCAAGATCACGTGCCCACTGTACCGGTTTTGGCGCATCAAAAAACAATTTGAACAATCCGTCTGTCACTTGGCTCATGACGGCAATCGGTTCGCGTCGCGCGCGCTCGTAGGCGCGTAGCAAAGGTCGCACGCCAGGGTCGTCAGCGCGACGCGAAGTGTCTTTTGAAAGCACTTCGACTAAACAGGCCGCATCCCCAAAACCAAGGTTTAAACCATGACCGGCCATTGGGTGAATAACGTGCGCTGCATCGCCTAGCAATACCAAACGGTTTACCATTAACTGCTGCGCTTGAATTTGCGCCAAAGCAATGTGCTGCGTATCTCCAATTGCGCGCATTGCACCAAGAACGCCGTTGCACGCGGCCTCTAAAGACTGTGCAAAACCCATCGAATCCAGAGCCAATAGTTGCTCTGCTTTGGGCTGGTTTGCAGACCAAACTAAGTTCACTTGCTCGGGCTCTGCCAAAGGTAATAACGCTACGATTCCGTCATCTAAAAACCATTGCCGTGCAAGACCTCGATGCGGTAAATCACATTGAAAATTACCAACTATTGCGGTTTGCGCGTAGCTTTTATGCGTTGCTTCAATGCCCGCCAAACTCCGCACTTTTGATTGACCGCCATCGGCAGCAACCACTAATTTACAATGTATTTGCAGGCCCGAATCGAGCTCTACTTTGTGTAGTTCGGTAGTACTTTCCAGCTTAGTTACCGCGCCAACGAGCTGTTGAACATTAGAATATTTGGTTGCTGTTTCTAGCGCAGCGCACACATGGCCATGCTCGACAACACTAGCCAAACGATCTTTAGCGGCATTAGCAGATTCGAATCGAATGGGCTTAGGCTCTAGGCCTTGAAACACTTCAATGTCATACATCGGTGCAATACGCTGACTATGCAATAACGACCAAACGCCAATTTGCTCTAAAAAGGCTTGGCTGGCAGGCGTAATTGCATAAACCCGAGGGTCGGCTGGCTGCATACTGCGCCAAGACTCTAAACTGGGCGTAGTTACTTCAGCCGCAGTGACTTCAACATTTAGCACTTGCGGTTTAGCATGCGACCCAACCAACACAACGCGATAGCCTAGCCGACTAAGGGACAACGCGGCCGCCATACCAGCGGGCCCGCTACCAACAACGGCGATGTCAGTGACGACAACTTCGGATTTACTCAAGAGACCCCAAGGGTTTTTAATGCAACGATCACAATATTATAGATGCGCCAGAACGCCCGACTAGAAGCCCTACAAACCTTGGGCTATAATAGCGGGCTGAATTGCAAGAAGTATAGCGAAAATGGCCCGGTAGCTCAGTCGGTAGAGCAGAGGATTGAAAATCCTTGTGTCGGCGGTTCGATTCCGCCCTGGGCCACCAGTATTCGAAAACGCCAACCTTTTGCGGTTGGCGTTTTCATTTCGAAGTGTTCGCAATTGGAGCACACTGCGATAACTCGCAGTATTAACAAACAGCAGCGACAAACAGCAGCGACAAGTAGCATTTACACGCAGAAGCACACGCAGCACTTACACGCAGAAGCACACGCAGAAGCACGCGTAGAAAGCCTCCTACTATGTTCGGTTCCTCTAACTCCCGCGTTTTCAAACCAGTTCCCTTTGGTGCTTCACGCCATCGCAAAGGCATACCCTCTTGGGTTTGGGTCTTGGCATTGGGCATTACCCTTGGTGCTGTTGGCTTGTATTACATTCAAGAACAATTACTACCCCCGCGACTTAACTTTATAGAGTCGCAAGACCTAAAAGCGAAAGCCGAAACGGCCACAAAAGCCCGGGAACAAATGTCTTCGGAATTGGGCCAAGCAACCGCACAATTAAAAGTGGCGCAAGACGAGCGCAAAGTGGCCGTTGATAAAATGAATGTGGCACTAACTAGTGTTGAGCCATTAAAAAAGGATCTCGATCTCTTTTTAAAAGCGATTCCGCCAGATCCACGCGGCAATTCTATTGCGATTCGCAGTGGTACTTTTTCGAACGACAGTGGCAAATTAATGTATCACTTGTTGTTTACGCGCGATCGTAATGCTAAGAATAGCGCCGCATTTAAGGGCGACGTGCAGATAATCGTCGAGGGTACACGCGGCGGCAAAAACGTTTCAACAACCATACAAACCTTGCCATTAACTTTAGAGGGCTACCAACATTTAAATGGTAGCGCCCCATTACCCGAGGGTTTTGTAGCTCGCGAAGTCACAGTCAAACTAGCTCAAGAGAAAAACGGCGCACAAGTATCTATGCGCGTTTTTCGGTTGTAGCAATTAGTTAGGCAAAAGCACCTTGTTGATGACGTGAATCACGCCATTGGAATTCAAGACGTCAGTGGCTGTAATGTTGCTCGTGCGGTTACGGCCATCGGTAATAACGAAAGCAGGTGACACCGTAAAGGTCTTGCCTGTTAACGCTGTTGCAATTGCAGTGTTGGTTGGAACGTCTGATTTCAGAACGCGGGAAGTTAGTACGTGATATTGCAACACAGAACGAACCAAAGCTTTGTTAGCTGGAATCAAAATATCAGCCGCTTTCGCATTGGCGTTTCCTGTTAGCTCTGCAGCTAGGGCATCGAATGCTGCATTAGTTGGCGCAAACACTGTAAACGGGCCAGTACCTGAGAGCAGGGTCACTAAATCGTTGTTGTCACTTGCAAACTGCAAGGCTGCCACCAATGAACTAAATTCTGGGGCACTAGCAATTGCGGTTGCGACAATCGTTTTGTCGGCAGGCAACAGTACTTTGTCGACTAAATGAACCACGCCATTTGTTGCTTGAATATCAGTCGCCGTAATGTTGATTTTGCGATTGCGGCCATCAGTAATAACTGGGGGCGTACCGGTATCAATTTTAAATATGCTGCCTTGTGCCGAGCTAATCGCTTTGCCAAAAGGAATTCCGGACGCTACAACTTTGGTTGTCAAAACGTGGTACTGCAAAACCGAGCGTAACAAAGGTTTGTTAGCAGCAGTTAGCAGGTCTGTGGCTTTAGCGGTGGCGCTTCCCGTTAACTCAACGGCTAAGGCGTCAAAAGCTGTGTTAGATGGTGCAAAAACAGTCAACGTACCCGGATTGGACAGTAAATTAACGATATCGTTTTCATTGCTGGCAAATTGCGCAACAGCAACTAGTGTCGATAGTGTTGGTGTTGCTTGAGCGGTTGCTACGATGGAAGTAAGCGCAGGCGTTTCGACGTGATCATCGCTACTACCGCAACCCATTAAAGCGGTAGAGCAAGCAACTGCGGCTACCCAAGATGAAATTTTCAACATGATGTTCCCCTTTGATTGATGAATAAAAACAAAGCGGAAAATCGGTGAAAAACCTTAAACCGAATTATTACCTACTGTTCCGTTTTGTGACTTATAGGTCACATTAGAAACTTAGGCCTTACTTTTGGATGTGAGCAATGTTGCCGCATGGTGTGCGGGCAAAGCTATTTGCAGCTGTTTTTCAGAAAGAATTTCGACCGACCCCGTTAGCAAAATTTGCTCTTCGAAGTGCTGTTGAATGGCTGGATGTAACCGGGCTGCCCGACCAAGCAAAGCCACCGGTTTAGGGCCAAACCGGCAAATTAGAGCTTTAGCCAACCGAGCCAGCTCGTGCCCAGCTTGCTCCATAATTTTTAAAGCAACCGGGTCTTGGTTAGCGCAATCAGCAACAACTTTAGCCAACATGCCGACAGTACCGCGCTCTTGGGAGTAAAAAAACTGTCGCGTTCCGCTCCATTCGTTAGTACCGATATAGTCGAATACTGCGTTAGCCAAAACCGATTGTTTCCAAAACCCAGGAACAATATCTTCTTGCCGCCAAATTGCCCGCAGCGCTTCGCGAGCAATCCAATAACCACCACCACCATCGTCTAAATAAACACCACGACCACCTGCGCGATGATGGAGATTATTTTCATCAATGTAACTCGCAATAGATCCGGTACCCGAATACACCACATAACCTTGGCTTGGTACAAAAATACTGCGATAAGCCAGCTCGACATCGCTACACGTGCGAACAGCGCTAACCGGCAACTCGAACACTGTCGAAATTAACGTTGCCAGTGGCTCCGAGTGCCCATCAATACCGGTAAACCCTGCATTGAGTTGTGTGAGGCTTGCTGTTGTTGGGTCATTGCTATTTTTTAACTGAGCAAGCTTTAAATCGACCGCTTGCTTTATCGACGTTAGGACGCCAGTTAACTTACTTTGTCCAAACGTATCGTTTAATAGCAATGCCGTTAAGCCAGCGTCGGCGCCTTCCGCTACAACTTGCAGTTTGTTATTGGCGAGCGCCCAGCGCGTTGCTGTTCCACCAGCGTCTAATCCTAAAATCATTTATTAAGTTGATCGTTTATAGCGGCGCGCAAACTACCTTGGTGCTGCTTCAATAAATTTTTTGCTTGTGTTGCATTCAGGTTTCTTTTGAGCATAAGCACGGCGGTTTTTACATGATATTTACAATCAGCTAAAGCTTGGGTTGCTTGCTCATCGCTCGCCCCTGTTGCAAGGGCGGTGAGGCTAATGCAACGGCGCATCAACTTGGCATTAGTTGGTTTTACATCAACCATTAAGTTGCCATACACTTTATTTAACCGAACCATCAAGCTGGTTGAAAACGCATTGAGTACAATCTTTTGAGCGGTCCCGGCTTTTAAACGCGTGCTACCAGAAACAACCTCGGAACCAGTGTCTAAAGTAATCCCCAAATGCGCAGAACCGGCTACTATTGAATTTGGATTGTTTGCAATACCAATCGTTAATGCACCTAGACTTCGGGCTTGTTCTAGGGCACCCAACACATACGGGGTCGAACCCGAAGCTGCGATCAACAACACGACATCTAGTGGGCCCACTTGTTTAGCAAGAACGTCGGCCGCACCTTCACTGGCGCTGTCTTCGGCACCCTCAACCGCGCGATAAACTGCTTGATCACCGCCCGCTAATATGGAGACAGCTCGCTCTTGAGGCCATGAAAAAGTCGGGAACAATTCAACACTATCGAGCAAACCTAATCGCCCAGATGTACCAGCCCCAACGTACACAATGCGGCCGCCCTCTTGGATACGCGGCACAGCAGCATCGACTGCCCGAGCAATGGATTCAGCTGCAGCCTGCACTGCAGCCACCGCTGCACGTTGGTCGGCCACCAAAGCCCTAACCAAGTCCTCGGTACTATAAGTATCTAGATCGGCATGTTGCTCGCTGGGCCGTTCGGTGTTTGATAATGGAGTATTCACAAATAGCTTCGTATGATTGTTTGTATTTAAGTTTGAATTTTCTTTTACGTTGATTAACTATTTTGTAATTTAATTTATTAACTAATTAGTTAAGGTCACTTTAGACAAATGATTCGGTTGATCCGGGTTAAGCCCTCTAGCGCGCGCCAACGCTTCGACCATTGGATAAAAGCTTTGAACCAAAGAGATAGCATCTAACTCAGGCACGGCCGCTGGCACAATATCGAGGTCGGGCTTGCAATCACGCGTGGCCGCAAGTATTACGAGCGCTCCACGAGTACGCATTTCTTTTGCTGTTGCAATTAGACCCGCTTGGGCAGGGCCGCGTGGCGCAAACACTAGGACTGGATAGCCTTGCTCGATTAGGGCCATTGGCCCATGCTTTACTTCGGCACCCGAAAAAGCTTCGGCCTGAATGCCACAAGTTTCTTTCAGTTTTAAAGCGGCCTCTTTTGCAATAGCTAACCCCGTTCCTCGCCCCAAAATAAGTAACCGATTAACAACCGACAGGCGCTCGACGACGCTAAGCCACGATGTATCGGCTGCCTGCTCAAGTGCTTCAGGCAATGCCTGCAACGCCGATAACAATCGTTGATCTTGCTGCCAACGTGCAATTAGATGTACCCCTGCAAACAATTGAGCAATAAAGCTTTTGGTGGCAGCAACACTTTTTTCTGGGCCAGCATGTAAATTAATTGGCCATTGCGCAGCATGTGCCAAAGGCGAATCGATATTGTTAACGAAGGCTACCGTAGTGGCCCCTTGCGCAGAAAAAATACGGGTCGGTTCTACTAAGTCGGGGCTGGCACCCGATTGCGAAAACGCCACGCTTAAGAGACCCGCGCATTGCATTGACGCTTGTTCTAAAGTAACTAAAGACATCGGTAACGAAGTCACCCATCGGCCGGTCTTGGCCATCATCAAATAACCAAAAAAATCAGCCGCATGATCCGAGCTACCACGGGCAATCGTTGCGACGCGCGTTATTGATTCGTGACGCAAGACCTCGCATAACCTTTCTAAGGGTGCTTGATGCGCTGCATATTGGGCTTTAACTATTTGCGCGGCTTCACGCGCTTCGGCCAACATTAAACTGCTTGGATTTAGTTGGTCCATGGGGACCCCGCTTGAATAACTTGTTGAATGTTTAAATCGCGATTAAAAACAACCCAATCGGCTTTCGCACCCAGCGCAAGACGACCTCGATCGGCAAGACCCAAAAATTGAGCAGCGTAAGTGGAGGTACGAAGACTTGCTTGCAAAAGATCGAGTTGCAATCCATCTACGCAGTTGCGAAACGCTTGATCCATCGTAAGGCAAGAGCCGGCTAAAGTGCCATCGGATAAGCGCACTGCCCCCAAACATTTTTCAACCCGATGGGTACCAAGCTGGTATTGCCCATCGGGCATTGCCGAGGCAGAGGTTGCATCGGTCACGCAATACAAACACTCGATAGCACGCATAGCAGCGCGAATTGCACCAGGATGCACGTGGATTAAATCGGGAATTACTTCGGCGTATTGCGCATGCGCTAAGGCGGCTCCGACCATCCCCGGTGCACGATGATGTAGCGGGCTCATTGCATTGTATAAATGTGTAAACCCCTTGGCACCTGCCTCAAGCAATTGCACACTTTGCTCATAACTTGCATCGCCGTGCCCTAGCTGCACTAGGTAACCCAGCTCGCAAAGAGCTCGTACGATGCTGGGCGCATCGGTTAAATCGGGTGCCAACGTAATTAACTTTATCGGTACAATTTTGTTTAGCTCGCGCAACTCTTGCATATCGAAAGCGCGCGCGAATGCCGGTTGGGCACCTAATTTCTTTGGGTTGATAAAAGGCCCTTCTAGGTGAACACCCAACACCGTTGGCGCTTGAGCCAGCACTTCACGCAAACCTTTAAACGCATGCAATAGGCTCTCGGGTGGCGCTGTTAGGGTGGTCGCTAATAAAGTTGTTGTGCCATGTTGGGCATGTTTGTTTGCAATGGTTAAACAAGCATCGCCTCCGTCCATCATATCGGCACCGCCAGCACCATGTACGTGACAATCAATAAATCCCGGAACAATAATTGGCAGGTTTAAATCACGCACGCTTTGGCTGGCAACGGGTTCACCTTCAAGCGCAATAATTAAACCATTTACAGCTGTAATTTGGCCATGAACAAAACCTTGCGGCGTTGCAATTAGGCCCGTTGTCTTGAACTGGCCAGCGCTTGCGGCTGCATTCGCGGCCGAGCTTGTGGCTGAACTTACGGCTGAACTTGCCGCTGAACCTACTGCTTTGTTTGCCGCATAACTTGTCACCTTTAGCGTTTCCATTTACTGCCCACTAGTTGCTAGCGGCGCAGGATTGCGCTTTAGTTCGGCAACAAACTCGTAGACGCCGGGACGGCAATACGATTCAGTGAGTTCCATTGGCTTGCCATCACGACCGTAGCCAACGCGCGTTACAAAAATTAACGCATCGCCTAGTTGCACATCTAACAACTTCGCGTGTTCTTCGTTCGCACTAATTGCGCTAAATGTTTGCAGCGCACGAATAACCGGCCGATCGGCTGCATCTAAATATTCGTATAACGATGAACCCAACACATTAGGGTCGGGCAGCATTGCAACGGGCAAGCGACAATACTCGACGGCCATCGGGCTGTTATCGGCTAAGCGCAAACGTTTCAAACGCGTTACGCGTGAGCCATGCGCCAAACCTAAGGCCATTAACTCTTGCGAGTTAGCTAATGCAGAATCGCGCACTAACCAAGTAGCGGTGGAATTTAATCCCCGAAGGCGCAATTCTTCACTGAAGCTAGACAGTCGTGACAATGGTTGCTCTAAGCGTGGCGCAACGAAAGTGCCTGAGCCGGGTTTACGAATAACCAAACCGCTTTCGGTCATTACCTGCAGCGCTTTACGCGCAGTCACACGCGAGATTTCTAATAGCTCGACCAATTGGCGCTCTGATGGCAGACCATGATGAGCCAGCACGTCACTTTGCTCGATGAGATGGGTCATTTTTCGAGCAATTTGCAAATACTTAGGCGTAGGGTCTTGCGCGTTGGGCCGCAGTTTTTGGACGTCGAGGGTGTTCATTGATGATTGCAATTCATAAAATAATTACTGTGTTTGAACTTGTTCGGTGCTGGTTTCGTATTGCCCATCGAGCCACGCCAGTACCTCGCGTGCTGCCGGATGATCGAATGGGCGATAACGCTCTTCTAAAACCCGGTGCCGCTCGCCAAGACGATCGCGGCCAATATCTTGTAACGCCAATAAATCTTCGCGCAACATTTCGGCTAGCTTGTCACCAACAACAATTTGCGCCGCTTGTAAAAACGCATCGGTATAAACATAGCGATCGCCTTGCTGATAACTGTGCGCTAACGTAATTGCTGGAATTTGCGTTAGGGTAGGCTGCAATGCCGGGTTAATGGCATGACCTGAAATGCTATTTGCAATTGCCGCAGGTCGACCCGTAAACCCGCGCAAATGAAGGTATTGAGACATGCGTGGCCCATCGTTTACTGGGTAGTTATCCCAAAGCAAGGGCTTGCGTTGTAATTGTTCGGCAACACGGTTTAAGTCGGCCACTGCAAACTGCCGCGAACAAACTTCTTCGCCGGTCCAGAACACGTCTACAGCTTTATCTAAACTACGTCCCAAATCACCAAGGTAATTTGCGGGCCTTTGGCCGAACACGCGATCCAACACAATATCGTTGCTGTAAAAGCTTGGGCAAACAATGATGCGTTGCGTGGTGACTTCAAGTTGCGCGGCTGCGATTATGCGCAGTTGGGTTTTTACTAAATTTGGCGTTTTTGCGTCCATATCGTCAAACAAAACCGCGATTGTTTGAACCCCTAATTGCACTAGATCGCGTATTTTTTTGCGCCAAATTTGTAGCGATTGCTCGCTTAATTGCTGATGCAAATCGAACGGCGTAATGCCAACCCCAAGGGCAACACCCAAGGCCGCGCAGGTTTTGACAAACTGCTGAATATCCGTTTGCCACTGGTCTGAAAACGGCAATTGCCAATCGCGACGCAGCAAACGATCTGACTTTGGCGCGTAAATATAAAATGAATAACCGTGGGGAGCTAAAGCGCCTATTAATGCTCGGCGTTGACCCCAAGTCCAAACGGGGCCAAAAAACCCTTCGATAATGCCTAGGGGTGGATGCATACTAAATTAGCCAACTGGGTCACTTTTTACTCTCGCCAAGTTACAAGCCCACTGTAGGGCCACAAAGATGCAAAGTCTGACGAAACAATACCAGATAGATACCAGTTTGGCTAATTTTTTCAGAAAACGAGCTTTTGTGGTGCTCTAACAGCCCAACGAGGAGCTGTAGAACTTAACCGACGCGGTCAACAACACGATACTTACTTGGGGCTCAGTGTAGGCTGCTTACGGCTTGATATAAATTGCTTACGGCTTAATGTAGGCGTGGGCTTCTTTGGCCTGTAGCCGAGCGATTCGCACAACGCCTGACGGCGTGTAATCGACGTCCAATATGAACTGCTCTTTCTTTAAATTGCGGTTTTTTAGGGTAATTTCGCAGACTTCGAACTTCACGCCACGCGCCTTTAAAGCACTAACCAAGGCACCATAATCGACATTAGGATTTTTCTTGTCCTTTGCGCCATCCATTAAAAAATCGACGCCTTCAGCATGTGCGACTACTGTAATTTTAGATTCGGGTGCTACATCGAGATGATTGCGAATATTTCGTAAACCCTTAGTGGCTTGGTTTTCGGTGTTATCAATGTGATAAACCACTTTTTCTTGCGCTTGGGCTGTATCGGCAAACCAAGTGGTTGCAAAAAAAATCGCTAAAACGCTAAGCAATGATGGCAGAACACGCATCAAGCGCTTTTGAAAACCAAATTTATTAAACGCTAACATTGCATTTTTTCCAGTCGATTGTTTGCAAACAGTACCCACCTTAACGCAAAAACTCCAAAGCCGAACGATTTAAATAGTGACCCGGCGTACATAGTGCGTCTAAGATCGAAAAATGATTTAGGCCCAGCAAAGCCTCACGCTTTGTGACGATGTCTAGGCCCCAAGATTTTTCAATTAACGCATTTTGGCGCAAAAATTCTGGGCTTTCGTCTGCGCCACAAAACGCGAGTAAATTTACGTTGGGCGAATCAAACGTCGATATAGCGTGAATCGGTATCAACGCTGGACTGCAGCGCAATGCTTCTTGCTCGGTAATTTGTAAATCTGCTTGCAAGGTCGGCGCGTTTCTAATTGGATGCAAGTCAAACAACCCCGACAAACTCATTGCACGCGCTACTAGTTGCTCGGGCAAATCCGCACGTACCTCATTCCAACGACAGGCCAACAGCATTGCTGCTAAGTGACCACCAGCCGAGTGGCCAATAACGCGAATGCGATTTACATCGCCGCCATACAATGCAATGTTGCGATACACCCAAACCAAGGCCGCAACTTGTTGCATAACGATTTGCGACATGCTTGCCTTAGGGCACAGCGCATAGTTAGTCACAACCACGCAAGCACCGGCTTCTACAAACGGTTCGGCAACAAACGAAAAATCACTTTTATCTAATGCCCGCCAGTAGCCACCGTGAATAAAAACCACGACGGGTTTATCCATTCCACCAGCGCCAAAAATATCGAGCGTTTCATTAACTACTGCATTCCCGTAACTAATATTTAATTCAGGCGCTAATTGTTTACGAACGACCTTGCTGCGTTTAGCCCAAGGCTCGAGGTGATCGACTAAAAAATTAGGAACCCGCAAACGATTGTTGTATTGATTATCAAAATACTCCGCCGAAGCTTGCGACGGCTGTTCGGGCCAAAGAACGTTTTGTCCAGCTACGGTGTGCTTTAATACAGAGGGCGAGGATTTCAATTCAAGCTTTCTAAAATTGAGCTGACTAATTAAACTGACCAATTAAGCTGACTAAGCGCAACGGTTTCGTCAACTTGTCACACAACTTTTAGAATAGCAAGTTTTAGAGCGAGTCAACTAGGCCAAAACCGTTGCGAGTCAGCACGACTCATTCACAAAACGCAATAAGCTGCCATAATCGCGCCTCTTGAGACAAATCGGTCTCAATATTAATCCCATCGCTGACAGCCCTCTGTTGAGTTAGGCACAAAGTACAAAGTTTTTAAGTACGCCGCCTAACCGCTAACCGCAAATTATTGCGCGAAGAATCTGCCGGTCGATGACACCGAAAGAGAACTTCGTTCATGAGCTTTGAAAGCATGGGCTTGGCGCCGCCTTTATTACGCGCCATTGAAGCATTAGGCTTCACAACACCAACTCCAGTACAAGAACAAGCTATTCCTGCAGGTTTGCAAGGTGGCGACTGGATGGTAAGCAGTCAAACAGGTAGCGGCAAAACTGCAGCCTACTTATTGCCTTTATTACATCACCTTATTTTAGAAAACGACACGGCTAGTCAAGCTAAAGATAATGCTGCAGCAGCTGCTGCCGTTCCTGTCGAAGGCGCTGACCCAGCTGCTGTTGTACAAACAACCCCTGGCGCATTTGGCAAAAGCGTTCGCGCTGGCAAAAGCGGCACTAAGGGTTCGAGCTTTCGTCGCGCACCAGCAGAGCCCCGTGTTTTAGTATTGTGCCCAACACGCGAATTAGCAGAGCAAGTTTGCCGTGACGCTATCGAATTATTAAAGCAAAGTCGCGGTATGCGCGTTGCAATGATTATTGGCGGCATGCCGTTTCCACAACAAATCGCAGCCCTGCAAGGCGCGCATATTGTTGTTGCAACGCCAGGTCGTTTGCTCGACTTAGAAAACAAGCGTTCGATCCGCTTAGATTCAGTCCGTAGCTTAGTTGTTGACGAAGCCGATCGTATGTTGGACTTAGGCTTCCAAGAAGACCTCGAAGCCATTCACGATTTAACTTCTGCTCGCGATCAAACTCTAATGTTCTCGGCAACCTTCGCGCCGCGCATTATGGAATTGGCCGAAACAATGATGACCGAACCCGGTCGCATCGAAGTCGGTAGTGCGCAAGAAAAGCATCAAGACATTACCCAATCATTGCATTGGGCTGACAACTATGACCACAAGCGTAAATTGCTTGAGCACTTAATTCGTGACGAATCAGTTGAGCAAGCGGTTATTTTTGTAAGCACACAAGTTGATAGCGAAACCTTGTCAGAAGAATTAGAAGCTGAAGGCCACTCTGTTGCTGCAATGCACGGTGCCATGCCCCAGTTCTTGCGTCAACGCCGTTTACGCGGATTACGCGAAGGCAAGATCAAAATTTTAGTTGCAACCGATGTTGCCGCTCGTGGTTTAGATGTACCAACGATTAGCCACGTGATTAACTTTGGCTTGCCAATGAAATCTGAAGACTACGTTCATCGCATTGGCCGTACTGGCCGTGCCGGTCGCTCGGGTATTGCAATTACCTTAGCCGATCATCGTGACCGTTTTAAAATTCGTGACATCGAGCGTTACACACAACAACCCATTCAAGCTATCGAAATTCCTGGCCTCGAGCCTAAGGCACAACCTAAGCGTGGCGGTTCCGATCGCGGCGACCGTGGTAGCCGCGAAGGTGGTCGTGGTGGTTTTGGTGGCGGCCGTAGTTTTGGTGGTGGACGTGAGTCCGCAGGCCGTGGTGGTTTTGGCGGCGGTGGTGGTGGCGGTGGATACGCTGGCGGACGAGATCGCAATAGTGGTTCAGGCGGCGCAGGCCGTGATGGCGCGCGTACCAGTTATGCTGCAGCACGACCACAACGCGATGCAGGTTTTGCATCGGGAGCAGAATCGAATTTCCGTAGTGAGCGTCCAGCACGCCCGGCACGTGAAGGTGGTTTTGCCGAGCCACGTGCTTTCGAGCCACGTGCATCAGAATCAAGATTTGGTAACAGCCGTCCCCAAGAGCCA
Organism: Betaproteobacteria bacterium; assembly: GCA_031429355.1. Lineage (GTDB taxonomy): Bacteria > Pseudomonadota > Gammaproteobacteria > Burkholderiales > Burkholderiaceae_E > JANOZM01. The sequence continues at coordinate 699,331 of JANOZM010000004.1, read as the reverse complement.
CGTTTTGCCGAGCCTAAATTTGGCGAATCAAAATTCGGTCAGTCGCGTTTTGCTGAGCAACGTCAAAGCGAGCCACGGACAGAATCACGTTTCGGTCGCAAGCCCGAAGGTCAAGCGAAGTTTGGCGAGTCGAAGTTTGCCGGCCCAAAGTTTGGTGACAATCGCGGTGGCGAGTCCAAGTTCGGCGAGTCAAAATTTGGTGAATCACGTTTTGCAAAAAAGCGTTTTGATGAGCCACGCACTTTCGAGCCACGCACTGCAGAAGCACGTATATCCGAGACACGTTTCGGTGCAGGCCGCCCAGCAGAGCCACGTACCGGCGAGAGCCGGTTCGAGCGTAAGCCAGCAGGTGCACCGGCACGCGCCCCAAGTGCTCCACGCCCTGCAGGTAAATTTAGCCAAGCACGCACAGAACAACGTCGGGTTCGCTAAAACATAATTTGCTAAGTCGCGTTAAAAGCGAATAGCAAATGAAGTACGAAAGGCCGCTTATTTAGCGGCCTTTTTGTATTTAGTGAGCGCGCCGAGGGCAGTAGCGGCTTTAAGAGGCGCAAGCCTAACCCTCGTCCGGATTACACTAAGCATTCTATTGAAGGTTACAAATGCCAAATTTTCATAAAGCAATTCAAATCTGTTTGGGGCTTTGCGCTCTAACACTGATGCAAAGTGCGTCGGCAAGCGGCAACAAGCCGACCGCTACTAAAGCTAATGGCGGCACTTGTCCTGCTGTGCTAAATCACAAAGCAGCACCGCTGCTTGACGACAAAGCCGAATCACTTTGTAAACATATCGGCAAAGTAGTTTTAGTAGTTAACACAGCAAGCCAATGCGGCTTTACTCCGCAATACGAAGGCTTAGAGAAGATTTATCGCAAATACGCCGCGCGAGGTTTTGTGGTGCTTGGGTTTCCCGCCAACGATTTTGGTTCGCAAGAAAAAGGCAACAACGAGCAAATTGCGAAGTTTTGTAAATTAAATTTTGGTGTGAGCTTTCCAATGCATCAAAAAGTGGAACGCCCAATCACTGCTGACCCCTTATTCGCTGGCCTTATTGCCCAGACAAAAACAGCGCCACAATGGAATTTTCATAAATACCTAATTGGCCGCGACGGCAAAGTACAAACCTTCGACTCAGCGGTAGAGCCTGAATCAAAAGCCCTAACGCAAGCCATTGAGCTTGCCGTTAAGTCAGAGCCGCTAAAAAAATAAATATCGAGATCAACCATGAGCTTTATACAACGCCGTTTACTCAATACATTTGCCTATTCAATGCAAGGTTTTCAGGCCGCATGGAAATCGGAAGAAGCGGTTCGGGTCGAAGTTATATTGCTTCCGCTCGTCATTGTTGGAGGCCTATGGCTAGGTAATGGGCCAATCGAAAAACTCATGATGATTGGCGTTGGCTTTATTGTTTTAATTGTCGAATTACTCAACTCCGGATTAGAAAAATGCATTGATCGCATTTCCCCCGAAATTCACCCACTGTCAAAATACGTTAAAGATGTCGGTAGCGCAGCAGTATTTTGCTCGTTGTCTTTATTTGTTTTGACTTGGGGGGTAATTCTTTGGAGCCATTGGGCCAAGTAAGTACGCGTTTACCGTTTGATATGGTTCGCGCTAAATCACCACTTTTAAATACGAATCAAAATACTCTGGAAATGTTTTATTCACGCACTTAGGGTCGTTGATCGTAATCGGGACGCCGCCTAACGACACCAAAGAAAAACACATGGCCATGCGATGGTCATCGTACGTATCAATTTGTGCGTTGGGTGTTAATTGCGCTGGTGGCGTAATACGAATGTAATCTGCGCCCTCCTCTACCACTGCGCCGACTTTGCGTAATTCGGTGGCCATTGCGGCTAGACGATCCGTTTCTTTAACGCGCCAACTGGCTATGTTACGTAGTGTTGTAGTGCCATCGCAAAACAAAGCCGTTGTTGCCAAAGTCATGGCTGCGTCAGGCATGTGATTGCAGTCTAGATCGATGGCCTTTAGTTTTTTTCGCGTGCCGAAATTACCATCGTTTACCCCAAAACTAGCTTCTGCAAAATTTTCACCTAATTGAATTGTTGCGCCCATTAATTCGAGTGCTTCGGTAAACTTAATATCGCCTTGGATACTGTTATTGCCAACACCTTGAACGCGCACTGGGCCACCGCCAATAGCACCGGCCGCTAAAAAATACGACGCGCTAGATGCATCACCCTCAACAAACAATGTGCTTGGGGAAGTGTATTGCGCATTGGCCGGAATAAAAAATCTTGCCCACCCATCGCGCTGAACCTTTACACCAAACTGCGCCATCAAATTTAAAGTAATTTCGATATAAGGTTTAGAAATTAACTCCCCTACCACTTCAATTTCGGCAGCCTTTCCGGTAAGTGGTAAAGCCATTAGTAGGGCCGTCAAGAACTGACTCGACACATCACCGCGGATTTTTATTGGTCCATTCAATTTAATTTGGGCAGGACTTATTTTTAACGGCGGAAAACCTTCAACCCCTGTGTATTGAACATTAGCCCCCAACTGTCGAAGCCCATCGACCAAATCGCCGATTGGACGCTCATGCATACGAGCAACACCGGAAAGGCTGTAATCGCCCTGCGAAACTGCTAAAGCGGCTGTAAGCGGGCGAATCGCTGTTCCAGCATTACCCAAAAACAAATCTGCACGCTTGTTGGGAAACCGACCACCGCAACCAGCAACGCGCCAAGCGTCGGGCGCGAAATTCTCCATTTGAATACCGAGTTTTTGCAAGGAATCCAACATTCGGGCGGTATCGTCCGAAGCCAATAAATCGCGAATTTCGGTAGTGCCTTGAGACAAAGCCGCAAGCAAAAGCGTTCTATTCGAAATACTTTTCGAGCCTGGCAAGATGATGTGCCCGTTAGCTTTGTTTGCGGGCGGTAAAGTGAGTTGTTCCATTGGTGATCGATTGTTGCTGTGTTGAGGGCAAAAGTTTGGCAGCGCGGTTCTTTTGATAATACATCTGAATTTCGGCCGAACGATTCCGACAAAACAGGCTCTTTTGGGTCGAATCACTCCGTTTTGTATACTTTTTTTGGATGAAGCAACTAGAAACAAAGCCTATTACGTATACGATATATTTATTCAACATTATATCGACATCACCTCCTTATGATCACTGTTACCTCCAAAGAAGTTCAAAAGCGATACGGCGAGTTTGTTGAGTCACTTCAAGACGATGTGGCATGCGTAACGCGTCATGGCCGTCCGCTGGCCAAGCCCAATGCCTAAACACAACCAAACACTAGTTAGCCATCAATCCACCAAAGTATGGCAACGTCAATTTAACAAAGACATGCCAATTGCGGTCGGTGGCAAAGGTTGTTGGCTGATTGATGCACAAGGGAAACGCTACTTAGACGCCTCGGGTGGCGCTGCGGTTTCATGTTTGGGCCACGGTCACCCCGAAGTGCTTGCCGCGATGCACAGACAAATTGATCAGTTGGCTTACGCGCACACCAGTTTTTTTACGACCCAAGCCGCTGAAGCCCTAGCGGACAATTTGTTAGCCCATGCACCACCGGGAATGAGCCACTCGTATTTTGTGAGCGGCGGCTCGGAGGGTTTAGAAGCGGCCTTAAAAATGGCGCGGCAATATTTTGTTGAAATTGGTCAGCCCCAACGCACAAAACTAATTGCTCGAAAACAAAGCTATCACGGCAATACACTAGGGGCGCTTGCAGTGGGCGGTAACGAATGGCGGCGCGCACAATTTGCGCCTTTGCTCATAGACGTTACGCACCTTTCACCTTGTTACGAATACCGTGATCGCTTAACCACCGAAACAGTCGAGCAATACTCGGCCCGCTTGGTACAAGAATTAGAAGACACCATCGTTAAATTAGGCGCTACAGAAGTAATGGCCTTTTGTGCAGAAACAGTGGTCGGCGCTACGGCGGGCGCATTAATCCCAACACCTGGTTACTTCGAAGGTGTTGCTCGCGTTTGCAAACAATATGGTGTTTTATTAATTATTGATGAAGTCATGTGTGGGATGGGACGCGTTGGTTCGCCAACCGGTTCTCCACACGCGTGCACGGCCGAAAATTTGGTACCCGATTTAATGGTCATTGCAAAAGGTTTGGGTGGTGGCTACCAGCCTATCGGCGCTGTGCTGGCGCAAAAATTTATAACCGACGCGATTGCTGGTGGTAGCGGATTTTTCCAGCATGGGCACACTTATTTGGGGCACGCTACAGCTTGTGCTGCTGCATTAGCGGTGCAAGAAATAATGCAACGCGATCAATTGGTGCAACGTTGCGCAACGCAAGGGCAAAAACTAAAAAACCAATTGCAAGAACGGTTTGCAGCGCATCCTTACGTGGGCGACGTACGAGGGCGCGGTTTGTTTATCGGTATCGAATTAGAGCAAGATCGATCTAAAAAAACACCCTTCGATCCGGCTCTTAAACTACACGCTCACATCAAACGTGTTGCAATGCAACATGGCCTACTCTGCTATCCCATGGGCGGAACAATCGACGGCAAAAACGGTGACCACATCTTGCTTGCGCCTCCCTTTATTATTTCCGATGATGAGTTGACACAATTAGGTGAACTTTTACACGCCGCAATCGACGAGGCAATCGCTATCACTAGCAAAACTGCTTAACCAAAGTGATACCATTCGATTGCTTCGAAAAATTTAGAGGAAACTAATAATGACCGCATTTCGTTTAACCCTCGCAGCAGTTGCTGCGTCTGTAGTGAGCCTTGCAGCGCCTACTGCTGTGCAAGCTCAACAAAAATTTGTCACTATCGGTACCGGTGGCGTTACTGGCGTTTACTACCCCGCGGGCGGCGCAATTTGCCGTCTAGTTAACAAAGAGCGCGCCAAGCACGGCATTCGTTGCTCGGTTGAATCAACTGGCGGTTCGGTGTTTAACGTCAACACTATCAAGGCGGGCGAATTGGATATGGGCGTTGCTCAATCCGACGTTAACTTCCATGCCACTAAAGGTAGCGGCGCATTTGCAACCACTGGCGGCGCACACCCCGATTTGCGTTCTGTGTTTTCGATGCAAGCCGAGCCAATGACAATTCTTGCTCGTAAAGAAGCAAACATTCGTAGCTTCGATGATTTCAAAGGCAAAAAATTTAACGTCGGTAATCCAGGTTCGGGCTCGCGCGCAGCGTTAGAAGAATTTGTGGCCGCTAAAGGTTGGACGCTTAAAGACTTTGGCTTGGCTTCAGAGCTTAAGGGCGACGAGTACGGCCAAGCGTTATGCGACGGCAAAATCGACGGCTCGTGGTGGACCATTGGCCATCCATCGGCCAACGTGCAAGACCCAACGACTTCGTGCGGCGCTAAGTTAGTTCCGGTAACAGGCGCAGAAGTTGATAAGTTAGTACGCGACAAGCCTTACTACGCGTACGCAGTAATTCCTGGCAAACTGTATCCGGGCAATCCTGACGACATCAAAACTTATGGCGTACTAGCTACCTTTGTTTCTTCAACAAAAGTACCGGCCGATAGCGTTTACGCTATCGTTAAAGCGGTGTTTGATAACTTTGAAGAATTTAAAAAATTGCACCCAGCGCTTGCCAACTTGAAGCCAGAAAATATGGTTAAAGACGGCTTAACAGCACCATTGCACGAAGGTGCTGCACGTTATTACAAAGAAAAAGGCTGGATCAAGTAAATTTGCTTGAGCTAGTAAAAACGGGGTGCCTTCTTGGCCCCCGTTTTTTTTCACCCCAGCATTAAAGCGCTATTTTTTAAGCCCGAAATTGTGTAAAGCCACCCCATGAGCGATTTAAAAAAACATTCCACTGCCGAACTAGATCAACTAGTTAAAGACGCCGACATTGGTGGCCGCGAACCGACCGGAAATATAGGCTTGCTTTTAGCCATAGTTGCAGCAATGTGGTCTGTGTTTCAGCTGTGGTACGCATCGCCCTTACCGTTCGTTGTGAAGTGGGGCATTTTTAATGACACCGAAGCGCGAGCGATTCATTTGGCCTTTGCAACCTTTTTAGGGTTTATTGCTTACCCCGCTTTTAAATCTTCATCACGCAAAATAGTGCCTTGGACCGATTGGTTGTTGGCTCTTGTGGGTGCGTTCTGCGCCGCCTATATATTTATTTTTTACAGAGAACTTTCGGCGCGCCCTGGTCAGCCGACACAATTCGATTTGGCATGCGGTCTTGTTGGCGTAATCATCATGCTAGAAGCCACCCGTCGCGCGATGGGCTTTGGGATGTTGGTCACAACCGGCGTATTTTTAGCCTATGTTTTTCTCGGACCCTACATGCCCGATTCGCTAATGCACAAGGGCGCATCGGTAAGTCGATTCATTTCGCACATGTGGCTTACTTCCGAAGGCGTTTATGGCGTCGCTTTAGGCGTATCCGTACAATTTATTTTTCTGTTTGTGTTGTTTGGAACCTTGTTAGATATAGCTGGGGCAGGCAACTTCATGATGCAAATGTCACTGGCCATGTTGGGCCATTTAAGAGGCGGCCCCGCTAAAGTTTCGGTCGTTTCATCGGCACTTAACGGGCTAGTTTCGGGCTCGTCGGTTTCGAACGTTGTATCGGGTGGTATCTTCACAATTCCCATGATGAAACGCACCGGCTATTCGGGCGTTAAGGCAGGTGCAATCGAAGCCGCATCGTCGATTAACGGGCAAATTATGCCCCCCGTAATGGGCGCCGCTGCATTTTTGATGGTTGAGTATGTCGGCATTCCCTACAGCGAAATTATTAAACATGCTGCATTACCAGCCATTATTAGTTACATCGCTTTGTTCTATATTGTTCATCTCGAAGCGGTGAAGTTCGACTTAAAACCAATCCCCCGCGAACACACACCCGCGTGGAAACAACGACTCATTAACTGGGGGTTGGGATGGGGCGGTACGATCGCGGCTTTGGGCGTCATTTACTATGCCGTCAATGGCGTGCGCGCTGTATCGGGCGAGCATGCTGGATGGGTACTGGCGGCACTGTGTGTAATCGCCTACGTTGTATTAATGAGGTATTCGTCACGTTACCCCGACGTACCGGTTGATGACCCTACCAAAGAAATAACTAAACTGCCCGATACTTGGCCAGTGGTGCGCGCCGGCTTGTACTTTTTTATCCCACTCATTATTTTGGTTTGGATGATGACTGTCGAAGAATTGTCGCCTGGTTTGTCTGCATTTTGGGCTACAGTTTCTGCAATCATTATGGTCGTCGTGCAACCGGCTATGAACGCATGGTTTAGGAATCAAGGTCAAGTCGGCGACGGCCTACGCCTTGGCGTTAAAAACCTTTGGAAAGGCCTTGTACTGGGCGGGCGCAACATGATTGGTATTGGCGTAGCTACAGCTAGCGCAGGCTTAATTGTTGGCGCTATTACCTTGACGGGTATGGGTTTAATGATGACCGAATTTGTTGAAGCGGCATCGGGCGGAAACGTCCTTATTATGCTGGTACTTACGGCCATTATTTGCTTGCTGATTGGAGCGGGCGTACCGACAACAGCTAACTATATTTTAGTGGCGACGTTAATGGCCCCGGTGGTGGTTGAACTAGGTTCGCGTAGTGGCTTAATTATTCCATTAATTGCGGTGCATTTATTCGTGTTTTACTTTGGCATCATGGCCGACGTAACGCCACCGGTAGGCTTGGCATCGTATGCGGCAGCGGCCATTTCTGGAGACGACCCCAACGCTACAGGTTGGCAAGCCACTTGGTATAGCTTTCGCACTTCAGTGTTGCCGTTTGTGTTTATTTTTAATCCAGCGTTGCTGTTTATTGGTGTTAGTTCTTGGTGGGAATTTACCTTGGTTTGTATTGCCAGCACCATCGCATCGTTGCTATTTGCGGCAGCTAGCATGGCTTGGTTTCGCGTGCGTTGTCGTTGGTGGGAAATTGGGTTGTTGTTGGCGGCTACTTTCTTTTTCTTTCGCCCGGATTGGGTAGTTGATCGCTTCCATACAAAATATGTATCAGCTCCGGCGAGCGATATTTTTAAAGTAGCGGATGGCCTGCAAAAAGACGAGTGGCTAATTTTACGAACCGCTGGCGAAAACATTGAAGGTAAAGCCATTAGTAAAACTTTAGCGTTACCAATGGGTGATGGCGCCACCGGACGCGACCGTATCAAAGATGGCGGCGTCACCCTAACTCAACTGGGTAGCGACATTGAAATTGCCGCCGTTAAATTTGGCAGCCGCGCAAAAAAACTAGGTGTGGATCAAGGCTACAAAATACTTGATTTGCAATTGCCCAACCCGGCACGCCCGTCGCAGTTTTGGGGGCTTATTCCAGCAGTTGCCTTAGCCTTGCTTGTGTGGTTCTTGCAAGGCATTCGGCTACGCAAAGAAGGCACGCACGGGCAATTATTGAAAGCATAAAGGACAGTTTTAAATGGCACGTATCGCACTGATTCACGCACTATCGCATTCGATCTCCCCTATCAATACGAGCTTCAAACAAATTTGGCCCGAAGCCCAATTAATGAATTTGCTTGACGATAGCCTTTCAGCCGATTTAGCAAATAATGGCAAAGGGTTAGACGACGCAATGCACGAGCGCTTTATGAAGCTTGGCACTTACGCGGTCAATACGGGGTGCGATGGCATCTTGTTTACATGCTCGGCTTTTGGTTCGTGTATTGAAGCGGTAGCCAGAGCGCATCCAAATATTCCGGTGCTAAAACCCAATGAGGCCATGATTGCTCAAGCAATTGAACTGGCTGCTAAATTCGCGGGCGACCCAAAACCACAAGTATTCACGCTAGGATTAATTTCTAGTTTTGCGCCAACACTAGAATCGATGCCCAAAGAATTTCCAAGTTCAATCAAGCTACAAACAGCTTTGGTGACAAAGGCGATGGATGCCTTAAATGCGGGCGACACGGCTGTGCACGATACGTTAGTAGTAGAGGCTGCGATTGCATTAAAAAACGCTGGTGTGAACGCGATTGCACTGGCGCAATTTAGTATGGCGTGCGCTCGAACCATGGTTGAACAAGCAACGCAATTGCCGGTGCTAACGACAACTGAAAGTGCTGTGCGGTTTATCCAAAAAAGAGTTGCAAACTAAACTAGCGATGCTGCGCGATTAGCTTCTACAAATACTAAGCAATTGCTGATCGCATAAAACGCCGTTAAGGCGTTCGTAGTTTCTCAGTACACCCTCCTCTTGCATGCCAATCGATTTTGCGAACGCAATGGACCGAAGATTGCGCGTATCGGTGACGGCCTGAATTCGAGCCACACCCATACTAAACGCAAGCTCTACGCAAGCCAAAGCGGCCTCCCGTAACAGGCCCTTGCCACTAGTACGGCTGTCGGCCATGTAACCAATTTCGCAACGCGGCGCATCGCGATCCCACGTATGTAAATCGATACGACCAACGTAATGGTTGGTGCTTGTTTCAAACACGTTGTAGACCACATCTTCACCGTTTTCAACGCAGCAAACATCACGCTCGATACTGCGCTTGGCCACTTCGGGGTCAAAATTATCGCGCCAGCCTGGAACGTAATCCAATGTATCGGTGCTGGCCTGAACCCACGCAAGGCGGGTTTCTAACATATCCGAGGAGGCGATACGCAATGTTGTGCGAGCAGTCATTATCTCGCGCGGTGAGTTTTTTATGGCTTGGGTTAGTTCTTCGTTTGTCATTGATCCAGAATCGTTATTTGGCTGCTGCTTTCGTAACCGTCATCCACTTAAACAACATAAACCCATCAGCCCGTTGATAGGCTTTTATGTTATCCCGCATCGCCCAAGTAATGACCTGCTGATGCAACGGAATGTGGCCAACATCTTTGGCATGTAAACCCAGCGCTTGTTTAATCAATTCATCGCGTTGCGTAGGGTTAGTTTCGGTTTGAATTTTTTTAGTCAATGCATCTAATTGTGGGTTGCTGTAAGCACCAAAATTCCACTGCCCTTGCGCGCCAGCGGGAGACGACAACACGGTAAACAATAAGTTATGCGAATCGTAGCCAGCTGGTGACCAGCCCAACATAAAGAAGCTAACATCGCGTTTTAATGCGCGTGGGAAATAAGTTACTTTCGACTCGGCAGCCAAACGAATTTTGATACCCACACGCGCTAAATTACCAGCAACGGCTTGGCAAATTTCACTATCGTTAACGTAGCGATCGTTAGGGCAACTCATGGTTAAATCGAACCCATCGGGGTAACCTGCATCGGTCAATAATTTACGCGCTGCATCTTGGTTAAATGGCAAACGCGCTTCCATATCTTTGTGATACCCACGAATACTGTCGGTGACCATTGCCCCAGTAGGCTTAGATAAGCCGCGCATGACTTTACTAGAAATAGTGTCGATATCAATCGCTTGATAAAAAGCTTGGCGCACACGCAAATCTTTAAAAGGGTTTTTACCCTTCACGCTTGAATACAACAGCTCATCGCGTTGCTGATCGAAACCCAAAAATATTATGCGCGATTCGGGCCCTTGCTGAACTGCAAGACCAGCCGTTCCCTTGACGCGCTGCAAATCTTGCAGCGGAACAGGGTCAATGACATCCACTTCTTTACTCAGCAAGGCCGCAACCCGCGTGGCATCGCTAGAGATCGGGATAAACACTACTTCTTCAATATTGCCCTCGGCTTTGTTCCACCATTGAAGGTTACGCGCGAGCACAGTTTTTACGCCCGGCTGACGCTCGCGTACGCGAAACGGCCCTGTACCATTGGCACGAAACGATGCAGCGTTTTCGATACCCCGACGTCGATCAACTGGCTTCGCGGCCTGGTTAGCCTCGCTCCAAGCTTTGTTCAAAATAAGGATGTTAGTAATAACGTCCGGCAAAATAGGATTGGGCTCGGATGTTTCTACCTCCACTTGATACTCGCCCGTTTTGCGAACATCGCGAATTGAAGCCAACTGACCACGCACATCCGACCCATCACCCCGTGCGCGATTTAACGAAAAGACAACGTCATCAGCACCAAATGGTTTGCCATCGTGAAAGCTAACGCCTTTGCGTAAATCGAACACCCAAATCGTTGGATATTTAAGACTCCATTGTGTGGCCAACGAGGGCACCAATTTTAAATCTTTGCCGCGCGTTACTAGCGATTCGAAAACGTTGTTTAGAAAGGCTAATTGGACGGCTTCGTTTAACGAATGAGGGTCTAGGGATAAAACATCACCTTGGTTGGCGACTCGTACGCTGGCGGCTTGGGCGCTGAAATTGGCTACTAGTGCTATTGCAATGATTGCGCTGTTTAGGGCAGATTTGAGGAGGGATTGCATGTTGGGTCGCTTTGGGTATTGCCTATCGAACTATTATTGTAGCTCTTGGCCCAACTTGATGGTCTATTAAGATCAACACTGGACATCTTCATCTTCGCTGCGCAGTTTGCGGAAATTTGGGAAAGCTTCAAGATTGGGGCGCTAACCGAATAGCCAAAGTCAATGTACTGCGGCTAAATTCCTTTGCATCAACCACCTACACCTACACCCTCCCCTTAGCGTTATCGAGTGATCTTTTACTCACAGTAACCTCGATCGTTTCGCGCGTTGGCGTGGTGATCGCAGGTTACGATCCAGATCTCAAGTCTTTCGAAGCACTTGGCCAAGGCCAAGTGCGTGCGCTCTCAAATTACCCGAAGAGTCTTACTTACCCCAAATCTTGGAATACGCGGCGCGATAGCCGTTCTGCGGATCAAACGTATTGCTGTTGCCCGATGCAGCTAAACCGGCCTTAGTAACTAGTGCTGGTGCAGTAATGTAGCCTGAACATTTGTTGCCTGTTATCGCGCGATTTAACTCGTCTACTAACTGCCAGCCTTGTAGATTCAATGGCTCAGCCACTGTGATCGCTTGATACTCATTCGTACGAATACGTTGGAAGGCAGCCGCAGAACCGTCACCGGCAGAGCCTGCTTTGGGGCTAGCGTCCCCTTTGATTCCAGCGGCCGCGAGCGATGGGCCCATAAAATCGAAATAAAGATCATTGATTGCAAGAGAATGAGTCCATGCTGCGCCGTGCTTTTGCAAGAGTGTGGTGGTTAGGGCGCCCATGCGCGTTGAAGTTTCCGCAATTGGTGTATCAACCCACTGCAAAACTTTGCCGCCGCTGGCCTCGATCACTGCTTTAAGGCGCGCCGCTTTGAGAATGGCGATGGTGTAAGTCGAGTCGGTAAAAATAACGACGCCCGGTTTTCCACCGCCGTCCTTAATGGCCCACTCGGCCGCCTTTTCAGAAACGGTCATTGCGTCGGTAGAAACGTTCGCGAAAATTCCGCCAGGTGCATCACATCCAATTTTAGGACCTGAATGCCACGAAACCATTGGAATCTTGGCAGTGACGACACCTGCAAGAGCGGCCTGTTGCTCAGTTGCGTCGAAACCATTAATCACGATACCGTGCGGCTTCAATGCCATCGCCTGCCCTACAGCCGCTGTGCGTCCTTGCACTGAGCCAGCACCATCAATTACGCGTACAGTCCAGCCTATTTTTGCGGCGGCCTCTTGAATGCCTGTGGTGACCCCTAAGATGCCACCGTTTTTCATGTCAGCGGCGAGTACAACAATGGTCTTGCCAGCGGCGGCTCTAGGGCCCTTGGTTGGACCGTCAAAAGCTTGCGCTTGAGCAAAGGTGAGGGTTGGTATTACCGTCACAGCTAAGACACTGGCTAATAAGGTACGTTTTAAATTCACTTTCAGCATGTTGATTCCTCTTGCATTTGGTTAGTTAAGTAAATAATTATTTTGCGCCTTTGCGACGCTGTGCATAACCCGCGATGCCAATTGCGACAAGCAATGTGACACCGTTAAACATTGGCTCCACCCAAAACGAGCCTCCGAATTGCTGAATACCAGAGATGCCAATGGCCAGTATGGCAACCCCGATCACGGTGCCCCATACGTTGACACGCCCTGGTTTAATAGTGGTTGAACCTAGAAAGGCCCCGACGAGAGCGGGCAACAAAAATTCCAGCCCCACACTGGCTTGTCCAATGCGTAATTTCGAAGCCAGAATGACCCCTGCAAGAGCCGTTAAGAAACCCGAAGAAACGAATGCACCAATGACAAATTTGCGCGTGGGAATACCGTTTAATTCAGCAGCGCGTTGGTTTGCGCCGATGGCATAGAGGTAGCGACCAATCGGGGTGTACTCCAAAATAATCCAGAGCACAAAAACCAAGGCCAAGACATAAAATCCGGTGATTGGAAGGCGCCATTCAGTGACGAAAATTCCATTGATGTCTAAAAAACCGCGGGGTAATGCGCCGACCATTTGACTGCCGCCTGTGTGTGCAAGTGCAATTGCGTAGAGCACCGTGCCAGTACCCAAGGTAGCAATGAAGGCATCAATTCTGGCGACTTCAACTAACAAGCCGTTTAAAAATCCCACAATTGCGCCAAGAGTCAACACCACTAAAACTGCCGCGACCCAGTGAAAGCCATACAGTGTTTGGAGCGAGATGGCCAGAATATGCCAAAGCACAATGCCATAGCCAACCGTTAAATCGATTCGCCCGGCAGCCATCGGAATCATGGCCGCCAATGACAAAATAGCAATGATTGCTTTATCGGAAACAATTGATCGCAAATTAAGCAACGTTGGGAAGGTATCGGGTAATAAAAGCGAAAACAGAATTAGTAAGAAAAACGTCAAAATCACTAAGCCGTAAGTTGGCGTGAGACGCCACAATTTTTGCAGCCGCGAAAGCCCTTGCAATTCAGCCCTCGTGGGCTCTAATGCGTTCGATTCAATGGATTGCATTGGTATTTTCTTTCCCATGTTCTTTGACATCGACATCACTGGCCGAAGCGGCGCTAATGAGTGCGCTAGTTGATAGCGACGTTCCTACCAATTCACTGACAACTTTGCCTCGGCTAAACACAATTGCTCGGTGGCAAATATTGGCAATCTCTTCAAAATCAGTGGACACCACCAAAACTCCCATGCCGCGTTCAAGGGCTTGGAACAACAGTGCATAGATTTCAGCTTTCGCACCAACGTCAACGCCAGCGGTCGGATCTTCCGCAATGAGGAGTCTACGATTGGTTGAAAGCCAACGCCCCAACACTACTTTTTGCTGATTGCCGCCGGACAATGCCTCAATCGCTAAATCGGGCTCGTTGGGCGATAGGCCTAGCTCTTGCCCCATCACGAAGGCGGCTCGATTTTCAGCTTTGACACCTAAAAGTGAAAACAATCTTCGCCCGATTGCAGCTGGGTTGAGGTGAGCATTTTCCCGAATAGTTAGTGCAGGTGCGATCGATTCAACAACGCGATCTCGGGCCACCATACCAATGCCGTGATGCATCGCATTTTTTGGTGAAGTAATCTGAAGTCTTTCGCCTTCAAGCAAGACATCGCCTTGGTACGCCGCAACGCCAAACAGGGCGCGACCAATTTCTTCGTGTCCGGCCCCTCTTAACCCGACCAACCCCACAATTTCACCTTGAGCGATGACCATGTCCACAGGTCCCACATTTCTGGCGACGAAGTTCGAAAGCGTCAGTAAATTTTTTCCGATGATTGCTTCGGGGCGGTTAATCTCGCGGGTTTTTCGCCCAACGATCAAACTGACTAAATCTTCGGTATTCGTTTCAGTAATCGAGCGTAGACCGACCAAAATGCCATCCCTTAAAACGGCGACTCGATCTGCAATTTTAAAAACCTCATCCAGTCGATGGCTCACATAAATCATGCCGACACCTTTGGCACGCAATTGCCGCAAGGTATCAAATAAGCGTTCAACTTCGTTGGCCGGTAGGCTTGCCGTCGGCTCGTCGAGCACTAAAAAATCACACTCAACGGACAAGGCTCGCGCAATTGCGACTAGTGATTTCTCTGTACGGCCTAAATCTGAAATGCGCGTGGTCGGATCAAAGTCACAGCCCACTTTAGCCAAAGCCTCGGTCGCACGTTGATTAACCGCTTGCCAGTCAATCAAACCAAATCGATTGCGCTTGAATCCTTGCGCGAGTGCCATATTTTCCGCAATCGACATCCATTCAATCAACCCCAAATCTTGATGAATGAACGCCACTTTTTGGCTAACGTTAAACCGCCCAGGCTTATGGACATAGAGCGCTGAATCGATGAGCACCTGACCAGAGTCCGGCATGTGAATGCCACCCAAAACCTTAATTAGTGTTGACTTTCCAGCGCCGTTTTCACCCAGAAGTGCAATCACTTCACCCCGAGCAACTTGCAAATCAACACCACCTAGCGCTTTGGTGCCGCCAAAAGATTTGACGACGCTATCGAATACTAGGCCTTCACGCATGGGTTAGGTCCAAGGGGGTTTCGTTCCAGTGGAGAGTATTGGTTAAGTCTTGAATTCGGTATTTACCGACTGCTTTAGTCTACTCTCACCAAACCTTTATTGCAGCAAGGGTTCAAATTATTTTTATATGGTTCGGGGACCTGTTGTTCAAATTTGACCCCAAGCAATGTGATTTACAAACCATGCTGTCGTGTGGGTATTCGCATCGTCACAATTTCTTCGGCAGCGGTTGGGTGTACCGCGAGGGTCGCGTCTAAAGAAGCTTTGGTACCTTGTAACTGCAAAATTACACCCATGAGCTGCGCAATTTCACCTGTATCGGGTCCGATGCTATGAAAGCCTACAACTCGGTCGGTTATTCGATCAACTAACAATTTAAAAAACGTACGCGATGTATGGCCCGATAGTGTGGCCTTCATTGGCCTAAAACTCGTGGTGTAAACATCAAGCATCGGATAACGTTCAAGAGCCTGTTCTTCGGTGAGGCCCACAACACCCATTTCAGGTGTCGTAAACACACCGGTTGGAACCAACGAGTGGTCGACAATTCGCGGGCGTTTGCCATACTGGGTATCAGCAAACGCATGCCCTTCACGAATCGCCATGGGTGTAAGGTTGACTCGATTCGTTACGTCGCCAACCGCATAAATATTGGTGACGTTCGTGCGCGAATATTGATCGACAACAATTGCCCCTAACTTATCCACTGCTAAGCCCGCGGTTTCGAGCCCAAGGTCTTGCGTTAACGGTGTTCGGCCCAACGCGCGCAACACGCAATCGGTTTGAATGGTCTTTCCGGTGCTAAGCAATACAGCGAGGTGTTCTGGTGTTTTTTCTATTGCGTGTACTTCAGTTGCAAAATGAATTTGAATGCCGCTGTTGGTTAGCTCTTTCGCCAAATGGTTGCGCGTCTCGTTATCGAATCCGCGCAAAATTTGATCACCTCGAACCACAATGTCGACTTTCGAGCCGAGCAAATTAAAAACACAGGCGAGTTCGAGCGCAATATAGCCCGCCCCTTGCACAACAACGCGCCGTGGTTTTTGCTCTAGCTCAAAAAATCCGTTGGAATCAATGGCGAGCTCCGCGCCCTGTAATACTGGCCCATTATTGGGGCTAGCCCCAGTGGCAATTAAGATCGTCTTGGCATCAAATATTTGCCCGCTTGATAGCTGGACTTGGTGTGTGCCTGCGAGGCGCGCACGCCCACTAAAAAGCTGTACGCCGGCTTTAACTAAGTTGTTGCGATAAATTGATTCCAACCGACTAACTTCGGTATCACGTTGCAGTTTCAGTTTGCCCCAATCAAAACTAGGGTGATCCACTTGCCAACCATAACCGGCCGCTTCTTTAAACTCTTGTGCAAAACGTGATGCGTACACCATGAGTTTTTTAGGAACACAGCCGCGAATAACACAGGTGCCTCCCAATCGATACTCTTCAATGAGCGCAACTGAAGCGCCGTGGCTTGCTGCAATACGCGCCGCTCGTACACCACCTGAGCCGCCACCAATTACTACCAAATCAAATGTACTCATTCGTTTTTCTGTGAAGTGAAGACGTTGTCTTCGAAGCAAAAAATTAAAAACTAGACCCAGGTTCTTTTAAGAATACTAACTCTTCTGCCGTGGATACCCGCCCTAATATCTGATTGCGATGTGGGTATCGGCCAAAGCGGTCGACAATGGCTTTGTGTCGAAGTTCAAAATCGTAGTTACCTTTTGGCGCGTTTTCTTGAAAAAGACGCTCGGCAACAACGTGAATACTTTTTGACTCACTGTGCATGTAGGGCATGTACAAAAAAACTCTTTCTTCTTGAGGCAGCGCAATATCCGCTTCGATCGCAACGGCTTCCTGAGCCAGTGCCAAAGCCAAGTTATCGGCTTCAAAAGCGCGGCGAGTGCCCCGATAAATATTGCGAGAAAATTGATCGAGCACGATGACTTCAGCTAGTCGTCCTTGAGGCGTGGTTCGCCAAGCAAACAGCTCTGCCTGAATAGCTTGGGTGTGGATATCACCGAAGCGATCAGCAATGAGTTTGTCAAACGCTGCATCGACTTTCCACCATTGCGCAGGGGTGATTTCTTTAAACCAAAATTCAAGAATTTCTGTGTGCATTTTGCTTTTCTCGTTTGCGTCCTCTGCCGTTGCTTTATCTCAAGAAATTAGCATCTGACTGGATCAAAACTACTTTTTGGCCTCAAAACGCAGTGCAATGCCGTTATTGCAAAAACGTTTTCCCGAGGGCTTTGGGCCATCATCAAACACATGGCCTTGATGGCCACCGCAGCGAGCGCAATGATATTCGGTACGCGGAAAAATAAGTTTGTAGTCCGTTTTTGTGTTGATTGAATCTGTTAACGATGCGAAAAAACTGGGCCAACCCGTACCGCTGTTGAATTTGGTTGATGAGTTAAACAGGACTAAGTCGCAACCAGCACAATGAAACATGCCCTCACGTTTTTCATTGTCCAGGGGGCTACTCCCTGCTGCTTCCGTTCCTTCGTCCCGCAAGACACGGTACTGGCCCGCTGTTAGGCGTTGCTTCCACTGCGCATCGGTGAGTACCAGTTTGTCATTACGGGTCGGCTCAGTTGCACTAAAGACTGGCTTGGCGCCAATCAACAACGTAGAGAACAAAGCTAAACCGTAACGGCGACGGCTCGGGCTGATCGCCATAAGGCAATTGACGTTTGGATCTTCTTGAATCATTTTCATATTGCAATCGGAAAGTAAAAAGTTAAGGTGGGCATTCGTATTGAAACGATACGTTTCCTTACTTTAGCAAAATAACGCCGATTCGTTGGATCTTTAGCTGTTATCAAACTGATATCTAAGCGCCTTCAAACTGATTCCAACGTGAGCTCAAGCGGATAACTAGGCCCTTCACAATTCATTCCATCGACAAACGCAAAACAACGCTGACTTTGAGTTTTACCCCAAGCGCTTTGCCGATGTCACTAAACCGAATTCACTCAATCTTCTTAAAGGACTTATCATGAAAAACACCATCGCTCAATCCATCATCACCGCTTCTTTTGTTATCGCTTCAACTGTTGCGGCTAGTTCGGCTTTCGCCGCTCAAGATTCCAGCCAACCCTACATTTGGACCAACGGCGAAGCCGGTTTAATTGCGAACCCAGCTTACAAAAGCACCGCTGCAGTGGACAAATCTGAAGGCATCTTTTTAGTTGGCGTGGGCGAGAACGGATTACGTGCGAATCCAAAGTTTGCGACCTTACCCAACATGATGCACACCCCTTTGTTTAAGGCTGGCATAGGTGAAGTGAGTTTGGTTGAAATCAAACCCGCAGCAGTACAGATGGTAGCGTCTAAATAAGCTAAGAGGCTTCACTTAATAATTCGCTCAAACTTATGAAAACTCTGTTCTTGATATATCCGATTTGGATCGTGGCCCTTTTAGCCGGATTTGACGGAGTTTTCTACTTTGTTGGTTTTGCAATGATTGGGATTATTTTGTTTAATGCTATTAAGTTATTTGCGGTTCGGTAGCTATGCAATAAATTTGGTTATGTTTACGAAATTAAAGGTATTAGCACTTTCTCTATGCGCTTTAATGTTTGAACACGTTTGCACACAGCAAGCGAGTAAAAACAATGGTGAGCGAATTTCAATCGATTCGATGACCTGCGTCGGGCAACCGTTTGTGTGCACCCCGAAACCTATTGCCGCTTGGGTGTTCTCACCCGAAAAAGCCAGCGCAATGGTTATTATTAATCATGGCAGTCAAGGTTTGGATTCGCGGATTTTTGAGTATGTTGATCAGTTAAACAACGAGGGCATTGCGGCGCTCGTGATCGATTAGACGCGATTGTCGGTATGTATGGCCATTGCGGCCATCAAAGTGCCACGACAGATCGCTTCGTTATTTCCCCTATGTTAGTTCTCGGCCAATATTTTTGGCGGCAAGGCTCTAACGTTTAGCTCAACGAAGAGCTTAAGTCTTCGAGCCGCTCACTATTTTGAGGGTGAATTTCGCGCTGCGATATCCCAAGCTAATTTGCGTGTCGCCTCTACTTCGGTACTGCTTAGTTTTGATTCCCAATAGGCAAGGTTTTCTTGAACCGCCCCTGAAGATCTGCCGTCTATTTGAGCGGACCTCACCACAGCCGTTCCATACAAAGCCGCTTTTCTTGCATCAGATAGCAGAACATTTCCGCCCGAGTACGCTGTAAACAGATCACGCATTGCTTTACGATCACCGCACTGGGCCGCGTCTTCAAGTAGTTGGACTTTACGTTCAGCGACGCTGTTCATTTCGTTTAGTATATTCCTTTGATAGATAAATTCACTCGAACTCGGGCCGAAGTAGTTTGTTAAGTCATGTGATAGTACCAACCCAATCGAGCGAAGATCGCCGTTCCGAACACCTTCGCCGAGTCGCTGAAGAGCGATTTCACGCGACAGAGGAGATTGAATTTCAGAGCAACGCATTTTTTCGAGCAATGTATGGACGTCGGCAGTGCGCGCAGGGTCGGAAGCGATATTGGGCATCTTCAAGAGTTGACTTGAGGACATGCAAACAATCTGCAGTCGAAATAACTCCGATGCATAGTTTTCGCTGTGATCAATTTTTTGGGTCGAAGCCGACGCTATCGTAATTGCGTTGAACATTAAAAATACAGCGGGGACTAATTTGCGTGCCAATTTCATTTCAATTCTCCAAGTTCGATACACTTCAATTTGCGTGCTTGCCCAGCGCCGGACTATACCTGCAAAGTAATTGCCCTAGTTGAAAAACACCAATTGCTTGGAGTCAAGGCAACTTAAACCACCTCAGATCTTGACGCATAAACACTTGTTACGAAATATCCTTCAAGGTCAGATAGGTGATTTAAAGGCCCTTTTGCTGCCGATGCGGGCCTTTTACATTGCCAAATGAGCGTCTGAAGTAATTGGACAACTGATTATCTGCGTGATTGCTCCGGCAAAACGACTATGCACGCGCAAAAGCACAGCTTAAAACACCCATCATTGGGCTCCAATTCACATTGCATGCAGCCACCTTCGCAGCCTGAATATTTGGCCAATGTCTTTCAGCTGGTCTACAGGCTTTTCTCCAACATCAAACGGGTATGTTCATCAGCTGCAAACATATGCTCCACACGCAAAGATGCAAGGGTAATATCTTGAGGTGTTCCAAAGGTTGAAAACATGCTGAAGAAAGCTAATTCGCCATATTCGGTTGTAAAACGAATCGTTAACACGGGTGCCATTTGGCGAGGCCACGATGCAATTGGTTTTTTGCCTAAACGCTGCTGAAATTGTTCCGCCAACAATTCGACACGCGCTGATAGTTCTGGCACTACACTGGCATCGTCCCTCAGATGGGACAAGATCACTGGGGCTACATCTTCCAAATTCGTCACGCGCTTGATCATCCCTTCAGGGTGCAGCATTGCATCAAGAAAGTTCATTGGTTGATCAGGCGTCAGTTGCGCTGTCCAAGGCATGATCGCTTTGATCATCCAATGCGCTCCGCGATTCATCCGCAATACGTTCCAAGCAGCATCCATTACCATTGCGGGGATTGGTTCATGGGCAGCTAACAATCGAGTCATCGCATCGTAGGCTGGAGCAAGCACTGCATCCGTAAGTTCCTTGCCGCTATACATTGGCGCAAAACCAGCTTGCTGCAAGGCCGCATTACGTGTGGCTAGTGGCGCTTGTAATTCTTGCAACCAAGCAATTAATAGCTCGCGGCTTGGTTGCGCCCGGCCGCTTTCCACAAAACTAACATGGCGTTGGCTCACGCCAATCCGAAGGGCCAGTTCTAACTGGCTAAATCGACGAAGCTTCCGTGCGGTTTGAAGGGTATTGCTAAGCGTTGCAGAGGTAATCATTTTGCTATTACAGCACATGCTGCGCGCGATTCAATTACCTTTCACGTAATTGCGCAAATTCACCGAGTAGCTGACAGTTCATGCTTAAACAGAAAAAGGTTCCCGATGAATATGACAAACACCAAACTACCTCTGGTTATCGTTTTACTCGCATTTAGCGCACTAACCAGCTGGGGGGTTTACACAGCGGGCGGCGTTATCGAGATGGTGTTGCAACACTTAAGTGGTCCGATCGGTTGGCAAATTTTCGCTGACTTGGTAATTATGGTTTGTTTGTTTTTGGTTTGGGCTTGGCAAGACAGCAAGAAACTGGGCCGCAACTTTTGGTTTTGGGCACTCTTTACACTAACCTGCGGTTCCTTTGGCCCCCTATTGTATCTCATCACCAGAAACGATCGCGTATGAAACTTGGCACAATACTCAATCAACTAATGCTTAGTTTTTTGTTTACCCACGAGTTAGATGCAATGACACAATCGGAGTGGCGCTTGCTCTATGTGCTACGCAATTTAGGCGATGATAATGGTCGATGGTGGTTTGTCGTGATTCACATACCGTTGTTTTATGTGCTTATTGCATTGACGAACCACACGCAAGAAAGGGTTCAAAACTACAGTCGTGTGGCATTGGCTGCTTTCTGTATTGTTCATGCCCTACTTCACTTGAACCTGCGCAACGATCCGCTGTCGACTTTTAACTCTGTGTTGTCTTGGGGAGTGATTTTGGGTGCAGCATTGTTTGGGTTAATTTATTTGGTTCTTGTTACAAAAAATCGAAATCGAAAAGTGGCGCTTGCACGCCTTTAACTCTAGCGGACAAAATCCCGCGCAAGCGCAAAAGTACCGCTAAAAACCATCGCCAACAGACTCCAATTCTCAATAGTTGTAGCCATGCCTTTTCATGGCCTAGGCTTTCCAGCGCAGATCCAAAGTGTGTGGAAATTTTTGGGTTAAGCGGCTCTGGTGTTACGAGCATTTGTACTAGCGTGCTCGGCAGGTGATGAACGGCAAAGCCGCTCTGGTTTGGCTCGCTCGTGGACTTGGCAACGCACCGCTGCGCGCAGACTAAAGCCTTGTTCGTTGGCGCACAACGGCTTACTTCCATAACCCCCGTCGTCTTGTATCGGCGTCGCTTCACGTAACGTCAGTTCCTTGCGCACGGCCCTTGGAACAGACGATTTTAGTACATCAAGCTATTAGCATATATGCTAATAGCGTGGCACAATTACTCGCGATTGTCAACAAACGCTTGTCATCCATAAAAACCAAGGTTTGATTGCAAATCACAATAAACCATGATATAAAGCATATATGCTTTATATCATGCGCTACAAACTCTCAACTACTTTGCGCCAATCCACCAAATGAGCACAAAGAAAATAGTACTCGCACAGGCAGCTATTTTTAGCTACTTTGACAAATCACACTCGCACGTTTTTAAGCGAAAAGAACTGGCTGACATTCTTATTACCAAAAGAGAATTTTGGCGTTTAGCCCAAGCGACAACCACTACACAGTTCATAGATTTTTTAACTGATTCAGGCAAATTAGCGCCCGTTGAATTCAAGTTCCCCGCTCATCCAATAAAGCGCTACGTATGGGGCGAACCACCACTGCCTTATGTACTCACGAACTTACAGAGCGGCGTGCATTTCAGTCATTACAGCGCACTGCGAATGCACGGGCTGACCGAGCAAGTGCCTAAGTCCATTTATTTAACAGTAGAGCGCCCCGTGGCCACCAAACCTACCTCGTTAGATCTTTCTGCAATGGAAATTGCTTTCCAACAGGCGCCGCGTGTCTCAAGCAATTGGGTCAAACACGATGATCGTCGCATCTATCTTTTAAACGGTGCCCACACAAGTAATTTAGGTGTTGTCAAGAAAGCAGTGAGTGACGATAACGCAAGTGAAGTCACCGTATCGTTGACCGGGTTAGAGCGAACACTGATCGACATCGCTGTACGCCCTTTTTATGCAGGCGGTGTTTTTGAAGTCGCAAAAGCCTATGAGATCGCCAAGGAAACCGTTTCAATCAAGAAACTAGTCGCGCTTTTACGCGAACTAGATTTCATCTATCCATATCATCAAGCCATAGGCTATTACTTAGAGCGAGCGGACTACACAGCTAGTCAAATTAATTTACTGCAGAGCCTTCCAATTAAGCACGACTTTTACTTGGTTCACGGAATGCGAAAACCAAGCTACAGCGAACGATGGCGCTTATTTGTTCCAAAGGGGTTTTAAAGTCTCCACTAAGTCTAATGTGTACTTGAAATAAAAGTCGAAGTCTTGCATATCGGCGTCTTCTGACATCGTGGCTTGAACTGCCGGAAAATCTTGGCTGTGGAAATCTTTAAACTCAGCAATCTGCCCCAAAAACGCCAAAGGCACTTTTTTGATTGAAAACATCTCAGTCAATATTTGCTGAGACTTGTCGGAAGCGATATTCAAACTCAGCCCGGCTTATCTTTGCTTGCACCATAAATTACCCGCGCATGTCTTTTATAGCTGCAGTAAGCCCACGTCCAATTGATAAAAACGGATATTTGGTTGCGAAAGCCGATTAAGAAAAAGATATGCGCCGCCAGCCAAAAAAGCCAAGCCGAGACGCCAGAAAATTTAAAGCCACGCAGGTCAACAATGGCTGACAATCGGCCAATAGTCGCTAAGTTGCCAAAGTCTCGATACCGAAATGCCGATGGCTTTTTACCGACCATCAGGGCTTGTATTTCTGCCGCAACGTGCTTGCCCATTTGCTTAGCCGCTGGCGCGATTCCGGGAACCGGTTTGCCGTCAAACTGTATACCCGCTAAATCACCTGCTACAAAAACGAAGGGATACTTAGCGAGGCTTAGATTATTTTCGACTTGCACGCGACCAGCTTTATCGGTCGGCGTGTCCAGTAATTTACCGAGAGGCGATGCGGCTACGCCCGCAGCCCATAACACTGTTTTGGCAGGAACCGTTTTATCACCTAAGGAATAGCTGTTCTCAGTAATATCGCTAACTGCTGTGCCACAGCACACTTCAACACCGAGGCTTTCTAGTTGCTTGGTCGCTTTATTTGATAGGTCCGCAGAGAAGGCACTCAAAATTCGCGGGCCGGCTTCGATTAGTCGAACTTTTGCCACGGTCGGGTCAATAGTCCTAAACTCATTTTTTAAAGTGTGTCTAGCAATCTCGGCTAAAGTACCCGCTAACTCAACGCCCGTTGGTCCTCCACCAATTACCGCAAAGTGTAGCCATGCGTCTTGTTCCACTTGGCTTGTACTGGCTTCCGCGTATTCGAATGCTAATAATAATTTGCGGCGAATGTTAAGCGCATCGTCCAGTGTTTTTAGGCCAGGTGCGTGAGGCGCCCATTCCGATTTTCCAAAGTAGGCATGGGTCGCGCCGCTAGCGATTAACAGATAGTCGAAATCGAGTTCAGTTTTGTCGTCTAACGTTACGTGCTTTTCCATCGGCGCAATACCAACGACCTTGCCCAAACGCACCGATACATTCTTTTGTTCGCGCAATATATGCCGCAATGGAGCTGCAATATCGCCAGCTGATAAACCCGCTGTTGCAACTTGATATAGTAAGGGTTGAAACAAATGGTGGTTTTGTTTGTCGATCAATGTGATTTCGCATTCGCACTTAGCCAGCGCGCGCGTTGCCCACAAACCCGCAAAACCACCCCCGACGACGATTACTTTTGGGACCGAGTTTTTCATAGCGGCAGAGTTTACTAGTTTTAAAACACGAATTGTTAACGCTGTTTAATTTTGCGCCGGTTGAACGTGCGGAGGCGAAGCTGCCAATCGTCGATCAATCAAGCACCAGCTTCGACCAGACCCGAAGAAATATTACTGCAATCTATCGGTGCAATCATTTAACCTTAGTAGTGAAGAAACGCTGGGTATTTTTAATTATGAGAGGAGTCCTTCATGTCGAGTATTCGTATCGCTTCCTACAACATCGAGTGGATGAACAATCTTTTTGAGCCAAATAAGCCGAAGATTCGATTAACCAAGGGTAAAGCCTTAGGGCGTAATCCTGAGAACCCGAGAGCAGTCGCCGAAAAAATTGCAGCGGTCATTAATGACCTGAAAGCCGATATTGTGGGCATTCAAGAGGGGCCTGCAAAAGTTGCGCAAATGAAGCATTTCGTAAGCGAATTTCTTGACAACAAGTACGACGTATTTGGAGTTGAGTCGGGAACCCAAAGTATCTACGCGATCGTGCGTAAAGACATTGCGATTGACGTTGTACAAATCGATCAAGAGCATCGCCTTTACGCGCTGCTCGGTCGACCGGTGACCTTTCAACCGTGGGGAGAAGTTGATTCCAAAAAAACGTACCGAATGGCCCGCCCACCAGTGCTTTTGCAACTGAGTAAACCGGGTTCAACCGATATCGTTGAGTTGATCGTCGCCCATACGAAAAGTCAATTCACCAGTGGGTTTAACACTAAGGCCTTTAAAGAACGAGACCCCGTTGCAATGAAAGCGGCCGTTTTGTCTCGCCAGAAACTTAGCGCAGATATTGCTGCCTATCGTCGCCACGTAACCCATGTGATCCTCTCCGAACAAGCCTCGGGCGTTATTCTTGTTGGCGATTTAAACGATGGGTTTGCTAGGAATACCTTCGAGAAAGAGTTTTTGATGCAAAGCTTAGTCGATGAACTGCGCGGCAGTTTCCGCCGACAGAATGCCTTGCTTGAACATGCATTTAGCCAGGCACAATTAGCCGACTCTGCTACGTTTACGGTGCAATTCAATAGTCCTGAGGCAGGTGGCAAGGTCACTAAAGAATTGATCGATCATATTCTCAGTACGCCGAAGATTCATGATCGCAAAATTTGGCTCAAACTAAAAAATAGCTCGGCAAAGATTGGTCATGAAGTTTCGGCTGCACATACAGATAACGCCGGTAAAAAAGCCGACGAACGACCCAGCGATCACATTCCTGTCTGGGCTGATTTCGATATCAAATAGCGGGCTTCTTACAGAAGGCTTAACCCAGTTCGCGTACACCAATACAAATGGCGACTTCGTCAGGCGCAAGATACTCTTCAAAATCGGATTTATATACGCGCTGAATATGACTGCGTGGTGTGTTGAAATACTGCCAGACCTGCATCCAGCCGGCTATAACAGCGGCTGGCATAACTCCTTTTGAGCTAAAAACCAAATACTGTCCGGCGTGTATTTGGACGGTCTTTGTGCCTGAGATAGAACTGTTTCCTTTGATACCAGCAGTGACATCAAACGCGCCATTCAAATCGCTCTCGAATTGATGGTACACACCCACCACCGTCGGTGCGTTCGGGCTAGGATCGAATAAACCACTGGTGAAAAACTGCTGCCATAGTGGTGCTATTTTTGCGGTCTGCGGGTTTTGCTCGTTGGCATTTGTAGTTCGGGTTAGCAAACCAGTGACCGAAAAAGATTCGAAAGTTTTTAGTTGCGGGTTCATAAAGACTCCTGATGGATTTCAAAGTGTTCTCTACTGTACGAGAACCAATTGAACATTAGTTGCGCTCTTTAGTTTTGAACTTCGTGCGCAGCGCACATTCCCAGATTCCTTAGCTGATTTTATCGGTATTCTCGCGTTTTTTCCGCCTCAATTCGCTTCGTCATCTGATGCCGAAAGCGGGCGGGGCCAGCATCAATTCGCAACCCAATATTGGGTGTTGCCAAAATTTCGCTATTTGTTTACGCAGAGTAAAGTCCGATTTCTGCACACGCACGATCTTAGTCTCTCGCGAAATACCCAGAATGTTGCTCGCCAAAAGCCATTCTGAATGGTTTCTGAGCAGTAAATCAGCCATCAAAGGAACTTTGAGCGCCTCTTTTGGTGTTTCTGTTGCTTCGTTATGTTCGCACCCATCTCGCAGCAACGTCGGTAGGCATTGATATTCATCCTTTATCGGAGGCTTCGCAAGAGTTTAAGGAAGTATGAAAGCAGTATGACGTGACGATCATCGGATAGCTTAAGAACCGCGTTAGAATACGAATTAGATCGCAAATTAATTTTAGGAGCGCACGTGGGCGCACAGTGGAAAGCCAAAGGCAAAGAACTCGCCGCCAATGCCAAAGGTAAGTTGTTTGGGCGCCTAGCTAAAGATATTATGGTGGCCGCAAAGGCGGGGGCCGACCCGTCCTTAAACTCGAAGTTGCGACTTTTGATGGAGCAAGCTCGCAAGTCGTCAATGCCAAAAGACACACTCGATCGAGCAGTTAAAAAAGGTGCTGGTCTTACCGGTGAATCGCTTAATTTTGAGCACGTGATTTACGAAGGTTTTGCCCCCCACCAAGTAGCAGTAATGGTTGAATGTTTGACTGATAACGTAAACCGTACGGCGCCCGAAATGCGAATCCTTTTTCGCAAAGGGCAAATGGGCACCTCGGGCTCGGTTGCTTGGGACTTTAATCATATTGGCATGATTGAGGCGCAACCCACAGCGGTTGGCTTTGATGCTGAAACAGCTGCAATTGAAGCGGGCGCGCAAGATTTCGAAGCCGGCGACGAAGAAGGTACAACCTTATTTTTAACAGACCCGATAGACCTCGATTTAGTAAGCCGTGCGCTCCCCGCTCAAGGGTTTACCGTGTTGTCAGCTAAGCTGGGTTACAAAGCCAAAAACCCTGTTAAGTCGTCCAGTTTATCGGCCGAACAGCTTGAAGAAATTGAATCATTTTTGCACGGCATTGATGGCAATGACGATGTACAAAACGTCTTTGTAGCTTTGAATTGATTAAGTTACCTGCACGACCTCGCAATTTATTGTGTTGCTTTTTTAGTTTCGTAGTGCTGCTAGCAGGTCTATCTTTGCGCAACAATTCTGCTGCGCGTGAAGCACCGACAATGGTCGAGCTTAGTACAAAATCGGTTATCGCAACTTGGGTTGTATCGCCGTCAAACTCCGTCACTGCACGCAAAACACCAGTTATTTTTTTGCATGGTGGTCCGGGCCTTTACACTGAAGATCGGCGTATTGAGCAGGGTCAAGTATTTCGACAAGCAGGGTTCAAAACGATCTTTTACGATCAAGTTGGCAGCGGCCAATCTAAAAGTCTAGTAGCTATAGAATACAACCTAAACCGCATGATCGATGACTTAGAGGCGCTGCGCGTTTACCTTGAAGCACCAAAGATAATCCTTTGGGGTAACTCATGGGGCAGTCAATTAAGTTTGCTATACGCAAGAAAGTTTCCAGATCGCGTTGCAGCGCTGGCTGTCACTTCTCCTGGTGTATTTCCGGGACTCGCCGTGCGCCGCGATTATTCGCCAACCAAACGCGACAACGTTAAGATAACCGATGCGCTATCAAATGCAGTAGAGAAAATCGACGAAATCGGGGGCCGTGCCGAAACTGAAATTTCACAAACTGAAAGTGGTCGATTGTTCGATGACTTGGCCAGCACTGAATTGTTGTCTGCAATGGTGTGCCGCCAAAGCAATGTAAGTAACGCATCCCTTCCCGGTGGTGGAAATTTATTCGTCAATCGCATCGTTCAAAAAGAAGTCGCGCAAAGCAAAGGCTCTTGGGAGACTTTTCCTAAAATCCCCAGCGTTGTAGTGCGCGGAGGTTGCGATTTTATCCCGATGGCAAGTGCCGAGCGCTACGCTGCATTATTGGGAGTTAACGTCATTGAAATTCTCAACTCAGGCCATGCGCTGCTAGAAGATCCAGCCTCCATTGAGCAGGTACTAAGTGCATTTATCTCCAATAAATTGTTGGCGATTCCCTAATGCAATTTTTGGCAACGAACGTCAGGGTATTTACTACTTTTCTCCGCCATTTCAAAGCCGTAACGACGCTAGCAGAAGGCATTTACCGCCAACCCAAAACCTGATGACCGCGTTTTTTCATACATTGCTTAATAAATTCTTCGTAGACCCGATCGGGGTGATTGGCCTCTAAAGCACCCTTGATTAAAACACCGACACCACCCGCAACCCCAGCCGCAGCCGCATTGGTGAATACGTCATTTGACTTACGCACAATAAGCGCACTGGCGGTTGCAGCAGCACCTATAGCACCCGCAGTGCCGGCATTGCGTAGCGTGCGGTCTTTTCCGGCGTTCAGACCAATGGTTGATTTGCCTTGGACTTCGCACTGCTGTAAGTCACGAACGGCTGCAGTGCGTTTAGGCAGATCGTCCTCGGGGTACATAACAGCCCGAGGCGCGGCGCAGGCAGAAAATAGCGAACAGGTGCTTAGTATTAAAAGGAGATTACGGTGGTTTAGGGGCTGCAGTACTGGGCCTTTTAGGCGGACGATTACATCCGCGTTTTGATATTGTGATGCGTTACTTAGAACTTGACTCACTACTCGATCAGGCTGACTTAGTGATTACCGCAGAAGGTAGCTTGGACGCACAAACCCCGTTTGGCAAAGTGCCCACCGAAGTTGCACGGCGAGCCAAGGAGCGCGGCCTGCCCGTTATTGCCTTCGCGGGGCGGTTGGGCGAAGGTGTAACTGATAATTTGCGATACGGCATTGACGCTTTTTCCAGCATTCAATCTAGACCCTGTTCTATCGAAGAGTCCATGCTCAAATCCGCCAAGTGGCTCACACAA
The DNA here is from genome assembly GCA_031429355.1 of Betaproteobacteria bacterium. Classification (GTDB taxonomy): domain Bacteria; phylum Pseudomonadota; class Gammaproteobacteria; order Burkholderiales; family Burkholderiaceae_E; genus JANOZM01. The sequence continues at coordinate 669,641 of JANOZM010000004.1, read as the reverse complement.
GCCACCTCTGACGCAATGCGGTTAATGGCTGTTGGGTTTCAGTTAAAAGTCAAGCCTAGCGATAGTGAACCCGCTGATTACACTAGTTATTCAACGCAGGCTCACCAATTGCAATATGCTTTCATTTGAACGCATTTTTGCCCTTTGGTTCGACCGATCTGCGCGGTATCGGCCGTTTAAGTCGCGCAGACGGATCGAGCACTGTTTTGCACTAGGCACTTCAATTCCGCTTCGGTAAACTCGTCCTCTAACGTAAATTGCTCTGCAACAATCTCAATAAGGATCACCTGAATTTTATTGGCTAAAGCTAATTCAAGTAAAAACATGGCATAAACGTTCTCGGCTTCTAACTCCGCCTCGTGCGCTTGGGTAAATTGGATTATTGAAGCTAGAATAGTGGGTCGAAAGTTCAATGCTTTTTCGTCGTCAATTTTCATTGTTCATGTCGCCGCAAACACGATTCAGCGCTCCTTATCAGTCAAGCTGAGCGGTTTTTTCGAAATAGAAAGTTTGGCGAATTCATGCGCCCTTTTGGGGTCAGATAAATCGATCTCAAGTAATAGCGCTTCACATTCGATTAAGCGAGAAATTGTTGCAATTCCTAATGGCAGATCTGAATTTGCACCAACGTATATAGTCCCAAATAAGTTGATAGCTTTTCCATCATTAGTGGCCTGAAACAACGCGCCCTTAGAAAGTTGCTTTTTGTCTTCGTTGAATAAGTCCATCAATAAATGAAAATGAGCCGTTCGACTGATGTCGAACGGCTCATTCCAATAAGGAAAGTAACGTTTGATTACTTCATTGCAACCATTTGTTTAGCAGCCGGTGCAATCTCAATCAAACTTAGTTCACCAACACCTGCCTTAAACAACGGTGTGTGCATCATGTTTGGCAATTTCGCAAACTTTGGGTTTGCACGTAAATCATTTTCGCCAACGCCTACTAAGTAGTGGCCTTCTGACTTATCGGCTGCGCCGCTAACTTTATAAGCTGGGTTTGCGATCAAGCCTGCTTCACCGTTGGTCCAGATATAAGGTTGTGTTGAGTTGTTGGCTAAAGCCGAACCAGCAGAAATTGTTGACAGAGCGATGATTGTAGCGGCGATGATGTTTTTCATGATTAAGATCCTTTTAGTTGGTTGGTATTGCGTTCGGTACTGCATTCGTTTTAGTGACTTCGACAATGTGTTTGTCGATGGAATGCAGTTTGCGCCGCCTAGTTGTCGGCTTGAACTCACCGAGGGATCGGTTTAACAGCGGTTTCATCTCAATTGGATAACAACGACTGGCGCTTGAAGCACGATTGTTTGCACATTCACTGCAATTAGCGTTAACGTCATCACTCCAACTCACACTGAAATCACGCCATTGAAACCAGCGCAACAGACGCTAGCCGCACGCAATTAATATTGTTTCAAGAGCTTGGTGAATTAGTTTCACGATATCAAACCGTAATCAATCTGTATCGTGCCCGTGATGATTCAGGCACAGATAGATGATATGTTTAACAGCATGAACGAAAATATACTACTTGTTGAAGACGATGACGAAATCGCTAGGTCGATTCAACTGCACCTTGAAGAGGCTGGCTACAGACTGCACCGTGCAGCAGATGGTCAAAAAGCCATTGAACTATTTGAACAACGACGTTGGGATTTGGTTCTGTTGGACATCATGCTGCCAAAAGTAGACGGGTGGGAAGTTTGTCGTTATATGCGATCGACTAAAAATGATATCGCGATTTTGATAATCACCGGGCTTACCTCAGAAACACATTGCGTTTTAGGACTAGAGTTGGGAGCGGATGACTATATTGTAAAACCGCTCTCAATGCTTGCGCTTGTGGCAAGAATGCGTGTTGCTCTGAGAAGAAAAACTGCGCGATCCGGCCACTCTGCTACATCACTTCAAATTTCGTTCTCAGGGTTCGATCTTGATGCGATGAAGCGAGCTTTAGCCTGTAAAGGTGTCAACATACCCATCACTCGACGGGAATTCGATTTACTCTGGTTTTTAGCCACACACCCAAAACGCGTTTTCTCACGATCGCACCTAATTCAAGAGGTATGGAGTGCCAATTTCGAAGGCTTTGAACACGCAGTTAATTCGCAAATAAATCGACTACGAGCAAAAATCGAAATTGATCCTGAAAATCCTAAGTTTATTGTAACCGTCTGGGGCGTGGGATATCGCTTTGAACCAGAACCGTGAAACTGATGTGATGGTAAAGACTATCCCACTCGCCAAGAAACTTGCGTATGCCTTGATATCGCTGCTTGCAATGTTTAGCATGTTCGGCGGCATTGTTGCGTTTAATGCTTCTCAGGATCAAGAGCAAAAACTCTTACAAAGTTTGTCGAGGGATTTAGCGCAAAATATTGTCGATAATTGGCCAAACGTTACGGCAGCTAATGTGTCTGAAGGGCGCATTGCAGAACGCAATGCCATTTTGTCGATGCTCATGGTCGTTAACCCCACGATTCAAGTCTATGTACTCGATGAAGGCGGCAAAGTACTCGCGTTTATCAACACTGCCCAAGAGCTACAAACGCAAATCGTCGATCTCAAGCCGATTGAGCACTTCTTGCAGAATGCCATGTTTCCGATTCGTGGAACAGATCCTCTAAACACTGATGTCCCTCGCATTTTCAGTGCAGCTAAATTTACGCCCCCCAGCAGCTACTGGCCCGCGCACAGCGAATCAAACAAACGTGGTTACCTTTATATTTTAATTAATAGCCAAATGCAAAAAAACGGCCACTCTGTTAGTGGTATTGCCAAAAATTTTGGCGGTTCCTTGACCTTACTGATTTTGGCATTTATGGCTACCTCAATTTTAGGTTACCTTATCGTTAAAAAGTTTACTCGACGTCTAGAAATTCTAGCTACAAAGATAGCATCGTTTCAAATTGATAGAAATGAATTGAAGCCTTTGGAAAACACGACACCATTACAGGGCAATGATGAAGTCGCTATTCTCGAAAAATCTTTTGCGTCGATGACCGCTCGGTTTGATCTTCAAAGCAGCGTCGCAGCGAGAGTCTCACATGACCACCGTGAAGTGATGGCAGGAGTTGCTCACGATCTACGAGCTCCATTAACTGCACTCCACGGTAACCTTGAATCGCTTGATCAGCGGAGCTTGAGTATTTCAATCGAGGATCGAAATGTCTTACGAGTTGCGATTGAACAAAGTGATCGAGTTCGCGCACTGTCTCAAGAGCTTTTCGAACTTGCAGCCCTCGAACTTACCGATCAGATTATCGAGTTCGAATGGTTTTCACTCGATGATCTTGTAGGAGACATTGTTCAGAAATTCACGCAATTCGAATCAAATATTACCTTTACTTATTCGCAAATTCCACCGAAACCGATCAAGATAAAAGCAAATATTCACCTTATTGAACGAGCCATTACTAATTTGATCGACAATGCCACGAAGCATGCTAAGTCGATGAAGACACTTAAGATAGACGTTGAAATCAACACAATGAGTGAGGACTTCGTACGAGTGGCGATTGGTGACAATGGCACTGGGTTTTCGACCGATATCATTGAGAGACTTTCTTTAGGTAGATCGTTACGCTCACCACCGTTAAAAAGAACAACAAGTTGCATCGGCGGTTTAGGCCTAGCGATTAGCCAGCGGATTGCGAAACTGCATGGTGGTAATCTCAGCGCCTGTAATAGGCCTAATGAAGGTGGGCAAATACGCCTTAATCTGAAAAGGCATCTTAACTAAATATCTCCAGAGGTCCATCGGATTCGGATCAAGTTGGCTTCATTGCATATGCGCTACACCATCCTATCCCCACGACATACTTCCCAGAAAACACTGCACAAGCTGCGTTAGAGTCGGTCGGCTTTCCTGAAAACAGTTGGCAACCATTACAGCGCTGCCCGACACTATGATTCTGATACTTTTTCTTGTCCGCTTTCGCGCTGTCGGAGACGTAGCCCAGCGCTATGGCTTGCGGGTCGTTGTCTTCGAGCTTTGTCTGAGCACTTGCTGCAAAGTTCGCAAGGTAGGTACCTCCAGCGAGAGTGGTGATAAAGAATAAGCGACGTGAAATCATGACGTGATTACCTATAACAGTGACGAAAGAAGCACTGTAAGCTATTTGATTAATTGGTTCTTCATCAGAATGAATTTTTGAGGTGATTTTTCTGCAATGCTTTGGTGATGTTTGAATATTACAATTTAATTTGGAAACCTTAGTGCTCAGCGCCGGTCTGTTTTAATTTGCTTTTCTGCGCTCACATTTTTTTCACTCTTTGTCGTGCGTTAGTTATGTAACCATCGCCCCGTTCGCATACGATAAACAGACAACCTTCTCATTTACCAAATAGGAAATCAACATGCAATTTTTAACATCCCGGGTTTCGCTACGCGTTGCGACGATCGTAGCGACTGCCGCTAGTTTAGGTTGTTCAACAATAAGCTCGACAGCACCCGCTATGCAACCTATGTCCCCAGTAACGCCGACAGTTTCACCAGTTGTTTTGGTCGACGCATTAAATGGGGTCTTCGGTAAGCATATGGTACGCAGTTCTCACGCCAAAGGATTCTGCATGACCGGTCAATTTGAAGCCTCCTCAGCGGCTTCAACACTCACCAGCGCCGCTATGTTTAAGGCAGGTCAAAGTACACCTTTGATTGGTCGTTTTTCAATTGGGGGCGGAAATCCAAAAGCGCCAGACAACGCTAAGTCAGTACGTGGTATCGCTATTCGCGCAGACAATGGAGCTGAGCGACTCGAATGGATTTTTATATCAGCCCCGCATTTCTTTGCACAAACACCAGAACAGTTTGCTGAGTTTTTAAAAGTTAGAGTGCCAGACCCGACCACTGGGAAAATGAATCCAGAAGCGATCGCTGCGTTTAGCAAGGCAAATCCAGCGACTACTAAACAGGGAAGCTACCTTGCTGGGCAACCGGTTCCTGCTAGTTTTGCCACTGTTCCTTATTGGAGTACCAGTGCCTTCATTGCTACTAATTCGAGTGGTAAGAGCCAACCCATTCGCTGGAGATTTGAGCCAGTTGCAGGGCGCGTTGGATTAAGTGACGATGAAGCTAAAGCAAAAGGAGCCGATTTTTTACGTGCCGAGTTAACCGAGCGCATTGGAAAAGGTGCAGTTGTTTTTAATGTAATTGCCCAGCTTGCACAAACGCAAGACCAGCTCACGGATCCTACAGAACCATGGCCTGCGGATCGAGTCGAGGTGAATATGGGTCGTTTAGTTATTGACCGTTTCACTGACCGAACTTGTGATCGTGAAATTTTTATTCCAACGGTCTTACCCAAGGGAATCGCTGCGAGTGCTGATCCAACACTTGCCGTGAGGGCGGGTGCCTATGCAGTATCTCTTAGTAGGCGTTTGGCTAATTAATCGATTTGATTTCAGCGATTGGCGCGGTTTTTTGTACTAAGAAAAACCGCGACTTCCTTAGTTTTGTGCACTGAGTATGTCCGTTACCTTGGAAACCACAACGCGATCGAAAAGTAGACCTAAGTGGCCCGTGCCTGTCAGTTGCACCGAATTGAATGTATCGCAAAAACCTGAGGTAAATGGGACGACCAAATTATCGTGAACACTATAAATGGCAGTGGTTTTGATCGACGGTTTGGTCGGAAGGTTTTTCAGCCATACGCTTGATGGCCGCATTTGTTTGAGATTCGCGGCGCTAAAGGGCGTAGCACATTGGCTTCCTTGGTGTGGAGTACCGATGGTGATTAATTGCTTAACGTCGGTGCGGTTATTGGTGCTGAGCCACGATCTACAAACTAGGCCGCCCATGCTATGCCCCACCAGAATGATTTCGACGTTTTCGTTTTGTCGGATGATGTTGACTCTTCGATCAAGGACCTTTACATAGCTATCCAAAGACGCAAAGGGTGCTCTTAAATCAACGCTGTCAATACTTAAATTTTTATACTGACCGGCAAGTGAAGCCTTGACTCGGTGACTAAACAGCCACCATACCCCAGAGTTACTGAGTAATCCATGAACCAACAGCACCACGGTTTCTGGCTCAGAGTGATTCGCTTTTCTGTGGGGTGCGAAAAAGTGCTTGAATGGAATTAGAAATGTGAAAGCCAGAAGTGTTGCGAAAAACTCGTGAAGAAAAGTTCGTGCCCAATTTCTGAACGATTGGCGCTGTTGGATCGCGAGCTTTCGGAATGCGAACCCGAAGCTAAGTAACAATGCGGCGAGTCGAACTGCTACGAGCCATAACAATATGCAGATTGAAAGTTCACCCAATCGATACATCATAGAGTCGCCCATCAAGAGCATTCCGCATAACAGCGCGAAGGCCAGTTCAGCTGCGAAAATCAAAACGGGCAAGATAGGTAACAATGAAAACTCTTTTTGTAGTTTTACGCTTGGATAACCTTTAAGTGTACAGCTACAACCTGTCTTGTGTAGAACATCACCAATCAGTGATGTTTAAGAAAAGTTTTCGTGAACAATTTCGTTTGGGCTACGTTGAGGCTATTGGACCTCCTCCTAAAGAACGAACAGTTGAACGCTTACTTTCTAATGAAGGTGAACATAGACTACAAGATGGACAATTGCGCTTTCTCAAAAATTGCCTCGATTCATTTGCCTTCAGAAACTTAATAACAGTTCAATTTGAGATCAAGCATAGCTGCGGTCGAGTCCCCCATAAGACCAACGCTTTCTGTTGTATGCGCCCTAAATGGTGGAAGTGTTACCGCAATACCGCGCAACTGATTAAGATGCATCTCAAGATCATTCTCAACCTGCATCCGAAGCACTAACCGTTAACAACTTTCGCTCCCCCACCAACGACCGGCTTTTGCAAATACCCCAATTCAATCCCGCGATTTAAACCGGCAATAATCGCCTTTAAAGCGGCAGTAACAATATTGTCATCAATGCCCACACCAAAGGTACTTTGGTCCCAACCAAAACGCATTTGCACGTAGGTAATGGCGCTGCTGTCTTCACCAACAGATAACGAGTGTTCGTTGTAGCTCATCACGTTGGCTTCAATACCAAAGTCGCGCTGCAAGCCGTGCATTAATGCGTCAACGGGCCGTTGCATTCATTCACTAACGTTACCGCGTGTCCACGAAGCCGTGGGTAAAAACCCCGCACTCTAAATAGTTACGAAATGCTTTATCGACAAAAGATGCCGCCGTGTAGGCATCGGTGTGGAAGTCGATCTGACCACTATAGGCTAACTCAAGCCATGTCTCAAAATAAGTTTTAACTGTTTTATAAACCGCCGAACTTTTGCACCAACGGGCTAGGCCAACGTGCTGCTAACGCTAATGGCGTTTGTTACAGCACTACGCCCGCTCATTGTTTGCGGGGCAACGCGTTTGGTAAGAATTTAACTGCTGACTTAATTCCACCGCCTCCGCAACAGCGGCATGGGTATCACGTCATATTGGTACCCAATTCGGAATCGTCAGAAGCCATCTATACAGAAACAATTTGTTATTTCTATCAAAATTGATGATGTTTAAAGCCAACAGGTTTTGACTTTTAATTGACTGCAAAGCTTGCTTTATACATACCTATTTTTTAGAACATTTAGCAATTTTTCATAGCTAAATCACAAACAAAAGGATGACCTATTTTACTAAAAATAACTTAATTCTTGAGAAATTTACATTCACTAGTTTTGAGGATGTACAACACAATTATTTTCCATATACTTCAATTTACAATCAAGAAATAATAAGCCCACCCTTTAAGCAATTTAATAGTGCAAGGCTGTTTCACTTGAACTAATCAGTATCATTTTAACGAATGCTTGATGTCGCAATTTCCGGTCAATTTACTTTTATTTTTTTGTATTTCATTAACCGCAAAGTTCTCGTATTCACATTACATTTCTTTATAAATGTGACTACTCAGTAAGAGTTTCTTTCATTGTGTTTCGATACAGATAGTTATTTTGGTCTAAAGAAATATGCACTCTTTAGTCATGTCAGCGTCGAATTGTTTTTTGTTAATAATCTCTCGTTAATTTTGAGGATGTCCAAAACATTTTTCTTCGATACCATTTTTTTAAAACTGCGCCACAACGAATAACTTCATTGCGGTTGCCGCACAAAAAATGTCTTTCAAATTGAAGAATCACGATCAATCTAATCAAGGAAAGTTTATGTATCAATCTAACCTTTTGTATCGACAACTACTGCAAATTGCAGCGCGAACCTTGTGCGTGACTGGTTTAACGTTTTGCACCTTAGCGCAAGCCTCACCGCACGATCCACCGCCGCCGCCACCCGATCTGGGTGCGCGCACTGCTGCAACTACACCAATTTTGCCCAGAGGGCACAAGCATCTCGTGGCACCCAAAGCCACCCCAACGGATGTCGTGCCCATTAGCCGCCCACAAGGACCTATCACTGAAACGCTGACGCTTAAACAAAAGAAAGATCAACTAAAAGCGAAGGGTCCAAAATGAGCTATGTTCAGCGATTTATTCAAGGATTTTTGCTAAGCACAGTTGCAATCTGCTTATCAGCCCAAGCCCAAACACCAAACTGTCTCACAGCGTCGACGAACGCGGTAGCCGTTGATATGCGTGTTCTCGTCATTTCGGCGGACTCAAGCGAAGCCGTCTTACCAAGCATAACTTCGACGCTCCAGCACTTGGGTATTCCTTTCGATGTGCTCGTCGCCCGAGATCAGGTGCTCGATGCATCAGTTCTTTGCAGCACCAATGGAACTGGGCAAGGTCGCTATCAAGGAATCTTGTTAACCACTGGCAGTTTGGGCTTTCAAGATTCCTTAGGTGTTTTCCAAAGTGCGCTGTCTTGGGAGGAGTGGAATCTGTTGTGGGGTTACGAAGCAAAGTATCGCGTTCGACAAGCAACCTTTTACACGTACCCAGGAAGCTGGCCCGATACATACGGCTTGGGTTCACCAACGGCAGGTGTTGACACAACCACTACGCCGGTTATAACAACACTGACAAACGCTAGCCCGACCGGGAGTGGCAATCCAACGGGTCGCCAGGTGTTTAGCGACCTACGCGCCACGGCACCAATAGTGATTACCAATGCCTACACTTATCTCGCAAAGTCTGTCGCGACCACAGTAACGCCTTTGCTAGTTGATCAGCAGGGCAATTTGATTGCTTCGATTAACAACTATCCAGATGGTCGAAAAAACCTTGCACTGACAGCCGACGGAAACCCATACCTGTCGCACACACTTAAGTTGAATTACGGCATCATTAACTGGGTAACAAAAGGGCTATACATCGGCCAAAGACAAGTTTTCATGTCACCGCAACCAGATGATCTACTGATGGCGAACGACATGTGGAGCCCCACCGCGAATTCTGACACCACTGGAAAGACCTATCGGTTAACTGCCTATGACTACAATAAATTTATTGATTGGCAAACCAACCGTAACAATACTTTACCGGGCAACATCGTAGTTGAAATCCCATTTAATGCAATCGGCTCGACTTCAGCACTTCCAGCCCAGGAACTTTATCCTGCATTGGTGGATGATTTAACTCCAGCTATAAAAGCAAGAAGCAGTCCGTTTTTCTGGGTTAGCCACACCTATTCACATCCGTATCTTGATGCACCGTTGACTTACAGCATGATGCTCAACGAATTAAGGCTCAATGACAGCGCCGCTCGACTCAATTTACGTTTGTCGGGTTACTTCAAAGATTCACTAGTGACGCCCAACATTTCGGGACTCAATAACATTGAAGCCTTACGCGCCATGAAGGATTTTGGGATTCGGTATTTGGTTTCAGACACTTCGAAGTATTGCGGCCATCGTAACCAAACAGTGCCACCACGAGAATGCCCTCCTCCCAATCACGGCATTCGTCACGACATTGAACCTTCGTTGCTGATGATTCCGCGCTACCCTTCGAATCTTTTTTATAACGTTTGCACACCAACTGAATGGGTGTCTGAATATAATTTTATCTACAGAGCATTCTGGGGACGCGACTTAAGCTACGAGGAAATTCTTGGAAAAGAGTCTGACACGTGGTTGCGCTACTTATTGAGTTTCGACATACGACCTGTGATGTTTCATCAGCCCAATATGTGCGCCTACGATGGCACGAGTTCTTTGCTGGGTGATTTGATCAATAAAACCATCGCTAAGTACAGCGCAATTTCGGTACTTCCCCCCAAAAGCCGCCAACAACGTCAAATTGGTAATTTGATGGATCAGCGTATGAAACTTGCAGCTGCAATGGCGTCCACTAACGGCGAGCCCTTCACAGCAAAGATCGTCTTCGGCGCAACCACCAGCAGCATCGTTTTAACGAACCCCAGAAACGAAGTATTGGTTGCGCCAATCACCGGCGTTTCCGCTGGCCCGAATGCTTCGAAAGAGACTTTGGGAGGGCAAACTACTTCGCGTATTTCAGTTCCGGCAAGTGGGGGCGTTGTTACGGTTACAACACCTGTTACTTGGTAAGCATTCATCATTGAAAGACGATCATGTCGAGTCATGTTTTTATTATCGAGAATAACCCGTTGCTGATTAAGCTGTACCGTTCAATGCTCCATCCATTGCATTACACCGTTCAGCACGCAACCAATGTAAACGATGCACTACAGGCTTTGAACAACTTGAAAGCAGATTTGATTATCCTAGATGAACGTTTGGTTAAACAAGCGTGTCAGGATGCGGGTAATCAGTTGGAACAAAGGATTCGAAGCAGCAGTACACCGTTGATTGCCACAACCTTTCGACGTGCTTGCGATTTTGAACAGACGCCTGATCCTAGCCAATTCACAACGGTTGTTAGTAAACCGTTTCAAATTGATTTTTTCACTGATTTAGTCCGCCGCACAATCACGAGTCGGCCGACCAGTTCAGTAGGTATCTAAACGCCATGTTCAATTGCTCAAAACGGTCATACTTGGGGCTGCTTTTGAGCACAATTGTCTCTCCAGCTTTGTCACAAAGTAGCGGGAGAGAACGCGAATCACTGGCTACACAAAACGTAAAGTTTTTGGTTTACTACGGCTTACAAGAGTTTGCCAATGTTGAAAGTTACGATGTTGTTGTTCTAGATGTCGAGGTAGACACCACTATCCTGCAAAAATTGAACCGTACGTCCATTGCTTTAGGCTACCTGAGCGTAGGCGAAGTGCATACGGGACGCAAGTGGGCGCCGCTATTGGAGCGTCAAGGTTTGTTACTAGCTCCCAATCCAAATTGGCGCGACGCGCGCTTCGTTGAAATGCGAGACCCTCGATGGGAAAAATTCATTCTCAGCGAGTTGATTCCAACAATTCTGGCACGCGGTTTTACCGGAGTTTTCTTAGATACGCTGGATGATGCTGCCTACCTCGAAGGACTCGACCCAATCCGCTTCAAAGGAATGAAAAATTCGGGCATCAATTTAGTTTCTGCAATTCGTTCGCAGTACCCTAATCTGCCGGTCATGGTCAATCGCGGTTATGACATTTTGCCGTCCATAGCCCCCTTCATTGATATGGTTCTGGGAGAGTCCGTACATAGTACTTTCGATTCGCTAGCGCAGGCCTATGTTCGAGTGTCACCGAGCGATATCGATTGGCAAATCAATAGACTTCGCGAAGCCGCTCGAATCAACTCAAAACTCAACCTTTTTTCGCTTGACTATTGGTCTGCGCGCGACCTGGAAGGAATTGAGAATCTTTATACGCAAGCACGGAGCAACGGCTTCATACCCTATGTGGGTACTTTTGATTTGACTCAAGTCGTGCAGCGCGCATGAACACAATCGTAAAGCCAGCAAGTGGCATGACCGACGTTCCAGTCAACGACCCAAGCAATCGACCCACCAACTTTCGCATTTGGCAATTAATCGCGCTGGCGACGGCAGTATGTGCATTTAGTTTGCAACTGGTACCCCGAGGTGATGATCTTGTGAGCTTGAACTTCGCCAATTCTGAACGCGCCGAGAAAGCCTTTTTAGAATTAGAAAGTGAAGTCGCATCGGGCCACAGAACCGCGCATTCGATCGGCTCGTTGGCGCGAGCAAAAGTACAGCGCGGCGATATTGAAGGAGCTGTCGCGTTGCTCAATGGATGGCTTCATGATCATCCGAACGACCAAAGCGCGAAACGATTCTTGGATGAACTGCCGGTTCGATCGCCGACACTTTCTGAAATACGAATTGCTCAATTGAGCAACGCAATTGAGCCCAATGAAACGACTCCAATAGACGATGCAATCACGAGCGCCCAACAAATTGAAAGCAGCGCATCAGGCCCTGAAAAAGAAATAACCCGCAAAGCGGACATGACCGATCAGCTTGCCATTCAATCATTGCAACTTGTTCGGGGGTTTGAACAAGCGGGGCAGTTTGAAAAAGCATCGCTTGAATTACGGACAACAACTCGACCAATAAATGACGCGGCATGGCTTGGCGAATATGCGCGCTTAAATATTGCACTGAAATCTACAGTACAAGGGCTGTCTATTTTAGAAAGATTACCTCAACCGGATCGGGGTCTTAGTTGGGCTCAAGCATGGGCATTGATGGCTACTGCCAATGCTCAAAGTGAAGATGTACTCAGTTGGCTAAAGACTAACAAAATTCAAATACTAGACAAGCATTTCATACGCGATTTAATGTACCTAGCGAACAGCCAAAAAGCACCTGCGTTGGTCACCCTGAGCGCCCAATTATTGATCGACAAAAGCGCACAAAAAGATGATCACTTTGCAGCAAGCGAAATGTTGTTTACGACGGGTCAATCGGCCCAAGCAATGGCGATCGCGCGTCGCCTTCGCGATGATCGAGCAATCAGCACTGATCAGTATCGAAGGACACTGGAAAAGGCATGGCGTAGCGGCGAACCGGTCGCTCAAGAACTAAAGCAAGAAATTCTGGCCACCAGAGCGGCCGATCAACCGCGAGTTTTCACTGAGTCCGACATTCACTTGTTGCTAGAACTAGGGGCGAATGCAGAAACGATACCAGCACTTGCATCACTGGCTGAAGCTAATCCTGATCGTTGGCTCGGTGTTCTGACTAAAGCGGCACAAAGCTCGAATCAAATGACGCTTCTAGTCCCAGTTCTAAATAAAATCGCAGACGCGCCCGGCACCGACGCTACGCTACGCAATCAGATTGCATTTAGATTACTCGAAGCCAATGAAAAAGTTAGCGCTGAGCGCATATTTCGATCAATTGCATTGAAGGCAGAACCCAACGACTCTGCCATGCGCCAGCTGCTGTTTTTATGGGGTCCACGCCCGCGCTCGACTGAATTGGATTGGTTAGAAGCTCGCGCTAGCGCCGCCTCGAACCCCACGAGGCACGCATGGTTACGTTTGATCGGCGAGCGTGGTGGAGAGGGACGCGTCATTAAACTTGCCAGCACTTTTTTGTCTGAACAAACTGATCCAATGCAGCAAAGTGGGCATGGAATTGTTGAGGTTTATGTCAACGCACTGCTTACAAAAAATGAGGTAAGCCGAGCAAACGCATTCTTGCGTGAGCGTGCTATCAAAGTCCGTACGATTGCCGATTTAAATATGTTGGTACATTTTGCGTCAGACTTAAATGACAAAGCGCTTGATCGTTTGTTAGTTGATGCGGCTCGTAACCTAGGAACGGATGATTTGAAGTTACAACGAACACTCGGGTTTTTGGCCTATCGGGTTCGCGATTGGTTATCGGCAGAACGCTGGTTAACTAGCGCCTATGCCAGCGACTCGAATGACTTCGAAACTGCGCGCATTTTAGGTGAAGTACATCAACACAATGGCAATCAGCAAGCTGCTCGGCGGTTATACGAGTCAGCATTGGCCTTATTGGATAGACGAGCTCAAGGTACCGGCGAAATAGCCTTAAGTCGGCTCAGTATTTTACAGAAACTGGGGCGTACAAAAGAGGCGCTTCGCGAATATGAATGGTTGTTATCGTTGAAGGAAAATGATGACGAGCTTCGTGCGGACTATGCCTCATTGTTAGTCAGCACAGGGGATACAAAATCTGCCTTGGCGATTATTGGCGGCGGCAGAAAATGAAGTTCCTTCGCAACATTCACTCCAAGACAATCACACTCGCATTGGTCATGAGCACCATCGGATTCAACGCAGTAAATGCCCAGCTCAGAACCGACCCCTCTCCAGACTCATCCACTAGTCTCGTCTACGAAACCTCGGACAACAAACTGATAATCAACGTCCCCTCATCTCCGTTTAAACCAACTGAGGTGAGACAAGATGGACGGGATTTGTTAATAACTTTTCCCATCATTGCGCCGACTTTTGATGCGTTCAATTTGCAATCGCGCGCGAAGCGCTGGATCGAAGGGGTTAGCGTTGGCTATGACAGTGTGTTGTTGCGCCTTGCACCCAATACACGCGTTGTAGCGAGCAACACCAATTCACAACTCGCACTAACGTTCGAGAGCGTTCCAGAATCAATCATTCGGATCACCGAACGAGACAGTGACATCGGAGGTGTACCGACTGATCGACAAGGTGCCCTTCGATTACGGCTACTACGCGGGCATCTCATGCTTCGAAATGAAGAGCTGGCCCAAGCGCGGGGACGGTTTACAACCTTACGTTCCGCTATGCCCGATCAAACAGAACCCATCGTTGCTTTGGCAGAAGTCGAATTGCTCGCTGGCAATTGGCGTAAAAGTCTTGGTCACTATGCGCAAGCAGTTGCCATCGAAGGTGAAAGCTCAGAGCTGCGCAAACGGCGTGCGGCCATTGAGCGTTTGCACGCGCGCCGAGCGAGTATTAGTTTTGAGACTCGCCGCAGTGATGGCCTCGGTGACGCCAAACCGACCGACATTCGACAGACTGAATTGAGGGCAACACTACCGACCAGCGAAGCCCTACGTTTCAATCTTGAATTAGATCGTGCCAACCTTGTAACCGCCTTGGGCCAAAGTAGTTCAACGCCGCCGTTATCGGTTGGGCAGACGCGCGGCACCATCGCGGCTCAACACGACGCCATGAGTGGGTCGACCGCAATCGCATCAATTTTTCTCGGTAACGATCGACTTGGCTTCGGTCTCAACTACAACCAGCCCGATGACTTTGGCTCTACGAATGGCAATTTGGAAATTGCCCGCGTAAATTGGGACTATATTGAAGGCATAGCGAGTGGCGCACTGCGTGATCGAATAAGTGCCACACGTTTTCAAAGGATTCACCCAGACGTTAGAGGACGCATTGAAATTGGTTTCAATCGATTTCACTTGCATGACGCTGGCTCACTGGGACAAACTCGAACTGCTTCGGCGGAAGTCAGGCTCAATCGTGTGATGGGTGCTCAGGGGCTATCGGTCACCTACACAATCAACGGTGAGTATGTTCGCAACCGAACCGCAAACACAGTGAGTTTGGGTTCACGATTCAACGCCTTGCCTTTGTTGAATCGTGAAATACACAGTCTCTCTTTAGGCTACTACAAGCAATGGGCCCTAAGTTCTAATGCGATGTTGACATTAGACAGTTACGCTGGAGTTGGGAAAGATCGTTACGGAACTAACGGAGAACTGTTCGGGGCGACGGTGTCTTACACGCGAGGGCCCGTTGAACTAAAGCTGCGTTTAAATCACGTAACCAATATCGCTCGAACGCCCGGGAAAACCGATTCGGCTATGCTGGTATTGACGGTAAATTTATAATGAGCACCGAAAACACAACTCAGTTGATTGTGCCGCTGTCTGAGCGAACGCTGATAGGTTGCCGTTTACTGGCGGTCTTAGAGATTTGCTTTTGCCTCGGCTTGTTTCTTTTCTTTGATGGTTTTTTCGGAAACAGTGATCGTTTCGCGTCTTGGCCAATTCATCCGTTTTGTATACCTGTCATTCTCGCGTCAAGTTATTACGGCACGCGAGAAGGGCTCGCCGCAGCGATACTTGCGAGCCTTGCCTTGTTGGTGGGTCAATTGCCAGAACAGCGCTTAAACGAGGTCAGCAACGCTTGGCTGCTACGTGCCATGTACTGGCCACTGATATGGAGCACTATCGCCATTACATTGGGGCTTATCGCCGATAATTTTCGTAATCGACTAAAACGAATCGACCTTGAAAGTCGGGCAACAGCGAATCAGTTGAACTCGCTTACGCTTGCTTATCAACAGTCTTTACGCGTCAACAATCAATTAGAAACCCGTGTTGCGAGCCAAGTGTGTACCGTTAATGCAATGTACAAAGCTTCGCGGGCGATCGAACGATTTGAAATCGGTGATGTTTTGGTTGGTGTTAAGGAATTAGTCGTTGAGGTAATGCAGCCCAGCAAGTTTTCGCTGTTCCTACTCAATGACAATCGCTTGGAGGCGGTTTTGAATCTGGGATGGTCCGACAACGAAAACTATCAATCAGAGTTTTCTTCGTCCGATACTTTGTTTGATGCAATAGTAAACCACAAACAATTTTTGAGTGTAAGTAACCAAAACGAAATAGCTTTTCTTCGCAGTGAAGGCTTATTGGCGGGCCCCTTGATTAACAGTGAAACAGGTAACGTCATTGGAATGCTAAAAATTGAGAACATCGAGTTTCGCAATTTGAACCACATCAGCATTCAGAACTTTCGGATAGTTTGTGAATGGATAAGCAGTTCACTCGGCAATGCGCAACGCGTACAGGGTTTTATTGAAGCTCAAGCAGATGTGGCACTCACAAACCAACTACTGCATTAGGATTTCGAATTGACCCCCATGAAATCAAAAACTTCTCATTCGATAAACTCGATATTGCTAACGAATGCAATACCGATTGGGCCGCAACTCCGCGACTACACTGCGCGTAATCGTGACATCTGGACCAACACAAATCTGCGTTCAAAAGATCAGTCAAGTGATTGGTCAATCAGCGTTGCTGTATTGGTCACAGTCATCGAAACGCTAACGGTTATTGGCTTACTATCAAGCGTCTTATCAGCGTTAGTAGCCATCAGTATTCACGCGGCACTAATCGCAAGTTTGTATACAGGGCTGAAAGCAAAAAGTAATAACAGAAAGCCATCATACGATTATGGCTTGTTAGCAATTTGTACTTTTTTTCTTGGTCCGATTGGTAGCTTGGGAGCGTTGGTTGGCATCCTTATGCGACGAACTTCTGACCATCACTCATTGTTTGTCAATACGCCCGAGTACCTAGTAGCTACTCAGGGTTATAGCACCGACACAATTCCTTCAAATCAACATCTTCAGATCGACCGTTTCAGTGGCCCTAGCAATGATTCACTCGGTTCTTTTTCTGATGTGATGTCGCAAGGGTCAATTCAGTCGAAACAAGCGGTAATTGCTCTGATTGCAACTCAGTTCAACCCACAGTTTGCGCCCGCGCTGAGACAAGCGTTGAATGATGCAGAGCCTGCCATACGGGTCCAAGCAGCAACCGCTGTAGCGCGAATTGAAGCTGATTTTATGCAAAAATCGATCAAGCTTAATGATCAGTACCTGCAAGATCCCTCCGACACTAGTACGTTACTTGCGCTCGCACAGCATTTTGACCGATACGCATTTTCAGGATTACTGGATCCAGAACGTACAATGTCAACACGCTCTGATGCGTTAAATTTGTATCGTCGGTATGCATCTATCTTTCAGAATGACAGCGGTGTGGTTCATGAGATCGTACGCTTGCTAGTCAGGCTTGGTCACTTCCAAGAAGCAATTAGTGCAATTGACACTTCTAAGGCAAGCAACCAATTGAACATTTCACTTTTGTCGTGGTATGCCGAGGCACTTTTCAAGCTACAACGGTTTGATGAATTGCATCTGTTCTGCGTAAATCATCGCAACGCATTTGTTCGTAGCGGAGCATTGCAGATTTCAGCGTTGAGCGCGTTTGCACTTTGGACAGATCAGGAACTCGAACGTGAATAATACAGAACCCACGCCCGTTGCTGACATTTGCCTAATAGTCGAAGGAGCCTACCCTTACGTATCGGGAGGTGTATCAACTTGGGTGCACGAGTTAATTCTTGCGCTCGCTCCAATGACTTTTCATGTCACTGCACTAAAGGCCGATAATCTACCAAGCAAAACCAAATATGCCTTGCCAGCCAACTTAATCGGATTAACTGATCTAGTGTTGCAGCCTTATCAACGTAGGCATTCGACAGACAGCAAAACAAGGGCGTTGATCGCCGCGTTAGAGACTCCTTTACAGAACCTGTTGAACCAAGGTAGCGGTGATCATTTTAAACAAGTTGTTGACGTATTACGAGAACATCGTCATTCAGTTTTTCAGCAAAACTTAATGGAATCAGACGCAACCTTTGAACTTATTCAACGAATGTATCAAAACACCGTACCCAAAAGCTCATTTTTGCAGTTCTTTTGGACATGGAGATCCTTAGTTGGTGGTCTTTTCGCGGTATTAACAGCGGAGCTGCCAAAGGCAAAAGTGTTTCATGCGCTGTCGACCGGCTATGCAGGACTCTTAATGGCGCGGGCCGTTTTAGAGACTGGCCGTTCTGGCCTGCTTACTGAACACGGAATTTATACGAATGAGCGGCGCGTCGAAATTTTAATGGCTGAGTGGTTAACAGACCGCACCACTGGTTCTTTAGAAATTGAGAGCAAACAGCGGGGTTTACGCGACGTTTGGATTGACGCCTTCATCGGTTACTCAAAAACTTGCTATCAGTTCAGTGACAAGATTATTACGCTTTATGCCGGCAACCAAACGATGCAACAACGTGATGGTGCGGCTGCTGAACGAATGCTAATTGTTCCAAATGGCGTTGATACCGCGTTGTTCGCAACTGTAGTCCAAGCATCCAACAAACCTGCTTTAACGATCGCACTGATTGGACGGGTTGTGGCAATCAAAGATATAAAAACATTCATTCGAGCAGTCGCTAAGCTAAGGATACGTTTCCCACAAATTCGGGCACTAATTCTTGGACCCACTGAAGAAGAGCCTACTTACTTTTCTGAGTGCTCTGAGATGGTTAAACATCTTAGTTTGAACAACACCATCGAGTTCTTAGGACAAGTGAAAATCGTCGAGTATTTACCCGAAATTGATGTAGTCGTTTTAACAAGTATTAGTGAGGCACAACCTTTAGTATTGTTAGAGGCCGGTGCAGCGGGAATTCCTACTGTGGCTACCGACGTTGGTGCATGTCGAGAAATGATTGAAGGCGCTCTTGACGAAACACCGCAACTCGGTGCTGGCGGAATAATCATTCCATTAGCAAACCCCGAAGCAACAGCGGTAGCCATTGAAAAATTATTAAGCAATGACGCGTTGAGAAAGAAGTACGGTGCTGCTATCAAAGCGAGAACAATTCGTTATTACAACAAAGAAAGCGTACATGGCACTTATAGAACAATTTATGAAAGCTATTGCCGTGACGCGACAAGCTTGGTGCCCAATATTGAACGTCGCACTGAGTTTGACAATTTGCATAGTTCGAAAGTGAGCTAAGAATGGCAGGCGTCGGTTTTGTATTGCGTCGTTTAGTGCGTACCGATAGCCTAAGCGCTAACCTCAGTGGATTAGGGCACGCCACGATGGCCTCATCAGGCCCTTGGCTGATCACCTGTATAGCGCTCGTGTTAATCGCTACGATAGGCGACGATCAAATTGATTCGACTATTCTGCGGCAGTTTTCGATTCTGGTTACTTACAATTTTTCTTTTTCCCTGGTTGGTTCAGGCGCGCTTGTCATGGTCGTAACACGCCGCTTGGCCGATTGCATTTTTATCCATGATTTACGCGAAGTGCCGGCACTACTGGTTGGGGCGATCACATTGGTTTTCGCAATAATGGCACTGATTGGAATTGTGCTTTATGGTTATCTCCTAAATCTAACGCTGCCAGAACGCGTTTTTGGGTTTGCAGGTTTATTGCTTTCAGGTGGCGTTTGGTTAACGACAGCTTTTATTTCAGCGCTAAAAAATTACTTAATTATCACCACTTCTTTTGCCCTTGGTATGTTGGTTTCACTATTGGCTGCTTTGGTGCTCGCTGAGCCCTTTGGATTGAGCGGCTTGCTAGCGGGTATTTCTCTTGGACTTGGAACTATTTTCTTTCTGCTACTTGCACGCATTACGATCGAGTTTCCGGGGTCAACGGAAAAACCCTTTGCGTTTCTAAAAGCTAGTCGTCATCTCTGGCAATTGGCGCTGGCAGGGTGCATTATCAATGCAGCAATCTGGGTCGACAAATGGATCATGTGGTTTGCACCGGGTGCAACTAACTTGGGAAATTCGCTTTCATCACACGAAGCGTACGAAGCGGCAATGTTTCTGGCCTATCTTTCAATTGTACCCAGCTTAGCCTTGCTGCTTATTGATCTAGAGACGGCATTTTTTGAACGTTACTCGAATTTTTATCGATTGATACGTGAACATGCGACTCTAAATCAGCTTCGTGAACAACACGCCGAAATTAAACGCGTCTTGATGGTTGGACTTAAAAGAATTGTATTGCTTCAAACTGCCATTTGTTTGATCGCGATTGTTTTAGCGCCGTCAATCGTCAATGCGGTAGGCGGTGGTTCAGAAATGGTTCCGATTTTGCGCTACGGTTTGATTGGTGCTCTCTTCCACGTTTTACTGATCGCAGCAATGACCGTGTTAGCGTATTTCGATTTACGCTACGAGCTCTTGTTAGTTTCGAGCATTTTTTTCGTGTTGAGCTTGGTATTTACTTTTGTTTCAACAACAATCGGTGGCGAGTATTACGGGTACGGTTATTTTTTAGCCGCAATGTGTTCATTTTTCTGCGCACTTTATTTGACTAGTCGACGGGTGAATCAATTGTTGTTTCAAACATTTATTGCAAACAATCAAACACTGCGTGATCGGTAAGCTAACCAAGAAGCGAAGGAAACACAACATGAAGAACTTATCGAAATTGGGTAGTCGAAAGTCAATCTTACTTTTGTTGGCTTTAGTGGGTGGATGTGGTAGCGGCACTAGCACACCGTCAGATTCAGGCGCTGATAAAAATGGTGCAACAGAGCCGGCAGTTGTGGCCAGTGCAATTGATCCAACAACTCTTGCCCCTGCACCTTTGCAAACACCAGCACCTGTGCCAATACCAACGCCTGTTCCAACACCAACGCCTGTTCCAACACCGGCACCTGTTCCAACACCGGCACCTGTTCCAACACCGGCACCTGTTCCAACACCGGCACCTGTGCCAACCCCAGCGCCTGTTCCAGCACCAGCACCAGCACCAGCACCAGTTCCAACACCGGCACCTGTTCCAACCCCAGCACCTGTTCCAACCCCAGCACCTGTTCCAACCCCGGCGCCTGTGCCAACACCAACGCCTGTTCCCGCTCCCCTACCGCCTCGCCTCTGGCAGCCAGCAGTTGGTAACACTTGGCAATGGCAGCTGATGGGATCAATCAATACAACATTTAACGTAACGGTCTACAACATCGATCTTTTCGATTCCCCAAAGTCGACTATCGATCTTCTGAAAAGCCAAGGTCGGTTTGTTGTTTGTTATTTTTCAGCAGGTAGTTATGAAGCATTTAGGCCCGACGCCACTCGTTTCTTGGCCGCGGACAAGGGAACTTCTTTAAGTCCACCTTTTGATGAAGAACGCTGGCTTGATACCCGCTCCGCCAACGTTCGCGCAATTATGCAATCGCGACTCGCAATGGCTGTGAGTAAAGGTTGCGACGGTGTAGAGCCAGATAATGTGGATGGATATACCAATAGCCCAGGCTTTCCACTAACGGCTGCAACGCAATTGAATTTCAATATATTTATTGCTCAAGAAGCTCGTCGTATCGGTTTAAAGGTTGGCTTAAAAAACGATGTCGATCAATTAACTGCGCTAGAACCTTACTTCGATTTTGCGGTCAATGAACAGTGCCATCAGTACAATGAATGTGCTGGTTACAGCGTTTTTACAAATAAGAACAAACCGGTTTTTAACGCCGAATACCAATCAAAATACGTGACAGACTTGGCTGCAAGGAATTTACTCTGCGTCGCAGCCAGAAACGCTAGTATTCGTACCTTAGTTCTATCGATCAACTTAGATAATAGTGTTCGCTATAGCTGTGACTAACCATGCCCTTTCTTTGATCGACCGCGAAACAATTGCGCATCATCGAAACCGCACGCATTCCTTTGCCATTGAAGTCACAATTATCGCGCAACTGATTAAGATGCATCTCAAGATCATTCTCAACCTGCATCCGAAGCACTAACCGTTAACAACTTTCGCTCCCCCACCAACGACCGGCTTTTGCAAATACCCCAACTCAATCCCGCGATTTAAACCGGCAATAATCGCCTTTAAAGCGGCAGTAACAATATTGTCATCAATGCCCACACCAAAGGTACTTTGGTCCCAACCAAAACGCATTTGCACGTAGGTAATGGCGCTGCTGTCTTCACCGACTGATAGCGCGTGTTCGTTGTAACTCATCACGTTGGCTTCAATACCAAAGTCGCGTTGCAAGCCGTGCATTAATGCGTCTAACGGGCCGTTGCCTTCGCTTACTAACGTTACCGCGTGTCCATCTAGAAGCAATCCTGCTTCGATCTTTTGTACTTCATGGTGGCCGCGTTGATGGGTTAAGCCGTGATCCACATAGGACAAGGGCGATGTGTTGTTTAAGTAGGTGGCGTCAAACACATCTTTAATTTGCGCAGAATTTAATTCCTTGCCTGATGTGTCGGTTACTTTTTGCACTTCTTTGCTAAATTCAACTTGCAACAGACGGGGCATTTGAATGCCGTAATCGCGCTCTAATAAATACGCAATGCCGCCCTTGCCCGATTGGCTGTTAACGCGAATGACTGCGTCGTAAGTGCGTCCTAAATCTGACGGGT
This sequence comes from Betaproteobacteria bacterium, assembly GCA_031429355.1. Classification (GTDB taxonomy): domain Bacteria; phylum Pseudomonadota; class Gammaproteobacteria; order Burkholderiales; family Burkholderiaceae_E; genus JANOZM01. The sequence continues at coordinate 646,880 of JANOZM010000004.1, read as the reverse complement.
CGATTGGCAAGTAAGGTACATCCCAAAACTCGCCATCTTTGCGCGCCGCCAAACCTTTTTTAATCGCATCTTGATGCGAGCCAGAGAACGCGGTAAAAACTAATTCACCACCGTAAGGGTGACGTGGGTGAACGGGCAATTGGTTGCAATGCTCGGCCACGCGAATCGATTCGTTGATGTCACTAAAATCAACTTCGGGGTCTACACCTTGGGTAAACAAATTCATAGCCAAAGTTACTAAACACACATTGCCCGTACGCTCGCCGTTACCAAATAAACAACCTTCAACACGATCAGCGCCAGCCATTACAGCTAACTCGGCAGCGGCGACGCCACAACCTCGATCATTATGTGGGTGCACTGATAACACGGTAGCCGAGCGATACTTTAAATGCCGGTGCATCCACTCGATCATGTCGGCGTAAACATTGGGCGTGCTGTGCTCTACGGTTGCGGGCAAGTTAACAATCATTTTGCTAGTGGCAGTGGGCTGCCAAACATCGCCAACTGCATCACACACTTCTTTAGCGTAATCTAATTCCGTACCAGTAAAACTCTCGGGCGAATACTCGTACACCCATTCAGTGGCTGGATACTTTGACGACATTGCTTCGGTGTATTGTTTGACCCAAGTAGCACCCTGGACAGCAATCGCTTTTACACCGGCTTTATCTAAGTTAAACACCACGCGACGTTGCGCTGTCGATGTCGAGTTGTATACATGCACGACAGCGCGATGAACACCAGCCAACGATTCAACAGTACGTGCGATTAATTCTTCGCGCGATTGGGTTAACACTTGCACAGTAACGTCTTTGGGAATTAATTTTTGATCGATTAACAAACGCACAAAATCGAAATCGGTTTGCGAGGCGGCGGGAAACCCCACTTCAATTTCTTTGTAGCCTAACTTTACTAAGTGCCGAAACATCCGCAACTTGCGCTCGGCATCCATTGGTTCGATTAGCGCTTGATTGCCGTCGCGTAAATCAACGCTACACCACATGGGTGCCTTGGTAATGACCTGATTGGGCCAAGTACGATCTGGCAAATTGACGGTACCGTAGGGTTTGTATTTACTGGCCGGGTTGATCATGCTCATGTCGATATCCTAAAAAAAGTTTTTCGCCCTAGTCATTTACAGACTGTAGGCGAGCTCGAATTGTGGGTGTGGGGATGTCTGCGCGGTTAGCGCAGTAGAATTAGGGCTAGTAGTAGCAGCGAGCCGATCAACAACATTGCGTTGTTGAGCTTGACCATACGCGCAACCTTGTCTGCTTGGCGTTTTGATTCGCGAGCAGCTTCACGCTTTTTGCGTGGGTCGATGGGGTTGGGCGTTCTGTGCATCCCTAAATAGTGGACAATGCTCGGTAGATTGTCAAGTAGTGACTCATCAACGGTTGTTTTAACAGAAATTCATGTTCGACTTTTTATCCAGCGCACTTGCCTTACCGTTGTCTGCTTTAGCCTTTATTGCTGCGGCATTTGTGCTTGGCGGCGTTGTAAAAGGCACTTTGGGTGTGGGTTTACCCATGTTTGTGATCCCAATCTTAAGTTATTCGATGCCGCCAGCTAGGGCCATCGCAATTTTGGTTTTACCGGTGCTGGTGTCCAATTTATGGCAGCTTTTACAAAGCGGTATTTCGCGCGAAGGGATCAAGCGCTTTATGCCTTTGGTCATTGGTTTGGTCGTTACAACTTTGCTGACCGTCCGGGCCACTTTAAATTTACCCGAAGATACATTACGAATTATTGTGGCCTGTGTTGTTCTAGTTGCCGTAGCGTTACTTAGCTTCAATTGGCAACCAAAAGGCGAGCTAAAACGCGAACCCATTTGGAGCGCAGGCGTCGGTTTAGTCTCGGGGATTATGGGCGGCGTATCTACGCTTAGCGGGCCATTAATTATTAGTTACCTAATGGCGCTAAAACTACCGCGTGAGATTTTTGTAGGTACGGTTAGTGCCATTTATTTTGCCGGTGCAGTAAGCATTTATGGCTCGATGATCGCGATGGATCAAATTGATCAAAGTCAGTTTGCAACTTCTTTTGCTGCATTGCTACCCATGAGTGTTGGCCTATTGGCTGGGCAACGCTTACGCGGCAAGTTAAGCGATCAGGTTTTTCGCAAGATCATGCTTGGATTTTTGTGCGTTGTGGCGCTAGGACTCATCTACAAAACTGTCTTATAGCGTTGACTAAAAGTAAGTCAAATTTTGCTTTGACCAATCGTTTGACCAAGCAACAGATTGGTCAAAGGTTCGTCAAACAATCACTTCGAATTGAATTGCAATATTTCTACAAACACTTCGTGTAACGAGTGCTTTACGAGTTCGACTGTCTATGTTGGAATCGCATCTAGTACAAATTCTTAAAACTTTCGAGAGCGTCTTTTGTCTAAGCAAAACGAAGTGGATTCAAGCATTGCTGAACTTCGTGTTTGGCAGCAAGTGTTACCTAACGATCGCATGGCCCACATGATCAAAGATGCGAGCCGCGCACTAAACCGCCAATTGCAAACCCGACTGGCACAGCACAATGTCTTGTTGGGCCACTGGGTTTACTTGCGCGTATTGTGGGAGCAAGATGGTTTAACAAAACGCGATTTAAGTGTGGCCGCTAGCACTTCAGAACCAACTACATTAATGGCTTTACGTGCAATGGAAACGTTGGGCTACATCAAGATGCAAAAAAGGCCTGATAATAAAAAAAATATTTATGTCTTCTTAACAGCACAGGGTAAGAAATTAAAAACAAGTTTGGTGCCAGTCGCCGAAGAAATTAATACAGCGGCATTTAAAGGTGTTAGTTCTACAGACCGAAAAGTGCTGCGCAATGCAATGGCGAAGGTGCTGGCCAATTTGGGTTAGATATCCCCTCATTTGCGACGCCTTCAGAGTCACAAGTTACAATGCGGCTCTGAATACACGCACTTAAGTTCCCAAAAAATGAACACTCTTTACCGCAAACCGCTTCCCGGCACCTCACTGGAATTCTTTGACGCACGCGAAGCTGTAGACAGCATTAAGCTGGGAGCATGGGCCGAGCTGTCGTACACCGCGCGGGTGCATGCTGAAAACCTAGTACGGCGGTGCGATCCGGCCATGCTTAACGACTATCTTGTTCAGCTAATCGAACGTAGACGTGAACTCGACTTTCCGTGGTTTCCAGCGCGGGTGGTGTGCCACGATATTTTAGGCCAAACAGCTTTGGTCGATTTAGCGGGATTGCGCGATGCTATTGCCGATCAAGGAGGCGACCCAGCGCAAGTAAACCCCGTAGTGCCAGTGCAATTAATTGTTGATCATTCGCTATCGGTCGAATGCGGTGGTTACGATCCGCAAGCCTTTGAGAAAAACCGTGCGATTGAAGACCGACGTAACGAAGATCGTTTTCATTTTATCGACTGGACCAGTCGCGCGTTTAAAAATGTTGATGTCATCCCAGCAGGCAACGGCATCATGCATCAAATTAATTTGGAGCGCATGTCGCCGGTTATTCAATCACAAAACGGCGTAGCGTTTCCAGACACTTTGGTGGGTACTGATAGTCATACACCGCATGTGGATGCGCTTGGCGTTATTGCGGTCGGTGTCGGTGGCTTAGAAGCCGAAAACGTAATGCTTGGTCGTGCCTCGTGGATGCGCTTGCCCGATATCGTTGGCGTCGAGTTAAGTGGTAAGCCACAACCGGGCATTACCGCAACCGACGTCGTGTTGGCAATGACTGAATTTTTGCGGCAATCTAAAGTGGTCGGTGCTTACTTAGAGTTTTATGGCGAAGGCGCATCGGCATTAACCCTTGGTGATCGCGCCACCATATCCAATATGGCCCCAGAATACGGCGCAACCGCTGCGATGTTTTTTATTGATTCGCAGACTATTACTTATTTAAAATTAACCGGCCGTGCGGACGAACAAGTAAAGCTTGTAGAAACCTACGCAAAGCATGTTGGACTTTGGGCAGACAGTTTAAAAACCGCCGTTTACGAGCGTGTTTTACGTTTCGATTTAAGCTCGGTAGTGCGCAACATGGCTGGGCCATCGAACCCCCACGCACGCGTTGCAACCTCCGATTTAGCTGCAAAAGGCATTGCGGCACCGTGGAAAAATACCCCCGGCCAAATGCCCGACGGCGCCGTGATTATTGCAGCCATTACCAGTTGCACCAACACTAGCAACCCACGTAATGTGATCGCGGCTGGTTTAATTGCGCGCAACGCCAATCGTTTAGGTTTAAAGCGTCAGCCTTGGGTAAAAAGTTCATTAGCACCTGGCTCTAAAACGGTAGCGCTTTACCTAGAAGAAGCAGGCCTATTGACCGAGCTCGAAAACTTGGGTTTTGGTATTGTTGCCTTTGCTTGCACTACTTGCAACGGCATGTCGGGCGCACTAGAACCGGCGATACAAAAAGAAATTACCGAGCGCGATTTGTATGCCACCGCCGTCTTGTCGGGCAACCGCAATTTTGACGGTCGTATTCACCCCTATGCTAAACAAGCCTTTTTAGCCTCACCGCCTTTAGTTGTGGCCTATGCGTTAGCAGGCACTGTGCGTTTTGATATTGAAAAAGATTCGTTTGGCACTACCGCTGATGGCAAACCGATTTTGCTAAAAGACTTGTGGCCCAGTGACGAAGAAATTGACGCCATTGTGAGCACTAGCGTAAAGCCGCAGCAATTTCGTGCTGTTTATATCCCTATGTTTGACGAGCGCGTAGTGAACACGCAAAGCGTTACCGCTCTATACGATTGGCGCGCGCAAAGCACCTACATTCGCCGCCCACCGTATTGGGAAGGTGCATTAGCGGGCGAGCGCACCCTTAAAGGCTTGCGACCCTTGGCATTGCTAGGCGACAACATAACGACGGATCATTTATCGCCTTCTAACGCCATTATGTTAAACAGCGCAGCCGGTGAATATCTTGCAAAAATGGGCTTGCCAGAAGAAGATTTTAATTCGTACGCAACACACCGTGGCGATCACCTGACAGCGCAACGAGCAACCTTTGCTAACCCTACGTTAAAAAACGAAATGGTGTTGGTTGATGGCAAAGTAAAACCCGGCTCGTTAGCACGCATCGAGCCCGAAGGCAAAGTAACCCGCATGTGGGAAGCCATCGAAACTTATATGGAACGCAAGCAGCCCTTGATTATTATTGCGGGTGCCGACTACGGCCAGGGTTCGTCGCGCGACTGGGCCGCAAAAGGCGTGCGATTGGCGGGTGTTGAAGTAATTGTGGCCGAAGGCTTCGAGCGTATTCATCGAACCAACTTGGTGGGCATGGGTGTTTTGCCGTTAGAGTTTAAAGCGGGTTTCAATCGCATTACTTTGGGTCTAGACGGCACAGAATTATTTGATGTCGTAGGTGATCGCAAGCCACGCAACACCATGACTTTAATTATTCATCGTAAAAACGGCGAACGTATTGAAGTGCCGGTTACTTCACGTTTGGACACAGCCGAAGAAGCGTCGATTTACGAAGCGGGTGGTGTGTTGCAACGCTTTGCGCAAGACTTTCTTGAATCAACAACCGCCCAATAAAAACAACGCAAAAATCAAGAGCGCCATGACACAGAAATTTCCAGCACAAATTAAAGTAGCCGCAACTTATATGCGCGGCGGTACTAGTAAGGGCGTGTTTTTTCGATTGCAAGATTTACCCATTGCTTGCCAAAGCGCAGGCCCACAACGTGATGCCTTGTTACTACGTGTTATCGGCAGCCCCGACCCATACGGCAAACAAATTGACGGCATGGGCGCAGCGACTTCAAGCACTAGCAAAACAGTTATATTGTCCAAGAGCACAAAGCCTGATCACGATGTTGATTATTTATTTGGCCAAGTATCCATCGATAAAGCGTTTGTAGATTGGAGCGGCAATTGCGGAAACTTATCCGCTGCAGTGGGCCCGTTCGCTATTAGTAACGGTTTGGTAGACCCATCGCGTGTACCGCAGGATGGCGTTGCGGTTGTGCGAATTTGGCAAGCCAATATTAGTAAAACAATTATTTCGCATGTGCCAATTAGTGGTGGCGTAGTGCAAGAAACTGGCGACTTCGAGCTCGATGGCGTTACCTTTCCCGCAGCCGAAGTAAAACTAGAATTTATGGACCCAGCCGCCGAAGAAGACGGAGCAGGTGGAGCCATGTTTCCAACTGGCAATTTAGTAGATGAATTGGTAGTGCCGGGTGTTGGTACATTTAAAGCCACCATGATTAACGCCGGTATCCCCACTATCTTTTTAAATGCGCAAGACATTGGTTACAACGGGACCGAATTGCAAGAAGCCATCAATGCCGATCCAAAGGCACTTGCAATGTTTGAAACCATTCGCGCCCATGGTTCGTTGCGTATGGGATTAATAAAAGACCTCAGCGAAGCGGCTACGCGCCAACACACACCCAAGGTGGCATTTGTTGCGCCACCAAAAGGCTACACGGCCTCTAGTGGCAAAGAAGTTAAGGCAAGTGATGTCGACCTATTGGTTCGTGCTCTGTCGATGGGCAAACTGCATCACGCCATGATGGGTACTGCAGCGGTTGCCATTGGTACGGCAGCCGCAATACCGGGTACCTTAGTTAACTTAGCCGCCGGTGGTGGCGAGCGCAGTGAAGTTCGCTTTGGCCACCCTTCTGGCACCTTACGCGTTGGCGCACAAGCTAGCCAAGTACAGGGCCAATGGTCGGTGACTAAAGCAAGTATGAGCCGAAGCGCCCGGGTGTTGATGGAGGGGTGGATTCGGGTGCCTCAGCAATAGAAAACGAGTGGTGGCGGGATTACATAACACCCCGCTCGGCTGGAGGCCAGTTAGACTTGAGTCGTAATATTAATAATACGGCTCATTTTTTTAGCTGTATTTCCCAAAAGTATTTATCCTTGCATTTTGTTCGTCAACAAGGCAATATGCAAGGATGAATTACTCGGAAAACGCCTCAAAACCAGCTTTCGACTATCAACGTACACTTCTAAAAAGTGTTACAGATCAGCTGTTGTTCTCGCCAGCTGTTGTCTTGCTTGGCCCTCGCCAAGTCGGTAAAACCACTTTAGCGAAAACAATCGCAAAACAATTTCCTAATACGATCAGCTTAGATTTACAGTTAGCTGACGATAGAGAAAAACTTATTTCGGGCAGTGCCTTTTTGCGGGCACATCGCGACAAATTAGTGGTTTTAGACGAAGTACAGTACGTGCCAGAAATTTTTGCGCAGTTACGCCCTGAAATAGATGCGCAACGCACGGCAGGACGGTTTTTACTTTTAGGTTCGGCTTCCGGAAAATTATTAAGACAAAGCTCCGAATCTTTAGCTGGTAGAGTCAGTTATCTTGAATTAACCCCTCTTCAAGTAGGTGAGGTTATGCAAGACGGATTTAATTTAGCTACTTTGCAAAAACTATGGCTTCGAGGCGGTTTCCCTGTAAGTTACACCGCGCCGACGGACGCTCTTTCATTTAATTGGCGTACCGATTTTATTTCCACATTTTTAAATCGCGACATTCGCGAATTTGGTGTGACGGTTCCTGCGCAAACTCTGCACCGATTTTGGCGTATGACCGCACACTTGCATGGGCAATTATTTAATGCTTCGTCTATTGCGGCTTCACTTGGAGGCATGTCACACACAACAATATCGCGCTACTTAGACTCGCTCGTCGATACGATGATGTTGCGCCGCCTAGAACCGCACTTTGTAAACGTTGGCAAGCGCCTTGTGAAATCGCCTAAGATCTATGTGCGCGATAGTGGTTTGTTACACGCTTTGCTCAACATTCCGGATGTCAACACACTAATCGGCCACCCTATGTCGGGTCACTCTTGGGAAGGTTTAATGGTGGAACAAATTTGTGCGCTTGCCCCAAAAGGAGCAGATATTAGTTTTTATCGCACAGCAGCGGGCGCCGAACTAGATGTTGTAGTTGAGCTAGGCAACAAAAAACACGGCTTCGAAATCAAATTTTCTAGCGCTCCAAAAGTGACAAAAGGATTTTGGCAAGCATGTCATGATGTGGGCGTTCAGCATGCGTACGTGCTCGCCCCGGTGCAAGACGGTTGGCCGATGAAGTCAGTAGAAGGCTATACGGTGGATGTTATAAGCCCGGTACAATTGGAGTGGGCATTGTCACGTTAATTTACAAAACTCAGCTTGACCAGTGCGCAGAGCAAGCGTGTTGATGGAGGGGTGGATTCGGGTGCCTAGTTAGTTGATGAAATCGCTCGGCATGAGCCGTAAAACCACAATACGGCTCACAATTTGAGCCGTATTTGTTATTATTCGGCTCATGTCCAAGTTAATTACCCCGTCCAAGCCTGTTTACATCTGGCAACTTGAAAGCTGGCCGAAATTCGAAATCGACTTCGAATCGATTGCTAAGGGGCTAGATCATGCGCGCCATCAACAAGCATTATTGCTAGGGCAACTAGCAGCAATTGGGTTAACTGAGAAGCAAACGCTCTTAGGTGATTTTTGGATCGAGGATACGCTTGCGACCGCTGCAATTGAAGGCGAACAACTGGATATACAAGCGGTTCGGTCCTCGGTTCACCGCAGGCTTGGATTATCGGCTGAACTGACCCGCGACCGTCCTGTTGAAGGCCTTGTCGATATTCTTCAAGATGCTAGTAAAAACTTTAAAGACGCGTTAACTCACGAGCGCCTCTATGCTTGGCACGAATCGCTGTTTCCGACGGGAAGATCAGGACTACACAAAATTGCGGTAGGCCAATACCGAGACCACGTCGAACCGATGCAAATTGTTAGCGGCTTGCCTAGCCGTGAGATTATTCATTACGTTGCGCCACCATCCAAGCAGGTAAAAAAAGAGATGCAACGGTTTCTTGCTTGGTTTGAAAAAACAAAACCATCACGAACCTTGAAGATTCCATTGAACGGCTTAGTGCGCGCTGCAGTAGCCCATCTTTGGTTTGAAACGATCCATCCATTTGAAGACGGAAACGGGCGTATTGGTCGAGCAATAATCGATATTGCAATCGCTCAAGACCTCAGTAATTCTGCTCGTACTTTGAATCTTGCAAAACAATTTCTCGCTACGCGTAAAGACTATTACGATGGATTAGGCCAGGCCCAAACCGGGACGATGAACATTACTCAATGGATTGAATGGTTCTTAAAATCAATAGCACTTGCTTCAATTAATTCGCAAGCAGTAATTAACAATGCACTATGTAAAGCATCGTTCTGGCAAACCGCAGCGCGCCTAAACTTAAACGAACGGCAAACCAAAATACTCACCCGCTTAATAGAAGCCGGTGACGGTGGGTTTTTAGGCGGAATGACGGCGGAAAAATACGCCAAAATTACAGGCGTATCAAAAGCAACGGCAACGCGTGATTTAGTAAGTTTGTTGGAGGCGCAGTTATTGGTTGTTGCTGGACAAGGTCGCGCTACGCGTTATGCAGTGGCGGTTGAGGGGTGGAATACCGCGAAATAAATTAATTAAGGATAGGCTCGATAGGCTCTAACTTTGCGACAGCCGCTCGACCAAGCGACGCAACCCAATAACTTGCACATTTTCAAGCAACAAATATTCGTCGTTACCTGCGTGCACGATCAATCGTTCTGTTGCCTGAAGATCCACACAAGCCTCATAAAAACCCCGCCGAGGTTTAGTCAGTTGACTACGCTTAATTTCAATGGCCCAACGCTTGCCCCCCGGTAACTCAAGAACAAGATCAATTTCTGCACCACCACTGGTTCGGTAAAAACCTGCCACAGTCGAAGCTGGCGCGGCATTTATCAAACTTTCAATCACAAACCCTTCCCAGCTAAACCCCACAACAGGGTGACCCAGTAAATCTTCATGGCGTGGGATGTTTAGTAGTGCGTGTAACAAACCGCTGTCACGAATATAAATTTTTGGTGACTTTACTAATCGTTTTCCAACATTCACAAAGTAGGGTTGCAACCGGCGCACCAATAACAAATCAACTAACAAATCAGCGTAGCGGCTTACTGATTGATTGTTTAGCTCAAGACCTCGCGCCAAACTCGATGCGTTAAATAAACTTCCTTGGTGATGGGCAAGCATCGTCCAAAACCGACGCATTGTTTCTGCTGGAATACGCGACCCAAACATCGGAACATCACGTTCCAAGTACGTTCTTACAAAGTCCTGACGCCATGTAAGGCTTGCGCCGTCATCAGAGGCTAAAAAACTATCCGGAAACCCACCGCGAACCCAAAGTTGTTCTTGAAAAATGGGTTCAACTTCAGAAACCATTAGTGGCGGCAAATCGATATAGCTGATTCGTCCTGCAAGGCTCTCGCCACTTTGTTTCATTAGCTCTATTGAAGCAGAGCCTAACAATAAGAATTGACCGGTTTTTCTGCCGTTACGACGGCCCGAATCGATCAACCCACGTAACGCTAAAAAAATTTCGGGAGCACGGTGAATTTCGTCGAGTATTACCAAACGATCTTGGAAATTAGATAGAAAGGTGACCGGATCAAATAGCTTTGCGCGATCCAACGGGTTTTCTAAATCGAGGTAAAGCGCGTTGGCATCGGCCGCGATTTGCAACGCTAACGTCGTTTTTCCGACCTGTCGCGGTCCAATTAATGCAACCGCAGCTTGGCTCGCTAGTGCTTTTTTAACAATGAAGAGGGCTTTTCGCGGCAACATCCTTGTATTTTTACTTATTAATCGTAAATATGCAAGGATATGTATTGGACCAATACAAATACTGTACAAAAACACAGCTACAAACTAAACTAAAATAATACAAAACTTTTTCGCATCCGCAATAAAACAGCGATATCAATATCCAAAGGGGTTATTAATGCAGTCAATCGAATTCTGTGCGGGTGCCGGCGGCCAAGCGCTTGGAATCGAACAGGCGGGTTTCCGCCATAGTGCATTAGTTGAAATTGAAGCTGACTTTGCGGCGACGCTGCGCCTAAATCGGCCCAATTGGAGCGTATCCTGCTCTGACATGAAAACCTTTGATGGTCGGCCATACAAAGGAATGGACTTGCTGGCTGCGGGATTACCATGCCCTCCCTTCTCGGTAGCGGGCAAACAACTAGGCGAATTAGACGAACGCAACTTGTTTCCGGCGGCGCTAAGGTTAGTAGACGAAATTCGCCCCAAAACCATCATGATCGAAAACGTACGTGGCTTCCTATCGCCTCTTTTCGAGGACTACCGAAATCAACTCAAGACCAGTCTTAATAAGTTGGGTTACAAGGTCGATTGGCGGCTTTTAAATGCCTCTGCTTACGGTGTACCTCAATTACGCCCACGCGTTGTCATAGTAGCGCTGCGAAATGATCTAGCAGGTTCGTTTCAATGGCCCGAGGCAATAGCTAAACCCGCACCAACCGTTGGTGAAACGCTACTCGATTTAATGAGCGCTCGCGGCTGGGCCGGCGCAAATAAATGGGCAGCCGAAGCAAACACCATTGCGCCAACGATCGTTGGCGGCTCTAAAAAACATGGCGGCGCCGACTTAGGCCCGACCCGTGCTAGACGCGCATGGGCCACATTGGGCGTCGAAGGAAAAAGTTTACTTAGTGAAGCGCCAGATTCATCATTTGAGGGCTTACCCAGGCTTACAGTACGCATGGTTGCACGTCTGCAAGGCTTTCCAGATAGCTGGGAATTTTATGGTAAAAAAACCAGCAGCTACCGGCAAGTGGGCAATGCCTTCCCTCCGCCCGTAGCACGCGCCGTAGCCTGCCAACTTAAAACGGCTTTATCAGCGCAAAAAAGCTTCTTAGTTCAAGCAGCGTGAAGCTAAACCCGCCGCAGCAAAGTTCTGGGATTCGAGAGCTAGTAGACGGCCATCCCGATTACTTCGATCTTGCACAGCTTCACGATGACTTAATCAAAGCAGCGCAAAGCCGAATCGTGTTTGAAGAAAAATTGCGCAGCTTTTTTCGTTCCGCAATCGACGAAGTTATCGACACCGCGCGAACGGGTCGTTTTTTCTTTCATCAACTTGAAAAAACCGAGAAAACTTATCTAGGTACAAAATTCGAAATTCTTCTGCGTGATTGGCTGCAACTACCAAAGGGAATCAAGCTCGATCTACTGATTGGCGAACGAGAAGTAGACGTCAAGTCGACAACAGGCGGCGGTTCCGCGTGGATGATACCGCCCGAAGCAATAGATCAGTTTTGTTTATTATTACGAGTAAATGAAACCAAAGCAAAATGTGCAATTGGTTTAGTCCGTTGTAGAGATAGCTATTTAAATGTCGGATCAAATCGTGACGCAAAACGAACCTTTTCAAAATTAGGAACCGAGAACATTTGGTGGTTAGTTTCCGACTTTGATTACACACCAAACTTTTGGTCGTTAATTGACGATTCGTTACGAAACACGATTATGGGCAGCGGCGCAGGGGCCAAAAGACTAGCCGCATTGTTCGAGCATTGCCTTGGCATGCCCATTTCTCGGGTACAAGTAGAAGCCGTGGCCGCGCAAGACGATTTTATGAAACGCATTAGAAAAAATGGCGGTGCGCGCGATATTCTCGGCCCCAAAGGAATAGCGATTTTGTATTCTGAGACTGATCGTGATTTGATGATTCAGCTTGGATTGAAATTCGGGCATCGCGAGTTTGTTTCTCACAAACCAGATAGTGATGCGCAAACGAAATTACTGCGTGAAGCCGGGAAGATTGATTAATCGTACATTACCGCTTCTCAACAACCGCCAAAGTATGCGAATCCAACCCAACCCCCACTGCGCTCCCAACCTCAAACCGTCGACTTAAATCCCGATCAAACACCAGTAGCTCACCTAGCTCGGTATCCAGCGTGTATTCAAAATGCGAGCCTAAAAACGCACAGGTTTTTACCTTCGCACTTAGCTGATTGGCCACTGCAAAATCTTCATGCTGTGCCGCACCGACTAAGCGCCACGCTTCGGGTCTTGCGGCAACTCTTACTGCACCCTCTTTGCCGTGCGGTTCGGCTAGCTCAACTTTTAACGGGCCAATTGTTAACTGTTTTGCACCAGTTGCTTGCGCATCTAAAATAAGTGCATCGCCCATAAACGCGGCTACAAATTCGTCGGCTGGTTTCATGTACAGCTCGCGCGGCGTGCCCATTTGGGCAATGCGGCCTTCGTTCATTACAATTATTTTGTCGGACACTGCAAGGGCTTCGCCTTGGTCGTGAGTTACATACACCACGGTTAGTTGTAAGCGTTGTTGCAGCGCGCGAATTTCTTCGCGCATCGAGCGGCGCAGGCGTGCATCTAGGTTTGATAGTGGTTCGTCAAATAGCAATACTGCAGGCTCTAACACTAAGGCTCGGGCAACAGCTACGCGTTGTTGTTGCCCGCCAGATAACTCGGCGGGCCAGCGGCCTTCGTAGCCTGTTAAACCAACGTTTTCTAATGAGGCCATTGCACGTCGATGGGCTTCGTCTTTGGGCACATTGGAAGCGTTTAAACCATACATCACGTTGTCTAGCACTTTCATGTGCGGGAACAAGGCGTAGCTTTGAAACACTAAGCTCACGTTGCGCTCGGCGGGTGAAAACCCAGTGACGTCTTTGTCTTTGATTTTGATGCTACCCGCCGAGGGTTGTTCTAGCCCGGCGATCATGCGCAGCGTGGTGGTTTTACCGCAACCCGATGGGCCCAATATGGTGGTTAAAGTGCCTTGCTCTACCGCAAAGCTAATACCTTTAACCGCTAAGGGCGTGTCGGCTTTAAGTGCGCCGGGGATGTACGATTTTTTTACATCGATAAATTCGATACCGGTCATTGCCTACGTCCTAATTTACGCTCGCCTACCAACAACTGAATCACGCCAATTGCAAATAACATCATCACAATTAATACCGTGCAATACGCCAACGCAATGCCGTAGTCACCATTGCCAACTCGGCCAATAATATAAGTGGTGGCTAGCTCGTATTCGGCAGTCACTAAAAAGATTACGGCCGAAACGGTAGTCATGGCACGCACAAAACTGTAAATCAACGAAGCGATAACGGCGGGTTTTAACAACGGAAAAATAACGCGCCGCAATGTTGTACTTGTCGATGCGTACAACATGCTAGAGGCTTCGTCTAAGTTTTTATCTAACTGTTGAAATGCTGCGCTGCCAGCGCGTACACCGACAGGTAAGTTGCGAAAAATAAAGCACAGCACAATGACGATTGCGGTACCTGTTAGCTCTAGTGGGGGCACGTTAAAGGCCAACACATAACTAACGCCCAACACAGTCCCGGGCACGGCAAAGGCAATGAGCGACGCAAATTCGAAGGCATCTTTACCGGCAAATTGAGTACGCGCAATTAAGTACGACATCAACATGCCCAAGGCTGCCGTAATAGGTGCTGCAATAGCCGCTAGCTTTACGGTAGTCCAGAACGAGCTCCATGCAGTGCCGGCCCAAACCAAACCAAATTCGCCCCACTCCAAATCGAAGGCCGATTTAATATGCTTTAAAGTTGGCGTGTAATCGCGGCCCCAGTTTTCTACAAAACCACCGGCGAAGGCAAACACATAGACCACTACGGTAAAGCTTAACCACGTATAGGCAATGCCGCGAAACAAACGGTCTAAACCGGCGGGTAATGGTGTAGTGATGCCCGAGTCGCCCTTGCCTGCTACGGTGGTGTAGTTGGCTTTGCCCAGCACCCAGCGTTGCAGAGCAAAAACCAACAAAGCAAAGGTCGCGAGCAATATCGCCAATGATGCGGCTTTACCTTGATCGAGTTGCGCACCCACGATCGAAAAGAAAATTTCCGTCGATAAGACCGCGTACGAACCACCCAAAATAATGGGGTTACCAAAGTCGGCCATGCTTTCGATAAAGCCAACTAAAAACGCGTTAGTTAAACCCGGTTTCATTAGGGGAAACGTAACCGTCCAAAACGATTGCCAGCGGTTCGCTCGCAAGGTTTGTGCGGCCTCTTCCATTGTTGGGCTTATACCTTGCACGACACCTTGCATAATTAAAAATGCAACGGGCGTAAAAGCAAACAGCTGCGCCAACATTAAGCCGGGTAAGCCGTAGAACCAACGCGTGGGTTCGACCCCCATTGTGTATTCTAAAAATTGGTTTACTAAACCGGAGCGGCCAAACAGTAAAATCAAACCCAAGCCCACAACAAAGGGTGGTGTAATGATGGGCGTTAAGGCCATCAGTCGTAATAGCTTTTGGCCTCGTTTAAAACTACGCGCGGCCAACAACGCTAATACCGTACCTAAAAAGGTTGTACCTGCAGCGGTGCACAGCCCCAAGAACACCGTGTTCCAAGCAACGCCACAGCGTGGACCGCCGGTTAGGCAACCAAGGCCCCATACACGATCGGTGGCTAAGCGAGTCAACATGGCGGCAAAACTTAGCTCGCCTGCATCGTTATAAAACGCTCGGATGACCGTTTTAAAAACGGGCAACAGGATGAACAAGGCCAACAATCCTACGCAAATAATAACCGCGCAAGAAACGAATACATCACCTCTAAAATAACCAACGCGGGCTAAGCCAAGCCCCAACATAGCAACGATGGTTAAAACTGCAATAGACCCACCCCAGCCCAAGCCAAATTGGCCTTGTGCCAACGCGCCAAATGAATCTAATATTTTAAAAGACCAACCTTGCGAGCCGATAGCAAATGCGCTAAAAACCGTTAACAGTAGGCCGACGCTAGCGATACCAACAATTGCCCGACCGCGTTGCAACCTAACCGGAATTAAAGCGGCCAGCACCAACGCAATTAAAGTTAATAATGGTACTAACACCCATGGCCGCTTTTGTGTCATCGCTTGCACAAAACCGTTACCCGCATCCGCAGCGCTAAAGCCTTTGGACGAACCGCCAAAAATAGGCGATAGCGAATTGAGCGAAAACAAGCCGTCCTGCAACATATACCAAGGCACGACCAGCGTAATGGCTAAGGCAACTGCAGGCCAAAGCCAATCGCGGTCTGGCCCACGGGTACGTATGGTGTTACGCGCTGGTGGCAAGTTAGCCGCAGATGAATTTGCAGCTGTTGCAGACGCGGCACTCATCAGCGATTAACGCGGAATGCTGTTGACTTCTTTTTCCCAACGTTCGATCAAGCGTTTACGCTCGGAAGTTTTGCCGTACTTACCAAAATCGTAATTAATGAATTTGATTTTTTTAAAGTCGGGCACGCGTGGATCGACTTTGGCGGCTTTGTTAGAAGGCACTTGGTACTGTTTGGCAGCCGCGCCCATTTCTTGCGCCGAGGCAGTTAACGCCCAGTCGTAGAATTTTTTGGCGTTATCCATATTGCGCGCGCCTTTAACAATACTTAGCGAACCAATTTCAAAACCAGTTCCTTCGCATGGCGTTACGGCTTCGATTGGAAAGCCTTTTTCTTTTTCGCCCGGTGCATCGTGCACAAAGCTCACTGAAACAGCCGTTTCACCGCGCGCTGCGTTTTTAATTGGGCCTGTACCTGAGCGAGGGTATTGACCAATGTTTTTATGCAAGCCTTTTAAATATTCAAATGCTTTGTCTTCACCCATTAACTGCACTAGGGTAGCAATAGCCACATAAGCCGTACCCGAAGAGTTCGGGTTAGCCATTTGAATTTCACCTTTAAATTCGGGCTTTAACAAATCTTTCCAGCAAGTTGGTTTGGCAATTTTTTTCTTAGCCAATACTTCGGTGTTGTAAGCCATGCCTAAGGGGCCAGAATAAATGCCGATGGTTTTAAAACCAGACTGCTGCGCTTGTTGTTGCGCCCACGGATGCAGCTCGCCCATGCGGGCCGATTTGTACTCGGCCGTTAAGCCTTGCTCGGCCGCTTGTAAATGCGGGTCGCCGGTGCCACCAAACCAAATATCGGTCTTAGGGTTGGCTGACTCGGCGTTTAATTGAGCAATCGCTTCGCCAGAACCTTTTTGCACAATGTTCACCTTAGTACCCGTTGTGCGCGTGTAGACAGTGGCAATCATGTTGCACCACTCGGCTTGCACGCTGCAAATAATGTTTAACTGGCCTTCGGCACGGGCTTGGGTGCTACCAAAACTAGCCGCTAATGCAACGGCTAGGGTTAGGACTTTGAATTTCATGGATGGTCTCCTACGACTTGAATTATTGTCGCAGGAGTGTACAGGGAAAGCGGACTATTTGGTCTTTTGGCTTCAAGCTTCGCACTATCGAGGCTGTTTAAGCCGTTGAATCTTCGGATTCTTTAGAAACTGAAAAATTCGCAGTCAACTTTTTTGTTGCTGCATACTTTTTGCGAGGGCCGTGCCTAATTCGTTACTGAGGATGGTAAACATTTCGTTAAAGGATTTACGGGTTGCACTCAAGTATCCTTGGCCTGATTGGCTCTTATAAAAACCTACATATTGCCGCATTTCACGGTCCGTAAATCTCTCGTAAAGGTTTACGGACGTCGCAAAAATCATTGGGTCTAAAAAGGATCGTAACGCTTGCCGCATTTGCTGAAGCGCCGCTTCGGAGCGTTGGTCCGTTGCTCCCGGCATCGGTACGCTTTGAACAGGACCAGCGGCTAAGACCCCGTCATGCATCCCTTTAGCAATGCTCATTAAAATGCTTTCGGTCGTCTCCAAGAGCGCCGTTGTGGTTACAAACTCTCGGATTAACTGTTGCCTTGCAGAGCTTGCCCGCTGTATTGAAGCTTGCCCATCACGCATTAAGTTAGCGGAATCGTTGTTGTTTACGGCGGCAAGTTCAGCCAATACCAAACGCTTTCCCAGCGGTGAGTCCAACCATTGCTCTGTAGCAGTCGCGTCTTTTGAATTTAGCTGCAGGGCAAACGCTTTAACAAAAATCTCCTTCATTCTGTTTGCGTTATAAACCTCGGCAGAAATCTCAATCAATTTCTCACGCTGCTCGGCAGAAAGATTCGCTACAGCTTGATTCTTAAAACTACTGGACGATTGCTCAGCAAATTTTTCTAAATTTTGGATAGCAGTGTCTTTGCTCAAGACACGTAACGCGTTTTCTAACGGGATTTGCGCACTCGCCCCATTTGCATCGACAAGGGAAAAAATAAAACCAAAAACAACGAAGCCGCGGGAAAAGCCGTCCAGTACAATTTTCATTAAGATCGTTTTCGTGAAATATTTTGTAGAATTTTATTCTACTTAACAATGCTGAAAAATTCACCCGATATGAATAGACCAAACGGATAATTGTTTTATTTGCTTAAGTTTGATAGACAGCAACGAGAATTCGAACATCGCTTTTTTCGAGATTGAATTTAACTAGCTTTAGTTTTTCGCCCCACCATCAACCCCACCCAAATTGGCAGCGGCGAGTCGGCCTTGCACCGACTTTGCTGCGCCAGATTCAAACTTCGGCCCCGGTCTAACACCCTTACTCTTGGGTGCATCTACCGAGCGAACTTCGCCTTTGGTGCGACGCACTTTGGTTTCTTCTACAACGGCTGGCTTACAGCTGCCTTCCGCAAAATCGGCGCGGGTCATTTCACCCGATTTGGAGTCGACAAAAATGCTGTCGGCATCGCCCGCGTTGCGGCTGCTGGTGGTTTTTAAAAGACTACCAAAGGGCAAAGTTTTTCTATCGACTTTAAGCACGTGAGTGGTTGGCTTTAGACCACAATAGCCATACTTACCTTCGCTATCGCTAATCATGTAGGTGCCGTCTTCCAAATACAAACGTACGTTAGGTATGCCTAGTTCTTCGGCGTCTTGCACATGGTTGCCGTTACAGTCGATATAAATTTTTCCAACAACACAAGCTTGGCTGGTAAACACGCCGCCTTCAACTTTAACTTTTGCTTGCGCAACGTTCGAGCGCGTATTGCCCGATTGTGCGTAAGCGCGGTTGATGCCATCGCCTTGCATAGAACCAACACCAACCCGAACACGATACGTTAGCAACATGACTTGCCCAATAGCAACGCGATTAATTTGGAAGGTTAAGCTAGGACCTACACCGCCTGATGGATCTGCAATACTTGCTGCTACTGCATCGGGTGCTGTTTGCAAACGCGCTGTGCCAGGGATGTATTTAAAGCCCGCCGGTAAAGTATCGATAACGCGTACGTTGTTTGCGGCAGGGCCCGCAACGTGGCGAACCGTTACCGTATACCGCAAGGCATCTCCTAAGTCGATAGTTGCTTTATCAGCCGCTTTTGCGACAAACAATTCACCCGGCACTGTTGGGTCTAATGGGATATGGTTGTTAACAACTTGGTCGGCACCAATCGCTAATTGGAAACGCTTGTAGTAACGCGTATCTTGATTAGCACTGGGTGCATCGGCTTGCGACTGCACTGCAAACACGCCGCCTGTAGTTGGCACATTCGCTTCACTTGGGTCTACGGGTACTTGCGTCGACGGGCTAATCAAACCAGTAGGCGCAACGACCTCTAAACCGTAGCTACCCGAAGGTGCTCCGGGTAGTAACCAAAATTCGTAGTAACCATTCGGTCCCGTGGTTTGATTTAACAGCGCTAGACCACCTAACAAATGCCTCGCTGGATCGAAGCCGATTGGTCCTGTAAGGGTAACTACGGCACCGGCCACTGGCTGACGCGTTGAGCTGTTGTACACAACACCCGATGGATCAAGTGGCAAGCTTTGGTTGCTGGTATTTACGCCAGGTAACAATTGCAGTGATTCAATCACACCGCGATCTGTAACGCCGTTACGGTTTACTGGATCACGAGACAACGGTTTTGCGTACAACACGTTGTTGCTTGGGTCGACAAAGCGAACGGTGTAAAACGTCGTTGGATCGTTAGGGTTGGTAGGCACTAAACCGCCTACTGTGTAATTGCCACTAGCGTCCGTAATTGCGCTAGCAACCACGCGGCCACTGAGATCCAACACTTCAACTCTAAAGCCACCCACTGCAGGCTCACCACTTCCGCGATTGCGGTCGTGATCAAAATCGCGCCAGACAGAACCCGATAACGATGCGGCGACAGCAAAACCCACTGGCGCTGCATTGACTTGCTCGCCAGGTGCACCGGCCAATACTTGCTGTGGGTTATTACGAGTAGTTGCCGTTTGGCCTGCAGGTGCAGTGACAACTAAGGTATAGCGCACTCCCGGCGCAACCGGAGCAACATAGTTGCCTTGCGCATCAGTCACTACCACAATTGGCGTACCACCACCCACCGGCGTCAATGTAACGGTTAGTCCTTCTATTGGACCTTCGCTTCCATTGGTTTGCGCGTCGGCGTTTAGATCCGACCAAACACGGCCACGCACGCTGGTCGATATCGCAACGGTATCAGTTGCGGTATTGTTATCAGGGTTTGGATCAACAATAGTAGCTGGTGTTGTTAACACTGCCGTATTCGTAATCGAATATTGCGCATTTGCAGCAACCGTTGCGGTTACTCGAATCGTGACAACGTTCGCGACACCGCCATTAATAGAAACATTGCTTAAGTTAAACGAACCTGTACCCGAGGCGCCTGTACCAGCTGTCGTGGTATCGCAATCGGCAGTACCGCTTGCGATACATGTCCAAGTTGCGTTAATTAAACTAGCTGGCAAGTTATCAGCAACGGCTAAGCCGCTAACAGGTGCAGGACCTGCATTACGCACCACGATATCGTAGTTTACTGTTGCACCAGGACTGACGTTTGCGACATTTTCAGTACGACGCTTGGTAACAGAAACATCGGCTAACGGCGTCACCAAAGTTGTTGCACTTGATGTGTTGTTGCTTGTATCTGGGTCTGTAACGCCAGTAGCTGGAGTAATTGTTGCGGTATTAACGACCGCACCAGACGCCACCGACGTTAGGGTTCCTTTTAAGGTAAACACCAACGACGAACCAGCAGGCATTGATGGAATTGTTGCCGTCACCGCATTACCAGTGATGCCAATTGTTGTTGTACAAACAGCACCTAAACTTTCGGCAGCGCACGTACCCGTGATGCTACCGACATCGCCCGGAACGTTATCGTTTAAGACGCTGTCGTTCGCACGACTTGGCCCTAGGTTAGTTACTTTAATAACATAGGTAATTGGATCGGCCGCATTGAGTTTTGGCAACGCTGTTTTTTCGATTTTCAAATCGGCTACTGGTGTAACTGGTGTAGTTGCAGAACCCGAATCGTTGCTTGGATTCGGATCAATGGTTCCGGTCGCAACTGTAGCCGTGGCCGTATTGACAATGTTTCCAACAGCCCCTGCGTTTACGGTTGCGTTAACCGTAAAGCGAACGCTTGCACCGGCAGGTAAGGTCGCAATAATAGCGCTTACCGAATTGCCAGCTACATTAACGGACGCAGGGCAAACAGCACCGCCCGTGACGCTGGAACAAATTGCACTGACCAACGTTAAATCACTAGGTAAGTTATCAGCAAAACCTGTGCCATCGGCAACTGAAGGGCCCGCGTTACTAACCACGACGCTGTAGCTTGCGGCACCTAAAACGAGCGCTGAAGCTGGGCCGGTTTTAACCACCGATACATCAGCTACTGGCGTTACAGTTGACACACTGGTCGCTGTATTATTTCCAGCACTTGGATCAATCACTCCTGGCGCAACCGTAACGGAGGCCGAGTTATTGATAGATCCTAAGGTTGAACCAACTACGGTTCCATCAATGTTAATGACTAAAGATCCTCCCGCAGGCAAGGTAGCGATCGTGCCACTCACCGTGTTGCCCGCAACCAATACCGCGCCTGGGCAAACGGCACCGCCCGCAGCGCTTAAACAAGTTGCAGAAACACTAGAAACTGAGCTAGGCACAACATCGCTAAAGCTAGTGAGGTTGGCTGACGACGGGCCGTCGTTCGTTATTTGCAATTGCCAAGCAATAGCGCCACCGGCTTTTACAATCGGTGTCGCCGTTTTTGTAATACGCACATCGGCAACAGGTTGTACCGGCGAGTTTGACAGCGCGGTATTGTTGGTTAAATCGGGGTCTAACACGCCAACTGGAGTTGCAATCGAAACCGAGTTGGTAATCGAACCAGCCGCACCACCTTGCACCGTGCCTTGTACAACAAAGCTTAAAGTAGAACCTGCGGGGAAGCTTGCAACTGTCGCCGCAATATTGTTGCCCGATACATTGACAGTTGGGCAAACAGCCCCACCCGTTGTACCCGTACACGACGCAATAACTCCGCCAATAGAGCTTGGCACATTGTCAGTTATCACAGCATTATTCGCCGCGCTTGGACCCGAGTTAATCGCGACAATAGTGTAGGTAACCGGTGCCCCTGCGTTTGCAGAAACTGGGCCGGTTTTAGTCACACGCAAATCGGCAACAGGTTGGACAGCGGTTGCAGCTGAAGAAGCGTTGTTAGTAGAATCCGGATCAATAATTCCGGTCGCCACCGCTACGTTTGCAGTATTGCTAATCGATGCTGGCGCATTACCCAGCACCGTACCTGTAACCGTAAAAAACACAACGCCACCTGCAGGCAGTGTTGGAACTGATGCGCTCACGCTGTTACCACTAACACCTACACTACTTGGACACACAGCACCGCCCGTTGCCGAACTGCAATTTGCCGTAATGCTGGCAATACTGGCGGGCACGTTGTCGGTAAACACCGTATCGCTGGCCGCGCTCGGCCCATTGTTAACGACCCGAACCAGATACGAAATTACACCACCTGCGTTCACTGAGGCAGGTGCGGTTTTAGTGACTTGCACATCCGCTACCGGATTAACCGGTGTTGTTGCAGTACCTGTGTTGTTGGTGTTATCGGGGTCTACCGTCCCCGTTGGTGGAGTAACGGTGGCTGTGTTGGCGATGTTGCCGACAGCACTACCGGCAACGGATCCCACAATAGTGATCACTACTTCGGATCCATTAGGTAAAGATGGCACAACGCCAGAAACTGTATTGCCGGAAATTAAGATACTTACTGGGCACGAAGCACCGTTACTTGCTAAGGTACAGCTCGCCACTACGCCCGAAATTGCACTTGGAACTACATCATTAAAGCTCGCCCCATTAGCAGCGCTTGGGCCCGCATTACGAATTCGCAATTGATAGCTAATACCGGCACCGGCATTGACTGCAGCAGGTCCCGTTTTTTGCAACGATAGATTAGCAACCGGAACCACGTTACTGGTTGTCGTTGAAGTATTGACCGGTGTTGTATCGGTAACGTTAGGTGGTGGCGTTAAAGTTGCGGTGTTACTAATAGTGCCTGTTGCACTGCCGCTAACAAGACCGTTAATAGTAATGGTTACCGTACTGCCCGCTGGTAAGCTCGGTATCGTTCCCGATACGCTATTGCCCACAACAGAAATGAAACTTGGGCAAGCCGCCGCGCTTGATGGCGCTGTACCCGCCGTTGCTACGCAAGCAGTAGTAATGTTGCCAATTACAGCAGGAACCACATCACTAAACGACGTGCCGCCCGCATCACTTGGGCCAGCATTAGCTATCACTATGCTGTAACTAATGGCGCCACCAGCTTGCACAGAAACTGGCGCTGTTTTAACAATCGTTAGGTCTGCAATTGCATCCACACCGGTACTCACCGTACTAGTGTTGTTATCAGCTCTTGGATCGGTAACACCTACTGGTGGAGCAATAGTGGCCGTATTAGAAATGGTTCCAGTTGCTCCAGCCACCACTTGACCCGAAACCGTAAACGTTACTGAAGAGCCCGACGGTAAAGTAGGGATGATCGTATTAACTACGTTTGCGACGGCAGATAAACCTGTAGGGCAAACCGCACCATTAGTAGCCGCAGAACAAGTGACTGTTACACCACTGAGCGAGGCCGAAACAATATCGCTAAAGCTTGTACCATTGGCTGCACTTGGCCCCGAATTCGACACAACAATGTTATAGCTTAAGGTTTGCAAAGGACGGATCGCAGCGGGGGCTGTTTTAACAACATTTATGTCGGCTACTAAATTAATTGTAGTGTCGACAAATGAACTGTTATTGCCCGGCGTTGAATCAAGCACACTTGCGGCAGGGGTTACATTTGCAGTGTTACGAATTGAACCTGAAGCCGAACCTGCAATCGTGCCATTAATAGTAATTACCACCGAGCCACCATTTGGCAAGCCGGGTATGCTGCCACTAACGCTATTGCCTACAATGTTTACCGAGCTTGGGCATATTGCACCGCCCAAGGCTGATCCACAAGTGGCCGTTACGCCAAGCACTTGTGGCGGCACGACATCCGAAAATGCTGAATCGTCTGCTGCACTTGGACCGGCATTGGTAATGAGCAATTGATAACTAACTGGACCGCCAGCGTCCGCCGATGTAGAACCTGATTTTACAATCCCGATATTCGCGTTCGCTGTAACACTTGTGGTTTCGGTACTGCTGTTATTAGTAGGCTCTGGATCAATCGTTCCAGAAGGCGTTGCAATCGTTGCCGTATTTGATATCACGCCGGTTGCCGATGGGCTTACAAGGCCTGCAACGGTAATCGTTAAACTTGAACCTGGCGGTAAGGATGGAATCAATGTAGATAAGTTGTTAGTCACTGTACTAATTGCACTTGGGCACACTGCGCCATTCGTTTCGTTGGCACAGCTCACAACCAACGAACCAATTACGGACGGAACATTGTCGGTAAAAAAACTGTTGGCAACTGGGCTTGGGCCTGCGTTACGAATGACGATGTTGTAACTAATAGCCCCATTCGCAAGCACTGCAGAGGGTCCGGTTTTTTGTACTGACAAATCAGCAACTGGCACTACCGTGGTTGAAGCGCTGGAGTTATTGCCAGGTGTTGGATCTACAATATTTGCAGGCAAGGCTACAGAAGCAGTATTTACAATTGTATTTGGCGCGGTTCCACTGACAGTCCCAGTAACCGTAAACTGAACGATCCCAGTGGCAGGAAAAGTTGAAATAACTCCCGTTACCGTATTCCCCGAAACAGCAACATTCGTTGGGCAAACTGCACCGTTAGTGGCGCTACTACAAGTAGCCGACGCACTAATGATTCCTACTGGTACATTATCGGTAAAGACCGCTCCGTCCGCCGCGCTTGGGCCTGCATTTGAAACAACAATGGTATAGGTAATTTGAGCGCCAGCGTTTACGGTGGGTGGCCCTGATTTTGTAACATTTACATCAGCGTTCAATGTAACGTCGCCACCGGCCGTTGCCGAGTTATTCGCCGGATTCGGATCATTGGTTCCAACCGGTGTAGTTGCTGTTGCGGTATTGCTTACATTGTTGGTTGCCCCATTGGCTACAACGCCATCTACGATCACAACAATCTTGTTGGCAACACCAGCATTTATTTGAATATTGTTTAAACTCATCGAACCGCTGCCATTAGCACCAGTACCGGCGCTGGCCGAATCGCAATCGGCCGTTCCAACAACTGTGCAGGTCCAAGTCATGCTCGATAAACCAGCCGGCAATGGGTCGCTTAAAGTAGCACCCAATACATTTGATGGACCGGCATTATTAAGTTCGATTCGATATTGCACAGCCTGCCCCGGAACTAAATTACCAGTCGGGCTAAGCTTCACTTTACTCACTACTAAATCTGCTGTTGGGGTTAACGCTGTTGTTGCGTTGCTTGTGTTGTTTCCTGTTGCGGGATCGATTGTTCCACTAGGTACTGCAATAGTGGCGTTGTTAGTAATTGAGCCAGTTGCTGAAGCCACTACGGTTCCATTAATTGTGATAACCACACTGCCGCCGCTGGGCAACATTGGTACAACACCAGAAACCAGATTACCCACAACTGACACAGAGGCTGGGCAAACAGCGGAACCCAAAGCATTGGCACAAGAAGCGGTAACTCCCGTAATTGAAGCAGGTACGGCATCGCTAAAAGTTGCGACATTTGCACTACTAGGCCCAACATTACGAAGTGTTAATTGATACGAAATTGAGTTACCAGGTGTTGCCGATGCAGGAGCCGTTTTACTGATTGACAAGTCTGCGGTTGGAACGACGGGTGTAGTAGCCGTGCTGGTATTGTTTGCAGTATCTGGATCGGTCACAGTAGCCGGTGGGGTAACCGTTGCAGTATTTGCAATAGTTCCAGTGGCATTTGTGGCAACCGTTCCGTTAATGGTGATAACAAGACTGCCACCCGATGGTAGTGAAGCAATTAAACCGGACACCATGTTGCCGCTTACGCTAACACTTGCAGGGCAAACTGCGCCCGCTAAAGCGCCAGCGCACGAGGCAGTAATACCCGTTATAGTTGCTGGAACGATGTCGTTAAAACTGGTGCCGTTAGCTTGGCTTGGTCCCGCATTGCGAATAAGCAATTGATAACTAATTGCAGCGCCCGGCGTAAACGATGCAGGTCCACTTTTTAAAATACTTACATCCGCGATTAAGTTAACAGCAGCATTGGTTGTACCGGAGTTGTCACTGGCATCTGGATCTGTGGTGCCGACTGGCGGAGTGACGTTGGCAGTGTTTGTAATAGAGCCGCTTGCGTTAGCCGCTGCTGTTGCGTTTATTACAAAATCAACGCTACCACCAACTGGCAAAGCCGCAATGACTGCAGACACCGCGTTACCGACAATCGAAACACTCGCCGGACAAACCGCACCGCCCAAAGCGTTGCCACACAAAGCCGTTATGCCTTGCAAACTAGCTGGTAAGTTGTCTGTAAAAACAGCACCATCGGCACGACTTGGGCCTGCGTTACTCACGCGAACCGTGTAGCTAATTACTGCGCCAGCGTTGACCGAGCTTGGCCCTGTTTTAACAATCTTTAAGTTCGCAATGGGCAGAACATTAGTTGAAGTGATTGATGTGTTATTTGACAAATCGGGATCCGTTACACCACCGGCGGGGGTAATACTTGCCGAGTTGGTAATAACACCGGTAGCCGACCCGCTAACCGTGCCAGTAACATTGATAACGACTTGCCCGCCCGCTGGCAGCACCGGTATGTTGCCACTGACCGAATTACCACTAATCGATGGCGCGGCGCACAATGCACCGCCGCTTGCAGAGCCACAACTTGCGCTTAATCCCGCGAGTGCGCTAGAAACAATATCGTTATAGCTACTGTTGTTTGCGTTGCTGGGGCCAAGATTGGAAATTACCAATTGGAAAGTTAGCGTACCGCCGGCATTTACGTTAGTCGGTGCAATTTTTACAATTTTTAAATCGGCAACAGCACCAACGGGCGTATTTGCTGTGGAAGAGTTGTCGGTTGGATCGGGGTCGCTGACACCAGGAGGATTCGTTACCGAAGCAGTGTTAGAAATCGAACCAATTACGCTCGCACTGGTTGTACCTGCGATAGTGAAGGTAACGCTGGCACCGGCCGGAAAAGTTGGAATATTTGCGTTAACGCTGTTACCTGCAACTGTGACAGAACTCGGGCAAACCGCACCGTTAGTGGCAACGGC
This sequence comes from Betaproteobacteria bacterium, assembly GCA_031429355.1. Taxonomy (GTDB): domain Bacteria; phylum Pseudomonadota; class Gammaproteobacteria; order Burkholderiales; family Burkholderiaceae_E; genus JANOZM01. Next base: position 619,641 of record JANOZM010000004.1, on the reverse strand, counting down.
GCAACTAGCTGTAACGCCAGTGATACTTGTCGGTACGTTATCAACAAACGATGCGCCCGACGCAGCACTGGGGCCTTGGTTGGTGACGACAACGTTATAAACAATACCATTGCCCGCGCTAACTGTGGACGGACCTGTCTTCACTACTTTTAGATTGGCAACTGCAGCAATCGTAGTTGACACTGAGGACGAATTATTTCCTGGGGTCGTATCGGGCACACCCGCCGGGTTGGTAATGGTGGCCGTATTACTGATAGTGCCACTAGCACTTCCCGATACAGTTCCGGATATTTGAATGGTAAGCGTTGAACCCGCTGGAAACACTGGGATGGTTGACGACATATTGCTGCCGGAAATAGCAAAACTAGTTGGGCAGTTAGCACCGCCTGTTGTGCCAGTGCAGCTTGCAACAACCGTACCTAAGTCGGCGGGCGAGTTGTCGCCAATACTGACGTTAAACACATCGCTTGGGCCGTTGTTTCGGAACACCAAGGTATACACCATGGTTCCACCGGCATTAATCGTACTTGGTCCCGTTTTTACGACCGACAAATCGGCGGCTGCATTAACAGTGCCCGATGTAGTACTACCGTTATTCGTTGGGTCTGGATCGGTGGTTCCTGTTGGTAAAGTAACTGCAGCCGAGTTGGAAACCGTTCCAGTTGCCCCCGCAGTGACTGTTCCGTTAATAGTGATGGTTACTGATGAGCCCGCTGGCATCGTTGCAATCAGGCCTGAAACTGCATTGCCCGCTACGGTTACCGAAGCAGGACAAACCGCACCGCCGGTTGCATTTCCACAGCTTGCACCAACACCAAAAATACTTGCCGGAACACCATCGGAAAAACTAGTGCCGTCAGCCGCGCTTGGGCCTGCATTACGAATTACTACAGAGTAACTTACCGCTGAACCTGGGGTAAATACGCTGGGGCCTGTTTTTACAATGGATACATCAGCTACACGATCTAAGCTCGTGGCCACAGTGCTTGAACTATTACCGGCATTTGGGTCAGTTGTTCCCGAAGGCGGTGCTGCTGTAGCGGTGTTGCTTAGTGAGCCTGTAGCCGAAGGCAAAATAGTTCCGTTAATTACAATAACAACGGCTCCGCCAGCAGGCATCGTCGGGATAGCACCCGACACAGTATTACCCGAAACTGTTAGGGACGCTGGGCATGCAGCGCCTCCAGTTGGCAAAGTACACGTTGCGCTAATAGCAGACACGCCATTGGGTACTGGGTCGTTAAATGTTGCGTTATTTGCAGCGCTTGGACCATCGTTACGAATAGCAACTCGATAACTAATTGCGGTACCCGCATTGGCCGTGCTTGGCCCAGTTTTTGTTACTACTAAATCAGCCACCGGATTAACCGTACTAGCAACCGAACTAGTATTGTTGCCAGCACTTGGATCGGTCACATCACTCGGCGCTGTAACAATGGCTGTATTAGTTTTAACACCTGTTGCAGCAGCAGCGACCGTGCCTGAGGCAGAAAATGTAATCGACGAACCTGCAGGCATTGTTGCAATCACTGCTGACAATGTATTGCTGGCCGTACTTATAGAGGCCGGGCACAAGGCACCACCTGTTGTTGCAGTACAAGTCGCGCTGTTTAATGTAATGTCCGTTGGAAACACATCCGATACTGTTGCCCCGTTAGCCGAGCTTGGGCCAGCATTGGAAACCACAATGCTATAAATAACATTCCCGCTTGGCGTTAAATTGCTCGGGCCACTTTTCACTACGCTGAGATCGGCCACTAAGCCAATTGGATTCGAAGCTGTCGCTGAAATCGAAGCAGCGCCACCCAACGAACCATCAATATCACCCACTGCTGTGTTGCTAATCGAACCGTTTGCATTGGTGTTAACGCGCGCTTTAAACGTCACTACGGCGCTTTGTCCACTTGCAAGGACACCGCTTGGTTGGCCTGAATTATTAACTAACTGGCTTGACACATAAGGCATTGCGCCAGCTATGTCGGCGATGGCTGTCCCGTTCAAGGTGCTGCTGCTTGCAACATAAGTCATATTGCTGGGTACAAGATCTTGCAAAGTCGTGCCGCTTGAATCGGCCGTACCATTATTGCTTGCCGTAATTGTGTAAGTTACAACATCGTTAGGCGCAACGCTTCCCGATGGATTGGCTAATTTAGTCAAGGCTAAACGCGCAACCCGAGTCGTTACGGGGTTGGTTGTCACCGTACCAAAACTAGTAGGTTGCCCAGCGCAACTAATAAACTGATAATCCCAAGTTGCCGAGTTTGTATACTGCGCGACCGCAGGTGCATTCGGGATGCTATCGACACGCACTTTAAACGAAGCAACTTTTTTCGCACCTGCAGCAACTGTACCTAAGTTGACCCCAGTTGCGATGTTTCCAGCGTTAGCGACACCATCGATTGTCAAGCTTCCGGCGACGTAACTTAAGCCTGCTGGTAGCGGATCTTTGAATATAACGTTGTTTGCATCTGCGGTGCCCGTTGAGTTATCGAGACTAACCGAGTAGGTCAGAATATCGCCAACTTTGGCTATTGTTTTATCAACCGTCTTTGTTGAGACTGGAAAAATAGGTGAACCTACATTAATTTGTAAACCAAGCGCATTAATTAAAAATTGATCGCCAGTTGTGGTTCCGCGCGCCGCCGCGCTGGTTTGATTATTTGAAAGCAAGGTCGAAATATCGACGTTAGTAATATCGTAGCCTTGCCGCGCGCCTGAGCTTGGTGCACCAGCAGTATGGTTTCGCGTTCCGAATGTTCCGGTCGTATTTAAATTTCCTAGGTCATCGTTAATTTGACCTGCAAAAAAGTTTCCCACCGGATTTCGTGGTCCAGACAAGGCCGTTAGGCTGGCTGCAGTCGGCCCAAATTGCATTTGATCTCCAGCAATGCCTGAATCGCCTTCAATCGCACTAACCAACAGCCGTCCAGACCGTGGCCCTGTTGGTGGAGTACAAAATCCAGAAACAGTTGCTGCTGCTGAACCACCAATTTCGGATCCAACAAACAAATTTAGATTACGCGAAGGCAAATTTCCGTTTTGATACACAACCGCCAAAGTCCAACCGGCAACGTTGGCGTTATTTTCAGTTGTTCCCTGCGTTGCAGGCACACCTAATGTGGAATACAAGCCTGCGCCCGCAGCCTTAACCAAATTAGTTACATCGGCAGAACGAACATAAAAACATGGGCCAGCGCTACAAGTGCCACCGGAACCAGTTCCAACCTTTTGCGCCGTTGCCGCTGCTGGTGTAACGATGTTAGATCCGAGCGGCGTTTGGAAACCAACCGGAACGTTAATTGAAGCGCTGACATCCTCGCCGCCATAGCTGTAGCTTCCACTCCAAATCAGTTCGGCATAAAGAATCGTGCTACCGGCTGGAATGACTAAGTTTGCTGAAGATCCGTTTCTTGTCCAATCCGCAGTAGTACCCGCTGGGAAAGTACCATCTACCAATGTCGTGTTTAAAGATGAAAAAGTTCCAATTCCACCGGCTGTTCCTGGTCCGTTGGCACCACTAGCTTTATCCAAGCCCAAGCTGTTGCCAGTAAAAGTAAGCGCGCCGTTGGTAATTGTGGAGTATCGCTGTACATAAGCCGCTTGTGCAATTTGTTGACCTAGCAACAAAACCACCAAAGCTATCAATAGTCTTGATGCGCTTTGCAACATAGATTTGCTAGAGAATAACGAAAAAAAGGTGCGGCTTGAATACATTGCGGATCAATTCAAATAGAGTCTTAGCGCCTAGGGTAATCTGGGCAAAATAATATGTATTGAGCTATCCGAACGATGTACCAAACTAGCGTCAAGCGAGCGGTTTATTGGTCATTGATAGAGGATGAACGGTTGCGTTAAAATTCACGAAATGGGATTTCGCTTATTGGCGAAACAGCGATTGCTGGTATAAAGTCATTTTGCTCTTTTTATGCCCAATCTATGTCTATCCAACCTTTCCACATCGCATTTCCAGTCGACAACTTACCCAAAGCAAGACACTTTTACGGCACGCTTTTAAATTGCCCAGAAGGTCGCTCTTCTGATGAGTGGATTGACTTTAATTTATTTGGTCACCAAATTGTTGCGCATTTAGCACCCGAGCACACTCCCAATGCAATTCGCTCGCGCATGGCTAAAGACAATGCACATAACGGCGTAGACGGAAAAGACGTCCCAGTTCCACATTTCGGCGTAGTGCTCACCATGAGCGATTGGGAAGCTTTAGCCGCTCGTTTAAAAGAACACGATACAGAATTTGTCATCGAACCTTATATTCGCTTTAAAGGCCTTGTAGGCGAACAAGCCACCATGTTTTTTATGGACCCAGCAGGTAATTCTTTAGAGTTCAAAGCCTTTGCCGATATCGGTCAATTGTTCGCAAAATAATTTTCTATGGCAACTAAAGTTCAGTACGAAAAAATCTTACTAACGGGTGCCTCAGGCGCCTTAGGCACGGTGCTTCGTGCCGGACTAAAGCCTTTCCTTCAATCAATTCGTTTAAGCGATATAAATCCCTTGCCAGACCCGGTTCTTGACATCCCTTCTGGCGAAGAATTTGTTGCCGCCAACTTAGCTGACAAACAAGCCATCATCGATTTAGTGGCGGGCTGCGATGCCATTGTGCATTTTGGTGGCAAGTCCGTAGAAGGCCATTTCGATGAAGTGTTAGAAGCCAATATTAAAGGCGTGTACAACATTTACGAGGCTGCGCGAATTCACGGTGTTAAGCGGGTTATTTTTGCAAGCAGCAACCACGCCATTGGCTTTCATCCCGTAACCACCAACATCGACTCAAACTGCCTGCAACGACCTGACAGTAACTACGGTGTGAGTAAAGCTTACGGCGAAAACATGGCCCGTTTTTATTTTGATCGTTATGGCATCGAATCGGTTTGTTTACGCATTGGGTCTTGTTTTCCAAAACCCAAAGACCGACGCATGTTGGTTACTTGGTTATCGTTTCGCGATTTAATTGAATTGGTGCGCTGTAGTTTGGCCTGCCCGCGCGTGGATCACACTATTGTGTATGGCGTATCGAACAACAAGGGGTGCTGGTGGGATAACAGCAAAGCGGGTCACTTGGGGTACCAACCACAAGATGACACCGAAGCGTTTCGCGCCGAAATGGAAACGTTACCGGTTGACGCCCAAGACCCAGCCACACGCTTTCAGGGCGGTGGCTATGTCAAAATGGGTCCGTGGTAATTTGGCAATCGCATAAATCAGTGAATCGATTAAGCAAATGGTCAAACAATTTAAGACTTCACTAATTGTCTAAGATCTTTACCCATTTGCTCTAACGACGCTTTATGAACATACATCATATGACCCGATTCGTAATATCGAATTTGTATGTTCTTTCGCAGACTCTCGTGCAAACCTAAGTGCGCTAGCGTAAAGTCGCCCGATGCGTGCGGGGTTGCTAAATCATAGTAACCGCTGGCCACATAAATTTTTAAGTTTGGGTTGCCGTGCATTGCTTGGCGTAGGCTATCGCCAACATTGACATACTTATTAGTAAACTCTTTGTAACTCCATTTATCCCAAAGCAAAGCAATAACGTTATACGGATTGGTTTGCGTAAACTTCAGGTCTTCGCGCAAGTACTGGTTGATGCAACTCGAATAAGCTTGCCTCAGCCCATTGAAACTTGGATCGTGTTCTATTGTTTCGCCGCCACTGTCTTTATCGTAACCAATAAAACGACTGTCTAAGCGACCAACAATTTGTCCGCGCGCCCGCAGTAGTTCTTTAAAGAACCGGCTATCGCTGACGCGCAAATTGCAATCTAATACAAACTCTTTAGACAGGCCGCTATAAAGCGCTACTTGTTGCGCAACCTCTTCGCGCTCTTTGGCTGTTATACGCGCGCCTTTTAGCAATGCCACATGGTAAATGTCGTTCGCAAATTTTTCAGCAGCGGCTACCACTGCGGCCAGTGATTGCTTTTGCAAAACCGGTGCTAAGGCTTTGTGATACCACGCAGTAGCCGCGTAGCCTGGTAAATAAATAACATAGGGTAGATCGTTGCCGTGATCAAAACACAGTGTTTGAAACTCTACGGCGCAACTCACTAACGCGATTCCATTAAGCGCAATGCCGTGCTTTTCTTGTAAGTGATTCGACAACCCCGCTGCACGCGTTGTGCCGTAACTTTCACCCATTAAAAACTTAGGTGAATTCCAGCGATTGTTTTGGCTTAAGTAAAGGCGTATGAATTCTCCGACCGATTCAACATCGCGTTGGTAATCGTGAAACTCTTTAGTTTTTTCGCCTTCCACCATTCGACTAAAACCAGTGCCAATGGGGTCAATAAACACCAGATCGGCTTCGGCTAACAATGTATGCTCGTTATCCACCAAACGATGTGGCAACGACGGATTACCCATTGCATCGCAAGGCACTCGCTTGGGGCCAGCAATCCCTAAGTGCAGCCAAACGCTAGACGATCCGGGACCACCATTAAAGCTAAACAGCAAAGGCCGTGTTGCACTGTCTTTAACGCCCTGTAAAGTGTAGGCAATAAAAAACATTTGCGCTTTAGGCTTTGCACCTTCAAAGACGCCGTCTTTTTCTTGGTCTTCGTTTATCAGAACGGTGCCGCAAGTTGCGGTGTACTTTAAAGTGCCCGCCATTAACTTCAAACTGTGCGAAGTCGTTACGATATGGTCAGCCAAGACAGGTTTTGCGTCGACCTTGGCTGCTTCGTTTGCCGTTAATTCAGGGCGTTGCACAGATTCGTTTTTTGGTAAGGGCATTATATTTTTCTTATAAATTTAGTCTGACGATTGTTTTGACTGACGACACGACTTTAGCCAGTCGCTTGCATTTTCAACCATTGGCTAAAATTACGCAAAGCAATTGCGTTTCGCAGCAGTGGGGATGCTCGCAAATAATAACCGCCGTCACTCTGCCATGTAATGGGCGACAGCACTTTTAGTTGCCGTGAACGAACCAGTTGCAACGTCATAAAGGCGGGTAATAGCGCTACGCCGCTTGAGCCGACCGCGGCGTGCATACACATAAACATTAAATCAAAGCGCGAGCCACTGGCTTGTATCGGTTGCTTGCGTTTGGCTTTTTCTTGCCACGCACTCCAAGCATTAGGCAATGTTGTATGTTGCAGTAGCTGGTTGGCATCGACCGTTCCTTGCTCCCACTGTCGTCCGTAACGCTTAAGCCAATCTAGGCTTGCGTAAGGGCGTAACTGTAAGGGCATTACAAATTCAGAAGTCGTTGGTTCGCTTAGTTCAGTGCGATGAAACTCGACCGCGGCGTCGATTAAGCGGTTACTAAAATCGGCCTGTCCCACCTTTGTAAACAAGTTGACGTTTAGTTTAGGGTTTTTTTGCGCTAACGATCCTAACCGAGGAATCAACCAATAGTTGCCCCAAGAGGCAGGAATTGACAAATTTAATACGCTGGCTTGGCCACGCTGCGCTTGCAGGTCGGCCCCGGCCGATTCGATGGCTCTTAAGGATGGTAGAACCGCATCTAAATATTGCTGCCCAACAAGGGTGAGTTTTAAACCAGCGGCTGTGCGATCAAGCAATTGCGCACCCAACAATCGCTCTAAGGTTTGTAGCTGGCGGCTAACCCCGCCTTGGGTTAGATTAAGCTCTTGTCCAGCGGCAGTAAACGAGCCCAAGCGCGCACTGGCTTCAAAGCATTGCAGCGCTTGCGTGGAGGGTAATCGTGCACTCATATAGGCTAGGCGTTCGCTTGGCTATGATTTTTTCTCATGACAGATTACCAAACTATCGTTTGATGAGGCAAGCCCCCGCCAGCAAGATTAGCCTCATTCTTATTGGCAAGGTCAATTATGCATATTCGTCGTCAACACTTAAAATCATGGCTAGGTCTATCGATTGCGGCTAGTGTCGCTCCAAATTTAGCATTCGCAGCGTTGCCCAACAAACCTCTTAAGTTGATAGTACCCTCCGCAGCAGGCGGCTCACCCGATGTTATTTGTAGAATTCTTGCAGCCGAATTAGCTAAAGCGTTGGGCCAGCCAGTTATTGTGGATAACAAGCCCGGTGCCGGTGGTGCAATTGGTATTCAAGAGATTGCACGCGCAACGCCAGACGGTACAACGTTAGGCTACGGCAACGTTGTTACGCTAGCGATTAACCAAAGTCTTTATACCAAATTACCCTACGACGCCGATAATCAACTCACGGGTATTGCGCATTTAGGCGACGTACAAAATGTTCTTATTGTCAACAATGCGCTGCCTGTAAAGACTGTTGCAGAACTCATTGCTTACGCAAAAAGCCGCCCCGGAAAACTATCCATGGGTTCGGCCGGCAACGGAACAACTGGTCATCTGGGTGGTGAGTTGTTTAAGGCTTTGACGGGCACTTATGTAACCCACGTTCCTTATCGCGGTAGCCCGCAAGCGATTAACGATTTAATCGGCGGTCAAATCGAAATGATGTTTGACAACTTAACCTCCGCATTGCCTCATGTAAAGGCTGGTCGGGTACGTGCCCTTGGTGTTTCGGGTGGCAGGCGCAGCCCGCTAGCACCCGATTTACCTACGATTGAACAAGCCGGCGTTAAAGGCTACGAGACCACCGCTTGGGGTGGCATTGTTGGGCCAATGGGCATACCAAGGGATGTAGTTCAAAAATTAAATGAAGAAATTAATAAAATTTTAGCCCTACCCAATATAATGGAACGCTACGCGCAATTAGGGTTTGAAGTCAACACTGGACCATTAGAAAAACTGTTTGATCGCGCCAAAAAAGAACGTCCGCAGTGGGCGCAAATTGTAAAGCGCTCTGGCGCAAAAGTAGACTAGGTAATATTGAATTGAATGCCACACTATTTAAAAACGCACAAATAATTGATGGCTCGGGTTTACCTAGTTTTTACGGCGAATTGTTAGTAGCTAACGGCCTCGTTGCTGCAATTTCACAATATCCCGAAGCAATTGCAACGAGTTTGTTTAATTGTGTTGAACTAGAAACGATCGACTGCACTGGTCTTTGCTTGGCGCCTGGTTTCATCGATGTCCATACGCATGATGATGCATTAATGTTGCAAAGTAACGCTACGCTGAGCATTCATCCAAAATTATCTCAAGGCGTGACCACCGTCATCACAGGCAATTGCGGCATTAGTTTAGCGCCCTTAGTTCACGCAGATCCGCCCGCGCCTTTAGATATTTTAGGTTCGGATCAATATCAGCATTCTAGCTTCGGCGATTACCTTTCAGCCCTCGAAGCGCAGCGTCCAATTTGCAACGTCGGCTGCTTAGTAGGTCACACCACGTTGCGCGTAGCCAGTGGTATTAATTTACAAGAAGAAGCGCCGGAGGCCGCTAAGCAATGGATGGCTCAGCAAGTTACTTTAGCATTGCAACAGGGCGCCTTGGGTCTATCGACTGGTGTATTTTATCCACCAGCTCGCGCCGCAACAACTGCAGAATTAATCGCGGTTTGCAAACCATTAACCGCCTTTAATGCACCGGTGACCATGCACTTACGTGACGAGGCGGATCGTTTGCAAGAGGCAATGCAAGAGGCTTTTAGCGTTGGACAAGAAGCGCAATGCAGTGTCATTCTTTCTCACCACAAAGTCATCGGTTCGCACAATGCGGGCACTTCGCAAGCCAGCTTAAAGCGCATTGAACAAGCGGCAAAAAATCAGAACATCTGTCTCGACTGTTATCCCTACGATGCCTCGAGCACTATGTTGCTACCGGAGCGCGTGGCGGTATCGCGCGAAATTTTGGTCACTTGGTCCAAGGCCGACCCTAGTGCAGCGGGTCAATCACTGTTTACTTTAGCGAAAGAACGCGGCGTCGATCCACAACTTTTAGCCCAACAACTACAGCCCGCAGGTGCCGTGTATTTTGCAATGGACGAAGGCGATGTGCAACGCATACTCAGCCACCCCTTAACGATGATTGGCTCTGATGGTATCGCGCATGGTCCTGCACCACATCCTCGTCTTTGGGGGAGCTTTCCAAGAGTATTAGGTCGCTATAGCCGCGAGCTTAAGTTGTTTCCTTTAGAGACGGCCGTTCACAAAATGACGGGCCTTAGTGCTAGTCGTTTTGGTTTAGATCAAGAACAAAAAAACCCACAAAACCAACGCCCGGCAAGGGGTCAACTGCAAACACAATGGGCCGCCGACTTGGTGCTTTTTGATTCAAACGTGATCGCGGATCAAGCAACCTTTGCACAACCTACCTTGCCATCAATTGGTATTCATAGAGTTTACGTGAACGGCCAACTAGCAGCGCTTCAGGGACAGACCATCGCGGCCCATGCAGGCCATGTGTTGCGCAACGCACGTTATGATCAAATCGCTTAATTTAGTTTTTGCCTCCGAATATAATCTTAGCCTCCAAATACAGCCTTAGCCTCGTAAAGTAACCCAATCCCAATCAAGCCCATGAAACCATCAAATTTAACTCCTTTACCGTGCTACCTCAATGGTCAGTTCACTACGATCGACAAAGCACAGGTCAGCGTAATGGATCGCGGCTTTATTTTTGGCGATGGCGTTTACGAAGTAGTGCCCCTATACGCAGGTAAACCGTTTCGCATGGACGATCATCTTTCGCGTCTTGAGGGGAGCCTAGCTGAGATGCGAATTGGTAACCCGAAGACTAGGCCGCAATGGATAGAACTGTTTAAGGCATTAGCCGAACAATCAGATCAAACCAAAGACTATTTAATCTATTTGCAAATTACCCGCGGTATTGCAATGCGCGATCACGTAATGCCAAGCGATCTTGAGCCTACCGTGTTTGCCTTTATTCAACCAATAAAACCCGCAAGCACGGAACAACGCGCAATGGGGGTCAGTTGCGTTAGCGCGCAAGATTTTCGTTGGCAAAAGGCGCATATTAAAAGCACTTCATTGTTAGGCTCGGTTTTTTCTAGGCAAATTAGTGCCGATGTGGGCAGCATGGAAACCATTATGTTTCGTGATAAAAATTTAAGCGAAGCCGCCGCCAGCAATGTGTGGATTGTTAAAGATGGCAAAGTGTTGGGCGCAAAAAGTAATCACTTGGTATTGCGCGGCATTCGCTATGGTTTACTAGAAACTCTCTGCAAAGACCAAAATATTTCCTTTGAGTTGCGCAATGTCGATCAAAGCGAAGTGCTAACCGCTGACGAAATATTGCTTAGTTCTGCCACTAAAGAAGTATTGCCCGTCACGATGCTCGATGGTCGTCCTGTTGGCAATGGTAAGCCTGGCCCGATTTATGCGGCCCTGTACGCCGGATACCAGCGACTGAAAAGCGCGTAAGTACACAATGTTGGCGGTCGATGTAATGCCGGTGCGTTGACGAACGACAAGAATTTAACGTACTCTAAACATATGACAACGCTTTTTCGCCACATTCTTGCTTGCTTGCTCGTTCTGTCGATCCCCGTGCAGGGTTTCGCAGCGTCGCGCATGCAGTTTTGTGCAACGGCTCATCACTCGCAAGCTGCAGCGCACAGCGAACAGCTTCCCGCTGAAAAAATGCACCACGCAACCACGCACGATCTTAGTCACACGGCTATGCACACGCTTAGTCACGCTGTTAGTCACGCAGAAATGACCCATTCAACGGATCACAAAAAACACGAAACCGGTTCGCACAATACTGTTGCGCACTTTGCAGAGCAGTGTCCCGCCTGCGATTTGTGTTGCAACGTTTGTGCAGTTCCGCCAACCAATACACCGTTTAGCAAGCTACCCTCAATTGAAGTGTTTTTGCAAACCTACCAATTGGCCTTCTTCGGCCCTAGCCTTGAAGGTCCAAAACGACCTCCGCGAGCAACCCTCGCCTAGAGCCTTAGGGCTCTAGGGGCTTTCGCACGCCCCTAACTTTTAAATTAGTTGCGGCCACTTGCGATGTAGCAATTTTACTTGCTGCGATTCGCGTAGTTAGCCCTCCTGTATTTAGTCCCCCTGTAGTCAGCACTGCGCAGCTTGCATCCATTACGCGCACAGTCGAATTTTTTGTTTTAACAGTTAACACTCGGATTACTAATGAACTTACATCTCCAACGATGGCTTCTTGCGAGCTTAGCCGCTTTGCATTTAAACAGCCTGAGCCTAGCCCAAGACAAACCGGCCGCCAGTCCAACTGCAACAGTCACAGCCCCAACAACAACCCCTGCAAAACCAATGGCCGCTGCAACCAAGCAACCCCCTAAACAAGCTTTAAATCACAAATCTTCGTTTGATAATTATCGACCCTATTCCGACGAAAAAGCGGCTAACTGGAAAGCTGCGAACGATGAAGTTGGTCGTATTGGCGGATGGCGTGCCTACTTAAAAGAGGCGCAAGAACCCGATGCTGAATCTGGCAAGAAACCAACCGAAATACCGTCGAGATCGCCTTCTACACAGCCATCACCGGCCACCGCTATTCCACCAAAACCAGCGCAACCAGCGAACCCACATGCAGGTCACGGAACTAAATGATGAAGCCTAAGCAAACCCTATTTGTCTTGACGGCTGTTGCACTCGCGCTTTCAGGTTGCGCAAGTTTCGACATTAATCAATCGGTCAGTACAGCGAATCAAGTCACCGCCGAATTTGGCAACGGCAAGCTTGAACTTGCGCGATCGCCAGCACAGCGCCAAGCAATGCAAGCACGCGCCGAAAATCTTTTACAAAAACCAATAAATCAGCGCGACGCGGTCGAGCTCGCTATGACCAACAGCCCTGCCTTGCAAGCATTATTAGCCCAAAGCTGGGCCAATGGTGCTAGCGCAGCGCAAAGCGCAAGAATTGCAAACCCGATTTTTTCGTTTGAAAGAATTCGCTCCGGCGACGAACTTGAAATTGGTCGCATGTTGGGCTTTGGTTTGCTCGATTTACTGTCATTGCCCCGTCGTGCGAGCATTGCCACGCAACGTATCGAGCAAGTGCAATTACAACTTGCAACCCAAACAATTGAGCATGTCACCGAGGTGCGCCAAGCGTGGGTTCGCGCGGTCGCAGCCGAACAAATGTTGGTCTACGCTCAACAAGTTAACGACATTGCCGAAGCCAGCGCCGAGCTTGCCCGCCGGATGCAAACGGTGGGTAATTTCAATAAGTTACAGCGCGCTCGACAACAAGCGTTTTATGCTGATTCGGCAACGCAATTAGCCACTGCAACGCATGCAACCACCGTTGCCAGAGAAGCCCTCATTCGTGTTTTAGGATTAACCGATGAGCAAGCTAACAAATTAGCAGTTCCTGATCGCTTACCCGAGCTTCCAGCAAAACCCCGCGACGGCTCAGAGGTAGGTGCACTAGCTAGCAAAGAACGTTTAGACATTGGCATCGCAAAACTAGCACTAAATGCGACTGCAAAAGCGCAAGGTTTGAACTACGTTACTAGCTTTACCGATATTGAATTAGCGGCACGCAAAGACACTGTTTTTGATCATTCGTCGCGCAGCACGAGTCGTGGTTTTGAAATAGAACTGCGATTACCCATATTCGATTGGGGTGGCCTGCAACGTGAGACCATGAGTGCGCAAATGCTGGTCGCTAGCAATCAATTGGAAGCCACTACACGCGCAGCTGGTTCGCATTTGCGTGAGAGCTATTCGGCCTATCGCACAACTTACGATATTGCCAAACACTATCGTGATGAAATTGTGCCGTTGCGCAAAATTATTAATGACGAAAATATTTTGCGTTACAACGGCATGATTATTGGTGTCTTCGAACTACTGGCCGATTCGCGCGATCAAGTCTCTAGTGTTATTGCCGCCATCAATGCGCAGCAGCAGTTTTGGTTAGCTGACGCGGCATTGCATGCCTCAATTGTCGGCAAGCCAATGGCCATTCCTGTTGCTGCGATGCAGACCGGATCGTCTGCAAGTAGCGCTGGCCACTAATGCAAAACAATACAAAACAATCTATCGCTCGAACTACTAGACTTTGATTAGGAATTAACAAGTGAACTCACGCAGAAACTTTTTTAAATCGGCCGGCATTGCCGGTGGCGCAGTAGCGGCTGCATCGGTCAGCCGAGTTGCCATGGCAGCCTTGCCTGAACCCGTCATCCAAACTAAAACCAGCACGATGCCGCCCTTGGTACCCAATACAGGCAGGCCGTATAACCCTGTAGTGACGCCAAACGGTTGGACCTTGCCATGGCGGATGAACCAAGGCGTCAAAGAATTTCATTTAGTGGCTGAACCAGTTGTGCGAGAAATGTCACCCGGTTTTAAGGCCCATCTTTGGGGCTACAACGGTCAATCCCCAGGTCCAACTATCGAAGTTGTCGAAGGTGATCGCGTACGTTTCTTTGTAACCAACAAGTTACCCGAACACACCAGCGTGCATTGGCACGGTCAGCGCCTGCCAAACGGCATGGACGGTGTCTCGGGCTTAAACCAGCCGTCGATAAAACCAGGACAAACGTTTGTGTACGAATTTATCGCGCGGCGGCCCGGCACGTTTATGTACCACCCACACGCCGATGAAATGACGCAAATGGCGATGGGCATGATGGGCTTTTGGGTCACCCACCCAAAAAACAAACATCCACTGATTGAAGAAGTCGATCGTGACTTTTGCGTTTTACTCAATAGTTACGACATCGATCCAGGTGCTTACACGCCAAAAATTATGACAATGGTCGATTTTAATTTGTGGACTTGGAACAGTCGTGTATTCCCAGGGATCGATCCGTTCGTTGTACGTAAGAATGACCGCGTTCGCATGCGGTTTGGAAACTTAACAATGACAAACCACCCGATTCATATTCATGGCCATGAATTTACCGTCACCGGAACGGATGGTGGTCCCACGCCCATCGGTTCGCGTTGGCCCGAAGTGACCACCGATATTGCAGTTGGTCAAATGCGCCAATTCGAATTTATTGCCGACGAAGAAGGCGATTGGGCGTTTCATTGCCATAAAAGCCATCACACCATGAATGCAATGGGCCACGACGTACCGACAATGATTGGCGTTGACCATCGCAAAGTAGCCAAACAAATTACGAAGCTCATTCCTGACTATATGGCGATGAGCGAACGCGGCATGGCTGACATGGCCGAAATGGATATGCCAATTCCGGACAACACGGCACCGATGATGACCGGCGACGGGCCGTTTGGTTCTGTAGAAATGGGCGGAATGTTTAGTATGGTAAAGGTACGCAAAGATCAAAAACCAGGTGACTATAAAGACCCCGGTTGGTACAAACACCCGCCGGGCACCGTCGCGTTTGAATGGAAAGGCGCACTACCCGACCCGTCTCGTTTTGCGGCCGAAGGCGGGCAAGCGATGAAGGCAGAGCGCATGCCGGCAAAAAATATTGAAGTGCAGGTAAAAAAACCACGCGGAGGGGCTGCAAGTAAAGGCCATTCGGGGCACTAATCAACTTAAACAACGCTACACCATTAAATAAAGGAACTACAAATGAACACTTCAAAAACTATCGCCCAATTGATTATTACCGCGACCACTTTAGGCCTATCGCTTTCTGTGCAAGCCAGCCCACTAATTGCAAAAAATATGGATCGAGCCGTTGTCGATCAATCGTCAAAAGAACATCCTGCTAAAGATCACGCCCCGAAAGAGCAGACCCAACCTGCAGCCACAATGGCAGACGCCGAAGTTCGTAAGATCGACCTAGAGAATCTAAAAATCACTTTAAAGCACGGCGAGATTAAAAACCTCGAAATGCCAGGCATGACGATGGTGTTTCAAATGAAAGAAGCTGCGCTGTTTAAAGACCTCAAAGTAGGCGACAAAATTAAATTTGCTGCTGAAAAACAAGGCAGAAACTATGTGGTGACCGAAGTTCAAGTTGTAAAGTAATAGTTGCGAAGCGTAAATTTTCTGCTCAATCGGGGTAAGGTGCAAAGTTAAAACCTTACTTTGATTGGATTTTTCTATTCAAATACAATCCATTAATCATTCATTATTTATTCAAAACAAGTTGCTAACCTTCTAAAAATCGTTATAAACTGTTGATCTTTAACAAAAATAAGCTGTTATTTTGATTAGCGCCGATCTATTCAGTGTTTTAGAGAAAAATGGCCCTTTAAGCGCTACCTCCCTTGGCTTGGCGTTGGGCGTTAGCCAGCCAACGATTTCGCGCGCAATTAATAAAAGCACCTTACCCATTGCTCACATTGGCAATGGGAAAAACACCTTATACGGTTTGTTAGAACCCATATTGGGGTACTCAAGCGCGCAATCGTTGCATTGGGTTACTGACCAAGGATCAATTTCAAAATTTGGCGAGCTTATCCATTTGACCGGCGGCGCACTGTGTGTTGAGACTGAGTTTGGACGTGATGTATTTGATCCAAAAAAAAGCAATGAACCTTTGCCTTGGTACCTCAGCCCCTTGTTACTTCAAGGTTTTTTAGGTCGTCAAAGAGTTCAAGAAATTCGCACTTACAGTCCCTTCTTGCCGACAAACTCAGAGCAATGGAACAGCTCGCAACACTTGTACGCAGCGCTTAGCAGCAAAGTTGACTCGCGCGGCGCCGTGCTTTTGGGAGACAACGCGCCTGAACTTTGGCAAGCAACTTGCTCAGTTGAAGGTATATCAACAAATAGCGTAGCAAAGCACTATGAGCTGCTAGCTCAAGATCAACAATTTAACGGTTTACCAGGTAAATCAAGCGCCGACGGCGAACAACCAAAATTTGTGACTCGCGTCAATGTCCAAGGCACCTCAACCGAGTACATCGTCAAATACACAAACTTTCCATTGGATACGCCGGTTGGCCAGCGGTGGCACGATTTGCTGGTGACCGAACAACTGGCTTCGGAAGTATTGGCACACGCTGGATTTGAAGTCCCTGTAAGCAGTTTAGTTACCGAGCCAAATCGCACCTTTTTAGAAAGTGAGCGCATTGACCGAGTTGGCGCGTGCGGCCGGCGACATATGATTTCGTTTGCGCAACTGCATCAAGCTTTTATTCCAGCGCCGATTAAACATTGGGTTGACACTGGCAAACAATTACATTTGCTGAAAAAACTAGACCAAAACGCAATCCGAACAATCAATATTCTTTATCTTTTTGGCGGTCTTATTGGCAATACCGATATGCACGCGGGCAACCTCAGCGTTATCGTGGACGAACCAAAAAGTATTTGGAAAACCAAATTTAAACTGGCTCCTTGTTACGACATGCTTGCAATGCGCTGGGCACCTCAAATGGGCCGCCCCCCGGAATATTCGCCTTTTGACGCTACGGGGCGCTTCGTTGGCGCGAGCAACGAAGCAATTACAATATCAAAGCAGTTAGCGTTCGAGTTTTTCGGCCTCTTGGCTGCTAACAATCTTGCTTCAAAAGAACTGCGCGCGGTAGCGAAGATAATGTGCACGCAATACGGATCAGCGCACTAAGCAATCCAAGATTGATCGGGAAATTTGCGTCAGACTATTGAATCAAACCCTCGCTGCGTCCAAACCTCTCATAACTGCGTTACCATTCGGCAATAGGAGCGTTCGAACTACACGCTCAACTTGTATTCGTTTCCGTTCGTTCAATCTTAATCGTCTAAGTTGGGTGCTCCGATGTTCAAGCGCCGTTTGCATGCGATCGGCTGGTTTACTAAAAAACAGTGTTGAATTTTTAGTTTGTTATTTTGGTTGCAATTTACGGAGATAAAGAATGTCTAGTTTTTCATGCTGCTGGTTATGGTTCTTGGCCGGTTTGGCCGCGGGTTGGTTGTTATGGCAATTATTTGACAAATTATTCCGCCGTAATGGTGATGAAGCTGGTGCTCGTTGGAAACGAGATTTAGATGGTGCTAATTCCAAGCTGTCTAGTTTGCAAAGCGATTTAAATGCGGCTGGTGGCAAAACGACTAAATTGCAATCCGAGTTTGATGCCTATAAAACTAGCTCGAGTAAATTGCAGCTTGACTTAGATGCGGCAAATTCAAACGCTACAAAAATGCGCGCAGAGCTTGATGCTGCAAACGCCGCCTTAAAAGCAAGAACCGACGATGCTACTCGCACTAGTGCAGACACCGCCGACTTACGTGCCAAGCTTTCGCTAGCAGAGTCTCAAGTTAAAACTACTGGTGCAGCGGCTGCCGTAGCTGGCGTTTTGGCAACTGCCGGTGCATTTGGCTTTGTTCCACAAAAAGCTGGCGAAGATGATTTAATTATCATCGAAGGCATTGGACC
Organism: Betaproteobacteria bacterium; assembly: GCA_031429355.1. Classification (GTDB taxonomy): domain Bacteria; phylum Pseudomonadota; class Gammaproteobacteria; order Burkholderiales; family Burkholderiaceae_E; genus JANOZM01. Next base: position 601,523 of record JANOZM010000004.1, on the reverse strand, counting down.
TAAGATCAAAGAATTGTTAATGGCTGACGGAATTAAAACTTTCCGCGCTTTAGCCGATGCGCCAATCACGCGTGTTCAAGGTATTTTGGAAGCTGCTGGCCCTAATTTCCGTTTAGCAAACCCTGGAAGCTGGGCTCGCCAAGCGCAAATGTGCGCACAGGGCGATTGGGCCGCCTTGCGTAAGTATCAAGATGAACTCAATGCTGGTGTAGCGCCCGACGCTCCTAAAGCTTAAGGAGGCACGATCATGAGTCGTTCTGAACTAAGAACCCGCGAAGGCTGGGGAGCCTTCGACTTGTGGGCATGGATCATCGGTCTTTTGTTGTTGCTGTTGACCTTGTTCTTGTATTTTACCAATCGCGGCAAACCAGGCTACGAAGATTGCTGTAAAGACAAAGCGGTTGCTACTGCAGTAGCACCCGCTGTTGCTCCGGCTGTTGCTCCGGCTGTTGCGCCTGCCGTCGTTCCAGCACCCGAACCAGCTAAGGTGGAAGCACCAGTTGTAGCCGCTGCGCCGGTTGCTGCACCTGAACCAGCAAAAGTTGCTGAGTCGGTAGTTGACTGCGCCAAAATAATGGAAGGTGTTACCGTTAATTTTGAAGTGAATGGTTCGGCATTAACCGCAGCTGGCAAACGTGCTTTAGATCAAGTTGTGAAGTGTTTAACGGCCAACAAGTATGAAGTTGCCGGACACACTGACACTGATGGTGGTGACGCTTACAACCAAAAGCTGTCGGTGCGTCGCGCTGGGTCAGTTGTTGCTTACTTGAAGTCGAAATCGGTACCGGCCGCGAAATTGGTCGCTGCAGGTTACGGCGAGAAAAAGCCCGTTGTTAATAACAACACAACCGCGAACAAAGCGAAGAACCGTCGTATTACCTTTACGCCGCAGTAATTCGTTGATTGTCTGAAAAACAAAGCCCCAAGTCATCGCGACTTGGGGCTTTGTCGTTAGTGCTTATAATTGTTGATACTTCCATTTTTAAGTTCCCACGTTTTTAAATCTAAGCCTATGCCTCGTTTAATTGCCCTCGTTGTTTTAATTGTTGTCGTTCTGGGTGTCGCCTCAATCATTAAGCGCGCCAAGCGCTCGGCCGAGCAGCGCAAGGACACTTATCGACCCAGCAATAATGGGCAATCTGGGGATGACAAAACCCGCAGCAATTCATCACAAGACGCATCGAGCAAATCCTTTAAGAAACCCGACGATGATTCGGTTGTCAGCATGATTAGCAAAACCGAAGCCAAGAGCTTGCGCGATGCGTTAACCGGCGGGCCAATCGACATTAATAAAAAAACTTGGCAATGCAGCCGTTGCCAGTCCCTATATCACGATGAGAGTATTCAGGCCTTACAGCACGAACATCAAGGCAAGTGCATTCAATGTGGTTCGACCGGCAAACATGCAGTTACGTTTACCGACTTCGATTGAACTCTGGCTTGAACACTATAGCTTTGTATTTAGGCTTGCCATAACAAAATGTCCCAAGACGACCTCAATATCGCAAACGATCGTTTTGCACGCCAACGCCAAATCAAAGGTTTTGATCAAGACCTAATTAGCGGGTTAAAAATTGGACTAATTGGTGCGGGTGCAATTGGCAATGAAGTGCTAAAGAATTTTTTATTAATGGGCGTTGGGGCCGTCGATGTTTACGATGTTGATACGGCCGAAGAATCCAACTTAACGCGCTCGGTTTTTTTACGTAGTCATGACGTTGGGTTAAACAAAGCCGAGGCCGTTGTTTCGCGCGCCCAAGAGCTGCACCCAAACACAAAATTACGCGCTATTGCAGGTAATATTTTTGAAACTCTATCGTTATCTAAAACATTGGAATACGACTTATTGTTTTGCGCGGTTGATAATTTTGAAGCACGACTACGAATTAACGAAATTGCCCGCATCACCGAGCGCCCTTGGATTAATTGTGCGATTGATGCACGCAATGTCGTCGTTGAAATTTACCCAGCAAATTCGGATCGCTCGGATAAAAATCTCTCCACTTTTAATTCGTCGACACAATACGCATCAATCCATCACGCTTGTTATGCTTGCGGCTTGCCCGACTCAAGCTATGAGCGAATCGCCAAGCGATACTCTTGTGGCGGCTTACAGCGGGCCGCATACTTAGAACGGACCGTTCCAACCACCGCAATCACTGCCAGCATTGGCGCAGCGTTAGGCGTTGCTGAAGCCTTTAAATTAGTACGTAAGATTAAACGCGTTCAAGCCCAAAGATTAGAATCGCCAACGGCGTCCACTTTACCTTTAACACCCTCACCTCCTTCACCACTTACGGTAGCCACACGCATCTTTATCGACAGCGATTTGCCCAACGCCCAACGCATTACGCTTTCAGTTAATCCTGATTGTCCAGTGTGTAGCGAACAGGGCTCTGTTCCGGCCAATTTAGAGCCAACACAAACAGATTCGGTAAACCACACAACGAAACGCGTAATTGCGAAAGCAATGAAGCCCGAAAATGAGCAAAGCGATTTGCTTAATTGGCTAAGCAACTTGGCTCTTAAAAATCCAGCAAGCGAACAAGAACCCGTTATTTTTTCTGATGCCGTCATTACTAAGGTCCAATGTAAACACTGCGCGCCAAGTGCAGTGCTAAATGCCCTTCTCGGTAGCCGTGCAAAGTCAGTCAATGACAGCATCATGGTGTGCCAACAGTGTCATGGCGAAACAGTACAGCTTGAATTTTTAGAAATGTGCTCCATCTCTGATCTAATCAATCAAACGATTGCTCTCGGTTTAGGGCAGCCCGCTTGGCTTTCTTGTGGCCATCATTATTTCGACCGCATCCCCTATTTAAAGGACCATCATGAGTGACGTTAAAGTAACCGTTAGAACAGCAGATCAAACACGCCGCGCCGATGTTGAGTTAAGCCCATCTTCGCAAGGCACTGCGTTGCTGCAACACGCGGTTAACAACTGGGCACTGCCTACCGATTCTGACTACACCCTTGTCAATGTAACCACAGGCCAAGTACTGAACCCGCGTGAGGCTTTAGATGGGCGCGTTAAGGACGGCGACATTCTTGAAGTGCAACCGGTATTAGTGGCGGGATAGCATGGCTTCGGCTGCAACACTGCGCAGACAAAACGATATTGAACTGGTCAATCGCTTAGTTGAGCGATCGGGCGGTTTACTACAGTTGCGTCAAGTATTTGGCCCAAGTAACGGACAGTTAAAACTGCGCACTAGCTTATCAACCAGTGCAGACGAATCGTACCCAATGACGCGTCCCGCATTAACGGATTTTACGATTACGTTGCCAGCTCGCTACCCGTTTGCTGCGCCGGTTGTCAATATCGAAACTGCCATTTTTCATGCCAACGTTTTTACCAATGGAACGGTTTGTTTGGGCGCCCAATGGCAGGCTAGCGAAGGACTCGATTTATTTATTTCGCGCGTCGTGCGGTTGCTTACTTACGACCCATTGCTACTTAATTTAGAATCGCCTGCAAATGGCGCAGCCGCACGTTGGTATATGCGCGCCTCCACGCAGCACCCCGCATTATTTCCTACTATTGTGCGTGCTCGACACCAATGGCTATTTGATCCACGGGCCGAAAAAACAGTTTTACGTTGTCCTGCTTGCGATCAATCCATGCGCCTACCAACCGGCAGGCAAGGCACCATTGCGTGCCCAAAATGCAAGCATGAATTTGAGGCCAAAACATGATTCGTTGGACCGACACTAGCCCAACTATAAATTGGCCACTACATCCAAACGCCAACGATTTAATGGTTGCGCATGCAAGCGAACTTGCACTTAACAACAAAATAATTTTAGTACCCGAGCAATTGGTGACCGACGTACTAACGCATTTGCAAACACCACCAGCTGGTTTAAAAACTTGGTTTAGTGGAATGCCCATCGAGCAAGGCGGTTTACTCATTGGACGCGTAACGCGCCTAAATGAGACGACCCCTAGAGATCAGTTTGAGTGTATTGAAGTGCTGGCTCATAGCCCCGCGCCCGACGCGACTGGGACAGCGTTATCGTTGCGAATGGAAAGTACAGTTTGGCAAGCCGCTAATGATCTGTGCGCCGAGTTAAACGAAAATTTAAACGATGATAAAAACCAGCAACCGTGTGGCTCTTGCCAAGTCATCGGCTGGTACCACAGCCATCCTAATTTAGGCGCATTTTTTAGCGGCACTGACCGGCAAACACAAGCCGCGTTTTTCAATCACTCCTATAGCCTCGGCTGGGTGATTGATCCGGTGCGTAGCGACGGATTACAGTACTTAGATCAGGCGTGGTTTATCGGTGGACAGTCCGACGAGACTCAGGCAGTAATTACTATTTCTCTAATTTAATTTGTTGCGTTTCACCCGTTGTTGCCGCTGCAAACCCTGGCGATCCCGCCAACACTGGCCCAGTAGCCGAGCGAAACATACGCGGATCTTTTAGCTTGCCGTCGAGCCCGATAAAACCGCAGCGATCTGCGCCATAACAGGCTGCAATCGCTAAATAGTCTTTTTTAAATGGGCTATCAATCGATTCAAATTCAAAGCTGGACGTCGGCTTTCCGCTGCTATCCACCAAGCCCCAGCGGCCATCTTTTTTTACTGGAAATCCAATGACATCAGAATCAACGCGAGACTCTTTGACTTCGCTAAAGCTTAGCGCCATCGACACCTGTCCTTGCGCATTAACATAGCCCCACAACGCACCTGCGCGCACTGCAAAAAACTCGTGATCCTTTGTAACAAATGTCGCCTCATCAAAGCGCGCATCATTTACCGGCTTACCTGAGCTATTTATATAAAAATATTTATTGGCTTGTTTTACCAACGCAACATGAAGACCAAACTCAGAAGCATCGTCGTAGATAAAATCGGTAATTGGCTTTCCAGCGTTATCGAGGTAAGCATACTTGCCGTTTTTCTTTACCCAAAATGCTTTGTGGTTAAACAATGCGCCTTGAACTAAATCGTAAGTCTCGGTTGTAATCGGTTTAGAAGCCCTAGTTTCTAAACCCCATTGCAGACAAATGCTGGCGTCTTTATTGGCAGGATCAGGGCCGGTTTTAGCGCAAAAGGCTTGACCGAAAGCACCGGTTTCATTCTCATAAATCCAAGTTTGATGGTTAATCCAAAACCGGAAGCCCCAGAAAACAATTGCTAACGCGCAGTAAGCCAACAAAGCAAACGCGACCTTGCGGGCAACATTTGAAGGTGAAAACTGGCGAACACAGGCGAACAATCCCCCAGCAACTAAAACGACAATAAGGCACCACAGCGAACGATTAAAAAACTTGCGATAGTCGTTCGGTATATTTTGGCAAGCCCACAAAAAATTAGATTGCACCGTTCGATCGGCTAAACACGACTGGCGCGCAAAACCGAATAGCCAAAAACTAACAAGGCTTATCACCAGCGCTAAAACACCTGCCCCCAAGACCATTTGGGATTGAGTGGGAACATTGTCATCGCTGTGAGAAAACCCCAAACGATCTTGCCAAGTGCGAACCATAAGTAATATTTAAATTGAAATCAACGCAATCAGTTTACCCAAGGTACACTGCACAGCCAATAAAAAGCTTTTAGAGAATTCATTATCACTACGCCGCCCAATCCCACGACTCAAAATCCCACGACGCAAAATGTTGAGCACGATGCGCAAACCGAGCTTGATGCACAAGCCGACCACGAAGAGCCCACCGAAATTCACGAGCCGCGCCTCTGGAAGGCCAATGGCTGGACAGCTCAAGTCATAAAGAACAACGATGATGAAGGTTGGGCCGTCGCAATGATTAAAGATGGCGAGCGCGAACCAGCCTTAATTGGCCCTTGGACGATGGGCCGGGACAAAAAGAACCCGAAGCCACTCGACGGCAACGCATTTATCACTTTAGTAAAAACCGCATCCGAATTTGTCCGCCGTCACGAGCAACAACTGCATGCCAGCTTGCACCAAAGCGTTACCGTTACCGATAACGAAGGTGAATCGATCACCGTGTCGCTCGATATTGTTCCTGATGAAGATGAACCCTATGCCACTTTAAGTGCGCGCGACGCGCTACAAGAGATTGTGAAAACAAAAAAAGTAGCGCCGAACTTTAAACTAACTAGAGTTAGTGCGTTGGCTTGGTTAGGGCAGGACTGAAAATCGTGAGCATCGCACTTACCTGAGGGTCATTTCATTGGAATTTATTAATTAAGAACAAACCACTTGCCCTAATTCCAGCCTCCGCCGAAACAGGACATCTGCAAGCAAACCAACGCCAAGTCAATCGCCTATTTGAATGAGTTTTACTGTGTACATAGCCTATCGAACTCGCCTTATCGTTTCTTCTGCTAACGCTACTGCATTCGTCTCAAAAGCATTAAGGGCTCTAAAAAAAACGACAATTTATCGACTGTCAGAGAAAAAACTTCTCCGGCTGCACTACTTACATCGAGTTAGCAATACACTAGCGCAATCAAAAAAGAGTAAAGAGTTTTCCTTTATATGATCAAAATTCCTAAACGCGTCATCGATCGCATCTCAAGCTCAATAAAAACCTACCAAGGCATAGCGGCCTCTCACCGTTTACGAGACGTTTCCGAAGCAGATACCGTTACTTTAGTAAAAGACGTTCTCGCCGACTGCTTTGGTTTTGACAAATATCAGGAACTCACAAGCGAACAACAAATTCGAGGGACTTTTTGTGATTTAGCCGTGAAAATCGACGGAAAAATCAAATACTTAATTGAAGTTAAAGCCGCGGGCGTCAATCTTAACGACTCGCATTTGCGCCAAGCTCTTGCCTATGGAGCGAATCAAGGAATTGAATGGGTTGTCCTTACGAATGCCGTCGAGTGGCGGTTGCATAGAATTAAATTCGGACAACCAATTGATCACGAGGAGGTTTCCTCTTTCGTATTAGCTGACATAAACATCAAGAACGAAGATGATCTTAAAAAGCTGTTTTTACTTTGCCGCGAAGGTATAGGTTCGGACGCAATGGGAACATTTCACCAACACTTGCAAATTATGAACCGCTTCACGATTGCTCAAATAATGCTTACGGAACCTGTAATTGCGGCCGTACGCAAAGAGTTGCGAAAAGTATTTCCTGACTTAAAAATTGATCAGCAACATATATCAGATTTGCTTATAAATGAAGTTTTAAAAAGAGAAGTAATCGAGGGCGATAAAGCCAAAGAAACACAACAAAAGTTGCGTCGATTAACAACAAAGCTAAATCGAGAAATTGAGAAGAAAAATTCGGACCCAATTCTACCGGCAATCGGCGCATAGTTTTTTGGGGATACACAATTGTCTGAGCGTTCAAATTTTTTAGACCGACCGTGGGTTGCAAGGGTAACTATCGGACTTATTTTATTTTCAGCTCTTTGCATTTCAATCGAGACACTTCCAAACATCTCGAAAGACTTGCAATACGCTCTAAACATTGTTGAGGTAATTACAGTCGGAGTCTTTACTTGTGAGTATCTGTATCGCGTGAAGCATAGCAAGGATCGTTTGAAGTTTGTATTTAGTTTTTACGGGCTTGTTGACCTGTTAGCGATTTTGCCATTTTTCCTAAACTTAGCTTTTGATGCACGGGTACTTCGCCTACTTAGAGTGTTGCGCTTACTTCAAATTCTCAAGCTTGGTAGGTACAACAACGCGATGTCAAGAATATTGCGAGCTTTTGCAAAATCACGAGAGGAATTAATAGTCTCCTTAATTGCAATATTAATTTTGCTCTATCTGGCAGCGTTTGGAATTTTTCACTTTGAGCATTCGGCACAACCAGAAAAGTACAAAACCATCTTCGACGCCCTCTGGTGGGCAATAGCTACAATTACGACAGTTGGCTATGGAGACATCTACCCAATAACCTTTGGCGGGCGTTTGTTCACCTTAGGCGTTCTAATTCTTGGGCTTGGTTTGCTGGCGGTTCCAACGGCGATTATCTCGTCGGCACTGCGAGGCGAAGCTTCAGATTTAGACGGAATGAAACTTCGTTAATGTTCGGCACGGATAATTGAATTCTGAAAAATCCTGCAGATGGATTTAAGGGAATTAGCCGGCCTCAGTCTCCACCAACTCCATCAACTGCCGAACCGAATTTTGCCAACCCAAATAGCACATCTCTAATGGAATGACATCGGGGATACCGTCTTGGGTGACATTTAACTCGGTCCCGCACGAAACCGCTTTTAGCAGAACTGTTACGGTTAAAACACCCGGCAGGTTGGGGTCATCAAACTGGTCGGTATAGCGCAATTTTTCGTTTGGTTTTAACTCTAAGTATTCACCACCAAACGAGTGGCTATGGCCGGTTGCGAAGTTGGCAAACGACATTTTAAAAGTGCCGCCAATGCGCACATCCATATTATGCACGGTGCAAGTAAACCCATTAGGCGCAATCCACTTTGCCATCGCCGCCGCGTCCGTGAAGGCTTTGTAGACACGCTCGGGTGGCGCTTTTATTATTCGATGTATTTTTACGGTATTGGGCATTATGGTTCCACTCTAAGTGACCTAACTTTTTAAAGTTCGGCTGTTAATTCGATTTGATGATCGTCAATACGCACCACTTGTCCCACTCGGATTTGTGCAGTTTTACGGCTTTCTGCGTGTCCATCAACGGTGACTAGACCTTGGGCAACCAATTGCTTACCACGCGCCCCGCTGTCGGCTAAACCCACGATTTTTAAGAGATCGCAAAGGCGAATTGAGTCACCGCGTAATTCGATAGAGTGTTTGTTCATGGCTGCTAGTTTGGCAATTTTCTTTGGAGTGGGCACATTGTTTTAATCATCTTAGACGATTTAAAAAATATTTTCTTGGCTTTAACCCGATTTCATAAAGCCAAACGTTTAATCGACTATCAACCCTCAATTTAGTCGGAGAAACCTATGAAAAAAGCCTTGTTTGCCACTACCACTCTTGCTGTCTGGACCGCGCTTAGTGCAACTAGCCTGCCCGCACATGCGCTGGGGAAACTAGCGACCATTAATGTTATCGACCGCAACACAGGCCAATCGTTACCAGTACATTACTATCGCGGCGAATATTGGGTAGCAGGCACACCGGGCAATAAATATGCAATCGAAATTAACAATAAACAATCGGCTCGGGTACTAGCCGTTACATCAGTAGACGGCGTAAACGTAGTAACAGGCCAAACCGCCAGCCTTGTGCAAAGCGGCTATGTGTTTAGCGCTTGGCAAAACTATGAAATTACAGGATGGCGCAAAAGCGATAGCGCTGTTGCTGCATTTGAATTTACTGCATCGCCTAATAGTTACGCGGAACAAACCGGACGGCCCCGCGATGTCGGCGTAATCGGCGTCGCGATTTTTAAAGAAAAAGTTGCAGAATTATCGCGCGACTACTCGCACTCATCACCAAGGCATTCGTCATCGCAACGTCCGTCGGCTCAATCACCAGTTGCGGAACAATCTGCAGCGTCAGCGCCTCCAGCACCTACTGCCACACCAGCACCGGCTCCACAATCGGCACGCGCTGGCGCTTCGACCGGAGCCGCTGATTCGAGTTCAGCGAAAGAATCTAAATCCGCATCGGCGGGCTCACGCGCCGAAGCTGCGGCCGATCAAAGCCAAGAAAAGTCGACTAATCGCAGTAGTGCCTTAGCTGGCGCAATGTCACCTCCCGCAGCCAAGTTGGGCACCGGTCACGGCGAGCGTGAAAATTCGCAAGTAAGCCGTACATCATTCGAGCGCGCCAGCGATCAACCAGCAGAAATTATTCGTATTCGCTACGACAACTATTCGAACTTAGTCGCAATGGGGGTTATTCAACCAAACCGCACAAGCCCACGTCGCCCCGATCCGTTTCCAGATAGTCAGGCAGGTTACGTGCCAGACCCACGACGTTAATTTTGCAGGCTTGCGCTTTTATTCTCGCAATAGTTTAATTAGGTCGTCCCGCTGGAAAATAACGATTGATGATTTCGCCCATGGCGGTTTGTGCAGCTGCGCCGTGGGTCGAATCGTACAAAGGCAACCAAACAAAATACCAACCCTCGCCGTAGTCGGGGCTTGGGCCCGCAGTGACCGCGGTTTTTGCTAAAAAGGTTCTTGCATGATCGGCAAAGGACGCGTTGTTTAAAGGAATAAGTGTTTTGTAGCGCGTCAGACGATCATAAATCGCAGCGGAAGGCTTTAATCCCGCCGTTGCAATTGCACTAGCCAGCTTTACTCGATCGACGGGTTGAACACCCCAAAAATGAATAAGTGGCGTTAGGTCTACACCCGCCGACTTCGACATTCTAAAAATACGGCTATCAACTCCCGCAAGACCATCGCTGGCGACCGGTGTGGTGTAGTCTAGGTTTTCTTGCTTGTAAAAAGCACTTAACTTGTCCCAGCCAAACAACGCTGCAATTTCGACGTATTTGCCCCAACCGCGATGTTGATAGCGCACTTCGTCTTTGGTTGTGTTGGAGGTATCCATTGGCTTACCCGCACGAAAGTTTGGCGTCACCATCCAATTAAGCGCGGCTTGATCTCGATTAATTTGCGTTTGATTAAGAAACGATTTACCAAAAGCCAGATCGATATCGAGGCCATACTTTTGACTCCAAACCGCAGCAGCTAACAAATTAACAGCGGCCTCACCTTCACCCGGAAAATTGCTGTACAGCTGCGCATGGCCTAGCTCATGAAATTCAGTGGCCCAGAAATCACTACTAGCGTTTAGGTACCAAATCTTTTTGTTACCGTCGGTTGCATCAGCTGGGTTGTAAGCATTGTTAATAGCCGGATAACCAATTCCAAATCCACCAAACATAATGTCGGTATCGGCTTGGATATAAAGAATCACATTGTTTCTCACTAAAGGCTGCCCAATTAGTTCCGAAACCGCATCCATACGCATATCCCAATGCCGCATTAGCTCAACAGGGTCGGCATAGTTATAAATAAAACTAGTCGGCACTTGCATCATGAACTTATCGCTCTCAAAATCAGCCCAAGGTGCAGCGTTGTTTCTTTGCGTTGCAATCCATTCGGCCAAAGTTGTTTTGTTATGCGCCGTCGCTGAAAAAAACGGTGCTGGAACGGCGTTCTTTATTTGCACATCGACTAGGCCTGCGTCTGCAAGGTAGGGCACGTTGATATAAATACCGCCACCAAACGGATTAACCACTTCTACGGACGTGCTAGTGATGGGAAATTTATTGCTAATTCTAAAAAATCGTTTGACCGGACTACTACCCGTTTTATCCTGCTTATGGGCACCGACTTGAATAGTAAAACCCTTGCCAACTAAGGCCGACGGAACCGTGACCGTAGCCGTATCACCAGCGGCTAAATAATACCCAGTTGGTCGAAGCGCGGGAGTACTAGAAAACGCTGTAGGTTTGCCGATAAATTTGGGCATTGAAGCGTTTATTTTTGCACTATAAACGCGGCTTGGATCAGCCGCCAATTTCACTTTTCCAGGATAAAAATCTGAGGTCGCAAATTTTTGGTTAGCTAATATCGCCCGATACTTTGGATAAGCCGACGCTGCAAACGCTTGATCAAAAATTCCCTGCTGCACGGCAAATACTGCGCGGGCCAGTTCGACACCATCGGTGCTGCCAGGTTTATTTTCGAACCCGCCTTTTGTCGATGCACCGACAAAAAAAGCACCATATTTTTTATCGTAAAGCTCAACAATACTAAGTGCGTCGGTAAGCGCTGCCTCACTGCTTACAATGGTGTACATCGTTGAAGCAAGCAGGCTAGCTTGTTCGTTAATTTGCGCTGCGGTTAGCACCGCCGAACCGCTCAAGTGTTGCTTAATTTTACTCAGCGCTGAAATAAACGACGGCGCATCCGCACCGGCAACAACCGGTTTGCAGTACGCTAATTTTCCGGTTCCAAAAATTGGATCACTACCAAATGTTGTGGTGTCAATTTTTACAGTACCTATTTGATTAAAAAGGTAGACAAACGCATTGTTAGCGCCATAAGCCAAATGCGTATTTACCTTTAAATCAACGCTGCCGCCCTCAGTGCCGCATTGGGTAAAGCCAGCAAGACCAAATGGGCCGGTTGGGTCGACACTAATCGAAGCAACTGCAGCGGCTAATGGTGCAGCGCCAGCACTTGCGTTCAAGCTGCTTGGCGAGCTGGTTTCGTTGGTGGTGTTAAGAGTCTCTGAGGAATTTCCACAAGCGCTAACAAAGGCCCCTAAGTGTAAAGTTACTAAAAATTTAATGGCTATCGAATTACGACAAGAAAAAATAAATTTGATCACGGAGCTTACTTTCATCGTGCACGCGCACTAGGGGGCAAGCAGCAATGTAACAGTCAGAAAGAACGCAAAAAAAATGATTCAATTGCCACTGATCGGCGGTCTAATCACACCGATGAATGGGCACTTTCAAAAGGCCAAATAATCGTAACTTCGACCCATCCGGATTTGTTACGATTACCCGCCAGATCGCTTGGGCTTAATCCCATCTTTTTCTAATAACACCATTACTTTTTCGCAATGGTCGCCTTGAATTTCAATCACGCCGTCCTTTACTGCGCCACCGCTTCCGCAGGCAGCTTTCAATTTCTTTGCCAGCACAATTAACGCCTCTGTATTTAATGCCAAACCTTTAACAACGGTTGCGGTTTTACCGCCGCGACCTTTGGTTTCGCGCGACACGCGTACTGCGCCATCGCCCACTACGCGGCTCATTTGCAATTGCTTGCATGTGCAACTAGTTAAGGCCATTCGGCATGTGGGGCAGGTTTTACCCAACTCGGTTGAATACACTAAGGTGGAGTTTTTACTGGTCATTAGCGGTTTCACAATTAGGTCGCAGCGCACCCAAGTAACAGGCCTTCGCAGCTGTCTTGGTGGGTTCAAAGTGGTATTGTCTTTGGTGATTCGTTTTTTACCAAATTAAACTTTGTTGAACCTTCAACCTTATAGAACATTGTTCGTCGATAAAGCACTGCGGCGCATTGTTCTGACTTCAATTTTACCGCGACTGCCCGCTGGCATTAACGGCTTGGCTATTACTTTAATGGCTCAGCAGTTGTATTCATCGTTTGCTATTGGCGGCACAGTAAGCGCAGCTTATTTAATTGCGCTGGGGCTTGCTTCGCCTGTTTTTGGTCGCTTGGTTGATCGCAATGGCCCACGCCGCATTATTGTTCCGGTGGGCATTATTCACGCACTCGCAATAGCGGCATTGGTGTATGCCGCGCATCAACGCGTTTCAGTTCCGATCCTAATGTGCTTTGCTTTTTGCGCGGGAGCCTCGTTTCCCCCCGTTTCAATGACGGTTCGCGCTATGTGGCGCAAATCCGATTTTCCCGACAACACCAAGCAACTGGGCTTTGCGCTTGAGGGTGTCATTATGGAATCGGTGTTTGTTTTCGGTCCATTAATCGTTAGTGGATTTTTGCTCATGAAGTCACCACAAAGTGCTTTATTGTTCTCTGCTGCAATGATGTTAATTGGCGTTATTTTGTTTTCACGGTCGGGCGCAATGGAGCGTTGGGGCAATGTAGAACTGGGCGAACGCCATTGGCTTGGTCCGTTAAAAACAATGGGCGTAAGACGCGCTCTTATGGTGTCGATATCGATTGGAGCAACCTTTGGACTTCAAGAGATCGGCATGATGGCTGCAAGTAAAGCGGCCAATAACGAAGCAGCGGTTGGGTGGCTCTTTGCAGCCTTTTCAATTCCTTCAGGTATCGCCGGTTTGCTTTACGGTACCCGTCAATTTGCCTGGCCTTTAAACCGTCAAATGTCGATTGCCTTAGTTTGGATTTCGGCATTTAGCTTGGCTTTAACTAACGTGCAATCGCTGTGGTTATTTGCTTTGGGTTGCGCCTTTTGTGGGGCTGCTGTTGGTCCGGCTTTGACCGCTAGCCAAATGCAGCTAGGTAAGCTCACGGCTCCTGAGTATTCCACCGAAGCATTCACCTGGAGTATGACCTTGTTTATGATTGCGCTAGGGGGTTCGTTCTCGATTGGCGGCTGGATCATCGAACGTTTTGGTAACGGCGCACCGATGTTTGCCGCTTTTGTTACAGCTGGGCTTGGAGCATTGTTTTGCCTGCGAGTGCCTGAACTTTACGTGGCTAAGGCGCGCTCTGAATAAAGCCGATTACGTCGTCAAACACCGGCGCCATCCAACGCAACGGCGCGGCAAACGATGCAATGATCGTCATGTGATTAACCCGATCGTACAACTTTAGGACGGGTGCATTACCAACGGCCGTTAAACGCTCGGCCAAGAGCACCGTATTACGTTGCGGAACAACTAATGGATCAACAGCTGCTGCACCTAAGAAACTACGCGGCGACGTTTTTGAAACATAGTCAATTGGTTGCGAGCCACTCGGATAATTTGGATGAAAAAATACCGGTTGTGTATCGGGGTTAGTCATTGGTAAAAAATTATAAGGGCCGGCAATACCAATAAACCCAGCCAGTTCTGTAGGCGAGTGCTTGACGGCTTGCAACCAACGCCCATCAAACGCCAGCATCGCCGCGTTGTAAGCACCCGCACTATGTCCCATTACAAAGACTTTTTTCGGATTACCTTTGTACTGCATCGCATTTTCGAGACCAAATGCTAAAGCTTGAGCCGAGTCATTTAAGAAATCGGGATAGCGCACATCGGGATACAAGCGATAGTCAGCAACAAAGGTTAAAACACCTCGTGAGGCTAACGCGGCGGCTACAAATTTATAGTCTGCCCGGTCGCCGCGATTCCACGAGCCACCGTAAAAAAACACTACCGTCGGGTAGCCACCTAACGGGGCCGCGGTGTTCGGTTGGTAGACATCTAATTTTTGGCGCGTTAATTTTCCGTAAGCAACATCAGGCGTCAGTTGATAAGCACCACCCACCGCCAAAACGTTAAGCACTAATATCGGTTTAAAGATGGCTAAAACCACTACGCCAATGAAGGGGACCAAGAGTACAAATAAGTGTTTTAGATTCATAAACCTTGACGCGCACCAGTGGATGAAACGATTGGTAACGAGGGCTAGACAGGCAACCCTGGCGTTTTTGCCGTTGCGACTTGTTCTAAAAACTGTCGCAAAGCCCTGAGTTCATCTGAATCGTTATTCCAAAGTTCGTCAAAGAGATTAGGTGTCCAGAGCGCACCCTCAGGATTACTTGTTGAGGCTAGTAATGAATGAACTATAACTTTATTTTCCCAATTTTTTTTGGCTTGGCTATCGGTTTTTCCACTTCTACTATTCGGAATACATGTGGCAAAGTCTGTGGCGCACTTAAGTAAATTGGGGTCGCGTACCGAATCAATCAAACTCGCTTCAAGCGCGCCCACGGCGTTAGTTGGAAGTTTTAGACTATATTTTTTTTGAACACCCAACGCTTTGAATCTTGTGTCAAACTCGGAAACGTAACCGTGTCCAGCAGGATCGTTGTCGGCAATAATTGCAACTACTGGATCAACGTTCGAGAGTTCCCTTTTGACGGCATTTTCCCACGCTTTTATTGCTTTATCAATGTTCTGATGGCCTTTTTCGCCATCAACTTGAAACGCGTGAAAGACCAGGTTTGATGTTATTTTCGGTAAGAACTTTTCCGCCCAATTTTCAATAAAGTTCTTAGCTGCGTGGCCTTCGACGAACACGTGAGCATTATCAAATGAGAATGTCTCAGACTCTTTGCGTTGATCTGTGCGGGGCATACTTATCGCATCAATTCAAGGTCGGCTTGGATGTTATCTTCAATCTCAGAACCTCTAATACTTGTAACTCCGATTGATCCATCACTGCGGCGAAAAATTTGATGTAGGCAGATGTCATTTATTTCGCCGTCTTCAGTCTCTCGTACCGCATTTAACAATCTGACCACCATTTCACGGTCATGTGTTGTTGCGAAAACTTGAGACTCCTTGGACTTGACCTGTTGATAGATCCCTCTCCAAACCCCGATCATCGCGTCCTTATGGATTCCGGCATCGACTTCATCGATGCAGACTACTTTAGTGCTTGAATCGATCAAACCGTGCGCAAACTCTGCAGCGCGTCTAACGCCATCCCCCATTAAGGCGATTGGATAAGACTTTTCTTGCCCTGCAAGCACGAATGAAGCGCTTGCCGGTTGGGTCTCTGCGCTTACGAAAACATCTTCAATGCGAACATCGACGGCCTTCATAAAATTTACAAAGGCCGATTTTCCACCTTGTCGTTCTTGTTTAGATATCCACTGAGCGATTTCAATGTTGATTCCCTGGCCCAACGAAAAAAATTTGGATTGAATACAGTAGCTACAAGCTTCAAATCGTTTCGTATGCGACCCGTTTGGAACAAAAGCGATTTCACTCTCGTGCTCCTGATTCGGTGGGTGCTTGTAAGTAACAACCAACGAACCCAGTTGCGAATTTACAAGGTTCGAAACTGCTGCAACCACTTGCCCAGATTCATTCACCGTGGTTTGGATAGGCGCAGGTGATTGATCTGCTTTCCATCCCATCGCAATTGAATGAGAACCAGAACTAGCAGTTTTGATTGGGCCTGTTTGACAAATTTCAATCGTGCACTTAGGCGTTCTTCCAAGGTCGTAATTGTAAAAGTAGCTTTCGGCGCCAAGCGTGCTGTGTGATGCGTAGAGACGTCTAGCCTGATTCATTTGCATGAATTCCATTGGCTGATTGCCCGAACAGGCCAAATGAACAGCCTCTAAAATCGAGCTTTTACCAACGCTGTTTAATCCAACAAATAAATTGATTCGCGCAATATCGTTGATTTCTAGCTGCTCGATACCTCGAAAGTCTTTAATCTGTATCTGGCAAATTTGTTCCATCTAGTACCTTGGTTTTTCTTGATTTTACTTGTCAATTACAAAAATACGCAATGCAGCCTAATTTTTTAGTCCGAAATTACGAAAATTGTTGGTGGTATCGAACCAAAGAATACAATTCGAACAACGCACACCAATCGTTATTGCGAAAAAGTGGAAGCGAACCGATAGGCCGGATTCTGTTCAACGCTTTGCAGCACTGTGACGATCATTCCTCTGGGCACATGCATTACTGCATGGCTCTAGCCATCTACCCGCACGCTTGAACGAGTCGCCCTTCGAATCGATTGCTTACGCAAACTATTCACGCGTGCCTATTTGATGTTGCTCCGAGTGGGGTTTAGCATGCCAAGTTGCATCGCTGCACTTGCGGTGAGCTCTTACCTCACCATTTCACCCTTACTGATTATTTGCTTACGCAACTAACCAGCGGTTTGTTTTCTGTTCCACTTTCCGTCGCCATTGCCAAGTTTGTTTGCACAAACGTAACCCCAACGCCTGGCCGTTAGCCAGCACTCTACCCTGCGGAGTCCGGACCTTCCTCTGGCCAGCAAGCTGACCAGCGACCGTCTAGCTCGCTTCCGCCCACAGTGTAGCGAATTTCACGACCGCTGGTCAGCCCTTATTTGCCACGATCAAAGGCCAAGGCATACCATTTGTGTATTACTAGCTTGTTTACCGCAATTTTTTAGGCTCAAAAATTCTATGTTCGACATTAACTTTCTAAAGTTTGGATGTAACGCAGCACGTGCTGCTTTGGTTAGTACCCTTGTTTTTGGTGCTAGCGCAGCCAGCGCTGAAGTTCAGCTAGGCGATCCAAGCGTCGTTTCGCAACGCGGGCAGCGGCTTAAAATTGCAGTGCCTTATGGCTCGAACCCAGGCGAACGCATTCCGGTTTTGCGCTTTACCATCGAAGATGTAAAAGTACCAGAAGGCTATAAAGCACCGGCGGCCCGTGGCTTTACGATGTTACAAGGCGAGTCACGCAACATCGTAACCTTGCTATCACGCGAGATCGTGGATGCACCGAGTATGTCGATGGTTGTAAAGGTTGCGAATCAATCTGGTGAAAACTCACGCAGTTATGTTGTCAACATTCCAGAGAACCGCGCAGCGCTAACCGACGCGCCTCCAGTTGAAGCAAAGAAAGCCAAAAAAGGCGGATCCAAGAAAAAAGCCCGCGCTTACAAACGCAAGATTGCAGTGCAAAACGATTTGCCGCCGAAATAATCCTCAGCGAATTTAAACAGCTGGTAGATCGATAAAAAACTTATCGATCTACTGCAAACCCAAACGATCGATTCACTGGATTTATCCAGGCAATCACGCCCATAGTTGGTAACGGAATAGCAATTTCTGTGTTGGTATTGAGAATAGCGAAGCCATTAAACGGTTCATTCGCACGATCGCCTGGAGTGGCGATTAATTGTCGGTTTGCCAATGAGCTAACCGCTCCGTTCGTATAGATTTCGCCCGCACGCGAGTTTAGATTTTGCACATACGAAATTAAAGCCTGCTGTGGCGCAGCAATAACAATCCCACCCGCATTAGCCCTAACAGCAATAAATATTTTCGCTCCGTTAGCTGCTTTGAAACCGAAGGCACGCAAATTACTATTGTTGACATCTTTGTAATTAAATCCGCCCGCAGCATTTATAGTGACTTGGGTGGGCCAACTAGACGGATTGCAAAACGTGCTGAACATACAGATCGTGCCGTTAGTGAATTCGCCCGCATTGCTAACTGTATATGTGCCAGAAACTGAGCTGTAGTTGGAGCTACCAATTTCTTGATCGAAACTAATAAAGTTCAATTCGCCAGCCAACTCAGTTAACGAAAAGTTCTGCGACGGAAAAATTAGGCTTAGTACACCGTTGCCAGTCGAATCCAAACTACGCAAAACGCCCAGGCCTGACTTACTAATTTGCATCGTCGCGTTGGGCGCAGTAAAACTGCAACTTAAAGCATCAGCGGTCCACTGCGTAAAAGCCCCATTTGCAGCTGTTGTTCGCATGGTTGCTGCATCGAAGGTCACTTTAAAAGCTAACTGCTCATCGTTTGCAGCCTTTGGCGAAACTAATTGATAGATGCCGTTAGCAAACGCGGCGCAATTTGGTGCAACGGTAACGGCGGGTGGAGTCGCGGCAACCGGAGGCGGTGTCGATGGCACTGGCGGTGGGGTCGCGGCAACCGGTGGCGAAGTTGAGGGTGCCGGTGGCTGTGGGGCAGGCGCTGGCGATGGATTACCAGCAATTGGAGCGGGCGTTGCACCGGGCGCGGGCGTTGCGACCACTGGAGTAGGCGTAGCACCCGGCGTAGAGGCTACAGGCGACGGAGTTGCTGCAATTGGTGTCGCTGCGGGCGCTGGGTTGGCCACTGGAGCAGGCGCATCGGTACCGCCTCCACAACCGGCTAAGATCGCCAGGATGATTGCGCTAGGCAGCAGCGCTGTGGTGTTGTATTTCATTAGATCCTCGGCTTATCTCTAAATATTTTAATGTGCGTTTTCGCACAAATTAGAACCTATTTTAAAGCCTCAAGTTGTGCGCAATGTCACTTTTTGTTTTCTAAACACCTGTGGGTCATCGTAATATTTAGCGTCTTGATTCTCATCGCTCCAACCCGGTATTCCAAGAACGGGTAATGGCAAAAAAGGCTTACTAATTAGCACCTCTTTGGTGAGTTGTTCGCACAGGAGTGCATCAATTAAACCCGCATCGTTGCGACTGGCTATTACTTGTTTAGCCGTCATCGATAATACAAAACTATGGCCGGTAATTGCCTTGTACGGGGTTTCTAGTTTTTGCAATAAGGCATGCCCAAAACACACCGGCACAATTATTTCAGTGGATTGCCATTGGGCGCGTTGAGACACCAACAAATCGTGCCATTGCATGGCGGCCAACAGATCCGTTAAACGCGAATCACTGCATAGCAGTATCAGTGCGTTCTCATCAAACACTGTAATTGCATCCCTCAATGGCCCACGATGAGTCGTTGAACTAACGTGATTTTCTGTTGTTTGAACAGCGCGTTTGGAGTCGCCAGACTCAAGCGCGTTTAACGCTTGCATCGATAGTTGATTTAAACGCGCCTTGGACTTCGGAAACATCAACCACACCAAGGCATTGTAAAAATCGTGACGCTCTTGCACCAACGAAAAACCACCCGCAACGGTTCTACAAGGTACCTGACCTGTTGCAAAAATACCGGGCTCGTAGCCTAGGGTTTCATCTAACAAACTTTGTCTAAACACAAGTGCCTGGCCACCACCAGAAACAGCCCATTGCCCGCAACTATTTGTGCGCTCACGCAACAGCACATTAGCATTACTGATCCAATCGCCGAGAGCAATAAGTTGCGTTACAACGGGCTGAAAAAACTGCATCCAAATGGGCGAATTAATCACTTAGCAAAAATCACTTGAAGAAAATCACGTAGCGAAAATCACAAGGCAATAATCCCAAGGAAATGGCTCGCAAAAAAATTAAACCATCTTCCAAGCCAACGATTCACCAGCCGCCAAAGGCACAATGGACTGCCCTTGCGCAAAGCCAGCCGTCATCGGTATGGTCCACGTTTGCCTAACCAATTGCACCTTTGTTTCGTTAACGGGTAAACCGTAAAACTGCGGCCCATTTAAGCTTGCAAAACCCTCTAATCGATCAAGCGCATTGACGGACTCAAACGCAGTGGTATACAACTCCATTGCATGTGGGGCTACATAACAACCGGCGCAACCACAGGCGTTCTCTTTCGTGTCTTGCGAATGCGGGGCAGAATCTGTACCCAAGAAAAATTTATTACTGCCCGAAGTAGCCGCTTGTAACAGTGCTTCGCGATGTTCTTCACGTTTTAAAACTGGCAAACAATACCAATGCGGGCGCATGCCGCCTTTAAACAATGCATTGCGGTTGTAAAGCAAATGATGCGGTGTAATTGTTGCCGCAATTGGCCCGGTTTCTTGCGCCACAAACTGTGCGGCTTGTTTCGTAGTGATGTGCTCAAAAACAATTTTTAATGCGGGAAATTGTTTACGTAATGGGATGAGCGTGCGATCAATAAAAATAGCTTCACGATCAAAAATATCCAGCTCGCTATCGGTGGCTTCACCGTGAATCAGCAACGGCAAACCAAGTGCTTGCATGGCCTCTAGAGCGGCCGTTACTTTAT
The DNA here is from genome assembly GCA_031429355.1 of Betaproteobacteria bacterium. Taxonomy (GTDB): domain Bacteria; phylum Pseudomonadota; class Gammaproteobacteria; order Burkholderiales; family Burkholderiaceae_E; genus JANOZM01. The sequence continues at coordinate 580,592 of JANOZM010000004.1, read as the reverse complement.
TGATATGGCTTACGCCCGCATCCGAGTTTGTTGTTGCACCTGCCGGGTACAGTTTTATGCCGTGCACAAACCCGCTAGCCTTGGCGGCTCGCAATTCGGCGGCGCTGGTGTTGTCAGTTAAATACAAAGTCATCAAGGGTTCAAACTTGGCTTGCTGCACCGATAAGTCCCCCGCCGCCAACGCTGCTTGAACACCGGCCAAAATACGCTCGCGATACGCCTGCGCTTGAACCGTCGTCGTGACCGGTGGTTTCAAATTGGGCATCACAATAGCCCGACCAAACTGCCGCGCCGTGGCGGCCACCACCGAATTTAAAGCCGCACCATCGCGCAAATGAAGATGCCAGTCATCTGGTTGGCGAATAACGAGCGTTTGGGTTGAATTGGTCATGGCAACGGCGTCAGAATTGGTTGAGTTAGAGTTCATAGCGTCATTTTACGGTCAGCAAGAAAGTAAGGGGGCTGATAACATAGTGACCAATCGAAACTATTTATCTAGAAACTGCCATGGACGCTAAAGAATTCATCCAAAACACCATTCAAAGCAACGACGTCGTGTTGTTTATGAAAGGCACTGCACAATTTCCGCAATGCGGCTTTTCCGGTAAAGCCATCCAACTGTTAAAACAGTCGGGCGTTACAAAAATGGCCACCATCAATGTCTTGGAAGACGAAGAAGTTCGCCAAGGCGTCAAAGAATTGTCAAATTGGCCAACCATCCCCCAGCTGTACATTAAGGGCGAGTTTATTGGCGGCTCCGACATCATGAACGAGATGTTTCAATCGGGCGAATTGCAAAAACTCTTACCGCCGGCGGCTTAAACTCATTGCAAACCTCAGATCAACCCGTCCTTCGCGATATAGTTTTAATCGGCGGAGGACATAGTCACGTAGGCGTGCTCAAAAGTTTTGGCATGCGGCCCATTCCCGGAGTACGACTTACCCTAGTCTGTACTGATTCTCATACGCCCTATTCCGGCATGCTGCCCGGCTACGTTGCCGGACACTACGGTTACGACGACGTGCATATCGATCTCCGCCGCTTGGCGCAGTTTGCCAATGCCCGTATGTTTCGTGATGAAGTGATTGGCATTGATCGCGTGAACAAAAAAGTGCTGTGCCGCAATCGGCCGCCGGTTCCCTACGATGTTTTGTCGATCAATATTGGTTCGACGCCGCAAGTAAAAGTTGCGGGTGCTAGCGATTCAGTGGTTCCAGTTAAACCTATCGCTCAGTTCAATCAGCGTTGGCTCGATTTGTTAGCCCGCGTAAAGACCGAAACTAGCCAGCTGAGTATCGCGGTAGTCGGCGCTGGCGCGGGTGGCGTAGAACTCACCCTAGCCATGCAGTTTCGTTTAAACGCAGAACTAAAAGCGCAGGGTCGCTCGCAACACAACCCGCACTTCCATTTATTTTCGGCCACTCCAACCATTTTGCCAACGCACAACGATCGAGTGCGCGACAGCTATTCGCGCTTCTTGAAAGAGCGTGGCGTAACTGTTCATTTAAATGCTGCGGTTGAAAACGTTGAACTAGGCGCAACTGCTAGTGGCACTAAAACCGCAGCACCAAAAACTTTACGCTCTAGTGATGGCAGCCAAGTACAAGCTGACGAAGTCATGTGGGTTACGCGTGCCGGTGGCGCAGCGTGGTTGCAACAAACCGGCTTAGATTTAGACGAAGATGGCTTTATTAAGGTTAACGATAACTTGCAATCCACCAACGACCCGCTTATTTTTGCAGCGGGCGATGGCGCAAGTATGGTCAACTTCAATCTCGAAAAAGCTGGTGTATTTGCAGTACGGCAAGCTAAACCGCTAACCGAAAACCTTCGCCGTTCAGTCGCTGGTAGCCCAATGCAGGCCTACCGCCCACAAACAAGTTGGTTAGCACTCATTTCCACTGGAGACCAGTACGCCGTTGCTTCACGTGGTGCGCTATCGTTCCAAGGCCGTTGGGTTTGGCGCTGGAAAGACTGGATTGATCGTCGCTTTATGACGAAATTTAGCGACTTCCCACCAATGTCAGAAATGGCCTCAGCTCCGGCTAGCCAAACACTTACTTCGCAAGTTCAGTTAAACGCCGAAGAATCGAAACAAGCGATTTCTGCAATTGCCATGCGCTGCGGCGGCTGTGGGGCCAAAGTGGGCTCTACCGTTCTTTCGCGCGCCTTAGGCAACTTAAAACCGGTGCAACGCGACGATGTTTTAATTGGTCTTCACGATCCCGACGACGCCGCGGTAGTGCGCATTCCCCCAGGCAAGTTGCTAGTGCATTCGGTCGATTTTTTCCGCGCCTTTATTGATGACCCGTATATTTTTGGACAAGTGGCTGCTAACCATTCGTTGGGCGATATTTGGGCCATGGGTGCTATTGCTCAAACCGCGACCGCGGTTGCAACCGTGCCCCCGGGCCTAGAAGCCAAAGTCGAAGACGTCTTGTTTCAAATGATGTCCGGTGCGCTCAATGTTTTAAACGATGCCAATTGTTCGTTAGTCGGTGGCCACACTGGCGAGGGCAAAGAGCTGGCCTTGGGCTTTGCAGTAAACGGTTTAATGGATGATGGCGCACCCGCCATGATTAAAGGCGGCATGCGCCCAGGCGATGCACTCATCCTGACCAAACCCATTGGCACCGGCACTTTGTTTGCAGCCTACCCTCAGCTCAAAGCAAAAGGCCGTTGGATCGATGCTGCATTAGAGTCCATGGTGCGTTCCAACCGTGATGGCGCACAAATTTTGCGCGAGTTTGGTGTGCGCGCAGCCACTGACTTAACGGGCTTTGGTTTGTTAGGCCATTTGGTAGAAATGACCCGCCCTTCTGGGGTCGATGCGCAATTGCAACTATCAGCCCTGCCGATTTTAGATGGCGCTGAAGAATTGGTCGCCCAAGGCATCGTTAGCTCATTGCAACCCGCCAACGTCCGCTTACGGCGCGCCATCAGCAACCAAGAGGCTTTTGTTAACCATCCCCGCTACCCATTAATTTTCGATCCACAAACCGCTGGCGGCCTACTAGCATCGGTACCAGCCGATCAAGTGGATGCCTGCGTCGCTAAATTGCGTGCCAATGGTTATCCGCACACGACGATCATCGGAAAAATATTGGGCGAAGGTGCAGCTATCGAACCAATTTCGCTCGTAGAATAAGAGCGAAGTTAAAAGAACGGCGAAGTTAAAGGAACGGCAAAGTTAAAGGAACGGATTAACGCTATGTTGAACAGACTAATTGGTTGGCTTATTAATATTGGTGCCTTATTGGCGCTGCCCTATTTGCTGTCTGGCATATCGATCAAAAGCTGGACAACCGCAGCCATTGTTGCGGTTGTTTTGGGTTTGTTGAATATTTTGATCAAACCGATTTTAATTATCCTGACTTTGCCAATCAACATCATCACGATAGGTCTGTTCACCTTCCTAATCAATGGCTTTTTATTTTGGCTCACGGCTAAAATGATCGACGGATTTAATGTTGCTGGGTTTTGGTGGGCCGTTGCAGGTGCGGTGGTTTACAGCTTAATTAGCTGGGCAGTTAGTAGCTTATTAATCAGCGACAAGAGCAAACCCAAAGAGTGATTTCTCGCACAGCTTAGTGCAAATGAACGGTCGATAATTGGGTTCAAAGGGGCAAAACTATGTCGACACAACCTACTCCATATCCCGCCGACCGGCGCAAAAACAATAGCATTAGCCAGGCTAGCGATCAAACGATCGATCGCCCAGCGAACCAATTATTTAAGCGACGCAAGCAAGACCGCGTTAAGGACGCTAGCCCCAGTTCAAACGGCATGTTCGCGCCCCCTGTGTTTACTTTTGACGATTGGGCTAGTCTTTACAACACTAACCCGGTTGCATTCGAAACCCGTCGGCAAGCGGTGCTGGCAATCGAGCTATCCAAACTTGGCCCTAAAGGAGCACGTGCACGGGTTTGTTTAGCAAACTTGGAAGAAGCACTGGCAGGCAAAACAGGGCCAGAGCGCGCGCGCTTGTCGATGCTTTGGATGGCGGAATCCGCTACGCAGCTAAAAGAACATCTACAAGAGTTAGGTCGGTTAATTGATACGGGCCCGACCACGACCAAAAGTTAACCGTCAAATGGCAGATATCAAAAAATCTGCATCAGTTGCCTGCCGCTAGATAAATCTTTTTAGAACATTTGATTTTGATGGGTGGTGCCGCTTATCTGACTCGAACAGATGACCTACCGCTTACAAGGCGGTTGCTCTACCAACTGAGCTAAAGCGGCGTCGTGTGCTGATTAAACATCAGAGCTGTTGCAGCCCTAATTCACGAAGAACGCCAGTATAACTAGGTCGTGGCGTTTCTCAATGTCCGTTGGTCAGCACAGCAACGCCAAGCGATTACTTGACGCGGGTTTAACGACCAGATGTTACTTATTTAATGCGCGTTAAGCGTGGTCGAGTTGGTTTATCCGGATCGGTCGGTGGATCTGTAGGCTCGGTTGCCGATGGCGGTGGGGTAGCAGCCGTTGGAATAACTGCAACGCTATCGGATACTGCAGCATCAGGCTCAGCTGAAGAAACACTGCGCAATAACGGTGTAACCCGAGCTGAAACAGGTGCCGGAGCTGCAGCATTGGGCGTTAAATTCTCGCCCTCGCCTGCACTAGCATCACTCGCAGAACCTTCATTACTTACGGTCGATAAAACGGCGGGTGCCTTGGTAACGTCAAACGCCATTCCATGCCCGGTTTCGCGGGCATAAATAGCGGAAATGTTTTCGATAGGGATACTAAGGTCGTAGGCAACGCCGCCAAAGCGGGCTTGAAACTCAACAAATTCGTTAGATATTTTTAAACGATTGGTTGCCATGACCGAGACATTTAAAACAATTTCGCCACCTTTTACAAAACCACGCGGAACAATAGTGCGTTCGTCGACACTAACCGAAATATAAGGGGTGTGGCCTTGATCGGCGCACCATTCGTGAATGGCGCGCACTAGGTAGGGTTTGGTAGAGCTCTCAGACATGGCGCAATGATAACGCCGATCCGAGCGCTCACCAAGCCCAGGTGCTGATTAAACTAAAGCGCCTTTTAACATTAACGACGCATCACTTTTTCTGAAGGTGTTAACGCTTCAATGTAGGCTGGGCGGGTAAAAATACGCTCAGAGTACTTAAGCAACGGAGCAGCAATTTTAGGTAACTCGATAGCGTAGTGATCTAAGCGCCAAAGCAACGGGGCAATAGCTACGTCAAGCATCGAAAAATCTTCGCCCAACATAAATTTATTTTTCAAAAAGATCGGCGCTAATTGCGTAAGGCGATCACGAATTTGCAAACGCGCGCGCTCCATCAATTTGCCCATATCTTTATGATGATCACGGCGCTCTAGGGTTTGAACGTGAACAAACAACTCACGCTCGAAGTTAAACAAGAACAAGCGCGCACGTGAACGTTGCACTGGGTCCGCAGGCATTAATTGTGGATGTGGAAAACGCTCGTCAATATATTCGTTAATAATGTTTGATTCGTACAAAATCAAATCACGCTCAACTAAAATTGGCACTTGCCCGTAAGGGTTCATGATCGAGATATCTTCGGGCTTGTTATAGAGATCGACGTCGCGAATCTCAAAGTCCATCCCTTTTTCAAAAAGAACGAAACGGCAACGTTGTGAAAATGGGCAGGTAGTTCCGGAGTACAACACCATCATGATGCATGGCTCCTCATCAGTAAAATAGCAGGTGAAAAAGCGGGGGTCATTAAAACACGGGCTGGGTCGCTAAACAACAGCGCCCAGCCTGCAATTTGTGCTGCGCGAAGCTACTTAATATCTTTCCAGTAGTTCCGATTGAGTTGCCAAGCAAAAATGCTAAAGATTCCTAAAGCCAACAAAACCCAAGTACCGATGCGGGTACGAGTTTTGGCAGAAGGGTCAGACATGTAGGTAATGTACGCGGTTAGATCAGCAATTTGCTTATCGTAATCGGCTTGGTTTAGGCTACCACCAACCGGTTTGTCGAAAACAAACTTTTGCTCTGCATGATGGTTGCTGCCTTCGAGTGCAGTCACTACGTCAGATTTCGAGCCATCAACCGCATATTTAGTTTCGACTTTAGCCCAAGATTCTTTTTTGGTCTTTTCGTCGGTGACCTTTTTAACTTCAGTCATCGTTGCGCCGCGCTGGCCTTGGGTTTCCCACAAGATATGCGGCATGCCAACGTTTGGATAAACCGCGTTGTTCCATCCCGTTGCGCGTGAAGCATCGCGATAGTAAGTACGCAAATAGGTATAAATCCAATCGGAGCCAGTACCGTCGCCCGACGAGCGAGCACGAGCAATAACAGACAGGTCAGGAGGTACGGCACCAAACCAGGCTTTTGCATCGGCCGGAGCCAACGCAGTTTTCATCAGCTCACCAACTTTGTCCGCCGAGAACAATAAATTCTCGCGGATTTGGTTCTCTGTTAAGCCAATATCCACTAAACGGTTGTAGCGCATTGCACTTGCTGCGTGGCAGTTTAGGCAATTGTTCACGAAAATTTTCGCGCCGTTTTGCAAAGCCGATTGATCGTTCATTTTCTCGGTAGGAAACCGATCCAATGGGTAACCACCGCCTGCTGCCAACGCCGAGCCAAAACCGGTTAAAGCGACCGCTGCGAGTGCAAACTTGGTGACTGTTTGCTTCACTAAACGCAGCGAGTTTGGGCTGACTGTATTCAAATTAAAAAACATTGTTATATTCTTTCCTGTGTTCTTAGAGCGATACCCGCTGATCAGTGCGCTGCAAACGTAACGCGATCGGGCACCTTCTTGAACGTACCCATTGCACTCCACCAAGGCATTAGCAAGAAAAAGGCAAAGTACACAATGGTTAATGCTTGCGAAATCAGTTCGCTAATCGCCGAGGTTGGCTTAACGCCGAAGTAACCCAAGATAAAGAACGAAACTACAAACGTGCCGTAGATGTATTTATGCCAATCGGGACGATAACGAATTGACCGGACTGGGCTGTTATCGAGCCAAGGCAGTGCAAAGAAAATCATCGTCGATGCGCCCATCGCAACTACCCCCCAAAACTTGGCTTCAAATATGAAAAAGCCAGCCACTAGGGCAGCAACAGCAACAGTAGCAATAATCTTGCTGATGCCGCTTTTAACTGTCATCCAAACCAATCCTAAATACAGAACAGCAACGACCGCCAACACCATCAAGAACTGTGAGTTAACTGCGCGCAAAATTGAATAGAACGGGGTGAAATACCAAACCGGTGCAATGTGCGATGGCGTCTTTAGTGGATCGGCAGGAATAAAGTTATTGAACTCTAAGAAATAACCGCCCATTTCCGGCGCAAAGAATACGACCGCCGAAAACACCAGTAAGAACACACTAACGCCCATGATGTCATGCACGGTGTAGTACGGATGGAAAGGAATACCATCCAGCGGCTTGCCGTTTTTGTCAAGCGTTGCCTTGATATCAATACCGTCGGGATTGTTTGAACCCACTTCGTGCAGTGCCAAAATATGGGCTGCAACTAGGCCTAACAACACTAACGGGATAGCAATCACGTGAAACGCAAAAAAGCGATTTAGCGTTGCGTCGCTCACGTTGTAATCGCCGCGAATCCACAAGGATAAATCTGGTCCAATAAATGGTATTGCTCCAAACAAATTAACGATTACCTGAGCGCCCCAAAAGGACATTTGTCCCCAAGGTAACAAGTAACCAAAAAATGCTTCAGCCATTAAACTTAAAAAGATTAGGCAGCCAAAAATCCAAATAAGCTCACGTGGCTTGCGGTAGGAGCCATACATCAATCCGCGGAACATGTGCATATACACAACAACGAAAAACGCTGATGCGCCCGTGGAATGCATGTAGCGCACTAACCAGCCATAGGGTACTTCACGCATGATGTATTCAACCGACTCGAAGGCTTTCGCCGCATCGGGCTTGTAGTGCATAACCAAAAAAATACCGGTTACGATTTGAATCACCAATACCAACATGGCTAGTGAACCAAAGAAATACCAAAAGTTAAAGTTTTTCGGTGTGTAGTACTCGGATAGATGCGCCTGCCAGTTAGACATTAACGGGAAACGTTGATCAACCCAAGTGAGCGGGCCGTTAAATACGCCTGCGCCAGTAACCGGTTGCTTAGGACCTGCTGCCATTTTTTATGCCTCGCCTTTTTCGTCTTTTCCTACTAACAACTTGCCTTCCCCAACAAACATATGTCGAGGAATATCTAAATTATTTGGCGCGGGCTTGTTTTTGTAGACGCGACCAGCTAAATCAAATGTCGAACCGTGGCAGGGGCACAAAAAGCCGCCTTGCCAATCTGCAGGTAACGATGGCTGGGCGCCAACGTCAAATTTGCTGCTAGGTGAACAACCCAAGTGCGAGCAAATACCAATTGCAACTAAGAATTCTTTTTTCTCGGCGCGTGAGCGATGCGCATTTTTGCAATACTCGGGTACATCCATTGAATACGGTTTTAAATCTTTGGGATCAGCCACTTGCGGCTCAGTCTTGGCTAACGAGTCCATTTGGGCTGGTGTGCGGCGTACAACCCAAACTGGTTTACCACGCCATTCCCCTACTTTCATCTCTCCCGGCTTTAAATCGCCAATGTCCAGTTCAACCGGCGCGCCAGCCGCTTTGGCTTTTTCTGAAGGTGCGAAGGTGCTGACTAGCGGAAACGCAACGGCGGCACCGCCAACGGCACCTGCTGCAGAAGTAGTTGCAATCCAAGTACGACGACTGGAGTCAACCACTTGCGAATCTTTCGAAGGATTACTATTGCTCATTGCTTAATACTCACTGTTTGAGAATGCTTTTTTATGATCTTCCTAGTTTACTAAACGCGTGAGGCGAACTAAAGGACTTGCGGACAATGGCGCGCTGTGACCGGTAGTCGCTTGATTAGCAACTACTCACTACAACTAGCTGAGCGAATTTTGTCGAAAACAGCAAGCGAATGTGATACTTTAGCGTTCGGATGTAGCGCACCTTAAAAAGTGGGCTTACATTTATTTAAAACTATATTCCACAATGGGAGAATACAAATGGGAATGATGTCGGAATTTCGCGATTTCGCGGTTAAAGGCAATGTAATGGATTTAGCAGTCGGTGTAATCATCGGCGGCGCATTCGGTAAGATTGTTGATTCATTGGTTAAAGATCTGATCATGCCAATCGTTGGCTTCTTTTTTGGTGGTATGGATTTCAGCAACTTGTTCATCAAATTGGGCAAAGCGCCTGACGGCATGACTACATACGCAGAGTTGACAAAAGCCGGTGTTCCGTTGTTTGCCTATGGAAATTTCATTACTGTCTTACTTAACTTCATCATCTTAGCTTTCATCATTTTTATGTTGGTTCGTTGGTTAACTAAGCTCAAAGGCAGCATTAATTTGGAGGCCGCAGCACCACCGCCAGCACCATCAGAGATCTACCTCAAAGAGATTCGCGATGCATTGGCTAAGAAGTAATTAAAGCCACTCCGAAGGACAAATCAGTTTGTCCTTCAAAAAAAAGCCCGACTTGCTCGGGCTTTTTTTATTGCGAGATCTATCGCTGATTTATTTATCCCGAGTCACTAAGCTGGGTTGTCGTCATCAAAAAACTGAACCGTCAAATTATGACGTTGTTGCAAATGCCGGCCCAATGCTTGTACGCCGTAGCGTTCGGTTGCATGATGCCCCGCTGCTATAAAAACAACACCGGCCTCTCGGGCCAGATGGGTTGTTTGTTCGCTAATTTCGCCGCTAATAAAGGCGTCTGCACCCAGTTCAATCGCTTCAGCCAAGTAGCCTTGCGCGCCACCAGTACACCAAGCAATGGTTTTTAAAGGCCGCTCAAGATTGCCAACAGCCAGACTGTTGCGATAAAGCTTAGAGTGCAAGGTCTCTAACAGAGAATTAGTTGTAAGCGCACGCTTTTGCTCTGAGACCCATATTAAGCCATCCTTACTCAACGCTTTGGGCTTAGGCAAACCTAAATGATCGCCTAGAGCTCGATTGTTACCCCATTCACTATGAATATCCAAAGGCAGGTGATATGCCAACAAATTCATTTGTCCTTCCATCATTGCCCAAACACGCTTTGCCAAAGGACCAACTAAGGCAGGACTATCGGATTTCCAAAACAGGCCGTGGTGCACCAAGAGCGCATCAGCCTGCCACGCGCGGGCAGCTTCAATCGCCTTTAAGCTTGCAGTAACGGCAATGGCTAATCTTGAAATTTGGCTTTTCCCCTCAATTTGAAGTCCATTAGGGCAATAGTCTTTGAAGCTCGCTACATTCATAGCTTGGTTCAAATAATTGACTAGCTCAGTTCGCTCTACCGTTTCAGTCGTTTTTCTTGTTTTATTTTTGATTGGTTTAGTACTCATGTTCAAGCGCCTTTGGTTGTTTTTTGCGCAGTCAGTCACTGTCATGCTGGCAGCACTTTTCGTTCTTGCTGCATTTAAACCCGAATGGTTGCCGGGTAAATTTGGTCAGTCGGCAAGTAACGCTCAGCGCAGCACAACACCCAGTGTACCAACCCGCCCCATCGAAACGCCAATTGTTGGCAGCGCTCCCGCAACCGTAACCCCGCCACCAAGCCAAGCCTTATTGTCTTACAGCAGCGCTGCAAGTCGCGCGATTCCTGCCGTTGTTAATATTGTTGCTACAAAAAAATCACGATTACCACCAAACCATCCTTTAATAGATGACCCATTATTTAAGCGTTTTTTTGGCGATCAATTACCACCCGGTGCTGGTGGTGGGCAGGAGCAGCAACGTCGTATACCCGGCCAAGGTTCGGGAGTGATTGTAAAAACAGACGGCCTTATTTTGACCAACTTTCACGTCATTGATGGCGCGGAAGAATTAGAAGTTGTGTTGTCCGATGGCCGCAAAGCTCCAGCAAAAGTTATCGGCGGCGATCCCGATACCGATTTAGCTGTCATTAAAATTGATTTACCTAATTTGCAAGCGATCACTTTTGGTAATGCAGAACTAACTAAAATTGGCGATGTCGTTTTAGCGATTGGCAATCCGTTTGGTGTTGGTCAAACAGTGACAATGGGTATTGTGTCGGCGCTTGGCCGCAATCAGTTAGGCATCAGTACTTTCGAGAATTTTATTCAAACCGATGCTGCAATTAACCCCGGCAACTCTGGCGGCGCACTGGTCGATAGCAATGGTCACTTGTTAGGTATTAACAGCGCCATTTATTCTAATTCAGGCGGGTCTTTAGGCATTGGCTTTGCGATACCACTAAACATAGCGCTTCCTGTGATGGAAAGCATCATGAAATCGGGCTCTGTAGTGCGCGGCTATATTGGCGTGGAGATGCAAGAGCTAAACCCCGAACTAGCAAAAGCGCTAAGCATTAAACGTAGCGAAGGCGCGTTAATTGCAGGGATTGTAAAAAATGGTCCTGCTGACAAGGCTGGTATCAAACCGCGCGATTTGTTAATTAGCGTAGCCGGTAAAGAAATTAAAAGCGTGCGAGCAATGTTAGATTCGATTTCGCAATTACCCCCTGAGAAACCCGCAAAGTTTGTCTTCTTGCGTGACGACAAAGAAATAGAATTCGAATTGGTGGTTGGGACCAGGCCTAAACAAATTCAAGCGCGTCGCTCAGTACCGCAAGAATAACGATTAGTAAATCTAACCATTGCGCAGCGAAGCAGTTCCGGTAAACGCCTAAGGTGCTGGATCGGAACTGGCGGGCGGGTCTTCTGGTTTATCAGTCGAGCTATCGGTCGGCCGAGCACTACGGGCTTTAACAAAGCCCGATAGAAAAATGCCCAACTCGTAGAGCAAACACAACGGTATCGCCAACATAAACTGCGAGATAAAATCAGGTGGGGTGAGCACCGCTGCTACGATAAACGCACCTACTATTACATAGCGACGCGCTTCTTTGAGTTGTTGTGGCGTCACCATACCTAGCTTAACTAGTAGCATTTGCACCACGGGCACTTCGAAAGTTAAGCCAAAGCCAAAAAATATGGACAAAATAAAATCCCAATATTTTTGCGTGTCTTGCAGTTGATCGACTCCACCAATTTTTGCAAAATCGAAAAAGAATTTATACGCCGAGGAAATGACAAAGAAGTATGCAAACGCAATGCCCAACGACATAAAAAACACGCTTGAGAAAATAAGCGGAATACCAAAGCGTTTTTCATGGTCGTACAAACCGGGCGATACGAAAGACCAAACTTGGTACAAAACCCAAGGCAACGAAAGCAGCCCCGCTGACAAGAATGCAATTTTAGTTAAAGTAAAAAATTGACCCGCTGCATCGACCGAAATTGCTTTGGTTCCTGGGGGCATACTTTGCCGCAATGGAATTAGCAGCAAATCCATGATGTCTTTAGAGAAGTAAAAGCAAATAACAAACAAGACCAAAATAGCCGCCACGGACTTCACAATCCGGTCGCGCAACTCGACCAGATGGGACATAAAACTTTCTTCTTGTTGCTGCGGTTCGGTCACGGGTTATGCTCTCTGGTAAGGCTCACAAGTAAGGCTGAAAAATATGGATTTGGAGACGAATTATTTTAGCGGCGAAACTTCGAGCGGTTTAAACCCAACTCTTTAGAGCGCTCTTTACGACGATCTTTTAAACGATCACGGGTACGGCGGGTCGCCCAAATTTTATCCCAGTCGGTTGGCTCAGAGCTTTGTCCCGGCTCGGTCAACATGGATTGATTCAAAGTATCTAACTCGGCTTGGGTTTCGTTGGCCGTGCTTTGCAAGGTCTCTGAAATTGAATTGCCGGCCGAAGTTAAATCGTCTTTAATTTTACGCAGCTCATCGAGCTCGGCTTGCCGATTAAAGTCTGACTTAACGTCATCGACGTAGCGACGCATTTTGCCTGCCCAAGCACCGGCTTGACGAGCCACGGTGGGCAATTGCTTAGGGCCGATGACCACTAAGGCCACCACAGCAATTACAAACATCTCGCCAAAACTGATATCAAACATGAATTAATTCAAAAGATAAAACAAAACAAGCGGCCGTAGCCGCCTGGTTGAAAAAGACAACGAGAGTTACTTCTTTTCCATATCGATGGTTTTGCCATCGCTTGGAGCGGTTTTGTCGGTGGCAGAACCATCCTTCATACCGTCTTTGAAGCCCTTGATACCTGCGCCCAAATCGGAACCGATGTTGCGGAACTTTTTAGTTCCGAATACTGCGATCACGATAACGGCCACTACGATCCAATGTATTGCGCTAAAGCTGCCCATGGTTTTTCTCCTACGAAACTGATTTGAACTTGAATAAAGCTAACGATGACTAATGACGAATAATACTAACGAATATTTAGAGAATATGTTGCAAAGCGGTTCTAAATGTTACAACGCGGTTCTAACTGGGACTTTATTACGCTCGGTTATTACGCCCGGTTCATTCCAGAGCCAAGCGTTTGGGGGCCGCCGATGACATGTGCATGCAAATGATACACCTCCTGCCTACCCACACGACCCGTATTGATAATCAACCGAAAACCGTCGGTTGCGCCCTCCTGTCGCGCCAATTGACCCGCCATTCCCATCATCTTGCCTAATACCTGCTGGTATTGCAGGTCGCCGTCGTACAAGTTATCGATATGCACTTTAGGAATGATCAGAAAATGTACCGGTGCTACAGGATGTAAATCGTGAAACGCCAAAATATCGTCGTCCTCGTACACTTTACGTGCGGGGATAGCACCCGAAACAATTTTGCAAAAAATGCAATCGTCTTTGGATGTTTTAACGGACTCGGTCATGAATACTGCTTTCGTTTCAAACTACTTTGGTTTCAAACTACTTTTGTTTCAATTTGATGATTTTAGTTCTGTGTTTTGCCTTAAATCATCCTTACGCGCGGCTTTTTCATCTAGGCCCGACAAACCTTCACGACGGGCAAGTTCATTCACTACATCGGCAGGTTGCAAGCCAAAGTGCGCCAGCATCACCATGCAATGAAACCAAAGGTCAGCACTTTCGGCAATAATTTTCTGACGATCTGCATCTTTACCGGCCATCACCAGTTCGGTGGCTTCTTCGCCAATTTTTTTTAAAAACGAATCCGGGCCTTTAGCCAGCAAGCGCGCTACATAACTGGTGTCAGGGTTACCGCCTTTGCGGCTCTCGATGACTTGGGCCAGTCGTGCCAATACGTCGGTAGACGAAAAATTTTCCGGGGAGCTCACTAGATACTTTCGACAATTATTTTTTGTAAATTAGCGCGGGGTCTTGAATCACAGGCTCTACAACTTGCCACTGCTCTTTATCGAGTCGACTGTAAAAGCAGGACTCGCGTCCAGTATGGCAAGCAATACCGCCTTGCTGCTCGACATTTAAAAGAATCACATCGCCGTCACAATCTAATCGAATTTCTCGCACCAACTGGGTATGTCCCGACTCTTCGCCCTTACGCCACAACCGATTACGCGAACGAGACCAGTACACCGCTTGTTTAGTTTGCACTGTCTCTTGCAAGGCTTGTCGATTCATCCAAGCAAACATTAGTATTTTTTTGGTCAATACTTCTTGTGCGATCACGGGCACTAAACCACGCTCGTCAAACTGTACTTGATCGATCCAAGTAGTTGCCGGTTGATCTAATTGTGTTGCGCTCATAAACGAACCGCAATGCCACGATTAGCCATATGTTGCTTGGCTTGTTGCACGGTGTATTCGCCAAAATGAAAAATGCTGGCGGCCAGTACTGCGTCTGCTCTGCCCAACAAGACGCCATCCACTAAATGATCTAAATTACCAACACCACCCGAAGCAATAACAGGCACGGAAACAGCGCCAGATACGGCTGCAGTTAATTCTAATTCGAAGCCAATTTTAGTGCCATCGCGGTCCATGCTGGTTAACAAAATTTCTCCAGCACCGCGTTGCACAACTTCGCGCGCCCAATCCACCGCATTTTTGCCAGTTGCTTTGCGCCCGCCGTGGGTATACACCTCCCAGTGGCCCTCGGCAGTTTTGCGCGCATCGATAGCTACTACAATACACTGCGAACCATAACGAGCACTGGCTTTATCAATTAAGTCGGGCGTTGTGACCGCTGAAGTATTAATCGAAATTTTATCAGCACCAGCGTTTAACAATCGGCGTACATCGTCAACTTCGCGAATGCCACCACCAACGGTGAGTGGAATAAACACTTGTTTCGCTACTGATTCGATAACCGTGTAAATAATGTTGCGGTCATCGCTAGAGGCGGTAATATCTAAAAAGGTTAACTCATCAGCACCAGCTAAATCGTATCGTTTAGCAATTTCAATCGGGTCGCCCGCATCGCGTAACGACTCAAAGTTGACACCTTTTACAACCCGCCCCGCCGTTACATCAAGGCACGGAATAATTCGCTTGGTTAAACCTGAACCAACTTTGGCATTGCTAACAGTTTGCGTGCTGCCAAACGTTGTTGCATTACTAGTCACTCGGCAGGCTCACACATTTCGAGGGCGGCTTGAAAATCTAAAGTGCCTTCGTAAATAGAGCGGCCTAAAATAGCGCCAACGACACCATCGCCTTCAACCGCCAACAAGTTTTCGATGTCGGTCAAATCGGTAACTCCACCTGAAGCAATAATTGGAATGGTGCACTTCATCGCCAATTCACGCGTCGCTTCGATATTGACCCCCGACAACATGCCGTCTCGGCCAATATCGGTATAGATAATGGCGTCAACGCCCAAATCTTCGTATTTACGCGCTAAATCGAGCACTTCATGGCCGGTTAATTTGCTCCAACCATCAGTCGCAACTTTGCCGCCCTTGGCATCGAGGCCAACAATAATATGGCCCGGAAACGCGCCGCATGCATCGTGCAAAAAGCCGGGATTTTTTACGGCTGCAGTGCCAATAATTACGTAGCGCAAACCATCGTCTAGGTAACGCTCGACGGTATCTAAATCGCGAATACCGCCACCTAGTTGTATTTCGACTTCCGAGCCGACTTCGCGAATAATCGCTCGTATGGCGGCTTCATTTTTGGGCTTACCCGCAATAGCACCGTTTAAGTCGACTAAGTGAATACGCGAAGCGCCTTCATCAACCCAACGTCGGGCCATGGCAGCAGGGTCTTCGGAAAATATTGTGGCGTCGGACATTTCACCTTGCCTAAGGCGAACACAACGGCCATCTTTTAAATCAATCGCGGGAATGAGCAACATAATTGGGGTTGCAAAATCTTTAGTAGTTGAAGGGGGGTAGGACGAAGAACGACATCTACGGCTGCCAGCTTAAAAAGTTTTCATACATTTTCAAACCGAGCGCAGCACTTTTTTCGGGATGAAATTGCGTAGCGAAAATATTATCCTTTGCGACCGCGCACGTAAAGCGATCTCCGTAATCTGAAAGGGCCACTGTTAGCTCGGCACTTTTTGGAGCCACGTAAAAACTATGAACAAAGTAAAAGTAGCTTTGGTCTGGGATACCGGCAAACAAGGCGTGGTGTTTCGGCAAGCTACCCTGTTTTGCTTGGCTTACTTGTGCCACACGGTTCCAGCCCATGTGCGGTACTTTTAACCGATTGGCATCCGCATCAACCCCGCTAAAACGCTGCACTTTGCCTGGAAACAACCCCAAACCGGGCGTATTACCTTCGTCGCTAATCTCAAAAAGCATTTGTTCACCAACGCACACGCCGAACAGCGGTTTCGATTCGGACACGCGCAACACTGTTTCGAGCAAACCCGATTCACGCAAAAAACGCATGCAATCGGGCATTGCACCTTGACCCGGAAACACAATGCGCTCGGCCGCTAAAATTTCTTGGGCTTGGCTCGATACTTTGACCGTTTTTTTTCCGCTAACGTGTTCAAGCGCTTTTGCAACAGAACCTAAATTGCCCATGCCGTAATCGACAACGACTACAGCGCTCATTTACAAAGAGCCCTTGGTCGAGGGAATAACAGCGCCTAAGCGAGGATCGGGCTCTACAGCCGCACGCAATGCGCGAGCGAAAGCTTTAAAAATAGTTTCGCACTGATGATGCGCATTATCGCCCCGTAAATTATCGATATGAACGGTAACCAAGGCGTGATTTACAAAGACTTGAAAAAACTCGTGCACTAAATCGACATCGAATGCGCCAATCATGGCGCGGGTAAATTTGACGTTGAACACTAGACCCGGGCGACCCGAAAGGTCTACGACAACTCTAGACAAGGCTTCGTCCAGCGGCACATAGGCATTGCCGTAACGGCGCACACCGCGCTTGTCACCAATCGCTTTTGCAAAAGCCTGGCCAAAAGTAATGCCAATGTCTTCGACAGTGTGGTGACCATCAATATGTAAATCGCCCTTGGCTAAAACTTCTAGGTCGATTAAACCGTGGCGCGCGATTTGATCAAGCATATGGTCTAAAAACGCAATGCCCGAATTAAGCTTTTGTTTGCCAGTACCGTCCAAATTTAATTGAACGAATATTTGCGTTTCCGCTGTGTTGCGCTGAACTTCAGCAATCCTAGGATTCATTGTGCTTAAACCGTGATTATTTTCGCAAGTATAGCCTTGGCAGGCCCGTGATAAGGACAAGGGCGTTAAACCTGCTGCGATTTAACGCCGAAACGCCAAATAGACCACACTGCCAACAACCACGCCCCAGAATGCGCTGCCAATACCCGCAAAGGTGACACCGGATAGGGTAATTAAAAACGTGACTAGAGCTGCCTCACGGCTGCCCTCTTCTTTCATAGCGCCCGCTAAACCATTGCCAATGGTGCCAAGCAATGCAATACCCGCAATCGCTAAAATTAACTCTTTAGGGAAAGCGGCTAAGAGTGCTGCAATGCTGCCGCCGATAATGGCAATAATGAGATAGAACAATCCGCAAGAGACCGCCGCCCAATAACGTTTGTTTTTATCGGGATGGGCGTCGGGTGTCATACAAATTGCAGCCGTAATGGCAGCTAAATTAACGGCATAACAACCAAATGGTGCTAAAACAATCGTCGCGATACCAGTGCTGCCAATAACCGGAGACACCGGAGTGTCGTAGCCCGCTGCCCGCATCGTCGCAACGCCGGGCAAGTTTTGCGATGCCATTGTGACGATAAACAGCGGCACACCAACCGACAACATCACTGACCAAGACCATTGCGGGGTGACCCAGACAAGCTGAGTAAAACTCCAACGAAAACTTTGAAACTGCATTAAGCCCAAAGCCCAAGCGACCACGACGCCAACGAACAGCACCAAAGGCACGGCATAACGCGCCGTAAATCGTTTGGCAATAACGTAAGTTACAAACATCGCTAACACTAAGTTCAATTGCGTCTGCCCAGCACGGACTGCATCTAGAGCAAACTTTGCTAAAACACCAGCCAAAATCGCACTAGCCAAAGCAAGCGGCAATTGATCCATTACACGTTCGAATAAGCGGCTGTAACCCGCAATTGCAATTAGCAATCCACAGAACATAAAAGCCCCAATGGCTTGCTCCATCGGCACGCCATTTAAGGCTGTAATCAGTAATGCCGCACCCGGTGTTGACCACGCAATCATCACGGGTTTTTTATAATACAAAGACAGCGCTAAGGTTAAGCCGCCCATTGCTAAACTAAGGGAACCAATCCATGAACCAATTTGTTCGGGTGATGCACCGGCTGCTTTGGCGGCACCAAAGACAAGAGCCACGGAGCTGGTAAAGCCAACGAGCACTGCGATAAAACCGGCAATGATGGGAGGCAACACAGTTGGAATTTTACTCAATTTGGCAATTCCTTGGTAACTCTTAAAGGCTAAAATCAATTTTGAAATCTGGAGCGGTATCCGCAAACGCGAAGTGAAATGGCGAATCTGCCTTAGATGTTGCTTTGCGCTGTTGATAATCAGCGACCAAATCGAGATCGGGAGAAACTTTAAATCGATTAGCGCTATCCAACCAAGCTGAATCGTAGGCAAAGGCGGTGTTTTCGCGTTGCCCTTGTTTAACATAAATTAGCTGGCCAACTGGCAATGCCGTTTCGCCAATACAAACACTAACTTGCTGGCGGATATTGATTTTTTGATTCGTCACAAAATGATTTACAACGCGCCAAGTGAGGTATTAGATTTACTTTTACCGCGAACGCGTTGCGGTAAATTTGAATCGACAAGTGTTAGACCTATTTCATCTTTAGGAGTGTCCAATAATTGCGTTAAATCATTCAATAGCCCAAAGACATGCATGGCGCGCGCTAAAAAGTGAATTGGGATTCGCATATCGCCTTGCTCCATCCGGCGCACCGTCGAAATAGATGCACCGATACGCTCCGCAAACGAAGCTTGAGAAATATGGCGACGGCGGCGCGCCAACGAAAGATCGTTTCCCAGTTTTTTTAAACCTCGCTCGACCGGCAACGGAAGCGGGGCAACAGCTGCTTTAGCGGCCACATTAGCTACCCCACCAGAACTACTATTTCATTTAATCGGTCTCATGAGAGCGATTATAATGAAAACCAAGGAATTATCAACAAAAACTGAAGCGCAATTTACCAACTGCTCTTGTTATTGCGCCCTAAACATTTGCCAAAGAAGCCAAAAGCGCCGTATTTTCGGCAGGGGAGCCAACCGTTAAGCGTAAGCAGTTATGCAAACTGGGGTGCATTGCACTAACGCTTTTGACCAAAATACGATCAGCTTTTAACTTTGCGAAAGTCGCCGCCGAATCGGGAAAGCGCGTTAAGACAAAGTTCGCGCTTGAAGCAAACGGGTGCATGCCGGGTCTCGTTTGCGCCATTTCGCTCAGCGCATTAAACATTTTTTCGCGCTCGCCTCGCAGCACTTCGGTTTGCTCGGTAAAAGCAGATTCGTGATTTAAACAAAACAAGGCCACGGACTCGGTTAGAACATTCACGTTATACGGTGGCCGTAATTTTTCGAACTGATCCATCCAACTAGCAGCGCCCGCCATATACCCTAAACGAATTCCCGCTAGTCCCCACTTGGAAACCGTGCGCATCACTATCATATTGGGGTACTGCTCTAGGCGTTGCATCCACGTATCAATTGCGAAGGGTTGATAGGCTTCGTCCAATACAACAAGGCCGGGCGCAATGCTTAAAATCTCTTCGATGTCTTGGTTACTAAAACAGTTTCCGGTTGGATTATTTGGATACGCCAAATACACAACCGCCGGTTGGTGTTGTTCGATAGCGGCTCGCATCGCTGCCATATCTAAAGAAAAATCAACCGGGTTTAACGGCACCGCAACGTAGTTAACGCGTGCTTGCATGGCACTACCGCGATACATAACAAAGCCGGGTTCGGGCGCAAGAATAGAGGCACCGTCTTTGGCAACCGCTTTTGAAATGATGTCAATCAATTCATCCGAACCATTACCCACAATAATTTTGCTACTAGCTGCAATAGAATAAGTTTGCCGCAACTTAAACTTGAGCTCTTCGTAAGCGGGTCGCGGATACCGATTTAACGCAACTTGATTTAGTGCCTCAGTGAGTTGAGTGCGCAAATGTGCCGGAAAACCAAACGGGTTTTCCATTGCGTCTAGCTTAATAAACCCACGCGCATCCGCTACTGGGTACGCCGCGCTAGCTTGTACGTCGCTACGAATAAATTGTTCAGCACTCATTTGGCTTCCGATCGTGCTTTTAGTTTTTCTTCCGATCTTGCATCTAATCTCAACTCTGCGCTGCGAGCATGGGCTTGCAAACCTTCGCCGTAGGCTAAGACGGCTGCCATTGGCCCCATAGTTTGCGCACCGGCTTTAGACACTTCAATCAAACTGCTACGCTTTTGAAAATCGTAAACACCCAGCGGGGACGAGAAACGCGCGGTTCGCATCGTGGGCAACACATGATTTGGCCCAGCGCAATAATCACCCAGCGACTCGGAAGAATACAAACCCAGAAACATTGCACCAGCATGCCGAATTCGATCGGCACACCACTGCGGATCTTTGGTCGCAATTTCCAAATGCTCGGGCGCAATATGGTTTGTTAAATCGCACGCTTGTTGCAGATCGGTCACTTGAATTAGCACGCCGCGATCGCGCAATGATTGCTCGATTACTTTCGCGCGCGGCATGGTTGGCAAGAGTCGTGCGATTGAGGCTTGAACTGCATCTAAATAAGCCGCATCGGGACACAACAAAATTGATTGCGCCATTTCATCGTGCTCGGCTTGCGAAAACAAATCCATCGCAGTCCAGTCAGGTGGTGCCGATCCATCCGAAATAATTAAAATTTCTGAGGGGCCAGCAATCATGTCGATACCGACAATACCAAACACTCGACGTTTGGCTTCAGCAACATAAGCATTGCCAGGGCCAACAATTTTATCGACCTTCGGGATAGTGGCCGTGCCGTAAGCCAAAGCGCCAACGGCTTGCGCACCACCAATGGTAAACACGCGATCTACACCGGCGATTTTTGCGGCCGCCAGAACGATAGGATTACGAATACCGTCTGGGGTTGGCGTAACCATAATCAGCTCTTGCACGCCCGCTACTTTGGCCGGCACTGCATTCATTAACACGGACGAAGGATAGGCCGCCTTACCACCCGGCACATACAAACCGACCCGATCAAGCGGGGTAATTTTTTGCCCGAGACGAGTACCATCAGCCTCGGTGTACGACCAACTTTGCGCCACTTGATGCTGGTGATAGGTTTTAACGCGCTCGGCTGCAAACTCTAATGCTTGGCGCAATTGAGGGCTTAAACTATCCAAGGCTTGTTGCAATTGTTGCTGCGTAATTTCAATGGCAACGGCATCTTTGGGATCAAAGCGATCAAACTTTGCGGTGTAACGCAAAACAGCTGCATCACCTTCTTTTTTAACTTGGGCTAAAATTTCTGAAACAGCGGACTCAACCGCAGCGTCTTGCGAAGGCTCGTAAGCCAGTAACGCATCCAGCGATTGTTGAAAATTGGGCTCTTGGCTGTTTAGGCGATTGATCATGCTAACTTACCACTTTGGCTGGCGCGTTTAAACGCCTCAATAATTGGCGCAAGCGCTTCGGATTTCGTTTTTAGCGCAGCCTGATTAATAACCAGCCGAGCCGATATATCCATAATATGTTCCACCTCGACTAAGCCATTGGCTTGCAAGGTTTTTCCGGTAGAAACTAGATCGACAATGACATCGGCCAAGCCCGTTAAGGGGGCAAGTTCCATCGACCCGTACAACTTAATCATATCCAAATGCACACCACGCGCCGCAAAGTGATCTTGTGCAATTGCGGTGTACTTTGTTGCCACTCGCAAACGTGCGCCGGGGCGAACTGCCGCTGCGTAATCAAATCCAGCGCGGGCAGCTACCGAAACGCGGCAACGGCCAATACCCAAATCGATCGGTTGATACAAACCCGCACCACCATGCTCGATTAAAACATCTTTACCAGCCACACCAATATCAGCAGCACCGTATTGCACATAGGTCGGCACATCACTGGCCCGCACTAAAACAAAACGCACATTGGGGTTGCTCGACTCAACCATTAACTTGCGCGTGGTTTCGGGGTCTTCTAATGGCTTAATTCCGGCGCGTTCCAACATGGGCGCAGTTTCATCAAATATGCGGCCTTTAGATAACGCAATGGTGATGCCTTTGTTCATGCCAAGCGCTCTATTTTTGCACCTAATTGCGACAGCTTAACTTCCATTTTTTCGTAGCCACGATCGAGGTGATAAATACGATTCACAATCGTTTCACCACGCGCCGCCAAACCGGCAATAACGAGACCGGCCGAAGCGCGTAGATCAGTTGCCATTACCGCAGCACCCGATAACTGAGCCACACCTTTGACAATCGCGGTGTGTCCTTCGATACGAATATCGGCACCCATACGATTGAGTTCGGCCACATGCATAAAACGATTTTCAAAGATCGTTTCGTTAATAATTGAAGTACCTTCTGCAACGCAATTCACCGCCATCAGTTGCGCTTGCATATCGGTTGCAAATGCAGGGTACGGTGCAGTTCGCAAATCAACTGCCTTGGGACGACCGCGCATAACACCGCGCACCCAATCATTGCCCGCGGTAATTTCTAGACCAGCTTCGCGCAGTTTTTCTATGGTTGAATCGAGGGTTTTGGGTTCGGCATTAGTGATGGTGACATCGCCACCAATTGCAGCCACAGCACACAAAAAAGTACCCGACTCAATGCGGTCGGCCATCACCGCGTGGTCTGCACCATGCAAACGCTCGACGCCTTCAATGGTCATGGTGTCGGTGCCAATACCTTTAATGCGTGCACCCATCTTAACCAGCATGTTAGCCAAATCGACCACTTCCGGTTCGCGCGCTGCGTTCTCGATTATGGTGATGCCTTTGGCCAAGGTTGCAGCCATCATTAAGTTTTCGGTACCGGTTACGGTCACCATATCGGTAACGATGCGTGCGCCTAACAAACGGCCGCTAGCATCGGTTACTTTGGCATTAATGTAGCCCTCGGCAATTTCAATTTCGGCACCCATGGCTTGCAAGCCTTTAATGTGCTGATCTACTGGGCGCTGACCAATTGCGCAACCACCTGGCAAAGAAACCCGTGCATGACCAAAACGCGCCAGCATTGGGCCCAGTACTAAAATAGAAGCACGCATCGTGCGAACTAAATCGTAAGGGGCTTCTAATTTAGAAACGGTGGACGCATCAATCATCGCGGTGCCGCCCGTTGCCAACTCAGCCTTCGCACCCATACCGCGCAACACCTTGAAAGTAGTTTGCACATCTTGCAAATGGGGCACGTTACGCAAGGTCAAAGGTTCGGCAGTTAACAAGCCTCCAAACAAAATAGGAAGGGCGGCATTTTTTGCGCCCGACATGGCAACTGAACCTTTTAAAGGTGTGCCACCCGTTACTTTAATTTTATCCACGTTAAGTTTGTTCTTTGCGTTTTTGTTAGTTTAGTTTTTTGGTTCGGCCGCAAGCTCGGACGGCGCAATAGTTTTCATGGATAGCGCATGAATCTCGGCCTTCATCCGGTCGCCTAATGCGGCATACACTAATTGATGGCGCTGAATTAAGCGCTTGCCTTCAAACAAGGACGACACAATGCGCGCCTCGAAGTGTTGCCCATCGCCTTCAACTGAAAGTGATTCGCAAGCCAAGCCTTCGGCAATATATTTTTTTACGTCTTCTGGAGTAACCATAATTTTCTTTTAGAAACCAATCGCGTTTAACAATTGGCTTGGGGTGACTGTTTTTCGGTAAAACGTTTTTTACGTGTTGCTCAATCAATGTCGCAGTTTATAACCACTTTTTAACATCGCCATGCAGATGGTAGCAACAACCACCAGTGCCGCGCTTACTACAGCTAAAGAAATACCGGGGGCCACATCGGAAACGCCGAAGAAACCGTAGCGAAAACCATCAACCATGTAAAAGAATGGGTTGGCGTGAGATACGGTTTGCCAAACCGCTGGCAAAGAGTGAACCGAGTAAAAAACCCCAGACAAAAACGTTAGCGGCATGATGACAAAGTTTTGGAAGGCAGAAATTTGGTCAAACTTTTCAGCCCAAATACCAGCGATTAAGCCAAGGGCCCCCAATATGGCACTGCCCAATAAACCAAATACTAAAATCCACAGTGGGGCGGCAAAGTGCAAACCAGTAAACCAAACCGTAACGACCATAACGCCAATACCAACCACCAAACCGCGCACCATCGCAGCACCAATGTAAGCAAAGAACATATGGTAGTGCGATAACGGTGGCAACAAAATAAACACAACGTTGCCCGACATTTTAGATTGAATCAGCGACGATGAGCTATTGGCAAACGAGTTTTGCAGCACCGACATCATGACCAAGCCTGGCACCAAAAACGCAATGTAACTAATACCCGGATAAACCTGAACATGATCTTTTAAAGCTTGACCAAATACTAACAAGTACAACAACGCCGTCATAACTGGGGCGGCAATCGTTTGAAACGCCACTTTCCAAAAACGCACCAATTCTTTTTTTAGCAAGGTTAAAAAGCCAATCATTGCACGGCTCCTTGCATTGTGCGTACAAACACATCTTCAAGATCGGCTTGCTTTACTTCGAGCTCTTCTAGCACGCATCCAGCTTGGCGCAATTGGGCCAGCAAGGGCTCGACTTCGCTGTAGTCCTCGACCTTTAGCTCGACACGGCCAGAACTGGCGCTTGCCGAATGGGCATCGCTACTAACGATGCGCGACCGTACATTTTCGGGTAATTGGCCTGCAGATAAACGTAAGACAACTCGAGCGCCTGCAAAGCTTCGTAACAGATTGGAGGTTTTGTCTAAGGTTACTAATTGGCCAGCTTTAAGCATTGCAATCCGATCGCACAACTGTTGCGCCTCTTCTAAGTAATGGGTCGTCAACACAATCGTGTGCCCTTGTTGGTTTAGGCGCTGCACAAACTTCCACAAGGTTTGGCGTAACTCGACATCGACACCAGCGGTCGGCTCATCCAACACGATAACGGGGGGTCGATGCACCAATGCTTGCGCAACTAACACGCGACGCTTCATTCCGCCCGACAGCGAGCGCATGTTTGCATCAGCCTTGCTGGTTAAATCGAGATTGGCTAAAATTTCGTCAATCCAAGCATCATTTTTTTTGATGCCAAAATATCCCGACTGCCAACGCAACGTTTCGCGCACCGTAAAAAACGGATCAAACACCAGCTCTTGTGGGACAACACCTAACGCCATGCGTGCTTGGCGAAAGTCTTTCACGACATCATGCCCAATCACTTTTACCGAGCCCGAACTAGCATGACTTAAGCCTGCAATAATCGAAATTAAAGTCGTTTTACCGGCACCGTTAGGGCCGAGCAAGCCGAAAAACTCGCCACGCTCGACATCAAAACTAATGCCCTTAAGGGCCGCTAACGAACCGTAGTTCTTTTTTACCGCTTGAATTTGTATTGCACTGGTCATGAAAGGAAATGCGAAAAGAACTAAATTAAACGAACAAAATAAAAAAGGAGCTGTTAGCTCCTTTTATGAATACAACAGGTGCTTAAGTGGCCGTTACGAAAACAGTAGATGCTCCACACCGTACAACTGGGCAAGGCGGCGCAAATTTTCTGGCACATTGATAATTTTAAGCTGTTCAGGGCCACCTTGGGTGGCATGTGCGCGCTTTGCGTGCAACAGTGCGGCTAATGCACTCGAATCAAATTGCGCCAACGCTGCGCAATTAATCGTTGCAGCTGCAGATTGCCCACGAGCACTCTTAATTGCACTCGCTAGCTGCCCAGCCACTTGGGAGGCACAATCCATCTGAATCGTAGCTGGGCAAGCAATCACGTTACTAACCTTTGTTCTTTTCGGCCAAGCTCTTAATTAAGCCATCAACACCTTTGACGTTAATTTCTTGAGTAAATTGATTGCGATAGTTATCGACTAACCAAACACCCAAAATATTGACGTCATACGCTTTCCAACCGTCAGCAGCTTTTTCTAGTCGATAACCAACCGTAACCGGATCACCACGTTTAGGAACCAACTCGGTATTGACAGTTACTTCAGTGTCAGCGGCTTCCATGCGCACAGGCTTTACGCGAATGGTACGATCTTTAGCAGCGGCAAAGGCATTAGCGTACGAGCGAACTAGCAAAGAACGAAACTCGCTTTGCAACTGCTTTTGTTGCTCTGGTGTAGCCGAGCGCCATGAACGACCAACCGCTAGCGCGGTCATCCGCTGAAAATTAACGTGAGGCATGATCACTTGATCGATCATCACGTTAATTTTTTTGATGTCACCTGCAGCTAACTCAGGATCTTTTTGAATGCGATCCAAGGCCTCGCCACTTACCCGCTTAATTAAAGCTTCTGGGCCTTCTTGGGCTTGCGCCACGGCAGAGGTGCTAGCGAGCATTGCGCCAGTGAAAGCAGCAAAGCTAGCACCAGATAGGGCTAAACTCAAGACGGCGGCACGAACAGATTTTTTTAATACAGTAACCATACTTTTTCTTCCAAAACGCCAGAGGGCGCGGTAGTTAAAACACTTGCTTTAACGCAAGCCGACTTACTTTGGCTGACCGCTATCCATTTTTTTATCAGCCGGATCTATTTTCGGTGGCTCATCTTTGTCTTCGGGCGGAACCGCATGAAACGGCGGGTTACCGTCGTAAACTAAAGATAAACGTCGCTGGAAATAAGCGTTGCGCAAAAACGTGTAACTATCCAGCGCTGCGCCATCCATTAATTTGGACGCACCCAGCAAATTCGCGCGATTATCGACTAGTTGGGTCATATTCAAGGTGAAACGATGCGTTTTCGGGTTGTATCGGTTAAGCGGGTACAAACCATAACCTGCAAAACTACCCACCAAATCACGACCACTAGTTGGTCCCAATAACGGTAAAACAAAATAAGGACCAGCAGGTACGCCCCAAAACCCTAAAGTTTGCCCCACATCTTCATTACTACGCTCTAACCCTAACTCGCTCGCAACGTCAGCCAATCCGCCAAAACCAAGCGTACTGTTAATCAGCAAACGTGCCCCATCATTAATTGCCTGCTTGCCCTTCAATTGCAGCAGGCTATTTACCCCGTTACCAATTTCTCCTAAGTTGGAGAAAAAATTGCCAATGACGTAGCGAAAAACTTCAGGTGTTACGCGGTCGTAGACAGTAGCAATGGGTTTCAAAATAATGCGGTCGGCCGCGTCGTTAAAAACAAATACGGTACGGTTATAGGTCTCAAACGGGTCGATCTCGTTACGTACACCCCGGTTCGAAATACTCGTGCTTGCACAGCCTTGTAACAGCACAACAAACGTGGTCAACCATGGCCAAGTTAGTTTGGGAATTTTCATTTGAATGTTCACTTCTTCTCGCCCTCGGCCGCTTTGCCATAAATAAACTGGCTAATTAGGTTCTCGAGAACCACTGCGGACTGCGTCATTTTTACAATTTCTCCGGAGGCTAGATCTTTCTCATCGCCACCGGGCTCTATCCCTATGTATTGTTCGCCGAGCAATCCTGACGTTAATATTTTTGCTGAACTGTCTTTGGGAAACTTGTAATTACTGTCGATATCTAACGTGACCGAGGCACGGAACGACTTATTTTCAAAAACCACCTGCCCAACACGACCGACCACTACACCCGCGCTTTTTACAGGAGCGCGTTGTTTAAGGCCGCCAATATTGTCGAATTTAGCAATAATTGGGTAAGTATTACCCGAACTAAAACTGGTTAAGTTAGCCGCCTTAAACGCAAGAAAAATTAAGGCAGCAGCACCTAGTAGAACAAACAGTCCCACCATCAAATCAATTCCACGTTTTTGCATTTTTACCAACCTAAATTTTTAATTTCGCAGTACCAAGGGCTTGGAAACTTAGACCCTTGGAAACCTAGACACTTGTAAACATTACCGCCGTTAACAGAAAGTCGAGCCCTAGCGTTGCCAAGGAACCAATAACAACCGTACGCGTCGTCGCGCGCGATACACCTTCGGGCGTCGGATCAGCTTCATAGCCAACAAACAATGCAACAAAGGTAACAACCACGCCAAAAACAAAGCTCTTTATCAATCCATTGCCGACATCGCGCCACAAATCTACCGAGGCCTGCATTTGCGACCAGAATGCACCATCATCTACACCAATTAGAGGCACGCCAACCCAATAGCCGCCGATAATACCAATCGCCATAAACATTGCGCTTAGTAGTGGCACAGCAATTACGCCAGCTAAAAACCGCGGGGCTAAAACACGATCGATGGGATCTACCGCCATCATTTCCATAGCGCTAAGCTGTTCGCCGGCCTTCATCAAACCAATTTCGGCGGTTAGCGATGTACCGGCTCGGCCAATAAACAAAAGCGAAGTAACCACCGGCCCCAATTCACGAATTAATGATTGAGCAACCAACACGCCCAACACTTGCTCGGAACCAAAACTTTTTAAGGTGTAGTGGCCCAATAAAGCCAACACTGCGCCGACAAATAAACCTGCAACCAAAATAACCGGCAAGGAATAGTTGCCTAAAAAATGCAACTGATCGATGAGCAATCGCGGACGACGCACGCACGCAATTGCAGCCCAACATAGGCGCGCAAAAAATCGCGCGGCGTAACCCATTGTGGTCGCCCACTCGATAGTGGATCGACCTAAATTAGCAATACGATCAACTAATCCCGTGCTCATCTTGGCGGTTCCTGAGTTTGCTTTATTGAGTCTTTTGATTCAACGCCATAGCTTTGTTCTGCCGATGGCGCTGGATAATGAAATGAAACCGGCCCATCGTGCTCAGCATTTAAAAACTGGCGGGCATAAGGATCGGTCGTGTTGCGCAATTGTTCGGGCGTTCCTTGCGCAATAATTTTGCCTTGACCAAG
Organism: Betaproteobacteria bacterium; assembly: GCA_031429355.1. Classification (GTDB taxonomy): domain Bacteria; phylum Pseudomonadota; class Gammaproteobacteria; order Burkholderiales; family Burkholderiaceae_E; genus JANOZM01. The sequence goes on along the minus strand of JANOZM010000004.1, from coordinate 551,340 downwards.
CAAGTAAACATAATCGGCAATTGCAAACGTCTCGGGCACATCGTGCGTGACCATAATAGTTGTCGCTTGGAGCGCGTCGTTTAATTTACGAATTAACTGCGCGATAGTGCCAAGCGATATTGGGTCTAGTCCGGCAAACGGCTCGTCATACAACAACAGCGGAGGATCTAAAGCGATAGAGCGCGCTAGCGCAACCCGACGCGCCATACCCCCCGATAGTTGGGAGGTGCGTAAATCGGCAGCGCCACGCAACCCAACAGATTCAAGTTTCATCAACACCAAGTCGCGAATGAGGTCATCCGATAAATTAGTGTGCTCGCGAATTGGAAAAGCGATGTTTTCAAACACCGTGAGGTCGGTAAACAAGGCGCCGTGTTGAAACAACATACCCATTTTTCGGCGCACTTTGTATAAATCTTGACGCCTTAAACCAGTAATTTCAGTTCCATCAAACAACACCGAACCTTGTTGGGCTTGCACTTGCCCCGTAATTAAGCGCAGCAGCGTAGTTTTACCGCTACCCGAACCACCCATCAACGCCGTGACATTACCCCGCTCGAATTGAACGTCGACGTTATTGATAATCTTGCGATCACGGTAGGAGAAATGAACCCCCGACAGCTTTAAATACGGACTATTCAAAAATACTCCAACGAAAAGCGGTAGTTTACCAGTCTAAGTTGTAAAAGATTGTTTCATTAGATTAAGATCGTTGCAATTCGTTGGTGGCATCAGCTAGCGCTGAAAGCTCGCCCGCCAATACCAACACATCATCAATTTGAATGAGGGTTGTTGAATCGGGTTGTGCAATACGCCGCCCGCCTCGCAAAATTGCCATCACTTTTAAAGGGTCCAAAGAAAGTTGCTCAAGCGTTTGTCCGAGTGCACTACTTCCTTTACTTATTCGCACAGTTTGAATGTGCAAAGACAAACCTTCAATACTGTCATCACGATCATCGGCACCGTGAAAGTAGCTACTTAGTAAGCTATAACGATCATTGCGTACCCCACTAACACGTTGTTGCATTTTATTTAACGGAACGCCAGCTAAAACCAAAGCGTGCGAAGCCAATAGCAATGATCCTTCAATAACTTCAGGAACGACTTCGGTGGCACCGGCTTGGCGTAAAGTTTCAATATCGGTATGGTCCGAAGTACGAACTACAACCGGAATTTGCGGTGCTAATTCTCGGGTAACTTGTAAAATCTTGCGAGACAAAACCGTATCATCGACCGAGACAACTAATGTTGCCGCCCGATGAAGACCAGCAGCCACCAAAGTTTCGCGGCGGCTTGCGTCCCCATAAACAACCGGCTCGCCAGCGGCTGTGGCAGTCATGACTCGATCTGGATCTAAATCGAGCGCTACATAACTAACACCTTCGGCCTCGAGCACGTGGGCAATACTTTGCCCACTACGCCCGTAGCCACAAATAATTACGTGTTTATTACGCATCAATCCACGACGCGCCACGGCTTGTAACTGTACCGACCGGGCGAGCCATTCTTGGTTCGAAAACCGCATTAACAACCGATCGCTGTTAGCTAATAACAATGCACTTACTAGAAGTGAAATTAACATAGCTGCAAGTACAACTTGCATAGTGGGTTCGGCCAATAACTTCGCATCAAACGCTTGGGTTAATAGTACCAATCCAAACTCACCGGCTTGCGCCAAATACAAAGCAGTTCGGGCCGCTACACTAAGACTTGCTTTTTGCAGCCGCGCTAGTCCATAAACTAACAAAAATTTAAAGCACATGGGTATCACAACCAACAGCAAAACAACCCACCATTGACCTAGAACAACCATCCAATCTAGACGCATTCCAAGTGAAATAAAAAACAACCCCAACAACACATCACGAAACGGTTTAATGTCTTCTTCAACTTGATAGCGGTACTCGGTTTCAGCAATTAACATACCCGCCACAAAAGCCCCAAGCTCCATCGACAAACCCGCACGATAAGTTACCCATCCGGCCACCAAAATGACCAACAACACGTTTAGGGTAAACAACTCGTGGGACTTGCGACGAGCCACGGTGGCAAACCAACGACGTAGCGCATTGCGGCCAAATTTAAACAGCAACACTAGTATTAAGACTGCCTTAATAAAGGCTAACCCTAGAGCCCAACGCCAATCGCCTTGCTGCCCCGCTAATGTTGGTAACAAAACAAGCATTGGAATAACGGCTAAATCTTGAAACAGCAGCACGCCCATTACCCGCTGCCCATGTTCGGATTCGAGTTCGCGCTGCTCGCTAAGCAATTTGGCGATCAGCGCAGTCGACGACATCGCCAGCGCAGCCGCCAAGACTAGCCCAGCCTTCCAATCGAGCGGGGCGAGAAACAATGGGATTACAAAGGCAGTCGGCAACAGCAAAACCAGTAACCCGACAAAAACGGATGCGCCGACCTGCGCCCCGCCGAGTGCAAACACATAGCGTTTCATTGAATTTAACTTCGACAAATTAAACTCGAGCCCAACCGAGAACATTAAAAAAACCACGCCAAAATGGGCAATCGCATTAAACGAGCGCGATTGCTCGTTAAAATCGCCCGAAATTGCATTCATAATCGGCGCAAGAACCGCCCCAACTATTAGGTAGCCTAAAAGAGCGGGCAAGTTGAGACGGCGCAGCACTGCAACTGCACCTACGCTTGCGGCTAACATGACAATTGCAATTTCGAGGGAAGAAAACATAGAAAGACGGCGGGTATACTTAGAGGGCTAACCCTGTACATTACACGTTGCGTCGGTAACGCGGCAACCTTCTGATTTAATTTGCACATTTTTAAAACCCAATATACCTAGCAGCAAGCCCTTGACTCAATCTAATAACTCTACAAATAAACCAATAATTGCCGACGCTGCGGTCGCTCGGGCGCGTAACATTAAAGCGTTTGTGTTTGATGTTGATGGCGTTTTAACCGATGGGCAATTGTATTTTTCTGGTGAAGGCGAGCAGCTCAAAAGCTTTTCTGTTCACGATGGCTTAGCTATTAGTTGGCTTCGTCAGTTAGGAATGCCCATTGGTATTGTGACTGGAAGAACCTCAGCCATCGTCGCTAAACGCGGTGGCGAGCTTGGATTCGCGCCAATTATTCAAGGTCAACTCGATAAACTGAGTGGCTTGCAACTCATTGCCCAGCAATGGCAAATTCCATTAGAACAGATTGCTTATTTTGGTGACGACTGGCCCGATTATCGGGCACTCACTCATTGTGGTTTTGCCGTTACGGTTGCCAATGCACCAAGCCAATTGCAAAATTGTGCGGACTATATTTGCGCCCAACTTGGCGGACACGGAGCGGCGCGCGAAGTAATCGAGTGGCTACTAAATCAACAAGGTTTGTTAGCCGACTTGTTGCTGCGTTACCAAACATCCACCTTAGACGCGCATCAATGATGGACGCCAGATCAATCGACCGCCTAGCCGCTTTTGGCTCAATCGCTCTGCTTGCAGCCTTAGCGGTGGGCACTTATTACTTGGCTGACATGGCCAATAAATCGACTCGGCCGGCTGTAAAAGCGCCATCAAATGAACCCGACTTTTATGTGACGGGTTTTACTTTGGTCAAATTAAATCAAAAAGGCGAACCGGCCTTTCGGATTAGCGCAAAAAAAATGACGCACTACCCAGAACGTGACACCAGCGAATTTGAAGAACCGGTCACTGTCTCTTTGCGGGCCGACAAACCGACCATCACAATGACAGCGCGCAAAGCGGTTAGCCGCGACATTAGCACCGAACAACCCAGCGTACTAACGCTGACAGAAGGCGTAAGGCTCGAACGAAAAGCGGGACAGGGATACAACGCCTTATTGGTCGAAACCGAATTAATGACAATAAATCCCGACGACGAAACTGCTTCGAACGAGGTTCCAGTTAAGATTACGAGCGGGCCATCGGTTTTGACTGCTACTGGATTTAATTTTGACAACCTCGGACAAAAATTAACATTGAAATCACAAGTGCGTGGTCTTTGGAATACACCTCAACAATGAGAATTAAACATCCCTTGAAATCTTGCCAAATCTTTTTTTCTAAGCTTGCGCTGTGTGCATTTGCAATTTGCACAGCGTTGCTATCTGCCACTACAGCCCTGGCAGAAAAAGCTGACCGTAACAAACAAATGGTAATTGATGCGGGCAAAGCCGAGTTTGATGAAACTACGAAAACACGTGTCCTTACGGGCAATGTCGTGATTACAAAAGGAACCTTAATGATTCGCGCCGAAAAGGTGACGATTAAAGAAGATGCCCAAGGTTTTGCCTACGTTGTAGCAAACGGAAAACTCGCCAACTTTCGCCAAAAACGCGAAGGACTAGACCAATACATGGACGGGGCCGCTGAGCAAATTGATTACGATGCAAAAGCCGAAACAGTCAAATTGATTCAACGCGCACAACTAAAGCGCCTAGAAAAAGAAAAAGTAGCAGATGAAGTCTACGGTGCACAAATTAACTACGACGCAAAGACCGAGTTTTATTCGGTAGAAAGCGGCCCAACTGGGCAAACGGCCCAAAACCCAACGGGTCGAGTACGCATTGTGCTGCAACCAAAAAACACCGACGCTACGCCAGAGCCCGCCAAACCTGCTGAGGCAAAAAAATAAGGTATGACTAGATCTAAGTTAAGTGTTCGCCATATTCAAAAAGCCTATAACGGTCGCAAAGTTGTTAAAGATGTTTCGCTCGATATAGAAGAGGGCGAAGTCGTTGGCTTGTTAGGCCCCAACGGTGCCGGCAAAACCACCTGCTTTTATATGATTGTGGGTTTGGTGCCCAGCGATGCGGGCGAAATTGAGCTTGATGGTAAAAATGTCAGTCATTTGGCCATTCATAAACGTGCGCGGCTTGGTTTGTCCTATCTGCCCCAAGAAGCGTCGGTTTTTCGCAAACTAACCGTCGAAGAAAACATCATGGCGGTTTTGCAATTGCAAACCGACCCATCGGGCAACACTATTGGCAAAGCCGAAGTGCAAACCCGGCTTGATAAATTAATCGATGAACTCTCAATCGGTCACATCCGAACCAACACGGCGCAATCGCTTTCAGGCGGAGAACGAAGGCGTGTCGAAATAGCACGGGCCCTAGCCAACAGCCCCCGTTTCATCCTTTTAGATGAGCCATTCGCCGGTGTCGACCCTATCGCTGTCATCGAAATCCAACGAATTGTGACCTTTCTGAAAGAAAGATCGATTGGCGTGCTAATCACCGACCATAACGTGCGAGAAACCCTCGGAATCTGCGATCGGGCCTATATCATTAACGCTGGTACTGTTCTTGCTTCCGGTCGTCCGGATGAGATTGTAGAGAATGACAGCGTGCGGCGAGTATATCTAGGCGAGCACTTCCGCTGGTAAGCATTTTCGGGGGCAGTACCGCTGCAGCACATCATTCCCGAGACTATGCGACCTTCATTACAACTAAAATTATCGACCCATCTAACTCTGACGCCACAGCTTCAGCAGTCGATTCGTCTTTTGCAGTTGTCCACCCTCGAGCTAAGCCAAGAGCTCGACATGATTGTGTCGGATAACCCACTACTAGAGCGCTTGGATGACCCGTTAGACACGGCCATGCGTATTGGCGCTGATGGTGCTTTGCAAAGTGGCCTGCTAGGCCCAGCGCCCGATCCATCTGCAACCAGCCCCAATTCCGAAAACGGCAGCGGCGAATCAAGCAACTTAGACGTTGGTGAATTTAACAACGAATACGGCGAGATCAACGGCAGCGAATCCGGCGAAGGACTAAACACTGGTGAATCCAACGACTTCCAAGAAGGCTCAGAGCCTAGCGATTGGGGCGCAGATTCGGTTTCATCATCGATAAAAGACAATGGCGACGACGAGCAATCGCGCGACCAAGTAGGGCAAGTTTCGACCACCTTGCGCGAACATTTAATGGAACAGTTATGCGCCACGCACTGTAGCGTTGTTGACCGCGGCTTGGTTACGATACTGATCGATAATTTAAATGACTACGGCTACCTCGACATTACCCTTGAGGAAATAGTTGCGATGCTCCCAGAGGAGCTTGAGCTAGAGCTTGGAGACATTAACTCAGCACTCAGTTTGCTTCAAAGCTTTGACCCGATTGGCGTTGGGGCCCGCGATTACATCGAATGCCTATTGCTACAACTAAGCGCTTTACCCAAATACGAGTGGCCCGGAGACGTTGTTAGCTTGGCGCGCTTAGTGGTAAAAAACTACTTACCGCTATTGGCGGGACGCGATTTTAACCGACTACGAGCGGCCCTAAATTGTGACGATGAAACCCTGCGGGAAGTACAAAGCTTAATTCGTAGCCTCAACCCTAGGCCCGGTGCCGGCTTTGGCGACACTGGACCTAACTACGTCATTCCGGATGTGGTGGTTAAAAAATATCGCAACGAATGGCGGGTAATGCTAAACGGCGAAGTCGTGCCGCGCATTCGCGTCAATGAAGGTTATGCCAGTTTGCTTGGCTCACCACGCGGTAACGGAAAAGCCCTAAGCGCTCAATTGCAAGAAGCCCGCTGGCTTGTAAAAAATATTGAGCAGCGATTCGATACCATCCTGCGGGTATCGCAAGCGATTGTTGATCGCCAAAAAGCATTCTTCACACATGGTGAATTAGCCATGCGCCCATTGGTGTTAAGGGAAATTGCCGAGCAACTCGGCCTGCACGAATCAACCATTTCTCGAGTCACCAATCAGAAGTACATGCTTACCCCTTTTGGCACTCTCGAACTAAAATATTTTTTTGGCAGTCATGTGGGTACCGAGGCTGGTGGAGCCGCCTCAAGCACCGCAATTCGTGCTTTAATTAAACAACTCATCAACGCGGAGAAATCTAGTAAACCACTTTCTGATAGCCGATTAGCTGAGATGTTGGGAGAACAAGGGTTCGTAGTGGCACGACGTACAGTTGCCAAATACCGCGAAGCCCTCGAAATTCCCGCCGTTGCGCAGCGAAAGGCTTTGTAAGTACCCTTTGTTCAACCCCGGGGACGCGTCATGCGAAAGCCAGCAAATTCCCACAGTCGCAAGAAGGAGTTTTAATGAATCTTTCAATCAGCGGTCATCACCTCAGTGTCACCCCCTCTATTCGGGAATATGTACTGTTAAAGCTGGAGCGAATACGAAGGCATTTCGATCAAGTGATCGATGTGAATGTGGTACTAGCAGTAGATAAGCTGATACAAAAAGCCGAAATTACAATCCATGTAAAAGGCAAAGAGCTATTTGCAAAGGCAACCGATACCGATATGTATGCTGCAATTGATGCGCTAATTGATAAATTAGATCGCCAAGTAGCAAAATATAAAACACGTCGCAAAGGTTTTAAGCACGAAGCAATTAAGCATCAGCCTTTAGAAACCTCTCTTGAAGAGGCCGAAAAAGACTAGCGTCTTTAACGATGTAAATTAAAAAACCGGCTGCTGTAATGGGCCGGTTTTTTGCATTTTTAGCGCTTCAACTTTACGCCGCTGGGCGATACGGTTCCCAAGAATTAAGCAGCTGAATTAAGGCATCAGGCTCTGGCAATTGCAGCAATTGCTCACGCAAAACGGGGTCAGAAAGCAACTCTGCCAATTCGGACAATAGTTCCAAATGCTCTTCATTGGCTTTTTCGGGCACTAACAAAAATATAAGCAGCTTTACTGGGCGGTTGTCAGGTGCATCAAAACCAATCGGCTCTTTTAAGCGAACCAAAGCAGCTCGTGCTTCGCGCAAACCTTTAATACGTCCATGGGGGATGGCCACGGCCTCGCCTAAGCCTGTTGACCCCAAGCGCTCGCGTTGAAACAACGAATCGAAGGTGGCACTACGTTGTAGCCCGGCTTGGTTCTCGAATAACACGCTGACATGTTCAAACAAACGTTTTTTACTCGAGGCTTCTAGATCGAGAACAATTTTTTCAACTGACAGCAGACGCGAAATGCGATTCATGTAAGCTTTGCGATGTATGGACTAAACCGAATTAAGTTAATAACCGGCTACGAAAGCGCGGATTATAGGCTTGTGCCTTTGCCTAAAGCTGCGTCAAATGTTGCACTGCACACTCTATGACCATCACTATATTCGACATTACCCAAGCTGCAATCGACGACGCTAACTTTCAGTGGTTAGCAGGCCAACAGTCCGCCTATCCGATACTACCGGCAGAAGCTACCGATCCCGCCGATCTAATCGGACACTTAAACCTAATTCATCGTCGGCGCATCCATGTTTTCGGACCCGAAGAGCTGTTGTTTGTTAATCGAATGGATGCAATTCGCCGCCGCAATTTAGCCATCGATTTATTAAGCGCAGGCCCCCCAGGGTTGATTTTTGCCAACGGTTTAGCACCTCCACCCGACTTATTAGCACTTTCCCAAGAACGCAATGTCCCAGTCTTAAGCACCCAACTATCGGCAGCAAAGGTCATTGATCGCGTTCGCACTTATTTAGCACGGGCTTTGGCAAAAAGCACCAGTATTCATGGTGTTCTGATGGATGTTCTTGGTACCGGCGTTGTCATTACAGGCGAGTCAGGCTTAGGCAAAAGCGAGTTAGCGCTAGAGCTAATTAGTCGAGGTCACGGCCTTGTTGCCGATGACGTTGTTGAGCTAATTCAATTGGGGCCACACACCCTAGAGGGACGCTGCCCACAATTGTTGCAAAACATGCTCGAAGTACGTGGCCTTGGCATGCTGGACATCCGCACCATTTTTGGAGAAGCTGCTTTACGACGTCGAATCAAACTCAAGCTTATTGTTCAACTAGTTCGGCGCAGCACGATGGAATCCGATTACGAACGCTTGCCACTAGAAGCGCTAACCGAGGACATTCTAGGCGTAGCAATTAAAAAGGTCGTTATTCCCGTCGCTGCGGGGCGCAACTTAGCTGTTCTTACAGAAGCGGCCGTCCGTAACACGATCTTACAGTTGCGTGGTATCGACACTACCCGCGAGTTTATCGAACGACAACACAAGCTGATCGCCAGCGACAACGACTCGGGTAATTTGTGATAACAGTCGCTCACAAGGTCCGCTTTTCATGAGATAGTTTTGTAGGTCGTCTTTTAGCTTTCATTTTTTAGCTGTCTTCTACATAGCACCAACTTTCATGCGCGTCGTTATCATTACAGGTATTTCTGGGTCCGGTAAATCCGTCGCTCTTCACGAATTAGAAGACGACGGCTATTACTGTCTCGACAATTTGCCAGTTCAATTCGTGCAAGAAGTCGTCATGGCGCTACAAGAACAAGGCATCGAAAAAGCCGCTATTGCTGTCGATGCGCGTAGCCACTCCAGCATGGAAGACCTTAAACAAGTGCTTGCAGGAATGTCGCGCTTTGGGCATGACGTTAAAGTGCTTTTTTTAAATGCCCGCAACGACATACTTATTCAACGATTTTCAGAGACGCGTCGCCGTCATCCGTTAGCGCGCCAAAATACGGGCTCTGACAACACGGGTTCAGATGGACCGCAAACCTTAATAGAATCGATTGAGCTAGAGCGCGAGCTGTTATCAGAGCTCGAGAACTTTGGTGCAATGATCGACACCTCGGACTTGCATCCAAATATCTTGCGCCAATGGGTGCGTGAAACTGTAGGAGCAACGCGCTCGCACATCACACTCAGTTTTGTTTCGTTTGCGTTCAAGCATGGCGTGCCATTAGACGCCGACCTAGTATTTGACGTTCGTTGTTTGCCCAACCCTTATTACCAAGCAGAATTACGCCCCCTAAATGGTAAGGATGATGCCGTTGCCGAGTACTTAGCTGCAATACCGTCCGTTGGCCGCATGGTGGATCACATTGCTAATTTTTTAAATACTTGGCTGCCATTTTACGTTCAAGAAAACCGCAGTTACCTTACGGTTGCCATCGGTTGCACGGGCGGGCAGCATCGCTCTGTGTACTGCGTTGAACGTATCGCCAAGCGATTTGCACGAACCGAGCAAGTGCTAATTCGCCATCGCGCAATGGCCTCGCGCGAGCAGGCAAAAAAGTTATAAACAATTTTAAATTTAACGCCATTTTATGACGATCATTTCAAACAATGCCGACACCAATGAGTTAACCGAGCTTTTGCAAACGGTTCCGTTATTTTTATTAAGTAACGTGTTGTTTCCAAACGGTGTCTTACGCTTGCGCGTATTTGAGCAACGCTATATCGACATGGTGCGCCAATGCATGCGCGAAAAAAAGCCGTTTGGTGTTTGTTTAATAACCAAGGGTAAAGAAGCCAATGCACCAAAAGATTTTGTACGGGTAGGCTGCCTGGCACGCATTGTTGACTTTGATATGGAGCAACTTGGCGTTTTAGAAATTCGCTGTAACGGTGAGCAACGGTTTGAAGTACAAACTTTCGATGTCCAAAAAGATGGCCTTGTTTTGGCGCAAGTTAAACTAATCGAACCCGATGCTGTTATGGCAATTCCAGATGAATTACAGACTTGTGCGTCATTGGCTCAAGAACTAGTAAAAGAAATCGAACGCAAATTAGACGAAGAATCGAACCAAGTTATTGCTGCACCGTACGAGTTCGAGTCTGCCGCTTGGGTCGGCAACCGGCTTTGCGAAGTACTGCCGATAAGCCCCGCTGCACGCCAAGAACTAATGGCGTTGCGCGACCCGCTTTCGCGACTTAATTTGGTTGAGCAATATTTGCGTAATAAGCAAATTTTTAATTCGTAGAAATTAAAACTGCGTTAAGTTAAAACTGGGTTGTGGCTTGTTTAAGTTGAGGCTTGTTTAAGTTAGAGTTTGTTTAAATTAACGCTTATTTAAATAAACCGAAATTGGTTTTGGCAAGCCTAGCTCGGCGATTTCTGTGGGCAAATAAAACCGGGCTGCATTCTTCTCGTGTACTGATAACTTTAATTGGCTAACCTGCGCATGAAAAACACGCGCATTTAACTTGTAATGGGTAAACGCATGTTTAAACGCGGCGCCCTCAGTTAACACAAAAGGCTTTAGCCCAAACTTTAGCGCTAGGCTTTGACCAAGCACCTCTAAATCGTCGTTGGGGTCAACTCGCGGCAAGCTATACAAGCCGCCCCAAATACCTTGATCGGGTTGGCGCTCCAACAAAATGCCTTGTGCATTATTTAGCAATACAAACCAATGCTCTTTTGTTGGCGTTAGCTTTTTTGGGCGTGGTTCGGGTAATTGGCTCTGCAAGCCCTTAGCGTTGGCCACACAGCTCGCATTTAACGGGCAGCGGTGGCATTCTGGCTTACGTAACTTACACAGCGTGGCGCCTAAGTCCATCAAGCCTTGGGTATAGGCTTGCACGCCGTTCGTGGGCATTTCACGTTCCGCAACAATCCAAAGGGCGTTGTGGTTTTTAGTTTCCCCCGGGAACCCAGTAATTCCAAAAAAACGGCAAAACACCCGCTTTACGTTGCCATCCAAAATTGGGGTACTCGTACCGTAGGCAAAAGCTAGAATAGCAGCGGCGGTAGAGCGCCCTATTCCGGGTAAGTCAACTAATTCGGCCAAATCATTTGGAAATACGCCGCCGTGTCGTTCGCAAACTAACTGCGCGCATCGATGTAAATTACGCGCCCGCGAGTAGTAACCAAGGCCTGCCCAATGGGCCAGCACCGAATCAATCGGGGCTTGCGCCAAATCTAAAACTGTCGGAAAGCTCGCTAAGAACTTTTGGTAGTATGGAATGACGGCAGCCACTTGGGTTTGCTGCAACATAATTTCTGACAACCAAATGCGATAGGCATCGGTTGTGTTTTGCCATGGCAAGCCGTGGCGCCCAGAAACCTGTTGCCACGCAATAACTTGAGACGCTAATTGATGTTGGGCCGACGAGGCCATTAAGGAATTACTAAAGCCATTAACGGGTCACTAGGGCACCGTGAACAGTGGCAGAGAGTTGACCAATTTGCGCTAATTGCAACTCGATTCCAGAGCCTTCGCCCTGCAATTGAGTAATGCGTTCGTCAAGTGTGTCACTCGCTTCTAAGACTTGCTTTACAGTTTCCATGCGGCTACTTAACTGGGCTTGCTGGCTTTTTAGTTGCCCTTCAATTGGGCTTAATAAACTGCGCGACCAAGTACTAACTTCGCCAATAGCTTGTAGGTAAATTTTCTTTAACTCCAAGGCAATTGACTCAAAAAACTTACGCGTTAGTACCCACTTTTCATTAGTCAATAACGAAACAGTACCAAACTGTCGTTCAAACATTTGCGCTAACGCATCGACTTCATCGAGCCGTTCTTGCAACGAAAATTCTTCTGGCGCAGGCAACGTCATCCCAAACTGCGTGTTAAACGCACGATGCATCCCCACCATCATGTTATGCAGCTCAAGTATTTCAGCTTGAGCATCAAACAAATCTTTGCGAGCGACTTGAATCATATTGCGCATCGACGATTGTAGCGATGTCGACAAACGCGATTCGCGAATACGTTCGCGTGCGTCACGTACATGACGCTTCAAATTATCAATGGCTACCAGATCTAAAACTTTTTTCGACTGCGTACCATGAGCCGCTTTTAAGCCCTGCATTAAACGCAAGCCAGCTTCAAAATCTTGTCGCTCGCCGCGAATCCGCATTGCCGTCTGTTGAATAGAGTTACGATTTTTGCCGCGCAAACCTTGTAACTCGTACACTTGTTCAGACAACAAGCGCTGATCTTCAGACAACTGAAAACGCAGACCTTGCACAACCGAACCAAATGCTTTTCCGGTTTGCTCAGAAATAATTTGATACCGCTTTGGTAACAATGCTTGCGTGATCGATTCTTCAAAGGCCACGATGCGACTACGCTTGAGTAATTTATTGTCCTCGCGAACGCGGGCTGCCAGCGCTTTTTGAGCCGACAACGGAAACACGTTAGCCATTGGAATTTGAAGTTGCGCCGCAACCGAGGCTACTTGGCTAGCAATTTGCGCATCAATTTCTTCTTCGGTTCGTAAATCATCCCAAAGACCATCAATTTTATTTAATACAGCATATTTCGTTTGCAGCGGTTGAACATGCTGTTGCCAGATATCCATATCCGAAGCAGAAACACCCGCATCGGCGGCCACCAAAAACACCACGCCATGCGCCGACGGCAACAAGCTGTGGGTTAATTCGGGTTCGGCACCAATCGCATTAAGGCCGGGGGTATCAATAACCCGCAAGCCTTGCAAAAACAGGGGGTGCGGATAATTGACGATGGCATGACGCCAGCGCGGAATTTCAACCACGTTTAACGATGAGCGCATATCTTCGGTACGGGCCGGCAAACCAAGCGCATGCGCCTCTTCGATTGGCACAACGCGCGTTTCGCAAACTTTGGCAATCGCTTCTTTGATTGATGCTGCTTCGGTTGGATCAAAATCAAAAATATGCCAATGCTCGGGCTGGGATCTGTATTCGGCAAGACTTGTATCGCTGCCACGTGTTTCGATGGGCAACAAACGTATTGAAGGGGTTGAGCGACCGTCCCATAAAAATTCTGTCGGGCACATCGTTGTGCGACCGGCACTAGATGGGACAATTCGATCATCAAACTCGGCAAAAAACAAAGCGTTAATTAGCTCAGATTTACCGCGCGAAAACTCGGCAACGAAGGCCAAGGTTAGCCGATCAGAATCTAATTTTTCGAGAATGTTTAAAAGGGCGTTTTCCGCTTGCGTATCTAACAAATTAGATTCTGCTAGCCAACGGGCGTAGTCAGCCACAGCCGTGCTAACGCGTTCGCGCCAACGACTAAATTGCTCGACTCCAAGTGAAATTGCGCTTGGATCTAAAACTAAACTAGGACTTGCACCCATGGAACCCTCTAATGATCGCCAAGGCTAGCATAAAGCCCTTAACGGGGCGAGTCGCGTCAGTGGGTTGGCGTTGTAGAAAAGACAGGCGGTGCAAATGCACAGAACAACGGTGGCATTAACGGTAAGGTAGCAGGACAAGGTCGCGAGAAACGATTCAGTCACACCACAGTTGGAACTAACTGATTCCGTTGAATTTTTTGAACCTATTTTTGGCAAACTTTACAATAGTAAGTACTGCGCTGCCCTTGCACTAATTGCACAATGAGTGTGGCGCATTGCACGCAAGGCAAACCCGCTTTGTCGTAAACCAAATGATTGGCTTGAAAATACCCCTCATCGCCCGATGCACCACGAAAGTCGCGCAAAGTGCTACCACCGGCCTCGATAGCATCGGCCAAAGTTTGTCGAATGACTTCGGCCAAGCGTTGGTAACGAACTTTAGATACTTTTCCAGCTGCGCGACGCGGATCGATACCGGCTTTAAACAAACTCTCTGACGCATAAATATTACCAACGCCAACAACCAAATTGCCTGCCAATAACAATTGTTTTATCGCAACATTGCGGCCACGCGAAAGGCGAAACATGTGTTCGCCACTAAACGCGGGATCGAAGGGCTCGATCCCTAAATTCGCCATTAAGGCATGTTGTGCAATATCGCCATTTGCCTTGGAATGCCAAAGCACAGCACCGAACCGACGCGGATCGTTTAAACGCAACAAGCCTTCGTCAAAAACAATGTCAACGTGATCGTGAGTGCGCAACGGGTGCGCCAGCGGTAGCCATTGCAGCACGCCTGACATCCCCAAATGAACCATCAACCAACCCGGTTCAAACTCCAACATAAGGTACTTGCTGCGGCGCGCCGTCCCAAGAACCCGTTGCCCAGCCACTAATGTTGTAAGGTCGGAAGGGATAGGCCAACGCAAATTAGGTCGACGCACTACCGCGTGACGCACAATATTATCGTTCACGTACGGGCTTATTCCAAGGCGAACCACTTCAACTTCGGGCAACTCTGGCATGATACAAAACTCCTTACCGGCGGCAGTCTACTGGAATTGAAATTGAGAAAAACACAGAACACCAAAGACATTGGCTTGTTAGCCCTAAGTTGCTTCAATAAGCGCTTGAATGAGGGCTTTAATGAGCGCTTCGATACGCGCTTCGATAAACGCTTCAACGAGCGCCTAGCCATTTCGCTGCGTTTATTGCCAATGCAGCTTGGGCAAAAATTGGTTGTAGGCCTTTTTGGCAGCGCCATTGCGTTAACTTATTTTGGCGCACCAGCTTTCGCGCAAGCCCCGGCCGCGCCGCCAACAACGGAAAAAGCTGCAGTTGTAAACAGCCCCGCTGTAGACGAAATTAGGCCCGAAGATCGATTTGAAACGATGCCACCATTAACGCTTACGGGGCCATTAATGCGCGAAATGTTGCTTGCCGAAATTCGCTCAAACCGCGGAGAAACAATGCAAGCAGCACAAACTTATATCAGTTTAGCCAACTCACTGAAGGACTCGCGTTTTGCGCGTCGTGCAACGCAATGGTTGTTACGTTCGCAGCAATTCGAACCGGCTTTTGGTGCTGCACAAGTTTGGATTCGGTTAGCGCCGCAATCGCCTAATGCCCAGCAAGTTTACGACGGCCTAGCCATCGCAAGCAACAATTACGTCATGCTAGAAACCGTATTTTTAGCGCGCCTAAACAAGGTCGCTAGCGATAAAAACGGTGCCGATCTTGAGGCAACTTATACAGGCCTGTTGCGCTCCTTACTGCAAGCACCCGACCCTAAAAGTGCGGCTGCTTTTTTAGATAAAATTGCTGACGCTAAATCAACCAATCCAATGCTAAGGGCCGCCGGTTTTACAGCCAAAGCAAACTGGAAAATTGCTTCGCGCGATTTGCCCGCCGCACAAATCGATGTTGATGCTGCTTTAGCCGCCAGCAACCAATATTCACCCGCTGTTTGGTTGGCATTGCAATTGGCCGCCAACGACAAAAACGCCGATAAGGGGCGCAAAACTTTTGAGCAATATTTGCAATTTCCGATGCCAATAACGCCCAGCCATGGCGAAGCACGATTGTTATATGGCGCGCTTCTAGAAGAGCTGGGCAAATCGCAAGACGCACTTACGCTTTTGACAACCACTGGGACACAAGACACTAGTTATTTACGCACCCAATTAAGGGTAGCGGCATTGCGCACTAAAGACGGAAAAATTGATGCCGCTTTACAAGGCTTATCCGCAGTCAGTACCAATCAAGCCCTGACCTTAAATGATGCCGACAAAACTCTAGTTGCTCGCGCTACCGGCCAAATATTGCGTGAAGCCAAACGCGATCAAGAAGCCTTAGTCTTTTTAACCAAAGCACTTCAAGAACAACCCGAGCAAACCGACTTACTTTACGAACAGGCGATGACCGCCGAGCGCCTCAAGCAATTCGACCTGATGGAGCAACAACTGCGGACGCTGATTACAATTAAGCCAGATCAAGCCTTAGCCTACAACGCCTTGGGTTATTCGTTGGCCGATCGTGGCGTTCGCTTAGACGAAGCCGAAGAACTAATTCGTAACGCGCTTAGCTTAAGACCCGACGATGGCATGTTGATTGACAGCTTAGGATGGGTGTTTTTTAAGCAGCGCAAATACCCGCAAGCCCTAGAACAATTGCAAGACGCTTACAAGCGCCTACCCGACGGTGAAATTGCTGCGCATTTGGGCGAAGTACACTGGGAAATGGGCCAAAAAGACAAAGCGCGCGAGGTCTGGAAAGAGGCACTAATTAAAGAGCCAAAGCATCCGGTACTACTAGAAACATTAAAACGGTTTGACGTAAAAGTTGAACCTGCAAATCGCTAACTATTAATGCTTGCCACTTTAACTTTCTACCAGTTACTGGCTCACCGCTTCGTCAAGTTACTAATAGCTTGCGTATGTCTCGCCTACATCGGTGTGGGTTGCGCCAGCTTAGAACCGGTTCGACAACCCACCAGCGATGCAACGCTGCAAACAATCGAGCGCTGGCAAGGTCGGTTTAATGCCGTTATCGAGAGTGCAGCCGATCAGGCAGTTGTTGGGGAAGGCGCAGCGCCAGGTAGTATGTCTGCCTCACCCAAACGCGAAAGTGTTACCGGTCGATTCGAACTTAGTGTTACCGAGGCAAACAACTTAACCGTATTAGAACTGTCATCCCCGCTGGGCCAATTGCTAGCGCGCCTTAGCCTAGCGCCAGGCAAAGCGCGCCTAGAGACTGCGGATCGTGGCGACTTTACTGCACCCGACATGGACAGCTTGACCGATAGCGTTTTGGGTTGGCGGGTACCCGTGCAACGCATGTCATTTTGGTTAAAAGGTAAAGCGACCGAAAACAGCGTGGTCGATGCGCAAGGCAAACTGATGAGTGCAATTGATGGTGGTTGGAACTTGGTTATCGATGAACATAATGCACGAGGCAAACCTTCTAAGCTTACTTTGAACAACAATGCGGGCGGCCAAAATGTGTCGGGCATTAGTAAAGTGCGGCTGCGCTTGTTGATCGATTAAAAAAAAGCGGATTAAAACGCAGATTAAAACTGGATCGCCCCCCTTGCTAACCGAATTACACAACCTACCGGCACCTGCAAAAATTAATTTGTTTTTGCATGTTACGGGCCGACGTCCCGATGGTTATCACGAACTACAAACTGTGTTTCAGTTTATCGATCTGATGGACTACATTGATTTAACGCTGCGCAGCGACGGCCAAATTATTCATTTAAATCCGATCAATGGTGTCAAACCCGAGCTCGATTTAGTCGTACGCGCAGCGCATTGTTTGCGCAATTACTCAAACTGCAACTTAGGCGTAAACATCCGCTTGGAGAAAAATATTCCCATGGGTGCGGGCCTTGGTGGCGGCAGTTCTGATGCGGCCACCGTCTTAATTGGTTTGAATAAATTATGGGCCTTAGGACTAACAACTAGCCAACTAGCCGCACTTGGTTTGCAGCTTGGGGCGGACGTCCCGGTGTTCGTCCGTGGTTTTAACGCCCTAGCCACCGGCATTGGCGAACGACTAAAACCGATAAAACTACCAATTCGGCCCTTAGTTTTGGTCAAACCTGCGACAAGCGTTCCTACTCCTATCATTTTCAGAGCGCCTGAATTGACACGCAACACCGAAGCTCTCAAAATAGCGGGCTTCCCAGCGAATGTCTTAATGCCAAATGGGGCGCTTCCAGGCCGAAACGATTTGGAACCCGTCGCAGCAAAGTATTTTAAAGAAGTTGGGCAGGCAATAGCAAAGCTGAAAAGCATTGCGCCACAGTTTGGTTGCAGCAGTAAAGCAGTACGAATGAGTGGGTCTGGTGCCAGTGTTTTTGTTTGGTGTAACGATGTCGGCCAAGCGCAAGCAATTGCGCATGCGGCAAAGTTGGCTAAAGCAGGTAAAGTACAAGTGGTACATACTTTAAAGGCGCATCCGTTGCAGTTTTAAAGGAATAAGTTGCAAAACAAGTTTTAAATAAGCAAGTAGTTCAGCAGTTGGGGTGTCGCCAAGTTGGTTAAGGCACCGGATTTTGATTCCGGCATGCAAAGGTTCGAGTCCTTTCTCCCCAGCCAGTTTTTTTATTCGCGATATAGTTGTTCGTCGCTTCAATCGTCTGCAGTACTAACTTTCTAGCCCCCCAATGAACCTGCCCCGGCGCCGTACTTCCGATTCCTTGTTCACTGAAGGCTTAATGCTGTTTACGGGTAACTCAAACCCGGCGCTTGCCAAAGGCGTTTCAGCCCATCTCGATATCCCATTAGGCAAAGCCACAGTCGGTAAATTCTCCGATGGTGAAGTCATGGTCGAAATTTTAGAAAACGTTCGCGGCAAAGACGTTTTCGTATTGCAGTCCACTTGCAACCCCACCAATGACAACCTTATGGAACTCATGGTGATGATTGATGCACTTAAGCGTGCCTCGGCGGGTCGCATTACGGCAGCACTGCCCTACTTTGGCTACGCACGGCAAGATCGCCGCGTACGCTCGGCGCGGGTCGCAATAAGCGCAAAAATAGTGGCCAACATGTTGCAAATTGCCGGTGTAGATCGGGTTTTAACGATGGATCTACATGCCGACCAAATTCAAGGCTTCTTCGATATTCCGGTAGACAATATTTACGCTGCCCCGATCTTGCTCGAAGATGCTCAAAAGCAAAAGATGGAAAACCTCATCGTGGTGTCCCCGGACGTCGGAGGCGTTGTACGCGCCCGCGCTTTGGCAAAACGGATGGATTCCGACCTAGCCATTATCGACAAACGCCGTCCTACCGCCAATGTTTCTGAAGTCATGAACATTATTGGTGACGTAAACGGGCGTAGTTGCATCATCATGGATGACATGGTCGATACAGCAGGCACGTTAGTAAAAGCTGCACAAGCCATGAAAGAACACGGCGCAACGCGCGTTGTAGCGTATTGCACCCACGCAGTTTTATCTGGTGGCGCCGTCGATCGCATTGCTAGCTCGACATTAGATGAGTTGGTTGTTACAGACACCATCCCATTATCGGAAGCCGCGCAAGCTTGTAAGCGCATTCGCGTTTTAAGTTGCGCGCAGTTAATGGGCGAAACGATTTTGCGCATTAACCGCGCCGATTCAGTTTCATCGATGTTTGCTGATTAATTGAGTAAAAAGTTTTTAAGGTCTTCGTTTTGGCTAATGAGAAGTCTGCCTTAACGAAGTTGTTCACCTCGAAGAGTGGTCGCGCCCTTCGAGATATTTAGGAGAAAAACGATGAAAGTCGTTGCAACTACGAGAGTTAAGCAAGGTACGAGTGCGAGCCGCCGCCTGCGTCGTGCAAATCAGGTTCCAGGTATTGTTTATGGCGGTGCTGTTGCCACCAACATTTCGATGGAACACAACCCGTTGTATCACTCGATGCGCGTGGAATCATTCCACTCGACCATCTTGGATATGGAAATCGACGGCAAATCCGAGCGCGTTTTATTGCGCGATGCCCAATGGCATCCATACAAGCCACAAATCTTGCACGTGGATTTTCAGCGCATCACCAATGACACCGTTATCACCATGAAAGTGCCTGTTCACTTTACTGGTGAAGAAGTATCGCCTGCGGTTAAAACCGGCGGCGCCATTGTGAGCCACATCACCACCGAGTTATTGGTGCGTTGTTTGGCTGTGAACTTGCCCGAATTTATTACGGTCGATTTAAGCACTGCCGAATTAGGCCACGCAGTTCGCGTTAGCAGCATCACTTTGCCAGAAGGCGTAAAAATCGCTAACCGTAAAGAAGATCCTGTATTGGCGACCTTCGTTGTACCTGGTGAAGAAGAAGTAACCCCAACGTCAGCACCTGCAGCCCCCGCAGCAGCCCCTGCTACTAAAGGTGCTGCTGCTAAACTTGCTGCTGCCGGTGCTGCTGCACCTGCTGCTGGTAAAGCGCCTGCTAAGGCACCTGCAAAGAAGTAAGTTTAATGTTCTGACCAAGTTGTATCAGTACACCGATTTCGGTAATTCGATATCAGTACAACATTACAAGGTTAGTTACAATGAAAGCCCGTCCTGTGTTCTACAGCGGCGGGCTTTTTCTTAACTTTTTTATGCCCTCACAAATTCCCGTTACACCCATTCGCCTGATTGTTGGTCTAGGCAACCCTGGCCCCGAGTACGAACAAACCCGCCACAACGCGGGCTTTTGGTATGTAGACGCCATCGCAAAACAGTTAGGCGCTAGTTTTAATAAAGAAACAAAATTTGCCGGGTGGGTGGCCAAAGCACGTGGCCCAGTGGGCGATGTGTGGCTGCTAAAGCCCAACACGTATATGAATCGCTCGGGGCAAGCAGTGCAAGCGCTGTGTAACTTTTACAAAATCACCATTGACGAAATTTTAGTGCTGCACGACGAACTAGACCTAATGCCCGGCGTTATTAAGTTAAAAAAAGGCGGTGGTTCGGGCGGCCATAACGGACTTAAAGATATCCAAGCAAAAATGGGTAGCGCGGACTCTTGGCGCTTACGGGTTGGCATTGGCCACCCACGCACATTAAATCTTGCGCAAGAAGTCGCCGACTTCGTTTTACACCAACCCCGACGCGATGAGGAACAAGCCATTCTTTCTAACGAAGCCAAAGTGTTGGGGGTATTGCCACAACTGTTAAATGGCGATCTGGAGAGCGCATTTCGGCTTTTACACACCGCATGATTTGGCACGGCAACTAATTGAACATTAATGACATCCAGCGCGCATAACCCTTTAGGTTCCATCGAAATTTATGCCGGGCAACGCGCCCGTTTGCATATTGCTGAACATGGCTTACGCGCTTCAGATTTTAGTGGGGTTGTGGCAGCTGCCGGTGGCCCAAAAGGCTTATCCTTAATTCCGTTTGATCGTTGGTTGTTTGGCGAATACTTTGCGCAACAACCATCGAAACATTTCACCGCGCGCCGCTTGTATGGCTCGTCAATTGGCGCTTGGCGTATGGCAGCCGCCAGCCGCGGTGGGCGCACGCAAGCAATTGAACGATTAACCACCGCCTACCTAGAACGCCAACGCTATCCCAAAAACCCCAGCACCAACTATGTGTCGAATATTTGCCGCTCGGTCGTCAATGATTTACTGAATAACAATGCGGCTGCATTTATTAAAGACGCCAACCCGGCTTACTGTTTACAAGCCATTATTGCTGCGGGCCCCAAGTTAGAATCGAGCGCTGCTTACAAACGATTTTTTGGTGGCGCAGCGTTAAAAAACACCGTCAAGCGCGAATGGTTAAGTAGCGCATTGCACCGCCATGTCGTCAGCGACCGCGTCGAATTCGATGCGCAAGTGTTTGCATCCACCGGGTTCGACACAACGATTCAAGCGTTTAACAGCAACACAGTAGAAGACGCATTGTTGGCTTCGGGATCTATCCCGTTAATAGCCGATCCCGTATTAAACATCGGCGAAGATGAACGCAATACGGCCCAACAGCCCCGCGCCTATTGGGACGGTGGCTTAATCGATTACCACATGTGCTTAAACTACAACGCCCTACCCGGCTTGGTGCTGTACCCCCATTTTCAGCAATGGGTCACGGCAGGCTGGCTGGATAAATTTTTGCCATGGCGCAAACACGGCGTCGGTAAACAAGGGGCCGACTGGTTATCCAACATGGTGTTGGTGTGCCCAAGCGATAGCCTGTTGGCAAAACTACCCAACGGCAAACTACCCGACCGCAAAGATTTTCACGCGTATGGGTTAGATCACGATCGACGCATTAAAGACTGGCAGACTGCAATGGGCGAATGCCAAGCGATGGCAGAAGGGTTTGCTGCGTTTGCTGCTAACCCGAATCCTTCGGTAATTAAACATTTGTAGCTAATGATCGAGAATAAATGTACTTTTACCTCTCCATTTTTAACAATCAAATTGCGGTAAATCTTGAATACTTAATTATTGCTATTTATGTCTCCGCCTTAGTGTTGTATTTTCTTGCAGCATCGAAAATCAAAGACAAGCGGGTTATCGGGTTCGGTATGCTCTTGTTGATAGTATCGACAAGTTACGCAGTTGGTAGAAATATTGTCGCTGAAGAATCTACTTGGTTAATCATTGCTGCATCAATTAAATCGACATCTGGCAATGTGCAGAAACAACGAATTGAGGAACTCAGGCCAAGCTGGTTTAGAGGGGGAATCCGAGCTTACGACTGGTATTTTTTATCCAAAAAATGGGGCATTTGCCACGAGTTAAATTTTCCCGAGCATGAAGGCTGCACCGTTCAAAAAACACAAAGTGAATTTGCTTCGGGCAAATATTTAATCGATGAATACATTTTTAAAACTGAATCCGAACGAAATTTTGCGTTCTAACTTGCCTTAAAAAAGAGGCCAAAAACTTGCGCGCTTCGCTAGGCCAAAGCCGGGACACAGTACCTAATGCCTAGCATTGATACGAGAACGCCACGGGCGGAGCAGTTCAATTTACTCGGCATTCGGTTTTTACGGTTGTTTGCGGTAGGTAATTACTTGGTATATACTTTGTAAGTACTTTCTGGAAAGGACGAGCAATGTCTAAAGAAGCCGTTTTCACAATGAAGTTAGAGCCGGAGTTACGCGCCGAATTTATGGCTGAAGCTGAGGCAGCGCACAGGCCCGCCTCGCAAGTCTTGCGCGAGTTAATGCGCGAATTCGTGCAGCGTCAGCGTGAAAGCCGAGAATATGACAAATATTTAGAAAAAAAGATTGATGCCGCCAGCAACTCAATGCGCAACGGCGTAGGTCATCCAAATGATGAAGTTGAAGCCGTGTTCGCTGCTCGACGCGCAGCAATAATGGACTAAAGGTGAAAGTAATTTGGACACCCGAAGCGTTGCAGGATCGCGATGAAGTTTGGGCCTTCATCGCGGCGGACAACCCACGAGCCGCAGCTCGAATGGATGAGCTTTTCAGCGATGCCGCCGCCAGGCTTGCCGATAATCCGAAACTCGGGCGGCCAGGAAAGTTTCAAGAAACACGGGAGCTGATTGCGCATGAAAACTATCGCTTGGTATACAAAATCGACGGCAATATCATTTGGATGCTGGCCCTGATTCACACAGCACGTCAATGGCCATCGGTTCGCTATTGAGCTGAGCCAACAGTCCCCCTTGATTAAAATACTTAACGCGGCGCCATACGAATCGCACCATCCAAACGAATCGTTTCACCATTGAGCATCAAATTGGTAAACACATGCTTGACCATAATGGCGTATTCGTTTGGCCGACCCAAGCGCGAAGGAAACGGCACTTGTTTGCCTAACGAGTCTTGCACCTCTTGCGGCATGCCCGCTAACAGCGGCGTTAAAAACAAGCCCGGCGCAATAGTTACTACGCGCACACCGTCGCGCGCGAGGTCGCGTGCAATAGGCAAAGTCATGCCCACAATACCGCCCTTAGAAGCCGCGTAAGCCGCTTGCCCAATTTGCCCATCATAAGCTGCCACCGAGGCCGTATTAACGATGACGCCCTTCTCGCCCTCTTCGTTGGGGGTGTTTTTACACATCGCTGTGGCCGCCAAGCGAATCATGTTAAACGAGCCAATTAAATTCACTTGGATCACTTTGCTAAACATGGCTAACGGGTGCGGACCATCTTTGCCCACCGTCTTTGCAGCGGGGCCAATGCCTGCACAGTTAACCAAACCAACCAAGGTGCCCATTCGTACCGCAGCATCTACAGCGGCCTGACCATCGGCTTCGGAAGTGACATCACACTTTACAAATGTAGCGTTAGCAGCACCCAGCTTTTGCACCAAGGCATGCCCCAAACTTTCTTGCACATCGGCAATAACCACCTTGCCACCGTTTTCAACAATAATTTCTGCCGTAGCGCCACCCAAACCAGAGGCTCCTCCGGTTACTAAAACAACATTGCCGCGAATTAACATGACACCACTCCATTGATCGACGAAAGTAAGCATCATTCCACAAGCTTGGGTTTCTGCAAAAAAGGCTTGTCGCTGCGGGCTGTGGTTGCCATAATCGAACACACGCACGAACCGCGACTAACCATACCACTGCAGAACGATGAACGATCAAAGTATATTTGGACAAAACTTCGGGCAATTGCCAGAAGATCAAAATAATTCGCAACATCGGCCTGATTCAAACAATCCGACTTCAAACGATCCAACTTTAAACAAACCCAAGCCCGTATTCATTCAATTTACGGCCAACGGTTCTGATTACTTTCCCATCTGGATTACCAACTTACTACTAACCATCATCACGTTTGGCATTTACGGGCCGTGGGCAAAAGTTAGGCGCGAAAAGTTTTTTCATCAACACACCATCATCGATGGCGATGCTTTGGATTACCACGGCAACCCCGTCAAAATTTTAATTGGCCGTATTATCACTACCGTGCTGGGCTTGGGCTTATACGCAAAGGAATTTAGTACCGCACTAGCCATTGGCTGTGCCGTGTTGCTAGCCATCATTATTCCGTTTGCGATGCAACGCTCTATTCGGTTTCGGCTACACAACACCAGTTATCGTGGCTTACGCTTTGGATTTAACGGCACGGTTGCACGCAGTTATTTTATTGCCGCAATTCCAGTGCTGCTTGTGTTCGTTACGTTTATTGTGCCCACATTTTTTATGGACATGGACAAAGGAACAGAACCACCCCCTTGGTTTTTTATTTCATTTTTTGGTTTTGCTTTGCTTTACCCTTTATTTCATGCAACGTGGCGTCGGTATGCAATAGAACACGCGCATTTTGGAACTGCCTTTGCTAAGACCACTTTAAACTCTTGGCGCTTTGTTTCTATTTATATTATTGCTGCGCTTATTGTTGGTGGATTTTTAGCGGTCGTCGGTGGCCTAGCATTTGCAGGTGGCGTAGGTGCAATTTTCGCAAGTCTAAGCACGGGGCGCACCGGCGGTGGCGCGGTCTATGTAGCGATCGTCATTGGTGTCATATTGTTTTACAGCGCGGTTCTTAGTTTTATGCCATTAGTAACCGCAATGTTGCAAAACCTTTGTTGGAATAAAACCACCTTTGTAACCCGCACCAACGGCGAGCGCGTATCAGACTTTTTATGCGATTTAAGTACCCGTAAATTTGTGGGCCTGCAACTTAAAAACGTCGTCCTGACGATATTGACTTTAGGTCTTTACCGCCCTTACGCCGCTATTGCAACAACCCGCGCAAAATTACAAGCCGTAGGTTTATCTGACTTTCGTTTTATGGATGATGTTGTCGCCAGCTCAGAAAAACAAGACAGCGCCTTGGGTGACGAAGCGGTAGACATGCTTGATTTTGATTTCTCGCTTTGATGGACGCAAACACAAATGAACGACAACAAAGTTTATGCGGCGCGTTACTTCGACGGTAAATCGGCGAAGGCGCACGACGTTCAAGTAACGTTAAGCCGCGCAACGGGCGACGTCATGCTGAGCGTGTTACAAAACGATGCCGAATTATTTCGCCGATCATCAACCCAACTACAAATTAGCGACCCTTTTAAAGGCACCGCAACGCGCGTAGAACTGGGCGAAAACGCCGTGCTAGAAATCGCCCAAGGCGAAGCGTTTTGGCAAACGCTAGAAGCTTTAGGCCACCAAAAAACCTTTGTACAACGCAGCCAAACCTCATGGAACTGGGCCGTTGGTAGCATTGTCGGCATTATATTGGTAGGCTTTTTAGTGTTTAGGTATGGCATACCGTGGGCATCGATTTATGTAGCCAATAACTTGCCCCCCAGCGTGGATACGTTTATTGGCGAGCAAGCCTGGCCCACCATCGAAAAGCAATTTCTAAAGCCCAGCAAACTAACCGCCGAACGCCAAGCCCAACTGCGCGATGGCTTTACAAAAATCACCGAAAAAATTAAAGACGCACCCACCTACGATTTACAGTTTAGAGGCAGCACAGTAGGCCCCAATGCGTTTGCAATTCCTGGTGGCAAAATTGTAATGACCGACGAACTAATTGCGCTATCAAAAGACGACAACGCAATTTACGGCGTACTGCTGCACGAGCTAGGCCACGTCAAGTACCGCCACTCGCTACGCAACATCGTGCAAACCACAGCGGCCACCACTTTAATATCGGTTTGGCTAGGCGATGTATCCAGCCTTGTAGCGTTAATTCCCGGCACGTTAACCACCATGAAATACTCGCGCGATTTAGAAAATGAATCAGACATGTATGCATTTAAAGCAATGGTTGATAACAACATTCCAACCAAACCGTTAGCGGAGTTGTTTATAAAAATGAGTGCTGGAATGGAAATGAACTCGACTATCGAAGGGTTAATTTCTTCGCATCCGGTTACTAAGGAGCGGGTTAAGTTGTTTGAGGGTGGGAAGTAGTAGTTTCTATAAGACTCGGGCACTTAGTTTGGCCCTTCAGACTTGCATATAAACCACCCAAAACTAAAAACAATTTTGGTAATTTCGCACAAACTGAATGGTTGTGGATTGGGTTACACTTAGGCTTAACCAAGAGCTGGTAGTTGAGCGGTTTGTATTGAGAGTGAGTAGTAACAAGTTGGGGCCAAGAAATGCAGCTTTTAAGCTGCGCTGAGTTATAACCATTGCTGATAAACGTTGATGAATAAACAGGGAAAAGCGAGTTTTGGGGTGATATACATTGATGATATGCATGCAGTACTAATTAACAGTTATGCATACAATGAATGAGCTGCTCTCTCGTACGCTAAAAACCATCGAACTAGAACGCCCAAAGTTTCATGAGAGTTTTCAGCTTGTGGCCGAGTTACTTCAACTTTATGGCGAGTTGAATCTTGCGGAAAGACTTTATGCTGATTGCGCGCCATCGGTAGCTTGGCCTGTTATAGCCGATCTATTTTCAATTTTAATATGGACGACTAATGATAATGGTCATGCGCTTACAAGAACTACGGAACGATGGCTAATTGAGTGCAATGACGAAAGAAAAGTAAATGTCGCAATAAATTTAGATTCCTATCCATTTATGGAGCAAGTAGAGATGGCGAGGTATCTGTCAGTAGCTGCAAAAAACTTTCCGTCATCAACAGATAGATGTAACGAACTACTTGCCGAAAGGAAAAAACTAAATGCATAACACGGCGGTCAACTACACTCCGGCCCTTCGGGCCTCCGTCGGACTCGCTAAAGCGCGCAGGCTACATCAGCGTTATGCTTTTTTAGTATGAGCTTAATTACAAAAATATCTTTCATTGAAAGCAAAGAATTAGCCTCACTCATTCTTGCTGAAGATTTGAATCTGCATGACCAGCTGACTGATAATGCGGATTGGAACGCCGAATTTTGGGAATTCGATATAGAATTTTTGGCAGAATACGCAACGCGGCTTAGTTACTATTACGATTGTTCGATAAAAGGTATCGAGTTTCAAGCGATGTGGGTAAGTGACAGGCCAAATGTAACGCGCAATTTGTCTATTGATGAACTTTTGGAAGTAGTGCGAAGCAACCGGATCGGTACGCGGACGCGATATCTAATTCGTAAGTTAAAAACCTAACAATTTTTGTTTTGCGTACATTATATGGGGCTCCCAATTTTTCAATAACATTGGCGAGAGGCTGATAGAGTTTAGTGAGTAGGTTTTGGACATTGAGCAAACGAAAATGAATCGAATGACAGGCATTTATAGTTTGTATCACCATGGCATAACTTTGGTTTGCAGTTGACCGGGTTTGCGTCTGGGTTTTCGTCGCACTTGTGTTCGCTAAAGCATACACAAGTGTTCCTCTTTAACCAGTTGTTTCCGGCAACTGAAATAAGTCGTTATGCAGCAAAATAGCGTGAGATTATTCTGAATAATATGGTCTTTACTTTCCGCGTTCGGAAAAATCAAGAAATAGAAATACTTCATCATGGTCGCCTAGCCTCGACGCTAAGAGGCAATGACGCAATCGACTTTTTGAGCGAAGTAGAGTCGGGTTCAGAAGATGACGCGCAACAGTTGATGGCTAGAATTACCGGAAACTACAAACACGGGAATGAACGATTGGCCAGCCAACATCCTCGTAATAAGTTAAGCTAAAGTAGTAAAGACATTGAAAACGAGGAACCAATGACAGCGACATGTGCATGTGGAAATACGAAGATATCAGTTAATCGTGGCCCGTCGGATTTAGGTATTTGTCATTGCACAAATTGCAAACGCAGAACAGGCAGCGCGTTTGGCATTTCGGCTTACTTTGACATAGACGCAGTAACAGAACGTACTGGAAATACTAGTGTCTATAGTCTTCGCAATGACTTTCATAACCACGAACAGCATAGGCATTTTTGTACAAAATGCGGCACAACACTTTATTGGTTCGTTTCAACTTTGCCGTCGAAGATCGGAATAGCTGGGGGATGTTTTGACAGCGAAAGCTTTCCCGAACCGACATACACAACAAACGACAGAAAACGCTACGAATGGCTCTCGGTACCGACAAAGTGGGATAACTCTGCTGGCACAGACGCATAACTTGAATTTGAACCTGACGCTGCGAACAGTTGCTTGTGGTCATTTGCGCGCGAGTAAATTCTCGCGCTCCAGTGCCCATGCGACCAACTGTTTAGCGCAGGTTAAATAAGTCGTTAGTTTTCAAAACAACCCCTGAATTTTATGAAAATAGGTAAATTCGACGTTTTTCACTCGACAGAGTTTATAGCAGGTGAAGCTTATCCTGTTTACTTTACTTTGCACGTTCCAAACGGTAACGAAATTGAAATGGAATTTCATTTCGAGAAATCGCTCGAGGCATCAGATAAGCCTCAATGTTTTGTCAAGTTTTTAGGGCCGTCAACTTTTAAAATTACGCTCCAGGGCTGGGGTGGTCGACATCTCGGCGTAATTACACCGTTCCCCTTCGAATTCGCAGCAATCGGCGGTCAAAAACTTAGTTTGGTTGCATGGGGACAAACTGTCGGTAACCATGTCCGCGTCTTTGTTCAGTTTATGGCTGAAACGCAAGAGACGAATAAATGAACGATCAAACCGTAGCGCCAATTGAACCTTCGGAAACCACCTCCTTAAAGACCGAAAGCTACCTGCACTTTAATCCAGAGCGAATTGATTTTGCATTGAGTGAATACGAGTTCGATCAGCTGATCGAGGGTGGTTTTGGCAAATACAAAGACTTCTGTTTAGTTTGTATTGGCCTTGGAGTTCCATGCGCGATTAACGCATTTATTGAGACACGGAAAGTGAACTACGCCTCGAGTTTGGAATTTACGATCAACTTCGTAGTAGCTACGGTTACATTGCTCATAGGAGCGTTTTCCGCATTTCAGTGGTATCGGGACTCTAAGCGACGAAAAACCTTGGAGCGGAAAGTTCGCGATAAGCCAAAAGTCAAGTTGGGTTAACGTGAAAACTAACTTGCAAATGAACGGGACGCGGGCGCCCGCAGTTAGTCGCTCAAAACATGCAAGGTCAAGCCTCACATGTTTTGCGCTTGGCGAGCAGCCGTTGCGCGCCCGTTATTTAAATCGTTAGTTTCACATAGAGGTGCTGTAATAGAAAATTGGAAAAGTAAATTTATAAAGAGCGCTAGCGAGTTTGAAGACAAAGATGAACTTGAAATTAGCTACGAATTTGGAAATCCTGCTACGGCAGACGATCTTCAAGAATTTGAAAAGACATTGAAAATTAGTGTGCCAGCCTCATTTGCTGAACTCTTATCTGAATTCAATGGTGTCGACGCAAAACAAAAATACTGGGGCAGTGGCCATCTTTATCTCAGTACTAATTACATCATTAATGAGATACCAATTTACTTTAAAGAGAGTGGGAACTATGTTCCTCCGAAAAATGAAATGGACTCGGTCATATTCTTTGCACAGCAAAATGGTCTTTCTGCTCTTTTCGCGCTATGCGTCAAACCATTCAATAACTTCAAGGCTGGCGAGGTTCTTGTCCTTGAAAGTGATACGGGTGAATTTGAGTTAGAGTGTGGCTCGTTACAAGAGTTTGTTCAGTCAAGTGAGTACTGTCATCTTGGTTAAACCTAACGAGTCGCTCAAGACCGTAGCTTCGCCACCGGACAGCCTCCAACGGCGCATGCTTCGCATTTTACGCGCCGTTTCCGGCTGCCCCCTAGCTCTGCGTTAGTTTTCAAAAGAAAAAGCAATGCAATACGTTTATTTTGACGAGTCGATTCACGATGAATGCGGATTTATTGTTGGAGCATTCGTATTTTGCGATGAATCGCCTGACGTTGCAATTCATCACTTGCTGAATAAATATGGCCTTAACTCAATCGATTCGGAGTTTAAAAGTAGTGGGCGGATGGATAAAAATCCGGATCTGGCTCGAATCAGAGACGAACTTTTTGAAATTCTTCAATCAACTAATGTTGCACTGCTAATTATTCCAAGCGCTCAAAGAAAGTTTCTCGGAGACGAAGCGCTAAAGTTTTTGCCACTTTTCGTTGCAGCAAACGATCGCAAATCAGCGCCTGTTCAAGTTTTCTTTGATGAGGGAATCAGCGTTTCAAATGAAACTCAAGAAACCACCCAAAAACAAATGACACAACCTTTAGAAGTATTTCTCCGACAAAAGTCCCACTTAGTTCGGGGAATACAGTTTGCCGATTTAGTATCGCACACAGCAAGTGTCATCCTAAAACAATCTATGTTGAGTTCACAAAAAATGGTGATAGTTGGCCCCAACAATGGCGCCTATTCGGATAGAGAAGTAGAGTTGGGTTTTATGTTGTGGGCTCAAGTGCGGTACCGCTTTTTACGTTCAAACCGTACACAAACAGCTACCGCCGATGATCCTGTCGGAAATTTGACTTACGACGTCTTAAACTACGGACTCGGCGTTTCAAACCTTTGCGATGAGGACCTAAAAGTTCGAGCAACTGATACATTTGGGACCGTTTATCTTGGCTGCATACATTGATTCGTTGAAAACTAACTTTCCATTGAACAGGACGCGGGAAACAATGGGCTATCGTTCAAAGTATGCAAAGTTAAGCTTTGCATACTTTGTCCTCGGCGAGCAGCAGCAGTTGCGCGCCTGTTAATTTTTACGTTATCCCGCCCCAAGCTAGCGGAAATTGCGTCACAAATCATATGGGTGTAAATTGTGGAAATGGGAACAAATGACATCACAGATTTACTGAAGCTCGCAATACCAGAGCGGTTGGCGATTGCGGAGGAACTGTGGGCCAGCGTGGCCTTCGAGCGCGAGCGTGAACCGGCGCATGACGCAGAAAAAAAATTTGTTAATACCCGCCTTCAAGCGTATCTAGCGAACCCATCGGGTACAGTAACTTGGTCTGCGGTGAAAAAAGGTTTAGGTCTTTGACGCCTTTAAAAGTTGCTTTCACAACGCGTGCGAGAAACGAAGCTAGCGCGACTCAAATGGAACTAGCGTCCAAATCATCAGGCCTTGGATTACGCTTTGCGCAAAGGATTAGCGAGGCAGTCGAGAGAATATCGAGTTTTCCTTAAGGCTGCTCTGAAATCGTACTAGGCGTTCGAAGAACAGTTCTCAAGCAATTCCCGTATTTACATTTTACAGGCCAGAATCAGATCGCGTCGTTGTATTGGCGTGCATTCATGAACGAATAGATTCCGCTTCGTGGCCGCAGGAATAACTAGTCAATGAGCAGCAACGCACGGCATTAATAACTTCTCGAAAGTAAAAAATGAAATTTCAGCGAATTGAGTTTTCGTGGCGAGCTGCGTTTTTAGGGATATATCTCACACCTGAGAAAGATAAACTCTGGGTAACAATCATTCCATTCTTGCCGCTTTACTTTAAAAAAGTTGAGGGTGGGGACGCAACGTAGCGGGTAATTGCTACAACCCGTTAATTACAGACGCCCGTCGCAATTTACCTGTGATTGCGCTACCCAGGAAAGCCTCATTTGGAAAATGAACGCACTAAAGTCAATCTCGCATCAACCAAGCAGCTACCGCTGCCCTTTTTGCAACATCGTTTCTGGCGGTGAGGAGTCAAGTCTGGTGCTGCTTCGCAATGAATCGATAATTGTCGTACCGTCATTGCACCAACAAGCCGGGAACCTAATATCACTGCTGGTATTTCCAGTTGCCCACGTAGAAAATATCTACTTGTTACCCGAATCAATTGGGGCAAGTATTTTCAACGCCACTAAGCAACTAGCAGTCGCGTTGAAAAATACTTTCAATTGTGATGGCATTACTATTCGGCAAAATAACGAGCCAGCAAGTGGTCAGGATGTTTGGCACTATCATGTTCATATAGTTCCGCGTTTCGCAAATGATAATTACAATCGCGAGCCACGATTTATCATGGAAGTCTTTGAGCGTATTCGTTATGCTGCGCAAATCCGTGCAAATTCGAATTAAAGTTAATAATTCATTTTCGCGATAGTTTGTTTGCACTCCGGCAAAAGTAACGGTAAGTTTTCTCGAATAAAATCATTTGCCTTATCCGCATCTTTACAATCAATCAAAAAATGATCGATCATCATTCCAAACGAATAAAAGTCGCCGTCCTCAGTTAACGAAGCAAAGTCAGAAAAAATCGTATTAAGAACCCAATCACGAAATTTTTTGACCGAGTCGTCGGAACTTAAGTCGACTTTTACGGCCCTCAATGAAAATCGCTCTGACCATCTGAGTTGCGGTGGATAAACCTCAAACAACAGCTGAGCTCGATTAAGAAATTTGCGTGGGCCATTTAGAGATAGCTCGATTACTTGGTCGTTTGCAATATCGTTCGATAAAATTTCTCGATCTGCCCATTGAACCACCTGCTCGTCCGTGAGAATTCCGTCAATCCAAAGTGCCAACGTCGTTTGCATTGTTGCCATAATTTCAAATCGATAGTGTAGTTTTTAGTAAAGAAGCAATCAAAAAAATGCGCCGTCGTTCAGCGCATTTTGCCTTCTGTTATGCATGACTTTTTAGCCGCTCGCGCAATGCCTCGCTAACCAGAGTATGCCAGCCAGTTCCGCTTTTTTTAAAACACTGACCACGTCCGCATTAATACGAATATTTATGTAGCGGATTCACATACTAAACTCAACACGCAAGAACAAGTGTATTGCTCAAACGCAAATCTTTAAGCAAAATAAGTCGACAAAATACAAATTTAAAACAATAGCTCGATTGATAGCGGCACAACGCGCTGACAATTGGGTTATTGCACAACTTATTTAGGCCCGTCGCAGATGGCACTTTCCCAATCACTCATAGACGCTGCGCTCCGTCAAGCAATCGAGCGCTTCCCTACTGGTTATGCCGGCGCAGCCGCGGTCCAAACCGACACTGGGCGAGTAATCACCAGCGTGTCGTTCGACGCCCCCAACGATGCGGTTAGCTTGTGCCACGAAACAGGGGCAGATTGAGAAAAGTCATTCCGCACTACTGGCTTAACGCGGTGCGGGATGCGGGGGAGTGAAGGAATTGCCAGAGGGGCTGTGCACTTTGTTTCATGGCCTGAAAGCAAAGTCTTTTTAGGCTATGAATCGATCGCTTTAGTTTGCAGTATGTATCGGACCAATAGACAGTATTGCTCAAAAGCGAATGATTGAGCAAAATAGACCGATGAAATACAAGAACAAAACAATAACCCAAGTGGTAACGGCGCTTCGCGCCGAAAATTGGGTTATTGCAGAGTCTCGTTAGACCTACAAAGAACACGATAGTAAGCATGAAAATTTTCGAAGCGAAGCGTCATATCTCAAGACTACGTCTCTTTTCAGCGGCAATAATTGCCATTGCACTCCTGTTTCTTTTTATTAGCGGCTTAAAGAGTCTGGCTTGGGCTCTAAGTGGCGACGCGGGGCTTTTTCAACAACAGGCCAGCCGACTTCAGGGGCTTATTCGTTCAATTTACGAAAAAACTCAAATTTTTTCCTGGGTTTGGAAAGTAGCTCCAACCGCCAACATCCAAACTTTAAATAGCCCAGGGGGCTATGGCTTACTCTTTATTGTTTGCTGTGGAGCGTTAGGCCGCTTGATTTGGGATAGCGCTTCTAATCTTTCAAAACGAGTCAAAAAGACAATTCTTCGCGTCGAAGAGATTGGTTGGGAGCAATCTCTCTTGCCCCAGCAAGGGCTAGGCTCCGGGCAAAAACCTGATGTGCTGCAAATTAATATTGATTTGCAGCAAAAAGACCAATGGTATAAGCGTCCAAGTGGTCTTGCTTTGATCGGCATTGCAATTGCAGTTCTCGGACAGTGGACAAACTTAATGTTGGGCTTAGTCAAGTGAGTGTCCGATTCGCTTTGCACTGTAACAAAAGACAGTTGTGAAACTTGAGCTTATTTTGGCAACGTGCAGCTCCAGAAAAATGCAATCGAAGTTAGTTGTTAGAGTTAGTTCTGAGACTCAAAGGCCTAACTTTTCTTTGCACCGGACGTTTGACCCTGGGTGGATTTTTTTGGCACGCCGGTATCGATCAAAAAGCCCCAATTTTGGGCTTGACATTTGTAGCATATGGGCTACACTAGCGCTGTGCAAATATTAAAATCTGCTGAGTATAGTGAATGGCTCAAGTCACTTAAAGACATGACCTCGTTGGCGCGCATTTTGCAGCGCGTTGAGCGCCTAGCAGCGGGGAATCCCGGTGATCACCGAAACTTAACTGACGGGGTCAGCGAATTAAAGTTAGATTTTGGTCCAGGATTTAGGATTTATTACACGCAACGCGCCAACGTACTAATCCTTCTTTGGCACGGAGGCGATAAATCAAGTCAAGATCTTGACATCGCTAAGGCAATTCAATTAGCCAAAAGCTATAAACAAAAGGAAGACGATGACAAAGCTAAACACGCCAAATCGGATGACGACAAAGCTGATAAACCTAAAGCCCGAAAAGTTCGTTCTCGAGAAAAAAGCAAGGGTAAAAATAAAGGCAAGCCCTGATATGACACCTTACGACGTTGCTGAATATCTGCAAACTCCCGAAGCGATGGCTGCATACCTTGATGCGTGGTTGGAAGAGTCTCCCGAAGATGCCGCTGGCATTGCTCGCGCGCTCGGGGACATCGCACGCGCTAAGGGAATGACGCAAGTCGCCAAGGATGCCGGACTAAGTCGTGAAAGTCTTTACAAGGCTTTGAGTGCAGACGGCAATCCAAGCCTAGCAACAATTCTTAAGGTATCAAGAGCACTCGGCATGAAGCTTAACGCGAGCGTCATCTGAGGTCTGTCAAACTTAATTAGTCGAAGATGCGAAAGAATATGGTTCTGAGGTTAAATGCAAATTTGAAAAAACATAACTATTGCTTGGAATTGACCGGGTTGGAGCCCTGCTCATCGTCGCAATTAGGTTTGCTAGAGCATACCCAATTGTTCCTCAATAACCAGTCGCTTCCGGCAATTCAAGTCGGCCATTGAGGATGCAAAAAAAGCAGACCCAGTCGCATAGCAGTTAACTCCTAACCAATTGAGACGCATGCCTGCGATTGAGGCTAATTTAAGTAAGCCAAAGTTAGAATACCTCCAGCAATTTATTTCAATCCGTTATCGCCAAGAAATACATGAGTACTTCCGGTTTAGCATTGCTGGTTGGCAATCGCGCTAGGCTGCAGCAGCCGTATTGCTCAAACACAAATCATTGCGTACAGTAGACCGATGAAACGCAAATTTAAAACAATAACTTAATTGATGGCGGCGCTACGCGCTAACAATTGGGATGTTGCATAACCTAGTTAGGCTCGATACAAATGGCACTTACCCAATCACTCGTAGACGCTGCGCTCCGTCAAGCAATCGAGCACTTTCCTACGGGTTATGCCGGCGCGGCAGCGGTCCAAACCGACACTGGGCGAATACTCACCAGCGTGTGCTTCGACGCCCCCAACGATGCGGTTAGCTTGTGCCACGAAACCGGAGCGTTCTGTGAAGCAAATCGCCTTGGAGAAAAGGTCGTTGCCTCCGTTTGCGTATCGCGCAGTTCGCCAGAACGCCCGTTCCTTATCTTGGCCCCGTGCGGTGTCTGTCAGGAGCGTCTAGCTTTGTGGGGTGACGAGGTAGAGGTCGCAGTCGCCGTCCAAGGCAAGCTAGGCGCTTGGCAAGCAAAACGATTGGGAGAAGTCAATCCGCACTACTGGCTTAACGCGGTGCGGGATGCAGGGGAGTGAATG
The DNA here is from genome assembly GCA_031429355.1 of Betaproteobacteria bacterium. Classification (GTDB taxonomy): domain Bacteria; phylum Pseudomonadota; class Gammaproteobacteria; order Burkholderiales; family Burkholderiaceae_E; genus JANOZM01. Next base: position 515,014 of record JANOZM010000004.1, on the reverse strand, counting down.
ACGTGCCAGAAGGGCTAAGCACTACGTTTCATGCCCTGAAAGCAGGGTCTTTTTAGGCTATGAATCGATCGCTTTAGTTTTCAATCTTGACACAAAAAGTAGCTCATAGGCTACACTTAGGAAGTAGAGTTTAAAAATTGAAAGAAACCCAGAAACAGGCAGATCGGTCTAATCGGCCCATTGTTTTTGAAGTTTTGAAATCTAGAACCACAGACATAGACGACCATGGTTAAGAGTGCCCCGAAAGTTGTTCGAAAAACTAAAATGTCAGCATACGATGTTGCCGAGTATTTGCGAACCCCAAAAGAGATGGCGCAATACTTGGATGCGTGGCTTGAGGATGCGCCCGACGATGTCGCGGGAATCGCCAGAGCTTTGGGCGATATAGCGAGAGCAAAAGGAATGGCGCAAGTTGCGTTAGAGTCGGGCTTGAGTCGCGAAAGTCTTTACCGTGCCTTAAGTGAAAACGGGAACCCTAGTTTCGCTACTATTTTGAAAGTGACAAAAGCGCTTGGTGTGCGGCTGCATGCTTTGGAAGCGTAGCGCAAATAACATGCGTTGCCTCAGTAATTAACTCCGCTGAAAAACTTCTTTTTCTTAGCTTCAATAATTAATGAGATTTGAGTTCGATCTGCACATCGCTAAATTGTTTTATAAGGGCCTAGAATTTATGTTTCGATTCACTAGATACTTAGCTACCATCCTTTTTGCGTTCACCGCCGTTAAACCCGCAATGGCTTACATCGAACAGCCCGAGCCGTACCGGAAAATCATCGCACTATGTAACACCACAGAAAACCTAGTCGATTGCCGCAAACAAATCGAAGATTCTGCTCGAAAAGACAGTGGGGATCAATACTTTCGACGAGAAGCAAATGCGCTTTTCATCCGGCATAGCAAAGGTTCACTTAAATTAGAGGATAACGACTCAGAAGGGGACCAATACGTAAAAAACGGATACTTAATGTTCGACAAATCGTTAAATAGCCATGTGGTTAACCGTTTCTACGGCGAGGCGCAAAATTTTATGGTTGTAAATAACGCTAGTGGGAACTATATTTTCGTCCCTGGTTTCCCATTAAAATCTCCGGATAGCCTACGCTTCGTCAGCGTATCGCACGGAGGGGAAGCCTCATATGGAATCACTGAAATTCAAATCACGCGACCTACTTTAAATGGCTTTGTAATTGAAAAAAGGTTGAAATACGACCCATATTATTGGGGACCCCGGCTAGCAACGTGGGTGAATTCAAAGGCTATTTTGATTTCCGGCATTTGTCGGCTAGATTCACTTGCGAAGTGTCACAGCCGAAAGCTCATCTACAAAAATAAGCGGTGGCACGTTGCAATCGTAAAGCCGTAATCGTTTGCTAGTACTATCTCGATTACTTATTTGTAATTTTGACGATTTGCGAATTTACGCTAAACCCTACGGGAACAATACAAATGAAAATCAACTCACTGCTCGCCTCCGTTGCCTTGCTCGCCTGTACCACGACCTTCGCACAAGAACGCTTAGATCTAGCCGCATGCAACGCTTCAAAACCAGCTGCATCGGTCAACATATCCCCAAGCACCAAGGCTGGCGAATACGTAGTAAAGGCCGTTTTCACAGACCTCATTACTTCGGCTGTTTTAGCACGTCCAATCATGATTGCTGCGGCAGGCAAACCAGCAAGAATCGAAATTGGCTCGGAGTCAGGAACGGTCATCAGATTTACCGTCGAGGTTTCGTTGGACGGCCGTAACGCGACTTACGTTAGTGAAATACTAAAAGCGGGCAAGATAGATAGTTCGCATTCGATTACGTTGTCACTTGTTGGTGCGTAAGCTTTAATTGAATTGAATCGAATGCCATAACTAAAATGAGCTACCAAAAACATTTAATCTCGTTGTTCAAATGCAAAGCTTGGGCCGATGCAGAATTGCATGCTGCAGCAGCGCTTCTTGGAGATAACGCAGATCCGACTGAAAGGCATAACGCTATTCGGATCTTGAATCACATTCACGTGGTCGACAAGATATTCATCGCAAATTTACAATCGCAAAAACATCAGTTCACGGCAACCAATACTACTGAAACACCCGAGCTTGACAAACTAAGCTGGGCTAGCCAAGAAACCGATGCAGTGCTGTTAAAGCTTGTTGCAAGCTTTAACGATGCGCAGCTTGAAGAGACTCTGCAATTTACTTTTGTTGATGGCGACAAGGGTACGATGAGCCGTAGCGAAATGTTGATGCACGTCATTACACACGGCGCTTATCATCGTGGTGCTGTTGGGCGTATCTTGACGCAACAGGCGGTAAGCGCGCCAAGAGATCTGTACACAAAGTACCTTCATGTTTCCGAACCATCACGTCGGCTTTAGCCTTTGTGATTGTCTTACGACCGGCCACCCAAAGCGATGCCCTGTGCCTTGGCATACTTTCTACACAAGTTTTTTTAGATACCTACGCAACTAGCGGCATCAATGCCGACCTTGCCAACGAGGCGTTACAGCGCCACTCACCATCAGTTTTCGAAACCCGCTTAGCATCGAAAGATATTGAGATAACAGTAGCGCAGCACGCCAATGAAAATTTACTGGGGTATGTGGACTTGCAGTTCAATAGCCAATGCCCGGCAATTGACGTTGTTGGGCCAGAAGTGTTGACCCTTTATATTCAAAAGCCATTTCAGCGCCAAGGCGTGGGCAAGGCACTACTTGAAGCCGCAGAAAACCGCGCCAGAGCTTTAAAAGCGCCATCACTTTGGCTTACAGCGTGGGTGGGCAACGTTGGTGCCCTTGCCTTCTACCCGCAGGTCGGTTACAAAGATGCGGGCGCTACGCAATACGCAATTAATGGCATCAACTATGAGAACCGTGTTTTTGTAAAAACTTTAAAAAAGAGCTGAGCGCGAACGCACGAGCAACCAGCTCAGAAAACCTATGATTCGAAGCAGAAATATTAGGATCGCTTGACGTCTCTATTGGCGCGTTTGCTTTATTTGGGATAACAAGGGCCCGATAGATGTTGAAATTGTTGATTATCATTAAAGGAAATGACTATGCGTAAAGTGCGTCCTGTTTCTCCTGGCGAAATGCTTGAAGAAGAATTCTTGAAACCACTTGGTTTGAGCAAGTACCGGCTATCAAAAGATATAGGCGTGCCTGCTCAGCGTATTGGTGACATCGTAGCGGGAAAGCGCTCTGTGACTGCCGATACTGACTTGAGGTTGTGTCGCTATTTTGGTTTAAGTGATGGCTGGTGGCTTCGCTGCCAAACGAACTATGACACTATTTTGGCAAAAGAAAGTATGGGCGAAATATTGTCTAAAATTAAACGCTGTGAATTGTTAGCGGTATAAGCTTTTCCAGTCATTGCTGTATGGAACAGTTAATTAAAAACACTAAACGGAGTTTGCCGTGTTTTCGTCCACATTTATTTTTGCAAAGAAACAATACGACGACGAGTTTCATGCACTAGACGCGGTGATAGCAGACGTGGCCAAAAACACGCCCGGATACCTTGGCGAAGAAAACTGGGAGAACAATGTTACAGGCCAAGTGTCGAACGTTTACTATTGGGATTCATTAGAAGCGCTGCAGCAGCTCATGAAACATCCCAGTCACCTCGAAGCCAAACAAAAGCAAGCCAACTGGCTTAATGGTTATCGTGTTGAGATATCGGAAGTCATTCGGACTTATGGCGATTCTTTGTTGCCCAATGTACTAAGCAACGCCCAAAGCGCAGAGCCTCTTTAACATTGCTACAACTTTAGCTACGTCTATCGAAAAGTACCCATGCGTATATCGATTAAAACCACAATCGGCTACTTTTTAGGTTTCATCGCTTTGGCAGTTTTTGCTTCGCTTGCCTTCGGTCGCGGTACACCCACCGAGGCCACATGGCGGGTCGCGTTTATGGTTGCTGGCGCGTTAGCAATTGCCGAGTTGTTAGTTTTAATTTTTGCATTTATCAAACCAGCGAACCGACTAATCATTGCTGCAAACATTTACCTGGCGTTGGGAGGCCTAGCATTTGCGCTAGACCAAGAATGGTTTCTTCGACGATATGAGCAATTGGGATTGAGCGCAATTTTACTGCTTATGTTTTTAGTCGGCATTTTTAGTACTGTTTTTTCGCCTGCCGGTTTTGTTGGTGCAACGGGTAATCCCACCCGCGTGCGACAAGCTTCTTATGTTCTAATTGCGTTGGTGGCGCTTGGCGTGGTCGTCGCTCAAACCTACCCCGCAATTCACAAAGGCGCTGGCGTCGCAATTATTACTGCGCTAGCATTTAGCAATCGCGCATTACGCGCGTGGGTCATTCGCACAAGAAAAATCAATTGAAAACTAAACTTATCGTTTTGGCTTGCCTATATTGCTTGGCCGCGTTAATTCACTTTACCCATAACGCCGAATTTTTAGCTGACTATCCCAATATGCCCCAATGGATTACGCGCAGTGGCGTTTATTTTGTGTGGGCTGCAGAAGCGCTAATTGGCGTTTTAGGATTAGTACTTCTTTGGCGCGGATTTACACGCAATGGAGTCGTGCTTTTAATGCTGTACGCCGCGCTCGGGTTTGATGGTTTGCTCCATTACAGCCTAGCGCCTATGGCAGCTCACACATTTGCAATGAACTTTACGATTTGGCTTGAGGTGATTGCCGGTGCCTTAGTGATTGTTTACGGGGCTAAGTATTTATTTGCTTTGTATAAATCAAATAACGTTAGTTACTAAAATGTTTATTCCCACGAACTTTAAAAGGGCACCCAGTGGACGGCGGAAACTGGAAAGAAATGTTTAATGCGGCCTGCGAAGGCGACTTAGAATTGGTCGCGTATCACGTCAAGCAAGGGGTCGATTTAAACTACGCACACCCAGAGTTTTTATCAACGCCTTTAGTTGCCGCCATGCTCGCCAAGCAAGAGACCGTCGCTTTGTATCTAATCGAGAACGGCGCTAAACCCACTTTATTTTCCGAGTTCGACGGCCTTCGACCGATGCAAGCGGCTACACAAATGGACCTTCGCTTGGTTCAGGAAAAGTTGTTGTCCCTAGGGGTTACACAATCTCCGGTCGTGACAAAACCGCGAAGTTGGATTAGCAATTGGTTTCGAGTTGGCAGGCCATGAATCAAGTTTTTTGTTTTTAAATTTGCCATTTGAATAAATGAAAAAAGCGATTATCTTTTTCGGCTTGTTGGGACTACTTAGCTACTTTGGAATTTGTCTCGCGCTGTATATTTTTCAGCGATCACTAATTTATTTTCCACAGCCTCGTAGTTTAGGCCCGAACGAATCCGCAATTATTTTGAATAGCGGCAAAGAGCAAATCGTAATTTCTACGCGACCGTTATCCGGCAGCAAAGCTGTAATTTATTTTCCCGGAAATGCAGAGGACCCTTCATCTCAGCTAGCTAATTTCGCGCAAACGTTCCCAGATCGGGCTGTCTTTTTAATGCATTACCGCGGTTACGGCGGTAGCACCGGCAATCCAAACCAAGAAGGTTTATTTCAAGACGCTGTGGCGCTTTACGATCTAGTAAGCAAGTCCCATCCCGATGCCTTGGTGATTGGCCGTAGTTTGGGTTCGGGCATCGCTACCTTTTTAGCCAGCCAGAAAAAGGTTGAGCGATTAGTTTTGGTAACCCCGTATGGGAGTATTTTGGGAGTAGCTGAGAAACAGTTCTCATGGTTACCAATTAAGTTTTTGCTAAAGGATCGATTTGAATCCACACTATATGCGCCGCGAATTCAGGCAAACACTGTAGTCCTGATTGCTCAATCCGATAGCGTTATTCCCCGATGGAGTACTGACGAACTGGTTAACGCACTTCCAAAAAGCCTTGTGTCGATTGCAGTACTTGAAGGGACAGATCACAATTCGATAGCGCAGCATTCAAACTACTTTAGACTGATGAAAGCGAATAATTAACGATGTTTAAGCCAAATCGTAAACGTCGAAATTTATTTACTGGCATTCTTGGAAGTGCAGCATTACTAGGTTGCACTTCGATTGATCGGAAATCTAAACCTATGTCACTAAAAATAAACGCCGAAACAGTCATTCAATTCTTGCATCACTTCGAAGCTGTTGCAATGAAAGAAGACTTTACCCTCTTACTCGATATGATTGATGAGCGGGCGTATTTTAGATTTAACGATGGCGATTTTGTTGGGCGCGATGCAATTAGGGTCGTCTTTGAAAAAACTTGGCGGGGCAATCCAAACGTAAAAAAAGCCCGCTTTTATCTGACGGATATTGTTGTTCTAACTACTGATCAATCTACCGCCACAGCTACATACACTTACAATTGGGAAGGCTCCCAAGGCAGCCAAGAGTTTAAGATTCAAGGTCGTGGCACGCGAGTGCTTGCATTTGAAAACGGAAAGTTTTGCATTGTTCATGAGCACCTTAGCCGCTTTCCAAAACCCTAGCAACAGCTGCTTACACTACTAAAACAAAAGAACAATGCAATCCCAACTAGATATAAATTTTACTACCCACGACACCGTTCCCCCCGAAGCCGCCGAGATAATCGACACCGGCCTTGGTGATTCGAACAGTGCCGCTGCGCCCCTTGAAAACGTAAAACCAATCGCTTGCGTTGCTCACTCTAAATCTGGTGAAGTCGTTGGTGGCGCAATTGGCCGAACTTGGGGGACATGCTGCGAGTTGCAACAATTGTGGGTGTCGCCAAAGCATCGCCGCCAAGGCATTGGTGCGCGTTTAGTAAAAGACTTCGAGCAACGCGCCGTGACGCGCGGTTGCAAAACTTTTTACCTAGAGACTTTTAGTTTTCAAGCGCCCGCGCTTTATCGTTCGCTTGGTTACGAGGTAAAAGTTGGCTTAAGCGGGTTTGAGCCAAATATTGAAAAATACACGATGGTGCGTTCCATCGATTCTCAGCCTACGCTTTTAGATCGCTTTTACGCAGCGCTTAAAGCGCTTTCAACAACCGACCTTTCGGCATGCGTTACCGATGACTTTGTTTTAGATTGGCAAGGTAGTCCTGCCATTCCTTGGGCGGGTCAGTGGAAAGGTGTGGACGGGTTGTTGGCGTTTGTTGCCACCCTTAACCAACACTTAGAAATTTTAAGCGTGCAAAGGTTGCATCAACTTGAACAAGATGCGGTTACGGTTGTGGTCCTTAAAGGGCATTGGCGTATTAAAAAAACGGGAATTGAAATTCAGGCAAAAGCGGCAAATTTATTTACGTTTGCGGATAATAAAATTCAGTCGTATACGGTCATGAATAACACGACGGCTTTTGCCGAAGCGTTAGGCAAATGATGCAAATAAAACTTGAATTTGGACGATTACAGACAAGACCCAAACAGCTTATTTATGCGTAAGGGTTTTTAAGTCCTACTTTTGTACATTCGCAATACCGCTAACAACATGCCCCGTTGGCCCAGCTAATGCCGCCGAATCGCAATGACGGGTTTGATCGTCAAAGAAAAAGTCGGGTTCGAATTCTTGCAAGAACGGGCCTTTTTCTAGTCCGCCTAAAAACAAGGCTTCATCGACCGTGATGTTCCAATCCATAAGTGTACGAATTGCACGCTCGTGGGCGGGCGCACTACGGGCTGTAACCAACGCCGTACGCAAGCGCATACCCGACACTGCCTTTTGCTGCTGCAAGCGCTGCAGCGCGTCTAGCAAGGGCTTGAATGGGCCGGGTGGTAGCGGACGCTTGGCGAAGGATCGTTCGTGCGCCTGAAACGCTGGCAGCCCTTCGCTTTGATATACCCGCTCGGCTTCGTCCGAGAACAATACCGCGTCACCGTCGAAGGCAATGCGTACTTCGTTGGGATGGCGATCGGCATCAATCACCGATTGCGAGAACACTCGTGCGGATGGAAAACCAGCTTCTAATGCCGAGCGCACATCGCCTTCATTGGCCGACAAAAACAAATGTGCCCCTAACGGCTTTAAAAATCGAAATGGTGCTTCGCCTCGGGTAAAGACACCACGCTCAATTTTTAAACCGGCTTCTTCGGCCGAGCGAAACACACGGAGGCCCGATACCGGATCGTTTCTGGACAAAATAACCACTTCTACGCGGCGCTGACCATCGGCGTTAAAGGCCAACAGTTTTTTTACCAGGGGAAAGGCGACGCCCGGCTTAGCAGCCGAATCGAGGCGATCTAGCTGCAATTTCATGTAAGCAGTGTCATCGGACTCTTCAAAAACGCGGTTTTCTTCCTCGAAATCGAACAAAGCGCGCGATGACAACGCAACAATTAACTGGCCTTCTAATGAAACTGACATGGGGCTTCCAAAACAAAACGGGCAACGCAAATGCGTAAAACGACGAAAAACAGCTCTGGTCGTAGTTTAGCGCGGCTTTATGGAATTAGACAGAAAGCAGCCGTCTTGGGTTGGGTGCTTGCCAATGCGGCATAATTCGCCCTTTACTGGAGTTCACTCATGAGTTTGAAATGCGGCATCGTCGGGCTACCCAATGTGGGCAAGTCCACCCTCTTTAATGCGCTCACCAAAGCTGGGATCGCTGCCGAAAACTATCCGTTTTGCACCATCGAGCCCAATGTGGGCATTGTGGAAGTGCCCGACCCGCGTTTGGCGGCTTTAACGAAAATTGTGCAACCCAAAAAAGTGGTTTCTGCAGTTGTGGAGTTTGTTGATATTGCAGGCTTGGTAGCCGGTGCCTCGAAAGGCGAAGGTTTGGGCAATCAATTTTTAGCGCACATTCGTGAAACCGATGCCATCGTGAACGTTGTGCGCTGCTTTGATGACGAGAACGTGGTGCACGTTAACGGACGCGTCGATCCAATCTCGGATATCGAAACAATTCAAACCGAATTAGCCTTGGCCGATTTATCAACAGTCGAAAAATCATTACAACGTTACACGCGCGCAGCACAAGCGGGTGGCGATAAAGAAGCCAAAAAATTAGTGATTGTTTTAGAAAAGTGCCAAGCGCATTTAGACCAAGGCTTAGCGTTACGCACGCTTGATATTGACGACGACGAAAAAGAAATTATTAAACCACTGTGTTTAATTACGATGAAGCCCGCGATGTTTGTGGGCAACGTAAAAGAAGGCGGCTTTGAAAACAACCCTTACATCGATAAGTTAAAGGCGTTTGCCGATTCGCACAAAGCGCCGATGGTTGCTATTTGCGCTGCTGTTGAATCGGAAATTGCCGAGCTAAGCGATGAAGACAAAGAAGTATTTTTGGCTGACTTAGGCCAAAGCGAGCCAGGCCTAAACCGCTTAATTCGCGCTGGTTACGAATTGCTTGGTTTGCAAACTTACTTTACTGCTGGCGTGCAAGAAGTGCGTGCCTGGACTGTTGCAGTGGGCGCAACGGCTCCGCAAGCAGCCGGTGTTATTCACACTGATTTTGAGCGCGGCTTTATTCGTGCCGAAGTAATTGCGTATGACGAGTACGTGCGTTTAGGAGGCGAAGGCAAAGCCAAAGAAGCCGGAAAAATGCGCTTAGAGGGTAAAGAATATATTGTGCATGACGGCGATGTTATGCACTTTAGGTTTAATGTTTAAATCGGGTTTAATGCCTAAATCGGGTTTAATGCCTAAACAAGATTTAAACGAGTTTATGTAACTCGCCCGAGGCGTGTAATGCTTTCAGGTCGTCGCCTCCGCCGACCAACACGCCTTTAATAAAGACCATTGAAAATGTGGGCCAGCCGGACCACATTTTTAGTGCGTTACGCCGCCGCCAATCCCACAGGTAGCCGCTGTACTCCAAGTAACAAAACACAATGCCCTGCTCGTCTAGCGGGCGTTTCTATCGCTGGATTCGCTACTTTACTCCGCTTTTTTGGCACTTCATCGCAAAGCCAAGACGCCTGCGCCAGTCTTTGGCAAAGTACACCCATGGCAGCAAAACAGCACTAAAACAAACCGCAGCAAACTTAATTTAAAGGAAACCAAAATGAACTCAGTAAACTCAAAAATCGAATTCTTCAGCATCGCTTTAATTGCAGTTGCTTTTGCAGCGGCTCAAGTTACTGCGGTAGTTAGCATTTTAGTTTAACGCAGCTGAAAAACCTATGGTACCGACTGCATCTACCACTAAATCATCTTAGTTAGGCATTGACAACTCTATCGGCTTTAGAATTTCACACGCCTGCAATTCGCTCTTGTCAAACTATCACTAGCCCAAACAACCGAGCTGTTCCTCATCTTTCCGCTCCTAGGCGGCCCAACAGCGGTTCCGCTTCATAACCGTAAGCCGTTCGGTTGCATCCGGTAGGTATTGTCTTACGTGTTGTGACGCTGTTTGCTGATCGTTCCTTAATTCAGAAAGTTCTAACCTATCTGATCACAAAGGAAATTCAATGAAAACGAAGATCAAAACTAATTCCGCTGAAGTTCAAGGCGAAGGCGATTACGAGGCAGCTAAGCAATACGGCGATTCCGTCAAAGACTTTGTCTCAACCGGAAAAGTACAGAAGGCAATCAAAACCGCCAAGCCAATCTCGACCGAGGACGAAATTGCAATGGATAAAGCTGAAAAAATCGGTCGCTCCAAATCGAAAGGCGAAGATCCGTCATCGCCAATGTCCCCTAAACGCAAGGCATAGCGCCGAAACTTTTTTGTTGGTGAAAAGTTGACTGCCAATGATTCCAAAAAACTCGAGTAAGCGAGGCTGCAATGCGAATAGTGCGTTTGAAAGAAGGTCCAATCGATTTTTCGACAGTTAGGCGATTTTCTAACACTGTGCGTAAAAATTTGTTTAAGTTTAAAGGCGTAAATGAGTTGTTCGCACGAAACACAAGTTTAACCGTAGGGTTAGTCAAAGAACATCTAGCCGCAGTTGAGTATCGACTTGCTACAACCCAGAATGCTTTAGATAAAGCAAACAGCGATTTAGCAGAGGTACGCCGTCAAGCCCAAAGATTTCGATTTCAATCTTTGCACGATAGTTTGACGTCACTACCAAATCGCTTGTCAATTCAAGAATGCTTAGACAATTTTATTCACGACTATGCTAAGACGGATAATAAACTGGCTGTGTTGTTTATTGACATTGATAAATTTAAGCTTGTGAACGACATTCACGGCCATGCTGTTGGCGATAAGGTCATTCAGATCGTTTCGGCGAGAATCAGCCACGCGATTCGCGGCGATGATCGCGTGGGGCGGCTTGGCGGTGACGAGTTTCTCTGTTTGATTGCCAGTGCGATCAACAGTGAAAACACCGCGCAAATTACGCAAAAACTCGTTGAAGCCGTTCGCAGACCCATTCATATTGGCGAAATTAAGCTCTCCATCGAGGCAAGTATTGGGATAGCCATTTACCCTGATAACGGGGCTGATTCGCAGAGCCTAATTAAAAGGGCAGATGCGGCTATGTACCTTGCTAAGAGGTCAGGAGCAACGTTTGCTTTTTACGATTCGGCGAATGAAAAAATATAGAGAGTAGCTTGTAGCGTTTCAAAACTTTGTCCAAATACCGAGTGTTGCCGACAGAAGTTGGTGACACTCTCCTACAGGCGTGTAACTAATTATTCAATAAGCTAGGCGGAGCATTGGCGCATTGAGCGGCTCGATGTAACTCTTTAATTTTTAGGAATAGAAAATGGATAACACATACTTAGCACGCGATAAACTTGGAATGTACTCGGCAGAGAGCAACGTTGATGGACCGGGCCCAAAATTAATGGGAGCTGAAACCCTGTTGGGCAACGACGTTTATAACCTAGATGGCAACGATCTCGGAGACATTAAGGAGTTTATGATTGATATGGTCACTGGTAAAATTTCGTACGCAGTGCTTTCGTTTGGTGGCCTGTTAGGAATGGGTGACAAATTGTTTGCGGTACCTTGGTCAGCGTTAATTCTTGACACTGTAAACAAGCGATTCACTTTAAACGTGTCGGAAGAAAAGTTAAAAGACGCACCAGGTTTCGACAAAGACAATTGGCCAAAAATGGCGGACTCTACGTGGGCAACCGACGTAGAAACCTTTTACAGTAATCCAAATAAATCTTAATTATCTATTACGATTTTCGGTTCGTTTGATTTAGTGTGAACCGCTTTTTTATGGCTGCGGGCTGCGTTTTTTAGCGCCCTCGCAGCCCTGCCCCGCACAATAATTTATCGTTGCGTTCGGGCATCAATACATCACCTATTGCGTTACCAAATCACAGTAAACTCAAAAATCGAATTCTTCAGCATCGCTTTAATTGCAGTTGCTTTTGCAGCAGCTCAAGTTACTGCGGTAGTTAGCATTTTGGTTTAAATTAGCGTTAGCTTCGAACTTTGTTTAGTATAACTTTTGAAGTCCCTGTCTATTGTTACAAAATTCAAACCGCCACTAATGGCGAAAGCAGCCAAGTACGCATCCATCCAAACTTTCGGAGATGCTGTTTCTCTACCCGCTAGTGATCGCCACAGTTCGTAAGTACCTTCAGGCTCATCTAAGAAGCCAACTTGTGGTGAAGCCTGAAAGAGGTCGAGTGCGGTCAAGGCATCGTTATTGGTAAATCTTGGCAATTCGTATATTTTTAAAAGTGCTGGCGTTGAGCACAGGCGCACAAAACCTTGCTCGTCGCTCGACAAAATACTGCTGGCGCTTCAGGCGTGGTCTTTAGCAGCGCGTTTTTAGCACGAAGATGAAACAGATGCGCGGCAAACGAAGCGACAAGGGCTTGCGCATTCATTCGTCGAACTTTTGCTTTCGGGTTGCAATCCACAAACGGTAAACCATTAGCGTCTATTTTTACTACCGAGCTTGCTGATGGCGGGACAATGGGTTTATCGGCCCCCAGTCCAAGCCCTTGCCTTAAGAAGTCAGCAGCCAAATCTTTAAAGGTGCTGCCTTGCATAAGAGCCCTCAGCTTCATTTGGCGAACCAAGTCATCCGGAAGATCTAAAGTCGTTTTCATCAGTAAATAATCCCATATACCCAGCTAGCTGTAAAGATGGGTGCAATTGAAACAGTTAAATCGAAAACAAACCGAGAGCTGGTGCCTCAACGTAAAAACCCTTCAACCTTAAAGCTTTAAGCTTGAAGTTTATTTGAAATAAGCATAGTCTTTTGTTATTGAACAGAGGCAGCTATGCGAATTTTGTGTATTGGTGGGGGTCCTTCGGGTTTGTATTTTGCGTTGCTAATGAAGCAACAAAACCCGGAGCATGTAATCCGCGTGGTCGAACGCAATCGGCCTTACGATACTTTTGGTTGGGGCGTAGTGCTGTCCGACCAGACACTGGGTAATTTACGCAATGCTGACCCAATTAGCGCGCAAGAAATTGGCGACGCTTTTAACCATTGGGACGACATCGAGGTGTTCTTTAAGGACAAAGCGATCCGCTCGACTGGACATGGGTTTTGCGGCATTGGGCGCAAACACTTACTTAATATTCTTCAAGCACGCTGCGAAGCATTGGGTGTAGAGCTGTTGTTTGAAGTAGATGTCGATGACAACGAACAACTAGCGGCCGACTTTAATGCCGATTTAGTCATTGCATCAGACGGTTTAAATAGCCGAGTTCGCCAACGTTACGCCGAGCAATTTAAACCCGACATCGACACACGCGATTGCCGCTTTGTATGGCTTGGCACCCATAAATTGTTTGACGCGTTTACCTTTGCCTTTGAAAAAACCGAGCACGGCTGGTTTCAGGCGCACGCGTACAAGTTTGACGATAAAACGTCTACTTTTATTGTCGAGACACCACACGAAGTTTGGAAAGCCCATGGTTTAGACACCATGAGCCAAGAAGAGGGTATTGCGTTTTGCGAACATTTGTTTGCGCCCTACCTTGACGGCCATAAATTAATGAACAACGCCACGCACGTCCGTGGCTCCGCAATATGGATTCAGTTTCCGCGAGTTATTTGCAAGCGTTGGGTTGTTAACGCGTCAACAGAAATAGTAGCGAACAACAATGCCCCAATCGTACTGATGGGCGATGCGGCGCACACGGCACATTTTTCGATTGGCTCGGGAACCAAGTTAGCCCTCGAAGATGCGATTGATTTGGCCCAAGGCTTTAAAGATACTGGCACTACGAACCCAAGCGCCGATCAGATTGCCAAAGTACTGCAACAGTACGAAGCCATTCGCAGTGTTGAGGTGCTTAAAATTCAAAATGCGGCGCGCAATTCAACGGAGTGGTTTGAAAATGTAGATCGCTACGCAGGGTTTGAAGCAGAGCAATTTTTCTATTCGCTGTTAACCCGCTCGCAACGTATTTCGCACGAGAATTTGCGGGTACGCGACGCTGATTGGTTAAAGACTTACGAGCAATGGCTAAGCCGCCAAGCGGGTAACACTGGCAAGCAACATATTCCTATGTTGTTACCTGCACAATTTCGTCAATTAAAATTAAAAAATCGCATTGTTGTTTCGCCAATGGCCACGTACAAGGCCAGCGAAGGTTTAGTAAATGATTTTCATTTAGTACATTTAGGTGCCCGCGCTATGGGCGGCGCAGCGATGGTGTTTATTGAGATGACAGCACCTTCGCCCGACGGCCGAATTACCTTGGGTTGCACGGGGCTTTGGAACGACGCGCAAGAAGCTGCATTCAAACGTATTACCGATTACGTACACCAACAAAGCGACGCAAAAATTGCCTTACAAATTGGTCATAGCGGCCCGAAAGGTTCGACGCAGTTAGGTTGGGAAGTGATGGACGAGCCCATCGCGAATGCGGCGCATAACTGGCCCCTTATTGCAGCCAGCGCCATTGCCTATGGCCCCAATAATCAAGTACCGCGGGCAATGACGCGTGCCGACATGGATCGCGTACGGGATGAGTTTGTTGCAACGACGAAACGGGCCATCGCCGCAGGGTTTGATTGGATTGAGCTGCACTGCGCACACGGCTACTTGTTGTCCAGTTTTATTTGTCCGTTAACCAATACACGCAAAGACGAGTACGGTGGCAGCCTAGAAAACCGTTGCCGCTACCCGCTTGAAGTGTTTAGTGCGATGCGTGCTGTTTGGCCAAATGAATTACCAATGAGCGTGCGCATTTCTGCCCACGATTGGGCTCCGGGTGGCAACACCGATGACGACGCAATTGCTATTGCGCGTTTATTTAAAGCCGCTGGCGCAGATGTAATCGATGTGTCATCGGGTCAGACTACGCGGGCTGCAAAACCAATTTACGGACGCATGTATCAAACCCCATTTGCGGACCGCATTCGCAATGAGGCGGGTATTCAAACAATAGCAGTTGGTGCAATTTCAACTGGCGACCAAGCCAACAGTATTATCGCTTCGGGTCGCGCAGATTTGTGCGCGGTAGCACGCCCGCATTTGGCCGACCCCGCATGGACATTGCATGAGGCGGCCAAATTAGGCATACACGATCCTGTTAGCGCCGCGTGGCCCAAACCCTATTGGGCTGGACGCGATCAAATGTTGCGCGAACTGAGCAAAGACCTTGGAGGCGCTACAGTGGCAAACCCCGCAGCAAGTGGAGCAAAAAATGTAGCAGGAAAAAACGCAGGGAGCGAAGAATGAGTTTCGATATTGAAACGCGGGTTCAACCTGACGACCACGCGGCCCTACGACTTTGGTTACGATTGCTCACTTGTACCCAGTTAGTAGAAAAACAAATTCGCACCAACTTACGCGAAGATTTTTCGACGACCTTGCCGCGCTTTGACCTAATGGCGCAAATAGAAAAATTTCCGCAAGGCCTAAAGATGAATGAGTTATCGGCTCGAATGATGGTTAGCGGCGGTAACATTACGGCGATTGTTGATCAATTACAAAGCGAGGCTTTTGTAGAACGCTTTGCCGATGCAAACGACAAACGCGCAACTCTAATTAAGCTAACTCCTGCTGGACGCAAATACTTTACTCGCATGGCCCGCGAGCACGAGACGTGGATTGTTGATTCATTTGCTGGGCTTGAGCCGCGCGAAGTGCAGCAATTACACAGCCTACTTGGTAAGGCAAAAAAACACTTAATTAAAAACCAGTTGCAATCAGTCGAGGTTTAAACAATGGCGCTGCACACCAAACAACTTAGCACTTATCAGGCCAAACATTTTTTGTTTACGCTCGAATCCGTAGCCCCTGCCTCGGCGGCCGGCGAAACTCAGGACCCGCGCAATATCGCAGTGATTACTTTAAATCGCCCCGAACGTAAAAACCCGCTCACCTTCGAGAGCTATGTCGAGTTGCGTGATTTGTTTCGCGACATGGTGTATGCCACCGATGTACATGCAGTGGTCATTCACGGTAGTGGCGATAATTTTTGTAGTGGTGGAGATGTGCATGAAATTATTGGCCCACTGACTAAAATGAGTATGCCCGAGCTATTGCAATTTACGCGTATGACCGGCGATTTAGTCAAAGCCATCCGTGGTTGCCCACAGCCCGTAATTAGTGCCATTGATGGCATTTGTGCCGGTGCTGGCGCCATGATCGCACTAGCCTCCGATTTACGTTTAGGCACAGCCCGCAGCAAAACCGCATTTTTATTTGCACGGGTTGGTTTAGCCGGTGCCGACATGGGTGCCTGCGCGTTGCTACCCCGCGTCATTGGACAAGGTCGCTCGGCGGAGTTGATGTACACCGGCCGTTCGATGACCGGCGCCGAATCGGCAGCGTGGGGATTTTTTAACGAAAGTCCTGCACCCGAACAATTACTTGCGCGTAGCAAAGAACTTGCCAAGTCGGTTGCACAAGGCCCTAACTTTGCTCACGGCATTACAAAAACCATGTTGAACCAAGAGTGGTCCATGACTGTTGATCAAGCCATTGAGGCCGAAGCCCAAGCGCAGGCTATTTGTATGCAAACACAAGACTTTGTGCGCGCTTACGAAGCCTTTGCAGCCAAGCAACAACCGCAATTTAAAGGAGATTGATTTGAGTACCACCATACAAAATCTCGCTGCGTTTGACTTGCCTTTTTTTGATGATATCCATCGCACATTAGCCAACGAATTGTCTGTTTGGGCGGCGGCACAAAATGTAGACGAAGCAGATGATCGTGCAGCGTGCAAAGAATGGGTAAAGCGTCTTGGGCAAGGCGGATGGTTACGCTGGTGTGTTCCGTCAGTGGCTAACCCAAGCGCCAGCTCTGGCACAAACCCGGCACTAAATACTTCTGCGACTTCAGCAGGATCGCCTTCGTCAATCACGACACAGGTCACATCAACAACGAAACTTGAAGGCCAATTACCGGTTCTAGACTCACGCGCGTTAGTTGTTATCAGAGAGGTACTGGCATTTCATTCGCCCTTAGCCGACTTTGCTTTTGCAATGCAGGGTCTAGGTAGCGGTGCACTATCGCTTGATGGCAATGCAGAACAACAGTTACAGTATTTAAACGCCGTAGCAAGAGGCGAAAAAATCGCCGCCTTTGCGTTAAGCGAACCACAAGCTGGCTCGGATGTTGCAGCCATGGAAAGCTATGCAGAACGCACTGCAACTGGCTGGCGCTTAAACGGCACTAAGACCTGGATCAGCAATGGCGGCATTGCCGATTTTTACTGCGTATTTGCCCGCGATGAATCCAGCATGGGCCAGCGTGGCAGCCACGGCCTTAATTGTTTTATTGTAGACGCCACAACACCGGGCCTAGATTGCAGCGAGGCGATTCACGTTATTGCACCACACCCTTTAGCCACTTTACAGTTTAACAATTGCAACCTCCCGGCCACGGCTTTAATTGGTTCGGTCGGTGGTGGCTTTAAATTGGCGATGCGTACACTTGATATTTTTCGTGCTTCGGTTGCTGGTGCTGCATTAGGCATGGCACGCCGTGCCTTGGCCGAGTCGGTAAGTTACGCAAGCAATAGAAAAATGTTTGGACAGACCCTTGGCGATTTTCAGTTAACCCAAGCCAAGATTGGCAGCATGGCTGCTGACATTGAAGCTGGTGCCCTACTAACGTATCGAGCTGCATGGTTACGCGATGTAAAAAAAGTCCGCACCACCACCGAAGCGGCTATGGCAAAACTAACCGCCACTGAAAACGCACAACGGGTAATTGATGCCGCTGTGCAAATGCATGGTGGCAATGGCGTGCGCGTTGGTTTTAAAGTCGAAGCGCTGTATCGCGATATTCGGGCTTTGCGTATTTACGAAGGTGCAAGTGAAGTGCAGCAATTGATTATTGGTAAAAGTTTAATCGCAAATCATCACTAAAACGCCATGGCTCATCAAGACGATTTTGTACATCAACGCCTTCCACGCTGCGAAGCGTGGCCTAAGATGCTTTACGATTTACCCGAGGTCATGTTTGGCCCAAATTTAAACACTACGACTGCGCTCTTCGATAAGGCCCGGCAGAACAACTGGATGCAACAGCCGTTTTTGCGCAATCAAGTACAAACACTAAGTTATGAAGCTGTTGAGCAACGCGTCAACATTGTGCTTGAGCAAATTAAAACAAATTGGCGATTGCCAACCGGCAGCCGAGTTTTACTGCGAGGCGGCAACAGTATTGGCCTTGCGATTGCATGGTTAGCGGTTTGTAAAGCCGGATATATTGTTGTAGCGTCGATGCCTTTATTGCGCGCCAAAGAATTAACGGAAATTGTTAACAAAGCGCAAATTACACACGCCTTATGCGATGAGTTATTGCGCGATGAATTAGCGATTGTGTTGTCGCAAAACACTACGCCCCTAACAACAATTAACCACTTCGATTTAAATGGGTTGTTCAACGTTACCAGTTTTTCAAATCAGTCGAGTCGACCTGATGAAATTACTCGTGAACCTAGTGACAGTACCAACAGTCCGACTAACTCGACAAACATCGAGTACACCCCAAACACCGATGACGTTGGTTTACTCGCCTTTACATCAGGTACAACGGGAACACCTAAA
This sequence comes from Betaproteobacteria bacterium, assembly GCA_031429355.1. Classification (GTDB taxonomy): domain Bacteria; phylum Pseudomonadota; class Gammaproteobacteria; order Burkholderiales; family Burkholderiaceae_E; genus JANOZM01. The sequence goes on along the minus strand of JANOZM010000004.1, from coordinate 496,227 downwards.
GCAGCCTGCCACTCGCACCGCGATATGTTGGCGGCCTGTAACGCATGGCCAAAGCACGTACTAAAAGCAAACCAAAACGATATTGTTTTGGGTTCGCCGCCTCTCGCATTTACTTTTGGTTTAGGTGGGTTATTGCTGTTTCCGATGAGTGTTGGCGCTAGTGTTTATTTTCATGATCGTGGTTACTCTCCCGAAACGATGGTCGATGCGATAAACCATGTAAAAGCCACCATTGTGTACACTGCACCGACGTTTTATCGGCAAATGGCACCCATAGCAAAACAAAAGGGCCTAAGCTCAGTGCGCATTAGCGTGTCGGCGGGCGAAGCCTTACCCGATGCTACTCGGCAGCTTTGGAAAGAATCGACCAACCTCAATATGCTTGATGGCATTGGCGCTACTGAGTTGTTTCATATTTTTATTTCGTCAGCCGGTGATGCCATTCGTGAAGGCGCCATTGGTAAAGTAGTTGAAGGCTATCAAGCACGTGTTGTTGATGACAACGGGCAAGAAGTACCTCGCGGCACTATCGGTAAATTAGCAGTAGTGGGGCCAACGGGTTGCAAATATTTAGACGACCCAAGGCAAACTAACTACGTAAAAGACGGTTGGAATTACCCCGGTGATGCGTTTTATCAAGATGCTGACGGCTACTTTTTTTATCAATCGCGCACCGACGATTTAATAGTTAGCGCGGGTTACAACATTAGCGGCCCCGAGGTCGAAAGTTGTCTGTTAGCTCACACCAGTGTTGCCGAATGTGGCGTAATAGGCCATGCCGATTCTGAGCGCGGAATGGTTGTAAAAGCCTTTGTTGTACTTAAGCCCGGCTTCGAGGCAAACGACGCTACAACAAAGCATTTGCAAGATTGGGTAAAACAACAGTTAGCGCCTTACAAATACCCGCGCAAAATTCAGTTTATGGATAGCTTGCCAAGAACCGAAACTGGCAAACTACAACGCTTTAAGTTACGCAATATTTAAGAATAAAAATCTAAGAAAATAAAGGAGCTAACGAAAATGCACACCAAATTACAACCGAGCGATTGGGCACCCGCTAAAGGTTACGCAAACGCGGTGGTTGCCACCGGCACAACCATTTACCTGGGTGGCCAAATTGGTTGGAATGCCCAGCAGCAATTTGAAAGCGATGATTTCATTGCACAAACGAAGCAAACTTTATTAAACATTTCGAGCCTCTTAACGGAAGCTAATGCAACCCCCGCACACTTAGTTCGGCTTACTTGGTTTGTTATCAATCGCGCTGAATATTTAGCGCGCTTACCCGAGCTGGGCGTGGTTTATCGCGAAGTGTTTGGTCGCAATTTTCCAGCGATGAGCTGCGTTGAAGTATCCGGATTAATGGAAGCCCGTGCCAAGGTAGAAATTGAAGCAACCGCGGTTTTGTAAGTATCAATTTCTAAACAACTGGATCGATAGATCCGCAGTTCTTTTAGGCAATTATTGTTTTGCGCTAGTCAAAACCATTTTATTGCCTTCTTGCACAAGCCTTAGCTTACCCAATACGTCCATGCCCAACAATCCTGGGCCGTCCATTTCATTCAGTACCGTTATTTTCAATTGATCAACCCGCAATAAACCGGGCAATTCGAATTGCGCCCGAGCCACATCGGCTTGCGTTGTACCGTTTGCAGTATTAACTGTAATTGTAGTAAATGGCTTTAAGCCTAACTGCGATGCTCTGCTTGCGGGAATCGCAGAGCTAGTAGCACCGGTGTCTAACATGAACGGAATTTCTTTGCCGTTTACTAGCGCGATGACATGGTAATGCCCATCGCGGCTACGTTCGATCTCTAACGATTGTCCAGTTGAGGTTACTACTGTTTTTTGCCGTTGCGCCACTTGCTCGTGGTTCCACCATGTAATGCCAAGGTAAATCGCACAACCCGCGAGTAACCAAACAATGACAATTTTAAAGTTGCTGGGTTCGCTCATACAACGATTAATCGGCCGTTCTTATAACGACTGAATTTTTACGACGGGCGTTTTTAATTGCTCTAAATGTACATACTTTTCTAGCAATTGATCACGGCTTTCGGCCCAGTCTGGGTTTAGTGGAATGCACTCAACCGGGCAAACCTCTCGACATTGCGGTACATCAAAATGCCCAACACATTCGGTACATTTTTTTGGATTGATTTCGTAAATAGCGACGCCCATATAAATTGCGTCGTTGGGGCACTCGGGCTCGCACACATCACAATTAATACACTCGTCGGTAATCATTAACGCCATTAATACCCTCGCTACAATTTACAAATTAGGATTGCTTGCCGCTACCCGATTCGCTTTCACTAATCGCAACTAATTTTTTATCTAACCAAGTTTGCACAGAAGGCGGCACAAACTTACTGACATCGCCACCAAACAATGCAATCTCGCGCACGAAAGTTCCGGATACAAATTGATATTGATCTGAAGGCGTTAAAAACATGGTTTCAACATCGGGTAACAAATGGCGATTCATTCCAGCCATTTGAAATTCGTATTCGAAATCGGATACCGCGCGTAGACCACGAATAATCACGCCCGCATTATGTTTGCGCACGAAATTTTTTAACAGCCCCGAAAAGCCATACACCTCGACATTGGGAAAACCCGCAAGTACTTCACGGGCAATTTCTACACGCTCTAGGGCTGTAAAAATAGGTTTTTTCGCTTGGCTATCGGCCACGCCAACAACAACTTTAGAAAACAACTTTGCGCCGCGACGGACTAAATCTTCATGCCCGCGCGTAAATGGATCGAAGGTTCCGGGGTAAACGGCTGTAATCAATTGGTTTGCTCCGCGCAGTTTGACGTTTGTGTTTTACGAACTAAGTGATAATAAACCTGCCCAGCGCGATCTGCTTTAATAAGTGTTAACGCAATTGCCACTTCGGGCACACTTTGTACAATTTGTTCCCAAGGGTGTTCCGCTTCGATATACAACTGACCATCTGGTTTTAAACGTGACAGCAATTCGGGTAACAGTTGAGCTAGCCAATTATGGCCAAACGGCGGGTCCAAAAATACGAAATCGAGACTGTTGGGAGTAAAGCGCTGAATAGCGGACGTAGCACTAATGCTCCACACATTAATTTGTGCAGCTTTTAGCTTGACAATGGTCGCTTCAATCGCCGCGACAGCTCGCCGCTCGACTTCGACCATTGTGACTTGCGCGGCGCCACGCGATGCAGCTTCGAAGCCCAAAGCGCCGGTACCCGCAAACAAATCGAGACAAGCAGATTCTTTAATGCTGGGGCCAATCCAATTGAACAGCGTTTCTCGCACACGATCGGGCGTGGGTCGTAAACCCGGCGCATCGACCACCGTGAGCGGGGTGCGCTTCCATAGCCCCCCAATAATTCGCACACGATGGGCAACAGTTTTAATAGGGGGGAGTACTTCACCAAGCTTTGCACGCATAAATCAGAGGGTTTGTTAAACTGTTTGCAGTCTATCCTTAAATTAGTGCCTCCACATGTTCGGTTTTTTTAAACGCAAGCCCGCAGCAGACAAAAACGTAGCGCCCGAAACGCCTAGTGTTGATCAAACTGCTCGCCCCATTGCGCCCGAAACCGATGTTGCTTTGACGGATTCAGGTGAGCCTAAAAGTACCGCCGTTGCCACGACGAAAGAACTTGCCTTAGAAGTTCAAGCACCTGAAGGTAGTGGCTGGTTCTCGCGTTTAAAGTCGGGCTTAAGCCGAACCCGCGGCAACATTAGTAGCGCGTTTAGTCGTGTAAAAATTGACGAGCAACTGTACGAAGAATTAGAAACCGCTTTACTAACCAGCGACACGGGTGTTTCCACGACCCAATTTGTTTTAGACCAATTGCGTGAACATGTGCGTCGCGATCGATTAACGGATTCGTCGCAAGTACGGCAAGCTTTAAAAGCCATTCTGTATGACATCATGCGCCCCTTAGAAGCGAGCATTGATATCCATCGCGCAACGCCGCTTGTCATGATGATCTCTGGTGTAAACGGTGCGGGTAAAACAACTACGATTGGCAAAATTACGCACCACCTGCAACGCGAAGGAAAATCAGTGTTGTTGGCCGCTGGCGATACGTTCCGTGCTGCTGCACGCGAACAACTAACTGCTTGGGGCGAAAAAAATAACGTTACTGTTATTTCGCAAATTGGTGGAGACCCCGCAGCGGTTGCTTTCGATACCGTCAATTCGGCTAAAGCAAAAAACACTGGGGTCGCAATTATTGATACTGCGGGGCGCTTGCCCACGCAAAATCATTTAATGGATGAGCTAAAAAAAATCCATCGCGTTGTCGGTAAAGCACTAGAGGGCGCACCCCACGAGTCGTTACTGGTACTTGACGGCAACACGGGACAAAACATGTTGCAACAAGCTCGCGCTTTTGATGCAGCGGTAAGCTTGACTGGTTTAATCGTCACTAAATTAGATGGCACGGCCAAGGGTGGTGCTTTAGTGGCTTTGGCGCGGGAGCGTAGTGGTAACCCGCTACCAATTTACTTTATTGGTGTGGGCGAGGGCATCGATGACTTGCAAGCCTTCGACGCCCAAGAGTTTGTTAGCGCCCTAGTGGATTAGGGGTAGAACCCTGGGTTTTATTATCAGGCAAATTAGATTGCCCCAATAGTTCATACAAGCGGTTGATTGTGGCTTCGCCAACGCGCCGACCTGAACTAGATCCAAAAGTGTTTGCACTTTGAAAATGAATGCCACCCAATAAGCGTGATTGACCGGCTTGTTCCGCAGCGAATGAGAAGGTATTAAAGTTTAATGTCACTGGTGACTTAGGAACATTAACTTCGGTCAGTGCTGTTGGATCACCGGCCGCAATCGTGACCGAATAATTAAAGTTGTCACTACCCGTTAGCGCCTTCAAAACTTCAGCAGAGGCCGCTGAGAATGTAGAGTGACCCGAAGTAAATTCAGCAAATGGCGGTGTTGTGAAGTTGTAAGACTGGTATGGGTGCCATAGCTCACCAGCCATCGGGCCAATCCCTTGGCCGACCGCCGCGCCCTTAAAGCCAACGACAGTTTGCCCAGCATACAAAGCACGTACAGCAGTTACGGGACGCGCTGAATCGTAATACCGTTTGCAATCCCAGCAAACAATACCGGCATCCATTACCGCGTTACTTAATGCAAAGAACATTTTTACATCGGCAACAAAATCTTGGCCACGTTGAACTGAGAGTATTTGCGCTAATTTATTCCAATGGCCTGGAGGCGTTTCGCTGGCTGGACCGTTGGCCCAATATTCAGCAATTACTTTTTGCTCGTCATTTAAATTAGCGGTCAGACCAATGATGTAATCGACGTCTGCTTTGTATTCGGCGCTGCCTGCTCTAGGCAAAGTGATTACAGGTCGTAACGAACTACCATCGGGGATTGAAAAAGTTTTGACCTTACCCCAATGCGGCGCCAAAAATCCTGGAGCGCGCCCATTCGCAAACCGAAGTGGCTGCCAGCGCGTAATATCGGTCATTGTTGTCACTGTGTTTACTGGCACATAGCCGGTGTAGTCTGCATACGCACCAACCGCTAAATCGCCCATCTGATTCGAACCGTCAGATTTTCTAAAATCGATGACAGCTGCAGCAGCTAAGTTACCTAAACCGGCAGGATTGGCTAACGAAGAAGCGACGTCACTGATATCAAATCCGCGGGCAACCATCTCGGCATCAAAACTTGTTTTTTGCGCTGGATACAAATTAACTAGGGTGCGATACGCCGCGAAAGAAGTCGCAGTGTTTAAGGCGTCTTGGCTTGGGGCAAATTCGGCACGACTGGCGTTAGCATGTACAGTGCGTACGCTCTTGGTGGTGAGCGCCCAAGCATCAAAAATTGCCGTGTTCATAATCGCCATGGCGCGAGCAACTTGCGGTGGACCTAAAGTGCCAGCACGCACTGCTTTAATAAACACTTCATTCCACAAAACTACTTGGGACTTGCCAGTTATGGTTGGCGTATCGTCACCCGATCCGCAAGCACTTAGAATTAGAGGCAAGGATGCTGCTAAGGGCAACGAAGCCGCGCCAGAGCGCAGCAGAAATCGACGTTTGAAATCCATGGTTACACCAGAAAATTAATTCCCCGAATAATGACTGATGTGTGTAAGTTTTGCATGACCTCGTCGACCGGTGGGGTTATTAGTCTGTTTATTGGCGCTCTCGCCACACCCCCATCGCTTCTTGCACCGGGCGGTCGGAATAGCTAAACACAATAAGGTCTTGGTGCGCAATTAGTTCTAAATTAGCCCAAGATGGCACGACAAATACGTCGCGCGGTGCCAAGCTAAAGCTATGTTCTTGGCCTTGTGCGCTCTTTATTTTGGCGATTCCACTCCCTTCAACCACTGAAAAAATACGTCCATCTGTCGATTGACTTGGCTGGCTTGCAAATCCTTTGGGGCACCATTGCATAAAGGTTGCCATAGTGGGTATGGCCCAATGGCCGGTAAGCGGATTCACATACTTTAATAAATAGCCGTGCTTCGAATCGGGGGCTTCTTCACGAGATAAGCGGTACAACACTTCGCGCGTGCGTGTGTACGGGTAGTTAAAAATCGGTGAAGTCGCCGATTGATGGCGCGGCTTTACGGGCGCCAAACCGTGGCTATACAAACTATCCGTTGCGCCTTCGGCCCGTTCTACTATTTGCGAATCGCGTGCAGCGTTTTCGGCAAAACCTGCATCAAAAAAGCGAATCATTGGGATGTCTAGACCATCGAGCCAAACAACCGGATCTTGTTGCTCGTGCCCGTGGTCGTGCCAAGTCCATGATGGCGTGATAATAAAATCACCTTCACGCATGGTGGTGCGCTCGCCATTGACCGCTGTATAGGCACCCTCACCCTCTACAATAAAGCGCAAGGCCGACTGGGTGTGGCGGTGGGCGGGCGCAACTTCGCCGGGCAAAATTAGTTGCAGGCCCGCATACAAACTTTGCGTTATGGCACATGACCCCGGTAAGCCAGGATTTTCTAAAATCAGTACTCGGCGAATGGCTTCTTGCGCAGTAATTAAAGAGCCAGATTCTATTAATTTGGGGCGCACATTTGCATAAGCCCAATGGGCTGGTACGCAGGGTGAATTGGGTTGCTGTGGCACCAAACTGTGCAAGACTTCCCAAAGCGGAAATAACTGCTGATCTTTTATAGACGAGTAGTAATTTTTACGTTGCTGCGCAGTGTGTTCAATCGCTGAATTGGCCGATGCAGCATTTTGTGCCGAAGCGCCTGTGGATTTCAAATCTGGTGCATTCATAACAAACCCGTTTCAATTCGTTTTTTAAACAAGTACCGCCTAAAATCAATTAGCACTATATTATTCTAAGCTTCTTAATCCGCGCTTACTTTTAGTACGCATTATCACTATGTCTACAGCCCAAACCGATTGTTCTCCCGCCGAGTGGCAAGCCCGCGTACGTCTTGCGGGGGTCTATCGCGTTTTTCACTATCTTGGTTGGACCGAATTAATCTATAACCATATTTCACTGCGCGTGCCAGATGCCAACGGCCACTTTTTACTAAACCCGTTTGGTCTGCATTATTCAGAAGTGTGCGCATCTAATTTAGTAAAAGTTGATTTACTTGGAAACATAATTGGTCAATCGCAGTATGGAGTGAACCCGGCTGGTTTTGTTCCGCACTCAACAATTCATCAACATATCGATCAAGCGCATTGCGTTATGCACACCCACACCACGGCGGGCATGGGGGTGGCTTGTTACGAAGGCGGGTTGTCGATGAACAATTTTTACGCGGCACAACTGTTTGATCGCGTTGCCTATCACGACTTTGAAGGCATTACATTACATGGTGATGAAGGGCCACGTTTAATAAAAAGTATCGGTGATCGACCTGCTGTTATTTTGCGAAATCACGGACTGTTAGCGTGGGGGCCAACACTCGCTAATACGTTCGCAGTGTTATGGACCTTACAACGCGCTTGCGAGGTACAAATAGCTACGCATAGTTTAGGAAATAGTATTCCCATTACGCCCGCCGTTCAAAAAAAGTGCGCGCAAGATTCTTTGCAATTTAATCCTGGTCATGGAGCGGGCGAGGACGTACTGGATGCTTTAATTCGCTTAGTCGATCAACAAGACACAAGCTACAAAGCGTAAACAACAATACCAAGAACGACCAAGACTGCCGCTGCGATTCGCCGGGCGCCGAAGCCCTCTTTCATGACGTACGCACCAATTAAAGCACCAAACAATGCACTGGTTTCGCGAAGTGCAACGACCCCAGCAATACTAGCGTGCGTCATGGCCCATAAGGCAATCATGTAGCCGCCCACAGAAAGTACGCCAGCCGTTATTGCTGTGAGCCATTGGGGGACAAGATAGACAAGTACTCGTTTACGCATTGCCGTGAACCCAAGAACCACCATACCAACGCTGGCAAGTACTTCTAAGCTTGCCATGTAACTTAAATTATTCCCCGCTAAACGAATGCCTCGACCGCTTAAATAACTGTACGCGGCAATAGTTACACCGGTACCGATTGCGTACAGCACAGGCTCGATACCGCGACCACCCGAAGCCAACAATGCAATACCCGCTGACATTAAACCAATGGCTATTAGTGTTGAAGGCGACAAAGGTTCGTTTGCAAAAATTAAAGTGAGCAAGGCTACTAACAACGGCGCACTACCTCGGGCGATTGGATACACCTGGCTAAACTCGCCAACCCGATACGCGTTTAACACGAAAGCGTAATACACATAATGGCAAGCGGCTGCACCCAGCAAAAAGGGCCAACTGGCTGAAGCGGGCAACGGCACAAATGGCAAAACCGCTAGTCCAAAAATAGTACCAGCACAGCGAATCGCAACCAAGGTGGCAAAGCGATCGCTACTTCCCTTTACTTGTGCATTCCAAATAGCATGAACTAATGCTGAACACAGCACTAAGGCAATAATAAGTGGTTCGGACAAGGTGTTTTCTGGCTGCGCGTTCTTTAGTAAAACTAATGCGATTTAGCGCGTAAGTAGTTTGCTAAACCAAGCGTCGAGGAATCGGTTGAAGCTATTGCAGCTTCGCTTGGCTGACCGTCGGGCATCAACAGTTGCTCGGTACCTTTAGCCAATACTTTACCCAGCTCCACACCCCATTGATCGAAGGCGTTAATATTCCAAATAACGCTACAGACAAACACTTTATGCTCGTACATTGCAATGAGTGCACCTAAACTTTCAGGCGTTAAGTGTTGCGTCACTAAAGTGTTACTAGGGCGATTACCAATAAAAGTTTTATGGCTCGACCCCGAATCGGCTAAGTTGCGGCCTACCATTAAGGCGCGACTTTGTGCGAGGCCATTGGCTAACAACATACGCTGTTGATCTGGTATCGAATGATCGGGTTGCGCCACCAAAATAAAGTCTACGGGAATGACATCAGTCCCTTGATGCAGCAACTGAAAATAAGCGTGCTGCCCATTGGTGCCGGGTTCTCCCCAAATAACGGTACCTGAAGAACGCGTTAATGGTTGACCTTCGCGATCCACTGATTTACCGAGGCTCTCCATATCGAGCTGTTGCAAGTACGCAGGCAACCGGCGCAAGCGGTGATGGTAAGGTGCAATACAACGCGAATTCGTTTTATAAAAATTACGATACCAAACTTCAAGCAGCGCTAACAAAACGGGCATGTTGCGCTGTAACGGAGCTGCTTTAAAATGTTCATCCATTGCATGTGCGCCACTTAAAAACTGCGCAAAACGCTCGGGCCCAATGGCCAGCATCATTGGCATTCCGATGGCAGACCACATCGAATAACGGCCGCCGACCCAATCCCAAAAACCAAACATATTGGCCGCATCAATACCGAAAGCTTGCACGGCTTGAGCGTTGGTAGAGACCGCTACAAAGTGTTTGCCAATAGCAATGTTTTGCGAGCTACTTTGCGTATTATTTTCAAACCCAGCCAAAAACCAACGCCGCGCGGCATGTGCGTTAGCCATTGTTTCTTGCGTAGTAAATGTTTTTGAAGCAATGACAAACAGTGTTGTAGCGGGGTTTAATCGTTCTAGTGTTTCGCTAATATCGTGCCCATCGACATTGGATACAAAGTGCAACTGCAAGCCTTTTTGCCAATACTCACGCAGGGCAATAGTTGCCATTTGCGGACCAAGATCGGATCCACCAATACCAATATTAACCACATCAGTTATCGCTTGCCCCGTATAACCAAGCCATTGCCCAGAACGGACCGCATTGGCAAAGCGGCTACACTGGCCCAGAACTGCATGCACCAACGGCATTTGATCTTCGCCATTGACAATAAACTGTTGCGCCTCGCCGCCGTTTTGTGCCCGAGGAATACGTAAGGCCATATGCCCAACCGCACGTTGTTCGGTATTGTTAATCGCAACACCATTAGTCATGGCTTTGATAGCTGCGGGCAGCTCGCAAGCCTCGGCTAAATTGACCAGTGCTTTAATGGTTTCGGTCGATACATGGTTTTTGCTGTAATCAAGCAACCATCCCGCAGCCTCAAACGAATACTTTGCAAACCGCTGCGAATCTTGCGCAAACAGTTCACTTAATTTTGTCGCCTGAAATGCTTCATAATGCTGACTTAAGGCTTGCCAAGCTTGTTGCTGAGTTGCTGTGAGATTGCTCATGTAACGCTCTGCTAAAAAATTACCCGAATAGTAAAGTGTAACCGCTGAACTTCATTTTTAAATTTGAGACTTTATGAACCAACTTGATGCTTTAAAACAATTTTCTGTTGTTGTAGCCGATACCGGTGATTTCGAATCAATGCGCGCCTATGCGCCCCGAGATGCCACAACTAACCCGTCACTAATTTTAAAAGCGGTTCAGCAACCGGCCTATCGCCCATTGCTAGACAAAGCCATTGCTGACCATAAGAACGGTTCGCTCGATGATGTAATGGACGCCTTGCTCATTTTGTTTGGTCAAGAAATTTTAAAAATTGTGCCTGGCCGTGTTTCGACCGAAACCGATGCCCGCCTTTCGTTTAATACGCAAGCAACGGTCGACAAAGCTCGTAAATTAATTAAGCAATATGAAGCCGCTGGTACTTCGCGCGAGCGTGTGTTGATTAAAATTGCCTCTACTTGGGAAGGCATTGCGGCCGCCGAAATTCTTGAAAAAGAAGGCATTCGCTGTAACTTAACCTTGCTGTTTTCTTTAGTTCAAGCAGCTCGTTGCGCCGAAGCTGGAACGCAATTGATTTCGCCGTTCGTTGGCCGTATTTACGACTGGTTTAAAAAATCCACCGGCCAAGAGTACGTAGGCGCTGAAGATCCCGGCGTAATTTCGGTTCGTATTATATTTAGCTACTACAAAGCACACGGTTACAAGACTGAAGTCATGGGTGCAAGTTTTCGCAACGTCGGGCAAATTACAGCATTAGCCGGTTGCGATTTGCTAACCATTAGCCCCGATTTATTAAAGCAATTGCAAGCCTCGGAAGTTGCGCTGCCGCGCGCTTTGCCGGAAGCTCAAGCCAAATCAGTGGCCAAATTGGACACCAGTGAGGCTTCGTTTAGATTGCTGTTTAATGAAGATGCTATGGCGACTGAAAAGTTAGCCGACGGCATTCGCCAGTTTGTGCGTGACGCTCGAGCGCTTGAAGCGATCATTCAAGGGTCGCGATAGCAGTTAGTTTGGCAGCAAGCCGACGCGTTGCTCTAGGCGATCTAAATCATCGCGCAATACCCGCAATTGGGCCTTAAAACTCGCTAATTCGTTTTCGGCAATGAGTGAGCCATCGGGCGCAACTGCACGGTGAACGAAGGCTTCACGGCCTTCGTTTAGAAACTTTTTTGCGTTGGCAAAGAAGTCTTTAGCGCCATTAGCCATCCGATGCGCAGCAATATCACCAACCAGGCGGCTTAGGTCTTCTTCGGCGTCCCAACGCAGTTCTTTGGCAAGCCGGCCCAAAGTGGCCGCCAACTCCGCATCACCTTCGATACGCACTTCGCGCATTAAACCAGCAAAACCATCACGCGACCAAGTACCCAACAAATCGACTTTTAAGGGAGTCGTTAAAATTGCACGCGGTTGAACTTCGGGCTGGGAAGGCTCGGAATTACGCGGGGCTTTTTCAAAATAACCCGCATCGGTAATACGAACAAAGCTGCTGGTCGGGTTGTCACCAAGCAAGATATTGAATTGGATCATTGCACCCGCGTAGGGCTGCAATGAGCGCGGCGCCCAATCGGCCTGTTTAATTAGGTGATTGGACGCCGCGAGTGCTACGTCAAGAAACGGATTCAAGTAAAACCGTTCTTTACTGAACCTGCTCGATACCAGCCAACAGCCAACCACTGCTGCCATCAACAGGCTTAACTAAAACCCAAGCCTCTTTAAACGAAGTTGGTGCTGCGCCATCTTCGGAAATTAAGCCAGTGTATTTAACGCCAGCAACATACTGAGCACCTTGGGTTTCAATGCCCATGAACTGTGTGTCGACGCTGTTTACTTCGGTGTGTTGCTTTGCGCCCTTACGATCTTGAATGTCTAAAGACAATTCGGCGAACATTTCTGGGGTGGTGAATTCACGGATATCAGCTACGTTGCCTGCATCGTTAGCGGCTTGTAAACGCAAGAAGTAAACCTTGGCGTTGCGCAAGAAACTATCAATTTCGAAGCCAGCAGGTAACTCGGGCACAGCAACTGGAGCTGCTGCATCGAAGTTAGTTTGTGAGCCAGAGCCCGAACCTGAACCGATGCCACTAAAACCGCCGCCGGAATTACCTAAGCTTGTGCGTTGTGTTGTGGACTCAGGAATTGAGTCTGCATTAGGTGCCGAATAACCACCAGGTGCTGCGCCAGCAAACTGACCGTTGTTACCCATAGAACTGGCCATGCCGCCTTTGGCACGACGACGCGCCATAAACCAGCCTACAGCGCCGAGAACGACCAAGCCAACTAACATCATCAACATAATGTTGCCAAACGCAGCGCCGAAACCTAAGTGGCTAGCTAAAGCAGCTAACCCAAGGCCAGCAGCAATACCAGCGATTGGGCCTAACCATTTGCTGCGTGAAGACGCGGCAGCGGCAGCAGGCGCAGCAGCAGCAGCGGCTGGTTTTGCAGCAGCGGCAGGCGAACTAGGTGCAGCGGCGGGGGCAGGAGTAGAGTCACGTTGCATTGTGCTTTGTTGTTTGCCCGAATTTTTACCGCTGCCCAAACGGCGCGCATCGGCATCAAAAGCAGTAGCCGTTAAGGCCAAGCTAATTAAACCTACAGAAACAATTTTCAACATGTTCATTTTCTTTCCTTCGTTAGTTTCACACTAGTCGCTAATATAAACCCTAGTTTACCGATTTAAAGCCTTGCTGCGTCGTGAAGGGCAGCAATTCCACCTACAAAATTGAAATATTGCACACGTTCGAAACCCACACTGGTCATCATGTCTTTCAGGGTGTCTTGATCGGGGTGCATCCGAATGGATTCAGCTAAATACTGGTAACTAGCGTCATCTCCGGCGAAAAGCTTACCCAGCTTGGGCATTACATTAAAAGAGTACCAGTCGTAGGGCTTGCTTAGCGGTGACCACACTTTGGAAAACTCTAGTACTAACAAGCGGCCGCCGGGCTTTAAAACACGGTGCATTTCGGCCAAAGCCACCTCTTTGCGAGTCATGTTACGCAGACCAAAGGCAACCGACACTCGGTCAAAGTAACCGTCGGGAAAAGGAAGTTTTTCGGCATCGCATTGTGCAACCGGCAATAAGGTGCCTTGATCCAATACGCGATCGCGCCCAACCGTAAGCATGGGGCCGTTAATATCGGTTAACCAGACTTCACCAGTTGGGCCGACTTTTTTGGCAAAGGCCAAGGCCAAGTCGCCCGTGCCACCGGCAATGTCTAGGACTTTCATACCGGGGCGCACGGCTGCCCGATTGATCGTGAACGATTTCCAAACGCGATGTAGGCCGCCGGACAGCACATCATTCATAAGGTCGTATTTGCTAGCGACCGAATCAAACACACCAGCCACCTTTTTTGCTTTTTCTTCAGAACGAACGCTCTGAAAACCAAAGTGGGTGCTGTCGCCGCCATTGGCGTTTTGATTGCCTGCGTTACTGTTATCGCTACCGGTCGAATTCACGATGAATCAAATTCCTAAGATTTTTTATTTCGCACAATATTAATAACTTGAGGCTGTATTTCCCACTTTTCAAGCTTTAGCTTTGGAGCGGCAGGTAACCTAGATGCGCCCGCAGCGTGCATCTTATCTAAATAGTTCCGCCACAGGCTGTCTTGATTTACCGCTAACTCGTGCAAGTAGTCCCAAGAGTAAATACCCGAATCATGCCCATCCGAGAAAGTCGGTTTTACTGCGTAGTTGCCAACCGGTTCTAGCGCTTTAATCATGACCTCTTGCTTACCGACCTGCAACTTTTCTTGACCGGGGCCATGACCCTTTACTTCGGCCGAGGGCGACTCGATCCGCAACAACTCGAAACTAATGCGATAACTTTGACCCGAGGCATACACTAACTCGAGTACACGCGATTGCTCGTGAACCATAATGTTTACGGGCACCGCGGTGTTTTTTTGTAAGCCTGCCATTTAGTTCTTCTCCCTAAACCAACACTCGCTCGATACCGCCGTTATTTGCAGTAGCCACATATTTTTCTAGCCAATCGGGGCCCATCAAGTTTCGGGCAATTTCGACCACGATGTAATCGGCATCTACATTGACATCTTCGCTGTAGCGTGACAAGCCTTGCATACACGACGGGCATGACGTCAGAATTTTAACTTCGGTGCTTTTACCGGTTTCAGTTAGCGCTTGGGTGCGTAATGAATCAGCCCCTTTGCGCATTTCTTCTTCCTTGCGAAAGCGTACTTGGGTCGAAATATCAGGTCGTGTAATACCAAATGTGCCCGACTCACCGCAACAGCGCTCGTTCTTTTCAACCTTGCCGTTTTCGGCTTCGTTCATTAGTTGATTTAGAACTTTGGCAGAGCCGTAGGTCTTCATGGGTGTATGGCAAGGCTCGTGATACATATAACGCACGCCTTCCACGCTACCCATTTGCACGCCTTTTTCTAGCAAAAATTCGTGGATGTCAATAATGCGGCAGCCGGGGAAAATTTTATCGAACTGATAACCCTGCAATTGATCGTAACAAGTACCGCAAGACACTACGACGGTTTTAATGTCCAGATAATTTAGCGTGTTGGCCATTCGATGAAACAACACGCGGTTATCGGTAATGATTTTGTCGGCTTTATCAAACTGCCCAGCGCCGCGCTGCGGGTAACCGCAACACAAATAACCGGGTGGCAATACCGTTTGTACGCCAACTTTCCAAAGCATAGCTTGAGTCGCTAAACCCACCTGCGAGAACAATCGCTCCGAACCACAGCCAGGGAAGTAAAACACCGCTTCACTGTCCACCGTTGTCGCTTTAGGATCGCGAATGATTGGTACGTACCGGCTATCTTCAATATCTAACAACGCGCGGGCGGTTTTTTTGGGCAAACCGCCGGGCATTTTTTTGTTAATAAAATGTATAACTTGCTCTTTAAGCGGTGCTCGGCCAATCGTTGCCGGTGGCGCGCTAGTTTGTTTGCGCGCGGCCAACTTAAATACATCGTGGGCTACGCGTTGCGCTTTAAAAGCCACATTAACCATAGCAGAACGCGCAATATTAATGGCTTCAGGATTGCGTGTATTTAAAAAGAACATCGCAGCTGATTTAGCCGGATTAAATTTTTCTTTGCCCATTTTGCGCAACAAGTTACGCATATTCATGGTCACTTCGCCAAAGTCAATATCGACTGGGCAAGGTGCTTCGCATTTATGGCAAACCGTACAGTGATCAGCTACATCAGCAAACTCATCCCAATGTTTAATCGAGACGCCACGACGGGTTTGCTCTTCGTATAAAAACGCTTCGACCAACAACGAGGTGGCTAAAATTTTATTACGTGGCGAATACAAAAGGTTGGCGCGCGGTACGTGCGTAGCGCAAACAGGTTTGCATTTACCGCAACGTAAACAATCTTTAACCGATTCGCTAATGGCACCAATATCGCTTTGCTGCAATATTAAAGATTCAGCACCCATTAGACCAAACGAAGGCGTGTAGGCGTTGCGTAAATCGCCCTGTCCTAATAGCTTGCCTTTGTTAAAGCGACCTTCTGGGTCGACTTCTTGTTTGTATTTTCTAAAGTCGCTAATTTCGTCTTCGGTGAGGTATTCAAGCTTTGTAATACCAATACCGTGCTCGCCCGAAATAACCCCATCCAACGAGCGCGCCAAAGCCATGATGCGCGACACAGCGCGATTGGCCTCTTGCAGCATTTGGTAGTTGTCCGAGTTAACGGGAATATTGGTATGCACATTGCCGTCACCAGCATGCATATGCAAAGCGACAAAAACACGGCCGCGTAATACGCGTTTATGCGCTTCGGTAAACAGTGCCATGACAGGGCTAAACGCTTGGCCATTAAACAGGTCTTGCAGCGGTGCTTTTAATTCGCGTTTCCACGACACGCGAATGCTGTGGTCTTGCAATAATTCAAACACGTTAGGCTTTGTCGCCAATAATGCAGGCTCGAAACCTTGGGCTACTAACGCGCCTGAAGCCTGATCCATTGGCTTGTCGATTAAATCGACTAGTGCTTGCCAACGGTTGCGCACACGGGCTAGCAATTCGTTGGCTTGGCGAGCGCGATCGGCTAAAACATCGTCTAGCGAAGCCATATCTAGCTCTTCACTATTATCGGTTCGATCGGCTAGGGTAACAACCGGCAAACCGGCGTTTAATATCGCTTGTAGCTCATCAACCAATTGCAATTTATTGCGAATCGACAACTCGATATTGATACGATCAATACCGTCGGTGTACTCGCCCATGCGATGCAAAGGAATGACGACATCTTCATTAATTTTGAAGGCGTTGGTGTGGCGTGCAATAGCAGCGGTGCGGGCACGATCGAGCCAAAAGGTTTTGCGATGCTCCGGCGAAACCGCAACAAAGCCTTCACCAGAGCGCGCGTTAGATAAACGAATGACCTCGGATGTTGCACGTGCTACGCCTTCGTCATCGTCGCCCACAATATCGCCAATTAACACCATCTTCGGCAGACCACCGCGTTTGCTCTTGGTGGAGTAACCTACCGCGCGCAAATAGCGATCATCCAGATGCTCGAGACCCGCCAAAATAGCGCCGTGCTTGTTGGTCTTTAAGTAATTAATAATCTCGACGATAGACGGAACTGCATCGCGCGCTTGACCAAAAAATTCTAGACACACTGTACGGATAGCCTTGGGCATGCGATGCAAGACCCAACGTGCCGAAGTAATTAAACCGTCGCAACCCTCTTTTTGAATACCGGGTAAACCAGCCAAAAATTTATCGGTAACGTCTTTGCCCAAACCCTCTTTACGAAAGCGCTGACCGGCAACGGTAATACGATGGGTGCGAATCGGTTCGCCGCGCATCGCGCCATCGCGCTGCAACTGCCGTGGCGAGTACCAACGTAAATCAAAGATCGCTTCGAGTACATCATGAATTTTGCCCATGCTGTGATTGACGCGCTCAACCTCAAGCCAATTGCCTTGCGGGTCGACCATACGCCACCACGCAAGGTTATCAATGGCCGTGCCCCATAGCACCGCTTTTTTGCCACCCGCATTCATGGCAATGTTGCCGCCAATGCACGATGCTTCCCAAGAAGTTGGGTCTACTGCAAATACAAAATCGGACTTAGCTGCAATATCAGTTACGCGCTTAGTCACAACGCCCGCTTCTGAAAAAATAGTCGCTACTTCGTGATCAAGCCCCGGCAGGCGCTTCATTTCGACAGCGCCTAAATACTCGAGTTTTTCGGTATTGATTACAGCAGCACGATTGGTTAAGGGAATCGCTCCACCGGTGTACCCAGTACCACCGCCACGCGGAATAATGGTTAAACCTAATTCGATACAGCCCGCTACTAAACCAGCCATTTCGTATTCGGTGTCGGGCGTTAGCACAACAAATGGATACTCGACACGCCAATCGGTAGCGTCGGTTACATGCGAAACCCGCGACAGGCCATCGAACTTAATATTGTCCTTAGCCGTGCAGCGCGCTAATTTACGCATCGATAGTTTGCGCAAATCGTAGGTATCGGCAAATTCGCGTTCGAACGCAGTAATTGCTTTGCGTGAGGCTTCTAACAACACCACAACTTGTTGAGCGCGCTCTTTAGCAACGTCGTCTGTTGCAGTTGATAAGTCTTGGACCCGCCGCTTTTCAATTTCGGCTAAGCGATGGCGCAAGGCTTCAATTAACTGAGCGCGCCGTTTCGGGTTATCCAACATATCGTCTTGCAAATATGGATTACGTTGCACTACCCAAATATCGCCAAGCACTTCATACAACATGCGAGCGGAACGGCCAGTACGGCGCTCGGAGCGCAGGCTCTCTAAAATAGACCAAGCTTGATCGCCCAGTAAGCGAATAACAATTTCGCGATCTGAGAACGAAGTGTAGTTATAAGGAATTTCACGCACGCGTGTAGGCGAATGAAGTTCGGCTTGCAGAATAGGTAGGGGAGCGTTCATAGCCTGTTGGATTCTACGCGAACCACACGGTTCTGGTAGTAACCCTACACACATGCGGCGATAATGTGGGCTATGCCTATCGATTATTTAAAACGCACCCTAACGGCCCGGGTTTATGAAGTGGCCAAAGAAACCCCCTTAAGTCTCGCGCCCGAGCTATCGGAGCGGCTTAAAAACACCGTGTATCTGAAACGTGAAGACGAGCAACCCGTGTTCTCGTTTAAGTTGCGTGGTGCCTATAACAAAATGGTGCGTCTGTCGGACGCGCAACGAAAACGGGGCGTTATTTGCGCCTCGGCTGGCAATCATGCCCAAGGCGTCGCCTTAAGCGCCCAAAAATTGGGCTGCCGTGCCTTAATTGTGATGCCTACTACGACCCCGCAAGTAAAAGTAGATGCCGTCAAAGCGCGTGGCGGCGAAGTCGTGCTGCATGGCGAATCGTATAGCGACGCCTACCAACATGCGTTAGTGCTAGAAAAAAAACAGGGGCTAACCTTTGTTCACCCGTTCGATGACCCCGATGTAATTGCTGGGCAAGGCACAATTGGCATGGAAATACTGCGCCAACACCCTGGCCCGCTCGATGCAATTTTTGTTGCCATTGGCGGCGGCGGCTTAATTGCCGGGGTAGCTGCGTATGTCAAACAAGTGCGCCCTGAAGTAAAAATTATTGGCGTGCAAACATTTGATTCTTGCGCGATGTATCGCTCGATTGAAGCGGGTCGCCGAATCGAACTAAAAGATGTGGGCTTGTTTTCAGATGGCACGGCGGTAAAAAAAGTGGGCGAAGAAACTTTTCGCTTGGCACGTACTTTGGTGGACGACATTGTTTTGGTCGATACCGATGCCGTATGTGCTGCCATTAAAGACGTGTTCCAAGATACTCGATCGATTTTAGAACCGGCTGGTGCCTTAGGTATTGCCGGCATGAAAGCTTGGGTAGCGCGCGAAAAAGTGCAAGGCAAAAAATTAGTGGCTATTGCTTGCGGCGCTAATATGAATTTTGATCGCCTACGATTTGTCAGCGAGCGCGCCGAAATTGGCGAACAACGTGAAGCGGTTTTTGCAGTCACCATCCCCGAAGAACGCGGCAGCTTTAAGCGGTTCTGCGGTCTAGTAGGCGACCGCAATGTAACGGAATTTAGCTACCGCATGGCCGAAGGTAAAGATGCCCATGTGTTTGTTGGAATACAAGTGCAAAACGCGAACGACGTTGCCGAAATAAGTAAGTCGTTTAAGAAAAACAATTTCGCGCACGTCGACCTAACTAGCGATGAGCTGGCTAAGTCACACTTAAGGCACTTAGTTGGGGGCCGCAGTAGCAATGCCGACAACGAATTGTTGTATCGCTTCGAGTTCCCCGAGCGACCCGGCGCTTTGTTACGATTTTTAAATGCAATGCACCCTAATTGGAATATTAGTTTGTTCCACTATCGCAATCATGGGGCGGATTACGGGCGTATTTTAGTGGGCATTCAGGTACCGCCTAAAGAAAAAAGGCAGTTCAAAGTCTTCTTGGCTGAAGTGGGTTATCCGTATGTAGATGAGAGCGAACATCCGGCGTTTGCGATGTTTTTAAAATAAAACAAAGGTAAACAGCGTCGATGAACTATTGGCTAATGAAAAGCGAACCCGAAGAGTGTTCGATTGATGATTTAGCAGCACGCCCCAAGCAATCAATTCCTTGGTTTGGCGTGCGCAATTATCAGGCGCGCAATTTCATGCGCGATTCGATGAGCATCGGCGATGAGGTGCTGTTTTATCACTCATCTTGCCCCGAGCCAGGCGTGGCTGGGTTTGCAATGGTCAGTAGCGCTGCCTACCCCGATGCAACGCAGTTCGATCCTAAAAGCCCTTATTTCGACGTTAAGTCAACTGTCGACAGTCCGCGTTGGGTCCACGTAGACGTTAAATTCAAAGCCAAAACAAAGTTGCTAAGTTTGGCGGCCATGCGCGAAGCCCCTGCCCTAAATACGATGATTATTTTAAAACCGGGTAATCGTTTATCCATTACACCGGTAACTCCTGCCGAGTGGAAAGCGATTGGTCGTTTGGTCGGCTAATTATTGTGTCACGGGTCAGACGTTGTATATTTAAGTATGGACTCGACAACTACCTCCGCTTTAACTTGCGTTTTAAACCCTATTTGGACACCAAGTTCCGAGCGCGTTTCGTCGGCTCGCATCACCCAGTTTCAGCAATGGCTTGGCGATAATCGCAACTTGCATTTTGCAAACTACGATGCGCTTTGGCAATGGTCGATTTCCGACCTCAATGCATTTTGGCAAGCACTGTTCGATTTTCATCAAGTAAAATCGCACACCCCTTACGACAAACCATTATCGGTGCATCAAATGCCTGGCGCTCAATGGTTTAACGGAGCCACATTAAACTTTGCAGAGCATATTTTTGCACAAGCGAACGCCACAAAACCAGCCATTATTTATAGGCACGAAAGTGGCGAGCGCCGCGAAATGTCTTGGGCAGTGCTGGGCCATCAAGTTGCGTTAATTGCACAGCAGCTAAAAACTTGCGGTGTCATTGCCGGTGATCGGGTTGTAGCCTATTTACCCAATACGCCTGAAACAATGGCCGCGTGCTTGGCGGTTGTTTCTATCGGCGCTATTTGGTCTGTCTGTGCACCCGATATGGGTAGCTTGTCGGTGTTAGATCGCTTTAAACAAATTGAACCCAAAGTATTCATTGCTTGCCAAGGCTATACCTACGGCGGCAAAGCAATTGATCGGCGTGAGTTAGTTCAAGAACTGTTAAGTAACTTGCCTACTGTAAAACACCTTATAGAAGTACCCGTGTTAGATGCTACACAATTAGCGCAACGGCCTAACGAGTTGCTGACTCCGCGCTTTGAGACGCTGCCATTTGCTCATCCACTATGGATTGTTTATTCGTCGGGAACAACGGGCCTACCCAAGCCTATCGTGCACGGACACGGTGGCGTTTTACTCGAAGCACTGGTGACTCATTTAATGGCCGATTTAGGACCAAATGATCGCCACTTGTGGTTATCTAGCACCGGTTGGATTGTTTGGAATTTGCACATGGCTGGCTTACTTGTCGGCGCCACTATTTGTATTTACGACGGCAATCCGGCCACGCCCGACAGCAACACAATTTGGCGCTATTGCGAGCAAGAAAAAATCACAAGTTTTGGTTCGGGCGCCGCGTTCCATACTAGCAATATGAAAGCTGGGTTAACCCCAAATAAACTGCACGACCTTAGCAATTTGCGTACCCTTAGCTCCACTGGATCACCACTATCGCCCGAGGCTTATCAGTGGTTGTACAGCGAAGTTAGTGCCACCGCTTTTTTATCTGTTATTTCGGGTGGGACTGATTTTGCAGGCGGGTTTGTTACCGGCAATGCCACGTTACCTATTTACGAAGGCGAGATGCAGTGCCGTTGCTTGGGGCACGCCGTGTTTGCATTTAACGAACATGGTCAAGCTGTTAATGATGAGGTGGGCGAGTTAGTGTGTACTCAACCACTACCTTCAATGCCACTTTATTTTTGGGGCGACGACACTAGCCAACAGGCTTGCGGTCAACGTTACTACGAAAGTTATTTCGAAACATTTGCAGCACCAAACAATGCGCCCAATGTAATCCCCTGGCGACACGGTGATTGGATGCGTATTACGTCACGCGGCGGCGCAATTATTTATGGCCGCTCGGACGCCACCATTAACCGCCACGGCATACGTATGGGCACTGCCGAGTTGTATCGTGCAGTAGAATCATTCGATCAAGTGCTCGATAGCATGGTGGTTGATTTAGAATACTTAGGCCGTGAAAGCTATATGCCTTTGTTCGTAGTATTACGCGAAGGCGTTTTATTAGACGATGCGCTAGTTGCTGCCATCAAGCAAGAAATTCGCACCAAACTATCGGGCAGACATGTTCCAAACGATGTATTTCAAGTACCCGATATCCCGCGCACGATTACCGGTAAAAAACTAGAGTTGCCAATAAAGAAATTGCTGTTGGGCGCGTCGATTGAAAAGGTCGCTAACCCAGGAGCGATGGCGAATCCGAAAAGTTTGGATTGGTTTGTGGAGTTTGCTAAGCGGTTCTAGCATCTCAACTATTTGTTTGTACGGTGTTATTTTTAGCCTCTGACTTGATTGCACTACTTATTATCTCCGTCACTGCATCGGCAAAACGGCTATGCAATCGCAAAAGTACCGCTAAAAATCCGTCTCAATCGGCTGCAATTCGCATCTCAGCCAGCCGCCTTCACAGCCAGGCTATTTGGGCTGAAATTTTTGGGTGTTGCTTTAGTTTTTACGCTTGACGCTTCAGAACGCCATTTGTCCACGCGCTGGCGCTCGGGGTGGGTGGACGTCCGTGCTGGGGCGGCTCTTCGGTGTCCGCTTTGTTTGGATCGTGCTCGGTGGCGTTTGCCGGTTGCGATTGCGGTACTACCTTTGATCGGCGCACAACTGTTTACGTTCGTAGACGGTGTCGGTATCAACCGCATCGCCGCTCGCAACGTCAGCACCTTGCGACCGGCATTCGGACCAAAAGCAGTGCGGTAAACAATCGAGCAGTATCTTTAGCTGTTACATCGCGTTGGTATTGAATCGACTTTAGAAGATGAGTGGCGACCAAATTCTCGAAACGATATCGTTGCAGTCGAGAACACGAATTAGAGATAAATCGTTTAGTGCCCATACCGCTAAATGTCAATTAGCCAAACGGCAGAGTGCGCCCCAGCCATTTGGCCTAGGCCATGAGGCTTATAGACGGGGTGGGTTTGTTGAACCAAGATTCAGGCATTGATTCATGACCTGACCACCTAGACAAACCGTGACTTTACCCCCCCCACACAACTCTTTCGTACCGAAGCCTTAGAGGCTCAAAAAACCCAATGGTTGGGGTCGATTGTGTTGATGCGGCCGTTGTCGTTCTCGGTTGTTTGTTGGGCCGCTTTGGGCATTACCGTGTTGCTGGTTTCGTTACTGGTGTATGGACAGTACACCAAACGCGCTCGGGTGATGGGGGTGTTAGCCCCCGAACGAGGCGTTATTAAGGTGATACCACCTCAGGCCGGGTTAATTGTGGCGCGCCACGTTAACGAGGGTGATCGTGTTAAGGCGGGCGACAAGTTGTTTACACTGTCGCTGGAGCGGGTCACGCAAAACGCCAATCAAGCCAGCGCTTCGGGTTCGGGCGCGGCTTTGCTCGAATCGTTTAAGGCGCGTAAAAACAATTTAACGCTCGAGCGTTCTAACCAAACCGCGTTGGCCGCGCAGCAGCGCCAACAACTAAGCGCGTCCATCACCAACGGTGAATTAGAACTTACGCAACTGCGCCGCGAAATTACCACCCAAACCAGCCGGGTTAAATCGGTCGAAGGGCAAGTGGCCAAACTGCAAGCGCTGGCCGATCAAAAGTTTGTCTCCGAAATGGCCTTGCAACAAAAGAGCGATGAATTGTTAGACCAACAATCACGCTTGTTAAGCCTCGAACGGGCGCTTGGCGAACGCAATCGAGCACTAGTGACGTTGCGCGGGGAGTTTGAACAGCTCGGGTTAAAGAACGAACGCGAGCGCGCCGCGATTGATCGCAGCGTAATGGAACTCGATCAAGCCACCATTACTACCGAAGCGCAACGCGAAATCATTATTACCGCCCCGCAGGCGGGCACTATCGCCACCGTACAAGCCGAACCGGGCCAAATTGCAACTGGTCAACCACTGTTAGCAATATTGCCCGATGGCGCTCAGTTACAAGCCCATTTGTTTGCACCGAGCGCGAGCGTCGGGTTTGTAGCGCCGGGTCAAACGGTACGTTTGCGGTATGCCGCCTACCCTTACCAAAAGTTTGGCCAGCACCAAGGCCAAGTCATTGCGGTTACTCGGGTGCCGTTTGGCGCGCAAGAGCTACCCGCCAATTTAGGCCAAACGGTGATGGCAGCAGCGCAAATGGGCGAAGGCTTGTACCGAATTACGGTAGGGCTCAATGAACAAACCATCCTAGCGTATGGCCAACAACAAGTGTTGGTCGCCGGGTTACAACTCGAAGCCGACGTGCTGCAAGAAACCCGCAGCTTGTTGGAATGGTTGTTTGAACCATTGTTTAGTATTCAAGGGCGGGTGTAATCGACATGAGCGCGATTCTTAACAACACTAAAAGCGTAAACCACGACGCCATGTTTAACGCAACCAGCAAGCTGCGCTTTGGTTGGGGCAAGCAAGTGCAGTCGATTTTACAAACCGAGGCCGCCGAATGTGGTTTGGCTTGCCTTGCAATGGTCGCCAACTACCACGGCTACCAAACCGATCTGCCCACCTTACGGCAACGCTTTGCACTGTCACTCCGGGGAGCGACGCTCAAGCAAGTGATCAATATGGCCCAAGGCTTAAAGCTCGCGGCCCGCCCATTGCGGCTTGATCTTGAAGAAATGAACCAGTTGCAACTGCCGTGTATTTTGCACTGGGAGTTAAACCACTTTGTGGTGCTTAAAAAAGTGCTAGGTAACGACAAGGGTATCGTGATTCTTGACCCGGCGCGCGGCGAACGCACGATTCGGGTAGACGAACTCAGTAAATGCTTTACCGGCGTCGCACTTGAGCTGGCGCCCATGCCCGACTTTGTGCCCAAGAAAGAAAAGCGCACCTTAGAAATAACGCAACTCTTAGGCAAAGTGGTGGGTCTAAAGCGCTCGCTCGTGCAAATCTTTGTACTCTCGCTTGCACTGGAGGCTTTTGCCATTGTTTCGCCGTTTTTTATGCAATGGGTGGTCGATGGGGCCATCGTAGCGGCAGATCATAATTTACTTACGTTGCTGACCCTTGGTTTTGGGCTGTTAATGCTCATTCAAACGGCGATTGGTTTGGCGCGCAGTTGGGTGGTGCTGTATTTGTCGACACACTTGAATGTCCAATGGGTTGGTAATGTCTTTGCCCACTTAATTCGCTTGCCAGTCACGTACTTTGAGCGCCGTCATTTAGGCGATGTGGTCACGCGGTTCGAGTCGGTTCATCAGATTCAACAAACATTAACCACCAGCTTTGTGGAAGGCGTGCTCGACGGCATTTTAGGGGTGGTGATGCTGGTCATCATCTTTTTATACAGCCCCACACTGGCGTGGGTTGTCATTACCGCACTCATCATTCAAGGCATCATTCGTTGGGGCAGCTACGCCTCCATGCGCCGACTCGCCGCCGAACAAATTAACCTAAGCGCCAAAAACCAAAGCCAGTTGTTCGAAAGCATACGGGCAGTGCAAAGCATTAAGCTGTTTGCCAGTGAAAACGACCGACATGCGCGCTACATGAGCGGGCTGGTTGAATCGACCAACCGAACGATCGCAACACAACGCCTGCAGTTATCGGTAGGAGCGGCGTCTAGCGTTGTATCCGGTTTAGAAAACATTCTGGTTGTTTGGCTGGGTGCCACAGCGGTTATACAAAACCAACTGTCCGTAGGTATGTTGTTTGCCTTTATGAGCTACAAGGCCACCTTTAGTGGCCGCGTACAAAGCCTCATCGGTAAGTTCATTGAACTAAAGATGCTCAAGCTGCAAGGCGAATTACTTGCGGACATCGTATTAAACCAAACCGACCCGGCAAGCCACACCGCCCACAAACAACTGCCACCGCCCAACGAAGACGGCACCATCCCCGAAATTGAAGTACGCAATGTGAGCTTTCGGTACTCAGCCAGCGAACCGTGGATTTTAAAGAACGTTAACTTAAAAGTAGCCAAAGGCGAAAGCCTTGCCATCGTGGGCCCTAGTGGCGGCGGCAAGACGACGTTGATGAAATTGATGCTGGGCTTAATGCCTCCGACCGAGGGTGAAGTGCTGTTTCGCGGGCAATCAATTGCGCAACTGGGAGCCACCTATCGACAAGCCGTTGGTGCAGTAATGCAAGACGACCAACTGCTGAGTGGATCAATTGCCGAGAACATTGCGTTCTTTAGTCAAACACCCGATCAAGCGCGCATTCGGGAGTGTGCCGAACAAGCCACGATTGCTCGGGATATTGCAAAGATGCCCATGCAATACCAAACGTTGATTGGGGATATGGGGAGTAGTTTAAGTGGGGGACAAAAGCAGCGGGTGGTACTGGCACGAGCGCTTTATTCGAATCCGCTGATATTGTTTCTGGACGAGGCCACGAGCCACCTAGATGCGAAAACTGAAGAAGCCATCACGAGTATTACAGCGCAGCTGACGATCACCCAAATAAACATTGCTCATCGAATTTCTCTGACACGGGCGAGTGAACAAGTAGTTGAAGTTAGAGATATGGAGGTCTCGAACACAGTTGGACGCTTCGGTTAGCGGTGAACCCGACGCAATGAGGTTGAAAATCAAAAAAATTTGTCTGCAAATTTTCGGGGAATTCCCCCAAAACCGTCGACGTCGGATACGTCAAACCCAAGGGAGTGAAAATGAGAGTATTAATAAATGAAGAGTTTGAATCTGTGCAAGGTAGTGGTGCCGGCGTTATTATCGGCGCAGTTGCAATTGGACTTGCCGTAAACTTTATTTACGACTACGCTGCAAAACCAGGATTTGAAGCGCTTAAAACATGGCTTAAAGAAAATAGCGTTCGAGGCCCTTCTGGGGGAAATGCGCCACAGAGGGGCGGAGGATTTCCTATGTCGGCAAACGATTATGCAATTGAATTTGCGTCTTTCGGATTTCCAGCGACGATTTCTCAGCAGCTGGGCCAAGCTGCCGAAGCATGGGATACGTTGTCCCCAGAGGCACAAAATCGATATAATTCAGCAACTAGAGGGTTAGTCAACTAATTAAAAAATGAAAGGAGCGACGGGAAGATATTCATGAAACTGTGGGCCCTCATACTTTTAGCGTTATCAATAACGTTAGCCAGCTTAGATAATACAAGTCACTTTGAGATTTTACTTCTTACCGTCGCTTGCTGTGTAGCGTTGCTTCTTTTTGGTATGGTAGTTAAGGACATAGATAAAAATTGGAACCCAAAGATCGCTCTGGGCGTTCTGTTAGTTTGTGGTGTTTCTTTGATTACAATCGCGCTCGCGTTTGGGTACAACTCAAACGATAAAAGCGTTAACTCGACCGCTATTTTGATTTCGGCAATCGGAATGTTTTGGAGTTGTGTTTTCGAGGAGCTTTTGTTTCGCCATCTACTTCTGCGTCAATTATTCAAACGTAAAATCGGTCTGGATTCGAGTCTCATAATCGCGGCAGTTGTTTTTGCACTAATCCATTTCGACGTGGCAATTTCACATTTTACAAGTGGCTTAATTTTTGGCGCTGTTTATTTGGCGAGCCGCTCAATTGTTACGACAATTCTTGTTCACTTTACTGCAAATATGATGATGGCATTTTTTCTGTGCGGCTCGTGGACTCCTATATGCTCGGGAAATGCCCTGCCAATTTTAATGGGAATACACCCTTCGAAATTGGCTTACGCCTTCTTTCAATTTTGCGTCGTTATTCCATATCTAACGATTTACTACAGCCAAAATCGATCATTGCTTAAAGACTTTTTGTTATTAAGTTCGAATCATAAGGAATTGACGAAATAGAAGGGAAGCGCGCCGCGCTTAGCTGAGGCTCAAGCTTTAGGTCTAACTGTTTGTTATGGTGTTTCAGAGTTTGAATTTCTGTGTTAAACGGCCCTTTGAGAGGATAGTAGTTTTAAAAGCTCTTTTGCGGCCGCTGCGAGCGTTTTGCTTCACGCATTGAGCCTCTGCCTTGATTGCACTACTTATTATCTGCGTCACTGCATCGGAAAAACGGCTATGCAATCGAAAAAGTACCGCTAAAAATCCGCCTCAATCGAGCCCTCGAGGCGGCGGTTGCGCTTCTAACCCCAAGTGGTTCAGGATCTTCTCTATTGCTTGACGCTGCAAGATCGCTGCGATGATTCTCAATTCACTACCGCAATGCGGGCAATGGGTTAAGTCTAAGTTGAACACCCGCTTCAATAGCTTGGCCCAACCCATGCGCATCGGCCGACCGTGTTAGGGCGGCTCTTGGTCGTTGCTTGCCGGGTAATGTAACGGCATAGACGTTCTAGTTTCAATCGTTCATTAGCGTGGCAGCGCACGGCTGCGTGCAGGCTAAAGCCCTGCTCGTTGGCGCATAACGGTTTACGGTCATAGTCGCTGTCCGTTTCAATCGGTAATGCCTCGCGCAGCGTCAACACTTTACGACCGGCTCGTGGACCAAAGGCAATACGATAAACAATGGAGCCCTGCTGCAGCGGCCGTAATGCGCTGGCCTCTGTATCTTCGGCAATACCGTCCGCCACATACCAATCATCTTGCTCTTGCACCAATACGCCTTGGCGAACCAAGCGTTTCATTATGCTAGTAATGATGGCGCGTAGTAGTAATTGCAGTGCTTGCTCCGTCGGTGCTGGCACCTGAATAAAAATCAATTCCCCATTTGGCTTGGTTCTGTACACACCGTCCAGCACTAGGCAGTGCAAGTGAATGTTCAGGTTCGCTGCAGAACCGAAGCGCTGAATCAAGGTTACGCTACCGCCTTGCGCTTCGGTTTTGTTTAACTTGGCTTGCTATAACAGATGCCGCGTGATCTTGCGCTGAACCACTTGCAATACTGTGGTTACTAAATTGGGCTGTGCAGCCAACAACACACGCAGTGCAATAGGCAGCGATAATACCCACTGGCGAACCGGCACTGACGGAATGACGTGATCCACCAAATACGCAGCAGTTTCCGACATACGCTTGGCCCCACACGAGGGGCAAAACCCACGCCGCTTGCAAGAGAACGCTAATAACTGATCTTGTTTACAGCCGCCGCAATGCAGACGTAAAAAACCATGAGCAAGAATTCCACAATCAAGAAACGCATCGAACTCGTCCTTCACGTAACGCGGCAAACTTGAGCCAGTGGCCTCTTGCGCCTGCGCAAAAAACGTAGCCGCATGCTGCTGAATTAACTGGTACAGCGCCGTTTGTTCGGGGCGGTGGCGAACATATTGCGCACGTGCATTGGGTTGAGTTTTAGCAGCGACGGCAAGCAAGTGATGCTCCAAATATTGGAACACCAAACGGTGGCGCACACCGCTTACTTTAGCAATTGAACGTAATGCCTAGATCGTTTGGCTAACATCAACCAGTGGGCCCAGCCTACCATGCGTTGAAGTCAGACCCTTATCGCACTATAACTGTTGACCGAGTACGCGCTCGTCACTAGTTTTGGCTCTGGCGCAGCGTTCCATACTAGCAATATGCCGCCGGATGCCGCTCGGATGCCGCTCGGACGCCGCTCGGACGCCGCTCGGACGCCACCATTAACCACTACGGCATACGTATGAGCACTGCCGAGTTGTATCGAGCAGTAGAATCATTCGATCAAGTGCTTGATAGCATGGTGGTCGATTTAGTGTACTTAGGGCATGAAAGCTTGTATGGGCGGATGGCAAGAGTACGCTGTTGTCGATGCCACTCAAAAAGGAGTGTTGCAAAAGTTAGCCGATAGTTCAGTACCGATGTCGGCCTACCTGGGGCCAGTGGGTATGCCTGTTGTTACTGCGTGGTGCGGCTTGAATCAAATTATTGGAATACGCGTCGGCGAAACCGTGGCAGTTCGTGCGGCCAGCGGTGCAGTGGGTAGTGTTGTGGGCCAACTAGCCAAAGCGCGGGGCGCGAAAGTCATTGGTTTTGCCGGTGGCGCGCAAAAGTGTGCTGACGTGAAAGACGAATTACATTTTGATCATTGCATCGACTACAAACAATTTGCAGATCTTGATTCTTTATCCAAAGCGGTAAAAGCAGTTTGTCAATACGGTATCGACGGTTACTTTGAAAATGTCGGCGGAACCATTCTCGACGCGGTGATGCTCAACTGCAATGCGTTTGCTCGCATTGCAATATGCGGCATGATTTCTGGCTACTGCGGTCAGCCCATTCCGATGCAGTACCCGCAATTATTTTTAACCCAGCGCATGAAGCTCGAAGGCTTTATTGTTAGTGAGCATATGGCCGTGTGGCCACAAGCGCTGCGCGAATTAGGTGAACTAGTTGCGTCGAAAAAACTAATTTATCGCGAAACGATTGCTCAGGGTATTGCCTCAGCACCTCAGACATTTTTGGGATTGCTTAAGGGCGATAATTTTGGTAACCAATTAGTCAAGCTGATCTAGCTTTAATGCCGTTCATGGTGACTAGACCTAACAAGGTCACCATGCAAAAAGCAGCGCCCACATAAAACGTGGTCGCTGCACCGAAGCGGTCCCAGACAAAACCGGCAACGATGCTGGCTACAAGCATCGCAATACCGCTAACTAAGTTAAATAGTCCAAACGCAGTGCCGCGTAAATTTTCGGGTGCGCAGGCTGCAACCATGCTTGCCAAGAGTCCTTGGGTCATACCCATGTGCAAGCCCCACAAAGCCACCCCAATTAGCAGGTTTAGCCAATGATTACCGCTGGCAATAACCAGGTCGGCAGCAATTAAAAGGACAACACCCAAAGCCAACAAAACTTGGTGGTTCAGGCGATCCGACAGAACACCAAAAGGGTATGCGCTAAGCGCGTATACAACATTCATCGCAACCATGACTAAAGGAACCCAAGTCACGGCAATACCGGTTTGTGCCGCCCGTAGCACTAAGAAGGCTTCGCTGAACCGAGCAAGAGTAAACACAGCCCCAATTACGACAACCCACCAATACTGTGAATTGAGCTGGCGTAAATTGGTTCGAGAAATCGGATTGGTACGCTGATGTCCTTCGGCCTTGGGCGGTTCGCGCAGACCAAAAACCAACAGGGCCACCGCCATCACGCCGGGTATGACTGCAACCCAAAATACTTTGCGGTAATCGTTTGCCCACAGCAGCATCAGCCCGACAGCTAATAGCGGCCCTAAGAAGGCACCAATGGTGTCTAAAGACTGCCGCAAGCCAAATGCAGCGCCTCGCAGATGCGCTGGTGTTAGGTCAGCCACCAGAGCGTCTCGTGGCGCACCGCGAATGCCTTTGCCAATTCTGTCCGCAAAGCGAGCCCCTAAAACAAAGCCGATGCTCGGTGCCATGGCAAACACTGGCTTTGACAAAGCCCCAAGTGAATACCCTAAAACGGCCAAACCTTTTCGTTTGCCTAAGTAGTCGCTGAGCGCGCCCGAAAATATTTTGACGATTAATGCGGTTGCTTCAGCAATGCCTTCAATTAAGCCGACTTGCAAGGCAGACGCGCCTAAAACTGTGACCATAAACAGTGGTAACAAGCAGTGAACCATCTCAGAAGAAATGTCCATCAGCAAACTAACAAAACCCAAAACCCAAACGCCTCGGGGAATGGTTTGTTTAGCGTTTTGCTCTGTGTGTTTCAACGCAAATTGCCTGGCAAATGCGCCGTTAGACGTCCCAATAGCTCGTCAAAAGAAGCAATTTCTTTGCTGTTCCAACGATCGCTAAAAACATCTTTGGTAAGGTGCTCTAAGGTGGTCACCGCATTTTTTATGGCTTTTTTGCCAGCGCCGGTGAGCAATACGTACGCAATACGCGCGTCATGCTGCGCCGACTCGCGCTCGAGTAAACCGATTTTTTCAAGCGGAGCGGTCATACGAGTGACCGACGATTGACTCATGGCTAAAGCCGCCGCCAAGTCGACCCGGCGCATTTT
Organism: Betaproteobacteria bacterium; assembly: GCA_031429355.1. Classification (GTDB taxonomy): domain Bacteria; phylum Pseudomonadota; class Gammaproteobacteria; order Burkholderiales; family Burkholderiaceae_E; genus JANOZM01. Next base: position 464,065 of record JANOZM010000004.1, on the reverse strand, counting down.
CCCCATTGGAGCCAAGCTGACATTAAGCAATAGTAATAAGTCGTTCAGCGACAGGCCGTGCACTGAACCCAGTGTGGCCGAGAACTTGTTTTCTAAATTGGCTTGCAGTGTAAACAATTTTAATATGGCTGAAGTGTTTTTTTCGAAAAGTGTATTTATCATTACTAATTGTAACGCTATATACTTCCAAACGCAAGTTTTTAGAAACTAATTAATTGCTTTCGCTCCAGCCTCCGCCTATCGCTTTGTAAACTCCGACAAGAGCATTTAACTGGCTGCGTTGACTATCAATTAGGCCGGTCTGAGCCTGCGCTAAGTCGCGTTGCGCGCTAAGCACCTCTAGGTAAATTGTGTAGCCACCTTTATAACGAACCTCAGAAAGTCGCAAAGTGCTTTCGAGTGCAGTCACTCGTTTTTGGCTTAACAGTACTAGATCGCGACTGGCCTGAAAATTGTTAAGCGCATCTTGCACGCCGCGAAATGCGGCTTGCACTGCCAAGGTGTATTGCGCGAGCGCTTGTTTTTCCTGTGCCCTAGCTGCAGCGACCGCTGAGTCGACAGCGCCGGCACGAAAAATTGGTTGCGCTAAATTACCCAGTAAGTTCCAAAATAAGGACGAAGACTGCAGCAGGTCGGCCAATGACTTAGATTGTTGTCCTAAGCCCGCACTTAAAGGAATACGCGGGTAGTAGGCGGTGCGAGCAAGTGCTAAGTCTGCCTGATTGGCGATAAGCAATTGCTCGGCCGCCTTGAGGTCTGGCCGTCGGGTTAATAAGTCAGAGCGTAAATTCGCTGGCAACACTGCTTGTGCCAAGCATTTTCGCCCGATGCAGGGGTTCCTTGGGAGACTAATTGGGTGATGGATTTTACTGTTGCCACACTTCACAGTGGCCTTTTTGAGTCAGATGTTATCTAGCATCTCAATCGAGGCCGCCTCCGCATGGTGGAGCAAACTGACGGTTTGGCAGCGGCGTCATTGTCAATAGCAGGATTAGTGAGCCTGCGAATCGTTAGGGCGCAACGTTGTTCAATTAACGCATTGATTTGCTCCACCACGGCATTGCCTGCAAAGCCGTTCCCCGGATCAGACTGCAGCTTGCGCGCTACGGCTGGCAACGACCTTGCCATCTCTAAAATTCGCCTCTTGGCTTGCGCTTTAGTAAGACCGAAGCTTTCCGCGAACTGTTCCCAGTGCTGCGCCTGGACTTCGCTGAACTTGTATTTGCTGCCGATTCGCATCGCCATCTTGGGCGTTAGCGTTGGATACACCGCCGTCGAAAGCGTGTCGTAAAGCGGCGCGAGACCAGATCTGGCCCACCTTCATTTTGGCATTTCATTTCTGGGACTACGCCAAGTGCTTGACAGAAGTCCTCTTGATGGACGCGTCGCCGGTGCCCTTGTTTATCGATTAGCCGATCATAGCGTTCAACCAGCAAAAACGAGCGATCCAGCACAAAGTGAACTTTCGATTTCGCTGGCTTAAGTTGCATCGTCTGCGCCAGTGCCATGCAAAACCCTTCATTAATTACACTGCTTTCAACGGTGCGAATTGCGGGCTTTAAAATGTGGGAGCTGGTCATGCCATTAAGGGGCAGCCCAATCCGGGCACCATCAAACACCACTGGTAGTTTGTCTTGAGCGCCAGCTAAAGACAGTCGCAGACCGTCTTTGCCCGCCAGCATTGGTCGGTTTGGCAATTCATCTAATATCGCAACGACTTCATCGTCACTTAACCACTGAATATTTTCGTTACTGATAGGGACTGGCAAAGCCTGCCCCGGTTCTAGAAAGGTAACGGCCCCGGCACATTCGCCACCGATGTGATCGAGCAGCGCAAAGTCATTTTGGCCAGAGACTTGGAACTGTTGCGCAAGCAAACGGCGCAGTTACCCTTCCGGTAACAGACCCGCAAAAAACGGACGCGTTTTGCGGTCGTGAAACGGTTCCACCTGTAAGGGTAGCGAAGCGGACAAAGCAGTGGAATCGGATTGCTACAGCCAGCCAGACGTATACCAAAAAACCAGTCGAACATCGACCAGCGCTAGGGTGCCAACACGATTAGCAAAAAGCCAAACTTCCAGTTCATACGCCATGTTCTTCACCAATAGCTTGATTATTGGCTACAGCTGCGGGCAATCCGCTCAAATGGATTTCGCCACCTAGGGCATGTATGACCCGCAGCACGTTTTCGAGCCGCACGGTGGGCTTGCCTGCTTCAAGGTCGACAATGAAACGTACGCCAACTCCAGATGCCAGCGCCAAATTGGGCTGTGTTAGCCCCAGTTGCTTGCGAGCGGCACGCAGTGCATTCCCGAGTTGTTGAGGAGATCGAATCGATGTCATGGTTAGCCCTGCTTCCCGATCGGGAAATTATCGAGTACAACCAGGTGATTAGCAAGGAAAATTTACCGATCGGGAATATGAAGCATTAAAACGCAATAGATTGGCCACGCACTTCCTGATCGGTAATTATTAGTATGCGCTGTGCATAAAATGACAAGAAACGTAAAAGCGATGCGGTCTTCGGTTAAGAACAAATCCGATTATCGGGCTTAACTATTGATACTGTTGTTTGAATTTTGGCGGAAAAATCAGAATCAAATTTAAACGCTTTGCTTCTACAAAACCGCACTTCGCTGTTCAATCAAATGCCGCAACATCCCTTTAAGTCGTTCTAATTCACCGTCTTTAAACTGCTGCGCCAACGATTCGTTGTAGTCACGCGCATCACGAATAACCGGCGTAATTTTTTGCAAACCCAGCTTTGTTAACGTCACCATTACTTTGCGGGCATCAAGGGCGTCGGTGTTGCGTTTAATTAAACGCTGCGCCTCTAAACGATCTAGTAATTTAGAAACCGTAGGTTGCTTGGCAAGGCTCACTCGACTTAAATCGTTGACGGTCCATGCCATGCCATCGGATAAACAGGCCATTACACGCCATGACAGCATCGTTAGTCCAAAATGTTTAAGCCTTGAATGAAAATACCCAGTAGAGCCATCGGCGGCCCGAGCCAATAAATAAGGCAAATAATCTTCGTAAAACGCGGCGCCTTGTTCTTGTTCGGCAACAGCATCGCTTACGGGGCTGACGGGTTCTTTCTCTATTGGCGTGGGGACCAGTTGAGCAAAATGCCCTTGCGAAAACAATAGTGGCGTTCGACTCGCTGGCGAAGCAGATTTTTTATTTCCTCTGTTTACAGCAGCATGGTCTTGTTGTCGAAACGCCAACACCTCGCCAATCATGATGACGTGGTCGCCCTGCTCTATTTCTTGCTTCACTTTGCATTCAAATTGCGCCAACGAACCTTCAATCAACGGCAAGCCTTGAATGCCGGTTGTGGTATCGACTTGAGCAAACCGATTATCGCTAGGCTTTGAAAACACCATCGCTAAATCTTGCTGCCGTTCACTTAAAATATTCACCGCAAAATACCCAAACGATTCGAACGCGGCGCGGCTGCTCGACTTTGTAACGATGCTCCACAGCACCAAAGGCGGGTCTAAGGACAGCGAAGAAAAGCTATTGGCAGTAACGCCTACAGGCTTGCCATTGGCGTCCAAACAGGTAATTACGGTAACCCCAGTGGCGAACTGAGCAAGGCAATTGCGCAGCGCGCGGGTGTTTTCACTAGACATTAATTTTTAAGAATTTAATTGATATATGAAAAATCATATATTAAACTAAATTATGAATATTCAAACCGCAACTTTATCCTTGAATCCGCACTGGCTTGCGGCATTTGTTAAAACATTTGCATTGTGCGGCGTGAAGCCGGGCGATGTTTGCGCGGTGCTTGCCGAAACTAATTCACGAGCAGTTAATGTGCAACTAGCCCAACTGGCTTTGGCGCAATTAGGCGCACAAGTTTTTACGGTGCAATTATCAACACCGGCACAAGCAGCGCCCGTTGCCATTCGGTCAACCGGCGCTTCTAATGCCATCGCAGGCTTAGAGCCGGTTATAAAAGCGCTAGCCCAAACCACTTTCGTAGCGGACTGTACTGTCGAGGGTTTGCTCCACGCACCCGAACTACCGGCCATTTTAGCGGGCGGCACCCGCGTGTTGATGGTGTCTAACGAGCATCCCGAGGCGCTAGAGCGCTTGGTACCCGATGCTGCTTTAGAACCAATTGTTAAAGCGCACATGAAGCGCCTTAAAACTACGCAAACAATGCGAATTAGCTCGGCTGCAGGCACCAATTTGGAAATTAATGTTGCAGGCGCACCAGTTGGTGGCGGCTGGGGCTACACCGCACGGCCCGGCACTATTTCGCATTGGCCTGGCGGCTTGTGTTTATGTTTTCCAAGGGCCGGTAGCGTTAACGGACAATTGGTAATGGACGTTGGCGATGTTAATTTAACGTTTAAACGTTATTTAGAATCGCGCATCACATTAACAATTGCCAACGATTTTGTAACGCACATCGAGGGCCAAGGCGTCGACGCACAGCTGATGCGTTCGTACTTTGCTGCGTGGGGCGATCAAAATGCGTATGCCGTATCGCATTGTGGTTGGGGCTTAAATCCTAAGGCGCGCTGGGACTCAATGGCCATGTATGACAAGACCGATTTTAACGGCACCGAATTACGTGCTTTTGCGGGTAACTTTTTATACTCGACAGGCGCTAATGAAACGGCCGGACGCCATACATTGGGACACTTCGATTTACCGCTAAGGCAATGCACCATAGCGCTCGATGACGTGCCCGTTGTCAATGCTGGTGTAGTAGCCGAGACTATTTAATGCGTATTGTTTTTTTACACGGCATTGGTGGCTTAGCAGCAGGCTTTGATGAGCACGTTGCTTGGTTTAGCGGCAAAGGGGCGAATGCCTTGGCACTAAATTGCCCCGGCTACGGTGACTCGGCAACGATAGAACCGTATACCTTTGCTAACGTCACCAACAATTTAATTGAGCAACTAAGCAATAGCAACGAAGAAACCATTGTTGTCGGCCACAGTATGGGCGGAATGTTGGCGCAGCTTATTGCGATCTCGGGCGCACTAAACTTACGCGGTCTTGTTTTAGCACACACCAGCCCAGCCTTTGGCAATCGTGATGGTCATTTTCAGCAGCGCTTTATTGCCGACCGGACCGCGCGTTTAGATGCGGGACAAACCATGGGCGATGTAGCGCGTGAGTTAGTGCCGACCATGATTGGGCCGTTCTGTTCAGAACCTCGTCGCGATCAGTGCATTGCCATGATGAGCCAAGTACCCGCCGTAACTTATCGCAAAGCACTGGCGGCATTGGTTAATTTTGATGCGCGACCCAATTTGCATGAGATCACAATCCCCACCCTATGCCTTGCAGCCGAACACGATAAAACCGCGCCACCTATGGTGATGGAAAAGCTTGCCGCTAAATTACCCAATGGGCGTTACACATGCTTACCTGGGCTTGGTCATTTAGCACCGCTTGAAGACCCAGAACAATTTTGCCAAGCAGTAGAGGCCTTTTGGAAATCGGCCTAATCAATTTATAAAAAATCATGTTTCAGTTGCAACGCAAATTCAATTAACCGTTTTACCAAAAGCTAAGGTCTCCCCCATGAACGCAATGAGTGAAATAAACATCGCATCGGAAGTCGATCAATTGCCGCCGTTGCAAGAGTCTTTAAAGCAAAGCTTGGGGCTTGCCGAATTAAACCCACGGTACACAGTGCCCGGCTCAGCGTTAGAACTAACCGAAGACCAGCGCTCTATGATTGAATTGGCCGAGCGTATCGGGCAAACGCGTCTTGCGCCACGCGCCCATCGCTGGGATATTCAAGCCAGCTTTCCGTTTGAAAACTATGATGATTTTCGCGCAAGTGGTTTTTTGGCATTGTGCGTTCCGAAAGCCCACGGTGGCCTTGGTGCCGATTTGTATACCTACTCGATGGTGTCGGCTACTTTAGGTAAATATTGTGGCGCAACCGCGCTTACATTTAACATGCATGCTTGCTCATCGTTATGGATTGGTGTGCTAGCAAACGAACTAACAATGACAGCCGAGCAACGCGCCGAACACGAAACACACAGCGCCATCCACTTTAAACGCATTGTGCAAGACGGCGCTATTTACGCCCAACCGTTTTCGGAAGGGACTGCAGCCGCAGCTGGTCGTGCCCCCTTTGGCACCACTGCAACTAAAGTTGATGGTGGCTGGATTATTAACGGCAAAAAAATCTTTGCTTCGCTAAGCGGTGCTGCCAATTACTACGGCTTGTTATGCACCGAAGACAAAGAAGGCGCATCGATGCGCGACTCGCTTTATATTGCAATTCCTGCCGATGCAGAAGGCGTAAGTATTGTGGGCGATTGGGACCCGCTGGGTATGCGCGGAACGGTTTCACGCACTTTAATTTTGAAAGATGTTTACGTACCCGACAACGCACAAATGATGCCGCGCGGGTTGTATGCGCAAGCCGCACAACGATGGCCGCATATGTTTACTACCTTGTCCCCCACTTACATGGGCATTGCTATTGCAGCCTATGAATTTACTGTGAAGTATTTACGAGGCGAAATCGAAGGTATGGGACCACCGGCAAAACGCCGACAGTTTGCAACTAAGCAGATTACGATCGCACAAATGCATATTATGTTAGAGCAAACCCGCGCCTTATTTTTGCGCTGTATGCAAGAGGCGCGAATAGACCCCGAAAAAGACGTGCGCCTTCGCGCCTACGCATCGCAATACACCATCATGGAAAACGCGAATGAAATGTGTCGCTTAGCGATTCGCACTTGTGGCGGACAATCGATGTTGAAATCACTGAAGTTAGAAAGACTTTACCGAGACTCGCGTTGCGGCTCGTTAATGTTGCCATGGACTGCCGAGCTATGCTTAGATCGTTTAGGTCGCGAAGCTTTGTACGAAACCGGCGAGACTGATTGATTCGATTTGCAAACTTTAGCTACCCCTATCCAATTGCAATAATTTCAACAGGCGAGCCTTGGAATACTTTGGTCGTTTTATTTCAGTCTGGGCGCAGCAACGCCCCCATGCCGTCGCAATTCACTTCGAGAACCAAGACTTCAGCTATGCTTGGTTAGATCAGCGGATTGGGTTGGCAACTCAGTGGCTTGTAAGCCACGATATAAAGCATGGTGATCGGGTAGCGTTTATTGGATTTAATCACCCGATGTTCTTGGTCTTACTGTTTGCGCTGGCGCGATTAGGGGCTGTACTGGTACCGCTTAACTATCGCCTTACTGCACACGAACATTCGCAGCAAATTTCAAACGCGGCTCCAAAAATACTAATCGCAGATAACGCCTTTGCCGAGCATGCTTGCCTTTTGCACAAAGTTTTTTTTGCGTTATCTACTATTGAAAAACAACTTGATTCGATAACAGCACATTCAGGTTCCACAATCATTAATGGCTGCCTTAATGACGACCTATTAATTGTTTACACATCCGGAACAACCGGCGCTCCCAAAGGTGCCGTGTTAACGCAAAGCGCATTACTTTGGAATGCAATAAATTCAATTCATGCGCACGATTTAATCAGCACAGACCGCGTGCTTGTTGTGTTGCCAATGTTTCACGTTGGTGGCTTAAACATTATGCTAACGCCCGCGCTATATGTTGGTGCCTCGGTGGCTATTGAATCAAAGTTTGATCCGGGCCAATTTTTGCAACAAGTAGAGCAATGGAAACCAACACTAAGCCTACTAGTTCCGGCAACCGTCAGCGCAGTGTTAGCTCACCCAAGCTGGCCATTAACGGATTTAAGTAGTTTGCGATTAATAAACACCGGCTCGTCAATTGTTCCCGGCACACTATTAAAAGCACTGCATGCTCGCGGTATTCCCGCAGCACAAGTTTACGGTGCAACCGAAACAGCACCCATTGCAATTTACTTACGCCAAGAAGATACCTTACGCAAATTAGGTAGTGCTGGGCAAGCGGCCCTCCACACGCAGGCCAAAGTAGTTCGTACCGACGGCTCAACCTGCGCGGTAGACGAGGTTGGCGAAATTTGGGTTTGCGGACCTAATGTGATGAAAGGCTATTGGCAATTACCAGAAGCCACCCAACAAGTATTCGAAGGTGATTGGTTTAAAACGGGTGACTTGGCTTGCATAGACGCCGAGGGTTATTTTTGGGTTGTTGGACGTAGCAAAGACTTAATCATTTCTGGCGGTGAAAATATTTATCCGGCTGAAATTGAAAGTTTAATCAACGAGCATTCATTAGTTAAGGAATGCGCCGTAGTAGGCTTGCCCGATGCGCGTTGGGGCGAAGTGCCGGTTCTAGCATTAGTCCTTAACGAACCATCGGCCCAAGTACCATCTGACCTAAACGAAATTGTCCATCAGCAATTGCATGAAAAACTAGCGCGCTACAAGTGGCCAAAACAAGTAATCGCCATAGCCGAATTTCCAAAAACAGCGCTCGGCAAAGTGAAAAAAGAAGCCTTACGAGAGCTGTTAGAACGCAAATAAGTTCGGCTTATTCTTTTCATACGCTTTAGTTTTTTTGCGTCGATTCAAAATCCCGACTAAGCGTCTACGCTAATTTTCCAATTTTGAAAAAATCTTTTTTGTTAGACAACAAATTGGCACCAAATAAAGCAAGCGGCACAATGAAGAACAGCGTCAAAGTGCTGGGCGCTGGCACCGAAACCGAAGTGGTTGACGAAACGCCACTAGCAACAATACGAACGGGGGCGGCTCCGTTCAAAGAAACTGTTGCCAGTGGATTAATATTAATTTGCCGACCAGTACGGGCGGTATTTAGAGGGGCGTTTAACGAATAGGCTGAAGTTGCAAACAAAACACCCGCCCCTAAGTTCAAAGGTCCAGACTGCGTAGTGAGGTTTACTATTGGCGCAGTTAGTCTAACGTCGTTGAGGGTAATGGATCCACCGGCTGTTAAGGCGATCGTAGTGTCGGAAGTGATGCGGCTGTTATTGATCAATAAATCTCCGGCACAACTTAAATTGGATAAGTCAGCTGTCGAAGGGGTGGCAATACCGTTGCAAAGAATATTCTCGATATTAAAAACGGGGGCGGAGGTAGCCGAGGTGCTTAAAAAAAACGTTGCAAGTACAGCAACGTTCAACAGACGATTGATTTGCACAAATATTCCTTGAGGGACAGTTCCAATGTGCAAGAGTAAAGGGATCAAATGACAATCCGATGTCAATCGACTTAATGGAATTAGGCCGAAATGACTAATCTCTGATCTGTTCTAGGTAACTGCCGAAACGCTGCTCGTTCCCTAATTACTGGGCTTACGGTACGTTGACGCTGGCGATTTAACAAAAGAAGTAAGGCGGCTATACAAACCCGCCTTACTTCACCCCAAATCCGCCACCACCTGGTGTTTGAATAACAAATACGTCGTCTTTACCAACGCTGACCTCACAAATATGCCCAAAGTCTTCGCGGGTACCGTCGGCGCGTTCTAGCCAGTTCTTAGCACTTGCCCCTGGGCTACCACCGGCCATGCCGTGCGGTTGGTTCTTGCGGTTATTGCCCAAGATAGCTGCAGTCAGTGGCTCTAAAAAGCGAATGCGCCGGTCTGCGCCGTTACCACCGTGCCACTTACCTTGGCCACCCGTACCTATTAAAACCGAATGTGCATCAACCCGTACTGGATAACGAAACTCCAACACTTCGGGGTCCGTTAAACGCGAATTCGTCATATGGCATTGCACAACGCTGGTACCGTTAAAACCATCACCAGCCCCAGAACCGCCCGAGATGGTTTCGTAGTACTGATGCACGTCGTTACCAAAGGTAAAGTTCGTCATGGTGCCGTAGGCCCCTGCAAGCACGCCAAGCGCACCATACAAGCAGTTGGTGGCCGCCTGACTTACTTCCACATTACCTGCAACAACCGCTGCGGGGTATTTTGGCGACAACATTGAACCGTCTGGAATCACAATATGAATCGGTTTTAAGCAACCCGCATTCATCGGAATTTCGTCGTCCACTAGCGTGCGAAACACATACAACACAACCGCTTGCGAAACTGGGCGCGGTGCATTGAAATTGCTGGGGCGTTGGGCCGAAGTGCCCGTAAAATCTACCGTCGCTTCGCGCTTCACTTTATCAATTGTGACTTTAGCGTGAATGTGTGAGCCATCGTCCAAGTCCACACCAAACTCACCATCATGCAATTTGTGAATTACGCGCCGTACCGACTCTTCGGCATTATCTTGAACGTGCTTCATGTAAGCAACGACAACGTCATGCCCAAAATGATCGACCATCTTAACTAACTCTTGCGCGCCTTTATTACAGCTGGCTACTTGAGCACGCAGGTCTGCAATATTTTGGGTGACGTTGCGAACTGGTAACGGGCCTTGAGTTAACAACTGCGTAAGTTCTTCTTCAAGAAAAACACGGTCCTTTACTAGCTGCACGTTATCCAACAACACGCCCTCTTCGCTAATATGCTTGGAAAATGGTGGCATTGATCCGGGCGTGATGCCGCCAATATCGGCATGATGACCACGTGATGCTACATAAAACAGCGGCTTTGCATTAGTTGAAATTGCACCCGAACTATCGCCGACAGTTGAACCAACATACACCGGCATGACAACAGTCACGTCGGGAATATGCGTACCACCCGCATAGGGTGCATTCACAACAAAGGCGTCACCCGGTTTAATCGTTGCCGCGCGCTTATTGAGGACAACACGCACGCTCTCGCCCATAGAACCCAAGTGCACTGGCATGTGCGGAGCATTAGCAACCAGATTTGCCTCGGGATCAAATATCGCGCAAGAAAAATCGAGGCGTTCTTTGATGTTCACGCTGTAACTTGTGTTGGCTAAGGTCACGCCCATTTGTTCGGCAATAGCCATAAACAAATTGTTAAATACTTCAAGTAACACTGGGTCGGCCGTTGTGCCAATGGCATGTGCACGAGTTTTTGCAACAGCGCGACTCAGTACCAAATGATTTAGTTGGGTAACCGTTAAACGCCATTCAGGCTCAACAATTGTGGTGGCATTGGGCTCTTTAATAATTGCTGGGCCATCAATAACATCCCCAGGCTGCAAGGCTTCGCGCAAATACACGCTAACCGCTTGCTTGGCACCAGCCAAAAAGGCTTCTACTGTTGACAGCTTGGTTAACGCCGAACTACGCGTAGCAACAGTTGCTGGCACTTCGGTAGCCGATTGTGTTGCACCAATTGCTTCAACACTAACTGATTCAATAACTAATGCCCGGTTAGGCATTAAAAATCCATAGCGCTGTTTATAGGTCGCCTCGAACGACGCGATAAGCGATGTACTTAGCGTATCGGCTCTTGCTGATAACTCTATGGTTGTATCGGTACCCGAATACTTAAGCGCAACACGCTGCAAAACGGTTATTTGTTCCGCTGCAATTCCTTGCGCTTTTACCTCAGCACTTGCCGCGCTAGCCAATAAATTAAATGTTGCGGACAGTTCAGTAAGCTGCTGATCGCTTAGTTGCGCCTCAACGGCTGATTGTTTAATGGTACGAACATCGGCTAAGCCCATTCCGTAAGCAGATAAAACGCCTGCGAACGGATGAATATAAACGCGCTCCATACCCAAGGCATCGGCTACTAAACAAGCATGTTGACCACCAGCCCCACCAAAGCAAGTTAGGGTGTATTCGGTGACATCATAACCACGTGCAACGGACACATGTTTTATGGCATTGGCCATGTTCTCTACAGCGATTTGCAAAAATCCCGCAGCAATTTCTTCTGGCGATTTATTACTGCCAGTCGCCTTATTGACCTCCGTTGCTAGTGCATTAAATTTTTGTTTGACGACTTCGTAATCGAGTGATTCATTGCCCTCTGGGCCAAACACTGCCGGAAACAATTCGGGGCGTAACTTACCCACCATGACATTACAATCGGTTACCGTTAATGGACCACCACGACGGTACGCTGCAGGCCCTGGGTTCGCACCGGCGCTCTCTGGTCCAACGCGAAACTTGCTACCATCAAAAATACAAATCGAACCACCACCCGCAGCAACGGTATGAATTTGCATAATCGGCGCGCGCAAACGTACACCCGCCACTTCGGTTACAAAGGCGCGTTCGAATTCGCCTGCAAAGTGCGAAACATCGGTAGATGTGCCACCCATATCGAAGCCAATCATTTTATCGAACCCGGCCAACTGCGTCACCGCTACGGCGCCAACAATACCCCCCGCTGGGCCAGACAAAATAGCGTCTTTACCGTGAAAGTGATGCGCATCGGTAAGCCCACCGCTTGACTGCATAAATTGTAATCGCACATCGCCTAGCGCGGCTTGCACTTGATTAACATAGCGCCTAAGAATTGGTGATAAATACGCGTCGACAACAGTGGTGTCACCACGCGATACAAACTTCATTAGTGGCGAGACTTCGTGCGAAACACTAATTTGCGTGAACCCGATGTGTTGCGCTATTTTTTTTAGCGCCAACTCATGTTGTATAAACCGATAGCCGTGCATTAAACAAATAGCCACCGCACGAATGCCGGTGTCAAATGTTTGTTGCATCACTATTTGCGCAGCGTTTACATCAAGCGCCTTTACGACATCGCCATGCGCGCCAATCCGTTCATCAACTTCTATCACATCCGAATACAGCATTTCGGGTAGTTCAATTTTTCGCACAAATAGCTTAGGACGATTTTGGTAAGCAATTCGAAGTTGGTCTTTAAAGCCACGTGTTACTACCAAAGCGGTTCGTTCACCGGCGCGCTCTAGCAGTGCATTAGTTGCAACGGTGGTACCCATTTTTACGGCTTCGATTTGCGCCGCCGGGATAGGCTGGTCAGCACGTAAATTTAACAAGTGGCGAATACCGTGCACTGCGGCATCTTTATAACGCTCGGGGTTTTCCGAGAGCAGTTTGTGTGTCACCAAAGTACCTTGCGGTGTACGGGCTACGATATCGGTGAAGGTACCGCCACGGTCGATCCAAAACTGCCAAAGTTTTTCGTTCATTTCTGCCAAAGTTTTTCGTTCATTTGAATTATTTCTGAACACCCATTAGATAGTCGGGCAACCAGGTCACGATCTGCGGAAATATGGTCACTAAAAATAGCGCCAATACCAACATGCAAAAAAATGGAATGGACGCCATCGCAATGGTATTACTGTCTTTACCAGTCATGTTTTGCAATACAAATAAGTTAAAGCCTACCGGCGGCGTTACCTCCGCAATCTCGACCAACAGCACCACAAAAATACCAAACCAAATAAGATCGAAACCCGCTTTTTGAATCATCGGCAAGACAACCGCAGCCGTCAAAACAATCATCGAAATACCATCTAATGCGGTACCTAAAATGATGTAGAAAAACGCTAGCACTGCAATCAACGCGTAAGGATGTAAATGCAATGAATCAACCCAATCGGCTAGGTCGCGCGGGATACCCGTAAATGCCATCGTCAGTTTTAGAAACGATGCACCCGCAAGAATAAACATGATCATGCACGACACACGCGTGGCGCTCATTAAGCTTTCACTGAAGCTCTTCCAAGTCAGCATTTTGCTTTGCCACGCAATGGCTAAGGAACCCAATACGCCATAGGCTGCGCACTCGGTTGCTGTGGCGTAGCCCGCCACCAACACCCAAACGATAAACAAAATTAGTAAGGTACAAGGAATTAGATGGCGCGAGGCATAGATTTTTTCGCGCAGACTCATGTCTAGGCCCTCACTAGGCACTCGATCAGGGTGGCGCAACGACCACCAGCCAATGTAACCGGAGAACAAAGCCATCAGTAAAAAGCCAGGCAAAAAACCAGCCAAAAATATTCGAATAATTGAAGCATCCGCAGCAACAGCATAAACCACCATCGTAATTGACGGCGGGATAAGAATACCCAATGTGCCTGCAGTGGCAAGTGAACCTAATGCTAATTTTTCGTCGTAACCACGGCGCATCAATTCGGGCAACGCAACCTTTGCAATGGTTGCACAGGTTGCCGCCGACGAGCCAGACACCGAGCCAAAAATTCCACACCCTAAAATAGTAGTGTGCATTAAACGACCCGGCACTTTGTTAAGCCAAGGCGCTAGGCCCGCAAACATTTGTTCTGACAGTTTGGTGCGAAATAAAATTTCTCCCATCCAAATAAACAAAGGTAGCGCGGCTAGTTCCCACGAAGCACTGGATTCCCACATTGCAGAGAACAAATTTTTTCCCCACATAGCCGGTTGCTGGCTCGTAAAAAACACCATGCCGATGCCTCCCACTAAAGCGAGCGTCATTGCGATCCAGACACCACCGGTGAGTAACAACATCATTGCAAGCAATAAGATCCCGCCAATTTCAACAACGTTCATACGTCCTCGCTAAAATCACCACGGGCATGGCGTTCTTCAACGGCCAATACGTAGCTTGGTTTTTCACCACGCAACACAACAAATAATTCGTCAATGACCGAAAGAAACAACAAAAAAGTGCCTATTACTAAAGAGGACTGTGGAATCCATTTTTTCATCGGAATCAGACCGTCGGCGACATCGCCAAATCGGTAGCTATCCCACACATACGCAGTCACGGCGTAAAACAAAAATCCGCAAAACAGACAGCCGACACACAACGCGAAAATTTCAGCGATTCGACGCGCCTTTGGCTTAAGTGATTCGATCCATAGCCCCATCCGTACGAAATCTCCGTGTCGGAAAGTATGGGCTAAACCAAAGAAGGCAGAAGCGGCGGTCATCCAAGAAACAATATCGTCACTCCCTCCGGTGCGCAGCCCGGCAATACGCATGAATGCAGCGCCCAGCATGACTACAAAAATGCCAAACACGAAGGCGGCCGAGACGACACCGAACCCATCGAGCACGCGATGTAAAATTTTTCTCATAAGAATTTTCGTAAGATCGTCAGCGCCGTTTTCGCAGTTCGCAAAACGGCACATGTAAAGCACATGGGGGACTGCGCTAAGACTTTGTTGACAAGCGCTGTACTTGGTAAAGATCAGCGCTTGCCGGTCAATCACTCAGTGAAGCAACTACATCTTCAAATAAGCTTCCAGAATGGCTTGTGCATCGGCACCACCTTTTTTAGCCCAATCAGCAGCCAGCGCTTCACCTAATTTGCGCAGTTCAGCAGCAAACTGGGGTGATGGCGGCGCAATGGTCATGCCCTTGGCTTTTAACTGCTCAACATACCAGCCATTTTTCTCTGCCGAGATTTTCCAACCACGCGCTTCGGCATCGGCACCAGCTTTTAAAACGACGTCTTGAGTCGCTTTATCTAAAGCCATAAAGGCGGCTTTGTTTACGATCACGGCATTGTGTGGCAACCAAGCCTGGGTGTCGTACCAATATTTAACATGCTCATAGGTCTTAGAATCGAAACCAGTAGACCCTGACGAAATATAAGATTCAACAACACCTGTGGCTAGGGCTTGCGATAGTTCGGCCGCTTGAATCGTTACCGATTGTGCGCCCATCATTTCACCCAACTTTGCAGTGACAGGTGAATAGGAGCGCCACTTAACGCCCTTCATATCGGCTACATTGGACAATGGTTTTTTTGAATAAATGCCTTGTGGTGGCCACGGTACCGTGTACAACAACATGAGACCCTGCTTTTCAAAACGATCGGCAATGTGCTTACGTGAGGCTTTGTAAAGTTTGTTAGAAAGATCGTAACTCGTTGCAATGAAAGGTACGCCCGACACGCCAAAAATTGGATCTTCGTTTTCCAAGTTGGTTAACAGCACTTCGCCCAACTGAGCTTGGCCGCGTTGCACGGCAGGCTTAATTTCGGGGGCTTTAAACAGTGATGCGCCAGCATGGACTTGAATTTTTAACTTGCCAGCAGACATTTTTTCAACGTCGGCGGCAAAGGCCACTAAGTTTTCGCTATGGAAATTGCCTGCTGGGTAAGCAGCCGGTAAATCCCACTTGGTTTGTGCGTAGGCGGATGGCGATGCCAATATTGCCGAGGCAAATAGATACGAGACAAGACGAGTAATCTTCACAACTTCTCCTTTGGGTTCTACAAATAAACCGGCCAAATTAATTATTAACTCAGACCGAGTGCGCCTATTTTGGCGATTTTTTAAAAATTTTGTTTGGAAATTTGGATCGAAACTTGAATACGGATTGGAATGTACTACGAATTTTGCATTATGCCAACATTTTATCGATAAATTATCATCAAAGTGAAGTTGCGGCACGAGAAGCTTGATCATACAAACCGGAAAGCATTCTTAAAAATGCCGCTGTTTCGGTTAGGGAAGCGCCACCAATGCCTTCTTTAACCAAACTTTCAGTGAGGCATTGCTCGCGAACAGTGCGGTAACGCTCGCAAAGCGCTTTTCCCTCGTCGGTAGCCGCGTAAATGGCTTCTTTTCCATCTCGCGCACTTTGGATCAGCCCGATGCGCGCTAATTTTTTAAGTGCGTAATTGACCACATGAGTGTCTTCGACATTGAGCACAAAACAAATATCAGCTAGCTTTTTTGCGCGGTCGCGATGCACCACGTGATGCAGCACCAAAACCTCCATCGAGTTCATGTCTTTCATGCCAGCAGCTGTCATGCACCGAACTATCCAGCGGTTAAACGCGTGCTCGGCAATGATTAAGCCGTACTCAAATTCGGAAAGCTCCGGTCGCGAGCCGCGTGCCAAATGTGCGCTAGAAACAATTGGAATGTGGGCGTCACTTGTTGCAATGGCTGGCAAAACGGCAGAAGTATTTTTTTTAGGCACGGCTTTTGGTCGATCAAAGATTTAGACCAACTATAACCGCGAACTGTCAGCCGCACCAAATTTGTTGTTCAAAAACTTTGAATGATTCAAAAATGCCTCTGCATCTTGATTCGCGAGATCGTCGGTTAACTCATCTACTTTTGCGCATAAGTCTTGTATCGTCAATTTAAAAGTGTCTTCGGCAGTTTTACCGTTGCTTAACACCTTGGTCGTTGCATATTCTTTGGGAATCGACAAATAAGTTTTAAGCGCATCGGGCAAATAGCGCAGTGCAATATGGCGAGCGTGAAAGCTCTCTTCAAGTGACAAACTTCCCTTCGAGTAATCCCACTGCTCCAACAACGTTTTAAGTTTTTGGCAGAGCTCTAAAACCTTAGCCTGCAGCGACGCATTCAGTCGACTGTTTGGATTGTATTCAACGAGCTGCTTAACTGAGTAAAGGGCATTTTGCATTGATGTTCGGGCATCGCCTTCATCAGCAAACTCTAGCCCATCCCATGGGTTGCCATTTAGTTTGGGAAACCCCATCCAAAGCCCACCAATTCCGAAACCAGCGCCGTAGCCTAAAGCGGCCAAACCAACAGCACCCAACGAGCCACCCCAAGTGGCAATGCCTAGTCCGGATAGCACTAAGGAGGCTGTACCCGTAGCGAGGCCAGACCAATTTGCGGGTGATTGCAAAAACTGTGAAATTTTTTCTAAGAACACTATTTATACTTATTTATTTGTACTGATTTATTCGTTCTTAATTATTCGCATTTAATTATTCGCATTTAATTACTGATAAGCACGAATGTCTTTAAACACGCTATACAACGTCGCACGGCGTGCATCAAAAATTCTTCCTCCGGTGGTTTGCACCAAATCTTTTAGATCATTTTCATTGGCTTCGCCAAACAAAACCATAAATACCGGAATGGCTTTGACGTCCTCTGGCAACAGTGCATAGTCTCTTTTAAAAGCTTGCAAATTGCGCCCTTTGTTATTCTCGCCATCCGTAAAAGCAACTACTGAATATTGAAAATTTGGATTCTTTTTGCGTTCAATATTCATGTTCTCTAACGCTTGTAAGACAGTGTCGTAAAGCGCTGTACCGCCGTTCATTCTTAAGCCTTCGGCGTATTCACGCAGGGCAGAAAAAACAGCTTGTTTAGCAGCGCTGTCGGCTTGAGACTGAACACCCTTTGCGCTAACTTTAGCAGCGGGAATTTCGAAAAAAGTAACCGGATTAGGTTGATCAGAAAAAGTCTGCATCCAAATTTTTTCGCGGTTCGTCAGGCGCGCAATTCGTCCCGTCAAAGAAGTATCGTCGCCCGCTATATATTGCAAGGCCTGCACCAACTGTTGTCTACGCCCACTGCCGTTCATACTGCCACTTACATCAAGTACAAATGTGGAAGCAATCGGTGCGCGGAACTCGTTTAGGTAAGCATCAATTAGCCCATCGGCCAACGCACGGTTGGGTGAAAACGGTAACTCAACTAGTAGGCTTCCTTTGGGAAACAACGCCACTTGCGCTTGAGCTACTTCTGGGTTCACCGGACGGCGTAAGGTTGTTGTGGCCAACCATGTTTGCGCTTCAGGGCCTTTTAAATAGGCCAGCACTGTTTGATAGGCCTCACGCTTTGCATCGTTTAACAGCATGAAGGGGTAGTCGGCAGTTGCGATACCTTCAAGGGGATAAATTAGCCGAAGTTTCTCTTTTAGTTTGCCCGATTGATTCAGTGACAACAACCAGCTTTCGTAATTGATAAAAGCATTTAAACGCGGGCCCTGCTGCTCAATAAATTTTTCACTTAAATACGAACTGTTATCGCCCGGCAACTTATAGCCTTTAATAAATCCGCTAATAGCACGCCGATCCACATCGGCCGCGTCAAGCGCTTCGGATTTTTGACTGGTTGCTGCGGCAACACCCATGAGCGCCATAAACCCCTGATTGGAGGTTGCTGGGTTTGACAAGGCATAACTGAGCTTACCTTCTTGCGCGGCCTGCGCAATGGTGCGCCAAGTAATTTTTGCAGCAACTTCGGGTTGATCCCAACCCAATTTTTGAGCATGGCTTTCGCTAACACCAATCACTATGGGTGAGAGCATGATTTTGTCTTGCAACTTTACTTGCGCTTGCCCGCGTGCGTCCGATAACAAATATTTTGCATTGGCAAACCACGCAACGTCCGCATCAGCATTGCCGTTTTGAACAGCCTCGGTACTTTCCATGGTCCCACCAAACCGAAAAGTTAAGCGAATCCCGGTCGCCTTTAAAACCATTTGCTCAAGTGGCTGAGCATCCTTTAAATCACTCGTGGCTAGTACCTTAAGTTCAACCAGCGAGGTCTTTGGAAGCGGAGAGCCTTTGTTGGCGTCAGTCTTGGCGGATTCATGTGCAGGTCGTTGATCGGTATTGTCTTTACATCCACTAAGCGAAAAAACGCCAGCTATCGTTACGAACCAAAGCGCAAACCTTGCAACCAACCGAGTGCTTATAGTCATTGAGTCATCTCTTTGGTAATTTGTTCAATCATCTCGGCCATGATGTCAAAACTGGGCGGGTCAATCACTTGCGTAATTCGCTCGTCTACGGCTAAACCGGCGCTCTTTACTGTCTGAACAAAATAAGCCGAGTCAGACACCCTAAAACCGTACTCTACTGCGATGTGTTGCAGCTCTTTATTATTGGCCAACAATTCACCCAAAGCCTTGCTGGATTCATTCATTGAGACAAAAACAACTTTATTAAAAATAGTAGGTTGAGGATAAATTAGGACCATATCAGCGGCGACCGATTTTTTTTGTAAAGCGTAGCTAACCATTTGGTTTTCGTAGATAAAAGCCATTGGCGTTTTACCTATTCCGATGGCCGTGTAATCATCAAAATTGCCGTTTACATAGTTTTCTTGATAGCCTTGCCGTTTAAATAAATCGGCAACTTTTAAGGCGATTTTTTGCGCGGTTGCTTTATCGGACACCATATCGCCATTATTCAATGCATAGCTACTAAGCGCCAAAAACATGGCCGCAGAATTGCTTTTGCGAACATCGGTGGTAGAAACCAAAACACTTTTGTTTACAGCGTAGGCTTGGGATTCTTTCAAATCTTTCCAGCGCTTTTTTTCCAACATGAGCTGCGTTAACTTTGCAAAATCGGCCGTCCAAACTTTGGGGCTCGATTCTTTCGCCACGCCATTAGCGGCTAAAATTTGCGCGATGGGTGCCCAAGAGGCAATGACCATCGGCGTGTAAAACGGCGAAATAATGGCAGTATTCATTTTGGCAAGCTTGGCTGCATCGGCAATTTGATTCGCCGCAACAACACCCGATGGAAAAAAGAAATCGGGCGATTGTCCAGGCACGACTCGTGCCGGCATTTCACGCGACCCAACCCGAGTTGCAACTACCCTAAACTTGTTTTGTGCCAACAACTGGACAACACGTGGATCTTTAAAGAAGGGTTCGACATCGAGCGCAATAACCCCTTTGAGTTCAACAATTGCAGCTTCGGGGATATTGGGCTTGCCAATTAATGGCGGGTTCGCCGGGTCCGTGCTGGATTGGCGAAACGACAAATAAGCTGCCCCGGCAAACGCGGCAATCAGGGCGATAGTAATAAGGGCTTTGGCAGGTGCTTTCATAACGTTAGCTTAACTTGAATTTAAGCAATTCGACAGCTCGGCTTTACCAGAAGGTGATGGCTAGGCGATGAGCAATCGCAAAGCGGTTCGTTTTATAGGTATATTGCAGCTATCGCCCAACCTATCGCTAGACAACCCATGGCTTATCTTCCCACCGCATACCGCCCTGAACTGCAAATTGTGCAACGTCGTTTAGAACATTTGGCGGCCCAACTTGACTGGGTGGCGATCCAATCGACAGCATCCCCTTGGGTGCAAGCGGTTCGAGACAATCCCCCGCCGTTTTGGGCTATGGAATCGTTGCTCAAGGAATACCCAATTTCAAGTAACGAGGGTCTGGCCCTAATGCGACTAGCCGAGGCACTGCTGCGCGTACCGGATGCGCCCACTGCTATCGCCCTAACGGCGGATCAATTGGGCCGTGCCGACTTTGAGGGCTCGGCCGACTCGGCCCTTGCCCGCCTCAGCTCGGCGGCCATTGCAATGAGTAAGCATTTTCTGCCCGAGCAAGCCGACCAGAGCGGCCCGTCACTAGCCGCCAGAATCGGCTCGCGTACGGTAGTTGCCGCAACCCTGAGGGCGGTACAGTTGTTAGGCAAACAATTTGTGTTGGGACAAAACATCGATGAAGCGCAAAGCGTTGCCGCGCAAACTCGCAAACAAAATGCACGTATTCGTTTTAGCTATGACATGTTGGGCGAAGGCGCGCGCACTCAAGAGGATGCCGACCGATATTTTGCAAGCTATCAAAACGCGCTTAAGCAAATCGCCAAAATTAATCAACAGGTGGCCTTGCCGCGCGATGCCGATGGCATTTCAATCAAGTTAAGCGCTTTGCATCCACGTTACGACTACACGCAACGAGATCGAGTCATTGCCGAATTATTACCCCGTGTATGGCAACTGTGCGAGCAAGCGGCCAAGGCAAATATTAATTTAACGATTGATGCGGAAGAAGTGGATCGGCTCGAATTGTCCTTAACGTTATTCGAGGCATTGTTAATCCACATCGCGCAACACTACCCCCAATGGCAAGGGTTTGGTTTGGCGCTTCAGGCCTATCAAACACGTGCCTTAGACTTAATCGAAGGAGTTGTTCTGCTGGCACGCAAGCATGGTGTAAAAATAATGTGCCGACTGGTCAAGGGCGCTTATTGGGACGCTGAAATCAAGCGTGCTCAAGAAATGGGTTTGCCCCACTACCCGGTGTTTACACATAAGCATCACACCGACATTAGTTATTTAAGTTGCGCGGCTTCAATGTTGGCCGCAAACGATGTTCTGTACTCGCAATTCGCCACGCACAACGCCGCTACTATCGCAGCGATATTGCAAATGGCCTCGTCTAGCGGCGTTCAAGGCAAAGCTATTCCATTCGAGCTGCAACGATTGCATGGCATGGGCGAAGGCATCTATCGCGAAGTCTTAAAGTCTCCCGATATTCAATGCCGCATCTATGCACCGGTTGGCGCGCATCGCGATTTGCTGGCCTATTTAGTGCGGCGTTTGTTAGAAAACGGCGCGAACTCTTCGTTTGTACATCAGTTGGCCGATGAATCGGTTGGAATGGATTTGTTATTGCAATCGCCCTTACATATTGGAACAACTACATCCATTGCGCTGCCCCTCGATTTATTTAAAAGTGGTGGCCAACTAGATCAAAGAAAAAATAGTATCGGCCTAGATTTAGCAGATGAAGCTATGAGCCAAGCTCTGCGCCACGCATTAGAAAAAACACAAGTGCCTGTGGTGCCTTGGTTCGATAACTACCGTTTGCAAGAAACCATAAACAATGCACAAAACGGGTACGTGCAGTGGAGCCAAACCACTGTTGAGGTTCGTTGCGCAACATTAGAACGAGCTGCAGACGAATTAGAAAATCAAATGGCGCATTTTTGTGCGCTGCTAATTTTAGAAGCGCATAAAACATGGGGTGATGCTATTGCGGAAGTGCGTGAGGCTATCGATTTTTTACGCTACTACGCAAACCAAGCACGCCAAATAATGCAACCACTTGCACTACCCGGCCCAACCGGCGAAAGTAATGTGCTGCAACTCAAACCGCGTGGTATTTGGATTTGCATTAGTCCGTGGAATTTTCCGTTAGCAATTTTTCTGGGTCAAGTAGGCGCTGCTTTAGCTACAGGCAATAGTGTTGTTGCCAAACCTGCCGAACAAACCCCTGCTGTGGCTATGGCAGCCATTGCGCTATTACATAAAGCTGGTGTGCCCAGTACTGCGTTGCAACTTGCACATGGCACCGGAGAAACAGTAGGCGCGCAATTGGTCGGACATCCCGAAATCGCGGGCGTCGTATTTACTGGTTCGACGCCAGTTGCAAAAATTATAAATCGTGCGCTTGCAGCAAAGGATGGACCCATCACGCCACTGATTGCTGAAACTGGCGGTGTTAACGCAATGATTGTAGATTCTTCAGCCTTGCCTGAACAAGTTTGCGATGCGGTAGTACAAAGCGCGTTTAGGTCTGCTGGGCAGCGTTGTTCGGCGCTAAGATTGCTGTGCATTCACGAGGCGATTGCCGACCATGTGATTGAAATGATTCGTGGCGCTGCAGCACAATTAACGATGGGATCAAGCCGCGAATTATCGACCGACGTAGCCGCATTAATTGATGTGGAGGCCGCGAGCAATGTGGCGCGATTAAAGGCGAGTATTAAAGGTAAAGAGGTGCCGATTGTGTTTGCACAAAAACGAACCCAATCTCAATATTCAAACTCAAATTTAATGGAACCAGCAATTTTTGAAGTCGAAAAAATTAGCGATGTTTCGAGTGAGATTTTTGGTCCAGTGTTGCAAATAGTCCGTTGGAGCGGCGATCCAATTGCAGTTGTTCAAGCAATCAATCAGCTGGGGTTTGGCTTGACCCTTGGCATCCAAACCCGTATCGACTCACGCGCCGATGCAATGGCCCAAGCGGCCCATATCGGTAATGTGTATATCAACCGCAATATGATTGGTGCTGTGGTTGGCGTTCAGCCCTTTGGTGGAGAAGGCCTATCAGGTACGGGCCCTAAAGCTGGAGGCCCACATTACCTGCTTCGTTTTTGCGCGGAGCAAACCATAACGATTAATACGGCCGCAGCGGGTGGCAATGCAACTTTACTTGCCAGTATGAAAGCCTAGCCTTAAGTAGCTTGCGAAATACCGCCAAGCAACAAACGCTTTACTGATTCGCCCAGCGGTGTATTGGGCCGCGCTAAATCAATAATCACATCAAAGTGATTACGCTGCGCGATTTCAAACAGCTCAAGGGTAGCCCCAGAGCGCGCTTCGCCAGCAATTTTCGTAGCAAATTCATGGCTTTGACGCTTAAATTCAGAGGTCTCAATTTCGCCCCAACACACGACCGTATTTGGATAACGCGTAAACGCCATACGTTGCGGACTGGCCGCATGGGCGGTTGTTGGTGTTAACTGTAACGCCGCGTTTACTGTGGTTCCAATTAAGGATTCCAACTCGTAAATACCTGACACCAACGCAACGCCTTTTACACCAGCACATTCGGCACACAACGATGCCAAGTGGGCACCAGCCGAACTACCAGCAACTACAATTTGGTTAGCATCAAAACCATATTGGGCCGCATTTTTATGCAGCCAAGCTAAAGCGGCTTTGCATTCTTGAATCATCGTTTGAATGGTAGCTTGCGGCGCCAGTGTGTAATCAATTGCACAAAAAGCAAAGCCTTGCTCAACGCAATCGGCGGCGGCAAATACCGAAGCTTCTTTAGATAACTCTTGCCAATAGCCACCGTGAATAAAAACCAGCAACGGCACGCTGTTGCCCTTTAAACTAGCTTTAGTTGGTAAAAATAGGTCTAAAGTGTTTGATGGTAAGGGACCATAAGCCAAGTTCTTTTTGTGTTCACACTGTTGATAAGCCACGGCGCTTTGCGTTGCATAAGCCTCAACAAAAGGCTGGTAGTTACCGCTGATGCAAGAGCTTGGCGAATACTCGCGCTCGCGGACATCATCGGGTAAAGCGGCACCTGTTACGAGTAAAGTCATGACCACCCAATACGCTTTAACAGATGTCTAGGTTTCATAATTACCCGTGGTTTCTTTAAGTCACTGCTTTGCGTTGCCGATACTTGTCTTGCATCCAAGTATTTTGTTCCATAATGTCTTTAAGGGTTTCAATTGCATTCCAAACATCAACATAGCGAACATAAAGCGACGCAAAGCCAAAACGCAATATATTAGGCGCGCGAAAATCGCCAATGACGCCACGATCAATTAGCGCTTGCATAATGGCGTAGCCCTCTGGATGGGTCAGCGCTACTTGGCTACCGCGAATCGTTTCGTCCCGCGGGGTTAAAAGACCAAAACCGGTTAACTGCTCATCGGCTAACCGAATAAACAAATTGGTAAGCGCCAAACTTTTAGCGCGCAGCTGTTGCATGTCCACGCCATCAAACGCGGTTAATGCAGCTTCTAAGGCGATTAAACTAAGTTGCGAAGCGGTGCCCACTAATAAACGATCGACGCCGGCAGCAGGAACATACTCGTGCGTAAAATCAAAGGGCTTGGCATGACCGTGCCAGCCTTGCAAAGGTTGCTTAATGTGTTCGTGATGACGCTCGGCTACGTAAACAAATGCGGGAGCACCTGGGCCGCCATTTAAATACTTGTAACCGCAACCTACCGCGAAGTCGGCATTGCAATCATTTAATGCGCAAGGCATGGCACCGGCAGTGTGGGCCAAATCCCAAATAACCAAAGCACCTACTTCGTGGGCACGCTTTGTAATGGCCTCCATGTCGTATACGGTTCCGCTGCGATAGTTAACATGGGTTAACGAAACAACGGCAACAGTTTCATCTAGAGCCGCCATAATTTGGCTGCTGTCTAAAGCAACAAATTGTTTGTCGGTTAAGTTAGCGATGCCGTCAGCAATATAGGCGTCGGTTGGAAAATTACCCGTTTCACCTAAAATGATGTGCCGGTCTGGCCGTAAATTTAAAGCCGCCATCATTACTTTAAACAGGTTTACTGAAATTGAATCGGCGCAAATAACTTCGTTGGCTTTGGCGCCAATTAGCTTGGCAATTTGTCCACCAACACGTTGCGGGGCCGGATACCAATCGGCATCATTCCATGAGCGAATTAGACCCACGCCCCATTCGCTTTCAATCGCTACTTTCATGCGAGCAGCCACGGACTTGGGTAGCGCACCAAGAGAATTGCCATCGAGATAAATAACATCTTCGGGCAAGTTAAAACGATCACGCGCGTATTGAAGTACGTCGCTTGCATCTAACTGCTGGCATTGCGCTAACGTAACTAAATTTCCAGTTGCTACAGTGCTACTAATTGATTTCGACATAACTCATTTTTTGTAAAACTTCTAAGAAAAATTTAAACCACTAATGTGCAATTTGGGCAACAAAAACGCACCAGTATCAACCCGCTCTTTGCTAATACCAACTATATTCTTCAGCATCTCGCGCATGTTGCCAGCCACCATCGTTTCGCTGAGCGATTGCTGAACTTTTCCATCTTGAATTAAAAAGCTATTTTTAATCACACCAGAAAAGTCACCGTTAGAAGCAGGAGACCCCATAGACAAACGACCGACTAAAGCCCCTTCTTTGACTGACTGCACAAGCGCTTTGGTCGATTGTTTTCCTGCGGCAATTTCCCAGCCATGCGGTTGACCAAACATACCCAATGGTGCGGGAATCGCAACGCGCACGAGCCCTAATTTTCGGCTTGCGTAGTCGCTGGGCAACAATGTTTGTAAGACGCCTTTTTTTACAACTGTAACGGGATTGCACAAAAACCCCTCGGCCGAGAGCGCCAGCACACTGGGTGCATCGAAGCGACTTTTTAGAGTGAACAAGGGCGAAGCAATTAACTCGTTAACCGATTGCATCAGCGTTGAAGTACTCGCCAACAAAGCGCCATCACTTAGTTGCCCAACTAACCAAGACACTAAATCTTGCACCGCTTGTGTTGATAAAATAACATCGCCGCAAAAGTTTTTAGTCAGACGAGTTGTTTCCATTTGCTGTGGAAGTGCCGACAAAACATCGGCGATAGCAAATTGATTAAACAACGCTTTAGTATTTAACTGATGGCAAGCACCATCGGCCATATTAAAGGAACTAGAGCGGGTCGCGTCCGAAGCATTGGCAAATGCGCTAGCCCCAAAATAGCCGATACGCGCCAGAACATTGGTGCCTTGCGAACTTGCAATACTGCGCTGCTCTAATTTATGAAAAGTAGTGCCACCGCCTATTTTTACCATCGGCACTTTTTTGGCTCGCCATGCCAATAAACTAGCAGCCGCTTGCGTCATGGCCTTCATGTTAGGCTTCAGCGGTCCTTGCGAAAAGTCGGCCACTTGCGCGCTTGATACGGCGTACGCTTCACTTAAAGGAGCACTAGCGCACGAGGCCAGTAGCGCATCAATTACTCGGTCGATTCCGATATCACTTAGGTCACTACACTCACCACTTACTTTGCGATTTTTACCCGAAGCTGTATCGGCTTGGATGCCTTGTAAACTTAACTTGCGCGCTACGGTACTACGCAACAAACTAGGTGCATTGTTATCAATATTAACTTCGGTAAGAACCGATTCGGTGTCAAATACTTGGGCTTGGGTAAAGCCCTTCGCCAGCATACGTTGTACGACTAACTGCGCCAATGTCTTGGCGACCTTGGTACTAACAGGTGGCTTTACCAATTTTTTGGTGCTCATTGTTTACGCTCCACCCAACTGCGCTTTGGCACGAATTGCGGGGCCACCCATGGATACGACCATAGGCTGCTTTTTTCCGCAATAACCACTGGCCACCCACACTTGCTCATTAGATACCGCATCAACACTTTGCAATACTTTTATTGCCGAACCGGACATCGTTGTATCTTTAATTGCGTTGCCTAATTTACCGTTACGAATTTCATAACCCAAGGTAATACCAAACATAAATTCGGTAGTTGAATCTGCCTGACCATTTCCGGTAGACACTAAAAAATAGCCTTCATCTACTTCGCTTATCATGTCCTGCAATTTGGACTTACCCGCCTCAATACCCGTATTGCGCATCCGCACTAAGGGTTCATCATTAGGTGCATAGGCGCGCGCACTGCCCGTCGTAGGATCGCCCATTTGGTGCGCGGTCTCGCGGCTGTTCATAAACGTGGTTAAGATACCTTTATCAATTAACACGGCATCCTGTGCGGGCGAGCCTTCGTCATCGGCATAGACCGGGATTAGGCACTCTTGTCCATCGCGATGGTGGGCATAATCGACCATTGTTACCAACTCGCTAGCCACTGCGGTATGACGCAAACCACCCGTCACTGCGCCGCCTAATACCAAGTCGGCTTCGCAAGGGTGCCCCATCGCTTCGTGCGCCAAAATTCCCGCTAAATTAGGTGACATCACAACAGTATGCAATCCACCCTTGGCAAGTACCGCTTTGCGTTTTGCTTGCAAGTGTTGCGCTAAGTTCTTGAGCCGCGCTTGCAGTGCCTCAGGTCGCCAATCGAAATCAGCTAAGTTCCCGCGCCACGATAAAGGCTCACCGACTTCGACCGGAGCGCCGTCATCATTTTCTCCAATTAAAAAAATATTCATCGCGGCACGGGCAATTTCATTCACAACATCACTGCCCAAACTATTGGCAATTTCTTTATGATGAAATTCTTGATTCAACATAAAGCGTGCACCCTTTACACCGGGTATCGCAACGCAAGCGGCATGTAATGCTTTTAAACGATCGGACAACTCGCCATTGCTTAAAGCGACACCAGTTTTTACGGGGTGCTTACCAACGTAAGTTTGCGATGGCAATACAGCGTTCGATTTTTTACCAAAAGCGCTCATGGCTTTTGCATTGCTTTGCGCCGAACCAAGCATTGCACCTTTGGCTTTTTCGTCCATTTGTGGGACCGAACTAAATCCCCAATAGCCACCCTTGTACACGCGGGCGCTGGTGCCAACGTCGAGTGTTTCTACATTCGTTTGCAGCTCGCCGTTTAACATTACCATACGCAATTTGCGTAGCTCGTGTTGGCGAATTTCTTGGTATTCGGTCATGGGGTTCCGCGTAGGTTGTTGTCTATTGGCGAAGGATACTACTTTGGGTATTCGATACTCGCTTTTAACTATTTGATCGCATATGACAGCAAGTCCCTGCCCAAATCTGTTGCAGCGCAATAAAATTGCAGCATGAGTTCAATTGCTATCGAAAAAGTATTAGAAGTCCGTCACTGGAACGACACCCTGTTTAGCTTCAAAGCCACCAGAGACCCGTCGTTTCGTTTCGAGAACGGCCACTTTGTTATGTTGGGTTTGCCCGTAGATGGCAAACCGTTGTTACGCGCCTACAGCATAGTTAGTGCCAACTACGAAGATCACCTAGAATTTTTAAGCATTAAAGTGCAAAATGGCCCGCTTACTTCGCGCTTACAGCACTTAAAACCGGGCGACGAAATATTGGTTGGTCGCAAACCAACAGGTACCTTAGTCACAAGTGATTTAAAAGACGGCAAGCGTTTGTACTTGGTCGGCACTGGCACAGGTTTAGCGCCATTTATGTCCATCATTCGCGACCCAGAAACTTACGAGCGTTTTGAGCAAGTCGTTTTAATCCACGGCGTACGCTTAGTTAGCGAACTCGCCTATTCGGATTACATCCGTGATGAGCTACCTAAAAACGAGTTTTTTGGCGAAGAAGTTAGCGCCAAACTGTTGTACTACCCTACTGTTACGCGCGAACCTTTTGTTAACCGCGGACGCGTGAACGAAATCATAGAAAGCGGTCGTATGGCCGCCGACCTTGGCATCCCCCAAATTGATCCTAGCAAAGACCGCTTTATGCTATGCGGCAGTCCATCGATGTTGACCGACTTTTGTGGGCTATTAGATAAACGTGGCTTTGCAGTTTCACCGCGCCGAGGCGAGCCGGGCGATTATGTAATTGAACGGGCTTTTGTAGAGAAGTAAAGTTGCACTACAGCTGAGCGTCTACGCGCGCTAACGGGTGTCGCCAACGGAGCATTTTTTCGTCGGCTGTTACTAGTATTGCATCATGAAATACTGCGGAAGCCGCAATAAAGCGATCGGCCGGATCGTCGGACAGTTCGCTGAAATCGAGACTTCGGACGCAAGTGGAACCATCCAAAGCAAATTCAATCAGGCCCGATTCGATAAGCTCGTCTCGCCAAAGACTAATATTGACATCCAATTGCAATCGGCCCTTGGCTTCAAGCATGCCAATCTCCCAAAATGAAATTGCCGAAACGGCCACTTGATTGAGAGTCCACTGAGACGAAATTAGCGCTCTGGCTTTTTTGCCAAGCTTACGATCTTTAGTAACAGCCCACACGAGAACGTGCGTATCAAGCAAAATCACTTTTCAGCATTCCAGTGATTTGCGCCGATCGGGGCAAGAAGATCACCCATTACTTTCATGCGACCTGCTTGAAGCCCAATGAGCGATTCGGCTCTTGGTGCACGATGCGCCTTTAGTTCGGCAATTGCACGGCCATGCTTGGAAATTACAATAGTTTCACCTGTACGGGCCACTTGATCCATTAAAGCTAGGCATTTCGCTTTAAATTCGGATGCTTGGATAGTGATCATAGTTGTAGCCTAAAAGTTACTAGTGACCTTAATTATAACCATGGTCAATTTATTGGTCAATTGCTTTATGCTACTGAGTTTCCCCAGCGATTATGCTGAAAGAAACAGTAAAAATCAGTTCAATTTTAGGCTTCAAAAAACGCGAGCTTTTGACCCCGCGCTAACCTCTTTACCTGTGCCTCTGCAACACTCGCAGTGGACCGATCCTCATAAAGTTTTGATGCGAGTATTTTTACTGGCGGGTTGGCTCGGGTATAGCGGGCGCCTTTACCTGTCGAATGCGCCGCGAAGCGTGCGTCCAAATCATTGGTAATGCCTGCATAAAACGCTCCGTTTTTGCATTCTAGTAAATATAAAACCCAAGTCATTTTTTAACCACTTTCGTCAATCTACCGCGTATCCTAACAAAGCTACCGCTGGTTACCGACTGCTTTTGTAATTCTTAGCGAGATGATCAGACTAGCAATGAACTTCGGAGCAGTGTCCATGATCGATCAAAATAACACCACACGCCATCGCAAAATTTGGCTGGCACAAATTGCGCTTAGTCTTTCAGGACTACTTGCAACTACCGCTTCAGCTACTGATGTTTCGGTTAGCATTGGTGGCGAAATTAAACCTGGTGTTTATGGTCGAGTAGATATTGAAACGCGGCCACCGCCGCCAGTGCTTTACCCGCAACCCGTTGTTATCGTGGCCCAACCAAGGCAGACCGTTGTTATGCAGCCGGTTTATATGCATGTGCCTCCAGGGCACGCTAAAAAATGGTCTAAGCACTGCCACAAATATGCAGCCTGCGGACAACCCGTTTATTTTGTGAAGGGCCCGAGCGAAGAGCACTCCCATGAAAAGCACAAGGGCAAAGACAAAGACAAAGACAAAGGCAAGCACAAGCATCACTCGAAAGATTAGTGCATACTGTTTCGGCGTATGACTATAACGATAGTCTGCCGAAACAAAACTAAACAAACCGAACATTGTTGACACAGGTCGCGTCTAAAACGCTCTACCTTTTGGTACGGATTCGCAGGGTTTGGTAACGTTGTCCGATGAACTCAAAGATACATTCAGACAGTGCTCTTTCTGGTGAAAATAAAGCCTCCAATGCCAAACTTGGCAACACAACAAATGCGCTGAGCGTAATGTTTGACGGCTCGTGTCCGCTGTGCCTTAGAGAAATTAGCTTATATCGATCAGCCAAAGCACTGACGCCAATTGAATGGGTTGACGTAAGCGTAGCGGGGAACTGTTTGCCTACGCAACAACAACAATTAATGGCACGGTTTCACGTACAACAAGCCAACGGACAAATGTTAAGCGGTGCCGCCGCGTTTGTTGCCTTGTGGGAACATATGCCCGGCTGGCGGTGGCTGGCCGCTTTCGTCAAAAACTTACGCCTAACCAGTTTGCTTGAGTTTTTTTATGTTCGGTTTTTGGTCATTCGTCCGTACTTGCAGCGCATTGCGCTTTCTACAAACACCAATCATTTGCCAAAAGATTTAATTGCTGACATTCGCTCTGATCATGCGGGAGAAACCGGCGCGGTTTACATTTATAAAGGTATCTTGGCCGTTACAAAAGATCGGGAGGTTATTGCTTTCGCTACCCATCACTTGCAAACGGAACAAGAGCATTTACGGCAGATCAATCTGTTGTTACCGGTGCTAAAACGCAGTGTGTTATTGCCCGGCTGGAAAATTGCAGGCTTTCTAACTGGTGCAATACCAGCACTACTTGGCGCTAACGCTGTTTTCGCAACGATAGAAGCGGTAGAAACATTTGTCGACCAACACTACGAGCATCAAATACAAGCGTTAGTTAATCGCGATCAATATGCGGATATAAAAAACCAACTTTTAAAATTTCAAGCTGATGAAATTTCGCATCGGGATGAGGCAAAGACAAACCAAGTTAAAGCACTTAGCCCAATTTTAAAGGCATGGTGTTCAGTGGTGGGATGGGGCTCGGGGGTAGCTGTGAAATTTGCTCGGTTGATTTAGTAAAAGTAAACCAACCGATATCGCAAAACCTTGCGATCGCAAAATCCTTCGCTTGCCAACTTTTTAGGAATACTGACCTTCGTGTCCTTTGATGTAAGTTTCCAAAAAGTTAATTTGGTCACCCATGTTGCGAATATTGTCTTTCACGACATCACCAATAGAAATAACGCCCTGTACTTTGCCGTTTTCAACCACTGGTAGGTGGCGAAAGTTCCGAGCCGCCATTAGCCCCATACAGGCTTCTAGAGGGTCTGCAAGCCGGACGCTCATTGGGTTAGGTGTCATCACGTCGCCGACATTTGTAGCCTTGGCATCTTTACCGGGCAGCAAGACTTTAATTGCGCAATCGCCCTGAGTAATGATTCCTACTAATGCATCGCCTTGCACCACCAAAATTGCACGCACTCTGTTGTCCCGCATTAACTGCAGAGCGGTCACCACTTTATCTTCTGATGTTACCGAAATAATGCTTTGCGACTTTTGCTTTAGACAAGCCGAAACTGTAGTCATGAGACAGCACTCCACACAAGTTAAATTATTGTTGAACTAACTAATCAGCATAACTTAAGTTATTAGAAAAAGTACTGCGACGAAATCTTCAGTCGTTCTGATAAAACAAAAAACGCTACCCAGTATTACGCAACCCAGCTGCTATGCCGTTAATCGCAATATGAATCCCGCGCTGCACTCGCTCGTCCGAATGCCCCGCGCGATAGCGGCGAATCAATTCGACTTGCAAATGATGCAATGGATCGATGTATGGGAAACGATAGCGGATTGATCGGGCAAGTGCTGGGTTACTGGCAAGACGTTCTTTTTGCCCGGTAATTAAGTTCAAAGCATCTTGCGTGCGTTGCCATTCCAACTCAATTGCAGCAAACAGTTTTTTAGCTTGCTTGGGGTCGCTACCTAATTGCACATAACGCTTGGCGATACTTAAATCGCTTTTGGCCAGAACCATTTCCATGTTGGACAATAGCGAGGTAAAGAACGGCCACTGCTTAAACATTTTTATTAATTGTTCACGCGCTTTAGGATTCGTTTTAATGAGCTGTTCGACAGCCGATCCAAAACCGAACCAACCGGGTAAAGTAATGCGGCTTTGACCCCAACTAAAGCCCCACGGAATTGCGCGTAAGTCTTCAATCCGCTGAGAAGGTTTGCGTGAGGCTGGACGCGAACCAATGTTCAGCTCGGCAATTTCACGCAAGGGGGTAATGCTAAAGAAAAATTCTGCAAAGCCGGGTGTGTCGTATACCAAAGCACGGTATGCGCTCATACTGGCATCGGACAAGACTTGCGCTGCATCAAGGAAATTTTTCGGTATTGGTTTATCCACATTGGGTCGCAAACTAGCCACTAAGGTAGCTGCCACTAATGTTTGCAAATTACGTCGCCCGTTTTCTGGGTTAGCGTATTTGGAGGCAATAATTTCGCCTTGTTCGGTGACCCTAATTTGCCCACGCACAGTTCCGGCAGGCTGGGCAAGAATTGCATTGTAGGTTGGGCCACCGCCACGCCCCACAGTACCGCCCCGGCCATGAAATAAGCGCAAGGCAAGTGGTTGCGGTAGTTCATCAAACAATTTAACCAAAGCAACTTCGGCACGATACAGCTCCCAGTTGCTCGTAAAAATACCGCCGTCTTTATTACTATCGGAGTAGCCCAACATAATTTCTTGTTCGCCAAACGAACGTAGTAGCAAATTAAGTACGCCGGGCAAGGCTAAATACTCTTGCACAATGACAGGGGCTCGTTGTAAGTCGCCAATAGTTTCAAACAAGGGCACAACGATTAAATCAAGCGTAGATTCGCTTTGATTTAATTGCCCGCGCATCAAGCCGATTTCTTTTTGCAACAGCATGACTTCTAATAAATCGCTTACTGTTTCGGTGTGGCTAATGACGTAATGTTGAATCGACCACGCACCTAAACGGCGACGTGCATACAAAGCCGCCTGAAAAATAGCGAGCTCGCCAATTAGCAATTCGGAATACTGCGCCGCGTGCACACGCAAAGGCCGCGCTTCATTGAGCAGTTGCAACAATAGCTCGCGTTTTTTTAGTTCGTCTAATCCAGAATAGTTACTTTCGATTTGAGCCGTGGCCAAAAGCTCGCCAATGACGGCCTCGTGTACATCGGAGCTTTGGCGCAAATCGATCGTTGCCAAATGGAATCCAAATACTTGCACCGCGCGCTTTAAACCACGCAAGCGCATCGCTACGATCGCTGCGCCGCCGCTAGCGCGCAACGAATCTGCCACAGTTTGTAAATCGGTACGTAGCTGGTCAGCACTGGTGTACGCACTGCCCAGCGCAATTGGGGGGCGAGTTGGGCGCGAACCAGTTAATGCAAACAATGTTTCGCAAAGCCGCGCATACACCCCTAACAAAGCACGCCGGTAGGGTTCATCGCGACGATGCGCGTTAGTGTCGGGCGAAGCCTCGGCAAGCGCCAATAATTGAGGGCTTAATTGCACTAACTGAGCCGACATCGATAGCTCGCTACCGAGCGCGTGAATTTCTTCTAGGTAAAAACTAAGAGCAACTTCGGTTTGTCGTTTTAAGGCCGAATCTAAAGTTTGCGCCGAGACGTTTGGGTTGCCGTCGCGATCGCCTGCCATCCAATGCCCCATTCTAAAAAAACTATGGTCAAGGCTACTACCAGTTTGTCTTTCGAGGGCCGCATAGAGGGCGGGCACTTCTTTTAGAAACGTCGTGCCGTAGTAACTCAGCGCATTTTCAACTTCGTCGGCTACGGTAAGTTTGGTATAGCGCAGCAAACGGGTTTGCCAAAGCTGCGTAACGCGAGCATGCAATTGTTCGTCGATTAAATCGAGCTCGCTAGTGACTTGCGTTGCATCGCGGGCAATAAGTAAACGTGCAATATCGTTCTCTGCATCTAAAATACTCTTGCGTTGCACTTCGGTAGGGTGGGCCGTAAGCACCGGTGCAATTAGGCCTTTGGATAACTGGTTAGCAACTTGCGAGGGTTTCACACCGTGTTTTTTTAGTTCGTCCAAAGCAGCTTCTAAACTACCCTCTTGTTGCTCACCCTTTAACGCATGTACCTGACGACGGCGACCGTGGTGTCGGTCTTCAGCTAAGTTGGCCAAGTGACTAAAATAGGTAAATGCACGAATCACCATGACCGTGTCATCGCTACTAACCGAGCGCAATAATTTTTGCAAAGCACGATCTGCTTGCGCATCACTATCGCGACGGTAGGCAACCGATAGTTTGCGAATATGCTCGACCAAATCAAACGCGGCTGCACCCTCTTGCTCGCGAATCACTTGGCCTAACAGGCGGCCTAACAGCCGAATATCTTGTACCAAAGGAGCATCTTTAGAATTGGTAATACGGGCATTTAATTTTGAGGCAAGCGTGGTCATTGGTAATGGACGTGTTGAAGGTTCAAGGGTTAGTCGCGGCTTAAACCAGTTTGATTTAGGCCATGTTATTTTGACTTAGTTTTGCGCGCTTTAAACTTAATATCGCCAATTGTTTTCAAGGAAAAACCCTAGCTAGCGTAATTTTCGCGCTCATTTGCAACGCGATCTTCATAATCGGCTCACAGAACTACCGCATACTTGCACGCACGTTCAACCAAAAACTATTAATACACCCATGCCATCGACCAAAAAGCTCGCCTCCCCAACCATATCCACCGACACAAATTCTGCGAATCGCAACATTGCCATCGTCGCGTTAAGTGGCGCTATTGCCGATCACGCCGTGCTGGATCGCGCAGCGAGCTACTTTGCAGGTCATGGCTATGCAGTGACCTCGCCCGAGGCTACTTGGGCCAAATTTCAACGTTTTGCGGGAACCGACCAAGAGCGATTGGATGCTTTACATCAAGTAGTTGCCGACAAATCAGTCGATATCGTTATGGCGGCACGGGGCGGTTACGGATTAACGCGGTTGATGGCAGATATTAAATGGAAAAAATTAGCCGACTCCGGTAAGCGTTTTATTGGCTACAGCGACTTCACCGCAATGAATTTGGCTCTACTAGCAACAACCGGCACGGCAAGTTTGCATGGCCCTTCTGCCGTTGCGTTTGGCGGCGAAGTAATTAGCTCGTTTACCGAGGATCACTTTTGGCCAATGATTGAAACGGGCACGTTAAACATAAAAGTGAGGGGCTTAACAAAAGAAGCCAAGCAACCAAAAGTAGAAACCGGTGGTATTTTGTGGGGCGGTAATTTAGCCATGTTTTGTGCCCTATTAGGCACCCCTTATATGCCCACCATTAAAAATGGCATTTTGTTTTTTGAAGACATATCCGAACACCCCTACCGCATTGAGCGCATGTTGCTACAGCTAAAACAAGCAGGCATTTTAGACAAACAACGCGCTATTGTTTTAGGACAATTTACCGACTACAAATTAAACGCTAACGACAACGGCTTTAACCTTGATGCCGTTATTGCTCATCTGCGTACGCAAACCAAAACGCCCATATTGACTGGTTTGCCATTTGGTCATGTCAGCGATAAAGCGACGTTGCCATATGGCAAAAAAGTTCAATTGAGATCGACGGCAGGCGGGTTTACTTTGCTGGGATGAAGCAGGCACAGCAGAATTCAATTGACAAGTTAGACTAGACTAGTCTAGTCTAACTACATGAAAAGCAAATTTCAAATTGCTGAACCTGTTTCAGCCTACGACGCAAAAACGCACTTACCAAACTTAATTGCGCGCGCGGAAAAAGGCGAACGTTTTGTGATTACTCGCCACGGACAGCCCGTTGCACAGCTTATACCAATCGACACCGAGAACCACGAGCCCATGCAAACCAGTTTGCTTGCAATCGCTAAGCTGCGTAAGCGACTGAATGCAAAAGGGGTTACGTTGGATAGCGTTACAAAAAGTGTAACTGCTGAAAACAAGCTAACAATAAAAGAAATGGCACACGATGGCCATCGTTATTGACGCGTCGGTGGTACTGGCATTACTACTAAACGAAGAATTGGCCAGCAAAGCCGAAGCGATCATGGCGCAAGGTAGCATATGTGCACCTGCGCTACTCAACTTAGAGGTAACCAACGGGCTTGTTTCAGCCATTCGGCGAAAACGTATGACCAAACAAGACGCTACAAGCGTCATAGAAACCTTTGCTACCCTTCCAATTGCATTTGACGAACTGGCCACGCCTTCGCCGAAACTATTGGCCTGCGCTTTAAAACACGACCTAACGACTTACGATGCCTCGTATTTACTGCTTGCACAACGGCTACGCGCGCCTTTAGCGAGTTTCGATGAGCAACTTTGCGATGCCGCTAAGTCAATTGATATCGCGGTACTAAGCTAATAACGCCCGCAATTTCATTGCCGCTGGCATAGCCGCCGCTGCGTAACGCTGCAGCACCGCAACTTTCTCTGTATCTGTCGGTTGCACTGATGCAGCCAAAGCAGTAAACCCATCCAACCGTGATTTTGCGATCCACGCGCGCATTGGTTTTTCTTTGCCCCAACGTTGTTGGTTACGCATATTAGCGGCCAACATCTTTAGCCAATCGACTGGCTTATCAGGCAACGGTACAACGCCACAAATTTGGTTTTTGTCCGTTTCATTTTCGAAATTCATTTCTACATAGGCTGTTAATGCGGCGCTAAAAGTGGGTTGAACCGTGCGAATAAACTGGGGTGTAATTTTATTGTTTTGAAACACTGGAATGATGGGCAATAAAGCGACCGCGCTAGCCGAGCAATCGACAAATAACGCGTCAGCAGAAGTGACTACTTTTGCGCCATTTTCGAAAACAATATGATCTGGCTCTAACCGTTGAATGCGTCCCTGACGAATGACTTTTTTGATACGCCGCAATTGCTCAAGTTCAGAGTTTGAGCAAATTGCGCCGTGATACATCGTTGGCTCAACTGTGGGGTCTAATCGCAAGAGTTGAGCCGAACCTTCTAAACGCTGAAGCAAATCGGAGACCGATTCGGCTTGAGCGACGCACTCTAGTTGCGTCGCAAAACTGCTAAACGACTGTACAAAAAACTCTGCCCCCGGCTGAACAAAATCACGGTTTAAGTACCACGCATCGCGCGGCATAATCCATTGAATTTTATCGGGGTTTACACCGTTTTCTAGTAGCCACACACAAGCATCAATGCCGGTTTTTCCAGAACCAATCACAACGAATTCAGAAGGGGTGCGCTGTAAGGTTTGCAAACCATTTAAGGGAATGCAATGCACGCCTTCAGCAATTGAATATTTAGGTTTGTGAGTCGAAGGAACCGCAGTTTTTAAATAGCTAGTATCGACCCATTTTTTACTAAACTGCACTTTATGTTTTTCGCCCGATAACAGCGAGACAAACTCGGCATCATTAGTACTTGGAACTTCCTTTAAGTCACACAGCGGGAAATACTGTACGCGGCCAGTCGCTAACAACTGTTGCATGACTTGCTCGTAGTAGCTTAATAGCTCTGCCGCTGAAGCGCGCTCGTACATTCCTTTATTGAGCCCAGTTGCATCTTTAGCCAAAGTCCCTAAAGGGCGCGAATTGACGCCGTAGTAAGCCGAAGGTTGGTGTAATCGAACAAAGGGGTAGGCATCATTCCAATGTCCACCGGGCGCAGCGTGACGGTCAACAATAATGCAAGTGGCGTCGGATTCGTTAATTAAGGTGTCGGCAAACGCCATGCCTACTGCGCCACTTCCAACAATAAGGTAATCGGCTTTTAATTTAGACATAGCGCAACTCCAAAACTTTTTAATAAAACACTTTACCTTGAATTATTTAAATTCAAGGGAAGAGCTCATTATTTACTCGGACAATCTCTCGTCGATTCGGCTTGCAAAGGAATGCGTGCTGGATCGGCACCGGGCACAATTTTAAACAACTCCACTACACAGGCGTTTTTTAAATTGATAAACCGAACAATGTAGGCTTGATTCGGGTCGGGAATAAACGACCCATCGGCAATACATGACTCGCCCTCGCTTGAATGTACAACCCGTAACCAAGTACGCTTGGCTGCCGGAACCATAACCCGCTGAAACTCGCTGCTGGTGACCTGATCCATCGCACCGCAAACGCCTTGCTGCCCGATACCAATCGCTTCCAAATCACCCGTCACAACAATGCGGGCGCGCGTAGCATTGGTTTGATTACTCGGCACTTGCTGGGCGTGCAAATTGACAGTAAAAGAACTTAACGCCAACACGGTTGCGGCTAGTAATACAAAAGTATTGTTTTTCATAACGTTAAATTAACGATGTTGATTATAAATATTACGTGCCCACTCCATTACGGGCAGTCCATTCCAACGATCAACCCAAGGTTGCGCTTGGGGTAAAAATTGCACGGGTTGGTAAAGTGGTATTTGGGTTGGCCGCGCTAGCGGTGCGATTAAACTTGCCACCGTGATGTCGATCCGGCTAAAGCCCGATTCATCAAAGTAAGGCCGATTGCCCAAACGCGTATTCACTGCGTTTAAAAGTATTTCTAACTCGGCACCAATCGCTGGCAACTTGCTGGCGTAGGCATCGAGTTGTTTTTCCATTACAGGAATAATAAGTGGCCAGGCTAATTTCATTGTGTTTAATTGCCACCTTGGGCCACCGCACAACAACATCTCTTTAACTTTAGAATTCGGCTGTCGCAAACTAGCAGCATAAGTAAACTGCCGAATCAAACGGCCCAAATCGGCTTCGCATTGTTGCTCAAACTGCGCATCGGGTGAAGCACCCATGCACCAATCCAAAATTGCACCGCTGCCCGACAGGGTTTTTGGTCGGGTCTTTAGCGCATCGCTTTTATCAAACTGCAAGACAGGTAATGTTGGTTTGCCAGTCAGTTGATAAATCGTTTGTTTGTGAAAACCCGCTACATGTTGCACTTCTTCAAAATCAATTTTCTTTACTTGCAGGCCCCAACGCGCCCGTTCGCAATAATGCGAACAAGCAAAGGTGTGTAACAACGGTTTATCCAGTTCCACTTCTATCCTATCGAATTGAAAAAAGACTGCGCATCAAAACCTGGCGCAGCCTCTAAAACAGTTACAACACCATCGTCTATAGCAAAAATTGCGTGATCGCTGTACACACGCTTTACGCAAGACAAGCCCGTGAGCGCATAAGTACAGCGCTTGACTAATTTACTAACACCTTGTTTAGTAAACAGGTCCATCATGACCCATGTTTGCCGAGCACCTGTCGCTAAATCCATCGCGCCACCCACGGCGGGAATGGACTCTAAGTTATCTAAAGTTGCAGCGGCATGCCAATTGGCAATATCGCCTTGCAAAGACACTTGAAACGCACCCAACACACAAATATCAATGTGCCCAGCACGCATCATGGCAAAGCTGTCGGCTGAATGAAAATAGGCACCGCCCGCAACAATCGTTACGGCTTGCTTGCCTGCATTAATTAAATCAAAATCTTCGAACTTGGGCGACGGCGCGCCGCCCATACCAAGAATGCCATTTTCACTTTGTAAAATCACTTCTCGATCTGGCGCAATATGGTTGGCCACCAACGTGGGCATCCCGATCCCCAAATTGACATAAGCACCCTCGGGAATATCGCGCGCAATGCGAGCTGCAATTTGGTCTTTAGTAAACAAGGTCATTTCATGCCCCCACCAACCGTTTTTACGTTTGGAATCAGCAAGACGGCGTGCACAAAAATCCCGGGCGTTACGACCTGCTCTGGATCAAGTTCACCTAGCGCCACAACTTTATGCACGCTAGCAACCGTTCGCTTCGCGGCGGCGGCCATCACTGGCCCAAAATTACGCGCTGTTTT
The DNA here is from genome assembly GCA_031429355.1 of Betaproteobacteria bacterium. Classification (GTDB taxonomy): domain Bacteria; phylum Pseudomonadota; class Gammaproteobacteria; order Burkholderiales; family Burkholderiaceae_E; genus JANOZM01. Next base: position 423,374 of record JANOZM010000004.1, on the reverse strand, counting down.
ACGATAGGTTAAGTTGCCCCACCGATCACCTTGCTCGGCTTTTATCAACGCCAAATCTGCGTGAATGGGCGATTCGTACACATAAAGTTGTCCATCAATTTCACGCGTCTCTTTGCCTGCTGCCAACAAAGTACCTGCTGCGGTGCGAACAAAAAAGCCACCAATACCGGCACCAGCGGCTCGCATGCGTTCGGCCAAGGTTCCTTGGGGAACTAGTTCTAATTCTATTTTTCCGGCGCGATACAAACTATCAAATACATATGAATCGGTTTGGCGTGGGAAGCTGCAAATTATTTTTCGTACCCTTCCGGCTTTTAATAGTAAAGCCAAACCCGTATCACCGTTACCCGCATTGTTATTGACGACCGTTAAATTACGCGCGCCAGAATCTATTAGTCCGTCAATTAAAACACTGGGGATGCCCGCGGTGCCGAAGCCACCGATTAGTACAGTTGAACCATCAGCAACAATACCAATCGCCTCGGACAACGAATTCGTAATTTTGTTAATCATGCGATGGAGCGGGTTTAACTCGATCAGCCGGATGATTTACGCCATCATTTGTTGGAACGAAGCCATCAGGTAAATCTAATTCGAGCACAACGGCGCCGCAATGACACGACGCTTTGTGCTTAAGGTTTATCGCTGTTGAACCGACTAATTTCATTCGTACTGCTCCGGTCCAGATGCAAATGAAGCCCTGATAATGCAGCTATTTTCAATCTCGTAGACGCAAAGAAGTTCAACCGAACCACGGCCACTGACAAAATTTCTGGTAACAACTTCACGATCGACAACAAAATTACCCAGGACCGTTCGAGATAACAATTTAGCGTGCAAATCAGGCTCGGCAAAGCGCTGTAAAAAACGAGTGCGTAATTGTTCTTGTCCTTTAGCCAGTAATGCACCATGTAAAACGAAATGCTCGGCATCTGGCGCGTAAGTGGCTAACAACGCTTCAATATTTTTTGCGTTGTAAGCCTCAAGTTGTGTCTGAACAATATCTTCGGGTTTCATTTGTAGATCTAGCAAGAAAAATCAACAATCGCTTCGGTTTTTTTAAACCAACCGCTTCCCAGTTTGTCCATCAAACCAGTGCGCGCGTTTCATATCAGGCACTAAGCGAATTGCATCACCAGCTTTGCAATGCACACGATCACGTGCCACAACAACGACCTCTTGTTGGCCTACTTTAAACACCACTTGCGTATCGGCGCCAGTTGGTTCGATCACGTGGACTAGAGCCGCAATACCATCCGTACCTGTGCTAATTTCAAAATGCTCAGGGCGCATACCAAAAGTGAGTTGCTGACCCTCGCTAACTTTTAAGGCATTTGGCAAGGGAACTTTACCGCCTTCACCTAGTTGTATGGCGCCATCGGCAACCGTGCCTTTTATTAAGTTCATTGACGGTGAACCAATAAATTGCGCAACGAAGGTGTTTACGGGGTTGTCATATAAATCGAGCGGTGCGCCGACTTGTTCAATAATGCCATCACGCAAGACTACAATTTTATCGGCCATGGTCATGGCTTCAATTTGATCGTGCGTTACATAAATTGCAGTGGTTTTTAAGCGTTGATGCAAAGCTTTAATTTCGGTACGCATTTGCACCCGTAATTTTGCATCTAAGTTCGACAAGGGCTCGTCGAACAAAAACACTTGCGGGTTACGCACAATAGCGCGACCCATTGCAACGCGTTGGCGTTGACCACCTGATAATTGACGCGGGAAGCGATCTAAATAATCGTTTAAGCCCAAAATTGATGACGCCTCGCCAACCCGTCGATCGATTTCGGATTTTTCGCGTTTGGCTAACATCAGCGAAAACGCCATGTTATCTCGCACCGTCATGTGCGGGTACAAAGCGTAGTTTTGAAACACCATCGCAATATCGCGCTCTTTTGGGGCTACGTCATTTACAACGCGATCACCAATTAAAATTTCGCCACCTGAAATTTCTTCTAGGCCTGCAATCATGCGCAACAAGGTTGATTTTCCGCAGCCCGATGGGCCGACTAAAACACAAAATTCTCCGTCCGCAATATCGACACTAATGCCGTGAATCACTTTGGTCGTTTTGCTATAAGTCTTTTCGACTTGACGTACTGATACTGAAGCCATGGCGGCCCCTCCTAAATACTTAGACGCTCCAACGGCCAATATCCGGGACGAACCCACGCCGATGCCGTTGGCGGCTCCGTGTCGCATCATAACCGCAAACGCGGAGACTCTTCGATATTCCCGTGTTGAAAAACCAGTACTTTTTAAACAAGGTCGAAGGCACTTTGCAACGAAAACTGTGCGTTTTCCCCACGGAAGTGCCTATTCGACCCTATGGGATTTCGCTCGGCCTCCTTATAATTCGGCCCATGACGTTGTTAACCCTTGGCCTTAATCATCAAACCGCCCCACTCGCACTGCGCGAACAGGTGGCGTTTCCGGCTGAACGTTTGGCAAGCGCCTTGGGAAGTTTGCGTGATCGTTTAAAAGGTGTGGTGCAAGAGGGCGCAATTTTGTCGACCTGCAATCGTACCGAATTGTATGTGGCCGGGTCCGATACCAACCGAATCGAACAGACCCAACAAGCACTGACGCAGTGGTTAAGCCAAGAGCATCAAATTTCGCCTGATAGTTTGCATAACCATTTGTATATTCGTGCAAACGACGAAGCAGTGCGCCACGCGTTTCGGGTTGCCAGTGGATTAGATTCGATGGTGCTTGGCGAGCCCCAAATTTTAGGCCAGATGAAAGACGCGGCGCGTTCTGCGCAATCGGCCCATGCGTTAGGCACGCAATTGCATCAATTATTTCAGCGCTCGTTTTCCGTGGCCAAAGAAGTGCGAACCAATACCGAAATTGGCAGCCAATCGGTTTCGTTAGCGGCCGCCAGCGTTCGCTTAGCGCAACGCGTGTTTGAAGATTTACGCGACAGTAAAATTTTGTTTATTGGCGCAGGCGAAATGATTGAGTTAACCGCCACGCATTTTGCGGCTCAACATCCAAAACAAATGGTCATTGCCAATCGCACGTTAGAACGCGGGCAAACATTAGCGCAACGGTTTAACGCGCATTCAATTGCATTGTCCGAAGTGCCTGCCTTTTTAGATCAGTTTGATGTCGTAGTGTCTTGCACAGCCAGCACTTTGCCCATCATTGGCTTGGGGCTAGTTGAGCGCGCTTTAAAGGCCCGCCGTCGTCGGCCCGTTGTGATGGTTGATCTTGCCGTGCCGCGCGATATCGAACCCGAAGTCGCACGCCTAACCGATGTGTACCTGTACACAGTAGATGATTTGGGCCAACTGATACAAACCAATAAAGCGGCGCGCCAAGCTGCTGTAGCGCAAGCCGAAGCCATTATTGAAATCCAAGTGCAATCGTTTATGGGTTGGATGCAAACGCGTCGTACGGTGCCCGCCATTAAGCAACTACAAGAGCGTGGTGACGCAATTGCCAAACACGAATTAGAGCGCGCCCAACGGGCGTTAGCGCGTGGCGATGATGCCAATGCCGTCATGGCACAGTTAGCGCAAAGCCTAACGGCAAAGTTTATGCACGGCCCAATGCAAATGATGCGCGACGGTGGCAACGACAATGAACAACTGGCACAAATGCAGCAGTGGCTAGACCGCGTACTGCCCACTGAAATAAAAAGTAACGACAAGCTTCCCCCCAAGGTTTAATGAAAAAATCAATGCGTAACAAGCTCGTGCTGGCTGGCGAGCGAATCGAAGAAATTAATCGTGAATTAGCAACGCCCGATGTTGGCAACGACATGACGCGCTTTCGCGACCTCACGCGCCAACACTCTGAATTAACTCAGCTTTACGAGCATTTCCTTGCGTTCACCCAAGCCGAGCGCGATACCGAAGCGGCCGATGCCATGAAGAGCGACCCCGACATGGAAGAATTTGCGCTTGAAGAATTAGCCGATGCGCAAAACCGAATGCAAGCTGAGACCGCTTTACTTGAGCGATTAATGCTGCCCAAAGATCCCAGCGACTATCGCAATATATTTTTAGAAATTCGTGCGGGTACGGGCGGCGATGAATCGGCTTTATTTGCAGGCGACTTACTACGCATGTATTTGCGTTACTGTGAACGCGTCGGTTGGAAAACCGAAATTATGTCGGCCAGTGAATCCGATTTAGGTGGCTACAAAGAAGTCATCGTGCGTGTTGAAGGTGCCGAGGTATTTGGCAAAATGAAGTTCGAATCGGGCGGCCATCGCGTACAACGCGTACCCACCACCGAGACGCAAGGACGTATTCATACCTCGGCTTGCACAGTCGCCATCATGGCTGAGCCAGACGAAGTAAGCGCCATTAAGATAGACCCATCAGAATTACGTATTGACGTGTATCGCGCATCAGGCGCGGGTGGACAGCACGTAAATAAAACAGAGTCGGCTGTGCGCATTACGCATCTACCAACTGGCACTGTGGCCGAGTGCCAAGACGGCCGCTCACAGCATCAAAACAAAGACAAAGCGATGAAGGTTTTAATCTCGCGCATCGAAGACAAACAACGCCGCGAGCGCGAATCGAAAGAGGCCGCGCACCGTCGTTCGCTGGTTGGTTCGGGCGATCGCAGCGAACGCATTCGCACCTACAACTTCCCCCAAGGCCGCGTAACGGATCATCGAATTAATTTAACCTTGTACAAGTTACAAATGATGATGGACGGTGATATTGCTGACATGATTGATTCGTTAGTCGCAGAGAATCAAGCGCAACAGTTGGCTGAGATGGGGGAGGAGTTTTAACGACTAGCGTACCAGCCGGCCTCGACAGTAGAAGGGAAACCGTCAACGCTGCTTCGGTAAAGATGCCCAGCTTCATTTTTTGGCAACTAAGCGCCGTGAAATCGAATTAAATGAAGCCGTGGCTTTGGCACCTTTTGAGTTTTGACGATCTAGGGTTGTTGCAGATCAATGTGATTACGCAGCCATTTGGCGAGTTCAATCTCAGAGAGCTCGCTCGCAGCGACGGCTAGAATAATTAACGTCGCATCGGTTTGTGAAGCTGTAATCCGATACCCGTTAAGATAAAGAAACAAACCAGTGGCGAGAAATGTGACCCGTTTGTTGCCATCGACAAAAGGATGGTTTTTCGCAAGTCCAACGCAATAGGCCGCTGCCAATGCCGCAACATCAGGCGCTAAATCGGCGTCCGAATAAGTAACCAAATTTCTTGGTCGCGCTAAAGCTGACTCCAGCAAATTCTTGTCACGAATCCCAGTGCTTCCACCGTGGGTGGCTAAGCTTTCATCATGCAGAATAACTAACGCCTGCTTTGATACCCACCGCCAGTTCATTTCGCTAGTTGGTGAAAGGTGTCGCGAAACTCATTCATAAACGCGCGGCCGGCTCGAATTTCCTCATCAATCGACGGATCGTATGGTGTCAAGGTATATCCATCAGGGGTCTCTGTTAAGAACAGGGTTTCTCCTTTCTCAACTTTCAAGCGAGCTAGAGCTTCTTTGGGTAAAACGACACCAACTGAATTACCAATTTGAGTAAGTTTGAGCATGTGCATGGATGATCTCCGTTATTACAGATGTAATAATAGATCGCACCACAAGACTAGTCAAGATGAGGAGCCACCACTAAAAATCGAGGCAGGGTTCGAGTTTTCAAGGAACGATCTTCCTTGAATGTCGGCAAGTTATTGAGGGCATCAATTTCGTAACTTTTGCGAGATTTCTTTGGCAAGCTTTTCGCACGAGGTTCAACCGCCAATTTGGTGGCCCAACTTGACCAACAAAAATTGGAGCGCTTGACGCGGAGCGGGGATAAGGATTTTAAGCTGAAATCCACCCCAATCGGCTCCAGTTCGCACTTCACTTAGCCGCCTTCGCAGCCAGAACATTTGGGCTAAAATGTTTGGGTACTGCTTTGGTTTTTACACCTGACGCTTTAGAACGCCATTTGTCCTCGTGCTGGTAATAGGGGTGGCGGTTGCGCTTCTAACCCTAAATGGTTCGGGATCTTCTCTATCGCTTGACGCTGTAGGATCGCCGAGATGATTCTCAATTCCCCACCACCCTGCGGGCAACGGGTTAAGTTTAAGTTGAACACCCGCTTCAATAGTTTGCAAAGGGTTCCTTAATTGTAAAAGCCTTTTTGCTTAATATATTGAACCCAAAGTTAACGATATTTTTTCTTGCGTTTTTACCGCAATTCGTCAGCCCTACCGCGACTTCGCCTTTGGGCCAATTGTTAGTTCGCAGTGCTGTGTTCATGCTGATTACATTTGCCATATTTGTTGTTTATGGATTCTTAGCCCACGCATTTCGCAAATCAGTGATTGAATCGCCTACGGTGCAAACATGGCTACGTAAAGGTTTTGCAGTTGCCGTTGCGGGGCTTGGTTTACAGCTTGCGCAATCTGAAAAATAAAACGACACTCCCTTGTCGAGATGATTAATTCGATAACTTTGGGAATATTATGAAACGACATCTAATCACTGGTTTGTTCTTATTAGCTGCTCTTGGCTGTTACGCGGTGGGCGCTGCGACTTGGGCTAGTTTTTTCGTTGTAGTGGGTGGTTCCCTTGAGCTTGTTTTTTGGATTCGGTTTCTTAATCTTGGTCGAAAACAAGAGCCGCTCAAGAAGTAGATCTCGTTCTGCGTGTGCTCGCTGTGATTACTTCAATTCAAAATTAACGCGATGTCGTAAGAGGCCGCGAGTTGACACTAGTTCGAAGGTTTGAAACTTTTACCGCGAATATCAAATTGCAAAAAATCACTTGAATTTTCATGTGGTTTTTACCAATTCGTCGGAGTTTTCAATTTAAAAGATCCTCATTTCTGTCGGTCCGTCGCATTTGAAGAGTGGGCAGAGGGTTTGGTCAATAGAATCAAACAATCAAACAATCAAACAATCAAAACTTAGCGCAATATAATGATCGAATTTATCTTTGAGGTGTTTGGCGAGTTATTACTTCAAGCCATTGGCGAAACACTGATACAAACAGGGTTTCGTTCTTTAGGTGAACCTTTTAGACGCCAACCAAACCCGTGGCTTGCGGCTTTTGGTTTTGTATTGTTTGGAACCGTATTGGGTGGACTCAGTCTTTTAATATTCCCCAACAATTTTGCGGCTGAAACGTGGCGTATCGCTAACCTGTTGATCACCCCGATCTTGGTTGGTGGTCTAATGATGCTCATCGGTGCTTGGCGCGCAAAAAGGGGCGAACCAACGCTGCGCATAGATAAATTTTCTTATGGCTATCTGTTTGCACTGGCCTTGGGTTTGGTGCGATACTTTTTTGCGAACTAGATTGAGCTACTTTAGCGACTAGCTGCATACTCATCGATAGGGAAACCAAGTGTCTGCAGGTAATTGGAAGGAGCTATTTAACGCCGCCTGTGAGGGAAATCTCGATTTGGTTGAATACCATATAGGTGAGGGCGTCGATATTAACTTTGCACATCCGAAGTTTTTGGCAACGCCTTTGGTCGCCTGCATTCTCGAAGGTCAAGAATCAGTGGCCTTGTTTTTACTAGAGCACCGTGCCAGCCGTTGCATAAACTCCAACGGCAACATCACGTGATGCGTGGTGCCATCGCGCCACCGCGTCTTTAGTTTGAGCTCTACCTGCCCTTTCGCGCTGATCTTGACTCGGCCGTTAGCTGGGCAAGGTGTTTTAACTTTTCAGTCCATCGTGACAAGCAATTGCATCAACAATTTCAGTTAGATTCAATAACACCGATTGTGCAACGGCCAAACTGCTGCTAAGATTTGACTTACTGATGTAAGTCAAATTAATCTTTTAGGAAGCGAACTCATGTCAATTGTTACGGTATCTGAAAAAGGGCAATTCGTTATTCCCGCAGCAGTCCGAGCTTCTCTCGGGATAAGTGCAGGAACGCGTATCGAGATTAGCATCGAAAGCGGGGGGTTTCGCGCATTCGTTGAGCCAGAACGGAAAACTCGAACAGCGGCTAGCTGCCTAGGCGTGGCTGATTACAAAGGGCCCAAAATCGATTTGTCTAAAATCGACGTAGCTCGGTTCGCAAAAAAAACATGATTACTTTAGACACCAATATTCTGGTCCGCCTACTTACAAACGATGATCCGGTTCAAGCGAAAAAGGCAGCACTGTTAATCGATTCGAAGCAAGCGTTTTTTGTTCCGCTCACCGTTTGCCTTGAACTTGAATGGGTGTTGCGTGGTCCGTACGGCTTAGAAACCAAACAACTTGCCAGTAGCTTAGAAGCTCTTTTAGCGATTCGCAATTTGTCCTTCGAGTCTGAAGTATTGGTCGTACAAGCTTTAGGGCATTATTCAAAAGGAATGGATTTTGCTGATGCTTTACACTTAGCAAGTGCATCCAAATGTGATTCGCTGTTTACCTTTGATAAAGATTTTGTTAAAAAATCGTTGAAACTCAAAACGGTGCCGATTGTTGAGCTGCTTTAATTAAAGATCAAGAAGCCGAGACTGCGAGTTCGACAAAGCTAGGGCAACTGAACTATAACTTCGCTCAAGTCAGAATTTAAAAGAAAAAAAGAGCACCGAAGTGCCCTTTTTTATCCAACTTAAATTAAGCCAAATTAAAACTTATAAGTCCCAGTAATTCCATAACTACGACCCAACACATTGTAGGTATCAGGGTAAGTATTAAACGAGCCCGCATTGGTTGCAAACGGCGGCTGTTTATTAGTTAAGTTATCAATACCAAAGTTCAGTTTCAAACCCTTAACCATTTGTGGCTCGTACGAGAAGTTCAAGTCCAAGTAGTCTTGCGCTTTGATGACATCGGTGCTGCCAACGGTACTGTCTTTTACTTCGCCCACACGCTTCCAGCCTAACTGCGCCGAGTAACCAGCCGATTGGAAACCGGCAGTAATACGATGACGATACGCTGGAGCCACTAAGCTCACTGCATCAGACGAACAACGTGAACCGTAAGAACCTTTACAATCGATTGGCAACAAAACGGCATTACGTTGAATGGTGTAGGTGTTGACCATTGCCGCCTGATATCCAAACATCATGGCCTTCGCCCAGCTTCCTGCTGGCAAGTTCATTTTGTAGGATAGATCAATATCAAGACCTTTTTGAACGATAGAAGCTAAGTTACGATCAACTGGGAAGCCGTCTTTAATACGACCTGTAACTGGGTCTCGTGTTACCGCTGCGCACAATGGATTGTTTGCAATTGGATCGGTGATGTAGCAGCTGGTTAAAGCATCAACCGGTTGCACAACGCCAACAGCATCGTTTAACTTAATGTTGTAAGCATCTAAAGTTAAGCTTAAGCCTGGCAAGAACTGGGGCGTAATAACTGCACCCAAAGTACGGGTCTTACCTTTTTCCGCGCGGATATCGGGGTTACCACCGAAGAAGTATCCACCGGTTAAGTTCGCACCGGCCAACGAATCGTAGGAACCAACTGCTGGCGCGCCAAAGCGAGCACACTGCGCTGCGTTACCGGTACCCAACACACAAGGGTCACCTTGATAACGCGGACGCAAGCGCGCTACGTTTACAAGGTTAGCAAATGGAATTGAACCCACTGGGTTTGCAAACTCACCAAAGTTTGGTTCACGAATCACCGATTGGCTAGTTGCACGCAAACGCAAGTTGTCATCAACAGCCCATGACAAACCAATTTTATTGGTGCCGTAGCTGTTTTCGCTACCAACCGATTTTTTGTACGACGAATTGCGATACGCGGCTTCTAGCGACAAGTTTTTAACCAACGGCATATTAGCCAAAACAGGTACTAATACTTCGGCATAAGCTTCGTTAGCGTTAAAGAATGGCGGTACTGCAGGGCCCGATTCGTTACCTTGACGGAACGATGTGTTTAAGGTTGGGTTGTAATCAAAAATACCTTTTTCACGACGAGCCTCTAAGCCGACAGCAAAGCCTAACGGACCTGCTGGTAATTTAAAGAAACCACTAGAATCGCCGGACAGCGTTAACGCAAATACGTTTTGTGTACGCTTACGATCACCATATTTAAACGGTTGTGCAAGACCCGACACATCGGCACCTGGTCCAAATAAATCGATGGTATTGACTAGCGCTGGAAAGTTAGCGCGCAGGCCATCACCCGAAACAACAACTGACTCACTTGATTTACCAAATTGGGCATAGAGGTCCCAAGTAATGGAGTCGGTTAAGTTGCCTTTAACACCCAACTGAAATTGCTGGGTATCGCGATCGTTCTCGGCAGTAATGACGCCCAACTCGCCCAACGAGCGGTTGATCGTAACGTTAGCCACGCCACCAACAAACGTTAAGCGATTGCGAATGTCAGCGGTTAAAAATGGATTGGTCGCGTTAATGTTGTAGTTGGCATTAACAACGGCTGGAGCTTGCCCAGAACGCGGCGCCCCGGTGGTCTTTACATTCGAGAACATAAAGCGTCCGTAACCCTGAATTGCATCGGTTACATCGTATTTAAAAAACACTGAAGCGTTGGTACGTTGTAACGGTTGAATCAAGAAATACTGCGGTGTGTAATCAGTTGTTTGCGCTGTTGTCGAAAACGCTCCGGCAGAATCAAATGCTGAAATACGACCTGTCGCAACGTCAGTAAATGTACCGCCACTACTTGCTAACAATGTAGGACGCGCTAAAGCCCAATCGCGCTCTCCTGCCAACAAACCTTTACGCTCGGTGTACTCTAAATAGCCAACAACGCTGCCACGGCCTGCAATAGGCATGCCGCCCGTTAAGTTGATACCCGATTGTGAGCCACCACCATTGCCTGAACGATAGTTTGCAGAGGCTTGCAAGCCTTCAAACTTGTCGTTAATAATAAAGTTAACGACACCAGCAATAGCGTCCGCACCGTACACGGCAGCAGCGCCGCCGGTGAGCACATCAACGCGGCGTAACAAAGGGGCTGGTACAAAGTTAACGTCGACCGCGTTACGGAAACTAAATGGAACTGCACGAGTACCGTTAATCAATACCAAGGTGCGGCTTTGCCCTAAGTTACGCAAGTCTAAAGTTTGCGCGCCAAATGCATCACTACCGGCCGAGGTGCTGTTTACACCACCCGCTAACTGCGGAAGCTTTACCGAGAAGTCTTCTACGGTAATTGCGCGAATCATTTGAATTTCTTCGGCACCTAATTGCGTCACTGGGCTTGTACCAGTAATGTTGGCCGCGCGAATGCGCGTGCCTGTAATAACGGTGGCGTCTAATGTTTCGCTTTTTGTTGTTGCTTGAACCGCCGGCGTCGCTGGTGCAGGCGCAGTTTGCGCAACCGCAGAACCCAAACTAAGCGGCCCAGCTAAAACAGCAACAGCCAAACTAATGGCCGATAGGGCTAACCGGTTTGATTGGCCCTCAAAAACGTCATTTCCTGCTTTTGAACTCATTGTGGTCTCCATTTGGCAATCCCGTCGGAGGAACTGGATTGGCCTATTTTGGTTAATGTGGCTAGATAGTAAGTGCTTAGTTTGAAATGTTGGACTGTCTTGCGCAGAACTTGATCGCAAAAAATAGTACCAATGTAATACCAGTTCGTCAATTGGTATTGTTAACGCGTCGACGTTGCTATCGCAGCTTTAGTCCGTAGCGCTAGTTCTTGTTTGGAAATCTTCACGGTTCGCCTTTACTGCAGGCATCGACCCCAACCCGAAGACCACCGCACCCGTTAGCAACAGGGCCGGAATTCCAGTAACCGCAACTAATGCCCCAAAACCCAAGGGCACTAGAACCGAGACGCCGTTGCTTAATACCGAGCGCAGACCAACTGCTTCACCACCTCGACCCGGCGGAGCGGCCGTGTGCAAGAGCGACAAAATATTAGGCTGGCTCATACCCACAGCAGCCCCAAAGCAATAGCCGACGGCCATTAAAAGCACCGCCAAGTTAGCCCATGGCATTACCAAGAAGCAAACCGAAACGACCCAAAGTGCTGTTGCTAAAATTTGCCATTCGTTAAAGCGTTTAGCTAACCAAGGCATTGCCGCACGAGCCGTAAACGTGCCCAATGCAAACATCGACATGACGGTTCCGATTACTGATGCCGAATACCCCATGCGATGGCCTAATACTGGCAAGGACACAATAAACAAATCCCAAGCGGCGGCCGTCATCATATTAGTCAGATAAATACGGCGCATTTTTTTGGTAGCGAGTAAATCTAAGACACTGCTTTTGGAAGGGTCTGTTTGCTGTTGTGCGGCGTCGTGTTTAGCTTGTTTATCGGCGGCTTGTTGTTGAATTGTTTTTGCGCCGGGCAATTGGTTGGCTTTAAACGCAACGATTAGCGCCGAGATTCCCGTCATTACGGCCAGCGCAATGAATGCTTCACGATAACCAGCGAAATCAATTAAAAACCCCGCCAATAGTGGCCCAATAGTGCTGGAAGTAGAGTGCCCCAACGCGTACCAGCCAAAGTTAGCCATGCGCTCGGCTTGGGTTGCTTGGGGCGCGATGTGCCCGACTGCGTGCTGTGCCGATACGGCCACCATGTTAAAGCCCAAACCAATCGCCGTTGCCATAACTAGCAGCGAACCAACGGTTAGGTAAAAGATAGGCAGCATGATGCCCAACACTACCAAACCAATACCCCAACGCATGATGGGCGCTACACCAACCCTATCGACCCAACGCCCAACCGGCAACGAAGTAATGACCGGCATTAATGAAAAAAGCGCCATGAATAAACCCATGAGCGCTTCGGAATCGCCTACTTTTAAAATATACAAAGAACCGGATAACCGCCCGCCCGACAAAGCCATATGGCCAGTCAAATTAATAAGAATAAGGGGTAGTAAAAACGGATTCAATACACCAACAATAAAAAGATCAGGTTTCGGTTGTCCGCCCAAATGCTTGGTCTTGTAGCAAGCGCCAATACAATTTGCCCGTAGAAGTACGAGGCAAGGCAGCGATGAAGTGTACCTCGGTCGGGGCTTTGTACGTGGCCATATTGGCACGCGCCCAATCAATTAATTCTTGCTCGGTGGTTGCTGCATGATCTAGTTTCAGCACCGCAACTAAGCGCACTGTTTCACCTCGCTTACTGTCGGGGGCCGCCACGATGCAACACTCTTTAATAGCAGGATGTTTGTAAAAAAAGCCTTCGACTTCGGCGGGCCACACTTTAAAACCCGAAGCATTTATCATTCGCTTTAAGCGATCGGTAATAAAATAATAACCGTCGTCATCCCGAAACCCAAGGTCGCCACTACGAAAAAAATCGCGTCCATCGATTTGAATTAAGCCGCCAACATAAGGGTCTTGCGCTTTGCCATCGGCGTCTTTCATATTCCAGTAGCCGCGCATTAAGTTGGGGCCACTCATTACAATTTCACCCTGAGCGTTCGCGCCCAAAGGTTGCAAAGTATCGGGGTCGATGATGTGTGCGGCCGAATCAAAAATTGGAATACCCAAACATTGTTTTTTTAAATTTTGTGGCGGATTGATATGCGTAGCGGCCATAAACTCGGACATGCCATAGCCTTCCATATAACCCAACTTGTATTCGTCCTTTAAGCGTTGCGCGATGGCCGCCGGCATAGCAGCACCACCACCGCCAATCGTAATTAAGCTGGATAAATCGCGGCCTTGCGCTGCTGGATTGGTGAGCACATCAACCACCATTGGTGGCACATTAGTCCACGAAGTACAGCGATAAGTTTCAATTAATTGCGCGGCGACAGCTGCATCCCAGCGGGGTAACATGACGATGGTTGCGCCAGCGTAAATAGGGCCATGCATACTGCCAATCATGCCGGTTACATGAAAAAAAGGTGCTGTTGCTAAAACTACCGCGTCTGGGTAAATCGCTTTCCACCATGTGTTCATATGGACCGCCGACATGGTCGTGCGATGCGTGTGAATGCAGCCTTTTGGTTTGCCAGTAGAGCCAGAAGTGTATGGCAACACGCAATAATCGTCTGGCGCTACGTTGGGGAACTGAACGGATTGACTAACAGTAAAGGGAATATTGGCATTTGATTGACTGGCCTCGGTACTAACCAGCGCTTGAGACCAATTAATGACCTTAGTGGATTGAGCAACCTCAACTGTTTTAGTAACAAAGCTAGGAATATCAATCCCCGCCTGTTGATTAATGTAATCGCTATAGTGACCAACGATTAAATAGGGTAATGTTCCGTCGGCTACCAAAGGCAAAATTTGCTCTACGACATCTTGGGCGACTAAGGCCGCTTTACATTGAGCATCTTCTAAGTAAAACCGTAATTCTTCGGTTTTACTCATTGGGTTAATTGGAACGACCATCGCCCCAGCTAACAAAATTGCGTAGTAGCCTAAGACAAATTGCGGCGAGTTTTGGAAATTTAGTAAAACACGGTCACTAGGCTTAACTTGAGCATGAACAATTAAGTGATTCGCTAAAGCTTGAATTGTTTGCCACGCTTGTTGGTACGTTAATGTATGCCCGTAAAAAATTAAGCAAGGTTTATTGGGGTAGCGCTGCGCACTGACCTGAAAATTATGGGTCAACGGCACTTGTGGGTAGGTTAAATAATGCGGAGCACCGGTTGGCCAATGTTTGGCGTGTGGCATGTCTTTGATCGGGACTGTACCCTTTTGGGCTTTTGACGATTGCGAAGCTGAGACTTGTGCCGTAGATACCTTTGTTATTGAACCTTGAACCACAATAGCCACCCTTTTTTGATCACATTAAACATTGATACACTGCAAGGCCATACTTTAGCGCGCATCGCACTTGCACATTGAATTCAAACGCATCAACACCCGACGCTTGGAACAGCTTATTACAGGACAGCCAATTACCGCTGCTCGAAGCCCGCATTTTATTAGAGCATGCGAGCGGAAAAAGCCGGACTTGGCTAGTTGCACACGGTGGCGAGCCAGCACCCGCGCGCACGGCAGAACAATATCGCGGCCTAACACAACGCCGTACCTTGGGCGAACCAATTGCTTATTTGGTTGGGCAGCGTGAATTTTTTGGGCTGCGTTTTAATGTCAATTCGGACGTTCTTATTCCACGACCCGAAACTGAATTATTGGTGCAATGGGCCATTGACCACACGCCACAAGGAGCCAAACTTTTAGAGCTAGGTACTGGCAGTGGTTGCATAGCAATTAGTATTAGCCATCACCGGTCCGATCTAACTATTGTTGCGGCAGATATTAGTTTGCCGGCTCTCGCCGTTGCCCGAAGCAACGCGCAAATAAACAACCTTGACCGAGCAATACATTGGGTTGAATCCAATTGGTATGCGGCTATAGACAGCCCAGTACAGTTTGATATGATCATTAGCAATCCGCCCTACATTGCATCAACCGACCAGCATTTGCAACAAGGTGATTTACGCTTTGAGCCAGCAACGGCGTTAACTGATCATGCAGATGGGATGGCTTGCATTAAAGAAATAGCTACCGGCGCGCAATTACGGTTAAAACCAAATGGGTGGCTTGCATTTGAACACGGCTTTGATCAAGGCAAAGCATGCACCGATCTGTTACAAGCATTGGGTTTTAGCGAAGTAGCCACTTTGCAAGATTGGGAGCACCGCGATCGTATTACCTTCGGGCGCCGACTTAATGTAAAGAACACCGTCTGAACACCAAACATCTTCCAACATACTCACTTTTCTAAACGACAATGTCTAATACAACTGCACCCACTGCCCCCAAAATCGATCTCTCCGAGATCGCACAACAAATGCGTTATGCGCAAGATCGGGCATTATCAATTGCACCACTGACCACTACCTACCCCGACTTAGATTTACCGAGTGCTTATCAAATTGCTGATTTGTGCTACCAAGCAAAACTAGGGGTTGGGGCAACGCGTGTAGGCCGTAAAATTGGTTTTACCAACGCTTCGATTTGGCCGACATACAACGTGAAAGAGCCGGTGTGGGGTTCGATGTACGCACATACCGTAATTGAACTGCAAACCAATACGGCCCTTTGCTCACTATCGCATTTAAGTGAACCGCGCATCGAACCAGAAATTATTTTTAAACTGAAATCAGTTCCGAAGCCCACTGCATCGGCCTCTGAGCTGTTAGCTTGTATCGATTGGATGGCACATGGGTTTGAAATCGTTCAGTCAAACTTTAAAGATTGGAAATTTAAAGTTCAAGACACCATTGCTCAAGGAGGTTTGCACGGCATGTTGTTGGTTGGCAAGCAAGTAAAAGTAACCGGTGCAACCAATCAATTAATACAGCAGCTTGAACAATTTACGATCAACCTAAACTGCGATCAAATAACAATCGACAGTGGCAAAGGATCGAATGTGCTAGGTAGCCCGTTGTTAGCGTTAGGGCATTTGGTCAATTTACTCGGCCAACAAAAGCAAACATTGAAGGCAGACGAAATTATTACCACGGGCACTTTAACAGGAGCGTTTCCAATTAAGGCGGGCCAATGCTGGAGTACCAAATTAAGCGGAATTGATTTGCCAGGAATGGACGTAACGTTTACCGCATAAGTGAGGGGAGTTAGCTTCAACGCGGGTAATGGCAACGATCCTTTATTTTAGAGCCTGACTAACTTCTCGAATTAACGCGCAACGATCAAATAGTTCTTTTTTCATGGTCCACCCCAAACGCACAATAATCAATTGGCGCGAAGGAATGACCGCAACTACTTGGCCCCAATGCCCACCCATAACAACCGTATCTTCGGGCAAGCCAGCATTTGGTCCGCAACTCGATTGTGGCTTACCTAACAACCACAATTGCATGCCATAAGCAGCACCTTCACCTTCTGCCATTGCTGGGGTAGTCATTTGTTTGTAAACACCGGCTGGCAGCACCCGCTTAGTTCCACCTTGGCCGTCGGGCCAAGTGCCATCGTTCATTAGCAACAAGCCTAAGCGAGCCCAATCGCGGGCGGTAGCCCAACCGTAACTACTTAAGACCGGCGTGCCTTGCGCGTCTGGTTCGACTACAAAAGAGTGCGCTCCAATAGGTGCAGTAACAACCTCGGTCACCCAGCTATAAGCAGGACGTTTTGCGCGCGCCAGCATGGCGTGAGCGTTGATATTACTAGTGGCGCTAAGGTAACGCCAGCGCGTTCCCGCAGGTGCCTCGTAACTACCTTTTGCTGCGTAGGCAGCTACATCATTGCCGCCCCACAACAAGCGCGGTACATCGCTCCACGGTTGGTAGCCTTCTACATTACTTAAACCATCACGCATGTGCAACAAGTCGGCAAGGGTAATTTTGGCGCGAGCATCATTTTTCCAACTGGCCAACCACTGTGGCGCATCTTGTTGCGAATACAAATTAACTACGGGCGTTTGCAATGCGATATTTTGCGCTTCAGCTAAATGCAAGGTCAGCATGGCACCCAAGGTTTTGGTCATAGACCAACCAAGTAAGCGAGTGTCCTTATCAAAACCTACAGCATATTGTTCGCGTACTAATTGGCCTTTGTGTACGACAACTAAGGCCCGAGTATTTTGCAATCCGGGGCCGTGTCCGCCTGCAAAAGCGGCTGTAAAAACCGGCGCAAGAGCCGCCAAATTTGCTGGTGGTAATGTTGGAGATTGACTATTTGCAACCGATAACGATTCGCCCATTGGCCAAGGTAAATTAGTTGCTGATTGCCTTGATGCTTCTAGAGTAGCTGCAGTAACTGGCGTTTTACTATCCGACTGAGTAAGGTATTTGCTGTCCAACTTTCCGTCAAGCACACAACCCGTTGTTGGCGACCATTGCGCTGTTCGCGAAGCAATGCCAAATAAGTTCGCAGTGACGTTGGCATTAGCTGCATTGACTTCAACTTTCAAAAAACGCAAGACAGGACTTGCAGGTAAAAAATCATCCCGAATAACGGCCTCGGCGTTACGCTTGGCAACAAACACGCCCGAGCACACTGTCTTAGCAGCCATACCCGCCATGGTCGCGGGAAATCCGATATAAGCCACCGCTCCCAAGACACTAGCCAGCAACGCAAACGAACTAAGGCCCAAAATTTTCGCAAACTTCATAGTCATGAAACCCTTAACAACAACACGTTTAAACCGATATAGTTCGAGCGAATAACCACATCACAAAACTAACGACAGACTGTAGCAGAATGCAGCGTTAGCAAACAAAAAGCTGGCGCATAATGAGCGCAATTAAAAACCAGCCGCCAGTCTAAAAGACTGAGCCCTTAATACACGTGGAGTTTTAGTATGAATACCAGACGGACCCTTTTGGTTGCCGGCGCATCAAGTGTTGCCGCTTCGACATTACCTAATATTTCGATTGCACAAACCGCCAGCGATTGGCCAAACAAACCGATTAAGTTTGTTGTGCCTTATCCACCCGGCGGCCCAACCGATTTAATGGCTCGTTTGTTGCAACCAAAATTACAAGCCCTGCTTGGCCAAACCGTTTTAGTGGATAACCGAGGCGGTGCAGCCGGAAACATCGGCACCGACCAAGTTGCTAAAAGTGGCGCCGATGGACATACCTTGTTGTTGGCCGCTAGCGGACCAATGGCTGTAAATAAATCGTTGTATAAAACTTTGTCGTTTGATCCGCTTAAAGACTTATCGCCGGTTATTCAAATATCCAGCTTCCCCTTAGTACTTGAAGTACACCCCAGTATGCCGGTCAATAACTTAACAAGTTTTATCGCATACTTAAAAGCCAATCCCGGCAAAGTGAGTTTTGCTTCTGCGGGCAGTGGCACACCACAACATTTAGCAGGTGAATTATTTAAGTCAATGACCGGAACCTATATGGTTCACATTCCTTATCGCGGTGCCGGACCCGCATTAAACGACTTGGTTGGCGGACAAGTGCAAGTGATGTTTGATATTGTGGCTAGCTCGTTGCCGTTTATCAAAGCGGGACGCTTAAAACCATTGGCTGTAACCTCCAAAACACGTGCTCAAGTGTTACCCGATTTGCCAGTGATTGGCGATACAGTAAAGGGCTTCGAGCTGACTGCTTGGCACGGCATCGCAATGTCTTCCGCGACGCCTAAGGCAGTCGTAGACAAACTAAATGCGGCATTGGTTAAGATTTTTTCTGAACCTGAGTTTAGAACCCGGTGGCAAGAAATTGGCTCGGCCGTTATTGCAGGTTCACCCGAATCATTTGGCCAGTTAATTCGCGATGAAACACAAAAAATGTCGTTGTTAGTAAAACGCTCTGGTGCTCAGCCGGACTAACCAAGCGTCATTGGCTCGGCACAATGTGCCGAGCACTTTTATGCTTGAGGCTGTTAAGCCAAGACCTTGCGCATGAACCCAGCGATATCTGCAATTTCTTTGGGATGCACGCTGTGGGGCATAGGGTAACTTTGCCATTCGATTGAATAGCCAAACCCGCTAAGTAAATCGCGCGAAGCTTCGGCACGGGCTTGTGGTACTACAGGGTCTTGCGCGCCGTGCGCCATAAAAATCGGTGTTGATTTATTCGCAGCGGATATCTCAGCTGCGGTTTTATCGGCAATAGGCAAGTATCCACTTAGCGCAACCAAACCAGCTAATGTTTCGGTATGGCGCAAACCAGTAAACAAAGCCATTGCACAGCCTTGTGAAAAACCGGCCAAAACAATTTTATTGGAGGCGACTCCACGTGAGCGCTCGCGTGCAATTAAGGCTTCAATTCGCGCTGCCGAATTACGAATACCAGTTTCGTCTTCGCGGCGTACCAAATCGGCCCCTAAAATATCGTACCAAGCGCGCATGACATAACCATTGTTAATCGTCACCGGCATTGTATTGGCATGCGGAAACACAAACCGAATATCTGGGCAACCGGTTAAATTCATCTCCGAAACAATGGGTGCAAAATCATTTCCGTCAGCACCCAAACCATGCAGCCAAATTACGCTAGCACTCGGGTTAGGGCCAGTTAGCATTTCAAGGCACTCGAGTAGCTGCTGAGTTGGTTTGTTTTGATCGAGATTTGACAAGAGAGGAGTTCCTTAATTGATTATCGTTGCCTAATAAGACGCAAGGCAGCGAGGCGATATGTTTGCTCTAGTTTATCGCGTCGCTGCAAATTGCTCAAATTCGCGTAACAACAAAGTTATTTGCGATTGCGCAACAGCAGTGCGTGGCTACGATGTGGCTATGAGAAAGCTCCTCCACGACCGCTCGGAAAAGCGCATCAAGTGCTCGCTCGTTAAATTTAAGTCGTTAAGACCGCAAGAGTGGAGTTTGCCGATCAATTGGGGCAAATATCCAAACAATAGCGTAAGCGATCAGGCCCACCCCACCCAACATTGTTAGGCACAATAACGCCACTCGCCAAAGCCAAGCTTCGATTCCTGTGCTAACTGCTAGCCCACCACAGACGCCCCCAATCCATCGGTCACGCGCGCTGCGCCGAAAGCCATTAAGTGAATTGACAATAGGCGCACTTGAACTATTTGAGGTTCCATCAAGTAGCCGTTGTTTTGCGGCGTGGAACTCACCGTCGTTTAAGGCCCCGCGGGCATGCATTTGTTCTAAACGAGAAAGATCATCAGCAATAGTCATTTTGGTTCCAAATCAGTTGTAGTAGCGATATCGCGATTTTGGACCCAATGCAGAAAACTATCTCAAGAATGCGATGAAACAACAAAAATTGGCATCAATCCGTCGGGAACGCCTCTGAACTGCTAAATGCACTCGAGTGAATGCCGCCGCTTCTGGGTTAATCGATTGTTATCCGATTGAGATCAAAGCTCTATTCAAGGGAGAGCGTTCTGGGGTCTAAGCGGTAGTAGACAAGTCAGAAGGCTTCTTGCTAGCCGGAATTGGCGAAAACGATTTCAAAGTAAATCCAAAATTTGCGAGCCTACCCAACATGAAACACACCGCTTTGTTTAAAGCCGGTGTTGGCGAAGTGAGCTTGGTCGAGATCGTACCGGCAAACCCACAAATGGTTGCTTCCAAATAGTTTGTACGCGCTACGTTGAGCAGCCTGTGTAGACTGCTTCAAACGATTTGAAGTCAAATTTTCCCTGCCGCAAGCGTGCACCCGAGGTCAAGGTTGGGTCTCGGAGGTCAACGACTCGCGGGCGAGTGTGAACTAGCCCAGATGGACTTCTCCCTTGATTTTTAAGTCGCCTAGGTTTACTATACTGCTAGCAGTATAGTAAACTCCTCCTAGCAACACAAAAAGAGGCGACACGTGAAAACCACCTTTGACCTACCCTCCCCCCTGCTCGATCAGGCAAGAGCGCTTGCAGCGCAACGGAACATGACCGTAAAAGAGCTGGTGATATCTGGCCTAAGAAAAGTAATTGAAGAAAGCGCTAAGCCGGAAAAACCATTTAAGCTTCCCAATGCAAGCGTGAAAGGCAAAGGGCTACAGCAAGCCGTTCAGCTACTGAGTGCGGCTCAACTTATTACCTTTTCATATGAACGAGATAACTCTTGATTGCTGTAGACACTAATATACTTGTCTATGCTCACCGTGAGGATTCGCCGTTTCATAAAGCTGCAAGTTCAAGTGTGCGTTCTCTCGCCGAGAGCGCACAAGCATGGGCAATTCCATGGCCTTGCATCCACGAGTTCTACGCCGTAGCAACGCATCCCAAAATTTACAATCCGCCATCAAGCAGTGACCAGGCGATCAAACAAATCAGCGCATGGCTTTCGTCCAAAAGTTTAGTGATCATGGGCGAGACAGGCGCACATTGGATAACGCTTAAATCGCAATTAGTGTCCGGTAAGGTCGTCGGTCCCCAAATTCACGATACCCGCATAGCAGCGCTGTGTTTGCAGCACGATGTTCACGAGCTGTGGAGTGCGGATCGCGACTTTAGTCGATACCCATTGCTGAAAACTAGAAACCCACTGATCTAGGCAGCAGCGGACACAAGTTCAGTGTCAACAAAGTCACTTACGATTACCTAACAGCGCCGCCCGCGTTTTAGGCAGCGCCAATTGCTCCAGCCACCAAGTTAATGCCAAGCCTTGTTTAGCAACCGACCGTTCTTCGTTTGCGCGCCACGCATAACTAACGCGCGAAACACGCGCACGACGTTGCGTGCGTTTTTCTACCAGACGACCACTTTCTAAATACGGTGCAGCCATTGTGTGAGGTAAGAACCCACAACCAATGCCGCGTAGTTGCGCATCGAGTTTAAACGTCATATCTGAAACGGTTAGCACGTCTTGGCCTTCTAGTAAGCCGATAGTTAATGGCTGCAATCGACGCGCAGAGTCAGCCACAGCAATTGCACGATGCTCTTTAATTTGCGCGTCCTTTAGTGGCCCGTCCAACGCGGCAAGGGGGTGGTGCGGAGAAATGGCAAACACAAAAGGGACTTCGCCTAAAGGTGCGCTCAGCAAACCAGTGGCAGTGGCTCCGTCTACCACCACCCCCAATGCTAAATCGGCCTCGCCGTTTAACAGCGCCTCCCAAGTACCCGACAAAGTCTCGCCGCGTAAACGAATTTGCGTTGGGCATGAGGCTTGCGAACCGAAAGGTTTATAAAAGCGATCGCACAACTCTAATACGATGCTGCGGGAAACAATGCTATCGACCGCGATTGTTAAACGGGGTTCCCAACCATCCGCAATGCGTTTAACACGACGCGCCACAGCATCGGCATCGCTCAGTAACCGTCGCCCTTCGTGAACTAGTGCTTTACCGGCATCGGTTAAGGTGCCATTGCGACTACTGCGATCAACCAGCAATACATCGAGCTGTTCTTCGAGTTTACGAACTCGATAAGTTAAAGCGCTAGGCACCAGACCAAGCGTACGTGCGGCCCCAGCCAAACTACCTTGCTCGGAAACGGCAATTAGTAAAATGATATTGTCAGGGTTTAGTGCGTGGCTCATTGATTTTGGAAGATTTAATCATTCAAATTATTTGAATTATGTCATCAATTCATTTCATTCTAAATGCAAATTAATCATTTAAAGTTCGAGCTATGCAAATCGCTTGTTCAATAGCGCCCAAAATCACTTTTTAGAAAGCACAACTATGTTGACCATACGCAAATCGCAAGACCGCGGCTACGCCGACCACGGTTGGTTAAAAAGTTTTCACTCGTTTTCGTTTGCGGGTTATTACGACCCGCAACACATGGGGTTCGCCAACTTACGGGTGATTAACGAAGATCGAGTTGCGGGCGGCACTGGGTTTGGCACACATGGCCATCGCGACATGGAAATTATTTCGTATGTGATGTCAGGTGCACTTGGGCACAAAGACAGCATCGGCACGGGCGCATCGATTGTGCCGGGTGAAGTGCAACGCATGAGTGCGGGCAATGGCATTCAACATAGCGAGTTTAACCATAGCAAAGAAACCGCGACTCATTTTTTACAAATTTGGATTGAGCCTAACGTTACTGGCATTGCCCCAAGCTACGAGCAAAAATCTTTTGCAGATAGCGAAAAGCGCGGTCAGTTGCGTTTAGTGGCCAGCCCAGACGCAGCTGATGGCTCTGTAAAAATTCACGCTGATGCCAAATTGTTTGCCGGTCTTTTTCAAGGTGACGAACGCGCTCAATTGACTATCGAGAAAACGCGCAAAGCTTATATCCACTTAATTAAAGGCGAGCTCAATGTAAACGGGCACGACTTAAAAACTGGTGATGCGCTAATGGCAAGCAACGAAGCATTGCTGACACTAAGCAATGGCCGTGATGCCGAAGTGCTTGTGTTTGATCTAAAAGGCGAATGATGAGCAGCAATATGACAACTAATAGCGCCGTAAACGCTGACAACGAAAGCGCAAAAATTCGTGGCTTAGTAGCCATGCCGTATCACGGATTTGATGCACACTCTGGCGCAACCATGTTGCGCGCAGACCCTAATTGGATGGACCCTTTTTTGGGCATTGACAGCTACGTAATGCCCCAACCATTTTTCCCACCACATCCCCACGCTGGTATGAGCGCTGTCACTCTAATGTTGCCCGAAGCTGAGGGCGGTTTTACCAACCGAGATTCATTAGGAGATTTAAGCGAAATTCGTCCTGGCGATTTGCATTGGACACAAGCCGGTAGCGGCATGATGCACGAAGAAATTCCATCGCAACCGGGCAAGGCTGCGCGAGGCATGCAAGTGTTTGTAAATTTAGCGCGCAAAGACAAGCAAAGCGCACCAAAAGCCTTCCATATCAAGCACGAGCTAATGCCTACAGTCCATTTGAACGAGCACGCATCGATGCGCGTTGTTGCCGGGCATTATTCAAACCTAACAAGCCCGATTAGCAATGAGAGCGAGTGGCATACCCAAGTGAACATGTTGGACATCAGTTTGCAAGCCAATGCGCAAGCAACGATCCAAATAGATAGTAGTCACAATGTCATGTTTGTAATGCGCTCAGGCAGTTTAATCGTTGAGGGACAAACCTTATCTGCAAACGAACAGCAAGGCACCGCCATTTTTTACGAGCCGGGCCAAACATCCATCAACCTAAACAGCGGTAACGAGCCATTACGCGGCGTTTTATTTTCAGGCAAACCGTTAAACGAACCCGTCGTAAGCAAAGGCCCTTTTACCGGCAACACAGCGGACGATATTAGCGCTTACATCCGTCGCTTTCAAAGCGGTGAAATGGGTCGTTTAAACCAAAGTTTTTAACCCTTAGTATCAACCATACCCCTCGCCTACTAAAAGGATATTCAATCATGGCAAAAGCAGTCGTCGTATTTCACTCTGGTTATGGTCACACAGCGCGCGTCGCTGAATTTATTGCCAAAGGAGCAAGCGCAGAATTAATCGCAATTGATGCTAACGGCGATTTAACCGAAGCGCAATAGGGCAGCATCGATGCTGCCGACGCAATTATTTTTGGCTCACCAACCTACATGGGCATGGCCTCGTGGCAGTTTAAAAAATTTGCTGATGCATCCAGCAAACGTTGGTTCACTAGTGCTTGGGAGGGCAAAGTCGCTGGTGGCTTTACGATCTCTGCTTCGTTGTCGGGCGACAAGCTTTCGACTATTCAATATTTTATGACGCTCGCCATGCAGCAAGGTATGGTTTGGGTAGGTCAGCCAGAAAAGAGCGACGGTCAATCGACTAATCGTATTGGCTCCTATAGCGGATTGATGGCTCAAGTCGGGCCAACTGCGCCAGCCGCCGATATTCCACAAGGTGACCTAGATACGGCCGAGCGTTATGGTGCGCGCGTTAGTAAAATTGCAGCGAAATTGCGCGGGTAGTTTTACACTTTAAAAATAAGCTCTAATGGCTGGTTTGGATTAAGATTCGATCTTGTCATTAGAGCTTCGGTTATTTACGAACGGCGTCTGCTGTGCTAGTTGCAGCAAACTTAAGGTTTTAATAATGAAAACTAAAGTCGATCTCGATCCAGAGTTGCTCGCTCGCGCGAAGCAAAAAGCTGCAGAGACGGGCGTTTCAATCGAAAGCATCGTCGAAAGGGCCTTACGGCTTTATTTAAATAGTATTGATCTAAAACACAACCATTTAGTGACAACTACTTACGGCAAGTTAAGTAGTGTCAGCAAACCAAATGATCTACCATCTGGCGAAATAGAGATGGATCAAGATGAATATTGGATCAAGCGATTTGGTTTTATTCCAAAATAAAAGCCGCTGTCGAATTCGAAGTCAATTACGCCCCTACCCCTTCCAAGTAAACGGAAATTTAACCTGCGCCCAAAATCCATTGGGCACGTAGTCACCTAAAACACCGTACTCTTTAGGCCAAATTTGGTCGCTTTTAGCAGCGGTGCCAAACAAATAATCTAAGAACGCAAAATGCGCTGCATAGTTTGTATCTAGCGCTTCTTTGTCTTGGCTATGATGCCAATGATGAAAATTTGGCGTCACAATAATGTAGCGCAGTGGCCCTAAACGTACGTTGACGTTGCAGTGGTTAAACACCGCCTGAAAGCCAACCACAACGATGTAGGTATCAATTACTTCTTTGCTAAACCCAAATACAAAAATGGGGGCTAGTACTAAGCTACGCGTCAGTAAAATTTCTAGTAGATGTTGACGCGATCCGGCCAACCAATCCATATGTTTTGCGCTGTGATGCACCGCATGTAAACGCCACAATCTTGTTTCGTGATAGGCGCGATGCGTCCAGTACTGAACTAAGTCGGCAACCAAAATGACTAGCAATAATTCGAACACAAAAGGCAAACTTTGAATGGCCGCTTGCACGTCATTACGCACAGCCCAACCGAAGCCTTTATGCACCACTAAATTGACAGCCAACAACATAAAACCAATGAGCATGTGGTTAACGATGAAGTGCTGAAAATCGGTCTGCCATTCGGCGCGAAACACCGGTTGATTTTTACGATGCGGAAATAATTTTTCGATGAAAATAAATATCAGCGACGAACCAAACAAATCGAGGATGAACCAATCGAGGCCAATGTAAGGCGTGTTGTCGGGAAAATCGTTAACGGGTACTTTGTGGCCGCCAAGCAAAGCGGTAAGTACAACTAACAAAAACGCCGCTGAACTTAACCAACGAACGCGACCAAAAACAATATTGGCAAGGCTTAACCCGCCCGCAATAATTAGACCGCCAAACATCACTTTGCGAATAATGTCGACGTTGTAGTTTTTGCGAAGTTCTGGGGTGGTTAAATACTCGGGGAAGTGAAACGCGATGACGCCCAAAAAACACAATATCGCCAAGCATAAGGCAATAACGCCGCTAATTAAACCGTGGCCTTTACGAAGTTCGCCATGGCCTTCAGTTAATTGGTTGATTTTGTCGAGCATTGCGTTTTTCCTAATTGATTGGTCGTAATTTTCGACCCCACCGAGATTGTCAAACAAAAACACCAAATCGGCTACGCGGAACCGAGGTTAGGTCGAAACTAAGCCACGAACTCCGGCTGCCGACTAGGTTGGGCTTTATCAAACGCATCAAGCGTCATGCATTGGTTAAAAATTTGCATCACCTTAGGATAAGGCGCTAGATCGCAGTCGTAACGTTTGGCATTAAAAATCTGCGGAACCAAGCAGCAATCGGCCATGGTTGGTTGATTGCCATGACAATAAAGCCCCGTCTCACCACTTTTGGCTAGCATTAACTCTAAGGGAGCCAGCCCATTAGCAATCCAATGGCGATACCAAGTATTGACGCCGCTTTCGTCTTGCGCGAGGGTCGTTTTTAAGTATTTCAGTACTTTTAAATTGTTCAATGGGTGGATTTCGCAGGCAATTGCTTGTGAAATTGCCCTTACTCGCGCCTTGGCCAATGCCGTCTGCGGCATTAATGCAGCCCCAGGATAGGCCTCATCTAAGTACTCCATGATCGCTAAACTTTGCGTCAAGGTGCCCGAATCATCTACCCAAGTGGGTAACAAAGCTTGGGGGTTTAATTGCACAAATTCGCTACTTAGGTGCTCGGCCTTAGTGAGCATCACAGGTTTTAATTCATGCACAATTGCCTTTAAATTCAATGCGATACGTACTCTAAACGAAGCCGACGAGCGGGCAAAAGTGTAAAGAATGGGTGTCATGTGCGACCTAGAGTTAAGCGAAAATTAAGCAGATTAACGAAGCAAAAATGGAATCAAACTAAGCGCCATAGTTTAGCTGAGGTAGTAGCTGCAATGTCATCGAACGCTCCGATAATCCGTTGATAGATTCCGTCTATCACTGCGCCGCACAAAAATTATTAGCACTCCCCCGTAACGAGTGCTAATATTTAATTGTCGTGAGCCGTTTTAGATGCTCTATTAAAGACAGAAAGGCTGTACATGAACGCTGTAATGACTTTGAACTCGCTCTCGCCAAAGGTGGCGGGCTCTGCAATTTCTAATTACGCTGTTTTTCCCGCGAGCTTGCCGCCGTTGGGCAATATCGATGCTTACATCTCGGCCGTGAACCGCCTGCCTTTATTGGCACCTCAGCAAGAGATCGAATTAGCCGCCAGATTACAAAGCGATAACGACCTAGAGGCCGCTCGCCTAATGGTGATGTCCCATTTGCGTCTGGTGGTGTCTATGGCACGCCAATACTCGGGCTATGGCCTAAACCAGTCCGATTTAATTCAAGAAGGCAACATTGGGTTGATGAAAGCGGTTAAGCGCTTCGATCACACCCGTGGCGTGCGCCTAGTATCGTTTGCGATGCATTGGATTAAAGCCGAAATGCACGAGTACATTTTAAAGAACTGGCGCATGGTGAAGTTGGCCACTACTAAAGCCCAGCGCAAATTGTTTTTTAATTTGCGCTCGCACAAAGTAGATGGCAAAACCTTATCGCCTGCTGCTGTTCAAGCCTTGGCTAAAGAGCTCAATGTAAAAGAGTCTGAAGTCATCGAAATGGAAACCCGTTTGGGTGGTTCCGACACGGCTTTAGAATCGAGCGGCGATGATGACGATGATTTTGCACCAATAGCTTACTTAGCATCGCCGCACAGCGAACCCATGCAAGTGATGGCCGCACGCGAAGCCGATTGGTTGCAAAGCGAAGGCTTAACGGAAGCGCTAGATTCGTTGGACGAGCGCAGCCGCGACATTGTTAGTTCACGCTGGTTAGCCGAAGACGACACATCAGGCCCAACCTTGCACGACCTAGCCGCCAAGTACGGCGTATCTGCCGAACGAATTAGACAAATTGAAGCAAAAGCGCTGCAAAAAATGAAAGGAGTACTCGCCGAGTACGTCTAACCACCGTGAGGCAAGCTCGCTTGCGTCATGTGAAGGTTCCCTCCTCTTAGCCCGCTTTATTGCGGGCTTTTTTCTTTTTGGCTTAGCGGCTGGTGTTAGGGCTTTGCTACTGATCTACGCTTGCATAGCCTTGGGACTAGTTACCACGGTATTTAAATTTTAAGACCGGTGCAAGCAATCGCGTTGCTCATAAATTAATTGGTTGTACTGTTTGCCCCAACAACGCACGCCACTGCAACTTGTCGTAAACCGCCAACCCATCGTCAGTATCCACGCAGCTTTGCGAGACGTATTTTTACCTTGGCTCCCATTGTACTGAGCTGCCCCCCGGATGCATTTATTTGTCTCCGGCTCTAAATTCGGAAAACTTAACACTGAGCGAATTATTAGAGCATTAAGTAAGCTCCTGAACATTGTTTGACTGGTGGTAATGGTCTAAACTGGTCGGATAAAATTTCGAGTAAGCCGCCATTTTGAATCTACTTACCGAAAAACACCTCTAGAGGAATCGATGTTATGACTGAATTAATAATTAAATTGCCAGATCAGCTCGCACAAGAGGCGCAGCGAGCCGGCCTACTCTCAGAGACAGGCATAGAGCGCATCTTAATTGCAGCGCTTCGCACAGATCGAATTGATCGGATGTCACAAGCTTTTGATATTTTGGAAGCTAACCCCATACCAGCGATGAGTCCTGATGAGATTCAAGCTGAGATTGACGCTTATCGTGCTGAGATTCGTAGTGCGACTCGTTCTTGATTCAAACACCGCACTCTCAGCGCTTATCTGGCAAGGTGTACCGGGGCAACTCATTAAAGCAGCTCGACGTGGCGAGATTGAACTCTTTAGCAGCACGCCTTTATTAGCGGAACTTTACGGCGTCATCACACGAGATAAATTCACTAAAAATCTTGAGCTTCGAGGACTCAACGCCCAAGTTCTATTTGCCGGTTATGCGTCCTTGGTACACACCGTCGAACCCGCACACATCAGCCCTACAATCACCCGCGACCCAAGCGACGATGCCGTACTGGCTTGCGCCTTGGCCGCCCGCGCCGATTTCATCATCTCTGGCGATGCGCACTTGCTCGATCTGAAACAATTTCAATCTATTCCTACTTTGACTGCCACTCAGGCTTTATCTACATTAGGCATAGCTAACAGTTAGGAACTTTCTTCAACATTTATGATCGCGTGCGAATTTACACTTGGCGTGTATCGCAATTCGTCAAACGCCGGAATCCATGGGATCAATCCATGAAAGGCCTTTAACGCATTTTCCAACCGAATGGGAGCAACTGTCTTTCGATAATGCAAATGCTTCGCATCGCCATCACTAACTGGAATCCTTTGGCTTCTATCGAATGACTCGGCGACAATACCACCGCGCTCTTCAACTTTATAAATTGGCTGCATAAGACTGCTTAGCCGGGCTAACTTGCCAACAATAGGCCAATGCCCGTGCCAAAGCTTTGCATCTAAAGACGATGAAGCAAGCACGGGGGTGAACGACGCCAATGGAGCGTCCACAGCACTTTTACTTACAGTACGCTCGCTAAAGAGCACCAAATACAATTCGCCTTTCCATTTACTGGCGACAACACCAACCCCGTACCACTTCGCATCAAGAGGAATCAAAAAAACATCACCTTGATTAACTATCACACTCATCGTTTATCCCTCATCTTTTTGGCTCAGGTAATCCAAACTGTGCCCGCCTTGCCGCTCCCACAGGATCTTTTAAGTTAGAAACAAGCGGTGATTGCCTAGCGGCCACTCCACCAGTCAGTTGTTGAATAGAATTGTGTTCTGCGATATCCAACGCAACTCCGAGTTTTGCGCGGCCAACAATCGAGAAGTCAAAGTCAGCATTTGGATTAGCTCGCGCATGCTCCACCTGACGTTGTAAGAATCGAGACTCGCTCTTTGCTTGGCCAATGTAAGGAGCTATTTCACCTGAAAGATCAGTTCGAAGGTAAATGACACCTTCAGGAGCAACCTTTGCACTGTTTGCCCCAAACCAAAACAAATCAACCCACGGTCATACACACATATCAACCAACTACCAAACCCCAAAAGACTCGCAACACTCAAAAACTAACCCACTCCTTAATTCTAACCACTCTTCCCACCAACCAACAACTGCTTAACATCACTAGCCGTCAGTTCCATCTTTTGCCCCATCCTCACATACAGCCTTACCTTGCCGGTTTGGTCAAACACGAAGCTCGCGGCGGTGTGGTCCATGTTGTAGTTATCGGGGGTTTTGCTCTCGACTTTTTGGTAAATTACTTTGAAGGATTTGGCGGTTTCGGCGGTGGCTTTTGCGTCGCCTAGCAGGCCTAAATTGGTGGGATGAAAACCGGTGACGTAGCCCTTTAACTTTGCGGCTGTATCGCGCTCGGGGTCTACGGTGATAAAGAGTACTTGAATTTTATCGCGTTGATCGGCAGGGAGTTGATCGCGGATGCCGTTCCATTCGGCAAGAGTCGTTGGGCAAATATCGGGGCAGTTTAAAAAGCCAAAAAACACCACAACTATTTTGCCGCGAAAATCTTGCAAGCTGCGAGGTTGGCCGTTATGGTCAGTTAACTGAAAGTCTTTGGCAAAGTCAGCGCCGGTTATATCGACCGAATTAAAACTGGGCTTTTGCGACGAACTTCCCGCGCCTTGTGGTTGGCATGCGGCCAGCAACACGCTACCCGATACCGACGCAAACAAGCGCACTGTTGATAAAGAAAACGCAGTGGTCAAAAAGTTGCGTTTATCCACAGTTACTTAAGAATGTAATGGTCGACTAGCATCGCGGCAAACAACGCGCACAAATACCAAATCGAATAGCGAAAGGTTTTGCGCGCTAACTCGTCTGAATAGTTGCGCCATAAACCCCATGCGTACCAAAGAAACACGCCACTTAACACAACTGCGCTGGCTAAATAAATGTAGCTGTTCATGCGAATTACAAAAGGCAGCAACGAGCACGCGGCCAATAGAATTGTGTAAAGCCAAATGTTTAAGCGCGTAAATTCGGGGCCGTGGGTAACCGGCAACATCGGTAATCCAGAGCGCTTGTAATCTTCGATGCGATACAAAGCCAAGGCCCAAAAATGCGGTGGCGTCCAAATAAAAATAATAAGAAACATAACCAACGCAGGCGCGTTAATTTCGTTAGTGATGGCGACCCATCCTAATAGCGGAGGCATAGCACCCGATGCGCCGCCAATAACAATATTTTGTGGTGTGGCGGGCTTTAACAATAAGGTGTAGACCAAGGCATACCCAACAAAGGTGGCCATGGTGAGCCACATCGTTAGTTGGTTTACATAGGCCAACAAAACGGCGCTGCCTAAACTACCCAATACACCTGCAAATACTAAGGCCGGAATAAAATCGACTTCGCCACGCGCTAGGGGACGAGCGCGGGTACGGGCCATCCGCGCATCGATATGGCGCTCGGCTAAACAATTCACAACAAAGCCAGCAGCTGCCAACAAGGCGATGCCAATCGTGGCGGCGGTAAGCAGCGCTAGTGGTGGCATGTTAGGCGAGGCCATTAACATACCAATAAGGGCGCAAAAGGCTGCCATTAGCGTAATACGCGGTTTAGTTAAGGCGAGAAAGTGCCTAGCGCGTTGACGCCAATCGGTAATGACTGCAGAAGTGGTTTCTGGCTGAACTTGCATAGACCGCAGTTTAACGGCTAAACACGCCGCCGTGCGTGATAAACACGGTAGTTGAGAGTCACTAGCAGTGCCAATAACACCGCAGCCCCGCCATTGTGTAGCACCGACACCCATATTGGCAGGCTAAACCAAACATTAGAAAGCCCAAGCAGCAACTGTATTAACAGCATGACGGCAAGCGCGCGGCCCAACGAGCGTTCGCCCGCTTTAGCGATGCGCATTGATGTGTAGGCGACAATTAAAAACACAAAAATTGCGCCAATACGATGGCTTAAATGGATAGCAGTTAACGCTGGAAATGTAATGGGGTTTCCTGCGGGGTCCACACCCAACTCGCGCATTAACGAAAACCCTAATTTGAAATCGCTTGGTGGCCATACTTTACCTTGGCACAACGGTAAGTCGTAACAAGCAAGGGCGGCATAGTTAGTGCTGGTCCAACCGCCTAAAAATATTTGCGCCATGACGGCCAACATCGAGGCAATGACAAAGGGCTTTAAACGGCCAACCGGTTCATTGTCGACATAACGCGGCAGTGCAAATTGGCGATTGATTAACCACACCAAGAGACTAGCGGTAATCATGCCACCCAATAAATGCGTGGTCACAATAATAGGCTTAAGATCTAGAGTCACTGTCCACATGCCAAACATGCTTTGCATGATGACGACGGCTAACAACACGACCGGCAAGCCCCAACCTTGTTTTGCATCAGCCCCTGGCACTTGCCCGCCAAGTCGTTGCCCACCGCTTTGTCGCGCAGGAATTTTTGCAACTGGTTTAAAAATTGACCAAGCCGCCATTATTAAAATAAGAAATCCCACAAAACTAGCTAAATAGCGGTGCAGCATTTCGTTCCAAGCTTTGCCCATCGAAACGGGGCCGTGCTCGCCACCTTGCTCGACCACCGCTTTTGCAATGTCTTTTGCAGCGTGCAAGGGCGTAAATTTACCGTAGCAACCGGGCCAATCGGGGCAACCCAACCCAGCGTCTGTTAAACGTACCCAAGCACCCATCATCACTAAAATTAAGGTGAGTGCAAAGGTCGAAACAACTACATTACGAAACGTAAACAAACGCATAAAACAAACCTTCAATAAATATATGGCAATTAGCTAGCGAACGGTCGCTGCTTTTAACAATGTCATTAAATCTTTTTTAACTTTGTAGGGATCGGGCTCTTTAGGAAAACGCATCATCAAGTTGCCCTGCACATCAATTAAAAAAATATGTTCTTTGGTTGTTCCGTCGGTACTGGCGGGCAATAAATTTTTTAAAGCATCGGCGTCGGCGTAAGCCACAATTAAACCTTCGTGCGCCGCTAGCAATGTAGGGTCGGGCACAACGGCAGCAGATGCATTACCTTGCGGGTCTTTGGGAATAATCCACATGCGTTCAATGCGGGCGCGCTCTTTGCCGGTCATGGCATGAATTTGGCGGCCGGTATATAGCCGCTTCGCGCATTGCTCATCGCAGGCGGCTTGGTCCGTTGACACCATAATAAATCGCTTACGAAACGAATTGATCGCTAGTGGTTTGCCATCTAGCTGAGTTAGCTTGAGACCTTGCGCCGGACGCTGCGGTTCGATAAACATACCGTAGTTAGACGTTTTGGAAGGCGTGCGTAAATAATAAAAAGCATAGCTAAAAATAACCGGCGCTAAACACACCATCGCAATACCCAAAAACTTTAAGCGCTGAATACGGCGTTGGCGCGTCTGCGCTTCTTCGCTAATGCCATTAGCGCTACCGGTTTGTATCGTGGGTTTGTTTTGGCTACTGTTCATTGGCACTTAAAGAACTTTTTTGGTTAGATCGTCTATAAGGTTTTACCAAACCAAAGTACAACCACAACAACAGCGTTGTCGCAGACATCGCAAACCATTGAGCGGCATAGCCTTGGTGCTTCGATACGTCATCGGCTTTAACAGTCCACTGTCGAATTAGGCCATCGTCTAGCACCGATGTTTGCCGAACGATAATTGGTGCCACCGATAAGCCGGACCATTGTGCGTAGGGCTTAGGGTCGAATTGAGTCCAAATTTTTTGGCTCTTTGGAGGCGTTTGCATTTGCGCTGGGTCGATATTGCTTAAGGTTTTTAAATCGAACTGTCGGCCCAAATTAGTTTCGACGACTCCTGTTACTTGGACTGCGCTTGTGGGCTGCAATACGGGTACTTGCGTAACGTCGCGAATATCGCGCGCCACCCAACCACGAAGTACCGCAACGCGTTGCTCGGTACCGTCAATTTTTATGGGCGTAACGACATGAAAACCTGCTTTGCCATTAAGGCTGCGGTTATCAATAAACACCGAACGCTCGGTTTCAAACACCCCGTTTAACTGAACCGCTTTTTGCGCCATTTGGGCAGGCACCAAACCGTTTAAATTGGCTGCCTGTAACTGCATGGGGATAGAACGGGCAGCGTCTTCACGGGCTTTTAAAATGCCGGACTTTTCATCGGCACGCCGCAACTGCCAGTTGCCTAACGAAGCGGTTACGACAATCACAACCAAAGCGGCTAGCGCGGGTATTGCGCGCTGTGTCACAATCGAAGAAATAGAGTTACTCAAAGGGCTGTCGCTATGAAATGGGTTGTACTAATTGCGTTTGTAATGATTATTGGAAGCCTTGGTTCGGCACTGTTTTTTATGATTCGAGATAAAGGGCAAACCGGCAACACCTTTAAATTTTTAGCGCTACGGGTCGGTTTTTCAATATTACTGTTTGCTCTTATTTTAATCTCGTACAAGATGGGGTGGATTGAAACCACTGGCATCCCTGTGCGCTAATCCGGCCAAAAAACGACAAAACAAATAGTAAGCTGCACTTAGCTTGCAAAATAAAAAGCCGCTTCACAGAGCGGCTTTTTATATTTAATGGTGCGGTTTATAACCAATACACTACAACGTACAAGCCCAGCCAAACAACGTCAACAAAGTGCCAGTACCAAGCAGCGCCTTCAAAGCCAAAATGATGTTTAGACGAAAAGTGACCTTTGGCGTAACGACACCAAATAACCAACAACATAATGGCGCCAAGCGTTACGTGAAAGCCGTGAAAGCCGGTCAACATAAAGAAGGTAGAACCAAAAATGCCGGAGTCTAAACGTAAGTTTAAGTCGGTGTAAGCGTGGTAGTACTCATAGCCTTGGAAGCCCAAGAAAATGAAGCCCAGCAAAACGGTTAAGCCTAACCACAACAGCACTTTAGAGCGCTGGTCTTTTAACAAGGCATGGTGTGCAATGGTTAACGTAAAGCCAGAGGTAAGCAATAAGGCCGTGTTAATGGTTGGAATTGGCCATGGGCCCATCGTTTGAAACTTATCCACAACACCGGCCGGACCACCGTTAGGCCACGAGGCGCTAAAGTCTGGCCACAAGGTTTGCTTGTGATCTAAGTCACCCAACCAAGGCATTGTGATCGAGCGTGCGTAGTACAAGGCACCAAAAAATGCGGCAAAGAACATGACTTCGGAAAAAATAAACCAAGCCATACTCCAACGAAACGATACATCGACTTGGTCGCTGTACAACTTGCTTTCGGACTCTTTAGCGACAATGCCAAACCAGCCAAACAGGGTGTAGATCAAAATTGCAAAGCCTAAAGCCATTGCATAAGGCGCGTACCACATACCATTGACGATACCGGCTGCGCCAAACATAAATAACAGCATCGAGATGCCGCCGACCAAAGGCCATTTTGAAGGTGCCGGTATAAAGTAAGCCGGCGTGCCGCTGTGTTGTCCAGCGCTCATATTGTTCTCCGCAATTTTATTTCACAACCATTTTTACAATGGTTAACAAGGTCAAAACAAACAATGCTGTTAGTGCAATACCAACAGCAATCACTACAATTGGATTAAGCTTGGCCACATCGGCTTCATGAGCCTTGCGTCCACGCACTCCAAAAAAAGATGCACCTACTGCTTTTACTGTATCAATCAAACTGGCTTTACGCTGGGTTGGATCGCTCATTGTACGGCCGCCGAACCTGCGCTTGAAACTTTAAGCGGGGCTTGTGCGCTCGGCACTTCGCCTTGTTGGCCGTACTCAAAAAACGTGTAAGACAGCGTAATTTGGTTGATATCTTTTGGCAACTTGGGGTCCACTACAAACACCACCGGAAACTCCCGCGTTTCTTGCGCTTTTAGTGCTTGCTGTTTAAAGCAAAAGCACTCGAGCTTATGAAAATACTGCGCGGTTCCTTTGGGGGCATAGCTTGGAATTGCTTGGCCCTTCGAGTCTCGGTTGATGGTGCTTTTTAATTCGTAAATAACCGTTATTAATTCGCCGGGATGGGCTTCGACCGAGTTCATTCGGGGCTTGAACAACCAAGTACCGCGCGCGTTAGCATCAAACTCGACCACCACTTTGCGGCTTTTATCAATTTGCGTATTGTTGGCAAACTTACGTGCAGCGCCTTCATCACGATTGGTTAAATTGTTAATGCCGGTTACTTCGCAAATGGCGCGATACAACGGCACCATAGCAAAGCCGAAACCAAACATCGCCGCAACAATGACCACGCATTTGCCAAGCATTTGCGTGTTCAAAAAATCTAGCAGCGATGTCTTTTGGTTCATTCGTTTCTTTGGGTTACTTCTTATTCGTCTGGCTTTTAGTTTCAGGAAGCGGGTTCATGTGACGGTTAACAATAACACCAGCGAAAAATACGAGCGCGATCGACAGCATGACTAATGCTGTCTTTACGTTGCGTGGCTTTTTTTCTGACATATTGAATCGCACTTATTAACAAAAACCGTTTTATTAATTTACAGAACCGACTTACTGATCAAACTTATCTAGCAAACTTATTTATCAACTTAACTAAACTGATTACTTAACTAAAGGAGGTGTATCGAACGTATGGAAAGGTGCAGGACTTGGAACAGTCCACTCTAAACCTTCAGGGTTATCCCAAACTTTCGCCGTTGCTTTTGGTCCGCCGTTAATGCACTTGATAACCGCTACCAAGAAAATTAATTGCGAGAAGCCAAACCAGAACGCACCAATCGTTGCCACCATATTGAAGTCGGCAAACTGCATTTGGTAATCGGCGTAACGTCGTGGCATACCGGCCAAGCCCAAAAAGTGCATTGGGAAGAAGGTAACGTTAAAGCTGATCAACGAACTCCAGAAATGCAATTTTCCCAAGCCTTCGCTATACATGTGTCCGGTCCACTTTGGTAACCAGTAGTAGGC
The DNA here is from genome assembly GCA_031429355.1 of Betaproteobacteria bacterium. Classification (GTDB taxonomy): domain Bacteria; phylum Pseudomonadota; class Gammaproteobacteria; order Burkholderiales; family Burkholderiaceae_E; genus JANOZM01. The sequence goes on along the minus strand of JANOZM010000004.1, from coordinate 385,991 downwards.
ACCAGCGAACAGTGCAAACAATGAGCCTGCAACTAGCACATAGTGGAAATGCGCAACGACGTAGTAGGTGTCTTGCAGCTGAATATCTAACGGCGCTACAGCCAAGATAACGCCGGTCAAGCCACCGATGGTAAACACGATAATGAAGCCAATTGCGAACAACATCGGTGTTTCGAAGGTCATCGAACCACGCCACATGGTTGCTATCCAGTTAAAGATTTTTACGCCCGTTGGTACCGCAATTAACATCGTTGCGTACATAAAGAACAGCTGCCCAGTCACCGGCATACCGGTGGTAAACATGTGGTGCGCCCAAACGATGAAAGACAAAATCGCGATGGATGACGTGGCATACACCATCGAGCTGTAGCCAAACAATTTTTTACGAGCGAAAGTTGGAATAATTTCTGAGATGATGCCGAATGCTGGCAAGATCATGATGTAAACCTCGGGGTGACCGAAGAACCAGAAAATATGCTGATACATCACTGGGTCGCCGCCGCCTGCTGCATTAAAGAAGCTAGTGCCAAAATGACGATCGGTAAGCAACATGGTAATTGCGCCAGCCAAAACAGGCATAACGGCAATTAGCAAGTAAGCCGTGATTAACCAAGTCCAAACAAACATCGGCATTTTCATCAACGTCATGCCGGGCGCGCGCATGTTCAAGATGGTGGTGATGATGTTAATCGAACCCATAATCGACGAAGCACCCATGATGTGCATCGCAAAAATACCGAGATCCATCCCCATACCCATTTGAGTCGAGAGCGGTGCGTACAAAGTCCAACCTGCAGCCGTTGCGCCGCCGGGTACGAAGTAAGAAATGATTAAGAGCGCTGCGGCGGGTGGTAACAACCAGAAACTAAAGTTGTTCATCCGTGCAAATGCCATATCGCCGGCACCAATCATTAGTGGAATTTGCCAGTTAGCAAAGCCTACAAAGGCCGGCATGATGGCGCCGAACACCATGATTAAACCGTGCATGGTGGTGAGCTGATTAAAAAACTCTGGGTTAAAGAACTGCAAACCAGGTTGAAACAACTCGGTGCGCAACAGCAAAGCGTTAACGCCGCCCACTAAGAACATGGTGAACGAAAACCAAAGGTACAAAGTACCAATGTCTTTATGGTTGGTGGCGTACATCCAACGACGCCATCCTGTAGGGTGATCATGGGCGTGGTCATCGTGATGACCGTGGGCATTATCGCTATGACCTGAAGCGTGGTCTCCTGAAGCGTGACCGCCATTACCGATTACTGCACTCATTTGTTTCTCCTGCCTTAATTTCTGCTGGGCTATGCAACCCGTTTAACGAACTATCTTTAAATGTCTTGCCGTTGGCAAATTGCTCTTGAACTCGCGCTCGAAAGCAACTTACTTGCGGGCCGCAATAACATCTTTGGGCTGGACAACTGCCTCAGCTGGCTTGTTACCCCAAGCATTGCGGGTGTAAGTCATAACAGCAGCCAACTCAACGTCCGATAAACCTTTAAACGAAGCCATTGCCGTCTGCTTGCCGTCTTTTTGAACGCCATTGAGCAATGTAGCAATTTGCACGTCTTTTGGACCGATTACTTTTTGCGAGCCAGCCAATGCTGGGAACGCGCCCGGTACACCGGTACCAGCAGCTTGATGGCAAGCTACGCAATTACCAGCGTACACTTTTTCACCACGGGCTGACAGGTCGGCAACGGTCCATTCTTTATTTGGGTCATCTTGTTTTGATGCTAGCTCTTTTTTCTTGCCATCAACCCAAGCTTTGTAATCTGCATCCGACTTCACTTCGACAACGATCGGCATAAACGCATGTTCTTTGCCGCACAACTCTTGACATTGGCCGCGATAGGTGCCCACGCGCTCGGCTTTAAACCATGTATCGCGAACGAAGCCAGGAATTGCGTCTTGTTTGATACCAAATGCAGGTACTGCGAACGCATGAATAACGTCGTTTGCAGTGGTAATGATGCGAACTTTTTTACCGACTGGAACAACCATTGGGTTGTCGACTTCCATTAAGTAAGTTGGGTTCTTTTCACGACGCTCTTTTGCACCGGGATATTTTTTATCATCGATTTGGTCGCGGGGTGTAGCGATAGTTGAAAGGAATGCAATGCCTTCGCCTTCACCCTTTAAATAATCGTAGCCCCACTTCCATTGGTAGCCGGTGGCTTTGATGGTGATATCGGCATTGGTCGTATCTTTTTGCGCGATCACTTGATTAGTTGCAGCAATACCAAGGCCGGTCACAATAATAAATGGAACAATAGTCCAAGCAATTTCTACGGCAGTGCTCTCATGAAAATCAGCAGGTTTAGCACCCTTGGATTTCCGATGCTTGAAAATAGAATAAAACATAACGCCGAACACAATCACAGCGATAGCAATACAGACCCACAGCACAACCCAATGAATCCAATGTTGACCTTCGGCAATGGCCGTGGCTGGCGGATACAAATTTAACTGGCGAACTGCGGGACCGCCTGGCATATCCTTAACTTCAGCCCAAGCCGCGCTAGAAGCAAAAGCGACCGAACCTACGATCACTGCTTGAGCCCAAGCTTGCGCGCTGTATAAGCCAGAAATTAAAGGGCCTTTCGCTTTTGTGAACATTCCGTTGGCTTTTTTACTATTTTTAATTGCTACCACGTTGTACCGTCCTCAACTCTTTGAATCAATTTTAAAAACATCACTGCCGTACATCAGCAACTAGCTAAAACTACGCGCCTCTCAACCGAAATAATTCGAGAGCTGCGTTACTAAACTCGTATTGGCTGCAAAGTCACCCCTAAAGCTTTTGCAATTTCTTTCGCTAAGGCCTCGCGTTGCGACTCTGGAACAAACCGGCCAATGTGCCAATCATTTGAACCCAAACGTAATTGGATTAATGATTTTTTGCCTTGGCTGTAGGCGATTCGAACGCGCTCACTAGGGCACTCGGACCGACTACGTTTTGAACCATCAACCACTTCAACAACAACTTTCTCGTCACCAACAATCACACGATCTAAATCTGTGGCGTGTCTGCTGTAAACAAAAAAGGCAATAGATAAACCAACGATTTCAATAAGGGCGAAGGGCAAAACCCACCATACCCCTGCGAGCCCCCAAGCCAACGCCACGCTTAGAGAGAGTAGCCCAGCCATCGCCATAAACGAGGCTAGCTGCGTCGGTGTCAACATACAGTTACGTCGCAACAACCACTCACGACCGTCTACAGTTTGAGAATTAATCCAACGATAAAGCACACCGAACACCCTAATTTCTCTTTTGTCCGCCTGATTATAACGACCGACTATTTGAAGCGCCAATGCGGCACGTTGGCGAAAGCTTAAGCGGTCGATCGAGGCCGAAACTCGATAGGGGCATAACCCTCCGGCAACCATGGGCCTTTAGGTGCCCACGCATGACCATAAACCAATTCAAAACTGACAGCGCCGGGTGTCAGTTCTGCGAGGCTTTTAGTGACGCTTTGGCCAAACTTTCTTCCGCGTAGGCCAGAATGCCGCCGCTTTAATGGATACCCACCAAGGTTTCGCAAATCGGTTAGCAAACGCTTGGGATCTTGATAGGAAATGCTTAAAGCCTCCATATCCATTACTGGTTCGGCGAATTTTTGGGTTTGCAGCGCATCACCCAAATCATGCAGGTCCTGGAAAGTTGGCAATTCAACGCCAAGGCTGGCTAATTCTTTAAGCGTATCGGGGCCAAAACTAGAAAACATGACTAAGCCACCAGGTTTGATTACACGCCGCCACTCTGCAATTGCGGACACTGGGTCATCAAACCAATGCAAGGCCAAATTGGAAAAAACCAAATCTACGCTACTCGTTGCAATCGGTAATGAATGACCGTCGGCTACTAAAAACTGAACTTGGGATTGTTGCTTTTCGGGTACGACAGGTACTTTGGGTGCATCGCCGCGTAGCAACTTACTGAAAAATCCACCGACCGTGTTAGAGAACGATGCGCCAAGTGTTGCATTTGCTAACGCCGCCCCAAATGCACTTTTTGGATTACTCCCTTTGGCAACGTCGGCTTGCATCCGAGCAGCTTCGGACACCATGTTCTGCGACAGATCTGCAGCGACAACTTGAGCAAAAGGAAAGCGCGCCGCCAAACCTTGGGCGCCTTGCCCAAGCCCGCAACCAATATCCAAGACAACGCTCGGCTCGATCTTGACGTATTCCAAACGGCTGAACATCCGGCGTTGGACTTCGCGCAGCAAAAAGTCGACCTCGGCTAAACGGCTGGCTCTTCGGTCAAATTGCCTAGCTACACTTAGCCGATCGATGGATAGCGGATTTTTCATAAGCCGCGCAGTATATGCCGATGCGCGCCATTCACTTCAAACTACCAAAGCATCCAATTCAACGCACCTTACTTGGCGCGCAAACTTTGCTGCTGCGATCGTACTGCCGACGCTGCTCGACGGTGCTTGGTGCAAACGCCGTTTACACGGTGCTTTGCCCTAATTGCGCCGACAGTTTGCCCGGCAAAACATTGGTGCGCTGTGCTTTTTGCGCAATGCCCAGCAAACTCAGCCCCTGCTTAGATTGCCGCAAGCAACAGCGACTGGGACAGCCGCTGTACCAAACCGATGTGGTTTGTGATTACGACGAATCGACCAAAGAGTGGATTCATTTCTTTAAATCAACCGGACACGGACCCAGCGCTTTGCTAATGGCGCAAGAAATAACCAACACGGTGTTTAAAAACGTAAATCAGCAGCAACCGAACCAAAGTGATACTGCAAAAACAATTTGGATTGTGCCAGTGCCTAGTTCGCGCGAAAGACTTTTACAGCGCGGGTTTAATCCGGCAGCAATATTAGCAAAAGCAGTGGCCAAAGCACTGACAATCGAGTTAAACAGAAAGCAGCGGGCCAGTGCCTTGCCCACCAGTCAAGTAAGGTTATGTTTAGACTTAGTAATAAAGAACCGTCACACCATTCGACAGGGAATTTTAGGTCGACAAGAGCGTTTACAAAACCTAGACCATGCATTTGCATTCAATCAAATGCTATCGATTCAGGCACTTGAAAATTTCAAAGAAAGTCACTTAATCGTGATCGACGATGTCATTACGACGGGGGCTACGATGGAGCAAATGTGCATCTTATTAGCAAGCCTACATCCGACTCTAATTACACGCGTCGCCTTTGCGCGAACTGGGCTGCCAAATTTTGTACCGAATCAACCGGATTTCGTAGGACAATAGCGGCATGATAAATGTCGTTTTAGTAGAACCCGAAATCCCTCCCAACACTGGCAATGTAATTCGTCTTTGCGCCAATACTGGGGCAACTTTGCACTTGATCGAACCACTAGGGTTTCCGATTGATCACGCAAAAATGCGCCGTGCTGGTTTGGATTATCACGAATTTACCGCGCTTAATATTTATGGCAATTGGTCAGCGTTTTTAGAACAAAAAAAACCAAACCCCGAGCGCATGTTTGCCTTCACAACAAAAGGAAGTCTCAACGCTTTCGAAGCAAAATTTGAACGCGGTGACTGGCTAATTTTTGGCTCCGAAACCAAAGGTCTAGCAAACGACCTACGCGAGAGCTTTCCGCTAGAACAACGCTTACGCCTGCCGATGCGACCCGATAACCGAAGCCTAAACTTATCTAATTCGGTAGCAGTTGCTGTGTTTGAAGCTTGGCGGCAACTTGGGTTTACGATCAATTAGCAGTTAATTCGCACCGACCTTTTAAAACTCGACTCTGAGCAATAAAGCCCAGCAGCAAAACAATCAGGCGGGCTCTGGGTTCGCTACTTTTATTCGCGCCGCCAAAACTGCCTCACGTAAGTTTGCTGTTACCACGACACGATCCCAATCTTGGGCCTTTACAAAGCCTTCGGCTACTAAATGATTAGCAAACCTTACGAGCGAATCGTAAAAGCCATCGGGGTTGTAAATAACGATGGGTTTGCTAAGAACACCCAGCTGCGCCAAGGTCACTACTTCGAATAATTCATCCAATGTGCCCATGCCGCCCGGCAAAATTAAAAAGGCGTCCGACTCTTCAATTAAACGGGTTTTGCGAATCGCCATGTCGGGCACGATGCGCAACTCGGTTAAATCGCGATGGGCCATTTCCAAGTTCACTAGGTGCTCGGTAATAACGCCAAGTACTTGGCCTTTGGCCTCTAAAGCGCCATTGGCGACTTCTCCCATCAAACCATTTGATCCGCCGCCGTACACCAAACGCCAGCCTTGTTCGGCGATCATTTGTCCGGCTTTACGTGCATCGGCCTTATGCTGCGAACCGGCTTTACCGGGCTTGGCTCCACAAAAAACACACAAACTAAAAAGCGGGCTTAACTGCATGGTTTGGTCTTTACAAAATCTGGTTCAAAGCTCATCTTTCTGAGCGCGTTCTAGCAAACTAGTCACAGCTTGCGCAATTGGCAAGCCCTCAAACAACAGCCGATACACTGTTCGGATAATCGGCGCATCAATGCCTAATTTACCAGTTAACTGTTGCGCCGAGGCCGCAGTTCTTACACCCTCGGCCACGTGACCTAAGGCAGCTTGAATCTCTAGTAAATTTTCGCCAGCAGCAAGGCGCAGGCCAACTTGCCGGTTTCTGGACAGTGGACCAGTACAAGTTAACAGCAAATCACCCAAGCCCGAAAGCCCTTGGAAACTAGCGGGCTGGCCACCCATGGCGAGCCCAATTCTAGAAATTTCTGCCAAGCCGCGCGTGACTAATGCAGCGCGCGCATTGTTGCCTAATTGCAAACCATCGCTAGCGCCAGCCGCTATAGCAACAACATTTTTTAACGCGCCCGCTAGTTCTACGCCGATAGCGTCTTCACTTCCGTAAACCCGTACTTTGCCGTGATGAAACGCTTCGATGGCAGCTGATCGCGCGACCAAACTAGTGCCGGCGGCGGTTAACGCAGTAGGTAAACCAAGCGCCACTTCTTGTGCAAAGCTAGGGCCAAACACACTGGCGAAAGGTACTTGACTTGACGAATTAGTTAGCGCTTGCAATCGCTCTACGTATTGAAAAGGTAGGCTTTCTTGCGGAAGGATGCCTTTGGCAAGGTTTAGCAAAGCAAACGGCTGTGCCTCTAAACACTCAGGTAATAAATCGATTAACCCGCCGCTTGGCGTGGCTAGTATTGCTACGCCCCCGCACTGCCCTACAAACTTTAAAGCTAGATCGAAATCACTGGTAAGTTGCAAAGTTTTAGGCAATTCAATGCTGGGTAAATAGCGGGAGTTCGCACCGTCGCGTTGCATCTGGTTAACTAATTCGGGTTTGCGTGCCCAAAGTAAAACATCGTGTTGCTTGGCACAATGAATAGCAGAGGCCGTGCCCCAAGCACCAGCTCCAAAAACACAAATTTTCATGGGTTACAACTTTTTGAACAGCGCTGAAAAAGCGGCATGCTTGTGCTAACCGCTAAACACGCGCAATAAGCTGTAGCGGGTGGGTTATAAGCCCCAGACTTCGCTAGTCTTAACAAAGCCTTGGCTACCATCTGCATGTTTCACACGAACGAAGCCGTTGGCTGGTGCGTCGATTAATTCGACAACGACACCGCGCTCAATTTGAACAACAACATTGGCTGTATCGTTTGCGGCAAAGCGCAAACTGGTTGTGGCTAACGCAACTAAAGTACGTACGCTACCTAGTGAGCGACGCTCTACCCAAGCCACATCACCGCCCATATCCCGCACTTTAACAAAAGGCTCGGCTACCGTAATTACACGAACCGGCATGCCACGCGGAGCAATAAACAAGCGCTTTGAATTGGCCGATGGGCCGTCATACAAAATAGCGGCATTGATCGAAATAGATTGAAACTCTTGCGCGACCGCATTGCTAGCTAACAACGGCGAGGCCGCCATTAAAGAAAAAAGCGCGGCGCAAAACGACCACCGCTGCAAGCCAGAACAGAATGATTTGAGCGGTAGTGTTTTCATTTTAGTTAAAACCTTAGTTAGGTAAAACAATACCCGACTTACCCTGCTCTGCAGCAGCCGCTTCTTCCATCTTGCGTTGGAAACGCATGTCGAAGAAACCAATCGGTAAATTCAAAGGTGGAAAGCCCGAACGAGAAACCACGTCGCCAATGTTAGCCGACAAATACGGGAACACGATGTTAGGGCATGTCACTTCTAGCACGATCGGCATTTGCTCTTCTGGAATGCCACGAATTTCGAAGATACCTGACTGCTTGGCTTCTACTAAAAACGCTACTTTGTCGCCAACTTTAGTTGTTACTGTTGCCGAAACAATCACTTCGTAAACACCGTCACTTAGCAAAGTAGCGGTGGTGTCCATTTCCATATTGAAATTGGCTTGTTTTTGCTCTAAGAAAATTTGCGGCGCATTAGGCAGCTCAAGGGATAAGTCTTTTAAATAAATGCGTTGAACATTGAGTGCTGCTTGAGGAGCTTCAGACATAAATACTTTCAGATAATTGTCGGTTGATAAATTGTTAAAAACTGGCTTAATTTCTTACGCGCTTAGCAATGGCATGAGACCACCCGCGCGATCCAACGCAGCTAAATCGTCAAAGCCGCCTACGTGCGTATCGCCCACATAAATTTGCGGAACGGTACGGCGTCCTGTACGAGCCATCATTTCTTCGCGCTTTACCGGGTCGGAGTCGATAAGAATTTTTTCTATAGTCGTTACACCGCGCTCTTTAAGCAATTGCTCGGCACGAACGCAGTAAGGACAAACGACTGTCGAATACATGGTTACTGTTGCGGTCATAATTGTAACTTTCGAAAAGATAAATAATTATTACAAGGCTGCGTACTAACTTAACGGCAGACCATTTAAAAACTGACTATTTAACTACGGGCAAACCAGCTTCGCGCCACGCAGTCAGGCCGCCGTCTAAAACAAACACTTGGGTCATTCCGCCAGCTCGTAACAAAGCTGCCGCTTTACCTGCCTTTTGTCCCACGGCACAAACCACAATAACTGGCTTGTCTTTCGACACTTCACCTAAACGCTTGGCGATATCTTCTAATGGAATGTTTTTGCTGTTGGCAACATGACCAATAACATATTCGGTATTTGGCCGAACATCCAAAATAGTAGCGTTATGGTCGTTGATAAGCCGCGTTGCACCAATATGGTTTAACGAGGCGCCGGCAGCACGCCGATTAATAAGCGGCCAGAGCAGCATTAAGCCGGAGACGAATGCTGCGGCAATTAAAATTATGTTTTCTTGTAGAAACTTCACGGCAAAACTTTCGAACGTAACCCACAATTATAGAACAGCTGGGTTTGTTCGAACTTATGGCCAAGTGCTCTTTTTTCAAGTTATTGATGAAATGGTTACTAAACGCCTATTTTTGGCGGCTACACTATTTTTAATATCTTCTTCGCCTTTAATCTCTAATTGATCGTCGTTTACGCATATGACCTACAAAATTGTTTTGATTCGCCACGGTGAAAGCCAATGGAACCTTGAGAACCGCTTTACCGGTTGGACCGATGTTGATTTAACCGAAAATGGCCTAAAAGAGGCTAAAGCAGCAGGAAAACTGCTTAAATCAGAGGGTTTTCGCTTCGATGTTGCCTATACATCGATGTTGCGCCGAGCGATTAAAACCCTGTGGACAGTGTTAGATGAGATGGACCAAATGTATATTCCGGTAGTACATAACTGGAAACTAAACGAGCGCCATTACGGTGCTTTACAAGGTTTAAATAAGACCGAAACCGCCGCGAAGTTCGGCGAAGAACAAGTACTGGTGTGGCGTCGTAGCTACGCCACGCCACCCAATCCATTGGCTTTAGATGATCCTCGTAGCGCCAGTAGCGACCCGCGCTATGCCAAATTGTCTCCATCAGACATTCCACAGACTGAATGTTTGAAAGATACGGTCGACCGAGTTTCGGCGTTTTGGAACGATGCAATCGCTCCAGCTGTCAAAAATGGCAAGCAAATCATCATTGCTGCACATGGCAACTCGTTGCGCGCGCTAATTAAGTACTTAGACAATATTAGCGACGACGAAATCGTTAATCTGAATATCCCTACCGCGCGTCCCTTAGTTTACGAACTGGATGACAACTTAAAGCCAATCAAGCATTATTACCTTGGTAACGCTGCCGAAATTGCTGCAGCGGCTCAAGCGGTTGCAAATCAAGGCAAAGGCACCAAGTAAGCAATACTGTGTAAGTACGACGTAGTTCAGATCAACGTAGCGCAATTTCTTAAACCGGCATTGTTTCGCAGTGCGCTGCAAGGCAAGCCGTTATACTCAGACAAATCGTTTCCAATATCTTGGAGTAATGCAAAAGTGGCAGTCTTTTCATCCGCAAAAAAAGTTGGTCTTTTAGGTGCTGGCGCATTAGCCGGTGTTCTGGTTAGCGTCGGCGTAACGGCCGTAGCCCAACGTGCTGGCCGCTTACCTATGGGCGAAGTGCAACAATTGTCTGATGTGTTTAATTTGGTAAAGACGTATTACGTTGAACCGGTTGAAGACAAAAAACTATTGCAAGACGCGCTTAGCGGCATGATGCAAGGTCTAGACCCGCACTCAGCTTATTTAAACGCCGAGTCTTATAAAGAAATGCGCGAAGGCATTAAGGGCGAGTTCGCTGGCTTAGGCATTGAGGTTGGCACTGAAGATGGCTTTGTAAAAGTTATTGCTCCAATTGATGACACACCAGCATCAAGAGCAGGTGTTCGCGCTGGTGATTTAATTGTGCGCATTGACGATAAGCCTACCAAAGGTTTGCCTTTAAACGATGCCGTCAAACTGATGCGCGGTCCGTTAAATTCTGGCGTTACTTTAACTATTTCACGCAAGGGCGATAACGTTCCGGTTGTGATTCGTTTAAATCGCGCCATGATTACGATGCAGTCGATTCGCGCCAAAATGGTCGAGCCTGGTATTGCCCACATTCGCTTAACCATCTTTAATGAAAACACCATTAAAGGATTGGCCGATGCGATGGAACGCATGAACAAACAAACGCCGCTAAAAGGCCTTATTTTGGATATGCGCAACGACCCGGGTGGTATTTTGGAAGGTGCCATTGGCGTGTCGGCGGCTTTCTTGCCAGCGCGTACTTTGGTGACTTCAACCGACGGTCAAATTCGAGAAGCTAAGCGTCAGTTTTATGCAAGTCCCGAGGCTTACACACGCCGTGGTGAAAGTGATCCTTTTAAGAATTTACCCGCGGTTTCTAAAACCGTACCGATGGTTGTTTTAGTAAACCAAGGCTCTGCATCAGCTTCCGAAATTGTCGCTGGCGCCTTGCAAGATCATAAGCGCGCGACCTTGATTGGCACGCAAACATTTGGTAAAGGTTCGGTACAAACTATTTTGCCAATTGACGAAAATCGTACCGAAGCCATTAAGTTAACTACCGCTCGTTACTTCACGCCTTCAGGCCGGTCTATTCAAGCCAAAGGTATCGTGCCTGATTACTTGGTCGACGAAACACCCGATGGTGATCCTTTAGCCGAGCTACGCACGCGCGAAGCCGATTTAGACCGTCATTTAGGTGCTGACAAAGACAACAAAGGCGCACCGAAGGCCGCGTTAACACAAGAACAAATTGCTGAAAAAGCCGCCGCAGAAAAAGCTGCAATCGAGCGTTTGCGTAACCGTAAACCACTCGAACCGGGCGGCGCTGAAGACCATCAGTTTTTACAAGCAATGAACTTCTTAAAAGGCAAGCCTGTACAGACCGCAAAACCCAAATCGGGCTTAGCGCAATCGACAGTACCTGCCGGTGCTGCTGCACCAACGAAGTAAATCGGTTGTAGGACTGTGCTTGAAAAGAACCATCAGGGCTTAAGCGATCAAGACCTTTTAAGATACTCTCGTCATATTCTTTTAGACGAGATGGGCATTGAAGTTCAAGAGCGATTTTCTAAAGCGAATGTACTGGTAATTGGGGCGGGTGGCTTAGGCAGTCCCGCCCTTTTGTATTTAGCCAGCGCCGGCATTGGGCGTTTAACGATTGCCGATCACGACAGTGTTGATCTAACCAACTTACAGCGCCAAATTTTGCATCGCAATGATCGCATTGGGCAAAGCAAAGTTGCCTCTGGTAAACAGACCATTGAGCAACTAAATCCGCAAGTGCAGGTTGAATGCATTGAAATGAAATTACTTGCCGACCAATTGCTCGATCAAGTTAAAAAAGCGGATGTCGTTTTAGATTGCAGCGATAATTTTGCAACCAGACACGCAGTTAATCGGGCCTGTGTTAATAGCGGTGTACCGTTGGTATCCGGTGCGGGTGTACGTTGGGATGGTCAGCTAAGCGTGTTTGATCCGAGAGATGCAACATCGCCTTGTTACCACTGCCTATTTCCCGAAGACACAACAAGCGATCCCTTGCTTGAAGAGCGCTGCGCAACGATGGGTGTGTTTGCTCCATTAACAGGTGTCATTGGTACGCTGCAAGCAGCGCAGGCGTTGCAAATTGTAGGCCAGTTTGGATCGCCTGCGGTTGGTCGTTTACTGATGTTTGACAGTATGCATACACGGTTTAGCGAATTGCAAATTGGTAAAGATCCGCACTGCTTGGTTTGTTCTCAGCACAACCACCTGTAACAACGCCCGTTATTGGCGCTATCCCTGCAAAAAATTGTGCGCCCGATTCAGCGCTGGCGTTAAAAAGCCCCTTGCGGGGCTCTTTTATTTACGCCGGAATAACAACGGTATCAATAATATGAATCACACCATTTGTGCAGTCGATATCTGTATTGGTTACCTTCGAGCCACCAACAGTTACACCATCAGCACCTACAACTACAGCAATCATATTGCCCGCAACAGTTTTTACTTCACCTGTAGCAATATCTTTAGCCATTACCTTACCTGCCACCACGTGATGGGTAAGAATTGCAGCTAATTTGGCTTTGTCTTTTAGCAATGCTTCAATAGTGCCTGCCGGAAGTTTTTTAAAAGCATCATCAGTTGGAGCAAACACGGTAAATGGACCAGCGCCTTTGAGCGTGGTGATTAAGTCTGCAGCGGTTAGCGCAGCAGCTAATGTTGTGAAACTTCCCGCAGCAACGGCGGTATCAACGATATCATGCATGGTAAATCCAATATTAAAACGCATGTCTGAGCAGCACATGCTTCTGTCGTAACGCACCAATTACTTAGCACGCTATCTGGTTCAGAATAGAACAAGAAACTGGACATTGGACTGACTTCGGCAATAGTCCTATTCATTTAACTATTTAAATCTCTTGACTTTGATTGCGATCCAGTCGTGGACTAACAATCAAGTGCGGCATAGTAATTCGTTAAAACCCTTTTTTAAGCGTTTGGGGAATAAGCCAGATAATCTAAGGCCAACCTGTTAACTAGAATCGAAATATGAACACAGCTGCCCTGTTGGTGATCGCGCTTTTATTTGGTGGCACCACTTTATTTGCATTTGCTTTTGCTGGATTTTTGTTCAAAGCACTGCCAGCTGAAACCGCTCGCGCAACGATTAGAAAAGCCTTCCCTTATTTTTATTTATTCGTAGCAATAACAGCTTCGTTAGCTGCGATCTTTTCGTATAACCGCGATACTTTCACTCTTGTTACTTTAGTTGTTATTGCAATTACAAGTATCGCTGCGCGTCAATCGCTGATGCCTGCTATAAATGCTGCAACCGATAGCAACAATAAAAAACGTTTTGCATTACTTCATGGCGCTTCAGTTGTATTAACGTTGGCTCACATCGCTGCTTTAGCATTTGTATTAGCAAGATTTTAGCCATCGAAGCCTTGGTGTTAGCAATACGTTTAAAACCCCGAGACCTTTCCCGGCTCGCCCAAATCAATTGTCCACCTTGTTTTGCAACGCCCACACAACGCTTTAATCTCCAGCCCTTTTTCATCGACTGGAGGATCGTCTTTGGGCCACTTAAAACCATGCTTGCCACAAGACGGGCAGTTGGCGTGGCCGCCAACATACTCAGCGTTAACCATAATGCGTTGGTAACGCATTATGGCTTTCCAAGCGACCACGCAGCCACCAAAAATAAGGAGGCCGTGCCCAACAATTCCTAAAGATTGATCGCGGATAGAAACAAGTTCGAACCCGCACGCCATAATTACTACGGCAAAAATTGCTAGTACTAAGCTAGCGTGGCCGTCAAACAATTGGCGTTCGTACCATTTTCTAAAACCGAGCAATCGTAAGCGTTCAATTTCTTTGTAACTCATCGAATCGCCCTTACGATTGTTTGGTTAAGATTTACTTAATTCGCTTGTCTTTTAAACGTTGCCAACAAAGCAGCTGCACCAATAAACAAAGAGCCAAACACGCGGTTTAGTATTAATACTTGGCGATTCGACTTTAACAAGCGCAGTACTTTTGCAGCTAACAAAGTGTAACCGGCCATCACGACTAAATCGGTAAATGCCAGCGTTGCGCCAATTGTTAAATATTGCGATGCCAAGGGCGCATTGGGGTTCATAAATTGCGGAACCACGGCCAACATAAATAAAATGCCCTTGGGATTGCTGGTATTTATAACCCAACCTTTTAAAATCAACGCTTTCCAATTAAAGGCATCACTCAATCGTTCGGCAGTAACCGATTGAGCGGGCGCGCGCCATTGGGCAATGCCTAAGTATAAGAGGTAGGCCACACCAAACCATTTAATGAGCTGAAACGCCAGAGACGAGCTCGCCAACAACGCACCCACACCAAGCGCCACGATTAACAGCAAGGTCCAGATACCCATAATTAGGCCAATTGTGGCTACGTACCCGCGCCGAAAGCCGTGGGTTAAGCCACTACTCATGGCGTAGACTGCACCGGCACCGGGTGAAACGCTAATGAGCCACGACGCTACGAAAAAAGCCAACCAGGTTGCAAAATCCATCTGCGGTTTACAACAGTAATAAAGGCACGTGTTGTTCTAGCGCTTCGGAAGGCATACGCTTAAAGCCACTTTTTGCATACCGCAACCAGCGGCCCAATACAAAGCTTATAAACAAGTTAGCGCGGATACCGGCATCGGTTTCGGCTGGCAAGCGAGTTTGCACAATGGCGTTGCGAAAGCACTGTTTTAACGAGGCTTCTAAGCGATCATGTAATTGGTTAATACGAACTTGCAACCGATCGTCTTCGGTCACCAAGGCATCGCCCACTAACACGCGTGTCATGCCGGGATTTTTTTCCGAGAAACCAATCATCATTAACAAGATGGCACGCAGCTGTTTTAGCGAATCGGCTTCGTTGGTCGTAATTTGGTTTATCAAGCCAAATAACGTTTGCTCGATAAATTCGATCAGCCCTTCAAACATTTGGGCCTTACTGGCGAAGTGCCGGTACAAAGCCGCTTCCGATACTTGCAAACGAGCCGCCAAGGCCGCGGTTGTTACACGATCACCATTGGGTTCTTGCAACATCACCGCAAGCGTCTGCAAAATTTGCAAACGGCGCTCGCCTGGCTTGGGTCTTTTGCGAGCCGGCGGGCTATCTTTGGCAACATCAGTTTCGGGGCTTACAGTAGCTTGGGCGTGGGTAGAGCTTGATTCAGAGTTGTTGTCGGTCATCACAATGGTTAGCAAGAGTATTCGGAAGAAAAGCTCAATTTAGAGCGAGGCGTCGCACCTGTCGCACAGATTGTACTTGAACACTCACTTTTCTCCCACGTCCCGCGCGGTGCGGGTTGTGATTTTTGTCATAACTCATGCCACGTACCCAAATCCCTCTTACGCCGCACTGGTAGGCACCATGCAAATTGGCCACGGTATCTTCAATTAAGACGGCCCGACTTGCCTTAATTTGGAGGCGCGCCAATAACCGCTTGAGCATAGAGGGCGACGGCTTAGGCTGCCATTGCCCGCGAAACTGCATGTGCTCGATGCTAATAACTGCATCGGCTAGCTTGTTCAACCCGCTGTGTTTTAAGACGCTGCGCGCATATTCCATCGGTGCGTTAGTGAAAATAACTTTGTACCCAGGCAAACGCCGCAAGTGGTTCACCAAGCTGGGATTAAAAGGCACTAACTGCCCCATATCGGGAAAGCGATGGGTTTCACGCAAAAAATCGTGCGGGTCTACGCCGTGGCGCCGATGCATGCCCGTTAGCGTCGCCCCGTATTGCCGCCAATACTGTTTGCGAACCACTTGCGCTTGCTCATCGCTTAAGTTTAAAAACTGTGCCACGTAAGCGGTCATATCTACATTGACCCGAGGCATTATTTTTAAACTGGCGTGATGTAAGGTGTTATCTAAATCGAATAACCAAACTTTGGTAGGCGGTGACGACCAAGAGGGTGACGACTCAGACGGCGACGAAGTTGCGTTAACGGCATAACGCCGTTTACCGCGAATCATTTTCAATTGTTTATTTGCTCTTAATCATCGTACCAACACCTTCGTTGGTTAAGATCTCTAGGAGCACAGCATGGTCAACCCGACCATCAATAATGTGTACCGCGTTTACTCCGGCTTTTGCGGCTTCGAGTGCCGAAGAAATTTTAGGCAACATACCGCCCGAAATTGTGCCGTCTGCAAACAATGCATCGACTTCTTTTGCTGTAAGACCGGTTAGCAACTTGCCACTTTTATCTAAAACACCCGGTGTGTTGGTCAACAACATCAGTTTTTCGGCGCGCAAAATTTCAGCCACTTTGCCAGCGACTACGTCTGCATTGATGTTGTAGGTTTGCCCATCGGTGCCCGAACCTATCGGTGCAATCACCGGAATAAAACCGTTGCCCGTTAACGTAGTAATAATACTGGGATCGATGGCCTCTACTTCGCCCACTTGCCCAATGTCGATGGTTTCACCGGGCTTATCAATTGAACTCATCATTAATTTGCGCGCACGAATTAATCCGCCATCTTGCCCAGTAAGACCGACCGCTTTGCCGCCCGCGTGGTTAATTAGCTCAACAATTTCCTTATTAACCTTACCCGCCAGTACCATCTCAACAATATCCATGGTCTCAGCATCGGTAACGCGCATCCCTTGGATGAACTCGCCCTTTTTACCCACTTTACTAAGTAACTGTTCAATTTGCGGCCCACCGCCATGCACCACGACAGGGTTTAAACCCACCAGCTTTAATAACACTACGTCATGGGCGAAGCTTTGTTTAAGCCGATCGTCCGTCATCGCGTTACCGCCGTACTTTACAACGATGGTTTTGCCATGAAAGCGCTTAATGTAGGGCAAGGCCTCGGCCAGCACTATCGCTTTAGCCGCGGCGCTAACGGTAGCAGGTTTGCTTGTTGAGTCGGGAGAAGTAGTCATTTTGGTAAAGGCCCAGAGTAGAATCTGCGCGCAGTTTAAATGAAGTTTAACTATTTTAAGGTTTAACCATGTCGGTAGTTCCCAACCAGCTAGCGCAATCATCGTCCTTAAAACAAAATGGCGACAGCAATAGCGCCTGCCCGACTTGTGGCGCATTGTTTACTTGCGGAGCCGTTGCTAAACAAAATGACTGTTGGTGCATGAGCCTGCCGCAGTTAAAAACCGAGCAACTAAGCGAAGTAGCCGGTTGCTTCTGCCCTTTTTGCCTACGGGTTAAAGCGGTATTGCCGGTGGCCAGCCATTCTGCCGAGGCCGATATTTTTGCCGAGCAACTCGTTACAAAAATCGCAAATAAAACAATGCCGCGCGGTGCCCTTGGCAGACTGATCGAAGTAGCCAAGCAATTGGCAACTATTCAACAAACTCTAACGCCGCAAGTTCACAAAGTAGCCCTGTGGGTGTTTGCAGCCGATCATGGTTTAGCGAAAGAGGGCGTATCGGCCTACCCGCAAGAAGTTACTTGGCAAATGGTGGAGAACTTTTTATCGGGCGGTGCGGCTATTAATGTATTTGCACGCTTAAACGATATTGAATTGAAAGTCGTTAATGCGGGCGTTGCACATGTCTTTGAAGCGCGCCCACAATTGCTTGAACACAGCATCGGCTTAGGTACAGCTTCAAGTTTGCATGGACCTGCCATGTCGGTTGAGCAAGCACGCCAAGCTATTTCAGCGGGCTACAACTTAATTGTAGATCACGAAGCGCCAGTGGTTGCGTTTGGCGAAATGGGTATTGCCAACACATCGGCAGCAGCATTATTAACCGCCCACTTATGTGGCGCATCGATTGAACAATGCATTGGCCGAGGCACTGGTGTAGATGATGCGGGCCTTGCACATAAAACTAAAGTTCTGCAAGCCGTCGCTTTACGGCACAAAGATTTACAAGACCCAGTACAAGTTGCAGCCGCGTTGGGTGGCTTTGAAATTTTAATGATGGCAGGTGCATTTATAGGCGCAGCTGCTAGCAAAAAAATGGCCCTCGTCGACGGCTATATTGCAACTAGTGCCGCCTTAATTGCCTGTGCACTAAACGCCAACGTGCGTGCTTATTTAGTATTTGCCCACCAATCTACCGAACCCGGCCATCAAGTTGCCATGGCACATTTAAAGGCCCGGCCATTGCTCGATTTAGATTTACGTTTAGGCGAAGGCACTGGCGCCGCATTAGCCGTACCGTTAGTAAAAGCGGCCTGCGCATTTTTAAATGACATGGCTAGTTTTGAAAGTGCTAATGTTAGCGACAAGCAAGCTAGCGACAAGCAATAAGTTAATGATCGCTAAACCATGTCCATTTACCGATTAAACCGCTGTGAACCAACTTAAAATATTTTTAATTGGCGTGCAGTTTTTTACGCGCATTCCCATAACAGGAAGCGTGGCGCGTTGGGTCGGCTTTGAACCCGAATGGATTTCGCGCGCCACAAGATTTTTTCCGCTTATTGGTTTACTAGTCGCCATTTGCATGAGTGCGTTTTTTTGGTTGGCTCTACAAGTAACTGTGCATGGCGTTGCATTGGCTCTTACCTTAGCGTTCGGGGTGTTGTTGACAGGCGCGTTTCACGAGGACGGATTTGCCGATTTTTGCGACGGCTTTGGTGGTGGGCACACCCCCGAAAAAATCGTCGCCATAATGCGCGATTCGCGCGTAGGTGCCTATGGCGCGATTGCAATCGCGTTGCTAATGCTGATTAAATATGCCAGCCTTTGGGGCAAACCGTTTTTTAGTGTTTTTATCGCCTTAGTATTTGCGCATGTCATTTCAAGAGCGGCTGCCGTTGTCATCATGAGCGCACTGCCTTATGTCGAAGCGACTATTGGCAACAAAACTAACGAACAAATAAAACCCGTGGCCCAACATTTACGTCGGGTCGACAAATTGTTGCCCTTGCTAACGGTTGCACTGGTCGTGTTTGCGTGTATCCATTACGGCGTAACTTGGCGACAAATAGTTGTGAGCTTCGTACTCGTTTTAGTAAGTATTCTTTGGATGTACCGTACACTTAAAAGTCGCTTGGGTGGTTACACCGGTGACACCTTAGGTGCTACACAACAAGTGTGCGAAGGCGCTTGCTTAGTTGCATTTGCAAACCCATATTAACTCGCTGCATAAAATCGTTGCATTAAATCGTTGCATTAAATCTTTTACAGTACATTATTTACACACAATCATTTTTTTAACCTCTTTAAAGAGTTTTACAATGACTCAATCTGTACGCCAGTTGTTTTTAGTGCGCCACGCACAGCCCATCGTTGAAGTAGGTATTTGTTACGGCCAGCTGGATCTTGAAGTTGAAGAGGCTGCTCATTTGCGCTTGGTTAAAGATGTCGTTGCCACTGCGCCCAAAGAAGCCTTGCTGTTAAGTAGTCCGCTAACACGTTGCTTAAAAACCGCAAAAGAATTGCAGGCACAAGGCTTTCAAATGCCACTGATTGACGACCGACTTGCCGAGATGAACTTTGGTCATTGGGAAGGCCAGCCTTGGCGCGCAATTGAACGTGCGCAAATTGATGCTTGGGCTGCCGATGTCGTAAACTTTAAACCGCCTGGTGGCGAAAGCGTTCGCGATATTGCACAACGCGCTTTAGATTGTATGGCTAGTTTAGATTTTTCTAATGACGTTGTAATGATGACCCACGCAGGCATTATTCAAGTGTTGACACGCTTGCTACGTAAGCAACCGTTAACTAATTTTTCAGAGACGAAAATCGAATACGGTTCGATTACAACATTAACTCGTACAGTAGGTTCTGACGGGCTTGCTAGCTTTAGTTTGAACTAACCTTAGGTTTGTACTAATTTGCGATGTCGGTTTAGTGACATCAACAGGCCTGCGCCCAAGCCTAAAGTAACCATAGCCGTTCCACCGTAAGACATCCATGGTAGCGGCACGCCAACCACAGGCAAAATACCCGACACCATACCCATGTTAACGAAGGCATACACAGCGTAAATTAAGGCAATGGCTCCCGCTAAAAGGCGCATAAAGGCATTTGCTCCGTTGCCCGAAATAACGAGGGCGCGTCCGATAAAAATTGCATACACCATAAGCAGCACGGCCACGCCAACCAGACCAAATTCTTCAGCATAAACCGCCAAAATAAAATCGGTGGTACGTTCGGGAATAAACTCTAAGTGCGTTTGAGTGCCTTCCATCCAGCCTTTGCCAAATAGGCCGCCGGAACCTACGGCGATGATCGACTGAATAATATGAAAACCTTTGCCCAGCGGATCGGCCGTTGGGTCAAACAAGGTCAGCACACGTTGCCGTTGATAATCGTGCATCACATACTCCCAATAAAACGGAGCGACTGCAGCACCCAACGCCATCAGCCCAAAAATAACCTTGTAACTTAGTCCTGCAAAAAATATAACGAAGGCTCCTGCGGAGGTCACCAAAATTGCGGTGCCTAAATCGGGCTGGCGAACAATGAGTGCGGCTGGGATAGCAAGCAGTATTAAAGACAGCAAAAAGTCTAATGTAGTACGCGCGCCTTCACGGCGTTGAAAATACCAAGCCAGCATTAATGGCATTGCTATTTTTAAAATTTCAGAGGGCTGAAGACGAATAAAACCAAGGTTTAACCAGCGACGTGCGCCTTTTGATACATCGCCAAACACCGCCACGCAAATGAGCAACACAACACCTGTTATGTACAGAGGCACCGCCACCCGCATTAATATTGACGGCTTTACGTTTGCGGCCATCCAAGTCACCAGCAACGCAATCACTATATTACGCATATGCCCCGCAAACCGTCCCGGAAAATCGTAGGCGGCTGAGTACATGGTTGCGATACTAAGTACGCAAAGCGCAAGCAATGCGAACGACAATATTGGATCAAACACCGTTACATAGGGTTTGATCATCTCCCAAATACGCGGCTTATTATCGATACGACGATTCTCGTTACGGCGATTTTCTAGACGCGAGTTCATTAGCGTTTGCCCTCACCTGTTTTGCCAGAACTCTTGTCGTCAACCCGGGGGGTTGGCGATGAGGGAACCATTGCTGCCGGGTTTGGTGTGGCTGGAACTTGCGCCGGTGTAGGAGCCGCTGGTGCCGTGTCGGGTTCCCCTTCGGCGTTTTCTGGCAAGTCGCGCATTTCGTCTTCAGTTGCGGTTACTACTGGTTCCTTTGAAGCTAGGTCGTCAGGCATTTTGCCTAACAAAAAATAGTCGAAAGCTTTACGCGCAATCGGGGCTGCAGCCTGCGCTCCGAAACCACCGTTCTCGACAATAATGGCCAATGCCATTTTTGGGTTTTCTGCTGGTGCATAGGCCATAAACAAAGAGTGGTCGCGAAACCGTTCAGCAATTTTTTTTGCGTCGTAACGCTCGTTTTGTTTTATCGCAATCACTTGGGCAGTA
The DNA here is from genome assembly GCA_031429355.1 of Betaproteobacteria bacterium. Lineage (GTDB taxonomy): Bacteria > Pseudomonadota > Gammaproteobacteria > Burkholderiales > Burkholderiaceae_E > JANOZM01. Next base: position 364,338 of record JANOZM010000004.1, on the reverse strand, counting down.
CCTGTTTTTCCGGCCACAACATAGCCCGAGTTTGCGAAGGCAATACGGCTAGTACCAAAGCGACTAACATCGATCATGGCGTTGCGTACAAAGTCCATATGTGCTTCTTTTAAGGCAATGGTGTAACTCTCGGCCTGAACCGTAAATGTGCGCTGCTTAGTTGCCGGATCTTCAATCGCTTTAACCAAATGCGGTTTCATTACTTTGCCGCGATTGGCTAAAGTAGCGGTGGCGTGGGCCAATTGCAAAATCGTAAAGTTGTTATAGCCTTGACCAATTCCAATCGAAATTGTTTCGCCCGGATGCCATTTTTGTTTATAACGCTTTTGCTTCCATTCCATTGAAGGCAACACACCGCGCTCTTCGCCTCGCATATCGATGCCAGTCAATTGCCCAAAATTCCACGGCTTCATAAAGTCATGAATTTTGTCGACACCCATATCGCGCGCCAAAATATAGTAATAAGTATCGCTTGAGACTACGATTGATTTATGCAAATCGACGTAACCGTTGCCGCCCGGTCGCGAATCGCGAAACCGGCGGCCACCAAACGCAAAGTAGCCTGGGTCGTTGATACCATCGGTAGGCACGCGTGCGCCAGTTTCTAATGCTGCCAATGCCATAAAAGGTTTATAGGTTGAACCAGGTGGATAAGCTCCACGCAATGGGCGATTTAACATTGGCTTATCGGGCGATTCATTTAGGCCTTGCCAAGTTTGCGGGTCAATACCATCTGTAAACAAATTGGGGTCATAGGTTGGCTTGGAAACAAAAGCCAGCACGTCACCGGTTGCAGGTTCTATTGCAACCAAAGCCCCCTTACGTTCGCCATACAAGTTCTCGACAAGTTTTTGTAACTTAACGTCAATCGACAGCACGAGGTTTTTGCCAGGTACCGGTTGATTGGTTGCGAGGCTGCGTACTGCGCGACCAGCAGCCGATACTTCGACTTCTTCAGAACCGGTTTTGCCGTGCAAAATTTGTTCGTAACTTTGCTCAATACCAATTTTTCCGATATGGGTAGTACCGGCATAGTTGGAGTCTTGATCCGATTCGGAAAGTGCCGCTTCTTCCTCCGGCGAGATGCGTCCGATGTAACCTAAAACATGCGAGGCCACATCGCCTTGGGGGTACTTGCGAAACAAGCGTGCCCGCACTTCAACGCCGGGGTACCGAAATTTAAAAGCAGCTAACTTAGCAACATCTTCGTCGGTTAATCTGGTTTTTAAGGGTAAGTAGCCAATCGTCTTTGACTCTTCTAAAAACTTTTTAAAGCGACGCCGATCACGCGGCGTGATTTCAACAATTTCACTTAACTCTTGGATTGTCCGCTCTAAATTGGCAACCCGATTGGGATTAACTTCGAGCGTGTATTCCGAAATATTCTCGGCAAGCAACACACCATTTCGGTCGTAAATTAAACCACGAGAGGGAGCTACGGGCACAATTGAGATACGGTTGTCTTCGGCCTGCGCAGTAAATTCGGCGTACTTGTAAACCTGCAAATAAACAAAGCGCGTTACTAAAATTGCAAACAACGCCAAGACGCCGAACATCGCCACCAGCAAGCGTACTCGCAAGCGTGAAAGCTCTAGTTCGGCGTTTTTAACTTCAATCATTTGAACTCAAATTGTTGAACAAATTTTGTAGCGAATTTGGTAGTGTTAAGGACTAAACTCGTATTGCTAGAGTCCGGTTTACAGAGGTCGATTATCATCACGATCCACGGCCCGCCTTTGGGGGGCTAACAACATCAAATCAGCTAACGGCCACATTAAAGTGGTCACAACTGATTGTAAAAAATAACTCGGTTCGGGCAAACCATTGCCGGACAACAATCGAATTAAGACCACAGTTAACTGAGCTAGCAACAACAATGGTAAGACATGCAACATTTGCGGGCCTAGCCGAAAAAACATAATGCGGCGATGCAATGAAATAGCGCCATACGACAAAAGGGTATAAGCCAAGGCGTGCTGCCCAAGTAAGTTTGTATTGTGAACATCCATTAATAGTCCAAACACAAACGCAATTCCCATGCCGACTTTACGCGGTTGATGCACGCCCCAAAACACAAACAGCAACGCTAAAAAATCGGGCACAAAATAATAACGGCCCCACGGCAAAATATTAAGAACAAAAGCCACCACCAACGAGAAGGTGATAAACCCGGAATTGGCTGGTAAGAGTAAATGTTCTGGGCGCAGTCGCATTTTAGTTTCGCTTAGGCTTTACCGGCGCGGCGTTTGCGCGAGCCCGGCAATTCATCTGCTGGTGCAGGTGGTGGCGGTAATCTACTTTTATCCACCATAACAATCGCTAACGCTTGGCTGCGCTTTAACCCACCTAAAGGCTCTACTGTTGCGGGTAAAAAATTACCTGTTTTACGACTATCGACACCAGCAATCTTGCCAACCGGTAACCCGGCTGGATACAAACCATCCAAGCCCGAAGTGGTTACCAGATCACCTATTTTTACATCGGCATTAGCTGCTAAATAACGCAACTCCAACATGCCCTGCGGCCCGCCCCCATAGGCAATAGCACGCACACCACTTCGAGATATTTGCACCGGAACCGTGAGCGCTTGATCGTTGATAACGGTTACCTCGCTTGAAATAGGAAATACCCGTGTAATTTGTCCAATGACACCATCCGAGTCAATAACAGGTTGCCCCGCCAACACGCCATCTTGGCTGCCTTTATCTAAAACTAAACGTCGAATAAATGGGTCGCGCGCTTCGTACAATACTTGCGCCATTAAAGAGTTGACGGCCAAACGATCACGCAGACCTATCAACCGACGTAGCTCGCGGTTCTCGGCGTCCAGTTGCTCGACTCGTTGCAAGGTGCTGGCGTTAGCCACTGCTTCACGCTTGAGTTTGGAGTTGTCGTTCGTTAGCGTGAGTACATCTTGGAAGTAACCTGCTCCGCCCGAAATCCAATCACGTGGAAACAGTAAAGCACGTTGCACAGGAAACAAAATAGTGGCAACACCTTGGCGCAATGCGTTACCCGCATTGATCTTTGCATCTACAATTAAGAAGGTGATCGCTAATATAGCGAAGAACATTAACCGAGCATTAGCCGATGGCCCTTGCTTAAAAAACGGCGGTGGTGTTCTATCCATACTGATTTGCTACCTTGGCAAATTACCCAAGTAAGTTTTAAACGCAACGCGCGCCGCCTTTGACAGGACCGATTAAAGGCTTAAGGGTTGAACCCCGCCTTATAGTCGTGCTAACTACTCACTGGTAAAAATAGTACCCAATTTATCCATGCGCTCTAGGGCAATACCACAGCCGCGTACGACGCAGGTTAAAGGATCTTCAGCAACCAACACCGGCAAGCCCGTTTCTTCCATTAGCAAACGATCTAGGTCGCGTAACAAACCACCACCGCCCGTGAGCATCATGCCGCGATCGGCAATATCGGCACCTAATTCGGGTGGGGTTTGCTCTAACGCAATTTTAACGGCCGACACAATTTGATTTAACGGATCGGTTAATGCTTCCAAAATTTCGTTGCTTGAGATGGTAAAGCTACGTGGAATACCTTCGGACAAATTGCGTCCCTTCACTTCCATTTCGCGCACTTCGGAGCCTGGAAATGCAGAGCCAATGGCTTTTTTAATAGCTTCAGCCGTGGGTTCACCAATCAACATGCCGTAGTTACGACGGATGTAATTGATGATGGCTTCATCGAACTTATCGCCACCAACGCGAACCGAGCCTTTGTACACCATACCGCCAAGGGATATAACGCCAACTTCGGTAGTACCGCCGCCAATATCAACAACCATTGAGCCCGAAGGTTCGGATACTGGTAAGCCAGCGCCAATAGCGGCCGCCATGGGTTCTTCGATTAAAAACACTTGTGAAGCGCCAGCGCCTAAGGCGGATTCGCGAATAGCACGACGTTCTACTTGCGTCGAGCCACAAGGCACACAAATAATGATGCGGGGGCTAGGCGAAAACAAGCGCGATTCGTGGACCATACGGATAAACTGCTTGAGCATTTGCTCGGTAACAGTAAAGTCGGCAATAACACCGTCTTTCATGGGACGGATAGCCTCGATATTGCCGGGCACTTTGCCCAACATCGATTTGGCTTCTTTGCCAACCGCTGCAATAGTCTTTTTGCCGGTCGGACCGCCTTCGTGGCGAATCGCCACTACAGATGGTTCGTCCAGCACAATGCCTTTGCCCCGCACGTAGATGAGGGTGTTAGCGGTACCGAGGTCAATTGCCAAATCGGTAGAAAAATATTTGCGAAAGAGACCGAACATGCCAATTCCGAGTAGAAAATTTGACCCGATGATAACTTATAATTCAAGCACTTCGCTGCGAAACCTAAGAGGATTGCTTAGATTCGCTGCGATTCGAGGTCACGCTCGAGTTTTTTCGCAAAGTATTCAAAACCCTTGCCACTGTTGCAAGCGCTACGCTGTCAAAGAAAGTTGTTACAAATTCTCATGTCTCTAGAATCAAAAGATATTCAAAAATTGGCTCGGCTGTCTCGGCTGGCCATGGCTGCCGGAAGCACCGAGGAGCAAAATACTTTAGTGCGCCTTAATAGCTTCATTGGATTAATTGCTCAGTTAGAGTCGGTTGACTTAACTGGCGTCGAACCATTTTCACACCCGCAAGATATGGTGTTGCGTTTACGTGAAGACTTGGTAACCGAAGTCAACCAACGCGAAGCTATTCAAAGCGTTGCGCCCGCAACCGAAGGTGGCTTGTATTTGGTGCCCAAGGTGCTTGAATGAGCACATCAATTAGCAACACCAGCTTAGTACAAACCAGCGAATTACTTACATCATGCAAAGCCAACGCTGTCGAGTTGGCCCAAGACGCTTTAAAGCGCGTAGCGGCTAGCGATTTAAATGCTTTTTTGCACGTTGATGAGGCTTTAACCCTTGCACAAGCTGAGCAAGCCGATGCGTTACGCGCGAAAGGTAAAGCCACGGCTTTGACCGGCATTCCTATAGCGCACAAAGATATTTTTGTGACGCAAGGCTGGCGCTCGACGGCCGGCTCGCACATGCTAGAAAACTTTACTAGCCCCTACGACGCAACTGTAGTTCGCAAATTGTCAGAGGCAGGCGCCGTCAATATTGGCAAGCTCAATTGCGACGAATTTGCGATGGGCTCGGGCAACGAAAATTCTTTTTTTGGGCCCACTAAAAACCCTTGGGACAAGACCGCCGTGCCGGGCGGTTCATCCGGTGGCTCAGCCGCGGCTGTAGCCGCTGGCCTCGTATTAGCGGCTACAGCTACTGATACGGGCGGCTCTATTCGCCAACCCGCCGCAATGTGTGGCGTAACGGGCATTAAACCAACCTATGGGCGTGTATCGCGCTTTGGCATGATTGCGTTTGCGTCTAGCCTAGACCAAGGCGGCATTATTGCCCGCAGCGCCCAAGACTGCGCCATTGCTTTAACCGCCATTAGCGGGTTTGATGAACGCGACTCAACTAGCCTTAATGTGGCCTCTGAAGACTACAACACGGCAATGGCCAATGCACTGGCTAGTGGCAACAAACCATTAGCTGGCTTGCGTGTGGGCGTGCCTAAAGAGTTTACTGGGCAAGGTGTAGATGCCGATGTAGCCAGCGCGGTGGAGGCCAGCATTGCACAACTGGCTGCACTGGGCGCAACGATTAAACCGATTAGCTTGCCGCGCACGACTTTATCGATACCGGCTTATTACGTAATTGCACCAGCTGAAGCTTCAAGCAACCTCTCGCGCTTTGATGGGGTACGGTATGGGCATCGCAGTGCGCAATATAAAGATTTGCAAAGCCTGTACGAGAACAGCCGCGCCGAAGGCTTTGGCCCCGAAGTTCGCCTACGTATTTTGGTTGGTGCCTATGTTTTATCGCACGGCTATTACGACGCTTATTATTTGAAAGCCCTGCGCTTGCGCCGCTTAATTGCCGAAGATTTTCAACAAGCCTTTAAAGAAGTTGACGTTATTGCAGGCCCGGTTTCGCCCTGCGTGGCTTGGGATATTGGCACTAAACAATCAGACCCAACACAAGCCTATTTAGCCGATATTTTTACACTTGGCGTTTCGATGGCTGGGCTGCCTGGCATGTCGGTGCCTTGTGGCTTTGGTGCGAAGAATCGTCCAGTTGGGCTCCAGCTAATTGGTAACTATTTACAAGAGGCAAAGATACTGTCGGTAGGCCATGCCTATCAACAATCAAGCGATTGGCATTTACGAACTCCGGTCATCTAGCAACCAAAAGCACGCAAAATTAGCTTAATTTGCATTAACAAGTAACAAACAAGCATTAGCCAAAGGATTTAGTATGCAATGGGAAGTCGTTATCGGCCTCGAAACTCACGTTCAATTAGCCACCCAATCCAAAGCCTTTTCGGGCTCTAGCACTCAGTTTGGGGCTGCGCCCAATACGCAAGCCAACGTCTTTGACTGCGCGTTGCCCGGTGTACTTCCGGTAATGAACCGCGCTGCCGTGGAATGCGCCATAAAATTTGGCTTAAGCGCCGGATCTGAAATTACCGCCCGCTCGATTTTTGCCCGTAAAAACTACTTTTATCCTGACTTGCCCAAAGGCTATCAAATTAGCCAATACGAAATACCGGTGGTGGTTGGTGGCTTTATACCCATTATCTACGACCTAAACGGCACCACAAAATCGACGCAAATTAAGCTTACTAGAGCGCACTTAGAAGAAGATGCTGGCAAATCGCTACACGAAGACTTTCAAGGCATGTCGGGCATTGACCTTAATCGGGCTGGAACACCGTTACTAGAAATAGTGACCGAACCGGACATGCGCTCGGCCAAAGAGGCCGTTGCCTATGCCAAAGCATTACACGGCTTAGTCACATGGCTGGGCATTTGCGATGGCAACTTGCAAGAAGGCAGTTTTCGTTGCGATGCCAACGTCTCGGTTCGCCCGATGGGTCAAACCGAGTATGGCACTCGCGCCGAAGTTAAAAACTTAAATTCGTTTAAGTTTCTAGAGAAAGCCATTGACTATGAAGTACGTCGCCAAATCGAGTTAATAGAAGATGGCGGCAAAGTCGTGCAAGAAACCCGACTTTACGACCCAGATCGCGACGAAACTCGATCAATGCGAAGCAAAGAAGACGCTAACGACTACCGTTACTTCCCCGATCCGGACCTGCCACCTTTGGTCATTGACAGCGCTTGGATTGACCGCGTTAAGCAAGGCTTACCCGAACTTCCCGCCGCAATGGCAAACCGTTTTCGTAATGACTTGGGTCTTAGCGAATACGACGCTAGCCAATTAACCGTCAGTTTAAATACCGCGCGTTTTTTTGAAACTGCATTAATTGGTTCCGGGCAAACAGACAAGTCTGTTTTAGCCAAAACGATTGCCAACATCATGACCGGCGAATTGGCTGCACAACTTAACCGTGACGGGATTGATATCGCACAAAGCCCTGTATCTGCAGGGCAAGTGGCACGCATTGCACTTCGACAAAAAGACGGCACGATATCAAGCAAGGCTGGCAAAGAAGTATTTGTAGCCGCGTGGGAAGAACAATCGGGGCAAGCCGATTTGGTCGATTCTATTATTGAGGAAAAGGGATTAAAACAAGTATCCGATAGCGGTGCAATAGAGAAAATTATTGACGAAGCGATTGCGGCAAACCCCGCGATTGTGGCTGAATTTAAAGCCGGCAAGGAAAAAGCTTTTAACTCGTTGGTGGGTCAAATAATGAAAGCCAGCAAGGGCAAAGCTAATCCTCAGCAAGTTAATGATTTGCTAAAGGCGAAGCTGGGCGCTTAAGCAAATTCACCAGGCTTTTCTAAAGATTAATGCTTAGTTGACTGCGCCAAGCGCCCCGTTGTTACCTCTGATAGCTCGCGCAAGCGCTTTGCATCAGAATCAAACTTTGAGTTTACCGTTAAGATTTCTTGCTGCTTGGCGCGAATGAGTTCGTCTTCAACCAAAATTGCACTGGCTGCCAAAGCAATTTTGTGATTCACGTTACCAGGCACTTTTTTGCCTCGGTAAAACTCCAGCTCTGCCTGAGCTTCTCTTAAATCGGGTTCCTTTAATAGGATTCGCTTTTTTGCCGCTTCAATTTCAACTTGAACGTCTTGAATTTGGCGTTTGCGCTGAACTTCTAACGAGGCTACATCTGGATAGGCCGCTACCAAAGCACGATCACGTGACAAGCGCTCGCGATCTTGGTTATCCTTTTGGCGTTTAATTTCGAGATCGATGTCGCGTTGCTTACGCTGCTCATCCGTCAAAGGCGCAGGAATAACTCCTTTAGCTAGACCATCTTGGCGCAAAACACGAATATCCCGCTTGCTACACTCGGGAATAGGACGATCCGAGGTAATCACTCGCCCAGCCTCGTCTTTGCAACTAAAAATTTCAGCCTTAGCCGAATCCGGCAATGCAGCACCCACCAAAACGATAACGAGCAGCCAAACCAAGCCTACAGCTTTAAAGCTGGCATGTTTTGGGCTTAGTTTCGTTAAAAACCGCTGCGGTCGGAACACCATTGGGATTACCTTTTATGATCTCCCCCGAACAATAAGCTAAGCGTTAAATAATGCCGTAACGCTCTCGATACGCGGCGACTTCACCGCGATAAGCGGCAAGCTCAGCGCCAGCATTGGCATCTTCTAGATAGGCCATTAAGTCGTTTAAGTTAAAACCCGCAATCACTGGTATACCGAACATTTGTTCGACTTCTTGAATCGCACTCCGGTCAGTAGGTGCATCCACAGTCCCACCGCGCTCCATTCGGTCCAGGCTAATTAGGACGGCAGCTGGTTTTGCCCCTGCTTCAATAATCCAATTAACCGCCTGTTTCACCGAAGTGCCCGCAGAAATTACATCGTCGACAATAACGACCTTGCCTTCCAACGGTGCCCCAACTAGCAAACCGCCCTCGCCGTGATCTTTAGCTTCTTTACGGTTATACGCAAACGGCAAATTGCGGCCCTTTTGGGCTAATACGATCGCCGTACTAGAGGCCAAGGTAATCCCCTTATAAGCGGGCCCAAACAACATGTCGAACTTAACGCCGTTGGCTTGTTCGTAGTCTAAAAGCGTTTGCGCGTAGAACTGCGAAAACCGCAATAACCCTTCGCCATCGGCACATAAACCCGTGTTAAAAAAGTAAGGCGACAGTCGCCCAGCTTTGGTTGTAAATTGCCCAAATTTTAGGATTCCGCGATCTAGGGCGAAACGGATAAACTCTGTTTTTGTATTCATAGGGCTATTTTACAATGCGCGTCACAACTTTAAATTTGAATGGCATTAGATCAGCGTTTAGCAAAGGCGTGAATGAGTGGGTTGCGCTGCAAAACCCCGACGTGCTGTGCGTTCAAGAGCTAAAAGCGCAAGGCGCCGACTTGACGCCTGACATGCGCGAGATTAACGGAATGAAAGGCACTTTCCAATTCGCCGAGAAAAAAGGTTATAGCGGCGTCGGAATCTATACGAAAAAAAGGGTCGCCCAAAGCATGATTGGTTTTGGCTCAAAAGAGTTTGATGCCGAAGGTCGTTACGTCGAATTAGACTTAGGCAAGGTCACCGTTATTTCTCTTTACTTACCTTCGGGGTCTAGCGGGCCAGAAAGACAAGAAGCTAAGTTTAGATTTTTAGCCGAGTTTTATCCGCACCTTAAACAATTGCGCGCCACAGGGCGCGAAATAATTTTATGTGGCGATATCAATATTGCCCATAAAGAAATTGATTTAAAAAATTGGAAAGGTAATTTAAAAAACTCGGGCTTTTTACCCGAAGAGCGTAATTGGCTTACACAAGTATTTGATGAGCTGGGATTTGTCGATGTATTTCGCCAACTAGACCCACGGCCCGAACAATACAGTTGGTGGAGCCAACGCGGTGGTGCGCGCGCTAGAAACGTCGGCTGGCGACTCGATTATCAAATTGCAACGCCGGGGATTACGGCCACCGCAAAAAGCACTTCTATTTATACCGAGCAAGTGTTTTCGGATCACGCCCCGGTAACAGTAGACTATGAAGCGGTAGACTACGCTTAACTTTTATCAGCCACGTGCTGTGCGTACAATTTTTGCATGCCGCCCAACCAACGATCGTAGTTGTTCGCTTTAAATTGAAAGTACTGCGCAACTTGCGGATGCGGCAGTACTAAAAACTCGCCGGAGCTCATTACTTTAAGCACATCTTGCGCCACTTGATCTGGCGAAAGAATACCGTCGTGCCCAGCAGATCCGCCCGTGGGGTCATGTTGGGCCACCATATTGGTATCAACCGATTGCGGGCATAAACAAGCAACGTGAACCCCTTTACGGCCGTAGGCAATACGCAGCCATTCGGCAAAACCTAAAGCGGCGTGTTTGGTAACACCATAGGGCGCAGACTCAACAATATTTAGCAAACCCGCAGCCGAGGCCGTCACTAAAAAAAAGCCCTCGCCACGCTCAACCATTTCAGGCACCACAGCACGCGCCGCCCACACATGCGCCATGCCATGAATAGCCCACATCGCGTCCCACAGCGCATCGTCAAGCTCGAGGCCACCCGATTTACCCAAGATGCCCGCGTTGGAAATAAAGCAATCGATTTGACCAAATTGTTGGCGCGTAAATGCAACTAGTGCAGCAATATCGGCTTGCTGACTCACGTCACATTTAAACGCAACCGCACCAATTGCAGCGGCGACTTTTTTTGCACCGACCTCATCACGATCTGCCACTACGACGGCCTTCGCGCCAGCAGCCATATAGGCACTGGCAATAGCACTACCAATGCCGCTTGCGCCGCCCGTAACGATTACTACTTTTTGTTGGGGGTTCACTGGTTCAAATCCACTTGTTGCAAATCCACTTGTTGCAAATCCATATTAAGCTCGCAATCCAATTTTCTTTAAAATACCTTCACGCACATTCAACCACCAACCAGCTTGTTTAGGCCAATGCGCGTAGTGCGTATCAAGACCTAATGTACGCAAAGCATGCAATGGCCAATTAGGATTGTCTAAAGCTTCGCGGGCAATCGCTACTAAATCGGCGTCACCCGAATCAATTACATCGGCAGCTAATTGCGGCGTTAAAATTAGGCCAACGGCCATTGTTTGAATGTTGGCTTCGCGTTTTATTTGTGCGGCCCAAGGCACTTGAAACCCCGGTGCTCGCGGCGTTTTAGGAACGATCGGCGAAGCCCCAGTGGCTGAACCCATAATGCCGCCAGACGAGCAATCAATTACATCAATGCCAGCAACTTTTAACGCTTTAGATAACTGCACCGAATCTTCGATTGACCAACCGCGGTCAATATCATCGACTGCCGACAAGCGAACAAACAATGGCATTGTTTCGGGCACTAACGCGCGCAAATCCTTGGCAATTTCGACGATCAAACGCATACGATTTTCGATGGAGCCGCCGTAAGCGTCTTGTCGACCGTTGCTTAATGGCGATAAAAAACTATGCAGTAAATAGCCGTGGGCGCAGTGGATTTCTAACACTTCAAAACCGGCTTGAACTGAGCGAATCGCGGCTGATTTAAAGTCGGCCCGCAGTTGCTCTATATCGGCAATACTCATTGCAACGGGCGCAGGCCAATCGGCTGCCACGGGAACTGCCGACGGCGCTTTGGTTTGCCAATACAAATCGCCGCGGTCAGTATCGGCTTGGGTTAACGGGCCATTGCCGTACCAAGGCCGAGCCATACTCGCCTTGCGTCCGGCGTGGCCTAGTTGAATTGCAGGGGTAGCACCTTGGTCTTTTATAAATTGAACAATACGCGCCATACCAACGATTTGACCATCGTGCCAAAGACCGGTGTCGCCGTGGGTAATACGACCATCGGCTTGCACCGCGGTAGCTTCTACAAACACCAATCCCGCACCGCCTTGAGCATAACGCCCAAGGGTTACTAAGTGCCAGTCATTTACGAAGCCGTCATGCGCCGAGTAATTACACATTGGCGAAAGAACGATACGATTTTTTATGGTCACGCCGCGAATGGTCAGCGGCGTGTTGAGTTGTGACTTTGGCGACATATTACAAGCAGACAGATAGCGATAGCATGCATTGAATCAACAGCTGAATCTCTTGTCAAATCACCAAAGGCAACTCCCGCAGCCGTTTTCCTGTAGCACGACTCAAAGCATTCGCTAGCGCAGGAGCAACTGGCCCTATGACCGGTTCCCCTAGACCTTGTGGATCTAACGGGCTATCAATAAATTGAATTTCAATTTCTTGCGGCGTTTCACTAAGCCGTAAAATTGCATAGTCATCAAAGTTACCTTGCACGACGACCCCGTTCTTAAGCGTTATTTTTTCATACAGCGCACTCGACAAGCCCATTAATATCGACCCGAGCGCCTGCAATTTTGCGCCTGCGGGATTAACAATTAGTCCCGCATCGATGCTTGCAAAAACACGTCCAATTGCAATTGCACCTTTAATCACTTTGCTCTCAATTACTACCGCTACAGCAGTGTTACTAAAAAAACTACAAGCAACCCCACGACTATAACCATCGGGAGCTGGCAAATCCCATCCGGACAATTTTCGGACACCGTCAAGCACGCCCCGCATACGTTCGCCCTGTTGGGTATCAAGCAAATTGTTCTGTCTAAACGCGATGGGATCGAACTTTGCATATTGGGCCAGTTCATCAATAAAACTCTCGAAGGCGAACTGATTCGGTACTAGTGCAACTCCACGCCAAATGCCCGTGTAAACGGGAATTGGAACTGATCGAATGTACGCGCGATAATTAGGAATAGCGTATTGGCTAAAAAGTCCTGTGAACATACTGCCATCGACTTCGAGAGATTTTTGCAAAGTCTCGAGTATCCAAGACGATTTAAGTGCTTCATTAGTTCCATTACACAAAGACTGTTCAATTGCACTGATTTTTCCACTGCTATTACAAGCGCCACGAAACACCGAATGCGTTGGGTGTCGATAAAAACTGTTGCGCATTTCTTGCTCACGAGTCCACGCTAACGAAACTGGCCGCTGCACTGCATTAGATAAAATCGACGCTTGTACAACCGTCGATTGGAACCCTTTGCGCCCGAAGCTACCGCCCATAGGCATTGGCTCAACATTAATTTTGAAACGACTCCCCCAAAATTTTTCTAAATGCTCTTTTTCGAAGTTCACGTCCTGCGTCGACACCCACGCCTGGATTTTATCTTTCGTAACATTAACCGTCGCACAAAGTGGCTCTAGATGGGCGTGGGCCGCAAGTGGCGTTCGATAGTTGCCCGTAATTTGAAACTCTGACGGGTTACCGGCTAAATCTCCGCGTTTTCGCACTAGCAATCCGGTGGCTGGTTTGGCAGTTACGGCCGTTTCCAATTGATCTTGATTCGTTGTTTCACCGCCTTCAACTGTGACTATCAATAGAGCAACCGCGCGTAGTGCGATCGTTCGATTGGTCGCCACAACGCCAACAAACTGCGCCTTTAAATCAACGACAACGGCAAGCACACCCGAAAATGCTGAAGCGTTGACCGAGTCTACTTTTGTAATACGTGCGCCTTGCCGCGATGGCAAATAGACTGCACCGTAGGTTAGATTTTCGAGTCGAGCCTGTATTCCGTATGGGGTTTTACCAGTGATTTTTTCTAAGGTGTCAACTCGTTTTACACTTGTACCAATTAGCGTAAATTCTTTCCGCTCTTTTAGCTTAGGTTTTGACTCTGGCAATTTCCACGGCGTCTTTTTAACGGCAACTATTCGCCCATAACTCATCGAGCGATTTGCGTCTGCTACTGATACACAACTGCCCGCTTGGCAATTGACTGAAGTCGATTGCACTCCAAATTGGGTAGCGGCTTCTGCACGTAACATTTCTCGTAACGTAGCGGCCGCTTGCCGAACCACGTAATAGGACGCGCGTACCGAGCGGCTTCCAAATGTGCCAGACAAACCATTTAGTTGATGCACCGAACTGGTTTCGCGCACTGTCAACTGATCAACTTGAATTTCCAATTCTTCGGCAGCCAATTGAGCAATGACGGTCAACACTCCTTGGCCCATTTCGGCCTTTGGAACAAACAACGTTAGCACCCCAGCCGGATCAAGTTCGAACCAAAGCAATGGATCGGTCGATCCCGAATATTTTGGATTAAACGAGCTTTTTTCACCAAAATCAACTAACGAAGGAATCGATGGTTTTATTGCCGCGCAAGACCCCAACGCCAATGCACCCAATGCGGAGCTACCAATTAACAGGCCTCGCCTTGAAATTCGCCACTGAATTATACTCATTGCGTTTTTCCTTTGCGCGTAAGCACCGCCGCCGTTTGTACGTTTTGGCGAATTGCAAGGTACCCACCACATCGGCATAAATTAATACTCATAGCGACATCTATTTCTGCTGCAGTGGGATTTGGGTTAACTTCTAACAAAGCAACGGCAGTCATGATGTGCCCGTTCACGCAGTAGCAACACTGCAATGGGTTGTCCACAAATGCCTGTTGAACCGGATGAAGGGAACCGTTTTTAACCAAGCCCTCCAAGGTAGTGACAGACCTTCCTTTCACATCCTGCAAAGTCATTTGACAAGAACGAGTGAGCTGTCCTTCAACTAACACCGAGCAACAGCCACAGAGCCCCTTGCCACAACCGTAACGCGGGCCATTTAATTGCAACTGGTCATGCAAGACCCAAACCAAAGGTTCTTCCGCGACTGCGTTGATCACTTCAACGGTTTGACTATTTACTTTTAATTTCATTTATTTGCTCGCTCCAAAAATTTGGTTTCTCCGTGATTTAGAACAAAGAAAGTATCTGTTGGCAGACGTGCTTTTTGAATCGCTTTGGTCAAATCACGTAATGGTTCGTCTAAAGGTTCATCCGTCAATTCAAAAGAGCCCCAATGAATGCCTAAAGACTGTTTGGCATGTAAATCTAAATGCATTTGAACGGCTTCGGCTGGATTGACGTGACGACCTTTCATTTCAGAACGCGGTGCATAAGCGCCAATCGGAATAATGGCCAAGTCGAAAGCACCGAAATGCGCACCGATATCTTTAAAATCAGGCGAATAAGCGGTATCGCCCGCAAAGAAAACTCTACCTGCATGGTTTTCAACCACCCAACCGCTCCATAGTGATCGGTTGTGATCTAAGAATGTTCGAGCTGACCAATGATGAACAGGCACGCTAGAAATGCGCGTAGCTTGCAACTCGATGTGATCCCACCAATCGAGTTCTTGGATCCGCTTTGCCCCAAGAGCCCGAAGCAATTGCCCATTGCCTAAAGGCACTGCAATCATCGGTTGCCCGCTCGGCTGTTGCAAGAGGGTATAAAGACTAGGCAAATCAAGATGATCATAGTGATTATGACTAATGACAATTAAGTCGATGTGCGGAAGCTGTTTAATAGTTGCCCCCGGAGGTGTTTGGCGCTGCGGCCCAGCAAAACCAACCGGTGAGGCTCGTTTAGAAAACTGTGGGTCCGTTAAAACATTGAGTCCACCCAACTGAAAGAGTACGGTTGCATGCCCAATAAAACTAACGGAATTGCGTGTCCGATTATCAGCTAGTAATTCCGAATTAAATGGTGCCAAAGAGAACGCGATAGGTGTCTCGCCTTGCGGGCGATACTTTATGTCCTCGTCGCGATTGGCTGCACTAACGACGTAATTATTATCAAACCCACTTGGCCGATGGTGAGGTTTTGCCGGATTGAAATAGGGGTTGACATGCGTACAGGCGCCAATGAAAGTAAGCAACAAAAACACCCCAACTAAAGGAAGTTTCACAGCATTACCAATTGACTAAAGTGCTTGAACGAGCAAAGGTGTAATTGCCACCAATTCCGACCGTCACACCATTATTTTTTACATGTAGCGCACTATCGCGATTTGCAGCATTACTACTTAAATCAAATCGAACAAACGCACCTAGGGACAAATTTGGGTTTACGTCCTTAAATGCTCCCAAACTCAGTCGAGTACCGAGCATGCCAGACTTCGCGGTGTAGCGAGGACGCGATAAAGTTGCAAAGGCAGGCGCAACGCCATAATAGTGTTGTTGTAATTTTTCATTGCCATACAACAGCCCTGCTTGGGCAACGACAGAAACACCGGCACCGATATTTTCTTTAGAGTAGCTTACATTCGGTTCGAAGATAAAACCGCGATTCTTTAAACCGTCATTTATTTCGAACACGGCCCTTAGCGGGATGTTCAACGATAAACGAGAATCTTTGCTTGGCTTCGCCAAATCTAATGTAAAGCGCGGACCAATTTCAAAACTAGCCCCCAACTTCGGCATCCCTTCTCGCAGTTTAATTTTATCGTTATTGCCACCCAACGAACCTCCAAGACTAATTTCAAGACGATAGTTTTCACCGCTCAGTATTTTTGCGTCAATGCCATCTTCGTCAACCCTAAAAATTTCACCGCGATAAATAAAATAGGGCAAAGGCAATATCCGCTGCGTCGTTTGATTCGATCCGATATAAACCGGAGAACGTGCGCCACCTAACCCAACACCAACTTCCCAAAGCGGCTGTCCAGAAGTTGCAGGTTTATTTTCGCTTGTTTTAGTGTCCTGGGCGAAAGTCAAATTAAAAAGGCAAAGCCAACTAGAAATTAAAACAAACGCAGCACTTTTTTTATTCACGATTAGTTTCTTTCAATAATTAGAAGTTTTCGATATTAAATAGCAGCCAGTCAAAAAACCTTTAGCGATCCTTAAGACTGGCTTGACCGAACCGAGGCTTCATTTCATGATGACGAACAGTTTAATTTCGAGGGTTTATGCGTTTATTGCTTTTAGAAGATGATTTGCAACTTGGTAAAGCATTGCAAGATTCCCTCCAAAAAACCGAATTTAATGTTGTTTGGGTTCGGCTTGTTGAAGACGCTCGTCAACAACTCAGTCAAACTGAGTATTCAATTGCGCTATTGGATATTGCGCTACCTGACGGCGATGGCTTAGATTTACTAAGTTGGATTCGGCAACAAAATATGCAATTGCTAGTAATTATGTTGACGGCCCGCATCGGCGTGGATGATCGCGTAAACGGCCTTAATGCTGGAGCTGACGATTACTTACCAAAACCATTTGCCGTCCCGGAGCTAATTGCTCGTATCCGCGCAGCGAGTCGGCGTTCGTCGGGGTTCTCGCAATCAGTTTGGCGTATTGGCGATTTATCTTTAGAGCCTTCAAAGCGACGTGCTGCGATTGCCAACATCGAATTAGATTTATCTCAACGCGAATTCGATTTGTTAGTGCAACTAGCACGCAGCGCAGGCCAGTGCATCACCCGTCAGTCACTCGAGCAAGCAATTTACCTTCGTCCAAACGACATCGAAAGCAATTCACTCGAAGTTCACATCCATAATTTGCGAAAAAAACTCGGGGCACAGCGTATCAAGACGATCCGCGGAATTGGATATTTGTTACTGGAGGAATCTTTATGATTCAAGGGCCTTCGCTACTAAAACGGCTGTTGCTAGGCCAACTCGCGATTTTGATCGCTTTTGCGTCCTTTGCTGCTGTTAATTTTATTTGGCAGTTTTATCGAGAACAAGGTCCTTTGAGCGGCGCGCTATTTAGGTACGCAAACAAGCTTGGGCCGGTAGTTGATCGTCTTCAATCTGAACAAGCAGATCCCAAAGTCCTTACGAACTTTGTAAGCACCTACGGCGAACTTGTCCAAGAAGATCTTTCTATTGAAAAAACTGGCAAATCAGCGACACAATCTGGTCTTAATATCATTATTGCAATCAGTCTTGCCGAGAGCGGCAAAGAGCTAGTGCGCTCGGCAAATACCGCTGCCGACATTCGCTTGCCAAAACCAGAACTTGGAATACAACAAGTTCAAATTGCCAACAAATCTTGGCATTTAGCAACTGTGCTAAGCCCAAATGGAAAACACTACATTCAATTTGCCGAGCCGCAAGATATTGCTTTTGCGGGAGTCAAACTTGTTCTATTAGAGTACATCGTTTATCCGTTGACAATTTTTTTGCCAATGTCCGCGTTGCTAATGGGCTTAGTTATTCATTTTGGACTCAAACCAATCAATAGTTTGACTAAAAAAATTGAGCAACGCGATCCCAATAATTTGACACCCTTGAATGTTGAGCGGCTGGACGCAGAGACCAAACCGTTGATCAAAGCAATCAATGCATTGATGGTGAAATTAAAAAGAACACTTGAATTAGAGCGCAGCTTTTTAGCTGACGCTGCCCATGAGCTTCGCACTCCATTAGCAGTCATTCAAGCACAAAGCCATTTACTAGAAACGGCTGCAAATCAATCCGAGCGTGAAAAGTCAGCGCGCAAATTGGAGCTTGGGGTTGCACGCGCCGCCAGTCTAATTGAAAAACTATTGGCTGGCGCGCAAATGAATAGCGAGGACTTCAAACCTCAGTTCGAACAGCTAGTGGTCAATAATTTGGTACAAGAACGGGTCGCAGCCTTATCTGTATTAGCCGTTAAAAAGCAAATCGATCTTTCTTTTCACCAAACCGAAATGCTAGAAGCTGCTGTGTCTAAAGCACTGTTTGTTTCGGCTTTCGATAATGTTCTTGATAATGCGATTCGCTTTACGCCCGAATTTGGATCCATCACGGTTTCTGTTTCACGCCACGGCAAACAAGAGATCGAAATCGCAGTAGTTGACTCGGGTATTGGTATCCAACAGGAAGAACAAGAAAAAGTATTCGAGCGATTTCACCGCGTTATTGGCAGAGAACAAAATGGTCATCAACCCGTCGGCAGTGGGTTAGGGCTTTCGATCGTAAAGCAAGCCATTCAAACTCATGGGGGGACAGTTCATTTGCAGACAGGCCCCTCAAACATTGGTTTATTAGTTCAGTTACGCATACCGTTAAAGCAATAAAAAACCGCCTTCTCAAGCGGTCTTGGTAAATCAATATCGATAAGCACTTACTGAACCGAGACCCGCTTACCTTGCCAATTGGTCTCATAAGGCGGCAAGCTATACACATCACGTTTTGCAGCACGACCGTACAACGGCAAAGTCTCTGGCAAATGTGCTTCGATATCTTTAATGCGGGTCTTGTGTGAAGGATGGGTCGACATAAATTCAGGTGGCGCTTTACCGCCTGTTGCAGCGCTCATTTTTTTCCACAAAGCTGCACCAGCCCGTGGGTCGTAACCGGCACGAGCCGCAATATCCATACCGACCATGTCAGCTTCTAGCTCGTCATTACGACCGTAGCTCAGCATTTTGTACTGCACCGCACCCCCAACAAGCTGCCCGCCCAAATCGCCAAAGCCAAACACTTGCGATAGAACCGAAGCACCTACGGTGGCAATTTGCGCGCCAGTACCTTTAGCAGCCCGCTCGCGACCATGCTCTAGCACGGCATGAGCAATTTCGTGGCCCATGATTTGCGCGATTTCATCATCCGTTAATTGCAGCGTATCGATAATGCCAGTGTAGAACGCAATTTTGCCACCCGGCATACAAAACGCATTTAATTGTTTCGAAGCAATTAAGTTAACTTCCCATTTCCATTGCTTCGCACGGTTTACTGGGTTCTTTTCATCCACGTAACGTTCTGAGAACTCAATCGCAAAAGGGATGAGCTTATCGGCGATTTGTCGAAGGCGTACTAATTGAGGGTAATCGGCTGGCGCCAAAACGCGTTGCCCAGCTGCTTGTTGTTTCATTTGCTCGTATTGCTGAGCCGATTGCCGCTCGATGTTGTCGGCTTTTGCAAGTCCAAGCATGCGTGACTTTGAGGGGGTCGGTACGCCATCGTACTTTGCGACATCTTTAGCCAACACTGGAGCAACGGGCAACAAAGAACCTGTAGTTACGAGCAAAGCGGCAACGGTCAACCTGCGTAACCATTGCTTAGAATTTGAGAACAATTGAGTCATAAATAGGCTCCAGAAAATTGATAATTAAAAACTTGTGAAGAAAATAGGTGCTGCCGAACGGGCAATCCTCAAGCATAGCAAGACTTCCGTTAACGCGCTGGTAAACTACGCGGATGACTGCAACAAACGATCAGGGATGGCGGATTTACCTCCAAGTATTTGGGAACCGCAACATGTTGGCCATGCTGTTATTGGGTTTTGCGAGCGGCCTGCCGTTGGCGCTCACGGCCGGTGCGTTGCAGGCATGGTTAACGGTAGAAGGCTTATCGCTTAAATCTATTGGCTACTTTTCTTTGGTGGCATTGCCCTACACCTTCAAGTTTGTTTGGGCGCCGCTAATGGATCGATTCGAACCAACATTTGCTGGGCGACGGCGCAGTTGGTTAATCATTACCCAGCTGGGGCTTGCCGTATGTTGTTTTGCAATGGCCGCGCTATCGCCAAAAACTGAATTGGTTTTGCTCGCCACTGCCTGCGTTGCCATGGCGTTTTGCTCGGCCTCACAAGATATTGTGTTTGACGCGTACCGCACCGATTTGCTCAGCACCGAAGAACGCGGCGCTGGTGCCGCTATCACGGTGCTAGGCTATCGCACCGCAATGTTGGTCTCTGGTGGGTTGGCTTTTATTTTGGCCGACCAGGGCTTAGGCTGGCCCAGCACCTATCGCGTTTTAGGCATCGCCTTTTTACTGTTTATGGGTGTTACTTGGCTAATGCCAAAGCTAAATACCAAGGCCGATTTATCAAGCTCGGTGAGTGTCGAATTACGCGGTTTTGTATCGATGCTGCTGGTAGGCGCGGGCATTGGTATATTTGTTTTAGGATGGCCCCTGTTTAACTGGCCCGGGCTTATTCCGGCAAATATCAAAGCGGACAAATGGCTTAGTTTAATTGCCGACACCATGGTTATTATGACGGCTCTGGGCAGCGCGATTTTTGTGGCGCGTAAAGTTGGTTTCCCGAGTTTTGTTGTCCCGTGGGATTCTTTTATGAAGCAGCCAGCCGCAGTTTCGTTGTTGGTTCTAGTGGTGCTTTACAAATTGGGTGATGCCTTTGCAGCTTCTTTATCTACCGCGTTCTTAATTAAAGGATTAGGGTTCACTCAAACGGAAGTCGGTGCAGTAAACAAAGTGTCGGGCTTAATTGCAACCATTATTGGCGCGTTGTTTGGCGGCCTTCTAATGGCACGCTTGTCATTGTTTAAATCGTTAATGCTGTTTGGTATTTTGCAAGCAGTCTCTAATTTAGCGTACTGGGTTTTATCCATCAACGAAAAAAGTTTAGCGCTAATGACCGGTGCCATTTGGCTAGAAAATTTATGTGGCGGCATGGGAACGGCAGCGTTCTTAGCGTTTCTTATGACGCTAACGGATAAACGTTTTTCGGCTGCACAGTTTGCTTTAATTTCTGCATTGTCTGCGGTGGGTCGCGTATACGTTGGCCCCACTTCGGGCGTATTGGTAGAAGCAGTTGGCTGGCCGACGTTTTTTCTAATTACGGTGGCGTTTGCAATGCCCGGCTTAGTGTTGCTATGGTTTATGCGTGAGCGTATTACGATTTTGTCGAAAAAAGATTCAGCAACACCATAAGTGACCGAATAGACTCCCCTCTATTATTGGGATGACTTCAATAGGTTTCAAGCTCCTTTGGGACGCACTACGTTAAAAATATATTTACTTGAAATTTTAATACTGCATCACCAACTTGTTTACATTGGAACAACAAACGTTCCTTACTTTAAACAAGGAGTTTTAAAATGCGTGCTGTATCTTTATACGATTCATTATCTAGCTTAGATTCATTTATTCGCGCTTCTCAGTTTGCCGGATCACAGTTTGGACCAGCGGTTAGCTTAGCGTCAAAATCACAAACAACTTTACGTTTTCCAATCGATGCGCGAGAAACTGAAGCGGCCTACATTGTGTATGCCAATCTACCCGGCGTGAGCAAAGAACAAGTTCATGTTGAAGTTGATGGCGCACAAGTAAAAATAAGTGCAAATTCTGTCAGCGACGAAAGCAGTATTGCAAACGAAACACTTATTCGGCGCGAGCGTGTAACGGGGCAATTCGAACGACAGTTTAAGTTGGCACAAGAGGTCGATGCAGAGGCTGTTGTTGCGAAATTAGAACTAGGCGTACTAGAAGTAACGTTGCCAAAAAAAGTGCAAACGAGTGCTAAGAAAATTGCAGTTCAATAAGATTGGGTCAAAAATTAGTCTCAGTAATGTAAAAGAGGACCGCGATTTGCGGTCCTCTTTTACATTGAATTTTCGAAAATGGTTCCGTTTAAAAAGGGCGCTAGCATCACAGAATTTTAATTAGCAATCAATACCATTCCTACCCGCTTAGCCGCTGCTTTATCAAACGTCATGGTCAGCTCACAACCTGCACTGACCGATAAACGTTCTATCAAACAATCAGCAAAATCTGCTTTGCTGGCCGCATACTTCCGTACAGCACTGGCAACTACAGCAGTACGGTCAAGTTTAATACTATCAACCGCGAGGAGCGTTTGCATCACTGTTGCAAATTGCTCGCGCGTAAAATTGTAAGCCGATTCAAGTACCCAATTTAACTCGACCACGGTCACTAGAGTTACAAATCCCGGCGAAGTTTCATTCAATTTTTCAATGAGCAAATTAGCTAACGCAGACTGCTTGCTGTCGTCTTGGGTGATGTAACGCACCAGTACATTGGTATCTAAACCTATCACTTAGCGGATCCAGACCGTGAGCGAGCTGCAGCTCCGCGCTTGGCAATTACTGCATTCATTTGTTCGATCGAAACAGCTTTTGCGGGCTTACCAAATATGCCTTTAAGCGCAGTGATCGCCATTTTTTGCTCTGGCTTAAAAATAAATTCACCCGTCGGCGTTAATTCAAATGCAATGCGATCACCGGCCTCTAGGTTAAGGGCTTGGCGAACTTTTACCGGGATGGTGATTTGGCCTTTGGATGTAACAGTCGCTGTGGTCATGGAAAATGTCCGCGTAACACTTGGATTCCTTACTTTAACGTAAGGCAGTCTAAACGTCAACCCTATGCGCTCGTTGATTTGTTGTCTGCTAGTACTTAGGCTGAGCGTAGTGCGCAGTCAAGTATCATTACTGTAATAAGAGATCAGATAAGGTCTGTATAAACCGGCGGCAGTTTGTACTAAAAAACGTACTTCGCAAAAAATTAGGGCAAATAAAAAAGGACCAAAAACGGCCCTTTTTTAGACTTCAACTAAACCATCCAATCACTCAACCGTAACCGACTTAGCCAAATTACGCGGCTTGTCCACATCAGTACCCTTTGCCAGGGCGGCGTGATACGACAACAGTTGCAACGGAATCACATGCAAAATTGGTGACAACAAACCTGCGTGGTCTGGCAAGTTAATAATATTGACGCCATCGCTGGGTTCAATTTGTGCGTCTTGGTCAGCAAATACAAACAGCTCGCCACCGCGCGCGCGTACTTCTTGTAAATTGGACTTTAGCTTTTCAATCAGCGCGTCGTTAGGGGCTACCGTTACCACAGGCATCTGGTTATCGACTAAGGCTAACGGGCCGTGTTTTAACTCGCCTGCAGCATAAGCCTCGGCATGGATATAGGTCACTTCTTTAAGCTTTAACGCGCCTTCCATTGCAATTGGAAAATGCACACCACGGCCCAAGAACAAGGCGTGCTGCTTAGTGGCAAAACGCTTGGCCCAGTGTTTAATAATGGGTTCGCATTCCAACACTTTATTAATTGCGGCTGGTAAGTGACGCAATTGCTCTAACAACTGCAGCTCTAGTTCTTTGCTTAAGTGATTACGTTGTTTGGCTAAAACTAAAGTAAGTACAAACAAGGCCGCCAATTGTGTTGTAAATGCTTTGGTCGATGCCACGCCAATTTCTGGGCCTGCACGGGTTAAGAAACGCAGTTTGCTTTGACGAATTAATGCTGATTCGGGCACGTTACAAATGGTGAGCGTGTCGGTTAAACCTTTGCTTTGCGCGTATTGCAAGGCGGCCAATGTATCGGCTGTTTCACCCGACTGCGAAATAGTAATAACCAAAGTATTTTCTTGGGCTACCGATTCGCGGTAGCGATACTCACTAGCAATTTCGACTGAGGTTGCAATTTTTGCAACGGACTCTAACCAGTACTTTGCAACCATTCCCGAATGATAACTTGTACCACAAGCCAAAATTAAAATTTGTTTAGTGTTAGCAAAGATTTTTTCGGCATCGGCACCAAACAAACCACTACTTAACGACTGGGCATTAATGACCATTTCAAGCGTGTTTGCGATGGCACCGGGTTGCTCAAAAATTTCTTTTTGCATGTAGTGGTCGTACTTGCCCAGTTCAACTGCATCGGCAGTCAGTTGACTTTCTACAATTGGACGCTCGGTTTTTTTACCGTGATCATCGTAGACTTGATAACCGTTTGGTGTAATTTGAACAACATCGCCTTCTTCTAAGTAAGTTACAAATTTTGTTACTTGAAGTAATGCAGATGTATCGGATGCTAGAAAGTTTTCTCCCTTGCCCGTACCACCATTACCAACACCCAATAGCAAAGGCGAACCTTTGCGTGAACCAACAACCGTATCGGCTTCGCGATCGGCAATGGCCGCAATTGCATAGGCGCCGTGTAAACGCTTGACGACTTTTTTAACGGCTTGCAACAAGGTCGATCCGCCTATCATTTCGCAATGAACCAAGTGCGAAATAACTTCGGTATCCGTATCGGATGTAAACACATAGCCTTTAGCTTTTAGTTCTTGGCGCAAGGCTTCGTGGTTTTCGATAATGCCGTTGTGTACGACGCAAACACTTAATCCACCTTGATCAGAAATATGGGGATGGGCGTTTTTTTCATTAACACCACCGTGTGTTGCCCAACGGGTATGCGCAATGCCGGTAGGCGCGTCATGACCTTCGGCCTTAGCATGCAAGTCTGCAACACGGCCCACGGCACGAACGCGCGATAGGCTGCCGTTGAGCAGCGCAAGGCCGGCGGAATCGTACCCACGATACTCAAGCTTACGTAAGCCTTCGATTAAGATGGGTACAACATTACGATTTGATGCTGCGCCGACAATTCCACACATAGTTCAATCTTTCGTTCTAAATTACTTCTTGGCTTGATTTACTTTTTAGCTTGATTTACTTTTTAGCCGGTTTTATTTTTTAGCCTTAACCGGACGTTCCCAGCCGTTTAAAGTTGTTTGTTTTACGCGCGACACCGTTAGAGAATTCGCTGGCGCATCTTTGGTTAAGGTCGTTCCGGCACCTAAAGTAGCCCCTGCACCCACTCGCACTGGTGCGACTAGCTGCGAGTCGCTACCAATAAAAGCATCATCCTCAATAACCGTTTGGTGCTTGTTAGCGCCATCGTAATTGCAAGTAATAGTACCGGCTCCAATATTGACGCGTTGCCCAATTACTGCATCGCCAATGTAGGCTAAATGATTAGCCTTTGAGCCGTTACCAAACTTGGCATTTTTAAGCTCTACAAAATTACCAACATGTGCATCCAAACCTAACTCGGTACCTGGACGTAAGCGCGCAAACGGGCCAATTTTGTTTTTGACACCAACAGCGGCTTGTTCAATGTGGCTATAAGCTTGCAATTCGGAACCAGCGCCAATTACTGCATTTTTAATCACGCAATAGGGACCAATTTTTGCCCCATCACCGACAGTTACTTGGCCTTCAAAGACACAACCGACGTCAATTTCGACATCGCGGCCACAAGTTAAACTTCCTCGCACATCAATGCGCGCGGGGTCGGCCAGCATGACGCCTGCTTCCATTAACGCGGTCGCTTGGTTTAACTGATGGGTTCGTTCTAATTGCGCCAACTGCACTTTACTATTGACACCTAATGTTTCCCATTCTTCGTCAGGATGGGCGTGAGTAATCTCGATGCCATCTTGCGAGGCAAATGCAACGATGTCAGTTAAGTAATACTCACCTTGGGCGTTATTGCTCGATAATTTTGAAAGCCAACTCGATAAACGTGCGGTTGGCACAACCATAATTCCCGTATTAATTTCGTTAATCAATCGCTCTTGGGCGCTGGCGTCTTTCTGCTCGACGATTCCGGTAATAAAACCTTCAGGATCCCGCACAATTCGACCGTAACCTGACGGGTCTTTTAACTTAACCGTTAAGATTGCTAACTTAGTTTGGCCAGCAGCTTTTAAAAGCGCTTGTAGCGTTGACGCTTTGGTTAACGGCACGTCGCCATATAGAATAAGTGTTGGTTGCGTCGGATCTAATAAGTCGACCCCTTGCTGAACTGCATGGCCCGTACCCTTAGGTGGATCTTGCTTTGCCCATTGCAAATCGGCCGCGGCCATTGTTTCGGGAACGATTTGACCACCATGACCATAAATCACTACAATTTTTGACGCTGTAAGGGACCTTGCCGTATCTAAGACATGTCCTAACAACGGCTTGTCGGACAAACGGTGTAATACTTTGGGCAAATCGGACTTCATCCGTTTACCTTGACCAGCAGCCAGTACAACAACATTCATAAAAATATCTCTAAAAATCAAATGGTTAGCACTTCAATTGTCGGGAATTTTAACACACGCACCTTGTTTTTCAGAGGGCCACTGATCGTTTGTCTACTGTTGGCAACGTTGTTTGCCTCGGCCTGTTCAGTCATAAGTCTGGGTTACAGCGCCTTGCCAACATACGCATCGTGGCAATTAGATCGATATTATTCGTTCGACGATACCCAACGAGAACAAGTAAGAGTAGCACTGAACAACCTGCAAAACTGGCATAGAAAGTCCGAATTGCCCGAGTATCGCAAGCTATTGCTAGAAGTGCGTAATCGTAGCAAACGCAATTTGCAAGAAAATGACATGCAGTGGATGCGCGATCAGCTAGAGGTCCGCTGGAACGTGACGGCAGAGAAAATTGCCATGCCGATGGCCGAGCTGACCTTAACTTTGAAACCCGAGCAACTGGAGCGGATGCGCAACCGCATGGAAGATCAAAACAAGGAAAATCGCGCCAAGTATTTACAAGCTAACCTGAAGGACCGCGCTGCTGAGCGTTTAAAACGGACTGTAGAACGCTATGAAAACTTCTTTCCAGACTTAACTACTAACCAAGAACAACTGATTCAGGGTTATTTAGATCAAATTCCTTCCACTGACGATACTTGGTACAAAGAACGATTGGCGCGTCAGAAAACGTTTTCTCAGTTGTTAGACAAAATTCGTAAAGAGCAAACTAACAAAGAACAAGGTGCCAACTGGTTGAAAGAATACATGTTGGCCGCGGGTACAACCCAGGACCCCGCAAGACAGGCTTATTTTGATAAAGCCGTTAAAGTGGGTGATTTGATGACTATAAAACTGTTTGCCAGTTTAAGCGCCGAGCAACGGGCGGGTATGGCTAAAAAATTAGACGGTTGGATTGCCGAACTTAGCGGATTAATGGGCGCTTAAAGGCTTAGCCGGCCTTTGCCAAACTGTTGCTGTTAGGAATAATTTGTGGCGCCAGCGAACCAACAATCATTGCAACTAGGGCCGCAACGAAACCCACAATTTGCGCAGGCATCTGTGCGTTATTAGGGCTTTGCGCAGCAAGCGACCAAATAATCCAGCCCTGTTCGCTTGCGCCCCAAACGGTTAAGCCGACAATGACTGAAAACAACGCACCCTGCGTTGTTGCCTTAGACCAAAACATTCCGAGCACCAAAGGAACAAGGGCGCCGACTAAAGTCACTTTGTAGGCGTTTTGAACCATCTCATACATTGTGCTTTTTGAATTTAAGGCGAACATCAAAGCACACAAGCTAAAGACAATCAACACGACACGCAAGGTGAGCAAAAACTTCCGATCATCGGTATCGCCAACTAACGGTCGTAATACATTTTCGGTAAACAACGAAGTGGGCGCTAGTAAAGCACCGCTAGCGGTTGAAAGGATGGCCGATAGCAAAGCGCCAAAAAACAATATTTGCGCCCAAATAGGTGTTTTTGCCAATATCAAGTCGGGCAAAATACGTTGAATTTCGCGCGCATCTTCGGCTTTAAATAGCTCGATGATTTTGGGGTCCATTACGATTGCTGCATATGCAATAAACATCGGCACGAAGGCAAAGAGGAAATACACTGCCCCACCTATTAGCGTGCCCCGTACCGCAGTTTTCTCATCCTTAGCACTGGTTACTCGCTGAAAGATATCTTGCTGCGGAATGGAGCCAAGCGCCATCGTAAAAAAGGCGGCTGCAAAAGCCATCCATTCACCGGTTTTTCCGGTAGGCCAAAATTCGAATTTTCCTGCGGCGCGCGCCGATTCAATCACTTTAGCGGGGCCACCAGCCATATCGCCAATTAACCAAGCGATCACCAGCAGGCCCACTAAGATTACAACCGTTTGTAGTAAGTCGGTAAACGCGACTGACCACATGCCACCCCAGATGGTGTAAAACACAACGATAATCGAACCCAAAATAATGCCGGTGCTTAGGCTAATTGCACCTTGTGATAAAACCATAATAACTAGACCAAGCGCTGTTAATTGTGCCGAGGTCCATCCCAAATAAGAAATGGTAATGGCGAGGCTGGTCAACACTTCGATTGATTTACCGTAGCGCTTTTTATAAAAATCACCGATCGTTAAAAGATCAAGTCGGTAAAAAGTTTTTGCGAAAAATAGCGCCACCAAGACCAAACACATTGAAGCACCAAAAGGGTCTGCGGGAATGCCGCTTAGGCCATCTTTGGCAAACGTGGCAGAAACACTAAGTACCGTTTCTGCGCCAAACCAAGTGGCAAATACACAAGCCATATTCATGTACAAGGGCAATGAACGGCCAGCCACCATAAAATCTTTAGCACCACTGACTTTGCGCGCCGCATACAAGCCCACCGCGATTGTTATAGCCATGTAAATTGCAACGGCAATAATTAAAGTCATTTTTACGGTCTCCTAAAGTCAGAATCAAATACAAATAAGGCGCGAACTATTTAAAGAGCGCGCCGAATTTTAAAGCGAAAATTAAATAAAACCACCAAGATGCGCCAAATAAATTGCACCGATAACAAGTAACGTAATTATTGAACCAGCAACCCAGCGTCGCAAGGAGCGAACCTCTTGCATCAGTGCGTGTAATTGCGGCTCTATCGTGGTCCGCAGCGTGGAATCAACTGGAACGGAATTACCCCAGCGATCCAAGGCCCGATGAGCAAGCCGTGGCAGTTGCGGCAGTATTTCGCTCCACTGCGCACCTTCCCACTTTAAACGATCAAACAAACCACGCCAGCCGATTTGCTCGTTCATCCAACGCTCTAAAATAGGTTTTGCGGTGACCCACAAATCGAGTTCTGGATCGAGCTGTCGGCCTAGGCCCTCGATGTTCAATAACGTCTTTTGCAGCAGCACTAATTGCGGCTGAATTTCGACATTGAAGCGGCGTGATGCTTGAAACAAACGCAGAAGCAACAGACCGAACTGAATATCTTTTAGCGGTTTATCAAACACCGGCTCGCAGCAGGCGCGAATGGCGGCTTCTAGTTCATCGATACGCGTATCTTTTGGAACCCACCCCGATTCGACGTGGTTAATTGCAACGCGTTTATAGTCACGTTGAAAAAATGCTAAAAAGTTTTGCGCTAAATAGTTTTTATCGTTATCGGACAGGGTGCCCACAATGCCAAAATCGAGCGCAATGTAGCGATTAAAATCGGACCCTTGCGTGCCGACAAAAATATTACCCGGATGCATGTCCGCATGAAAAAAACCATCGCGAAACACTTGAGTAAAAAATATTTCGACACCATCGCGTGACAATTTTTTAAGATCAATTCCCGTCTCTATTAGTCGCTCGGTTTGGCCGATAGGAATGCCATAGACCCGCTCCATTACAATGACATTTTCGGCGCACAAATCCCAGTACATTTCGGGTATTTTTAGTAAATTCGATTTTTCGAAGTTACGACGTAGTTGGTTCGCGTTGGCCGCTTCGCGCACCAGGTCTAACTCGTCGTGTAAATGTTTATCAAACTCGGCAATCACTTCGGTGGGCCGTAAGCGGCGCGCGTCGGCAGATACTTTTGTTAGCAAACTAGCCAAGGTGCGCAACAAGCCTAAGTCTTGATCCATGATTAACGACATGCCAGGACGCAACACTTTTACGGCCACCTCGCGGCCATTGTGCAAGGTGGCAAAATGAACTTGCGCGATAGAAGCCGAAGCAGCGGGCTCGACTTCGAAGGTTGCAAACATGGTGTCGATAGAACGGCCCAAACCACGCTCAATTTCTTTACGGGCAATGGCCGCATCAAACGGTTGCACATTGTCTTGCAGGGAGGTTAATTCGTCGGCAATATCGGCGGGCAACAAATCGCGGCGGGTCGACAGGACTTGACCAAATTTTACAAAAATAGGGCCTAGCATTTCGAGCGCTAGCTTTAGCCGTATTCCGCGTGGTTGCGAAAAATGCCTAAACCGATTGATAGAGCGAACCAGTTTCAGTGGCCAAGGTAAAGCGGACAGCGGCACACCACCAAGCAATATTTCATCCAGACCATAGCGCAACGTCACCCGTGCGATACGGATAAACCGACCCGTGCGTGAAAAAATATTTTGGCGCATGGGTTGTATTTAACTTTCGATGCGCACAACGCGCAAGGGGTTCGTCACTTGGTTCGTTATTTGATTAGCTGGTTGATCCAATGATGCATTCAATGATTGATTTACAGCGGCTTCTAATTCGGAGTCAACGTCAAAGCCAATATCGCCTTCGGATTCCATCGACAAGCCGCTAAAGTCGAACAAGCCCCGATCCATTAAATGCGAAGGCACGATGCGGGTAAGTGATGCAAAAATATTGTCAACGCGACCAGGATGTTGTTTCTCCCATTGGCGCATTAAGTGTTTGATTTCTACTCGTTTTAAGTTATCTTGCGAGCCACACAAATTGCAGGGAATGATTGGAAAATCGCGCCAATCTGAGTAGGCCTGCAAATCTTCCTCTTTTACGTAGGCCAAAGGTCGAATGAGAATATGTTTGCCATTATCGGACTTTAACTTCGGTGGCATACTTTTTAACTTGCCACCAAAGAACATATTTAGAAAAAAGGTTTCTAAAATATCGTCTCGGTGATGGCCCAACGCAACTTTGGTGGCCCCCAATTCATCAGCGACTCGATACAAAATTGCGCGCCGTAACCGCGAACACAGCGAGCACATGGTTTTACCCTCGGGGATAACCCGCGTGACCGTGGAATAAGTGTCTTCGTTTTCGATATGAAAGTCGACGCCCAATTCGCGTAAATAGTTGGGCAAAACATGCTCTGGAAAACCGGGTTGCTTTTGATCCAAATTAACCGCAACAATTGAAAAATTAATGGGCGCACGGCGTTTTAATTCGAGCAATATGTCGAGCAAGCTATAACTGTCTTTGCCGCCCGACAAGCAAACCATTACCTTGTCGCCGTCTTCAATCATATTAAAGTGCGCAATGGCTTCGCCCACTTGACGACACAATCGCTTGTGTAATTTATTGCGCTCGTAAGCGATCTTTTCGGCGCTACGTTGGGTGCCTATGGGTGCCACAGGGATTTGGATCGTTTGCATTGTTTTAACTCTTAGCCCCTTAGCTCTTGGCGCTGTACATAGACTTCGATCCCGACCTCATCGCAATCATCAAACGCTTGCGGTTTATAGGCAGCTAATCGAACACTAATGACTTTATCTATTTGCAACAAGCGTACTGCGATTCTGTCGACCAAGGCTTCTACCAAAGCAATATGATTGCGTTGTGCTTCTTCGATAATAATGCTGCGAACTTGACGATAATCGAGCACGCTATCAATACGCGTCGCGCTGGGTTGTAAACTTGCGCGGCTTAAATTAAGCTCAGCATCAAACAAAACCGGCTGCGAAGCGTTTAATTCGTGCGCTAACACGCCAATAGAGGCCATTACTTTTAAGCGCCTCAAACGTATGACTCGTTCGGACGTCGGCATGCTTGCCACTGTTAGATCAGCAGAAGAATCTAGCTTCACGATTTTACCTCCATCAAACTGATATCGCGTGGCAATGCCAGCAAATGCTGACCTCCATCCACCAGCATTGTTGATCCAGTCATTGAACGATTAGTGGCTGCAAAATAAATACTGGCTGCAATATCTTTAACATCACTGGAGCGCTGCAAAATAGAAACTTTATGCGCCGCATCAAATGTAGCGTCGTCTTGCAAATAACTGGGCAATGTAAGACCGGGTGCAACGCCAACAACCCGAACCCTTGGAGCTAGCGCTTGCGCTAGCATAATCGTTGCAGCCGCAAGGCCCGCTTTGCTCATGGTGTAGCTAAAGAAATCTGGGTTTAAGTTGTACAGCTTTTGATCAAGCAAATTAATGACAGCACCCTCGGCACCTTCGCCCAAAGCTTGATGCAAGGCGCGCGCTAACAAAATTGGTGCCGCTAAATTTGGGCCGATATGTGCATTTAAATTGTCAAACGTGAGCGAATCTACGTCGTCAAATTCAAACCGCGACGCATTGTTTACCAAGACATCCAAACGACCAAATTTTGCAACCACTGCAGGTACCAATTGTTTCACTTGTTCTTGGTCTGCCAAATCGGCCTGGAACGCAACAGCACGCGCAGGTGTTGCCGGCGCAATCGCATTAATTTGCGCAACTGTCTCTAGTGCCTTTGCGCTGGACTTGCTGTAATGCACCGCAATTTGCCAGCCTTGGCTCGCAAAATGCAGAGCAATTTCGCGGCCAATGCGAACTGCCGCCCCAGTCACTAAGACGACTTTGCTGGCTGATGTTTGGCTTGGGTTTAAAGGCTCGATGGTTTGCATAGAAAAATATTCTTAAGAGTGCAAGTTTAACCCTTGTTGCGCAACCCTCTACAATAGCAAGACATGCCAAATGACCCACTCAATATCCCTCGACCGCAAATGCCACGTCCTAGTGCCGAACCTCAGCCTACAACGGCTCATGCGCCACTAGCAAACGCGCCACTGCCGACCTTAGAACAACTACAGCTCAGCAAGCAACTATGCGAGCGAATGTTCCAAGTCAGCGAGGCCGGATGGCTTAGTTTTGAACAATTTATGCAAATGGCGTTGTACGAGCCTTCTTTGGGGTACTACACCGCCGGCCAGCAAAAGTTTGGAGCCAGTGGAGATTTTGTAACGGCACCCCTCTTATCGCCGCTATTTGCTTTGGCCATTGCGACGCAACTCGAACAGTGGATTGCCCAATGTGAGCCGAGGATTTATGAATTTGGTGCCGGAGATGGCTTGCTTGCGGCCCAATTAATGCTGGCCTTAGAAAAAAGCGCGACCCCGCTTGCTCAATATTGCATTATCGAGCTATCCCCAGACCTAAAACAACGCCAACACCAAACCATTGAAGCACTGGCTCCTAACTTAGTTAACAAGGTTATTTGGCTAAATCAACTCCCCGAAACCTTTAATGGCATCGTATTAGGTAACGAGTTATTGGACGCAATGCCAGTAAAGATTTTTGAACTGCAGCCTGTGGGGCCATTGGAAAAAGGGGTCTTTTTAACCCCGATAGCTACAGACTCAGAAAAGACAACGGATTGGTTAATTCAATGGAAAAGCAAACCGGCCGAACCAGATCTAACGCAACAAGTGGCGCAAACAATTCAAGCAGTCGATCCAAACCAAGAGTACAACTGGCCCATCGGCTTTGAGTCTGAAATTTGCCCTGCTGCCAAAGGATGGATGCAAACTATTGGCTCGCGCCTTAGCCGAGGCGCCGTTTTGTTAATTGATTATGGATTTTCGCGCAACGAGTATTACCTGCCGGCACGAAGTGGCGGAACCCTAATGTGCCACTACCGTCACTACGCCCATACCAATCCATTAACCTTACCGGGGCTACAAGACATTACCGCTCACGTCGACTTTACGTCAATTGCACTACACGCATTACACTCTGGTTTAGATTTATTGGGCTACACCAGCCAAGCGCGATTTTTGATTAATTGCGAACTGATTGCCCATTTAACAACTGCCAGCGCTAATTTAGGCCAACAAGCGTTGGCGCGGCTAAACCAAGGTGTACAGCGCCTGGTGTCAGAGGCTGAAATGGGCGAATTGTTCAAGGTAATTGCATTTGGACGTGGTTTGGCAGATGAGCCCAGTGTGGGCTTTCGTGCGGGCGACCGTTCGCATACTTTAGGATTAACTTGATATGGTGCGCTGGATGATTGCCGTCGGCTTGGCGCTGGTTTTGTTTTCAAGCGCCATGCCGTTTTTAAGAAAATTTGGCATTGGGCGGCTGCCGGGTGACCTAAACTTTACCTTGTTTGGCCGCCCCATTAGCGTGCCGTTTACTTCGACAATTCTTTTGTCGTTAATTGCCGCCGGGATTGCCAAACTAATTTAGGGCTCAGTTCTTTTCAAGCTGAAGAATGGCCCGTTTCAAATCTAACCCGCCGATTGTTCCGCTTTTAAGAACAATTTCTTGAGCACCCATTTACGCACCGGCTGGTTAAGTCGTTTATTGTTGAGACAATGCAAAATTCATCATCTACTCGCTACACCAATTTCGCCATTGCTTTGCATTGGTTATTAGCGCTGATGATTATTGGTTCTTTAAGTTTCGGCCTTTACATGGTGGACTTGCCGTTTTCGCCGGCACGAGTAAAGCAATACAACTGGCACAAATGGGCTGGCATTACTATTTTAATTCTTAGCGCGGTTCGCTTACTGTGGCGGTTAAAAAATCCGCCGCCGCCACTAGCCAATGACATTGCAAATTGGCAAGCACAAGCAGCGCACTGGGCTCATCGATTGTTATATGTTTTATTTTTCGCGCTACCGTTAGCTGGTTGGGCCTATAGTTCAGCCGCAGGCTTTCCGGTGGTTTATTTTGGAATCATTCCGTTACCTAACTGGGTGCCAGTTAGTCCCGAATTGGCCGACACGTTAAAATTAGTTCACCGCTGGTTAGCCTATACCCTCGCCAGCTTAATTTGCTTGCATATTGTAGCCGCATTTTTTCATCAGTTAACAGATGATCAGGGTCTGCTAGAACGAATGATTCCAAAAAAGCATTAACAAAAACGAGTACACAATGTTTAACGATTTACCAGCTTCACAACCAACAATATTTCAATCGATGGGCAAACGCTCTAGCCGCGCTGCGTACTTGCAATTAGCATCGATTGCAATTTTTGCGGCAAGCTTAATTGCGTCCGTTAGTACACCAGCAAACGCGCAAGCGACTGCCCCAGTTACTGCGCAAAAGTTGGTTACCGATCAAAGCACAATCTCGTTTGTTAGCAAACAGATGGGTGTCCCGGTCGAAGGAAAGTTTGGCAAAATCGACGCGCAAATTAATTTTGATCCCAAAAAATTAGACGCTGCAAAAATTAGTTTTACGATCGATACCGGCAGTGCAGTTATTGGCGATGCCGAGACCATTCGTGAATTAAAAAAATCGACTTGGTTTGATGTCGCTAAACACCCCACCGCAAGTTTTATCGCTAGCAAAGTAACTGCAGCTGGCGCTAGCAAATTTGAAGTGGCTGGCAACTTAAGCATAAAGGGCGCAAGCAAGCCAGTAGTTACCGTAGTTACGCTAAGCCAAAAGAACGGCCTAAGTACCATTGAAGGTTCGTTACC
This sequence comes from Betaproteobacteria bacterium, assembly GCA_031429355.1. Lineage (GTDB taxonomy): Bacteria > Pseudomonadota > Gammaproteobacteria > Burkholderiales > Burkholderiaceae_E > JANOZM01. Next base: position 328,863 of record JANOZM010000004.1, on the reverse strand, counting down.
CGTTAAACGACTCGATTTTAAACTGGGTGACGGTGATTGGAAAGACACCAGTATTGTTGCAGATGAAGTACAAATTAAATTTAAATTAGTAGTTAACGGGATTGCCCCACTCTAAGTTTTACGTTCTATTTTTAAAAGGATCCACTATGAAATTAATCAACTTAACACTAATCGGTAAAACGCTGTTTACAGTTGCCGCGGTAGTTTTTGCGCAAGGCGCTGCAGCACAAACAGCCACTTACAAAGTAGAGCCAACCCACACGTTCGTTTACTTTGAGGCCAAGCATTTTGGCACTTCAACTAACCGCGGTCGTTGGGATAAAAAAGACGGCGAAATTCAATTAGACAAAGCGGCAAAAACCGGTAAGGTCGACATTACGATTGACATGAATTCGATCAACACCGGTGTTGCACCGTTTGACGGTCATCTGAAAAGTGCTGACTTTTTTGATACCGCTAATTTTCCAACAGCGCGTTTCGTTGGCACTGGTATGAAGTTTGACGGCGACAAAGTTTCGGAAGTAAGCGGCGAGCTAACAATGCGCGGCAAGACTGGCCCAGTTACATTAAAAGCCACTGGCTTTAACTGCTTTATGCACCCAAGGTTGCAACGGGAAATTTGCGGTGGTGATTTTGAAGCTACAATTCAACGAAGCTTGTGGGGCGTTAGTTTTGGTGTCGCCAATAACGCGATACCCGACAATGTGCGCTTGTTAATTCAGATCGAGGCAATTAAGCAATAAAGTTAGGTTGCGTTAAAAAAATGGCGGGTCAGCTTAACTGGCTCGCCATTTTTTTTGATTAAGTTTGTAATTAGGTAAACACTATTCGTTTACAACAACTACTTTGCCGGTTACTTTACGATTCATTAATTCATTTAACGCTGCGCTAGTTTGGGCTAGTGGAAAGCGTCCCGATATAAGCGGCGCAATTTTTCCTGCTTGAAGCATGCCAAACAAATCGCGTAGGTCCGTTGCGAATGCCTTAGGCTCGCGTTTTGTGTAATCGCCCCAGAACACGCCTTGAATATCCGCCCCTTTAAGCAGCGCTAAGTTCAATGGCAATTTTGGAATATCGCCTGCAGCAAAGCCCACCACTAAATATCGGCCACGCCAAGCGATAGAGCGAAACGCCGGTTCGGCAAATTCTCCACCGATCGGATCGTAAATAACATTAGGGCCTTTACCATCGGTTAGCGCTTTAATACGCTCGCGTAAATCTTCTTTTGAATAATCGATTAACGCGTCCGCGCCACTCGCTTTACAGACCGCCAATTTTTCTGAACTTGAAGCTGCAGCAATCACTTTTGCGCCCATTGCTTTTGCCAATTGCACAGCCGCTAAACCTACGCCACCAGCTGCACCCAAAACTAAAACAGTTTCACCTTCTTTGAGGGCAGCACGGTCTTTAAGTGCATGCCAAGAAGTGCCATAGGTTAAAGTAAAAGCAGCAGCTAAATCAAAGGGCATCCCTTTAGGCAACGGAATGACCGCTGAAGCCGCGACTAGTACTTGCTGCGCAAAAGCGCCGTGACCAGAAAACGCAATTACCGAATCGCCCGCTTTTACATGGCTAACACCATCACCGACAGAAAGTACAACACCCGCCAACTCCGAGCCTGGAGAAAATGGCAACGTGGGTTTGAACTGATATTTATTTTGAATTACCAGCACGTCGGGAAAATTAACGCCCGCAGCACGCATTTCAACAACGACTTGCCCTGGCCCCGCAACTAGATCTGGAACTTCTTCAAAAACCAAGGTATCTGGTAGGCCATACGATTTACACAAAACTGCTTTCATGATTTGTTCTCCGACAATTGGTATGCTTGGCGCACTGACCACATTTTAACTAAAGGATTGGCAATGGCGCAGACTATCATTAATGGCTTGGACGGCGTGCGAGCGGCATTAAATACGGAGTTCGCAGTCTCAGATTGGCTAACGATTACCCAAGAGCAAATTAATTTATTTGCCCAGGCAACCCATGACCATCAATGGATTCATGTTGACATTGAAAGAGCCAAGGCCGGCCCGTTTGGGGCGCCAATTGCTCACGGGTTTTTAACCCTATCGCTAATTGCGGGTCTTGCTGAGTCCGCCTTTACAATTCACGGCGAAAAAATGGCCGTCAACTACGGTTTAAACAAAGTCCGCTTTACCGCGCCGGTACGCGTTGATAGTCGCCTTCGCGCACGGTTTAAACTGATTGAAATTAAAGAGATTGACAAGGGCGGCGTCCAAATGGTTTCGCAAGTGACGCTAGAAATCGAAGGGCAAGAGCGGCCAGTTTGTGTAGCCGATTCGGTACGCAATAGTTACTACTAAGACAACACATGGGCTACAGCGTGCACGCGCGCTTGGTGCACATTTGCTTTGATTTGTTCGGGGACACTTTTTTCACCAGTTACATTGGTGTTTAAGTTCGTTTGGCTTTGTTGAACGGCCAAAGCAATTTCGCCCGCGTTCACTCGCGTTGCAGCGGTTTGTAATTCGATTAATCGCTCTTTAGCTTGACTTGAAAACCTCTCGTTGTAAAACCCGTTTAGCGCAACTAATGCTTGTTGGAAGCGGGCCGGTTTACGAAATGCATCGGTACGCTCCAACAACGAAACTACAGTTTCGCTAGTTGCATCATGGCGTTTAGAACCATTCGTTTCAGCCTTATCAATTAATTGAGCTAAAGCTAAAAACGCATCACGTTCGCGGGCTACTAGCACCGCTAAGTCCGCACATTCATTAGGAACCCGCCAACGTTGATTTACCACTTCAACATCAGTAAATTCTAATGACAACATTGCATAGCGAATTGGCAATTGTTTTTGCCATTGGCTTGTATCTAGCGCTTGGGTAACCGCGCTGGTTAATTGCAGCTCGGGACACAGTCGTTGTAGTGCATCGCATCGCTTTAATAAATTAAACATATGCGAAGGTTGCGCCTCGATTAAACCGCGACTAATTTCTTTCCACACTCGTTCGGGCACTAATGCATCGACCTCACCTCGTTGCACCATCAACTTCATCAAGGTTAAGGTTTCGGGAGCAACGGTGAACTCGGGATAACGCGCAACTAAGCGAGCCATTAAACGCGCGGTGCGTAGAATGCGTACCGGGTCCTCAACAAACGATTCACTGACATGGCGCAGCACACGCGCTTGGATATCGGCTTGCCCACCATAAGGGTCGATGAGTTGCCCTTGTGCATCTTGTGCGATTGCGTTAATGGTTAAGTCGCGCCGCTTTAAGTCTTGCTCTAACGTTACCGAAGTATCGGTTTGAAAACTAAAGCCATGGTAGCCCTTGGCTAATTTGCGTTCGGTCCGTGCAAGCGCATATTCGCAATTATCACGAGGATGAATAAATACAGGGAAGTCTTTGCCGACCGGTACAAAACCAGCGGCCAACATTTGCTCTGGGTTCGCGCCGACAACGACATAGTCTTTATCGCCACCCTCAATACCGAGCAAACGATCGCGCACCGCTCCACCGACTAGATAGACTTGGCTAGTTGCAGGTAAGACGCCAGCGGCCAAGGTAATTAGCGGCGCGCGCGCGCGCGCAACGGATCGAAAGGATCAGAACCTGCGGGTGATAAATAAGTGGGTGCTATTAACTCGAGCGAGCTCGGTTCAAAACCAAATACTTGTCGCGGCCACGCTTGCTTGGATGTATTTTCTACAGCCATTGAATCGAAATTATCGCGGGACATTAGTGTTGGGCCGGGCGCGAATTCGATGGCTAATGTTTGCAACCAGCCTAAAGAATCGGGCAAACCAAAAACGGGTCGTGAATGACCGGACAATGTCCCAGCCAGCTTAACAATTTCCCGCAGGGTATACACCTTGGGCCCAACTAAGTCGTAGGTTTGACCAATCGAGCTCGATTGATTTAAACAAGCTACAACTGCTGCCGCAACATCTTCGACCCATACGGGTTGAAAGCGCGCATCTGCACGCGGTAATGTCATCATCGGGGCCAGCGCTTGCAAAGTGGCAAATAAGTTCAAGAATTTATCTTCGCGGCCAAATACAACCGAGGGCCGAAAAATTGTGAGATCCAAACCCATTACGCTGCGCAACGATTGCTCACCGGCCGCTTTAGAACGCAAGTATCGCGAAGGCAAATTACGCTTACCATCGGCGGTTACGCCAAGAGCACTAACATGCAAATAGCGGCGGATACCTAATTCGATAGCGGTGTCGGCTAACAGTTTAGGCAACTCGACATGGGCTTTTGCAAAATCAGGGCCATAGACAGCAGGTTCGCCAGTACGGCCGTGCAATACACCGACTAAGTTAATAACATCGGTGCACCCTCGCATTGCTTTTTTTGCAAACGTCGCGTCTAGCAACGAGCCCTCAGCGAGCACGACTCCAGGCAGCAAAGCCAAGTGCTTTGCCCGATCACGGCGGCGCACCGGCAGGACCACCTCCATGCCTGCTTGAATTAGCTTATGGACAATGTGGCTACCTAAAAACCCAGACCCACCTGCAACGAATACCTTACGCAAAAAAAACCTTTACTTGTTAATTTTCTTGTTACCAATTAGTTGCAGACCATCGCCAAAAAATTACTCATCATTCACGGTATATCTGCAGCGATAGCAACTTTTGGAGCCACCTCACCTAAGCGCACCTTCAACGATTGCGGCTGCCCAGTAACTAAAAATCCATAATAAGCTGAATTAGACAGCACCTTTTTAACATAGTCACGAGTTTCGTGAAAAGGAATTGTTTCCGCAAAAGCGGCACCTTCTAATTTGGCCGGAAGGGTCGATCGCCACTGTTTGGGACGACCCGGCCCAGCGTTGTAAGCCGCCGCAGCCAATGCCGCATTGCCGTCTAAATTATCCATAACAGTACGAAAGTAAAAACTACCGAACTCTAAATTAGTTTCTACTTGGTTAAGTAGCGCTTGCTCGTAGTTGGGCGTACCTAATTTTTTGGCCACCCAACGCGCCGTAGCAGGCATTAGCTGCATTAAACCTTGGGCACCAACTACCGACTTTACGTCAGCAATAAAACGCGACTCTTGGCGGATTAACCCAAATACAAGCGCTGGATCAAGGGAGTGATTTTTTGCTGCAGAATTTAACGGTTCGGCAAAAGGACGTAAGTAGCGCATCGCAAAGTCATGCTGCGCAATGGTTCTTTCCGCCGTGGAAATAGCCCGATCAAACAGTTTTTGTTGATCAGCCCAGCGAGCCACTGCATTGAGTTGAATATCACTTAAGTTACGAATCGCCCAATTCCACTCGCGATTACCTTCAAAACGCAAACCTAACTCGTAAAACTCTCGCGCTCGCTTAACGTGTGCGCTGGTAACGACCGCCTGTGTTGTTACATCGAGTTTTGCAGCTTCTGTGGGTGCTAATAAGCTGGTTAACTGCCCAAGCTCTTCGGCTGCTAACTGACCGTAAAACCCAATTTGCGGAGCAATACTGGCAAACGTTTTTTCCCACTGCTCTTTAGGCTGGCCTAATTCTTTTTGTGCTTTAGCGCGCCAATAGATCCATGTGGAGTCTTTGCGTAACTCACTTCCTAAAGCCGCCTCTAAAACTAGAATTGATTTCCAATCGCTGCCACGTAGCGCGGCACGTAGGGCCCAACTTCCCACCTCATCGGGCAATACCCGCAGCTCTTTGTTGCCCCGTGCTTTCGCCGCTTCTTGAGCGTAGATATGCGATTGCGCGTCTGCTTTACGCGCCGCAATAGCAGCCACCTGAGCCCAAGCGAGGCTAAGTCCATAGTTGTTTAAATTGCGCTCTGCTCGTAATGCAATAGCAGCCGCTTCAAAATCTAGGCTAGCCCAGCGTAAATACAGAACCGCAAGCGCTTCATTATCGTTACGAAGCGCAGCAATACCTGCAGATGGTTTTATCCACATTGCCTCGCTAATTCGATCATTCAAACTAGGGATACCAATCACCAAACTGCGCGCTGTAGATACATTACCGTTAAACAACGCGGCTGCAATGCGCGCGAGCCAATCGTTAACTTGAATGGGGCCCAATTGTGTTTGCCCCAGTTGTGCCAAATTGTCAGAAAGTGTGTTGCAACCTTCGTTAAATTGATTACTATTAAAAAGTTGGTTAAAACTTTCAGTATCGATTAAGCTGGTTTTTTTTAGTTTTAGCAATTGGGCGTAACAAAGAACACTTTTATCGTCTTGCAAAATCCATTGCGTATTGGCTTGTTCGAATTTAGGCCAATCGCCAAAACGCCCGAACACCAACATTAAATCGCGCCTTAGTAAATCGGCATAAACGGTAGCGTTGTGCTTGCCCATAAAGGCCACGGCACTATCCTCTAGGGCAGCATCTCGTTGCCCGCTACGGGCCGATTGAATAAGCCCAACTCGCAAAATCCAATATTCGATATACGGGGCCAAAGCGTGTGTGCCCGTAGCTTCGCGCAACTTAAGCAAGCCCGCTTGATCATTGCGCTGCATTGCCGAACGCCCTTGCTTAATAGCCTCACCAGGCGTTAAGGCGCTATCTGACAAAACTTGGGCCGGTTTAGCTTTACGAGAAGTTTGCGCATTTACATGACTTGGAATCGCCAGAAACACGACCGCAACGACAAAAAACAACCGCGCAACCGATGCACTAGCAGATGAATTTAGGGCAAGATTACAACGGCGATTTTTCATATCCGAATTTTCATAGTAGTACGCACAAACTTAAAAGCAGCAATTCAAAACAATGCAGAAAATAAAATGACTAGCGTTGAGTCGAATGTACCACGCGACAATTGCATTTCTTTCGCTGCGATTAAACGTAACTTGCGAGCGGAACTAATTAGTCGCCGAAGCGCTATGCCTTTGGCGCAACACGCAACGGCTAGCGCGGCAATTGTGACTCAATTAGCACAAATCGTATCGAAGTTAGTCGGGACAGGCCAAACCGTTACGGTCGGTTTGTACTGGCCGATTAAAAACGAAGTGGATATACGCGATTTGGTTAATCGACTGATAACCACCAATAACGGCATTATCGTTCAATGGGCACTTCCAGTAATTGATGCCCGCTCCAACACCATTGTTTACAGCCTCTGGAAACCTGAAGATGCGGTCGCAAAAGGAGCATTGGGCATTATGCAACCAGCTCAGCTCCAGCTAGCGGAGGTTGATGTAATGTTAGTTCCCTGTGTTGGCTTTAACGATCAAGGCTATCGGCTTGGCTACGGTGGGGGGTACTTTGACCGCACTTTAAATAAAAACAAAGCCATCACCGTTGGCGTTGCGTTTGAACTTTGCCGCTGCGACTGGATTCCCGAAGATCACGACCAGCCCTTGCAGACAATCGTCACAGAGACCACAACCGCATCTTTTAGTTTTTAGTTGGCTTACGCGACTCGGCGATTAAATTTATCGGACCAAGTAATAAATTCCGAAGCCGGTAACGCACGTGCGTACAGATAACCTTGACCAAGATCAACACCCATTTTGTACAGAATATTGTGAGCTAGTTCGGTTTCAATACCTTCGGCCACGCAACGCAAACCCATCGTTTTAGAAAGATCAGCTAAAACACGAATTAACTTAACACTACTTTCGTCCTCACCCAAGCCTTGCACGAACGCACGGTCGATCTTTAACTCGGAGAATGGATAGGCTTTTAAATAAGCTAGAGATGAGTAACCAGTACCAAAGTCATCAATTGAAATTTCACAGCCGAGCTCGCGTAGCCGATTCATAAACGCTAATGCAGCCCGCTCGTTTTCAACTAAAGAACCTTCGGTTACTTCAAACACTAAACAGGAAGGTGAGACACCCCAAGTCTGCGCTGCTTGTAACACCATATCGGGGAAGTCTTCGTCCGTCAGGGTATAGGCCGACAGGTTGATCGAAATTTTGATGTCTAAACCACGGCTGCGCAGACTCGCTTGCAATCGCAACACATTATTTAGAACAAATCGTGTGAGCTGGTCCATCAAACCGGTCTCTTCACAAATGCTCGCAATTAGGCCGGCGTTTACAGGCTTACCGTTTTGACGAGTCCAGCGAATTAGGGCCTCGGCCGAAACGCAACGCCGTGTGCGCATGTCAACTTGTGGCTGAAAGTAAACTTCTAACTCATTACTAAACAACGCTTGTCGTAGTTCACCTTCCAGTTGGGCACGCTTGCCAATCGAACCATCTTCGGAAACTTTTTGCACAAAAGTTAGCGAGTCACTACGCCGAGCGCGCACAACGGTTTCGTCCATTAGGTGCAAAACTTCTAAAACATCGGTTTGCTCGATAGGGACCAAAACAACCCCAACTACCGGGTTCATCCGAACAGAGCGGACCGAGTTAACCGATCGTTGCACATTAAAAACTGGTTTTAAAGCAGACCGAATACTTTGAGCCGCCAAGGTGGCTAGTGATTCAGAAACTAAATCGGACAATAAGATCCACAGCTCATCGTGCGCCACAACACAGTAATAATCTTGTGACTTTAGCAAGGGTTCAATTCGCTCAACAACTTGCCGAATTACCGCGAGCGAAGTTGGATCTTGCGCCAATGCTGAAATTCGATCACTGCGATTGAGTTGAACCACAAGCACAGCGAAGCCGAATTTTTCTTTAGCACTGATGACACTATGCAACTCGTTCAAAAACGAATCGGGCGAAAGTCTTGCGCGTTTCATTCGCGACTGATTTACTTCGTTCATGCTAAGCCATTAACTTTCGCTACATCACTCATATAGTAGTCGCGCAGCTTTAGACCGTAAGCACCCGCTGGTAAGCCCCGCACGATGCGAGTCACTTTTGCAGCTTCATCTTTAACCCTTTTATGTAAATCAAGTTCGATCGGTTTGGACAGCGGATTTTTGTCGATATTTGTAAGCACAAGCACCTTAGGCTCTAACCGCTTTACGCGGCTATGAGCCAGAACTACCGCTACTTCACCCGTTGACAACTCGACTAAGCTGCCAATCGGAAACACGCCGATCGCCTGAACAAATTGCTCAATTAGCGGTTCATGAAACGCTGTACCCGCCCATTGAAACATGTTCATTAAAGCTTCTTGGGGTGCTGCTGGATTTGCATAGGTTCTTGGGGTAATAAGAGCGGCAAAGCAGTCTGCAATCGCCGTCATTCGCCCATAAATACTAATTTGATCACCCTTTAAGCCCAACGGGTAGCCGCTGCCATCAAGACGTTCGTGGTGCTGGGCAATACCAAGCTCGACAGACGTTGGTAATTGCATGGTCTTTTTCAGCGCATGTAAGCCAATAGTTACGTGCTCTTTCATCAAAGCGAATTCGGATGGGGACAACATACCGGGCTTTTCAATTAAAGCCCGCGGCAGTTTACTTTTGCCCACATCGGCCAACATACCGATCATGCCCAAATACGCTAAATCTTCTTTTGGGAACCCTAAATGACGACCGAACGCCACTAAATATAAAGCTACTTTAACGCCATGATTGTAGGTTCGTACATCCTCATCCCGCAGTCGAGCAATCCAAATAAGTGCATCAGGGTTATCGATCATGGAATCAACCATGTCAATCACTGCGCCTTGAACTTGTTTAATTTGCGCGGGCTTCCCGCTTCGAACGTCGGACATAAAGTTCGACATCACTTCTTCGCTTCGCTTAAATGTTTCGCGCGCTCGAGGCATTTCAACTTCAATTCGAACTTTGTCGCGATAATTGCGCAACTTCAAGTTCGGATCGATCATTCCTTTAAGTGACTCTTTTCTACGGTCACGTTTATCGGTTGGAAGCTCTTGCTCAGGCGTTCTTCGTAACCAAGATAAGAGTTTTGCAAATGCACCTTGCTTTGGTTTTGCAGCGGTAACGCCGTAGGCAGATCCCCGCACGACGCTTTTGAATCGCTCTCTTGTGGCGCTTGTTACGTTTAAATCGGAGCGAGCTTTAAAAACACGTTCGGCGCGCTTACGAGCAAAACGATCCTCTGCCTTTGGTTTTGCTTCGTCGTCTTCTTCTGACGACACATTGAACGGTTGCCGATGACTGTCTAAAACAATCACCTCCATGTCATGCGTGTTTTGCATGTCCGCTTTTAAAATCGCCTCGCTAACTTCCGGCTTAGACAATTCAAAATCAATAAAAACAGATTCGCAAAACTTCGCAATTGTATCGAGCTCTACTTGGCTTTCAAGCATGAAGCCTTGCAACAAAAATGGTGTGTCCAACCAAGGGCGATCCAGCTCAGCCACAAACATACCAAAGTCCAAGTCTTTAACTAAGACTTGATATCTTTTGATTAGCTCGCTCATAGGACCAGCGATCGAGTCAACATCTAACTCTTGTTGTTCATTCGTAGCGGGTTGTTTAGAAACAGCTTCCACCGGTGCGCACCATTGTTCGTTAATCTCATATCGATACTAACGAGACACGGGTTGGTTTAAAAGAGTCGCAAGGGTCAGCGGTCTATGTACTCGATCCTAGCCGGACCGGCGGGCAATTTCAGATGTTGAGCGGTGCATGCGCGTGTGAGGAATTGCCGTTTTTTGGCAACAAATAGTGTTGCCAGTTTTGTTCAAATTCACAAGTACGAACTGCAAAATAGAAATGTTACTTATTCAGTCGCCGAATCAACTCAAGGCTCAATTCAGACTGATTCATTGTGTAAAAATGGACACTGTGCATGTTTGCGACTTCTATTTGCCGAAGAATTCGCTCGACGACCTCTAAACCTAATGCTCGAACTGAAGCCGAGTCGTCGCCAAACTCTTGCATGCGTTTTGATAACCATCGTGGAATTTCGGCTCCACAACCTTCTGCAAAACGCGAAATACTTGAAAAGTTATGAATGGGCATAATTCCTGGAACAATCGGTTGATCAATACCTAGTTGCCTAGCTTGCTGTACATGATCCAAGTAGGCGTCGGCATTGTAAAAAAACTGGGTGATGGCAGCGTTGGCACCATTAGCGAACTTTGCCTGCAGCGCGGCTAAATCGGTTTTGTGTGAAGTTGCAGAAGGATGAACTTCGGGGTAACTGGCAACTTCAATATGCAATTTGTCGCCATACTGCTGACGCAAATATTGCACTAAGTCGCTTGCATAGCGAAAATCTCCGCCTTGCACCATGCCAGAAGGTAAGTCACCTCGCAGCGCCACGATTCGTTTTATACCAAGGTCTAGGTAGGTGCTAACCAATGAGTCAATGGTGTTACGGCCAGCGCCGACGCAAGACATATGTGGCGCAACTTCGTATCCACGTGCCCGTAGCGCTCGCACTGTTGCCAAAGTTTTTTCTTGCGTCGAACCACCAGCGCCGTAGGTCACGCTAAAGTACTCGGGCTTTGCTGCCGCGAGTTTTTCAGCAACTAACAATAGCTTTTCAAGACCTTGATCGGTGTTGGGGGGGAAAAATTCAAAACTAACTTTCATTGCAGTGCGTGCCTTTTCTAAATTAACAAACCCTACGAATCCAAATTAGGTACTCCTGGTTCCCATCAGTGCCAGTAATTGGGCTCAGAATAGGTTCCGCCATTACTTTTACCGATATAGGTGGCTCATTGAAGTGCTCCAGCCAATCAAGCATCTGCTGTAAAAATACTTGTGCAATAGCTGCGCTTTTAACAATTCCACCGGATCCAATATTACTTTTACCTACTTCGAATTGCGGCTTAAACAAGACGACTAAATCACCGCCTATTTGAACCAGTTTTAATGCTTGCGGAATAATGTGTTTAATCGAAATAAACGATACATCAATAACAACTAAAGCAAATAGACTTAACTCTTTCGACCAATCGCGTGCTTGTTGCAATACCCACTGCGCTTGTTCTGAGTCGCGTAAATTGACGCGCTCGAGGCAAAGCACTCGCGAATCTTTTGCCAATTTTTGGTGCAGCTGATCGTGTCCGACGTCGGCACCGACAACAGCACCGCCGCCTCGACTTAACAGGCAATCGGTAAATCCACCGGTTGACTGCCCAATGTCCAAGATAATTTTGTTTGATACATCGACGCCAAACTGCTCAAGAGCAAATTCAAGCTTTAAACCGGATCGAGAAACGAACCTAGCTTCACTGTCATCCTCTACACGGATTGTCGCCGTAGGTCCAAGCAGTTCGCTGGCTTTGAGCAACAGCCGCTCTGGGGCATTTTGATCAATTTGCACACGGACAGACTTGGCTGCAATCAGACGCTGAGCGAGCGAACGACTAGAAATGATACCCGAGCTGACCATTAACTGGTCAGCTCGAACTGCATTAGCTGGTTTTTGAGTGTAAGTAATTTAACTCACCTCACTCAAATTACGAGCCAACTATTAATAACGGTAATGGTTAGTCTTGAACGGACCTTCAACTGGCACGTCAATGTAAGCCGCTTGCTTTGCCGTTAGCTCGGTAAGATGCGCGCCAACTTTCTTTAAGTGCAACCGAGCTACTTTTTCGTCCAAATGCTTAGGCAAGATATACACGCCAATTGGATAGTCGGCTGTTTTGGTAAACAGTTCGATCTGCGCCAAAGTTTGGTTTGCAAAGCTTGAAGACATAACGAATGAAGGATGGCCAGTACCGCAACCCAAATTAACCAAACGACCTTGGGCTAGCAAAATGATGCGCTTGCCGTCAGGGAAAATAACGTGGTCGACTTGCGGCTTAATTTCGTCCCATTGGTATTTCTCGATGGATACAACGTCGATTTCATTGTCGAAGTGACCAATGTTGCACACAATCGCTTGGTCTTTCATCTTAACCATATGGTCATGGGTAATAACGTGATAGTTACCAGTAGCCGAAACAAAAATGTCGGCTTTATCGGCAGCGTAATCCATCGTTACAACACGATAACCTTCCATTGCGGCTTGCAATGCGCAAATTGGATCAACCTCGGTAACCCAAACTTGAGCGGACAGCGCGCGTAAGGCTTGTGCAGAACCTTTGCCCACGTCGCCATAACCAGCAACAACGGCCACTTTACCAGCGATCATTACATCGGTTGCACGCTTGATAGCGTCAACTAATGATTCACGGCAACCGTATAAGTTGTCAAACTTAGTTTTGGTAACTGAATCATTAACGTTAATTGCGGGGAAACGTAAGTCACCCTTTGCAAACATTTGATACAAACGATGCACGCCTGTTGTGGTCTCTTCTGTAACGCCTTTAACATGGGCGATACGGGTTGAATACCAAGTTGGGTCGGTGGCCAATTTAGCTTTGATCGACGCGTACAAAATCGTCTCTTCTTCGCTCGTTGGGTTAGCCAACACACCTAAGTCTTTTTCAGCTCTGGTTCCGAGATGTAGCAGCAAAGTTGCATCGCCACCGTCGTCCAAAATCATGTTGGTGAAACTACCATCGGTCCACTCAAAAATACGGTGTGTGTAATCCCAATATTCAGTTAGTGATTCACCTTTTACAGCAAACACTGGTGTGCCACGGGCAACAATTGCCGAAGCTGCGTGATCTTGAGTTGAGTAAATATTGCATGAAGCCCAACGCACTTTTGCGCCTAAAGCTTGCAAAGTTTCGATTAACACAGCGGTTTGAATCGTCATGTGTAGCGAACCAGTAATATTTGCGCCTTTTAAAGGCTGTTTAGCTGCGAATTCTTCACGAATTCCCATCAAGCCTGGCATTTCAGTTTCTGCAATCGCGATTTCTTTGCGACCCCAAGCTGCCAAGCCAATATCGGCAATGGCGCAATCGGTAAAGTTTTTAATTTCTGTAGATGCGTTCATATTCACTCCAATTAAGGTGCATTAAGCACAAATTATTGACTGGGGAAATGAACAATTGGCTCACTCCGACCAAACAACAAGGTGGGTGAGCGCGGTTAAAGCAATCGCAGTTTTGTTTGTATTAAATCAAAACTACGCGTCGAGCCTAGTAAGCAAACCTGCTAATGCAGTGGCTTATCGCAACGCTCCTCGACGAAGCCGAAGTATAAATTCTTCTTGCAGGCTTGAACAAGCTATTTGTCACACAAAAGTGACCGTTCAAGCGTATTGTTCAAACCAAGCAACGGCATTACATAGGGATTGATGTCCATTAGGCACCAAGCCGCGCCAACGCATAAAACCGTGCAACATTCCTGGCTGCATTTCGATACTTGTTTTTACGCCTGCTTGCATCAAACGTAGCGCAAAACTTTCAGCTTCGGCACGCAAGGGGTCATATTGTGCGGTAACGATCCATGTTGGTGGGGCGTCCGATAAATCCGTGCGAAGCCAAGGGGTAATTTGAGCACTGGGTTTTTGCCCTGCAAGGGTACATTCCCAAAACCATTTCATTCGCGACTGCGTTAAGCCGTGATCGGTACCAAAGGCACGCATCGTTGGTGAATCGCAAGCTGGGTCTAAACACGGGTAGATCGCTAATACACCACCGATCTTCGCGGTTTGTAAATCACTACTTCGCCGTGCATCTACTTGCCGGAACGAAACTGCTAGAGCCAAATGCGCTCCTGCGCTGTCACCAGCCAAAATAATAGACTGTCTGCGCACCGCCTGAAGTGCAGATTCGGACTTTGTCCAAAAAAGAACGTCTTCGACGTCATCAATCGGTACGGGAAAAGCGAATTCAGGCGCCATTCGGTAGTCAACACTGATCACAATTGATTGCGCCTTATCAGCCAACGCGCGCGTAACTCTATCTGTACCCAAAGTCGAACCAATGACCCAGCCTCCGCCATGCGCGTAGACATAAACTGCGGCTCGCAACTTGAGTTGATTGGGTATATAAATCTTAATTGGTATTAGATGCCCGTCACGAGCGGTCACTTTTAAGTCAAGTACTTGTTGAACCGGTACTGGTTCGCCGCCCAACTTTAACCCTAGCGCATCATTATCAGCTCGCCATTGCGTCAAGTTTAGTGCGGGGTCGGGTCCGCTGACACTTGGGGCTAAATGTTCAATTCGTTTATCAATCATTTAAACCCCAAGTGTTAGCGTGTAAAACCTTACTTTAACTTACTTGATTCCGGCTGCATCGCGCAAAGCGGCAGCCTTGTCTGTTGCTTCCCAAGTAAACTCGGGCTCATCACGACCAAAATGTCCGTAAGCAGCCGTTTTAGTATAAATCGGACGCAATAAATCCAACATTTTTACAATACCTTTTGGGCGCAAATCAAAGTGCTCTGAAACCAGTACAGACAATTGCTCATCTGAGATTTTTCCGGTGCCAAAAGTAGTCACCATTACTGAAGTTGGCTTTGCAACGCCAATTGCGTAAGACACTTGAATCTGACACTTAGAAGCCAATCCAGCGGCAACCACGTTCTTGGCAACATAACGTGCAGCATAGGCAGCCGAACGATCAACTTTTGAAGGGTCTTTACCAGAGAACGCACCGCCACCGTGGGGTGCAGCACCACCATAGGTATCAACAATAATTTTACGGCCCGTTAAACCACAATCACCCTGTGGACCGCCAACAACGAAACGACCAGTTGGGTTAACCAAATATTTAATGTCGCCCTTCATTAGCTCTTTAGGCAAAACCGGTTTGATAATTTCCTCGATAACCGCTTCACATAATTTTGAGTGCTCAATATCTGGGTGGTGTTGAGTCGACAAAACAACCGTGTCGATACTCACCGGGCGGCCGTCTACGTAACGCAAAGTTACTTGCGATTTCGCATCGGGGCGCAGCCAAGGCAAGCGGCCATCGCGACGCAAATCGGCTTGGCGTTCAACCAAACGATGCGCGTAGTGAATTGCGGCAGGCATTAAAGTGGGCGTCTCATCGCAAGCGTAACCGAACATTAGACCCTGGTCACCAGCGCCTTGCTCTAAATTTAAACCGCGGTCTTCGTCAACGCCTTGTGCGATGTCTTGACTTTGTTTGTCGTAGCAAACCATTACAGCGCAACCACGATAATCAATACCGTAGTCGGTGTTGTCGTAACCAATGCGTTTAATGGTGTCACGTGCAACTTGAATGTAATCTACGTTCGCACCAGTAGTAATTTCACCCGCAAGAACCACTAGCCCGGTATTACAAAGAGTTTCAGCAGCAACACGGGAATGTGGGTCTTGAGTAAAAATTGCATCTAAAATTGCGTCAGAAATTTGGTCTGCAACTTTGTCGGGGTGACCTTCAGAAACTGATTCTGAGGTAAAAAGATAATCATTAGGCATTTGTACTTCCTTTCAATGTAAGCCCTGTTTAGCGGGCTCATCGAAGGTCGTGGCTACGCTTTAGCAGGATTTTTAAAGCGCCCGCAAGTGGAATTAACTCGGCGCATTCCCAAATTATAATGGTGACTGCTTTTTTTTCTGTGCGATTTTTCGCCCTAAGGATGAATTACATGGGCGATGCGAGTACAGATAACAACACTCCTGTCGTTTTGGCTCTTCGCCCGCTTAATGCCACAATAGCGCATGCTTAATTTGTTGTTCACGTTTTTTTCTAAATTGCCGCTTTCTTGGGCCCAACACATCGGTGCTTTTGTTGGCACGGTAATTTATCGCGCCTCGAGGTCTTATCGGCAAAAATTTGATCGGCAGTGGAACTGCGCGAAACTCTCGGGCCGCGATGATTTGAAAAAAGTCGCAATACAGCAAAATGGGGCGATGGTTGGCGAGGTACCTTTTGTTTGGACTTGCAGCAACGCAAAATTACTTTCCACTGTCGAAATCACCCCGCGTGCAAAAACGTTTTTTACCGAAAACATTGGCAAACCCCTCATCTTTTTTACACCGCATATTGGTTCTTTTGAAGTAGTTGGCCGAGTCCTTGCCGCCCATTACCCAATGACCGTTTTGTTCAAACCGGCCAAGCGCAAAGATGTTTCGGACATTATTTTACGAGCACGTGCCGCTGGTCGAATGAAGGCTGCCCCGGCAAATTTATCTGGCGTTAGAGCATTGCTAAAGGCTTTAAAGGCAAACGAATCAATTGGCGTTTTGCCCGATCAAGTACCGAGCCATGGCGACGGTGTTTGGGTCAATTTTTTTGGCGAACCCGCCTACACAATGACTTTGCCGGAAAAGCTAGCGCGCAGCGCCTATGCGAGCACCTTAGTTGTTTGCACTCGTAAAGCATTTGGCGAGGGGTGGTTGTTGGATCTTGAAGTACTTAATGGGCCGATTACTCCGCAATATTTAAATGACGCAATTGAGCAAGCCGCTTTGCGTCATCCAACCCAATATTTATGGAGCTACAACCGCTACAAAGGGCAAGAAGATGCAAAGGCTTAGCGACGCCTTTATGCGCGTTTTGCTTGGGTTTTTTGCACTAATTAGTAGCGCGCCTTACAGCGTCGTCAAAGCCATCGGTATTTCAATGGGCTATCTCGCCTACGCACTTGCGGGTCGGCGGCGCCGCATTGCCCGCACCAATCTTGCATTATGTTTGCCGCAAGTTAGCACGGTTGCTCGCGAACAAATAGTTCGTCAACATTTTGCCTATTACGGTCGCGCTTTTGCAGAGCGCTTTATATTTTGGAACGCGCCACCATCTCGCGTTAGCGCTTTAGTTCGCGTTGTGGGTATCGAGCATTTTGAGGCCTTACGTGGCAAGCCGGTCATTGTGTTAGCGCCGCATTTTTTGGGCCTAGATGCGGGCGGTATTCGGTTTCAGTTAGAGACACAATTCGTTTCAATATATGCCAAACAATCCAATGCCGTATTAGACGAGTTTACAGTGAAAGGTCGCAGCCGTTTTAATAATCCTGTCTTGCTTTCTAAACAAGACGGCCTATTACCCGCCGTTAAATTAATGCGCTCAGGAATGCCACTTTACTTTTTGCCCGATATGGATTTTGGCCCTCGAGACGCTGTGTTCGCACCCTTCTTTAATATTCCTGCTGCAACAGTTACGTCTGTAGCTCGGTTAGCCAAACTGACCGGCGCTACGATTGTTCCTTGCGTGACCCGAATCGAGGACCAAGGCTATGTTTGCGAGTTTTATCCGGCTTGGCTCGATTACCCCGCAAATGATGCCGTTGCAGCAACGACGTATATGAATCAGTTTATCGAGCAGCGCGTTATGGAAAGTCCAGCGCAATATTTGTGGACACATAAGCGCTTTAAAACCCGTCCAAATGGTGAACCCTCGGTGTATTGAACATTATTAAGCGATAATTAATAAATGAAGATTCGATTTTCCAAAATGCACGGGGCAGGCAACGACTTTGTCGTGATTGACGGCGTGCGCCAGGTTATCGAACTAACCACCCAACAGTGGGAGTTTTTAGCTAGTCGTAATTTTGGTGTAGGCGCAGATCAAATTTTGTTAGTCGAAAAACCATCGCAAGCGGATGTCGATTTTAACTACCGAATTTTTAACGCAAACGGCGGTGAAGTCGAGCATTGTGGCAACGGCGCGCGTTGCTTTGTACGATTTGTTAACGAGCAAGGTCTAAGCAACAAATCGCAATTGCGCGTCAAAACGATCAACGGAGTGCTTACCTTAAATCGTATCGACGAGTCTCGGGTACAAGTGGATATGGGCGAACCTAGTTTCGATCATGTCAAGCTGCCGTTCGATCCCAAAACACTAATTAGCGCTAACCAAGGCGACGAAACGCTTTGGGACATACCTTTAAGTTATGCAACTGATTCTTTAGGGTCAGCTGTACCGGTGCAAGTTCACGCCAGTGTAAGTTCGATGGGCAACCCTCACGCTGTTATTCAAGTGCCTCATGCGGCTACTTTTCCGGTTGGTTTTGTGGGCCCAGCGGTGCAAGCGCGGCCAGAATTTCCTGCCGGTGTAAACGTTGGTTTTATGCAGGTCATTAACCGTCAACAAATCGTCCTGCGCGTTTACGAACGCGGCTCGGGCGAAACCATTGCCTGTGGAACCGGCGCCTGCGCCGCCGTTGTTAGCGGTATCCGTCGCGGCCTACTAGATCGCACAGTTAGCGTTATAACGCGCGGCGGCGCGCTTGAAATTCAATGGGTGCCTGACAACCACTCAAATTTAGCCAATCGTGTTTTAATGACTGGCCCCACCCAAACCGTCTTTACTGGCGAAATCGACATTCCAGAGCACCTACAGAATTTTCATGAGCAACCCCTCCCTTGATCCAACTCAAATCGCTAATTTTTTACGCGATCACCCCGAATTTTTGGCTGACCACCCCGAGCTTCTTAGTTCGCAAAAGCTAAGTCATCAAACCGGCGGTAAAACTGTTTCTTTAATCGAGCGTCAAATTGATTTGTTGCGCGAGAAAAACCGTGCCCTCGAATTTAAATTGGCAGGCTTAGTTCGCAACGCCCAAGAAAACGAAGCGATTGCTAGCAAGCTTCAGAGCTTTACGCGCAACTTACTACTAGCTTCCAACAACGAAGCCGTGCCATCAGTCGTCGAGCAAAGCTTGCGCAATTTGTTTTCGGTTCCGCAAATCGCTTTACGCCTTTGGGACGTCGATGAGGCTTACCAAAAACTCGACTGCGCTGCGCCGGTGCAGGTAGAAATTATTACGCTCGCCAACAGCATGACGCATGTTTATTGCGGACCCAACTCCGACTTTCAAGCGGCCAGTTGGTTGGTCGATGGCGGTACCGCAGCGCGCTCACTAGCCCTTATTCCATTGCGTGTTGGTGCAACCCCCGATGCATTTGGCTTATTGGTTTTAGGTTCGGCTGACCCATCACGCTTTACCATGGAAATGGGTACGACCTTTTTAGATCGACTTGGCGAATTGTCCAGCGCAGCGTTAGCGCGTTTAACGCCGCATTCGATTGCAAAGGCCGTAAAATAAATATCTACGGCGCAAATACCGACAGCGTGAGCACCAATGCCTGATGCCACGCCGATCGAACGCTACCTCGATTTTCTAAAAAATCAACGTGGCTTAGCGTTATTAACAATCGAGAATTATCGCCGCGAGTTGTCGGTATTAAATTTGGATGTATTTAACGCCGATCCAGCAACACCAATCGAGCAAGTAACGGCGCAAACAATTCGACGCATTATCGCTTTGCATCATCAAGGGGGATTGGCACCCAGCTCGCTGGCGCGCCGCCTCAGTGCATGGCGTGGTTTTTTCGATTGGGCGGCAAAACAAGGGCTAACAAGTGCCAATCCTTGCCGAGGCATCAAAGCACCTAAAGCCGCGCGTAGGCTTCCTAAAGCGCTAGCACCCGACGATGCTTATGTCCTGATGGAGCAGGGCATTGACCCCGAGTCGACCTTTGCTTTGCGTGATCAAGCTATTTTAGAATTGCTTTACAGCAGCGGCCTGCGCTTGTCCGAATTAGTTGGTCTTGATTGGCGGTATTTCAAAACACCAGAGTACGAATCGGCCAGTTGGTTGCTTCTTAGCGAAGCGCAAGCCGAAGTAACCGGCAAGGGCAAAAAACGCCGGTCAGTCCCTATTGGCTCGAAGGCAGTCGCTGCGCTAGCTGCATGGCTTTTGGTTCGTAGCGAATCGTTAAATTCAAGCCCACATGCAACTGATGAACATGCTTTATTTTTAGGCCCAAAGGGTCTGCGAATTGCGCCCCGTTTGGTACAACAAATTGTTGGCAATGCCGCCAAGCAAGCCGGTATACAAGCGGCCGTACACCCCCACGTTTTGCGCCACTCGTTTGCCAGCCATCTATTGCAATCGAGCGCAGATTTGCGCGCAGTTCAAGAATTACTTGGGCACGCCAATATCTCGACCACCCAAATTTATACCAGTTTAGATTTTCAACGCTTAGCTTCTGTATACGACGCCGCTCATCCGCGCGCCAAACAAAAAAGCAAGTAAGCGACAACAAAATACAATTGCAAGAAGTTGCAATACGAAAGTGAAATGGCATGGCCAACTTAGTTTTAAAAGCCGGAAAAGAGCGCTCGTTTATCCGTCGCCACCCTTGGGTTTACGCGACCGCAATTGCAAAATTGCAGGGCAACGCAACAGCCGGCGATACCGTAGAGGTCGTATCTTCTAACGGCGATTGGTTAGCGCGTGCAGCCTATAGCCCCAATTCACAATTGCGTGCCCGCGTCTGGACGTTTAATCAAGAAGAACGCATCGACCGCGATTTTTTTCAACAACGACTTACCGCAGCCTTTGCTCGCCGCAACTATTTAAAATCGCGCGGCAACGCATTGCGCATGGTGTTTGGCGAAGCAGATGGCCTGCCCGGCCTAGTGATTGATCAATACGCTGATTGGTTAGTGGTCCAATTGATGTCTGCTGGTGTCGAGTTTTGGAAAGCCACAATTTTTGATGTATTAGCGCAAGTAACTGGCTGCAAAAATATTTATGAACGCAGCGACGCTGCCGTTCGCGGCCGCGAAGGGCTAGAAGTGGTTAGTGGTTCCGTTGCCGCTTCAGTTGAGTTAGTAGTGGATGCCGAGAGCCCAAACACTGGCAAAGCACGTAGCAGCGGGAGTGGCAAAGCAAAAAGTAAAAAAGCAAAGCCAGTTAGCGACTCCAAGCAAGTAAAAATTACTGAAGATGGTATCCACTACGCCATCGATATCGAGCAAGGCCACAAGACCGGGTTTTACGTCGACCAACGCGATAACCGCCGTCTCGTTCGCCAGTTGTGCGAGCGCATCGTTTTACAAAACCAAGCGACTACAAACTGCACCGTGCTCAATTGTTTTTCATATACCGGTGGATTTTCTTTAGCGGCGCTTGCCGGTGGCGCGAGCACCGTCACTAGTGTCGATTCGTCCGCCGAAGCGCTACGCCAAGCCCAATACAACGCTGGGCTAAATGGCTTTAATGACGAGCGTTTTATTTGTGCGGAAGCCAATGTGTTTGATCATCTCAAACTTTGCCAAGCCGACCCCGAAGCCCGTTTCGATATTGTGATCCTAGACCCACCAAAGTTTGCGCCGTCGGCCAACCATGTAGAGCGCGCTGCGCGGGCTTACAAAGACTTAAATATGCGCGGTTTGAAATTACTAAAACCCAATGGCTACTTGTTGACGTTTTCTTGCTCTGGGGCAATCAATGTCGATCTATTTCAAAAAATTGTTGCCGGCGCGGTAATTGACGCCAAAGTCGATTGCCAATTAGAGCAACGATTGGCGGCCGGTGGCGATCATCCAATGGCGATGGTTCATCCCGAGGGGGAGTATTTGAAAGGACTTCTGCTCCGACGCAGTTAGAGCGACTTAAAACTTCAAAAAGTTTGTTTTAAGTGCGCTTGACTTGTTGCTTCTATATTGATTTTACGAAATGACTATTGATTCTTTCTAACAAGTAAAGTTAGGGTGTGGTCAGAGCGGTGACTATGCTCGCGTTTCTATCAAATCAAATTTAAGAGGCTCTTAATTGTTTTTTATTTCTCGTCTAAAAACCGCATTTTGTCTTTCATCGCTGATGGTACTAACGGCCTGTGGGACAGTATCCCCAAATTATGCGCCGTCAATTGCAAACGTTGAATCTTTAAAAAAATCCGGTATTGCATCGGCAAAAGTTGGTGTAGTTTCGGTTGCCAATGCTAAATCTGGCGCTACGTCAATTACGATCCGCGCTTCCACGATGGCATCGTCTGTGGCTCCGAATTATGGAGCCTACCTTGCGGCCGCGATGAAGCAAGAACTCGATATGGCTAAACTGTATGACGAGAAATCGACTCTTGAAATTACTGGCGACATGATCAAAAATGACATTGCAGGCATGGGCATTACAACGGCCTCCGGCGAAATGGAAGTGCGATTTATGGTGAAAAGAAACGGCGCAGTAAAGTTCGATAAGGTGAAGGCAGTTACTCATTCATGGGAGAGTAGTTTCGTTGGAGCAATTGCAATTCCAAAGGCTCAAGGTGAGTACCCGACGATGGTTCAAAAATTGATCACCGCATTGATTGCTGACCCAGAGTTTATTCAAGCCCTAAAACCCTAAGTGATCGACACAAAATGAAACAATTACTTTTGCGCTTTTTCACACTCATTGTTCTTGCGATTGCAACGGGTTGCGCTCATCAAATTACAATGGCGCCAAATCTCAACGATGTCGCCTTGCCCGCAAATTCGAAGGCTCTAAAACAAAACGTTGGTTATTTTATTAGCCCCACCGATCTAGCCCTTCAAGCGATAACCCCAGGTGGCGGGGGTGATAAGGTGAGCTACTTCCCATATAAAGACTTTGAACCGGGACTTTACAAAGCACTTTCCGAAATTTTTCCGAAAGTTACAAAACTCAAAGCGATCGATGATGCAGCGACGATAAAACAAGATCAGCTAAATTTATTGATAAAACCAGTACTTACAACAACATCTTCATCACCAAGTATGATGACTTGGCCACCAACGCAATTCTCTGTTGGCTTAGTTTGCACAATTACGAATCCTGACGGCACACCGGTGACAACGATTCGAGTTCTCGGTATCGGAAAGGCAGAATTTGATGAATTTCGGAAAGATTTTTCACTGGCTGCAAAACGAGCTTCGGACGACGCACTGAAACAGTTGATGACGGAGTTACTCAGCAACCCTACTCTAAACAAGTAACGCTGATCTTAAGCTAAAACGGCATTTGTTCAACATTTAGCTGAACAAATGCCGTCAAAAGTTAACTTTGAAATTCGCGCCAAAGCAGTTTTAGAGTTCGCCCCACGACCAAACAGCCCGAATATAGGTATTCCACGCATTCCGGCAATCTTGCAAACGTCGTGTTGCACTTGAAATTACCAAATCAGCTACTATCTTAGGTTGTTCAAATCGGTCTGCCGCTACTGGCTATGGCCCAAACACCTTGCTTCGGCCACAAATTTGCTATGACAACTAATAAACTAATCCCCGTCACAATTCTTACCGGCTTTTTGGGCGCAGGAAAGACAACCCTGCTCAAACGCATCCTTACCGAACAACACGGTATGCGGATTGCCGTCATCGAAAATGAGTTCGGTGAAGAGGGCATAGATAACGATTTATTGATTCAAGACTCACAAGAGCAAATCGTCGAAATGAATAACGGCTGCATTTGCTGCACGGTTCGGGGCGACTTGGTGCGAATTTTGAAAGACTTAAAACAACGCCAAGATAGCGGCGCAATTAAGTTTGATCGTGTCATCATCGAAACAACAGGTCTTGCCGCACCCTCACCTGTCGCACAGACCTTCTTTATCGACGACGATGTCGCAGATCATTATCTTTTAGACGCGGTGGTCACAATTGTAGATGCCAAGCATGGCGACCAGCAACTGAACGAGCATACCGAAGCCTTAGAACAAGTAGGATTTGCCGACCGCATTCTGGTGTCAAAGGTTGATTTAACTGAGGACAATGGCGCTGCCATTATTAAGCGAGTGACCGCTATCAATCCGCGTGCACCCATTAAAACCGTACATTTCGGCAATGCCGAAATTGCTGACGTTCTCGATATTCGCGGCTTCAACCTAAACGCAGTGTTGGAGATAAATCCTGACTTTTTAACCTCGGACGAGCACGAACACGACGAGGCCGTGAGTTCTTTCGTCTTTAAATCGAACAAACCATTTGACGCCTTAAAGCTCGAAGAATTCCTCGGCGGCATTATTCAGGTTTACGGAACCGATATGTTGCGGTATAAAGGCGTGCTTTTTGTGAAGGGTTCTGACCGCCAGATGGTTTTTCAAGGCGTGCATCAAATGATGGGAGCCGATTACGGAAGGCGCTGGACAGCAGGCGAGAAGGCCTCAAGCAAAATGGTGTTTATTGGGCGAAATCTGCCCCGTGACATGATTATGAAGGGCCTTGAGCAGTGTTTAGCAAAATAGTAACCAAATTCAGCCAAACTAATTAATGCGCTATTTAGTTAATTAGTTCGCAGTAAAAAGCCGAAATTAGGCATAAGTTCAAAAAACCTACAGAAACGATGTGGTCCCGCGATGGCAGCAACTAAAGTAAAACGTCTTTTGACTGAAGCAGAAATTTTCAAAATGACAGAAGCGGAGTATATGAATGCAGATCAACTCGAATTTTTTCGAGTCCGGCTGCAAGAAATGCAACGCGAAATTTTCAATAATGCTGGTGAAACCACCGAGCATTTGCGCGAAACCGTTTTAGTGCCCGATCCAGCCGACCGTGCAACGATCGAAGAAGAGCACGCCCTAGAACTACGTACCCGCGATCGTGAACGCAAGCTATTGAAAAAAGTACAGCAATCATTGGCTAGTATTGACGGTGGTGAGTACGGTTGGTGCGAAGAAACCGGGGATGCAATTGGAATCGGACGCTTAATTGCCCGCCCAACAGCAACCCTGTCACTTGAAGCACAGCAACGTCGCGAGTTACGCCAAAAACTGTACGGCGATTAAAAACCTATAAGGTTAATTTTGCACCGCCACTGGACCCAGCCCTCGCTGCGTCCAGTGTGACTTACCACACATCCCCTCAAGTTTGCCGTCAGTAAACCGCCGGTACTCACATAGCAGACGCCAGTGCTAGACTCAGTTTCAATTAGGAGCTCGTCTAGTGTTTTCACTGTTTACTCGTAAAGACAAAACCGATCCGCGAAAAAAAGCGGAAGCTGAATCTCGTGCACCGTCGGCACCGCAGACTGCCGTCCGAACACCCGTCCGTTCCGCCGAAAGCCAAGCGGCTGCTCGTACGCAAGCTGCGCAAACAATGGCGAAAATAGACGCTATTGAATCCGAGATGAATTTACATACGCCGGAGCCTATGGCCCCGCGTAAACCCGGTCCAAGCCTGAGCACCTTCCCGACTCAGGGCAATCTTCAAAACGGGCAGGGCGCAACTGGAATCAACTCGTTACCGATGGACTTCGGTACATCGGCGATTTTGGGCGACACCGCGGGAGCCGGCAACTTAGAAATATTAGGCTCCGGATTTGCCCCGGTGCTTGAGGAAGCTGCAATTCTGTTTTCGAATGGTCAGACCGTTGAAGCAGCAAGCCTTTTGCAGTCATCAATAGAAGAAAACAATTTAGGACCGGCTACTCAAACCGTTTGGATGATGTTGTTTGACGTGTTCCAAGCACTGAATAAGCAAACCGAATTCGAGAGCTTGTCGATCGATTACGCAGCTCGCTTCGAGTCCTCGCCACCCAGTTGGCGTGGCGAAAAAGCGGCCGAAGAAACCAAACTGAATAGTAACGTTGCACTCGTTATTGTTGGTACAGTACTGGATAACTCCGCTACAAAGTTATTGGAGCAAATTCAAGTGGCTACGGGCAAAGGTCGGCCAGTACTTTTAGAGTTTACAAAGCTTCAATCGATTGAGCCTTTTGGTGCAGAAGTTCTATTAAAAGCTTTAAACGCGTTCAAAAAAGCGAAGCGGGAAATTGCATTAGCACCGGTAGAAAAATTGGTTACTGCATGCCGTGCTGGTGTTGAGGCTGGCCGTCGCGACACTTCAGAAGCGATCTGGTTATTGCTTTTAGAAAGCCTGCGTTTAGCTGGACGCCAACAAGAATTCGAAGATACCAGCATTGATTATTGCGTCACCTACGAAGTGTCACCGCCATCCTGGGAGCCGATGCCCGAATGGATTCGTGCCGAAGCAACAAGCCCAGTTGCAGTCAGCAGTGGAGAAAAATTAGGGACCCGCAGTGACAACGGCGTGTTCTTTTTAGTCGGCGACTTAAAAGGCAGCATTCCAACCGAATCCGCCTTACTCACCGAGCACGCATCTAGCCGCCGCGAAGTGCAAATTGATTGCTGTGATTTACGCCGTATTGAATTTGTTGCCGCTGGCCAATTACAAAATCAATTAACGACTTTACGTACCCTCGGCAAAAGAGTCTCACTCATTAATGTTTCAATCCCCGTTGGGACACTATTTGGCGTTGTAGGGATGAACGAAGTAGCGGGCATACACTTACGCGAACATTGATTCGGTAACTGCCTAGCAAGCCCCACATGTAATTTCGGCGCGGCCTCGGACTTAACTCCCGAGATTTTGTATTTTTCGATTACTTCCCGTTACAATTTTCTAGACTAACGGGGCAAATCCACTTTCAGATAAACTTGAAATAGTCTTCATGGCCTCCATGTACGACAGCAATGCGTATTTAAAAAAATTGCGTTGACGAATTTATTTCAATTTTTGAAGAAGACCTCATGGAACAGTTTCACGGCACTACGATTGTCTCAGCGCGGCGCGGCCAACAGGTCGCAATTGGTGGCGACGGCCAAGTAACTTTGGGCCACATCATCATAAAAGGCACTGCTAAAAAAGTTCGTAAACTACACAACGACAAAGTACTCGCGGGTTTTGCTGGTGGCACGGCCGACGCCTTCACTTTGTTTGAGCGCTTCGAGAGCAAGCTCGACAAACATCAGGGCCACTTGTTGCGTAGCGCGGTCGAGCTCGCCAAAGACTGGCGCACCGATCGGATGTTGCGTCGCCTAGAGGCCATGCTGGCGGTTGCCGACTCAGAGCATTCGTTAATCATTACCGGTAACGGCGATGTGCTAGAGCCTGAGTTCGGTTTAATTGCAATTGGCTCTGGCGGTGCTTATGCACAAGCCGCTGCAAAAGCCTTGTTGGATCACACAACACTAGAACCAAAACTGATTGTGAGCGAAGCGCTAAAGATTGCCGGTGATCTTTGCATTTACACCAATCAAAACCATACGATTGAAACACTATGAATATGACACCCGCCGAAATTGTTTCGGAACTCGATAAGCATATTGTTGGACAAGACAAAGCCAAGCGGGCAGTAGCTATTGCACTGCGTAACCGTTGGCGTCGTCAGCAAGTGGGTGAACCCATGCGCTCTGAAATTACGCCAAAAAACATTTTAATGATTGGCCCAACCGGTGTCGGTAAAACAGAAATTGCGCGGCGCTTAGCAAGGTTAGCCAACGCACCCTTTATTAAAGTAGAGGCAACCAAATTTACTGAAGTTGGTTATGTGGGTCGCGACGTCGACACCATCATTCGCGATCTGATGGAAGTAGCCATTAAAATGACTCGCGACCAAGCCACCAAAAAGGTACGTAACCAAGCCGAAGATGCTGCTGAAGACCGTATTTTGGATGTTCTAGTTCCACGTGCAAAATCATTTGGGTTCGCCGAAGGCACCAACGAACCAAAACCCGAAGATTCAACCGCTCGCCAGCGATTTCGTAAAAAACTACGCGAACACGATTTAGACGAAACCGAAATTGAATTAGAGCTTTCAGCGCCAGCAGCGCACCTAGATGTGATGGTTCCACCGGGTATGGAAGAAATGCAACAGCAACTGCAATCGATGTTTCAAAACATCGGGCAAGGAAAAAAGCAAACCCGTAAGCTAAAAATCAAAGACGCCTTTAAATTACTAATTGAAGAAGAAGCCTCTAAGTTAGTAAAAGACGATGATATTAAAACGCAAGCGTTACATACGGTTGAACAAACCGGCATTGTGTTTATCGACGAGTTTGACAAAATTGCGACCCGCTCTAGTAACGGCGGTGCCGATGTTTCACGCCAAGGCGTGCAGCGTGATTTATTGCCGTTGGTTGAAGGTACTGCCGTCAACACCAAATACGGTATTGTAAAGACAGACCATATTTTGTTTATCGCATCAGGCGCGTTTCACTTAAGCAAACCATCGGATCTAATTCCCGAAATGCAGGGGCGCTTCCCAATTCGGGTTGAATTAGAATCTTTGTCAGTTGCTGATTTCGCGCGCATTCTAACCGATACCGATGCATGTTTAACTAAGCAATACCAAGCGCTATTAGAGACCGAGCAAGTACAGGTTAAATTTACTGAAGACGGAATAAAAGCGATGTCCGAAATTGCTTTCTCGGTCAACGAGAAAACCGAAAACATCGGTGCACGTCGCTTGCATACCGTGATGGAAAAATTGTTAGAAGAAGTTTCTTTCGATGCACAAAAGTACGCGACGCAAACTATAACGGTTGACGCTAAAAT
Source organism: Betaproteobacteria bacterium (assembly GCA_031429355.1). Taxonomy (GTDB): domain Bacteria; phylum Pseudomonadota; class Gammaproteobacteria; order Burkholderiales; family Burkholderiaceae_E; genus JANOZM01. Next base: position 300,180 of record JANOZM010000004.1, on the reverse strand, counting down.
GGTGGAAGAGCGCCTAGGCGTATTGGCTCAACGTGAAGACTTGTCGAGATATGTTCTTTAATAATGGCTACTAAAGAAAAAAAAGCCAAACCTCTGGTGGTCCCGGCCAGCAAAAAACGCAATCCGTTGGTTGCCCCTGCTTTGCAACGCAAAGCGGGCGCGCACCGAAAAGATAATGGCGCAATTAGATCCGCACAGAAAATAGACCTTAAGCAAAACAACGATACTGAATGATCAGTTTGTCGATTTTTTTACGGAAATTCGGGATCTGGTTCATTGGTCAATTCGTAAACATTCAGTCGACCGGACGACTCGGATCAACCGCCGAACAACTCATTAATACTGATGAGTGTCTTTCTTGTCAAATTAGACCTTGACAAGCTAACTTTCCAATTAATTTCTTTTGTTCGCGATTATCGAATTTCGACTCTATCGTTCACAAATTCCCTTTACACCGTATCTGACAACTTGGTCAGCACAAGGCTTTTGGACCATTTAACTCCATAAAATCAATTAGTTACCATCGAGGCCCAAAACTTGCTACTACTCCTACAGGTTAAGTCAACTAGTCAAAATCCGTAACAAAGTTGGCTTTTTAGTTTACTTTCTAAGGAGTTTCAAAATGAAATTGTTTAAACGCTTTTTAGCTGTTTTAAGTTCAGCAATTGGTTTACTAGTTGCTTCGATGTCAGTTTCCAGCACTGCAAATGCAGCACTAATCGCTTGTGGCGGAATTCAAATTGAAGACACTGCAACTTGTGTAATTTCAGGCAGCTATAGCGCCTTGCCAGCAAGCTATAACAATGGCGTTACCAGCTTGACCATTGCCGGTGGTATTGGAAATTCCAACATTACGGTATTTAACGGCACCAATTTGGCCACAGCGCTATGCGGCCCCGATCCTTTTCAAACTACTGGTACGTTTGGCGAACGTTGTGGAGCAACTCTTTCGGCCGTCAGTACATACTTAGTTTACGTATTTGAAACTTCACGCAATTCAGGTGATCCTGCATGGGTATTAGCAGCTGCCACAGGACAAGCGCTAATAAACGGGGTTGATTATCTTGAGAACAGCTTAACTGGTGCCGCAAAATACAAGATCTACCTTGATCCACGCGAGGGCCAGTGCCAAGTTAACTGCAACCCAGTGCCGTTGCCTAGCTCCATAACTTTACTAGCCCTCGGTTTATTTGCCATCTTGCGTAAACGTGTGTAAATTTAAGCGGAACTAAAAGCTAAGACCGATAGTTTCAACTATCGGTCTTTTTACTTTTCAACTGATAACATAATTTTCCCAATATGCTGTGAGCTTTCCATTAACTCGTGCGCTTGCGCGGCTTGCTCTAGTGAGAAGACCTTGTAAATAACGGGTAACGCCGCTCCAGCTACTAGAAGCGGCCAAACTTTGTTCTTCAATTCGACCGCAATAGCGTGCTTTTCCGCACTTGTGCGTGGGCGCAAAGTAGAACCAGTAAAACTTAGTCTCCTAAGCATAATAGGTGACATGTCAATACTGGCTTTTGATCCTTGCAAAAACGCAATTTGCACAAGCCGACCCAACTGACCTAAGCACTTTAAGTTTCGATCAGTGTATTCACCACCGACCATATCGAGCACCATGTTGACGCCTTGCTTTTCGGTTAACTCGGCAATGCGTGTAACGAAATCTTGTTGGCGATAATTTATGGCTGCGTCGGCACCGGCCTTTAAGCAAGCTTGCGCTTTGTCGTCGGAGCCCACCGTGCAGTAGACCGTTGCGCCAAAAGCCTTGGCTAATTGAATGGCTGTTAAACCAATGCCTGACGACCCACCGTGAACCAAAATAGATTCGCCTGCACTTAAATTGCCGCGCATAAAAACGTTTACAAAAACAGTAAAGTAATTCTCGGGCAATGCAGCGGCTTGCAAGAAACTTAAGCCATCGGGAATAGGAAGCACTTGGCCTTCTGCTGCACAAACGTATTCCGCGTAAGCACCACCATTGGTGAGGGCGCAAACACGGTCTCCCACCTTCCACTGGGTAACTTGGGCACCAATTGCATGGACAACGCCAGAAGCCTCTAAGCCAATAAAAGGCGAAGCTCCCGGTGGTGGCGGATATGAGCCACTGCGTTGCAAGCAATCGGGGCGATTCACGCCAGCATAAGCCACTTTAATTAAAACTTCGTCGCCCTGTGGCGTCGGAATACTTGCCTCACCCATCACTAAACAAGAAGGCGGGCCACCGGCACCGTGTTGCACTACACGCATTGTTTGATTCATCATTTTTTTCTATTGTTTAACGCATAAACTGTTTTACATAATCGCCACCTAAGCCAACTTCTTCGAAGTGTGCGCGATACTTTTCGATGCGTGTGAACACATCGTCATAGCCTAAGCTGTTGCCCTCGGGATCCACGTACATTAAAGCACCGTGCACAGTAAACAGAGTGACCATCTCGGTACAATCATCGGGCACGGTCAGCGTGTGGGTTTCGCCCGGCGGCTCGAATACATAACTGCCCGCTTGTGCCACCCAGTCGTGTTCTAGGTAGTACCAGCTGCCCTTTAATACATAAGCATGCACTTGACCCGAGTGACGATGCCGTTGCAGCACACCCGAACGTTTTACTTTTAACAGATGGGTGTAAAAGCCACCAGTTACACTTAAGTGAATGGGACGCGACCAAATATCAGGGGCCACCGGCGCCCAAAGCTTTTGATCATCAGTATCAATATTTGGCACCATCATATCGGGCACCATTCCCCACGGTTGCGGCTTGGCATAAGGAATTAGTTTATTCATGGCACACTCACGTCCTTGTATTTCCGTCCTTGTTTTGTCAGCAGTCTAACTGAAACAGTTGCATGGGCTTTCTTCGAGCCTTGCACATTATCCCAACTTTAATGACCGTACTTTCAAAAAAACCACTAAGAATTGCCGATCAAATACTCAATTGCGCGAAGACCCTTAATCAGCAATTGAAAAGTTTGCAGTTTGCAGAACCGGTTACCCATGTGTACAACCCTTTAGAGTACGCATGGGCACCCTTCGAAAGTTACGTTCGCAAGTTTGCCGAGCTAGGTCAACAACCTAAACGCCAGCGCGCCGTGTTGTTAGGGATGAATCCGGGGCCTTACGGAATGATGCAAGTTGGCGTGCCGTTTGGCGAAGTAAATGCCGTGCGCGATTGGATGGGTATTAATGCGGCTGTTGAAGTCCCGGCCCAACAACATCCCAAGCGACTAATTCAAGGGTTCGCCTGCACCCGCTCTGAGGTTAGTGGCAAGCGATTGTGGGCGTTAGCACAAGAAGATTACGGTACAGCCGAGCACTTTTTTCAACATTTTTTTGTATTGAATTATTGTCCTTTAGTGTGGTTGCAAAGTAGCGGCAAGAATCACACGCCTGATATGCTTCCTAGCGCCGAACTTGCACCTGTATACAAAGCCTGCGATGAGCACTTAGCTCGAGTAATAGAGATACTGGCCCCCACCCATGCAGTCGGCATAGGCGCATTTGCAATGAAACGCTTGCAAACTGTATTGGGCAAACAAAGCCCGATTGCAGTCGGTACAATTTTGCACCCCAGCCCAGCAAGCCCCATGGCTAATCGCGGTTGGGCAGAGCAAGCACGGCAACAATTAACAGCGCAAGGTTTAGTAGCACCATGATTTTATTTGCATCGACTATTTTTGTTTCAGCGTTTTTATTGTTTTTGGTACAACCCGTTATTGCCAAACAGATCTTGCCTTGGTTCGGCGGTTCGGCCGCCGTTTGGACAACTTGTATGGTGTTTTTCCAAATGACTCTTTTGGCTGGTTACGCTTACGCCGACTGGTTAATTAACAAAGTACAACGAAAAAAACAAATTTGGATTCACGGTTCGCTAGTTGCTATCAGCTTAATATTTTTACCGATTATTCCATCACTCAATTTAAAGCCCAGTGACGCCGAACAACCCGCTGGGCGCATTTTGATCTTATTAGCCCTCACTATTGGCGTGCCCTATTTTTTACTGTCAACAACCGGCCCGTTAGTTCAAGCCTGGTTTGCGCGTAGTTTTCCAAAAGGTAATGTCTATCGGCTGTACGCATTATCAAACATCGGCTCGTTGTTGGCACTCGGTGCATACCCATTTGTAATTGAACCGCAAACGACTTCGCTCGAACAAAGTAACGCTTGGAGTATTGGCTATGCGTTGTTTGCAGTATTAATTGTTGCAACTGCTTGGATTGCGCGGCGCATGGACCTAGGTGAATCGGGGCGTGCAAGTAAAATTAGCGAGCTTGATATTAGCAATATCAAGCCAAGCATTACCGAACTGAACGCCAAAAAGAATGCGTTGGCTCAAGCTGCGCTTGCAAAAAATCTACCCGCGAAAACAGCTGATGCACCGATAATAAATGGCGCTGTTAACGAAACTGCAAGTTTGGATAATCCGCCTGAAATAAACCAAGCCCCACCGCCATTAACCGAGCAAGGGTTATGGTTGCTACTAGCGGCTTGCGGATCGGGAATATTGCTGGCGGTCACAAATCACATTACACAAAATGTGGCCTCGGTACCCTTTATGTGGATTATTCCACTAGTCATTTACTTGATCAGTTTTATTCTCACATTTGATGGACGCAATTGGTATTTGCGTACTTGGTACCTTACTTTGCTATGCGTGCTTGCGCCCCTAATGCTTGCTGGCTTGCAAGCGCGGCTTGGTGACAATGGCATGCCCGAATGGGGCCTTATGCACATCGAGCAAGCGATGCCCTTGTATAGCCTTGGCCTGTTTGTGATTGTTATGTTTTGCCACGGCGAATTGGTAGAGCGCAAACCCAGCACACAGTATTTAACTCGGTTTTATCTGATGGTTTCGCTAGGTGGCGCGGTGGGTGGCTTGTTGTTTGGTCTAGTCGCTCCGCTGGTGTTTAAAACTTATATGGAGTTTCCGCTATTGCTATGTTTACTTGTTTTTTTAGCGCTGGCACTAGCCAATACTAGCGGGCAAAAAACGATTACCTTGTTAAGCGCCATGGCCTGCTTAACCGGCGTGTATTTACACAATCAACGTTTAAGCGAAGACACGATCGAAATGAGTCGTAATTTCTACGGTACGTTACGCGTAAAAACCAATGGCCTAGATGGTGAAAAACAAACGGCTTGGCGTTTAATGCACGGCGTTATTTTACATGGCGAACAATACCGGTACCCTGGCTACAAACAACTAGCCACGACCTACTACGGCGAAACATCTGGTGTTGGACAAGCCATCACTGGCCTAAGAAAAACCGGCATGAAAGTGGGTCTCGTGGGCATGGGCGTCGGCACGTTAGCAACCTATGGAAAAGAAGGTGATTTTTACCGCTTCTACGAGCTAAACCCCGAAGTGCTAGATGTTGCCAACCGCCACTTTACTTATCTTAAAGATAGCAAAGCACAAGTAAAAACGGTGCTAGGCGATGCTCGACTAAGTATGGAGCGCGAGGCACCTAATGGTTTTGATGTGCTGGCTGTCGATGCGTTTTCAAGTGACTCTATTCCGGTGCATTTAATAACGCGGCAAGCCATGCAGTTGTACAAAAAACATTTGGCTACTGGCGGTGTTGTTGCATTTCATATTAGCAACCGCTATTTGGATTTAACGCCCATCGTAAGGCAACTGGCAGACGATGTCGGCATGACCGCGTTGCGCGTTGTTGACGACCCCGAATCGGGTAGCTACTTGTATCGTAGCGATTGGATATTGGTCACTAGCAACGAAGATTTTATAGAAGCGTTGAAAAAAAATGGCGCGCAACCCATCCCGCAAAAAACAGGCTTAACGCCTTGGACGGATGACTATAATAATTTGCTGCAAATTTTGAAGTAAGGGCATTAGTACAAAATGTTGCGACCCAGCCCAAAAACTTATTGCCTAATTGTTGCTTCTACCTGTCTCCTGCTTTCATGTGGGGGCGGGGGTAGCGATGCACCTGTAGCGGCCAACCCAGCTCCTTCGGCAAGTAGCCCAGTAGCGGGCGCGCCGGGGGTAGTTCCCACGCCTAGCCCAGCCCCGAGCTCGCAGTCGCCCATCGCAGCTGCTCCGAGCCCTGGGGCCGCTCCTAGCCCTCCAGCCACACCCGAGAGCTCGGCACCCTCACCAGGTCCGACTCCAGGTCCGACTCCAGGTCCGACTCCAGTTCCGACTCCAGTTCCGATTCCAGTTCCGATTCCTGCGCCGGTCCCGGCGCCTAGCCCTACGCCACCGCCTGTTAGCACCGGCAGCTATAGTTTCGCAAATTGGGGCCAGGCTTTTAGCGGCACAATTACGGCTCCTGCCGAAACTGCCTACCAGTGCAAAACTTCAACCTCGGTTGAAGTTGTGGGTCCGTTCAAGTTATACGGTAACGACTGTGTTGTCAGTTATCAAATCTCGGATGCTAATTTTCAAGAATACCTAGCAGGCACTTTCGATGTTGGCCCAATTCTGCAACAGTTTTCGGTTCGCTTCAAAGACGAGGTCGACGCCGTTGTAGTCATGGCCGATTCGGGCTTAGATAGACCGGCACAAACGTCGCCCTTTTATGGTCGCTATACCTCGGTAGATACGCGCAGCACAGGTCGGGCACGGCGCATATTGGGTTACCTAGAATTTCCGTATGCTTTAACCGCAGTTACTAGCGGGCCATTTTTACATGAGTTCGTACACGAGTTTGCCAACCGCGGCGTGTTACCCAATGAAACCGATAGCGGGCATTGGGGCTATTCGTCGGTCGGTGGACAACTAGGCGGATTCGATTTATCAACTTTGACCCAACCCGACCCAACCCGTATTGAATTTTATAAAGCAGGCATACGCCTGTGCACACCATTAGCAAACGCACCGCAAAACTGGTTGGACTATTGCAACCAACAAAAGACCTTTGGTACCTTTGCAAACGGTGGAAATACGGTGCCCTATGCGGCTTTAGAACTTTGGACCATGGGGCTAATTCCAGATGCAGAATTAGGCACGATCCAAGTAGCAAAAATTCCAATCGAAGTCGATCCGGTTATTGGTACGTTTATCGTTTTCGGATGGGATTATTTTATTGCGGCCAACATTCGAACGCGGCTGGGAAGGTTTGCACCCAACACCACAACAGCACAAAAGAAATTTCGTGCAGCAACACTTGTGTTAACAACAAAGCAAGTAGTTGATCAAAGCACTTTAGACCGCGTCGCCGGTGATTTAAATATTATGCAAACACGCGGGGTTGCCCCTGCGATGCTTGGCTGTAGCAACTTTTGTTTGAACTATCATAATTTTTATACCGCGACACGTAATCAGGCTTCGATTGCCTTTGGGGATTTGGCTAATTTAAAACGCACCACCCCATTTTAAATTAGGCAAACAAGATGTGCTGAAAACTAAAATCTGCTTGAGAGCTGGTTCAATTGCGAGCGGGACAAGAATTTTTTAAAAGTATTGGTAATATGGCTAGTGACGCGACCACCGCTGGCGCTGTTGGCTTCATCAATGGATACAATTAGTTTTTCAAAAATCTTTTCGGAAATTTTGCCTGCAAAAGTAACAACAATTTCTTTGTAAATGTCTGGATCCAGACCACCGTTTAATTTAACGCACACAGCAATAGTGCTTGCAATGTCGGTAGCAGTTGCTTTGTGCTTTGTGCGTCGTGCTCCCTCTAATAAATTTGTTAAGGTTAGTTGCGTTAACTTCAGCTACCCGAGCGAACCCCTTTTGTTTTAAACCTTTCGTTTCGTAGAATTGCTCTACTTTTTTCCAATCTAATTCGCGCTGATTCATCAACTTGTCCTCTCACAATCCAACCAGTTTCACTGATTCAATTGTCACGAGTAAGGATTCTTATTTGGCGAAACACACAATAAGTTGGCGAAAAAATTTCAAAAGTTGGCAAGGTAAATTTTTAAGTCGACAAGTGGCATTCACCATACATTGAGTAAACAGACGTCCCCTCGAAGCCGAACACATACGGATTTAGATATACCTAAAGCTGTGGTGTTTAACCATTCAGCTTATCTGCTAATCACGTCAATCACTTGCCGCCCATTCTTTCGATAAACACCAAAATCACTATCCAAAGTAAACACGGGGCTTTGCGGATAAATCTCTGCCAGTCGCACTAAACAGGCATCTGCAAGCGACATCGGTACGTCGGTATAGCGGCGCACCATTGCAAGAATGGCGCTGTGGTGGTCTGCTAAGGCCATGCCTATACTTAAAAAATCTTCACCGACCATTTCAATTAACGCCGCGCGCGCGCCTGAAACATCGCGTGTGAGGTACGTAGCCTCGGCCAGTACTGCCTCACAGGTAATCATCGGTGGTTGGATAGTGTTTAGCTGCTGCACTACCCAAGTATGGTGGGAATCTGTGCGGTTAAGTAGTGCTACCAACGGGCCAGTGTCGACAATTACACGACTTTTCATTCACCAAAACCTTTAAGGTGCTTGGCATTTGAAGATAGATCTTGCGGACCTTCCATTAACCCAATCCAGCGACTTGCGCGATCAGCGCACGAAGCTGTAGAAGGCTGTGCATCGCTGCGCAAATAGGCGGTAAGGGCCGAGCGAATGATCTCGCTTTGGCTTGACGAATTGGCCTTAGCGCGCTGCGCCAGATCGTGAAACAGCGGGTCGGGTAATTTAATAGAGATAGCTTTCATGGCGCTATTGTAATACCGTTTTGGCAAATTGGAAATACCGCAGAGTAAAATCGGTGCAACGAGCTATTTCAAGCAACCCCAAACCGAACCACTCCACCTAAATCAACTGCCCGCTTCAACTCCCCCCTAAACCACAACGCATGCAAATGCGCTAGCGCCTCGCCCATCGCAAACGTAGTCTGGTGCAAGTCCAACGGACGCTTAAACATAATTGGCACGATATCCATCGCACAACATTCTTTGTCGCGACAGGCCTCTATTACTTCTGCCAAACGATCTTTGTGGTGGTCCTCTAATTGTTTAATACGAACGTGCAGATTTTTAAACGGTTTGCCGTGGGATGGAAACACTAGGGTGTCGGCATCGCAGTTGTAGTACTTTGCGATCGAGCGTAAGAACCATTCTAATGGGTTGGCTTCTTGCTCTAGTTCAAATACCGATACGTTGGTGGAAATACGTGGCAACACCATATCGCCCGACAGTAACAATTTGCGCTCGGCGCAATACAAAGCGGCATGCTCGGGCGAGTGGCCTGTGCCAATAATAATTTGCCAATCGGCTCCGGCCATGCGTACCGTTTCGTCCTCACGTAAGCGGCGAAAGCGGGTGGGCATGCCGGGCACTAAGGACTTAAAGTATTTGGTGCCGCGTACGTGTAATTCTTGCAGCGCTTTTAAGTCGGTTACGCCGTGGCGGCGATAGTGATCTACCGTGTTGCTGGTGTCGTTAGACGGTTGATCCGACGACAACACGCGGCCCAGCGCGTACTCGCCCATCGTCATCCAAAACCCGCAATTAAAGCGGCTAGTAATCCACTCGGATAAGCCAATATGGTCGGGGTGCATGTGGGTGCAAATAACCCGTAAAATTGGTAGACCATCCAAGTGGTTCGCAAAGATGGTTTCCCAATGAGCCCGAATTTCGTCGGTGGCAACACCGCAATCGATTAAGGTCCAGCCTTCTTGGCCGTCAAGCTGCTCGCGTACCAAGTACAAGTTAATGTGGTCTAACGCAAAGGGCAGTGGCATGCGCACCCAATACAAATTGGGCGCTACTTCGGTTTTAGTGCCACCGGGCGGCAAGTGATCTCCCAAAGGGTAAATCAGCTGGAGTTCAAGACTATTCATTGACTTAGAATAGCATTGCTTGCGTGGTTTACTTGCCATTTAAAGGTCTTTACCGCTATGATTGACGTGAACGTAAACGTTAACTAGCCGATTCGCCCAAGCTTTGTTTCACATTGTAAGAGAACGCCATGCCCACTTATTCCATCAGTGAACTAGCGACCGAATTTTCGGTTACCCCGCGGGCCATCCGTTTTTACGAAGATCACGGTTTGCTGGCGCCCAAACGCGTTGGCGCAAACGGGCATCAACGGGTTTACACGATCCGTGATCGAACCCGCTTAAAGCTTACCTTGCGCGGCAAAAGGTTAGGGCTTACTCTCAGTCAAATAGCTGAATTAATTAACATGTACGAATCGTCTAAAGATACCGAAGCGCAATTAACACGCTTTATCAACGTACTCGATGATCACAAAGCAACCCTAGAGCAACAACTGGAAGACCTAAAGTTAACGTTAAGCGAAATTCAAGAACAACGTGCGCATTGCAGCCAATTACTATCAAATTTGCCGGTTGGTAGCGATGCCGAGCGCCGCCAATCTAATGTCCTCGCAGCCGCTTAACCTTACGTTAACGTAAAGATGATTAGTCCCGACCCAAATTTTGTAGAACGCGTAACCGCCAGCTTTGCCAAACAAGGCGCAATGGGCACAATTGGCGCGCGACTTGTACGCGTACAAACTGGCGAAGTAGAAATTCGCCTAGCCATGTCGGCCGCCATTTGCCAACAACACGGTTTTTTGCATGCAGGCATTTTATCGACCGCTTTAGATTCGGCTTGCGGTTATGCCAGCTCTACGGTGATGCCCGCCGAAAGTGGCGTGTTAACGATTGAGTTTAAAGTGAACTTAATGGCACCCGGCGATGGTGATGAATTCATCATGATTGGCGCAGTAACCAAACCGGGTCGAACCATTGTGTTTGCGCAAGGTCAAGCATTTGCAGTAAAGGCAGGCCAACAAAAACTAATTGCCACTATGAGCACAACCTGCATGGTGATTACCGGCCGCGAAGGTGTTGTCGGCTAATTGTGCTTACGGCATTTGAAACAATATAAACAACAAAAACACGAAGAAAGAGCAAGCATGTTAGACCTACCTGGACTTAAATTTGATCTCGGCGAAGACATCGGCCTACTGCGCGAATCGTTACAACAATTCACTGCCAAAGAAATTACCCCGCGTGCCTATGAAATAGATCGCACCGACCAATTTCCGATGGATTTGTGGCGTAAATTTGGCGACATGGGCGTGCTGGGCATTACGGTTCCCGAAGAGTATGGCGGCGCAAATATGGGCTACTTAGCGCATATCGTGGCACTCGAGGAAATTTCACGCGGTTCGGCCTCGGTAGGACTGTCGTATGGCGCGCACTCTAACCTTTGCGTCAACCAAATTTACCGCAACGGCAGCGAAGAGCAACGCAAAAAGTATCTACCAAAATTAATTTCTGGCGAATGGATTGGCGCGCTAGCCATGAGTGAACCCAACGCGGGTTCTGACGTAGTTTCGATGAAACTACAAGCCGAATTTAAAGGTGATCGTTGGGTCTTGAATGGTACAAAAATGTGGATCACCAATGGGCCTGATGCCGATGTATTAGTGGTGTACGCAAAAAGCGATTTCGAGGCGGGCGCTCGGGGGATGACGGCATTCTTAATTGAAAAAGGTTTTAAGGGCTTTTCGGTGGCGCAAAAACTGGACAAGTTGGGCATGCGCGGCAGCCATACTGGCGAATTGGTTTTTGAAAATTGCGAAGTACCGGCCGAAAATGTACTGGGGGGTTTAGGCAAGGGCGTCGGTGTATTGATGAGCGGCCTTGACTTCGAGCGCGCTGTATTGTCGGGCGGCCCGCTAGGCATCATGAGTGCCTGTATGGATGTGGTGATACCCTATATTCACGACCGCAAACAATTTGGCCAACCGATTGGCGAGTTTCAATTAATGCAAGGCAAAATTGCAGATATGTACTCGACTATGATGGCGACTCGGGCTTATGTTTACGAATTAGGCAAACAGTGCGATCGCAGCCGCATAGGTGAAATCGATGTGCGAACCTTACGAAAAGATGCAGCTGGCGCTATCTTGTTTGCCTCCGAAAAAGCAACTTGGATGGCCGGTGAAGCCATACAGTGTTTGGGCGGTAATGGCTACATTAACGAATACCCAACAGGCCGCCTATGGCGCGACGCTAAACTATACGAAATTGGTGCAGGCACCTCGGAAATACGGCGTATGCTGATCGGCCGCGAACTGTTTGCAGAGACCCGCTAGTTTCCGAACCGCTACGATTTAATAATGAATACCCCTAATCACCTGCCCTCTTCAAAGTCGACGACCGCCGCCGCTGGCGCAGCTGTAAACACGCCAGCTGTACCCCCAGCAGCGACAGGCAACGCGGTTGCGCAAGACCGACGCCGCGAACAGGATGTTTCGGTACGCGTGGCGCATTCCATTTTGGCGGGTTTTGATCGGCACTACGGCTTGTTTCGTTATAACGCACAACAAGCCAAACGCTGCTTCGAATCAGCCAACTGGCTGGGCATTCGTAAACTCGCGCGCGAGCGCATTGAGTATTATGACAAACGGGTTGTAGAAGCCATTGCCGACCTCGAAAGCCACTTTGAAGAAGAGCAATTACAAGATGATATTTGGCAAGCCGTAAAGCGCCACTACATTGGTTTACTAGCCAACCACAAGCAACCCGAATTAGCCGAAACGTTTTTTAATTCAGTCTCTACAAAAGTTTTGCATCGCACGTACTTTCATAACGACTTTATTTTTGTGCGCCCCGGTGTTGCGACCGATTACCTAGACGCTAAGCCCAGCTCGTATCGAGTGTATTACCCGGCAACTTGCAGCGAAGTTAATTTTAAAAATTCGCTAAAACAATTAGTCATTGATGTCGGATTCTCATGCCCCTTTGAAGACATTGATCGCGACTTAGGGTTTTTAGCCAAGGCATTGGTTGAAGTGTTTGATGAAAGCTTTCAAACCGCTGGTGATTTTCAGATTCAAGTGTTGCGCGGTTTATTCTTTCGTAACAAAGGCGGTTACATCATTGGTCGCATTATTAACGACAGCGAAGTCACCGGATTTGCCATCCCTGTCCTAATGAACGAAAAAGGGCAATTGTTTTTAGACACGATACTTGTTGGCTCTGAGCGCATCGAAACATTGTTTAATTTTTCGCGCGCCTACTTTATGATTGACATGGAAGTGCCCTCGGCTTACGTGCGCTTTTTATCTACACTAATGCCCGCTAAACCAGACTCCGAGTTGTACACCATGCTGGGTCTACACAAACAAGGTAAGACCCTCTTTTATCGCGATTTGTTGCAACACCTAAATCACTCACACGACCCATTTAATTTAGCGCCCGGCATCAAGGGGCTAGTGATGTTGGTGTTTACCTTGCCGTCGTTTCCGTATGTGTTTAAAGTCATTCGCGACAAACGTCGCAAGGACATGACGCGTGAATATATTCAAGGCCGTTACCAATTGGTAAAACTGCATGACCGCGTTGGCCGTATGGCCGACACGTGGGAGTACAGCAATGTGCCGTTTCCAAAAGATCGGATTCACCCCGATTTAATGAAAGAGTTGCTCGACACTGCGCCTTCTAGTTTTGAGATTGAAGGCAACACTTTAGTCATCAAGCACTTATACATCGAGCGGCGCATGATTCCGTTAAACATTCGTATCGAGCAAGTGGTCGGCGATGAAAAAACCCGCCTAATGCGCGAATACGGTGATGCCATTAAACAAATGGTGGCGGCCAATATTTTCCCTGGCGACATGCTGTACAAAAACTTTGGAGTAACGCGTACTGGCCGCGTCGTGTTTTATGACTATGACGAAGTACAGTATTTAACCGATTGTAATTTTAGAAAAATTCCTGAGCCACGTACACCCGAAGACGAAATGTCTTCAGAGCCTTGGTACAACATTGGCCCGAACGATGTGTTCCCCGAAGAGTTTGCAACATTTTTATTAGGTAAGCCAGAGCTGCGTACCGCGTTTATGGCCAACCATCCCGAATTGCTTGATTACCAGTATTGGCAAGCCAAGCAAAAAGATATTCGTGCGGGACATTTTGATGATGTGTTTCCGTACTCACCCGATTTACGTTTTTCAAATCGTTACCCTGCTTTATCTCAACCCTAATTTTTTACTATTTTTATCCGGAGTTTTTTTATGTCAGATCCCATCGTTATCGTTTCTGTTGCACGTACCCCAATGGGCTCAATGCAAGGCGAGTTATCTAGTTTTTCGGCCTGGCAATTAGGTGCCATCGCCATCAAAGCGGCCGTTGAACGTGCCGGCATTGCACCAGACCAAGTGCAAGAAGTGCTTATGGGTTGTGTATTGCCCGCGGGCCAAGGCCAAGCACCGGCACGTCAAGCCGCAATTGCTGCAGGCTTGCCATTAAGCGCTGGCGCAACGACATTAAATAAAGTGTGCGGATCGGGTATGAAAGCGGCCATGCTGGCCACCGATTTGCTCACTGTTGGTAGCCAGGACATCGTCGTTGCTGGTGGTATGGAAAGTATGTCGAATGCGCCTTACATGATGCTAAAAGGTCGAGGCGGTTATCGCTACGGTCACGCCACTATGTTTGATCACATGGCTTACGACGGCTTGGAAGATGCCTACGAAAAAACCCCTAACGGCGGCGGCAAATCAATGGGCCATTTTGGCGAAGACTGTGCGGGCAAATATAGTTTTACACGCGAGGCGCAAGATGCGTTTGCAATTGAATCGACCCGTCGCGCCGTTGCCGCTAATAACGACGGAACCTTTAGTTGGGAAATTACCCCCGTTACTGTAGCGGGTAAAAAAGGCGATGTGCTGATTACCAAAGATGAACAGCCCTTTAAATCGAACGTCGAAAAAATTCCCACCTTAAAACCAGCCTTCAAAAAGGATGGCACCGTAACGGCGGCCACTTCCTCGTCGATTTCGGATGGAGCAGCCGCATTGGTAATGACCCGCGCATCGGTTGCTGCCAAGTTAGGTTTAAAGCCCATCGCTAAAGTTGTAGCGCACAGCACCCACGCGCAAGAGCCACAATGGTTTACTACAGCCCCGGTTGGTGCGATTGAAAAGCTTTACAAAAAAACTGGCTGGACTACTGAAATGGTCGACGCGTTTGAAATAAACGAAGCCTTCGCGGTAGTAACGATGGCGGCTATGCACGACCACAAGATGCCTCATGCAAAAGTAAATATGCATGGCGGCGCTTGCGCCTTGGGCCATCCTATCGGCGCATCAGGCGCACGTTTAATTGTTACTTTATTGGGCGCATTAAAAAAGAGCGGCGGCAAGCGCGGCATAGCGAGTTTGTGTATTGGTGGCGGTGAAGCTACGGCTATTGCCGTTGAGATGCTGTAAATGGCTGGCGTTCTTATTATTGGCGCTTCGCGTGGCATCGGTCTTGAATGCGTCAAGCAATATCTAGCTGCGGGCGACCGCGTGTTTGCCACGCATCGCTCTGAAAAAGATCGGTTAGTGTTGCGCGACTTGGGTGCTCACACTTTAAAACTTGATGTAATGGACACAAAAGATCTAGCCGGTCTGGCTTGGCAACTTGATGGCGAAGCAATCGACACCATTATTGTTAATGCCGGCGTTTACGGACCACGCACAAGTACGGTTTTGCAATCGCCGACCGATGAAGAATTTGATTTGGTAATGCGCACCAACGTGTTGGCGATAATGCGGTTAGTACCCATCATTGCACCGCTGCTCGAAACAACGCGCGGTACATTGGCGTTTGTATCAAGCAAGATGGGTTCGATTAGCAATGCTTGGGCTAGCTACGGCATGTTGTATCGCACTAGCAAGGCGGCATTAAATATGGTGGCAAAGTTAGCGCATACCGATTTTTCGGCGCGCGGCGTGCGCGTATTAACCTTGCATCCCGGTTGGGTTAGAACCGATATGGGCGGACCTAACGCCGAGATTGAAGTAAGCGACTCCGTAACCGGCATGCGCAATATTATTGCGCACCGTGAGGCCTATGGTTCTGGTGGGTTTTACGATTTTCGCGGTGCAACTATTGATTGGTAACCACCAATTTTTTACCCAGTTTTTTGATGTTACCAAAAGAAAGTTTGTCCCATGTTGTTAAGTGAAGAACAAAGTTTAATTCGCGACGCAGTACGTGCATTTACTAGCGAACAAATTGCGCCGTTTGCAGCCGGTTGGGATAAAACCAGCAGCTTTCCAAAAGAAGCGTTGCAGGGCCTCGCCGCATTGGGTTGTTTTGGTATTTGTGTGCCCGAAGAATTTGGCGGCGCAAATTTAGACTATGTTTCTTTAGCTTTAGCGATCGAAGAAATTGCTGCGAGCGATGGCGCGACATCAACCATTATTAGTGTCAACAATTGCCCTGTATGCAGCATGCTTTTAGCTTGGGGTAACGAACAACAAAAGCGTGATTGGTTAACGCCTCTAGCACGCGGCACGATGTTGGGTGCATTTTGCTTAACCGAACCGCATGTTGGATCGGATGCGTCGGCCATCACAACCAATGCAGTTCGTGATGGCGATAGTTATGTTATTAACGGCGTAAAACAATTTGTTACCTCGGGCAAAAACGCTGATGTTGCACTCGTAATGGCAATCACCGATAAGGCCGCTGGCAAAAAAGGCATCAGCGCATTTATTGTGCCGACAAAAACACCTGGCTACACAGTCGGTCGGCTTGAAGAAAAACTAGGTCAACATGCATCCGATACCGCGCAAATTCTGTTTGAAAATTGCCAAATCCCTGCCGCTAATTTAATTGGTCAAGAAGGCCAAGGTTACAAAATTGCGCTCAGCGGTTTAGAAGGTGGCCGTATTGGCATCGCAGCGCAAGCGGTTGGTATGGCACGCGCTGCCTACGAAGCTTCGGTAAAGTATGCGCACGAACGTGAATCGTTTGGACAAGCTATTTTTAATCATCAAGCCGTACAGTTTCGTTTGGCGGATATGGCAACACAAATCGAGGCCGCACGGCAACTAATTTGGCATGCCGCTAGTTTGCGCGATGCAAACAAACCGTGCCTGCGCGAAGCCGCAATGGCTAAACTGTTTGCATCGGAAATGGCCGAGCGGGTTTGTTCGGACGCAATTCAGGTTCATGGTGGCTATGGGTACGTTAGCGATTTCCCCGTAGAACGTATTTATCGCGATGTACGCGTGTGCCAAATTTACGAAGGCACCAGCGACGTGCAAAAAATAATAATCGGTCGCGCAATCGCAGCCGGTAATTTGTAATTAAAAGAAGACCATGAATACAACGACCCAACCCACCTTAGAATTTTTCTTTGATTTCAGTTCGCCCTATGCCTACTTTGCAGCCGAACAAATTAACACGCTCGCGTCGTCATACAGTTTGCCCGTGCATTGGAAACCTTTTCAATTAGGTAGTATTTTTAAAATTACCGGCGCTGGTTTATTAACTAGCGCGCATGAGTGGAAAGCATCTTACTCACGCGACGATATTTTGCGCACTGCCGAACTATCGGGTATTACATTCAAGTTCCCCACCGTATTTCCGCAAGGCTCTGCATCGGTTGGGCGCGCTACGTTGTGGATCGAGCAAACCAAAGGCGCAACAGCAGCACAACAATTTGCATTGTTAATGTTTCGCGAATTGTTTGTAAACGATGGCAACTTAAACGATGTCCCCACGATGCAGCGCGTCGCGCAAACCATCGGTATAGACCCAGACGAATTGGCCGCTAACATTCAAAACCCCGATGCTCGACAAAAACTAGCTGACAACACCAAAGAAGCCGAAACAAAAAAAGTTTTTGGAGCGCCAACATTTGTTTTAGATGGCGAACGCTTTTGGGGTGTTGATCGCTTAGGGCAATTAGAAGCGCGCATCAAACAAAAATTGGGCGGCAAGGGTTATAAAACTTTAATCGATCAAGCCAATGCAAAAGTAGAAACGCTCACCGTGGCGCAAGCCCAAGCGCTGTATGGCCAGCCAGATGTTGTGTTTGTCGATCTGCGCGATCCGCGCGAACTAGAACGCGAAGGCATTGTCCCCAACGCACTGCACGCACCGCGCGGCATGGTGGAATTTTGGGTCGACCCTAACAGCCCGTATTACAAACCGGCTTTTGATCCCGCGAAAAAATTTGTATTCTTTTGTGCAGCAGGTTGGCGTTCGGCGTTAACTGCTGCAGCTGTGCAAGAAATGGGTGTACTGCCACGCCTTGCTCATATGGACGGTGGCTTTGCCGAGTGGAAAAAAAGCGGTGCACCAGTGGGTGAAAAAGCAGTTCGATCTTCATAAAACTTTGCGTTAAACATTCGTTAATCGCAAACACTAAACACTATTTATGCCAATCATTGAATCGAAAACAAATACCCGCTCGGCAGACTTCGAAGCCAACGCGCAAGCCTTGCAGACCCTTGTAGCCGACCTGCGCGAGAAGCTAACAATGCTTGCTGCAGGCGGCGGTGAAGCGGCTCGGGCAAAACATACGGCGCGCGGTAAGTTATTGCCGCGCGAACGGGTGCAACGATTACTAGACGCTGGCTCGCCATTTTTAGAAGTTGCCGGCCTTGCGGGTTACGGCATGTATAACAACGACGCGCCGTGCGGCGGCGTAATTGCGGGTATTGGACGGGTTGCTGGCATCGAATGCATGGTGGTCTGCAACGATGCAACGGTTAAGGGCGGAACGTACTACCCCATTACCGTAAAGAAACATTTACGTGCCCAAGAAATTGCCGCTCAGAATAATTTGCCTTGTATTTATTTGGTCGACTCGGGTGGTGCAAATTTACCCAACCAAGACGAAGTGTTTCCCGACCGCGATCACTTTGGACGAATATTTTTTAACCAGGCCAATATGTCGGCACAAGGCATTCCACAAATTGCGGTGGTCATGGGTTCGTGTACTGCCGGTGGCGCATACGTGCCCGCCATGAGCGACGAAACCATTATTGTTAAGAACCAAGGCACCATATTTTTAGGCGGCCCACCCTTAGTTAAGGCAGCCACCGGCGAAGTAGTGACGGCCGAAGATTTGGGCGGTGGCGATGTTCATACACGCCTTTCAGGCGTAGCCGATCATTTGGCCGAAGACGATCAACACGCACTGGCTTTAGCACGCGCTGCAATTGCACGGCTTAACCGTAAAAAAAATGTCGAACTACAACTAGCACCCCCACGCCCGCCCAAATACGATTCACATGAATTGTATGGCGTTATTCCAACCGATACCCGCAAGCCCTTTGATATTCGTGAAGTGATTGCCCGAATTGTGGACGGTTCGGACTTCGATGAATTTAAGGCGCGCTACGGTGCAACTTTAGTAACCGGCTTCGCGCACATTGCCGGTATGCCAGTTGGCATTGTGGCTAACAATGGTATTTTGTTTGCTGAGTCAGCGAACAAAGGCGCGCACTTTATCGAACTGTGTTGCCAACGCAAAATCCCTTTAGTGTTTTTACAAAACATCACCGGCTTTATGGTCGGACGCAAATACGAAAACGACGGCATTGCGCGCGCCGGTGCCAAAATGGTAACGGCTGTTAGTTGCGCCAAGGTGCCAAAATTTACGGTCATTATTGGTGGCTCGTTTGGAGCGGGCAATTACGGGATGTGTGGCCGCGCTTACGAACCACGCTTTTTATGGATGTGGCCCAACGCCCGCATTAGCGTGATGGGTGGAGAGCAAGCCGCTGCGGTTTTAGCCACTGTCAAACGTGACGGAATAGAGTCCAAAGGCGGCCAATGGAGCGCGCAAGAAGAAGCTGATTTTAAAGAACCAATACGCCAACAATACGAAGTGCAGGGCCACCCTTACTACGCCAGCGCGCGCCTTTGGGATGATGGTGTAATCGACCCCGCAGATACGCGTCAGGTTCTAGCCCTAGCCCTTTCAGCCAGTTTGAATGCACCTATTGCGGATACGCAATATGGTGTGTTCCGAATGTAATACAAACAATAAGAATATCGACATGACCTTCCAAACAATTGAAACTCAAATTCAACAATCGGTTGCCGTTATTTGGTTAAACCGTCCCGATGTGCGCAACGCCATGAACGATGTCATGATTGCTGAGCTAAACGAAGCCGTATCCGCAGCGATCGAAGACGATGACATTCGCGCCATTGTATTAGCTGGACGCGGTAAAGCATTTTGTGCGGGCGGCGATTTAAATTGGATGCGTAAAGCAAAGGATATGACGCCCGAACAGGCAGTGGCCGATTCGATGCAGTTGGCCAGCTTAATGCAATTGATTTACGAAAGCCCAAAGCCCACACTAGCACGCGTGCAAGGTAGCGCCTTTGCCGGTGCAATGGGTTTGGTGGCCGCCTGTGATGTGGCGATTGCAGCGCACTTTACGAAGTTTTGTTTATCCGAAGTAAAACTGGGCTTAATTCCGGCGACAATTTCGCCTTACGTAATTAAAGCAATGGGTGAACGCCAAGCACGGCGCTATTTTTTAAGCGCCGAAGTGTTTGATGCGGCAGAGGCTTATCGCATTGGTTTTGTACACGACCTATGCCCTGAAGAAGAGCTTGATGCCAGCGTGAATGAAATGTTAGGTGCGCTTTTGCTAGGAGCGCCCGACGCGTTGAACAAAGCCAAACAGTTAATCCGTGACATAGAAGGCAAAGAAATTTCGACGGCGTTGGCAACAGAGACCGCACACCGGATTGCCCAATGCCGCGCGAGCGATGAAGCGCAAGAAGGAATTGCGGCTTTTTTTGAAAAGCGCAAACCAAGTTGGGTGGCCGCAATCGATACAGCACACCTTTAAGTTGAATAAAAACGATGTTTAATAAAAATTATGTTCAATAAAATACTCATTGCCAATCGCGGTGAAATTGCTTGTCGTGTCATTAGCACAGCTAAACGACTCGGCATACAAACTGTTGCCGTGTATAGCGACGCCGATGCAAACGCGCCCCATGTGCGGATGGCCGACCAAGCGTTTCGTCTCGGGCCCGCTGCCGCGCGCGATAGTTATTTACGCGCCGATTTAATTTTAGAAATCGCCAAAAAAACGGGCGCTCAAGCAGTACACCCAGGCTACGGTTTTTTATCCGAGAACGAACAATTTGCTAACGACTGTGCAGCAAACGGCGTCGTGTTTATTGGCCCACCAGCGAGTGCTATTGCAGCAATGGGTAGTAAGTCAGCCGCTAAGTCATTAATGGAGAAAGCCGGTGTGCCGTTAGTACCTGGTTATCACGGCGACCGCCAAGAGCCCGAATTTTTGCAAGCGCATGCAGTGCAAATGGGATTTCCGGTGTTAATTAAAGCCAGCGCAGGTGGTGGCGGTAAAGGTATGCGCATCGTCACCAGTGCTGCCGAATTCGCGGCAGCCTTGGCCTCATGCCAGCGCGAAGCAAAAGCTAGTTTTGGTGACGACCATGTTTTAATCGAGCGCTATTTAACCAAACCCCGTCATATCGAAGTGCAAGTGTTTGCCGACACTAAAGGCGAATGCGTTTACTTGTTTGAGCGCGATTGCTCGGTACAACGCCGCCACCAAAAAGTTATTGAAGAAGCCCCCGCACCCGGTATGACCGACGAGCGCCGCAAACAAATGGGCGAAGCTGCTGTATCGGCTGCTAAGGCCGTGGGTTACGTTGGTGCGGGCACGGTTGAATTTATTGCCGAGCCTAGCGGCGTGTTTTACTTCATGGAAATGAATACTCGCTTGCAAGTAGAACATCCCGTAACCGAAATGATTTGCGGGCTTGATTTAGTGGAATGGCAATTACGGGCTGCGGCTGGCGAACCACTGCCGTTAACGCAAGCGCAACTGCGCATTGACGGTCATTCCATCGAGGCACGCATTTACGCCGAGAACCCTAGCAAAGGGTTTTTGCCCGCAACCGGCCCTATCGACTTATTGCAACAACCCAACGCAGTACGCTTTACTACGGGGCAGACAGCGCACCCTCTAGGACAACGTATGCAAGGCAATCCCGCATCGGTGCGTATCGATAGTGGCATCCAAGCGGGTGGCGAGATTAGTCCATTTTACGACCCAATGATTGCCAAGTTAATTGTGTGGGGGCCGGATCGCGCGAGTGCGATTGCACGTATGTTGTCGGCGCTTCAAGAATTCGAAGTGGCGCCATTGGTGACCAATGGTGAATTTTTGCAGCGGCTCATGCAATGCGCTTCGTTTGTCAAAGCCGATTTGGATACGGGCTTAATTGAACGTGAACGCGAGTTTTTGTTTGCACCGTCTTCCACTGCGCTTGAAGTGCAGCTTTGTTTAGCAACAGCCGCTTTACTCGCAAAAGAACAAGAACAAAGCAACTTAGCTAAAGCGGCGAGTGGCAACCCTTGGGATAGTGTCGATGGCTTTAGGCTGTATACCCCGCTAACACGCGTTGTTCAGTTAGAGCACAACGAGCAGCTTTATAGCATCGCGATTAGTTATGCAAAACAAGGTTACACACTTTCGGTTAATGGCGGCGAGCTACATTGCTTGTCAGCGCCGCAATTGCTTACCCACGCAACGGTACAAAACGCTGCAGAGCACGGCGCAACTGCGCACAATTCACATGCCACAACTAAGCCCGTAGGCAAACGTCTGCACTGCATTATTGGGTCGCAAACTATTCAGGCCAGCGTATTAGAAACCGCGAGCCACTGGATCGTGTTTAATAACGGTGTACCGCTATCGTTTAAAAAAGTGCCAGAACTCAGTTGGGTCAACAAGACAGCGGCAGCCGGTGGTTCGGTAACGGCACCGATGCCAGGTAAAATTGTGGCGTTATTGGTCGAGCCTGGTTCGATCATAAAACAAGGCCAAGCGCTGTTGGTTATGGAAGCGATGAAAATGGAGCACACCCTTACTGCCCCTAGTGATGGAACACTCGAAGAGTTTTTGTTTCGCGTTGGTGACCAAGTAACCGACGGGGCTATTTTGTTAAGAATGACTGCGAGTAAATAATGCAAGAAGTGAACAACACCTCCGACAAGCGCAAAACAAAACAATCTATTCGCGTCGTCGAAGTCGGCCCACGCGACGGTTTGCAAAACGAGAAGCAACAAATTCCTACAGCCATTAAAGTAGAGTTGGTGAATCGTTTAAGCGCAGCCGGTTTTAGCAACGTTGAATCAGCTTCTTTTGTGTCGCCAAAGTGGGTGCCGCAAATGGCTGATGGCAGCGACGTGATGCGAGACATCACACGTAAGGCGGGTGTTACTTATTCTGCACTTACGCCAAATCTAAAAGGCTTTGAGGCGGCCTTGGCGGCGGGAGCCGATGAAATCGTTATTTTTGGTGCGGCTAGCGAGGCATTTTCGCAGCGCAATATTAATTGCTCGATTGCAGAATCGATTGACCGGTTTGCGCCTGTTGCAAAAGCTGCACTCGACAACAAAATTCGCCTACGCGCGGCAGTCTCCACGGCCTTTGGTTGCCCCTACCAAGGCGATGTACCAGTTGCGTCAGTGATTGATGTGTTGCAACGTCTAGCAGCGCTTGGCTGCCACGAAATTGGTATCGCCGACACCATTGGCGTAGGCACCGCTGGACAAGCCAAAGAAGTGCTTAGCGCTTGCGCAAAAGTTTATCCAATTGCACAGTTAACCGGACACTTCCACGACACTTATGGGCAAGCGTTAGCCAATATTATGGCCGCACTTGATGTTGGCATTACCAACTTCGACACATCGGTTGCAGGCTTGGGTGGCTGCCCGTATGCAAAGGGCGCAACCGGAAACGTTGCTAGTGAAGATGTTATTTACCTTTTACACGGTATGGGTTATCAAACCGGTATCGATTTAGATCAACTTGTGGCTACAGGTGCTTGGATTAGCGAGCAACTAGGCCGCCCTAGTTCATCTCGCGCCGGTCGCGCGCTGTGGATGCGTCAACAACAGTTAGTGCAATCTTGAATAATTTAACAACACCAAAACCAGTTGCTCCAATCCCATCGGTTCCATCACCCTGTATTTCCGTTTGTGTGATGGACGCCAACACGGGTTTGTGCAATGGCTGCACCCGAACCCTCGACGAAATTGCGCTCTGGGGTAACATGAGCAATGCCGAAAAAAGCACGGTGTGGCGCAACATTAACCAGCGTAGAGCAGCATGACAACAGGTACTGAACCAGAATTGGAAATGCCAGTTCTAATTGAAGACAAGTTTGCTACTCCCGTGCAAGGCTGGTCTTACACATTGCCCATTCGCGCGCTGGTAGCCCTTATGGTTGTTGGATTAATGGCAGGGTTTGCCTACGTCGCGTTGACCCAACCCAATAGCGCTAATTTGCTTTGGCAGATGGCCGCTTTAGGTGGCGTGGTACTGGCTACCGGTTGGCAAATTTTATTTGGCAAAACGCGCATCGATTCGAAGGGCTTACATCGCACCAGTTTTTATAAACCACACGTTAATTGGTTCGAAATTAACAAAGTGCAGTTAATGGGTATATTTGCCAAA
This sequence comes from Betaproteobacteria bacterium, assembly GCA_031429355.1. Taxonomy (GTDB): domain Bacteria; phylum Pseudomonadota; class Gammaproteobacteria; order Burkholderiales; family Burkholderiaceae_E; genus JANOZM01. Next base: position 275,981 of record JANOZM010000004.1, on the reverse strand, counting down.
CGACTTTCTGTGACCAGTGCCCTTGGGCCCGTACGATTTAATGCAGGAACACCCGAGTTAATTGAAGCGTTTAAAACAATCATCGCGCACCATAACCCCACACGATAATTTAATGAGCGCAATCAGCCCAATGTTTAAGCTACCCGATAGCATGCGGTTTATTGAGCGCGACTGGCTAAGTGCAAATAACATTTTATTTTTCGAGCAACACCAAGCGACAGTTGTCGATACGGGTTATAAAAAGCATCAAGCGTTAACGCTACAATTAATTGATTATCATTTACAACATTATCAGCAACTCAATGCACAGCAACTCACTGGTGATGTCGAATTAGTACGCATCATCAATACGCATTTGCATTCTGATCATTGCGGCGGTAATGCATCTTTACAAGCGCGCAATCCACAATTGCTAACGGCGATTCCTGCAGGTTGTGCAGATGCCGTTCACCAATGGAACACAGAGCAACTCACTTACACTGCTACTAACCAAGAGTGCGATCGGTTTACGTTTACACATACAATTGAATTTGGCCAAACCTTGCAGCTTGGTGGTTTTGCTTGGCACGCTCTAGGTGCACCCGGCCACGACAACACCATGTTTGTGCTGCACTGCCCCGAACTGAAGCTACTCATTTCTGCAGATGCACTTTGGGAAAACGGCTTTGGCATAACCTTCCCCGAATTAGATCAGCAGTCAGGGTTTGAGGAACACCAAAACACCTTGGATATGATCGCCAAACTGGATGTTCATTGGGTTATCCCGGGCCACGGCGCGCCCTTTACTAATATCACCGCCGCCTTAGATCGAGCCCATTCAAAATTAAAGTACTTGCGTGAAGACCCGAGTCGCCACGAAAAATTAGCGGCACGGGTATTGCTAAAGTTTATGTTGTTGGACCGCGAGCAGTTAGAGCGTGCGCAACTTGAATCAACGTTAAGCCAAGCTAGATTGTTTAGGCAATTGCTGAGCAAGCAAAGCAGCCCACAAGGACGGGTTGCATTTTGTGAAGGCTTGGTAGACCAATTATGCGCCGCAGGTGCTGCACGAAAAGACAGCCTATTTGTATACAATATCTAAAGCCGTGAAAAAGCAAAAAACCACTTAATTTAAAAAATTTCGAGACCCTTATGAATTTAATTCGCCGTACTTTAATTAGCTTTGTCGCTACTGTTTCAATGTTGGGATTGGGCGTAGCACAAGCCGATGCGTTGGACGATGTGATGAAAGAAAAGCTCATCAAAATTGCCGTTCCTACTGACTTTCCTCCTTATGGTTTTGTATCTACCGACTTAAAGCCACAAGGCTTAGATGTTGATATGGCCAGTTACATTGCCGCTAAGATGGGCGTTAAAATTGAGTTAGTACCAGTCACTTCAGCCAACCGCATTCCGTATTTGCAAACTCGCAAAGCCGATTTAGTTATTTCGACGTTAGGTAAAAATGCCGAACGCGAAAAAGTAATCGACTTTACCAGCGCCTATTCACCATTTTTCCAAGCAGCTTTTGCTTCCAAAGCAATGAACTTAAAAACTGCTGCCGATCTTGGTGGAAAAACAATTGCAGTTACTCGCGGCTCGTTAGAAGATCAAGAGCTGACAAAAATTGCACCGGCTAACGCTGACATTAAACGCTTTGAAGACAATGCGGCTACGGTGGCTGCATTTATTGCCGGACAGACTCAAGTTATTGCTACCGGCGCGTCAGTGGCTGGCAACATGATGGCCAAAAACCCCAGCGTAAATGTAGAGTACAAATTGTTGCTTAAAGATTCGCCCAATTTTATTGGTGTGGGCAAAGGCGAAGATAAGTTACGTGTCAAAGTAAACGAAATCATTGCGCAAGCCAAAGCAAACGGTGATTTAGACAAAATGGCACAAAAATGGTTAGGTCGCCCAGCGGGCGATTTGCCCAACTAGTGCTTATTAAAATCTTTATACACATGGTGGCCCATAAAACTAAGCACCTGTTTTAGTGATTGAATTTGATTTTCTAGCCGTTTTAGTCGACTGGCCGATGCTCGCAAAGGGTATCGGCATCACCATTATTTTGACGGTTGTTTCGGCCATGCTAGGTGTTGGTATCGGGGTGATCGGCGCTCGGGCCCGCGATCGCGGAACCGCCGTTGTTAAGTTTATTTTTGGCGCTTACGTCGAACTCATTCGTAACACGCCATTTATTGTTCAATTGTTTTTTATATTCTTTGGCTTACCCAGTTTAGGCATTCGCTTATCAGCCGAGTTCTCGTCGGTACTAGCCATGGTTATAAACTTAGGTGCCTATGCCACCGAGATCATTCGCGCTGGCGTACAAGCCACCTCCAAAGGTCAAATAGCTGCTGGTGGTAGTATTGGCCTCTGCGAGTCGCAAATTTTTCGCTTCATCGTTTTGCCACAAGCTTTGCAAAAAACTTGGCCAGCATTAGTTAGTCAAATTATTATTGTGATGTTGGGCTCGGCGGTATGTGGGCAAATTTCAACGCAAGAATTATCGTATGCCGCCAACCTTATTCAATCGCGTAATTTTAGAGCCTTCGAGGCCTACATTATTGCAACCGTTTTGTATTTGGCACTAGCAATTGCCCTGCGCTCAGCATTAAATTGGTTAGGCCCTCGCTGGTTATTTGGACGTAGCGCTCAGTATGGTTGAGTTTACCGTTTACGATATTTTCTCGAATTTAATCTTAGCGATGCGTTGGACTATAGCGTTATCGTTAATGGCTTTTTTAGGCGGCGGCACAGTAGGTCTTAGTCTTCTAATAATGCGCTTAACCCAACGCGCTTCTTTAGTTGCCTTTGTAAAAATCTATGTGCAAGTTTTCCAAGGCACTCCACTATTGATGCAATTGTTTTTAAGCTATTTCGGCCTAGCATTAATGGGCTTTAAAGTATCTGCATGGACTTCTGCTTTTGTGGCGTTAACGCTATACACCAGCGCGTTTTTAACTGAAATTTGGCGAGGTTGCGTCGACGCTGTACCCAAGGGTCAATGGCTGGCCGCAAAATCGGTTGGTATGGGGTTTATAGATCAATTACGCACTATTATTTTGCCCCAAGCTTTTAAAATCTCCATTCCTCCAACCGTGGGGTTTTTGGTGCAGGTCATTAAAGCCACTGCACTAGCCTCGGTAATCGGCTTCGTAGAATTAACCAAGACCGGTGGCATGATTAGTAACGCTACATTGCGGCCTTTTGCAGTGTATGCCTGCGTTGCACTGCTGTACTTTGTATTGTGCTATCCCATATCGGCGTACAGTCGACGGCTCGAAGCAAAATTCAACGCCAGTTCGCACTAAGTAAAGCTGCTGTTCGAAGTAGCTTTGGTTTGCGCTAAGTTACAATGCGCGCCTAGGCCATATAAATGGCTATATTAGATAACTAAGTAATCCCGCCTTAACGGAACCGAGACCACTATGTTCTTTGCAAAATTGCTGCCTCAAGAGGGTAACTTTTTCGAATTATTCAACCAACACGCCGAGCATATTGGTGAGGCAGCACGCGCTTTCTCGCATTTAGTTGACAACTACCACGACCCGATATTGCGCGAGCAATATAACCGTGAAGTAGATAACGCGGAGCACAGTGCCGATCGCGTGACCGCTGAAGTCAATCGCATGTTGCACAAGACTTTCATCACGCCAATCGACCGCGAGCAAATCCATCAACTCATCAACACAATGGATGATGTAGCCGATTTACTGCAAGACTCCGCCGAAACAATGGCGCTGTACGACGTAAAGCAAATGACCGAGGAAATTCGCCGCTTAACCGATATCAGTGTGCGTTGCTGCGCCCGGATGCAAGACGCAATCAAAATGATCCCGAAAGTGAGCGATCCGTCGGTGGCTGAAGCGGCATTAAAAACCTGCGAAGAAATCGACAAACTTGAGGGCGATGCTGACCGCGTGTTACGGAGCGCGATGAGTAAATTGTTTCGCGAAGAACCCGATGTTCGTGAGCTTATTAAGTTAAAAGCTATTTACGAACATCTAGAGTCCATTACTGATCGTTGTGAAGACGTGGCTAATTTGATCGAGGGCATCATCCTCGAAAATTCGTAACCGATCCAAGGATAATTGCGATGAGCGAAGCGGCAACGACGGGTCTTTGGGTTGTATTTATGCTGGTGCTGTTGGCCTTGGCGTTTGATTTTATGAATGGTTTTCATGATGCAGCCAATTCAATTGCCACAGTCGTGTCTACCGGTGTGTTAAAGCCTTGGCACGCAGTATTATTTGCAGCGTTTTTTAATTTTGTAGCGTTTTTTGTGTTTCACGTCAGTGTTGCAGCCACTATCGGCAAAGGCATTGTGCAACCGGGCATTGTCGATATGCACGTTGTATTTGGTGCGCTAATTGGGGCTATTTTTTGGAACATCGTTACTTGGTACTACGGCATTCCCAGTAGCTCGTCACATGCATTAATTGGCGGTATTGTCGGTGCCGTTCTTGCTAAATCAGGTGCTAGTGTTCTCATCGGTAAAGGCATTTTAAAAATACTCGCATTCATCTTAGTTTCACCTTTACTTGGGTTCTTACTTGGGTCGTTATTAATGGTTGCGGTTGCATGGGTTTGTAGGCGCTCAACGCCGTGGGCAACAGACCGCTGGTTTCGTCGTTTGCAATTGGTTTCGGCAGCGGCCTATAGCCTTGGGCACGGCGGCAACGATGCCCAAAAAACGGCAGGCATTATTTGGTTATTGTTAATTGCTGCCACAACTTCAAATGTTGTGGGCCTGCCGGTCTGGATGCAGGCGACCAGCGCAAAACTACCCGATTGGGTCATCATCATTTGCTACGTCACCATTAGTTTGGGCACCATGTTTGGTGGGTGGCGCATCGTTAAAACAATGGGCCAGCGAATCACCAAGTTAAAACCCGTTGGCGGATTTTGCGCCGAAACGGGTGGCGCGATGACCTTGTTCTTAGCGACCGGCTTAGGCATCCCCGTATCGACAACGCATACCATTACTGGGGCAATTGTTGGCGTTGGTAGTACCCACCGCGCCAGTGCGGTTCGCTGGGGTGTTGCTAGCAACATGTATGGGCTTGGGTTCTAACTATTCCGGCGTCGGCTTTTGTTGCCGCTGTTGCTTACTGGGTTGGCACGCAGTTGTTTTAAAACAATGTCGGCAAATGGTTGCCTTAGTTAACTTTCTGCCAACCATTTAGTAATTAGTTTACTCATCGACTCGGGACTGTCTTGCGGCGCAAAACGTTTTACCTCAGTGCCGTCTCGACTAACCAAAAACTTTGTAAAGTTCCATTTAATCGCCTCCGAGCCTAACAGGCCGGGGGCAGCTTCCGTTAAAAAACCAAACAGGGGATGCCGATTACCACCGTTTACATCAACCTTGCCCAGCACAGGAAAAGTAACGCCATAGTTGAGCTCGCAAAACGATTGAATTTCCTTATCGCTACCCGGCTCTTGTCCACCAAATTGGTTACAAGGAAAACCAAGAACAACTAAGCCTTCTTGCCCAAACTGTTCGTGCAACACTTGCAAACCTTTGTATTGCGGAGTGAAGCCGCAATCGCTTGCGGTATTGGCAATTAACAGCACTTTGCCTTTAAATTGCTTTAAATCAACGCTTTTACCTTTGGCATCAAAGGCGGAAAATTGATAAATGCCGGTTTCTTTATTGGTGCTCATGATTGTGGTTCTTTCGTTCTAAAAATTAATGCCAATAATGATGCGCTTAAAATCATTAAGCCGCCAATAAGGGTTCGGGTGCTCAGTGTTCCGGCCCCCAACAAAATTGCGCTAACCGATGCAAATATAATTTCACACAACATCACAACGGCTGTGACGTTTGCAGGTAAATTGCCCGCGCCTAATTGCAATGCGAAATTACCAATTAAAAATGCAACTGTTAAAACCAGTGCGCCAATAATCCATTGGCTCCATTGATCCCAAACGGGTGCTTTAATAAACCCGACATTAAGCAACGCAAAGGCTAATAGACCAGCGCACAAAGCACCACCTAAAAACATCGCGATGGCGCGTGCCGCTTCAGGCTCGTCGGCGTACTTTCGCAACATAATATTATTTAAAGCAAACGACATGCCGCCTGCAATGCCCAACCACTCGGCCAAGCCCGTCGGTATCGGTAGGCTTTGTCCATCGGGCGTTAACACCAAGGCAGCGCCCGCTAAGGCCAAGGCAATTCTTGCCAAGGCCGATGGCGTAATCGGTTCATTCAAAATGAGTCGGGCTAATACCACTGCCCACACTGGCATCAGATAAAACAACAACACAACCCGAACAACGTCACCAATAGTAACGGCCCAATTAAAAAACGCATTGGTTAAACCAGCACCTAGGGCGAGCCACCACAACCCAGGCTTACGAAACAAGTGACCCAAGGCATTGCCTTGCCACAACAAAATAACCCCAACGGCGAGGCTATAAATAATGGTCGTGGCCCAAAGACTGTGTAGGCCAAGCGCTTCAAGTTGGCGAAACGGCCACCAAGAAACACCCCACACAAAGGCATTGATGAGTAAAAATACAACCGCAAGGGTGGCTGGTATTTTTTTAGCTTGCACCTTAAAACTTCCAAGCGGTGCGTGAGCGATCTTTGTTCGCGTTGCCATCCATAATGACTGCATCGGTTGGCAGTAAACCGTTATGGCAACGTTGGGCCAATTGATGGTAAAGCGCAGTACCAAAACCTTTGTTAGCAATATCTTGATCGCTTAACTCGCGCACTACCCGGGCAGGGACACCCGCAACCAAAGTGCGCTCAGGCACGACCCCTTTAATTTTTACAAACGACATAGCCGCAACCATACTGTTCGCTCCAACGCGCGCATGGTCCATTACAACGGCATTCATACCGACCAAGGCGTTAACACCAATATAGCAGCCATGTATGACAGCGCCATGGCCGATGTGGCTATCGATATCCATTACACAATCGAAATCGGGCAGGCTATGCACAACGCAATTATCTTGCAAATTGCTGCCCTCACACATTTCGATGCGACCAAAGTCACCACGCAAAACGGCACCTGGCGCTACGTAACATCGAGGGCCAATCCAGACGTCACCAATTAAAATTGCGTCGGGGTGCACATAGGCGCTAGGGTGAATTACGGGAGTTACCCCCTCGAAGGAAAATACTTTAAGTGTTGACATTGAAACTCTTCTTTATAAATTCGAATTTTAATTCGGCGCGCTTGATTCGATGATGATTACTCGACAATTTTTACTTCCCACCAACTTGGTAACAGTGCGCGTACGTTTTGTTTAGCATAGCGTTCATCTAATAACCATATTGTGCCGCGATCTTGCGGCGTGCGGATAACTCGACCTGCTGCTTGCACTACTTTTTGTAAACCAGGGTACAAGTACACGCGATCGAACCCATCGCCTAGCAACTCATCCATGCGCAGTTTAAATTGATCATTAATTTCGTTTAGTTGCGGCATGCCTAACGTGGCAATAAACGCACCAATCAAACGACGCCCAGGCAAATCAATCCCTTCAGAGAACGAACCACCCAATACAGCAAAGCCCACTTGCTGCGATTGTTCGGTAAATTGCGCTAAGTAATTTTGCTGCTCAATATCGCTCATTTTGCTATGTTGTATGCAAACAGGAATGTCTGGGTAATTTTCTATCAAACATTGATAAGCATTTTGCATGTAGCTATAGCTACTAAAAAAAGCAATGTAGTTACCGGATTGCTTTCGATATTGGGTTGCAATAATAGTGGCGATATCGTGCAAAGATTTATCGCGTTGATTAAAACGCGTCGACAAGTGCTTAGTAACCGAAACCGTTAATTGATCTGCCGTAAACGGCGCGGGAATATCCAATTGCAAAGTATCTTCACGCAGCCCCAACACAGGGACGACCGATTGCATAGGCGTTAAAGTAGCCGAAAACAAAACAGTGAGCTTGGCGTAATCCCATCGCGGTGCTAACTGCTTGGCTGGAATAATATTGCGAATGCTTAGCACCACGGGTTCTGCAAGTGCGCTACGGGTTACATCAATCAAACTATGTTGATCTACTTGCTCGGCCAAGGCAATTAACTGCATGGCTTTAAACATAAAGTCTTTGAGCAAAGGCAGTTGCTCGGCGGGGTATTGCACAAAATAATCCATCACTTTGCGCACCAATTTATTAAGGCTCTCAATAAAACTTCGCGGCAAATCGGGCAAGACGCAATACGGTTGTTGGTGCGCTGCAAAAGTACTGGTCCAAGCCTTATCTAAAGTAACAAAACTATTACGCAACAAGCGCGGCGCTTGCTTGCGCAATAACTTAATGGCAGCTTGTTCTAACTGCGCGCTGTACATCGAACGACTACGTTCCAATATATTATGCGCTTCATCTAACAGTACAGCGACTTGCCAATCGAGACCAGCACTTAGACCAAACAGCATGGCCGAGCTATCACAGTAATAGTTGTAATCGCCAATCACTACATCGACCCACCGAACCATTTCCTGGCTTAAGTAATACGGACAAATTTGATGGGCTAAAGCGATTTCGCGTATTGCTGATTGGTTCAACCAACCGTGTTGCGCCGCTTGCTGGCGAGCACCGGCAAGCCGATCATAAAATCCTAACGCTAATGGGCACGACAATGGGTGACATTCATTCGTTGGGAATTCGCAGGCTTTTTCTTTGGCAATAAGCTCTAGAACACGCAGCGGTTTTTTTGCCTCACAAGGTTGATCAAGTATTTTTTCTAAACCATGCCAAGCCAATGCTTTGCCACTATTTTTTGGTGTGAGATAAAACAATTTATCCAACGGCGCAACCGGCATTGCACGTAGCGACCCAAATAAGCTCGCAAGTGTTTTACCAATTCCTGTAGGCGCTTGAATTAACACTTGGTTTGGATACTCCCCACCGTTGGCCGAACGCGTTCCTGCTGCATAAATAGCGCGCGCCATATCACCTTGCCCTGGGCGAAAATGCTCGAAGGGAAACTTTAATTGACTTAAATAAGCGTTGCGCGTGGAACGATGCAATTCTTGCTCGGCATGCCAAGCAGCATATTGCTCAGCTAGTTGTAGCGCAAACTCTTGTAGCTCTTGCGCCGTGCAATCTTCGGTTAATACGGTTTCCTTGAGACTTAAATAGTCGATGTAAACCAGACAAAGCTCGATCGATTCTAAGTTCCGCGCGGCACACAGCAAAGCCCCGTACACTTTGGCCTGTGCCCAATGCAACGCCTGATGGTGTTCGGGTATTCTTTTCGCGTCGCCTAAATGCGTTTTAATTTCTTCTAAGCGATTTTTGCGGGGGTCGTAGCCGTCGGCTCGGCCACGTAAAAGCAATGGTCCAATTTGGCCCTGCAAACTCAGTTCGGCTTCGTAATGTTTGGCGCGCTTGCGCTGCACCCACTGATGCGCAGCGATACCTTCTTTACCAGTCGGAGACGGGGTAAAGCGGGTGTCAAGGTCACCAAGTTTTGCAGCGAACTCGCACAATGCTCGCACGGCAACCGAACGCGCGGCTGTATCAGTAGCTGCGGTTGCGGTTTTATCCGTTACCGCGCTTGCTACTACAGCTGCTACTTTAGTTTTAGCGCTAGTTGCTGCTTGCTTTTTAGTCGTACTTGCGTTGATCGTCAATCACCTTGCCATCATTAGGCAAGGAGTTTACCGCCACTAGGCTCACTTCGCCGCGCAACTTCGTAACATCACGGATAGTTTCGACCAATCGTGCATTTAGGGCCTCATCATTGCTTGCCGCTGCTTCGCAATGCAAAGTTAACGAATCGTTGGCCATTTCTCCGGTAACCACCAAACGTGCTTTGCTTACTTCGGGGTTACGCTTCACAATCGTGGCCACTTGTTCTGGGTGAACAAACATGCCGCGAATTTTTGTCGTTTGATCGGCGCGGCCCATCCAACCCTTAATGCGTACATTGGTTCGACCGCAAGGTGAAGGTCCTCCAAGAATGGCGGTTAAATCACCAGTACCAAAACGAATCATGGGGTAGTCGTTGTTAAAACAAGTAACTACTAATTCGCCCACTTCACCATCGGCAACCGGATCGCCCGTACCCGGACGTACCACTTCAATTAGGCATTGCTCGTCAACAATCATGCCCTCTTGCGCCACGGATTCGTACGCGACACAACCCAACTCGGCAGTGCCATACCACTGCAACACACGCGACAGGCCTTGATCTTTAAACCACTGGCGCAGGCTAGGCGGCAAAGCCTCGGCGGCGCACAAGGCATTTTTTAGATTGCTAATGTCGACATTTAATTCGCGCGCTTTTTCAATCAAGATGCGTAAAAAGCTCGGCGTACCGACATAGGCGTCGGGCTTTAAAGCACGAATCACATCAAGCTGCTGTTCGGTTTGACCAATACCCGCAGGGATAACGGCACAACCCAATTTACGAGCACCTTCATCAACCATCCACGCACCTGGCGTTAGGTGGTAGCCAAAGCAGTTTTGCAGTACGTGACCGGGGCGCATGCCCGCCGCAAACAAGGCGCGTGCCACACGCCACGGATCGTCTCGCCCAGGCTGCGGTTCGAAAATTGGCCCGGGCGACATAAACAACCGCGGCGCTTGCCCTACGGGGCGCGTGGCCAAACCGCCAAAAGGGGGTGCTGCATTTTGTAGATCTTTTAACTGACCCTTGCGTAACACCGGCAAAGTTTGCAAGACGGCACGCGAAGTAATGCTCTTTGCATCCACTCCTTGTAGCTGCTTAGTCCAACCCGGCGCATGCGCTTGCGCATGGGCAATTAATGCGGGCAAACGACTAAGCAAATCTTGTTCACGTTCGGCTGTGCTACGGGTTTCTAGCGCATCAAAAAAATCGCCGTGCATGGCATTGTTAGTTTCGTTTGAGGCTACGTTTGACGCTGTATTCATCACAACCAACGCTTTCTACGACGATAAGACTTAACGTCTTTAAACGATGTGCGCCCCTCTTTGGCAACGCCCAAATAAAACTCTTTTACGTCTTCGTTATTGGCTAAATCTTTGGCTGCACCATCCATCACGATGCGGCCATTTTCTAAAATGTAACCGTAATCGGAATAACGTAAAGCGATATTAGTATTTTGCTCGGCTAGCAAAAAAGTCACTTTATCTTTGGTGTTTAAATCTTTAACAATTTCAAATACTTCTTCAACAATTTGCGGTGCAAGACCCATCGATGGCTCGTCTAGCAACACCATCTTAGGGTTGGCCATCAAGGCGCGCCCAATGGCACACATTTGCTGCTCGCCACCCGAGGTATACGCCGCTTGCGAAGTGCGTCGCTGCTTTAAGCGCGGAAAATAGGCATACACTTTTTCTAATGTTTCCGCGATTGCGGCTTTGCCGTCTTTACGCGTGTAGGCACCAGTCAGTAAATTATCTTCAATAGATAGATGCGCAAAACAGTGGCGACCTTCCATTACTTGAATGACACCACGATCAACCATTTGTGCCGTACTTAATTTTTCAATTCGCTCGCCGCGTAGCTCGATTGAGCCTTTAGTCACTTCACCGCGTTCACCAGCTAGCAAATTACTAACCGCGCGCAAGGTTGTAGTTTTGCCGGCACCATTACCACCCAACAGGGCAACAACACTACCTTCAGGCACTTGCAAAGAAACGCCTTTTAGCACGAGGATCACGTGGTTGTAGATCACCTCAATACCATTGACGTTTAAGATTATGTTGCTCATACAGTATCCAGTGTTGCGCTAACCGAGCACCACCCAGTTAGCGCATTGTTCAACAAAGCTGTATTAGCCTTTGCAATCTTCTGATCCACGACGGTTCAGTTTTTTCTCGGTACCGTATTTTTCAGCGGAAGCTTTTACCATTGGCTTGATAATTTGCTCATCGGCTTGCAACCAATCGGAAGCCCATGTGAACTTAGCGCCGTCCCATGAATGAACCCGCGCCCAGTTAGCACCAAGGTGATCTGCACAGCTAGTCGATATAGGACGCATAACGCCCTTAAAGCCAAGACCATCCAATTTCACTTGGGTTAAGTTCAAGTTCTCATAGCCCCAACGCGCTTGCTCGCCGGTCATGACCTTACCCTTGCCGTAACGCTCTTGAGCGGCACGTACGCCTTCAACAGCCAACATTGCGCCAACTACACCACGCATGTACAACACAGTACCCACTTCTTCCTTAGGACCGGTACCTTGACCTGCGCCGTGCACTTTTGCCAAGATGTCTTTAACCACAGCCGAGTCGAACTCTGCGCCGTGTTGCATCATGACTGCGCTATACCCTTTTGCAGCTGCGCCCACGTCTTTTAAATCAGGCTCAGCACCAGACCACCAAGTACCAAACATTTTTTCGCGTGGATAGCCAGTTGCTACAGCTTCTTTGATCGCTGTTGGCGTCATCACACCCCAAGTTTGCATCACAACGAAGTCAGGCTTTTGTTGGCGCACTTGCAACCAAATTGCTTTTTGCTCTACGCCAGGGGCTGGCACGGGCAACATTAACAATTCGAAACCGTGCATTTTTGAGCGCTCAACCAAGATTGGCAATAGCTCTTTACCGAACGGGCTGTCGTGATAAACCACGCCAATTTTTTTGCCCTTCAATTTATCCCAGCCACCTTCTTTTTTGGCGATGTGTTGCATCACGGTATCGCCCGCAACCCAGTAGTGACCAATTAAAGGAAAGTTCCACTTAAACATGTTGCCGTCGGCAGCATCGCTACGGCCATAGCCTGAAGTGATCAAAGGAATTTTATCGGCAGGAACTTTTTCAGTTAAAGCAAAAGTAATCCCAGTTGATAACGGTTGAAATACGGTTGCGCCACCATGCTTGCCCTTAAGACGCTCGTAACACTCCACACCACGGTCTGTAGCGTAAGCGGTTTCGCATTCTTCGATTAGGGTTTTGATGCCGTTAATACCACCGCGAGCGTTCACCAACTTCATATAATCATTGTGCCCGTTAGCCCAAGGTGTTGCGTTTGGAGCTACTGGCCCTGTGCGGCCTGTTAAGACGGGGAAAAACTGAACTTTTTCTTGGGCAATTGCCAAGCTGGAACCAGCTAAAGCACCAAAGGTGCCAATGGCTACTGTTACTGCCGTTACCAGCAATTTAGCTTTGCTGGACTTAGATTGAATTGAACTACGCTTTGAATCGACCATGATCACTGCCTCCTAAAACAGTATGAACAACATCGTATTTGAAACAAAAACATCGAAAATAAAACTCAAAAAAACCAAAACTTAATATCTGCAATTGAACAACGTATTTTTGCTGCACCCTGTTGACTACGGGTAATGCGTATTGGTTAGTGAGGGAACGGCCAGAGACGCATTTTCTCTTTGCCGATCGACCATAATTTCGCTAAACCATGCGGTTCAACAATTAAGAAAAACACGATCAAACCACCAAATATCATCAGTTCGGTGTGCGCAATGAGTTCGGTACTAATTGTGACCCCAACCATTGCACCAACAACCGGTAAGGCTTGGTTCAAAAAGATCGGCAAGATAACAATAAATGCGGCCCCAAAAAAGCTGCCCATAATCGAACCTAAGCCGCCAATAATAATCATGAACAACAACTGAAATGAACGATCAATATTAAATGCGGCAGGCTCCCAAGAGCCTAGGTAAACGAAAGCCCAAAGCGCACCGGCTACACCAACAAAAAACGAGCTAACCGCAAACGCAGTTAGCTTGGCATAGACTGGTCGAACGCCAATAACTGCAGCTGCAACGTCCATATCGCGCATCGCCATCCACTCGCGCCCGATGTGCGAGCGAACTAAATTTTTTCCGATAATGGCGAACACCACTAAAAAGCCCAAACAAAATAAATATTTTGCGACCGGCGTTTCAATCGGAATCCCTAAGAATGAAAGACTAGCGACGCTGACTGAACCGGAAGAGGAGTCGTTGGAAAACCACTTCATGCGTAAGAACAACCAATCAAAAAAGAACTGTGCAGCCAAGGTAGCTACAGCCAAATACAACCCCTTAATGCGTAACGAAGGAATCCCAAACAAAATACCTGCAACCGTTGCAAATACGCCGCCCGCCAAAATAGCTACGACTGGTGGCATGCCATCAACGCGAACTAATAGGTTGTAAGCAGCGTAAGCACCGACCGCCATAAACCCACCGGTTCCCAACGAAATTTGGCCGCAATAACCGACCAAAATATTTAAGCCTAGCGCGGCTAACGACAAGATTAGAAACGGAATTAAGATGGCGCGGAACATATAGTCCGACGCCAAAAACGGCACGGCAAAAACCGCAAAAGCCAACAACAAGCCAATAGCGATTTTGTCCTGCAAAATTGGAAATATTTGTTGGTCGGCAGCGTAACTGGTTTTGAACTGCCCGTTTTCACGATAGAACATTTGTATTACACCCGATCAATAATTTTTTCGCCAAACAAACCTTGCGGGCGTACTAACAAAACAAATAGCACCAACACATAAGCAAACCAAATTTCAATACCACCGCCTAAAATGGGTCCAATAAATACCTCGGATAGTTTTTCACCAACTCCGATAATAAGACCGCCAATAATCGCGCCCGGCACCGAAGTTAGGCCGCCCAAAATAACCACAGGCAATGCTTTTAAAGCGATTAACGATAGCGAGAACTGCACGCCTAACTTAGAGCCCCAAATAATGCCGGCTACTAAAGCAACAAAGCCTGCAACGCTCCAGACGATGACCCAAATGCGACTCAACGGGATGCCAATTGATTGAGCGGCTTGATGATCGTCGGCCACGGCACGTAGCGCGCGCCCAGTAGTCGTAAACTGAAAGAACAGGGCTAGCACAATCACCAACAAGGCAGCCACGCAAGCGGCGACTAAATCTTCTTGGTTTAACAACACGCCACCCTCGAACATGCTTTGCAACAAGAACATCGGCTCTTTTGGCATGCCCACGTCAATTTTGTAAATTGCACTGCCAAATAACGTTTGACCCAAGCCGTCCAAAAAGTAAGTAATACCCAAGGTTGCCATTAGCAAAGTAACGCCCTCTTGGTTTACTAATTTTCCAAGCACTAGGCGCTCGATTAACCACGCAACAATAATCATCACGACCATTGCTAAAATGAACGCAATAAAATTGGCCATAAATTTACCGCTAATGCCGGTAATCATCGGCACCCATTCGGAAAACCGTGCCATTGCTAAAGCAGCAAACAACACCATTGCGCCTTGCGCAAAGTTAAACACGCCGCTGGCTTTAAATATAAGCACAAAGCCCAACGCTACTAGCGAGTACAACATACCCGACATGAGCCCACCAATTAAAGCTTCAAGAAAAAACTGCATTTAAGATTTCTCGCGATTCATTTATGTTGTGCAACTAAAACGACTGTTTGTACTAAAAAACTTTAGTGTGAAGTGCCCAAGTAGGCGTTAATAACGTCTTGGTTGTTTCGCACTTCGCTTGGGGTTCCGTCGCCAATTTTTTTACCGTAATCCAGCACTACAACGCGGTCTGAAATATCCATCACCACACTCATATCGTGTTCGATTAACACAATGGTGGTGCCAAATTCGTCATTCACGTCCAGCACGAAGCGGCTCATGTCTTGCTTTTCTTCCACGTTCATGCCGGCCATGGGTTCATCCAGCAATAACACTTGCGGCTCCATGGCTAGAGCACGCCCTAGGTCAACACGTTTTTGCAAACCATAGGGCAAACGGCCCACCGGTGTTTTGCGATGCGCTTGAATTTCTAAAAAGTCGATGATGTTTTCGACCACAGCACGATGCTCGGCTTCTTCGCGGGCAGCAGGACCGATGCGAATTGCTTGTTGAAAAATATTAGACTTCATTTTGAGGTTACGGCCCGACATAATATTGTCGATCACGTTCATGCCTTTAAACAAAGCCAAGTTTTGGAAGGTACGCGCCACGCCCATCACAGCAACTTGCCGAGAGTTCATATGGCTAAAAGTTTGTCCGCGAAAAGTAATAGAACCTTCTTGCGGGATGTACACCCCATTAATGCAGTTAAGCATCGAACTTTTACCAGCGCCGTTGGGGCCAATAATCGCGCGAATTTCATGCTCACGAACATCAAAACTAATATCCGACAGCGCATTTACGCCACCGAAACGCAAACTAATATTTTTGACATCTAAGATGACGTCGCCAATGCCTTTTTCCTGCTGACTCATGCGGCTGCTTTCACGGAGCTAAATACTTTCGTATTTACAATTTTTAAATCGGCAGACACCGAACCAGTGCGGCCATCTTCAAACTTCACTTGGGTATCTATAAAACACTTTTCTTTGCCGGAATACAAAGCATCGATTAGCACACCATACTTATCGGCAATTGCGCCCCGGCGCACTTTGCGTGTACGGGTCATTTCACCGTCGTCCGCATCCAATTCTTTATGCAGGACCAAAAAGCGCGTAATTTGCGAAGCGCTCATTACGGGGTCATTGGCTAAATCTGCATTGCACTGCTCGATGCACTCGCGAATTAAATCGATAACTTCGTTGCGGCCTGCTAAATCGACGTAACCGGCGTAACTTACGTTGCGCTTTTCGGCCCAGTTTCCGCAGGCTTCAAAGTCGATATTAATAAATGCCATTACTTCATTGCGCTGATCGCCAAAGGCTACGGCTTCTTTAATGTAGGGGAAGAACTTCAGTTTATTTTCAATGTACTTTGGCGCAAACATCGCCCCACCAGATAACTTGCCAACGTCTTTTGCACGATCAATAATTTTTAAGTGACCGTCTTTATCAAAGTAACCTGCATCGCCGGTGTGGTACCAACCATCGGCGTCTTTTACTTCCGCTGTAGCTGCAGGGTTTTTGTAGTATTCGCGCAGTAAACCAGGGCTACGAATTAGCACTTCGCCAGTGCCGGTAATTTGCAATTCAACGCCTTTAACGGGCGGGCCAACGGTGTCGGCTTTTACTTGGCCATTAGGTTGCACACAAACAAACACGGCTGTTTCTGTTGAACCATACAGCTGCTTTAAATTGACGCCAAGCGAGCGATAAAACACAAACAAATCGGGGCCAATGGCTTCGCCAGCGGTATAGGCCACACGGATCTTACTCATGCCTAGCGAATTACGCAGCGGGCCATAAATAATCCAGCTACCCAATTTGTATTTGATCCGATCAGCAAAGCTAACTGCGCCATCACCATCGAGCAAACGACCACCGACATTACGCGCCACATCCATAAAGTATTTATACATCTTGCGCTTAATTGGGGCCGCATCTTCCATGCGGATGGTAACTTGAGTCAACAAAGCCTCTAAGACGCGCGGGGGAGCAAAATAGTACGTTGGGCCGACCTCTCGCATATCGGCTGCCACGGTTTCGCTTGATTCCGGACAATTCACTGTAAAACCAGTCACTAGCCACTGCGAGTACGAAAAAATGTTTTGCCCAATCCAAGCCATTGGCAAATAGGCCAGCACTTCTTCTTGCGGTCCTAAATTTTCCATCTCGGACGCCACACGTGACATGGTAATTAGGTTGCGATGGGTATGTATAACGCCCTTCGGATTACCAGTTGTGCCCGATGTATAAAACATCGCAGCCGCATCGTTAGGATTCAGTTGATCGATTTGTAATTGAAAGAAATTTGCATGCTGGCTTAAGTAAGCTTTACCCGCCGCCAGCAAGTTTTCGAAGCTAAGCATGCGCTTGTCGTCGTAATTACGTAAACCACGCGGGTCATCGTAAACAATATGGGCAAGTAGCGAACACTGCTCGGAAATTTCGAGCATTTTATCGACCTGCTCTTGGTTTTCAACCATTGCAAAAGCAATTTCGGCGTTTTGAAATACAAACACCATTTCTTGCGCTACAGCATCTTGATACAAAGGCACAGGAACACCGCCCAAGCTTTGCACTGCAATCATCATGGCGTACAAACGCGGACGGTTATCACCAACTAATGCTAAATTTTGCCCCCGCTCGAAGCCCAACGACTTTAACCCTGCCGCCAAGGCTTCAACCTGATCTTTTAAATCGGCCCAAGTAACAGTTTGCCAAATACCATATTCTTTTTCGCGCAGCGCGGCCCCTTGCGGGCGCGCAGCAGCGTGCTCAACCAGCAAGCGTGGAAAGCTACTATTGCCCATTGCAGCAATACTGCCTGGGCCTTGATCGACTAAAGTCATGGGGAAAACGTCTCCGAGATTGATGAGGGCGTCTTGATGCGCTTTTTTAAAGAGTAGAAGCTATATACTGTGTTGACTGTCATTTAGGTGACAATCTTAGTTTAACTGATTTAGAGAATAAAACGTAGCGTGTTTAAGAGCACCGCAAATACCGAACCATGGAAAAACAGCTAGAACAACTACTACTTAGCGCTGCTTGGGCTAAAACGTTAACAGCCGATCAACAACATGAAATGCTCAGCTCAATCAAAGTGAGCGAGTTTAGCCCGGGTAGCGTCATCGTCGGCAAAGGCGAACCAGTTCAAGCCTGGATTGGCGTGTTGTCGGGTCTTGTAAAAATTAACAGCGTCTCGGCCGAAGGCAAAACTGTAACATTTACCGGCGTACCTGCAGGCGGTTGGTTGGGCGAAGGGTCTCTACTAAAAAGCGAACCGCGCAAGTACGACGTCGTTTCAATTCGCAGCAGCAAAATTGCCTTTATGCCAAAACGCATGTTTCAAAAGTTGCTCGACACGTCCATCGGCTTTAATCAGTTTTTGCTACTGCAATTAAACGAACGCCTCGGCCAATTTATCGGCATGGTGGAGTACTACCGATTGCTCGGTCCCGACGCACGAGTGGCGCGCTGTATCGCTGAACTGTACAACCCTTTGCTTTACCCCGGCCATTCACCTGAACTCAGCATCTCGCAAGAGGAACTTGGCTTCTTATGCGGAATTTCGCGACAGCGAGTAAATCAGGCACTGGGGGTGTTGCAAGAAGCGAGCTTAGTCGAACGACGCTATGGTGGGTTGTTGATTAAGAACCTACCGGGTTTGAAAGCCTTTGTTTAGGTAACTTTTAGTCATCCAACAAATCCAAGTCATCATCACCCGGTTTTTCGGTACGCTTTTGATCCAATTTGACTTTTAGCTTTCCAAACTCAGCAATAATCTCATCGGAGCTAAAGGCTGACTTAAGTTGTTTCGTTGGGTTGGTTGCTGCAGTAGTATGACTACTGTTCACTGTCTGAATTAGACGGTCGTAATTTAGCGCCAAAAACAAGCCTCCGGCGACCAAACAAAAACTGGCAACACCGGCTGCATTTTGCCAAAGGCGCACAGGGTTTAGTAGCCGTAAATGGAAAAATACGCCAATTGCTAAACCCGCATAACGCATTAAAGAGTCAACGCTTTGTACATTTGGTAGGGCCAAACCATAGCCCATCCAATCAATAAACTCGTTACACACACTGGTGCCTACCAATACGCAAGTAGCAATTAACAAATGCTCTTTAAATTGAGGTGCGCCGGAAAACAAGCGTGATAACAACGACCAAGCAAAACTCCAGACAATCACAATACCCGCGAACATCAATATCGGACTAATGAAGGTAGCGAGTTTGTATTCACCTGAAGTAGCGGTATACATACCAAACAACTCAATGGCTACAAATACAATCGCCAATATCGTTAATAAGCGGCCTATATTGCGTTGCGGAACAGGGGCTACCTTGACAGGCAGGGCCCGTTCCGGCGACAACAACTGGTCAGCTAAACGCAGTCGTAAGCGACTTTGTCCTAAGCTATATTCGTTAGTTACATTATCGAATGGCTCAATTCCGTTTTTACTTTCTAGCGCGCGTAAAACCCATTGTCCAGCTTCATTTAACTCAAACTGCCCATGGCTAGGCGCTAAGTACGGATCATCTAACAACACATCGCTTTGCACGGCGCGGCCAACAACAAACGGGGAATGGGTAAGCTTGTAGCGTTGTTGAACATCGCCTTTTGCAGAGAGTACTTCAACCCAAGCAGCCGGCAAATTACTTAAATTTGCGCTCATGGTTTTGCGCTCACTTCAGGCTTAGAGCTTGTATCCGGCACATACTTTACCGAACCAACAAAGTCTTTAATCACTTGCATCCCGTTATCCCAACCTACGCCTTGAATACTTAAGTCAGATACCAGACCATCTAGAGAACCGTTTTGGCTAATAACAGAAACCGACATATCGTAAATGGTTTCTAGATCGCGGTAGGCCCTTGCGCAAATAGTGACGCGTTGATTTAAAGTTGCGTTTTGTGTGGTTGGTTTAATAAACTCTTGCTGGCATTGGGCCGCTGTATAACGCTTAGGCCGCGAAGAATCGACTCGCATCGATTCGCGCATGACCCGCGGAAATTGCAGGCTAGATAGTTTTTCATTTACGAACAAAGTATGGGCATAGCGAAACTGGCCCGTAAACAAATCATTTGCTAAAAAAATACCGGTATCGGCACTGCATTGATTAGACGCCAATTGAAAGCGTGGCTTCGGTTTAACTTCTGCATTACTACGCCCCCAACATGTTAACCACGACGCGGCACTTTCACTAATTTCGAATGACCCAAGTTGGGTTTTTTTTGCGGTACCGCTGCGCAGGTCTTTTACAAATTGCGCTTGGTAGTTTTTAAGTTGCTCGTCGATTTCGGTACGTGAACGTTTACCGTCTAAAGCAGGTGTGTTTTTAACGCGCTCGAGCAAAGCAACCGCGAAGCGGGCCGGAACGAGAAAACTAACTAAATCGCCATCGAGTCGCTTGGCAACGTTAATGCCAATGACTTGCCCATTGGTATCTACCGTTGGCCCGCCACTCATTCCGGGGTTAATCGCGCCCGAAAAATGGATGCGCTGACCATAGCTTTTTACAACCAAACTGTTGTAAGTCCCCTCAACAATTGTAAAGCCTAGATCGAGCGGATTGCCCATCGAAAACATGCGCTCACCTTTTTGCAAACCGCCACCGGCTTCGGTTTTTAAGGCACGCGGGGCGAATTCGAAATAACTATTGCCGACTGTTTGCGCGGCCGCACTTTGTCCACCGGCAGTAGTTGGTGTTATTGCAGCGTCGCCCGGCAAACCAGTGCTTGGCAAGCGCACAACCGCTAAATCGTTAACAACGTCGAATGCTAATAATTGCAAAGCACCACGCTCACCGGATGTCGTTAAAAATTCGAGGTGATAAGTGCTAGGTTCAAGTGCAACTTGCGAAATAACATGATAGTTAGTAACAATTAATCCATCGGCGGAAACTAAAAACCCCGACCCTATGCTGGCTTGGTTGCCGGTGCTTTTTAAAAGCGTGCGAATTTGCAATAGCCTTGGCTTGGCCGCTGCGTAAATTGAGTCACCCCGAGCCACGGCATTGCTAATTGGTGTCGCGACAATGGCCGCTGCTGTAGATTTAACTGTGGCGCTACGTGCGACTGTTTTTGTAGCGTTTTGAGCTTGGACGTTTCCTACGAACAACAATGCAAGCGAAAATAACCAGAAATGATGAAAATTACGCAACGGAACCGAACCCTTTTAGGAGACACTGCCCCACTGTAACAGAGCAATTTATTATTAATGTGAACTCAACCACGAATCCTGACGATGAATCAAACCACGCGCACTGATCGCGAGCAAGAGTCCCATTGGCTCGCAATGAACCAACCTGCGCAGATGGCACTCCATAGTTTAAGCGCCGCGCAAAAAGCCAATGAACGCATTCAAGCATTTACAGTCTTGCAATCAACCGAACGCTTACACCGCGAAGCGCTAGCTGCTTCTGGTTTGCCACTGCAAGGCTTGCCCGTTGGCATTAAAGACATTATTGACACTGCTGATTTTGCAACTGAATACGGTTCGCCAATCCATCGTGGATTTCGACCACGCAATGATGCGTCGATTGTTTCGATGTTGAAAAAAGCAGGCGCTGTTGTTGTTGGTAAAACTGTTACAACCGAGTTTGCGTTCTTAGAACCCGCATCAACTTTAAACCCCCATCTGCAATTGGCTGATCGCACACCAGGCGGTTCGTCTTCGGGATCAGCAGCAGCTGTGGCCGCAGGTTTGTTACCTTTTTCTGTCGGCACTCAAACCGGTGGCTCAATTATTCGACCGGCTTCGTATTGTGGCGTGGTGGGCTTTAAACCTAGTTTTGGTTTGTTGCCAATGGTGGGCATTAATGTTTTTTCTTGGAGTCTTGATACATTAGGGTTTTTTGCTGCCGATGCGCGCTTAATGAAGCATTGTGTAAGCCCTTTGCATTCGCAGTTTGCATCTAACGTAAAACCCCCTGCACCTTTAAAGCTGGGCATGTTGCAATCGTATCCGTGGGGTGAAGCCGAGGGTGCAGCAACACAAGCAATCTCACAGTTTACAGCCGCAGTAAAAACTAGTGGACATGCTTGTCTCGAAGTGCGTCTGCCAGGCAGTGCAGCCGTAGCGTACGAAGCGCACGCCGTCGTACAAAACTATGAAGTGGCACAAGCAATGTCTTGGGCTTACATGCATCATCGTGAACAATTAAGCCCAATTTTAAAAGGCTTGTTAGACCAAGCCCAACTGATTAACTTTGATCGATATCAACTAGCGCAACGGCAAATTCAAGAAGCAATTATTGATGTCGCTAAAATTTTTGAACGCGCCGATTTAATTGTGTTGCCTAGCGCGCCGGGCGCACCACCTGATCGTAGTAGCACTGGCGTGTCTAGCTTTAACCGTCTGTGGACAGCCCTAGGTTACCCCTGCGTTAGCTTGCCTGTTTGGGTGAATGAGGGCAATCAAGGTTTGCGAGTGCCGATGGGTATTCAAATGATTGCGAAGCCTGGCCATGATGGCGACTTGTTGCGATGGACGCAGCAGATAGAGTCAGATATTAAAGACTTTAATTAGTAAAAAAAAGGCGCTCAAAACTTGAAAGAATATCAAGCAAAGAGCGCCAATGAAGCCATCGAACCGACATCGACAGCTGGAGGAGACCAACCCCGCAATAATGCCTTTTCGAAAAACATCCCGCATCCTCAAAACAGATGATTTTCAGAAACTATTTGTAGTGTGGCAACAATTGATTACAGATTTATTACTTCCATAACGCGTTGTTAAGAAAGCTTCGAATAGATTGAACGGGTGGGGCGATTCCAAGCCCACATAAAAGTCGTTATTTACTACTCTCCGCTCAAACGAGGTTTCTCCATGCGAAAAGGCAACATGTCAGCGCCACTTAAATCGTCATCACTTTCATACTCTGTAGCAGCACTAGGAATTGTTAGCACCTTGGCTATTGCGGGTTTTGCGATGCTCCCAGCCTCAAAGGCACAAGCCCAAACGGCTACCCCAACCGTTACAACCGATGGCTTTCGCACCGACAACATGATGGCTCACCGTGGTGGCGCTGATGCGACTGCCCGTTCCGAAAAGTATGCTGAGCGCCGCACTGATCGCATGTTTGATCGTATCAAAGCAACCCCCGAGCAGCGCGAAAAAATTCGCAGTTTTATGAGCAATTCCAAAGTCGATATGCGTGCCCAGCAGCAAGTACGCATGGACAACCAAAAAGCGATGAGCGCTGCATTAGCTGCGCCAACAATTGATCGGATTGCGATTGAAAAACTACGTTCGGCTCAGTTAGCGCAAGTAGAAGTGCAATCGAAAAAACGCACCGACACCATGATTGCAATTGCCGAGGTGCTAAGCCCCGAGCAGCGTCAAGAAATGGCCAAAATGATGACACGCGGCGACAATCGTGGTCATCGTGGGCCGGGACATGGTGGCCACGGCCAACGTGTAGGCATGACGGAAGAGGATGGCGAATTGTTGGTAGCCATGATCGAGCAAAACTAAACGATTGCCGGTAAATTGTTCTGCGGGTAACAAGTCTGCAGAGCGAACAACCAACAATTTACCGGCGCGCGGCGATTCGCATAGCCGCGCCATTGGGTTTTCTTTCGGGCTGTGGTAGCTTTGCAGGTTAGTCATTTAACCTTGATCGCACGCTACCATGGCCCAATATGTTTTTACGATGAACCGCGTTGGTAAAATCGTTCCGCCCAAACGCACCATCCTTAAAGATATTTCCCTTTCGTTTTTCCCCGGCGCAAAAATTGGCGTTCTGGGCCTCAATGGTTCGGGAAAATCCAGCCTGTTAAAAATTATGGCCGGTGTCGACAAAGACATTATCGGCGAAGCCACGCCCATGCAAGGCATAAAAATTGGCTACCTAGAACAAGAACCCAAGCTAGACCCCGATGCCACAGTGCGTGCCATTGTTGAAGAAGGCATGGGCGAAGTCGTTGCTGCGCAAAAACGCTTAGACGCGGTATACGCCGCTTATGCCGATGAGAACGCAGATTTTGATGCTTTGGCAGCCGAGCAAGCCGAGCTAGAAGCTGTAATTGCCGCTGGCTCTAGCAGTGTCAACATGGAACACGAATTAGAAATTGCGGCAGACGCCTTGCGCTTGCCCCCTTGGGACGCCACCATCGGGAATTTATCAGGCGGAGAAAAACGCCGTGTTGCCCTGTGCCGCTTGCTGTTATCTAAACCCGATATGTTGTTACTAGACGAGCCTACCAACCACCTCGACGCCGAGTCAGTCGATTGGTTAGAGCTGTTTTTGCAACGCTTTCCCGGCACCGTTGTTGCAATTACCCACGATCGTTACTTTTTAGACAACGCTGCCGAATGGATTTTAGAATTAGACCGTGGCTCGGGCATTCCATGGAAAGGCAACTACAGCTCTTGGTTAGAGCAAAAGCAGAACCGCCTATCGCAAGAAGAGTCCGGTGAATCAGCACGCCAAAAAGCCTTAAAGAAAGAACTCGAATGGGTTCGTCAAAACCCCAAGGGTCGCCAAGCAAAATCCAAAGCGCGTATTCAGCGCTTCGAAGAACTAAGCTCATTCGAGTACCAACAGCGTAACGAAACCTCCGAAATTTTTATTCCAGTAGCCGAGCGTTTAGGTTCGCAAGTAATTGAGTTTAACGGTGTCTCAAAAGCCTTTGGTGAGCGCTTGTTAATCGACAACTTAAGCTTCGCAATTCCGCCGGGCGCAATCGTGGGCATCATTGGCCCGAACGGTGCCGGTAAATCGACATTGTTTAAAATGATCGCTGGCAAAGAGCTACCCGATTCAGGTGAAGTGGTTATTGGCAAGACCGTGCAAATGGCTATCGTAGACCAATCACGCGACTCACTAGCGGGCGAAAAAACTGTTTGGGAAGAAATTTCTGGCGGCCAAGACATCTTAACGATTGGCCGATTCGAAGTTCAATCGCGCTCCTTCATCGGCCGCTTTAACTTTAAGGGCGGTGATCAACAAAAGAAAGTCGGCAACCTATCTGGTGGCGAGCGTGGCCGCTTGCATTTAGCTAAAACACTGGCTGGCGGCGGCAACGTATTGTTGCTTGACGAACCATCAAACGATCTCGACGTAGAAACTTTGCGCGCACTAGAAGATGCGTTGCTAGAGTTCGCCGGCACTGCGTTAGTTATTTCCCACGATCGTTGGTTCTTGGATCGCATTGCAACGCACATCATGGCGTTTGAAGGCGACTCACAAGTGAACTTTTTTGCAGGTAACTACCAAGAATATGAAGCCGATAAAAAACGTCGCTTAGGTGAAGAGGGCGCTAAGCCTAGACGGATTCGGTACAAAGCTTTGAAGAGCTAAGGCTACCGTAAATTGCACTTGTCCTGAACGATGTTACTAATGGCAAGTACTAAATTTGAAACATTGTTTGTACCGTCAGAATTGGATGGTTTTAAACAATCGGGTTTGGCGCTTTTAAGCATTTGAATTGCGAGGACTGTCTCGTCGCTGTCTTTTGCAAGGCCTAATATTTTACGTTCACGATCATATTTTTCTTGGCGCTTCGCAGCGCCAGAAATAGCCCCTTTGCTTACTTGAACTGCTTCATCAGAATCAACCTTAGTTTCTTCTGTTCGAAGCTCAACTGCCCGACTTGGTTCGGTTGCGTTCGTTCTACTAGGGACCCTTGGTTCGTTGATCGGCTCGTTTTTACCGATTGTTTCTGCTGATTTTTGATCCAAATTTAAGCGAAGTATCGCTGGACGCGATTTCTCTAGAGGTCGGGTGGGCGCATTCGTACTTTGGCTTTGGATCGGCGTCGTGCGAACGAAGTCGGGAATTAGCCGCGGATAAATCGCAGGTGATATTGAGTTAGTTTTGGAATTGCGTGTTGCAAAATTAGTCCCGTGCAGCAGCTGTACCAAATATAAAAATAATAGTAAGTGAAGTGCCGCAACAAGCACACCGGCGCTGACTGAGAATCTAGATTGAAGTAACGGATATTTACTAGATTGCATTTGTTTTCTTAAGTGTAAGAAGTTCCGTACTTAATATAGCATTCTGATTTGTGGGCCTAGCCCCTTTTGCCTTAACACCTAGTCAGAATAAATCTGCGATTTACGGGTGCGGTAACAAAACCGTAACAAAAACTGAATAAAATACTACTTAATGAAGGGGAGTAACTCCCACAAAAATCTATCGTCAATTCGTTTTCTTGCAGGGTATCTGTTCGAAAACCGGTAGATGCCCTGAGCACCTTGCTTAGGAGAGCCAGACCTTCGCCAACCCTGCTAGGGGACTGCGGCGAAGCGTTTTAGATCTTTAATAAGTTCTGCGCATTTAAACTTTGCCAGTTATGTCCCAGCAGTTTTTTAACGTTTTGCTGGAGATGTTATGGAAACAATTGGTACCTGGTGGATGTGGACAGGTTTTGCTGTCTTTGTAGTTGTAGCGGTCGCTATCGACCTGTTAGTAATGCAAAAGCAAGGCGCGCATAAAGTAACGGTTAAAGAAGCCACCGTTTGGAGTTTATTGTGGTTCTCGTTAGCGTTCGTGTTTGCTGGTTGGCTTTATTGGTATTTAAATTCAACTGTTGGGCCAGAAATTGCACGCACTAAATCGCTTGAGTTTGTAACCGGCTATCTCGTAGAAAAATCCTTGTCGATCGACAATATTTTTGTCTTTCTAATGTTGTTTACCTACTTTTCTATTCCGGCTCAGTACCAAAAACGAGCACTTATCATAGGCATTATCGGCGCAATCATCTTGCGCGCGATATTAATTTTAGTAGGCGGCTGGTTACTCGCAACTTTCCATTGGATCCTTTATGTATTTGGCGCTTTCCTAGTTCTGACCGCAATCAAAATGTGGTTAGCAGCAGGCCAAGCACCAGATATTGAACAGAACCCAGTGCTCAAGTTTTTACGTAAAAAGATGAACATCACGACCGAGCATAATGGCGAATCGTTAACCAAAATGATAGGCGGGGTAAAGTACTACACGCCCCTGGCGATTGTTCTAATTTTGATTGGCACCACCGACATCATATTTGCAGTCGATTCCATCCCGGCAATTTTTGCAATTACTAGTGATCCGTTTATCGTTTTAACGGCAAACATTTTTGCAATTCTCGGCCTACGTGCGCTGTACTTCTTGTTAGCTGATTTAGCAGATAGGTTTCATTTGTTGGCTTATGGCTTGGCTGTAGTGCTTGGATTTATCGGTGCAAAAATGCTATTAATTGATTTTTACAAGATGCCGATTTTGATTGCGTTGGGCGTTACTGTTAGCGTTATTGCTATCTCGATGATTGCGTCGGTCGTGACTAGTAAAAAAGACCAAGCATTGAAGTAACTTCGTTTGAGTACGGGCGTGGCTACTAGAGCACGCCAGTTCTAAGCGCCCGCCCTGTAACTTTATGGGTGACTGGGTTTTGTACAAAGATATTTGGATTGGTCGGATTAAGTTTTAATAGCGACAAGCGTATGTTCTTGTGGCGACAAACTTAGTACCGCCGCTGATCCGCCTTATGTCGAAACCCTGTATCGGCTGACAATGCTTGGTGTTTCGTTGCACGCGCCGTAACGCGTTTGCGCCACATTAAAAACGACGAGCGTTTCATGTGGCTGCGCATCAGTTCGATCACGGCTGATTCATTTAAACCAAACTGCCGTTCTATTGCATCAAACGGTGTGCGGTCTTCCCAGGCCATCTCCACAATACGGGAGATGTCTTCAGGGCTCGCAGCGGCCCCAGAGTTCACTTGATGTACCTAAACGAATTAAATCGACTTTACCGTTGGTAAACGCCAATGCGACTTGGTTAGCACCAGCACCAACCGTTGTTACAGGACGTTGATCGAAGGGCGATTTCGATTCTTTAAAGCTATTGTCTTTGCCATACACCGAACGCACTTTTTCAAGGGTTTCGCCAACGCGAATACCGCTGCGGGTTACGCCAACCTGTTCACTAGAGGTATCAACCGATACCAGCTTGCCGCCACGTACGCGTAAAACTAAACGCTCGTTGGATGTGGGGGTTAAAAAGCACGCCGCGTCGGCCGCTGTACCTAACTTTTTGAGCGGCTCGCCTAGGGCTTTTTGTGCTTCTTCAAGGCTCATACCGATCTTTAAATTGCCAAAGCCTGTTGTCGAGATGGTTGCTTCAGCCAAGTTACTGGGCTGCGCTTGCACAAAGAAACTTGCAGTAACAAGCGATAAAGCGATACTAAATTTTAATGCGGGCTTAAATACAGACACCAAGAACTCCTGAGAAATAGGTTTTTGTTATTGTCGCATGCAATTGTTACCTTGATACCCGATAGGCTACGCAACGCCGCGCAATCGTTGCTTTAAGTTTTCAGAACCTAAAGTTTTTAGGTATTGCGTTCGGTCAACAGCAGCACCGTCATCACCTCGGGCAATTGCGTTCATTTGGGATTTCATACTCCGCACTACCCCTAAATCGCATAACGCTAAAGCATTAGCGGTTTGCTCAATACTTGTGTTTACGGCGGCTTGGTCGGCAACTAGCTCGGTTAGAAACCCGCAGTTGAACAACTGCTCGTCGTTAAATGTTTGTCCGGTTAACAAGAATTTTTTTGCTTGGCTTAATCCGAAATTGGCAATGTAGCGACGCATCCCGGACGGGTGGTAGTGCAGACCAAAATGCGCCGCAGGCATAAAAGCTCTCATTCCTGCGATACCAATTCGAAAATCGCAACACAGGGCTAGGTCGGTGCCACCGCCGTAGGCGCTGCCGTTTAAAGCACAGAGCGTGGGAATCGTACAGTTTTCGAGGCATTGCAATGTATTTTCAAATTCATGATCCAGTTGACCCAAGATCGCTTGCAGGGTGTAACCAGAACAAAAACTTTGCGAACCACTGCCTGTTAATACTAGCAATTGTGTCTTGTCCGAAGCCTGCGCTTGGCGAATATGTTGTTGCAATACGCCTAGGTCACTAGGGTCGAGACGATTGTGCTGCGAGGGTCGGTTTAGTGTAATGGTGGCTAGTGAACCCACAAAGCTAAGTAGGGGCGCGCCATCCGAATGGTTCGGACTCGATCCGTTTTGATTTTGGGCTTTGCTCAAACGACTTCTTTCTTCAGAGTTCACTTACAATCGGCCCTATGCAAAAACCGGTTTTAATTATTGGCGGCGGAATCGCTGGGCTCGCCGCAGCGCTGACTTTGGCACGCGTAGGATACCGCAGCGTCGTACAAGAGCGTAACGCACAATTTCAAGCGGTGGGCGCAGGCATTCAATTGGGGCCAAACGCATTGCGGTTATTAGACCGCTTGGGTTTACTAATTAAGCTGCAACAGTATTCTTGCGATATCAATTCAGTTTCGATTCGTAGTCTGCAAACTGGGCGGGCAATTGCCCAAGTCGAACAAGGTTTGCTGGTGCAACGTTACGGTTACACAACCCAAGCGATTCATCGAGCCGATCTGCAACGGGTGTTGGTAGACGCGGCAACGCAAGAGTCATCAATTGAAATACAACTGGGATCGCGCACCGACATTAACGACGCGCTTCTAAGCAAAAAGTGGGCGGCCATTATTGGCGCAGACGGACTTTGGGGCACGGCCCGACAGTTTGTAACTGGGCTCGCCGTAGTAATAGAACAAGGCAGCGAACAAAGCAGCGAACTAGGCGGCCAACAAAACAACGACCCGGTACAACAACAACCAAACTACACCGGTAAGGTTGCCTTACGGGCCTTAGTTCCAAGTACGCAACTCAGCTCAACGATGGTACGCGCGACAACCGAACGATCTTCATTTCAGTTATTAAAAGACGTTGGCTTATGGCTAGGTGCTAACAAGCATGTAGTGCACTACCCGGTACAAAACGGACAGGCCTTAAATATTATTGCCATGGCCCGATTTCCAGAACTCCAGGCACTCGAATGGGCAAAGCAAAATCAAAGCGATGTTACCAACAACCCAAGTGCTGCATGGAGCCGCGCTGTGCCACGCGAAACGGCCCTAGCACTGTTTGATAGTTCGCATAGTGCGTTAACAGAAATTTTAAAACTCGCACCGTCTTTCGATTATTGGCAGCTGTATGATCGTCCATCGTTAACTACTTTTCATCGCGACCGGGTTTGTTTAATTGGCGATGCAGCCCATCCAATGCAAGCCCATTTGGCACAAGGAGCCAGCCTTGCAATTGAAGACGCTTTTGTGTTGGCAGGGTGTATCGAGAAAGCAGGCAATATCGAAACCGCCTTTCAGCAGTTTTCAACTGTGCGCACAGCACGATGCGCGCAGGCCCAAGCGAAGGCGCGTTTTTACGGCAATATTTATCAGGCCAGCGGGTTAACCGCACTCGGCCGCAACCTATTTTTAAAATCACCCTTTGCCAAAGCTAATTCTGCCGGTATGGATTGGCTATATCGCGGGGTGGACGAATCGCTGTTACCTTCTACATTACAGAAAAACGCACTGCATTGCCAAGCGTGAGAAAAGAGTCAATGAACACAAATTCAACCACTAGCACCGGCCCACTAGCAGGCGTTCGCATTATCGATTTAACCTCGGTTGTTATGGGTCCGTACGCCACTCAAATGTTGGCTGATTTGGGCGCGCAAGTCATTAAAGTAGAAGCACCTAGCGGCGACAATATTCGTCACGTTGGCCCAATGCGTAACCCCGGCATGGGGCATATGTATTTGCATGCGGGGCGCAATAAACATTCGGTTGTTTTAGATTTAAAAAACCCTTTGGGTAAACAAGCCTTACTCGATTTAGTGGCTACAAGCCACGCACTAATTTTTAACGTCCGTCCGCAAGCAATGGCTCGGCTGGGCCTGTCTTACGAACAAGTAAAGGCGGTAAAGAGCGACATTATTTATTTGGGCTGCTACGGCTTTGGCGAGGCGGGCAGTTATGCGGGCAAGCCCGCTTATGACGATCTAATTCAAGGTGCTGCAAGCGTCCCAAGTCTCAGTCTTTCGCAAGGTAGCGATGTGCCGCGTTACGCCCCAGTAACGCTGGGCGATCGAAGTGTTGGGTTAAATGCGGCGCTCGCCTTAGTCGCAGGCTTGTACTACCAAAAATCGACCGGACAGGGGCAGGCAATTGAAGTGCCAATGTTTGAGTGTTTGAGTCAATTTGTGTTGGGCGATCATTTAGGTGGCTGCACCTTCGAACCGCGTGTTCCAGGTTACCCCGATGCTGGTTACGCCCGCTTACTCTCGCCTGATCGCAAACCCTATGCGACCAACGATGGCTATGTCTGTGCGCTGATTTACAACGACAAACATTGGCAAAGCTTTTTTACTTTAATTGATCGTGAAGATTTAAAGACCGATCCCATGTTTGATACGCATTCGCATCGAGCCGAAAACATTAACGTGGTGTACGCTTTTGTTGCCGAACAAATGAGCCAACGATCAACAGCTCAGTGGTTAGAGGCTTTAGATCAAGCCGACATTCCCGCAATGCCGCTGCACACGCCAGACAGCCTGATTCAAGATCCGCACTTACGCAGCAAGGGGTTTTTTAAGACTGTCGAGCACCCCACAGAAGGGACACTCACTTTAATGGAGCCGACCACCGGCTGGTCACAAACGCCATTATCGATCCGCAAATTACCGCCCAATTTAGGCGAAGATAGTCACAGTGTTCTACGCGAGTTGGGCTATAGTGAAGAACAATTAGCCGCGATGATTCAAGCCAAAGTAACAAATCAATAAGTGGAGAGGGCTTATGAAAACTGCTATCGAACAATTAACCAAATACGCCAGCTACCATCGCGACAAACGAAATATCGTAACGCACTTTATCGGCATCCCAATGATTGTATTTGCTGTGGTTGTATTGCTTAGCCGACCAGTATTCGGAGTGCTTTTACCTGGCAACTCTTTGTTGTCATGGCTAGTACTCTCGCCAGCATGGATTGCTAGCGCACTGGCCTGCATTTATTACTTAAAGCTCGATCTGCGCTTAGGTTCGGTGATGCTCTTATTTATTACCCTTTGTTTATTTTTTGCAGCCCCTTTAGCGCAGCTGTCAACTGCACAATGGTTGATGTGGGGCATCGGTACTTTTATAGTGGGTTGGGTATTGCAATTTATTGGTCATTTCTACGAGGGCAAAAAACCGGCCTTTGTTGATGACATTATGGGTTTAATTATTGGGCCATTGTTTGTAGCAACCGAAGTCTGTTTTTTGCTCGGACTACGCAACGATTTAAGGACGCCGATTGAAGCAGCGGTTGGCGGAACCTGCATCAAGCCAAATTACAATAACCAAACTAAATTTAAAAGTGAACGTTAGTGCGTCAACGATGGACCGCTACAACACCTTCATCGCAAAAACGAGTAGCGCTAACTTTGCACCGCCCGACCACGAGCGTTGGGCGTTCGAAATTGATGACGACGTAGTCGGCAGCGTTAAACCCGAAGACGCACAATTTTTTGCCAAACATATTGCCGGTTTAAATTTAGAGCCACAGTGTTTAAGCTTGGCGCCCTTTTGCAGCCCCGATGCGCCAGGTGTATTGGCGCAAATGGCTAACGCTTTACGCGACCAAGGCCGCCTCGGAAAATGGCGAAACGAATTGCTACGCGTTACGGGTGATTCAGGCCAAGTACGCGGACTAATAGAACGTGCTGCCGTTCGCCAATTAGGTATCCGCACATTTGCGGTTCACTTGGTGGCTTACAGCCAAATACCAAACGGCGCTGCAACGACCGGTATGTGGGTTCAACAACGCGCCTTAGATAAAGCCAATGACCCAGGCCTTTGGGATACTTGCGCTGGTGGCTTAGCGGCTGGCGATGAAAGTCTGCTGCTTTCATTAGAGCGGGAAGTGCAAGAAGAAGCGGGTCTCGATTTACCAAGCTTGCAACGCCAAGGGCATTTAATTAAACGCGGCGGCAACATTCAAACGCAACGCAATATTCCCGAAGGTTTTTTAGTAGAAGAGCTACTGTGCTGGGATATTGATTTACCTGTTAATGCAATTCCAGTTAACCAAGATGGTGAAGTGGAAAAATTTGAGTTGTGGCCCCTCGATAAAATAATTGACGGTATTGCCGAACTACAATTTACCGTTGAAGCGGCGCTAATTATCCATCAAAGTTTAGTGACCCGTGGCTATTTAGAGCAATACAAAGAAGGCTAATACCAAGTGAGCCACTCTAGTAAAGCTTTGGATACTTTTTCGGGTTGTTCGATAGTGGATAAATGCCCGCAGTCTTCAATAACCGTTAATTTCGACCCACCAATTAAAGCAGCCATTTCTTCGTGATCGGATACGGGCACAACACTGTCGCTGCGCCCACACAAAACTAGGGTTGGACACGCAATACCTTGCAAAGTCCGGCGTGAATCGGGGCGGCTAATAATGGCTTTTTGCTGCGTCTTTTGGTTATGCACGCCAACTTCTTCGGCCATATCATCCACAATTGCTTGCAACTCTTTATTGGCGGCATGGGCTGGTGCCATCCAACGAGCATATAGTTCTTTGGTTAAAGCACGCATGCCGTGGTCTGCCGCCAATTGCATATCGGCTTGGCGACGCTCTAGTAGTTCGGGTCGATCTGGTTTTGCGTTGGTATCTAACAATGCCAAGCGCTCGATACGATGCGGGGCTTGACGCATAATTTCTAGGGCCACATAACCACCCATCGACAAACCCGCTAGGCTAAATTTTTCTGGCGCGTGATCCAACACATGCTTGGCCAAACCAGCCACATGATCCGACCCGTATAAAGTCATTACTCGGGCATGCGCCACTTGCTCTAAAGCATCAATTTGCGCGTGCCACAAAGGCGCAGCACATAAGTGACCGGGTAAAAAAACGACGCGTTGTCTGGTGTCCATGGCTTTGCCCCTTTTTGGTTTGATTGAATTTACCGTAAGTGTTCAAACAAATTGCAGACCACTCCACTACAATAACCACCTTAACTTAAAAAATCGCCATGTCCACAATTTCTAAACTATTTAAAAGTGCAGCTTTGGTAGCCTTGGTCGCAATGTCCGCCTGCGCCCCGTTAGTCACACAAAACCCCGGCGCTGGCTACAGCCCTGCCAACGTTAAAAATATCGATGGTGCAGAACGTTTGTTGTTAGATGGTCATGATGTTGTATCGTACTTTACAGAAAACACCCACCGTAAGGGTAAGCCTGAAATTAATTCGACGTTTAAAGGCGTTCGCGTTAACTTTGCTAGCGCTGAGCATAAAACGAAGTTCGACCAAAACCCCGAAGCCTACATGCCACAATATGGCGGCTTTTGTGCCAACGGTATTGTCTACGGCATTCCTTGGGGTGGTGATGCCGATTCGTGGCGAATTGTCGATGGGAAACTTTACATCTTTGGTGGCATTGGATCCAAAAAAGGCTTTGAGCTCGATGTACCGGGCAACATTGTTTTAGCTAATAAATATTGGAAGGAAGAAGTGAATGGTTCCAATGCTCTTTTCCAAAGATCCAAACGTATGGTGATGCGCGTTCCGCATTACAAATCGGGCGAAGACTTGGCTAAACTAATTGCTCAAAAAGACGGCGCTCCTAAGTAACTCGCGTTTTTTAACATTGCCCAAGGCGCATCGAATTGAACCCTAGTCGTCCCAGCCATGTTGTAGCCGTCGAAGCACTGCAAGCCGAAGCCGCGGCGGTTAAAGCCTTAGTGAGTCGCATCGATGCAAAATTCGATACCATCATTCAAATTATTTTGGCCGGTAGCGGCCGATTAATTGTTTGCGGAATGGGCAAGTCGGGTTTGGTTGGCCAAAAAATGGCCGCTACCTTTGCGTCCACCGGAACCCCTAGCTTTTTCTTGCATCCGGCCGAAGCCTTGCATGGTGATTTAGGGATGATTGTTCCGGGCGATATTGTTTTAATGATTAGCAACAGCGGTGAAACCGATGAGGTGTTGCGCTTGTTGCCTGCGTTACAACGATTTGGTAACACAGTTGTGGCTATGACCGGTGGTAAAGATTCGACCTTGGCCAAGGCTTCGCAACACGTCATCGACATTTCTGTTGAACGCGAAATTTGCCCACTCAACTTAGCGCCCACCACATCTACGTTAGTCACCATGGCAATGGGCGACGCATTAGCGGTGGCTTTAATGGAAGCGCGCGGCTTCGAACCGCAAGACTTTGCCAAGTTTCATCCCGGTGGCAGCCTAGGCCGGAAATTGCTAACCAAGGTGCACGATGTGATGCATACGCAAAGCCTGCCAACCGTTAGCAAAAACGCCACTTTGCACGAAACTATGCTAAAAATGACTGCCGGACGCCTTGGTTTAGCACTTATCACCGAAGGTGAGCGCCTACTAGGTATATTGACTGATGGCGATCTACGACGTGCTTTGTCCGAGCGCAACGGGCAACTAGCCGACCCTGTATCCCAATTTATGTCCAGTAAACCGATAACCATTGGCAGCAATACGCAACTGTTCGAAGCTGAACAAATGATGCTGGATAAAAAAATTAAGCTGCTTATTGTGGTAGATAACGAGCAGTTAAAAGGCGTTGTCGAAATCTACGATCGGTAGGTCGTTTGCTTGCTTTTTAGTCGTGGCGCGCGTAACTTAAGTGTCTATTCAAGCGCAATGATTAGCGCAATCCCTCTTGGAAAAACCATGACCGAGCATTCAGAACAAAAGCACCTAGCCCAGCAACCAACCGAGACGCCAAGCACCGTTGCACCGATGACTACGGCCGACGTACATTTAAAGCCCGGTAGCGATCTGGATGAATACTGGATGCCGTTTACGGCCAACCAGCAATTCAAAACAAAACCGCGCCTAGTCGTTCGTGCTGAGGGCGTGCATTACTGGACCGATGATGGTCGCCAATTGCTCGACGGTGCCGCCGGTTTATGGTGCTGCAATGCGGGTCATAACCGCAAACCGATCGTTGAAGCCATTCAGCGTCAAGCCGCGACTATGGACTTTGCACCGCCGTTTAATATGGCCCAACCCTTGGCCTTCGAATTAGCAAAAACATTAGCTGGTATGGCTCCTGCTGGCTTAGACCGTGTGTTCTTTTGCAACTCCGGTTCCGAAGCAGTAGACACCGGGTTAAAAATTGCATTGGCCTACCACCGCGCACGCGGACAAGGTACCCGTACGCGTTTAATCGGCCGCGAACGCGGTTATAGCGGCGTGGGCTTTGGCGGCATTGCAGTGGGCGGCATGGTGGCCAACCGCAAAGCCTTTGGCTCGCTAATGGCCGGGGTAGATCATTTACCCCACACATTTAACTTATCGCAAAACGCGTTCTCGCGCGGCTTGCCACTTTGGGGCGATCATTTAGCTGACGAACTAGAGCGCTTGGTGGCTTTGCACGATGCATCAAACATTGCCGCCGTTATTGTCGAGCCAGTCGCTGGTTCTACTGGTGTATTGCCACCACCTGTGGGTTACTTGCAGCGCTTGCGTGACATTACTAAAAAGCATGGCATTTTGTTAATTTTTGATGAAGTCATTACTGGCTTTGGCCGTGTCGGCGCAGCATTTGCCTCGGGTAAATTTGGCGTTACACCCGACATGATTACGTTTGCTAAAGGCGTTAATTCGGGCACGGTGCCAATGGGCGGGGTTATCGCTTCGCGTGAAATTCACGATGCCTTTATGACCCAAGGCCCGCAACACATGGTCGAGTTGTTTCATGGTTACACTTACTCGGCACATCCACTAGCTTGCGCTGCTGCATTAGCCACGATTAAGTTGTACAAGGACGAAGGTATTTTTGAACACGCTGATGCCATGGCCCCAGTACTTGAAGACATGGCCCATAGCTTTAAAGGCGTTAAGCACGTCATCGATGTACGCAACATTGGCATGATGGGCGCCATCGAAATGTCACCGCGCGAAGGCGCACCAGGAGCGCGTGCATTTGAAGTGTTCTTGAAGTGCTTCGAAGCTGGTTTGTTAGTGCGCGTAACGGGCGACATCGTAGCGATCTCGCCACCGTTAATTGTTAAAGAAGCGCACTTGGCGCAATTTGCCGAGATCGTTAAAAAGGCAATTGAAACGACGGATTAAACGTTACCGCGAAACCGATTACCGTAACACCGTCAAAACCGCGCTTATCTTGGGCGCGGTTTTTTTGCGCCTGCGCTTTTAGGTTTACCAGCGCCAAGCTTGCCACCACCCGCCTTTGCTGCGGCTGCTTTTTTTGCAGCCCCTTGAAAAAACTGATACGCATCAAACACACCGTCTAACATGGCGTTAATACGCTCATCGCATTCTTCCTTGGTCATATCGGGAAAGTCTTCGTCGCCTTCATTGGCTTCATCGACTAAATCCATAATAGGAACAAAGGCTTCGGCTAACAAATCGTCGTCTTCAATTGCATCCCAGGCGTCTGGGCGCAAGCCCATACCGCAAGCAAAACCAATCGCCCAACCGTAGCCAAACGCGCGGCCATCTTCGTCTAAGTTAACAATGGGTGCGAAGCTTTCGCCTTTCGCTAATTGCGCTTTAACCGACGCAAAGTGGCGAGTGACTAATTCTTCCAGCGCTAGGAATCGCCTTGGGCCAATACGCGTTTTAGTGAGCGGTATGGGCTCGCCCAATACTTCGGTTAACCATTCGGGTTGTGCAATGCGCTCGGTGCAGCACGCCAATGCACAACAAAACCCATCGAGCTCTTCGGCCGACATGCACTCTTCAAAACCGGTGGACGATAGCAATTCATCAAGCTCGGCGAGCTCTTGGTCATTCAAGCGCGCCGCGTTAATAACTGGCGAAGGGTTCCCAGAGGAACTAGGTGGGGTGGGGGCAGAAGTATTCAACGTGGTCTTTGCAAAATGATAAGCACAACAAGACTGTATTGTCTCGCAGTTAGCGCTGCGAAGGCAAATAAAAAGAAGTTAAACTATGCCGCAACAATCGAAAGGCCAACCCCATGAAGTGGTTAGTAAAACAGAGCAAACATCAAACCGAAGGGTCAACGTCGACTTTTGGTAAAGCCATTCGCAAAATTAGCCTAGCGCTTTCTGTGGTGTCGTTAGGCTTCGTTTCGCTAAGCTTAAGTTCGTGCAGCCACCGCCCCGCAGAACGCAGCGTGCAAACCACGGTGCGCCCCGTAGAGCTACCCGGCACCGTTGCAGCAAGACCAGCAACACCATCTGGGATAGCCAGTAACAAACCAAATAGCAGCAAAGCCCCCATTGCTGACCGCCCTATTAACGTGGCCGGCAATTGTTCGCAAACCGAAGAAGACGGCTTTCGCGAAAGCGCCCAAGTACAAATTGATAACAATGAAGTGCGCGCCTTAAATTGGAAAATATGGGTTGGTAAAAAAGGCCAATGCAGTTTTGAAGGGGCCGAGTTTTCACAATCGCAATCACGCCCGCACATCGAGTTGCTAGCCAAAGACGGCAGCGGCTGCAAACTCATGATTTGGCAAACCCCGCAACGCGTAACTCTAGCCCACGCGGATTGCCAAAAGCGCTGCACAGCAGGCGTGTACGACGACGCTTGGCCAGTGATGTTTCATCCACAAACCGGTGCTTGCGCACGTGTTGGTTAATTAGGATTATTTATGCAAATTGATGTGGTTTCGGACATTGTGTGTCCTTGGTGTTACATCGGGAAACGCCAACTCGAATCAGCCATCGCGCAATACAAAATACAACGGCCCGACGAACCCGAACCTACGGTTGTGTTTCGCCCGTTTCAACTTAACCCCACCTTGCCTAGCGAAGGCATGGAACGCAGCGCCTACTTAATGCAAAAGTTTGGCACTAGCGATGGCGGACAAATTTACCAACGCGTAAACGCCGCCGCCGAGCAAGTGGGCTTAAATTTAAAGCTCGACAAAATAGCCCGCCAACCCAACACATTAAAAGCCCATGCGTTAATGCAAGCAGCACCGGGTGTGTTGGATGAAGCCCTGTTTAAAGCCTACTTTATTGATACTTGCGATTTGACGGATGACACAGTGCTTAAGCGAATTGCGTTGGAGGCTGGTGTTGATAGTGCCTTGATTGATAGAACTTTAAGTGATTTTGCGATTCACCAAGCGATTGCAGAACAAGATTCGCACGCGCGAAGTTTAGGAATTACTGGCGTGCCGTTTTTTATTTTTGATCAGAAGAATCCGATATCGGGGGCTGCTGGGGCTGGGGTTTTGTTGGAGGCTATGTTGGGGGTTGGTGGGTAATTAAACCGATGTTCGGAGCTTGAATTTAACCCTGGCGATATAAAGCAATAAACCGCAAAGACCACGAAAGCAAAATGTATCGCAAGTTAGTCTTGTTTTATTGTCCGCAATGTTCGCTTCCACTTGACTTAGGATTAACCTTATTGTTTTATTGGCTCTAAAATACAGAACGGCATAGCTGACGCACAATTTAGTATGGGTCAGTCGGCTTGCTCCCCCAACTATTTCTAGGGGAAAACAGAAAGATTACGACTCATGGACCAAAAAAACGATATTCGTTGGAAGCAAAGATTTAACAATTACACGAAAGCGTGGAATAGCTTAAGCGCAGCTATTGATTTATCCAACCAACGTCCATTATCAGATCTAGAGAAGCAAGGTCTGATTCAAGGATTTGAGATTACCCACGAACTTTCTTGGAATGTTTTAAAAGATTACCTCGAAGAACAAGGTTTTAATGGAATTATTGGATCAAAAAATGCTACTCGAGAGGCTTTTGCTAACGAGCTGATTTCGGATGGAGAAGTCTGGATGGATATGATTAAGGCACGGAATTTGACCTCTCACACCTACAATCTCGAAGTAGCCACATCAATAGCCGAAGATATTGTGAATCGATTCTCTAAAGAATTTGCGGATTTTGCGAAAAAATTTGGGCAGCGTTATGCAAGCGAATAAATCGGTAAACATCGCTACAGTTAACCGCTTTGGCTTACCCGAAAGTACTTGCAAAAAGATTTGTGCTGTTTTTGAAAGCATCAAACCTATCGAGCGGGTTTTAATTTACGGCTCGCGCGCAAAGGGTAATTTTAAAACCGGCTCCGATATCGATTTAACGGTCGTTGATGTCGATTTAGATCAAAAAACCTTGGCAGACGTAAACGACCTAATTGATGATTTACTCTTGCCTTACAAGGTTGATCTGTCGATTTACAAAATGCTTAAACATCCGGAGCTTGAAGAACATATCAATCGTGTTGGCCTAGAGTTTTACGTGCGAACCAAAAAGTAAATTGTTTCGTCGGCTCTACTCTTCGTTGCGACTACAGCTAACCAACTACCCGCCTATACAAATCTACAGCCACCCAAACCGCAGTACCCCACATCGTTACTGCAACCAAACAATCAATCGCGCGCCATGTTGCAGGCTTTGCTAAATGCCGTGATAAACGCGCCGCGATCCAAGCCAGACCACAGAACCATACAAACGATGCAATCGCAGCGCCCACGCCAAAGGCGAAGTTGTTGGGCTGGCTGTACGCTAACGATGCAGTGCCAATTAAGACAGCTGTGTCTAGCCACGCGTGCGGGTTTAACCACGAGAATACTAGGGCCGTCATTAAGGCGCTTTTTACACTGTTTGGCAGCGCTTTTTCGGCCGCTTTTAGCGCATCGTGATTGGGTTTGGCTGCGCGTTGCGCCGCCTGAAAACCGTACCAAACTAAAAATGCAAACGCACCGATAGCAATGGTGTTGTGCAGCACTGGCGATAGGGCGCTAATTTTTGCAAAACCTAAAACACCTAGGCCAATCAGAATAACGTCGGTAATAGCGCACGCCAGCACGGTAATTATTAAATGCCGACGGGCCAGCCCCATACGTAAGACGTGGGCGTTTTGGGGGCCAATGGCCATAATAAGGGAGAGGCTTAAAGTAAAGCCAGCAGCGAGGGCAGACATAAGAGCTAACAAGATGTAATAAAGATAGGTGGTTGGGTTACTAGGATTGGAATGTATAGCTAAGTTGACTTTGATTCAATAGAATTGAATATTACTTAGGCTTATTGAGAAATACTCAATCATGAATTTAGAACCGCGGCAGTTGGATGCACTATCGCAAGTGCTGGTGCATTCCAGTTTTACAGGCGCTGCCGAATCATTAAACATGTCTTTAGCGGCTATTAGTTTACGCGTTAAAGCACTAGAAGAGGCCGTTGGGCAACGCTTAGTAACACGGGGCAAGACTGTAAAAGCAACGCCTGCGGGGCGCATGGTGCTGGCGCATATTCGTCAGCTCGAATTATTAAACACCGATCTAAAAGAGCGCTTGCAACCGGCGAGCAAAGGCCAAAGCCAATTAGCCGTAGCCGTCAATGCGGACTCTATAAATTCTTGGTTTTTACCGGGGCTAAAAGTTGAATTGCTATCGCAGCATTTGCTAATTGATATTCACATCGACGATCAAGACCATACGTTGGCGTTACTAAAAGAGGGCGCGGTTGTGGGCTGCATTACTACGCAAGAAAAAGCGGTGGCTGGTTGTATCGCGCAACCCTTGGGTTCAATGCGGTATCGATGCGTTGCCTCACCGGCACTAAGGCAGCTATTGCGCAAAGGCAATCGCACGATTCAGATTCACGATTTACTCAGTTACCCAGCGGTTTGCTTTAATCGCAAAGATGGCTTGCAAGATTTATTTTTAGCGCAACATTTTGGTTTGCGCGGTATTCAATATGCACGGCATTACATTCCGGCGGTAGATGGTTTTCATCAGGCGCTTGTGAGTGGCATTGGTTGGGGACTAGAGGCAACGATCCAAAGCCCCGAAGTGTTTAAGGCTAAACAATTAGTCGATTTATTTCCTGGCAAAACGGTGGACGTCCCTTTGTTTTGGCAGCATTGGTCGCGAGAGACTAGCGCTGCGCATCGGTTGACCAGTGCTATTCTTAAAGCTGCAAAGAAGTATCTTAATAACTAATTGTCTACAAAATCGAAGGTGGCGTATGAAACGCGAGTTTGATTGTGTGTTGTACGGCGCTACCGGTTTTGTGGGTAAACAAACCGTTGCCTATATGCGCCAACACTACCCCGAGTTACGCATTGCCGTTGCCGGGCGTGATAAAAAAAAGCTTGAGGCAGTAGCGCATATCAACGGCCTTCACGGCCAAAATCAAGTTATTGTAGCGGCCGCCGACGCACAAGAGGCGCTGGACCAGTTAGCACGACGGGCACGCGTAGTGCTTAGTTCGGCAGGCCCCTTCGCCTTGTATGGCAGTGGCTTAGTAGCCGCTTGCGTCAAAGCGAAAACACATTACGTCGACATCACGGGCGAGACGCCGTGGGTTAAACAAATGATCGATTTGTACCACGCACAAGCGTC
Source organism: Betaproteobacteria bacterium (assembly GCA_031429355.1). Classification (GTDB taxonomy): domain Bacteria; phylum Pseudomonadota; class Gammaproteobacteria; order Burkholderiales; family Burkholderiaceae_E; genus JANOZM01. The sequence goes on along the minus strand of JANOZM010000004.1, from coordinate 233,560 downwards.
ACAAGACGGCACGCGCATTGTGCCGTGCTGCGGGTTCGATTCGGTGCCGTCGGACATTGGTGCTTTCTTAGCAGCAAGTGAAATTCAATCGCGCTATAACGAGCCTTGCGTGCAAGTGCGCGCCGCGTTTTCTATGAAGGGCGGTTTAAACGGCGGCACGCTGGCATCACTAGCAAACATTATGTCGACCAATCAAGATGCAAAAGCCGCAAGAGATTTGTTTTTGCTTAATCCACCCAACACAAGACCCTATAGTAAAGACGGTCACCAAGATGTTTTGTTACCTAAGCAAGATGCCGAATTTGATGCATGGATTGGGCCGTTTATTATGGCCACGATTAATACTCGAGTAGTTAGACGCAGTGCGGCTTTGTATTTGGCTTCAGCAAGCAGCGGAGGCAGTAACGGTACAAACAAGAGCGCAAACAAAAACGCAAACAAAAACAGCGGCGCCGTCTATGGCGACAATTTTAAATATCAAGAATATATGCGCTTTGGCAGAGGCGCTAAAGCAGCCGCATTAGCAGGAACTTTTGCGTGGGGTTTAGGCGCGGGTGCTGTTGGAATGCAATTTAGTCCAATCCGCAAACTAGCGCTTAAATACGGCCCAGCCCCAGGCCAAGGCCCGAGCGAAAAAGACATGAACGAAGGTGGATTTAAGTGCGATTACATCGCCACCTCGGCATCAGGCAAAAAATTACGCGGCAAGATGAGTACCCAAGGCGACCCCGGCAATCGCGCTACAACAAAGTTTGTTTGCGAATCGGCTATGGCATTAATTGAGCAGTTAAATGAACTGCCCGGTGGAAAAAATGCGGGAGGGGTTTTGACGCCCGCAACCGCTTTTGGGCATGTGTTGGTTGAACGGTTACGGGCTAGGGAAACTGTTATTGAATTTAGTTCGTAACTTAGTTTTCAACCCGACGAACACGTGCTTTTTAAAACGAATCACGGGTTGTTTGCGATTGCGAAGCTCGTTTGAAAAACGCATCCTCACTTGGGTGAGGGCCATCAGAAAAAAAATCTGTCCCGTGTCACGCCAACGGGCGAAATAATTATTTCGTTACCTAGCGCACATATTTCTACTATCTTAACGGATGCTGGAAAACGCAATTCTCCAGGTAGTAAAACCGCCCGCGAAGCATTGCAAGTAACAATAATTGTAGTTCTCATGGTTGCTTCTACTTTTCTCAAATAATAATTGTCAATGAGTTTTCGATGCAATGGCTCTTCGCGAATTGTTTGTAAATACGCTTCGCATCCATAACCGATTCTCATGCTTCGCTCACTTGATGACACTATCTCAAAAATCTAGTGCAAATTACAGTTAAATTTTCTTATGCTGATCAGTACAGATTTTGATTGCTAATCATCCCTGACGACTTTAACCATAGTTCTTCGGGTGTTGCCGTAGGCTTACTTCAAAACCAGACGGGCCTTTTTGGAAAAGTCAATAGTCCGTTTGGCCTAGTTGTAGGACTGTTTTGATGCGACTAGTATTAAGTGGTTGCAGCTTTTTAATGTCTTGTTCACGGTTGCTAATTGATTCAACTTTTGGTTCGCAACCTAATTCGTCAGTAAGCAATGATTAACCTCTAATTTATTGGGCTTTTTGGCTAAAATTTAATATCGATTACCCAAATCGATCGTCAAAAAAAGCGAGGATCGAAAAGAGTAGAATTTGCTACTAAATTCAATCTCAATTTAAGTTACTTATTGCTGAACTGAAGCCGTACTTTTATCAGTAAGCTGTAGAAAACTGCATTTTATCCAGCGCAAACGCGCTGTTCTTTAGAGAAAGTGAGTAAGACTTGAATACTTTTTTTAGCCCAACAAAATCCTTGCTAATGGCAATGCCCAAACCGCTTCTCTATATTCTTTTAGTCTTTTCGCAAAGTTCATTTTTTTCGGTTGTTAAAGCCGACCAGATCGAACCGGTGTACAGCTTTCCCCCTGTCGTTGTAAACGGCTATCGAGATCGAATCATCGGCGACAGAGGTTCGAACACAGGGCGGTCGATCGATCATGAGTCACTGACTGGTCGGCGGGTCGATACAGCTTCGTCACAAGCTGACAACAACTCTTCGAAAAATAAATGCGACATTGCAGAGCCTACAACTGGGAAGCCAGTAATCATATCTACTGGCGAAAAATATTTAGATCAACTAGATTTTACACACGCTTCAACTGTTCCAATGACTTTGTCAAGAACGTACAGAGCAAATGATTCGAGTAGCGGTTCACGTCTGTTTGGTAAAAATTGGCTAAGCAGCCTAGATTATCCCGACCTTAAGTTTTCAGCCGCGTGTAAAAAATTTGCCGATGGTGAAATGGATTTTGGTGGCTGCGTTCCCAACGAGGTCCAAGTAACCATGCCAGATGGAGCCGCTTTTACATACGCCCGTCCTTTAGCAGGATCGTCACCGGTCTACAGAATAAAAGGGAATATTAATTCCGATTTTTCACAGCGCGGCTACGCTGAAATAGATAGTTCGCTATTTTCAGTAAAAATTGGAGCGATTATTTATGAATACGACTCTTACACGCGGAAAATTTTCAGGATTACAGACTCATCGCGATTACTTTATCAGTTCAATTATGCAGGCGCGTTACTTCAATCAATTGTTAACGGCGCTGGGCAACTGGTGCAGTTTGTTTGGACCGCGGATCGAGTAACACGTGTTATTGCACCCGACGGAAGTTGGTGGAATTATCAATACGATTCTGCAAAGCGCTTGTCTGCAGTCATTCCTCCAACTGGCAACCGAGGTGTAATCAACTATCACTACGAAGCTGGAATAGCGGCAAAGCCAAACGCACTAACGGGCTACTCAGTAGACGGCGTTCGTGTGACACGCTACAGTTATTTCCCTGATGGACGAGTTGCTCGATCAGGGTTGGCCGACGGAACAGATTTCGAAAGCTTTGTTTATATTGGTGACAATACTGTCGACGTTACTAATCAGCGTAACGAAACAACGAAGTATGTCTACGGAACTGTTGCGGGAAAAAAACGATTGTTTTCGCAAACTCGACCTATTACCGATTTTTGTTCCGAAGCTCAGGGTGCATTGTTTTACGATTCGTTGGGTTTTTTAGCGCGAACCTCAGATTTTAACGGAGCAGAAACCACTTACGTGAATGATGTCAACGGCCGTGTTAAGCTAAAAACAACCCAAATTGCAACGGCTCAAAGTATTTCTGAGTCAAATACTTGGGTTGGTAATAACTTAAGCGAAACTATATTTAAAAACGCACAAGGCGCAGCCTACCTTAAAGTTAACTACACTTACTCCGGAGGGTTGTCGGAAAATTGGCTTGCCAGTGAAGTTTGGACAGACTTAACGAACGGACAGCAACGGCAAAAGTCCTACAACTATGCCTTTCACGCCAATGGAGTCCTTGCAAATTCCAAAATCAACACCTTGCAACCTAGCGGTTGGGTTACCGCCGAAAAGCAATACAACACGTTAGGTTTTGCGTCGTCTTCTAAAAACGAAATCGGACACACAACGCAATTTTCAAACCATACAGCACTGGGTTATCCAACCACTGTAACTAATGTAAACGGTGTTAGTTCGACGATTAGCTACGACGCATTCGGCGCACCAGCTACAGCTACCGCTGGCCTGCCAACAGGGGCTCGATCCGTAAACTATTACTACGATGGCGAGCGTAGGGCCACGGATATTGCATATCCTACAGGCCGCGTAGATCGTTATCGCTACACGGCAGGCGGTCGCTTGTGGGCACAAGGCAATGCAGTGGGCGAGTTTCAATACACCTATTACGACCCAACATCAAACACATATACGAGGCAATCGGGCCGCCACGTTCCTAACGTTAACACTAACGGAGTAACGCCAGTCGGTGCCGGAGTTTTTTCTGGTACGACCAGGTTAAACGTTTTCGAAACACCCTCCAAGTTAATCGGCAGTAATGGTCAGAGTATTACAAGAATATTTGATGCCAACGGAAATCTTGATCGCGAGACCGATGCAGCGGGTAGGACGCATCAATACTATTTCAACCTAGGCAATCAGCTTACGCGCGTAACTTCGCCGGACGGGTCAAACGTTTTTTACGAATACAACACGCAAGGATTACTGTCTGCCGTTCAAGATGCGCGCGGAGTGCGAACAACTTATACTTACAACGGTTTTGGCGAAAAAATTCAAACGGTCAGCCCCGACGCCGGGGTAACAACTTATAGCTACGATAATGCAGGCCGGCTAATTTCAGAAGCAAAACAAAACGGCATAACGACCGTTTACGGTTTCGATAGTTTAAATCGAATGACTTCTAAATCAGCGGCAGGTTTGACCAACTTTTATACACATGACGAAGGTGCATACGGTAAAGGATATTTAACACGGCTTAACGACCATACTGGTGAGACTAGATATGAATTTTCTGCAGCTGGTGAACTCCTACGTCAATACACAAACGTGTATGGCGCGAACTACGTAATTGCTTGGGATTACGATGCGATGGGGCGTTTAGTGCAAATGACTTACCCAAACGGACTGACGCTTAATTACAGCTACGATAGCTATGGACGGCTTGCAAGGGTCGGTAGTAATCAGCCTAATTGGCCCACATTAGCCGACTCAATGCTATATCAACCAGCATCAAGCACGCTTTACGGCTGGCGTTATGGAAACGGCAAAAGCAGTGGCGTTGAGTTGGACCAAGACTATCGAATATCGGGTTTATATACCACTGGGGTAATGAGTAGAAACTTCAGCTTTTATATCACCAACACAGTGAGCGGCATTATTGACAATTTGTATGCGGATCAAACTACCTCGTTAAACTATGATTCAAATGATCGACTAGCCACTGCAACTAAACAAAATAACGCACGTCTTTATTGGAGCGATTATGGTGGTAATCGACACGCTGAAATGCACCCGGGTGGCACAACCTACTATAACTACGGCGCCGGTAACAACCGAATCGTTTCTTTGACTGGGCCAAATGCACGAGCATTTGTTCATGATACGGTTGGTAATATTACGACAGACTCTCGCGCAGCAAGTAGTGCGGGACCAGCAAAAACATTCGGTTATGTTTACGATTCGTTTAATCGGTTATCGCAGGTTTGGCGTGATGGTGCTTTAGCTGGAGACTATCGCAACAACGCATTAAATCAGCGAGTCTATAAAGGAGCAAGCTTTACAGGAACGCGATATATTTATGGCCCATCGGGCGAGCTACTTTATGAAGACAGCAAAGGTCAAACCAATTATATTTGGATGGGAGGGCAGCTGCTAGGTATTCAACGCTGGAACGATATTTATGCAGTCCATAACGACCACCTTGGGCGGCCTGAATTTATGACCGATTATGGCAAAGCGGGTATTGTTTGGCGGGCCTCAAATAATGCGTTTGATCGAACTGTTTATCCTGGCGAGGTGCTCAATATTGGTTTTCCTGGTCAGTACTACGATAGCGAATCAGAACTTTGGTACAACTGGAATCGGTATTATGATTCGAGCATAGGTCGATACACTCAAAGCGACCCCATTGGGTTGGCGGGCGGCTTGAATACTTATGCTTATGTGGGGGGGAATCCGATAAGTTATGTGGATCCTTTTGGTCTCTGCAGTTGTGTCGCAAATCCGGAAGTTTACAAAAATTCAAATGTCGATAAAAGTTTCCTACGCACAACAATTCGCATTACGGCTGGATATACATGCGTTGCTGATGATGGTAAAAAGTCTGAAGTCACAGGAAGTCATCTTGAGAAATACTGGCGCTTTCAAAAAGATGACGGTAAATGGGGAAATCAAATCGGGCAAAAGTATCATTCGACTCCTCGATTCATTTACGGAACAGGCGTTGTGTGGGATCAAGCAGGATTTGGAGGTTTTAATCCACTTGGAAATGTTTCGCCTGAACTAAACGCTTGGGCAGTAGGGTGTGGGTGCAAATGAAAAAAATACTCTCTATTTTTCTCAGTTTGACGCTGTTAGTAATTGGTTGGTTCGTAATTGATAACATGCGCTTTCCGCCAGCCCATAGTTTTTACCTTGGAGACTGTAAGCGTCGCTTTGAATTGATTCGACGATTAGCTGACGCTAGGGTTCCGTTTTCCGTTAACGAGAAAGGTGCAATTGATATTGGGAACATAGAGCCTTCTTTGGTATGGAAAAAGCTCGCAATTAAAGATGTTGAGTCGATTGAACCAATGGCCAACTTTGAATGCCGTCAGGGCAATTAAAGTGATCGAAGAAACAAGTTTTCCGGCAACTTCGGTTAGATTTGTGCTGAGGATTGAAGGCGGCTTGAATACTTATGCTTATGTGGGAGGGAATCCGATAAGTTATGTTGACCCTGATGGCTTGGTTCCAATACCTATCGTGGCTTGCATGGCCAATCCAGCGTGTGCAACAGCAGCTGCTGCAACAGCTGCCGTTGCAGCTAAGGCTTGTATTGATACGGCCAATAGCTTTAAAAATTGGTACGAGAATCGAATTAAAAACCCGCCTGATTTGGGCCCTGCCAATGGCTGGGTTCAAGGCCCAAGGCGAGGCAGGCAGTATGGGCCAAATGGGGGCCGGTACTTGAAATAGACAAGCCGCATCCGGGAAATCAAGTGCCACATGCACATGAATGGCCCGGTGGTAAACGAGAAGAGCCTGGTAGACCCGTATCTCCTTGGCCTAGAAACTAAAGGCGTTAGGTGTCATGAAAAGCAACCAATTTGATTTATGTGTCGAAGCCGTTATTTTAGGAATTAGTATTGATGAAATCTCTAAGACGGTAGCGATCACATTACGGCAGGCGCAAACGACGAATGTTTTAACACTTGTTGCCGAAAACGTGTCCAGATTTTTAGTTAATGAATTTAGAGAGCAAAACATCATTGACCGCATCACTGTCTGGGATTCGCAAAGCGAAGTTGAAGAATTCCGAGTTTGTTTATCTTACTTACTTGGAGGAGCAAATCGCCAAACCGACATGCCTAGCCAGATTAAACATGCAATAGATGACGAATTGAAAGCAATTCATGACGGTGAAAAAATATTGGTGGAAATTGAGCCGGTATTTGGGGCTGCCATTTGTTTCACCGCGCAATCGTTGCGTTTACAAGATTGACCTAAATGTACGATGCGCTCGTGCTTCTACTAAATGTGGGAACTCAGAGAATTTCTTTTTAGCGACCACCCTTTCCCGTCGGTGTTGATAAACCCGCTGCGTTGTTTATGAAGTCGCCTTTGCTTACCGTACGGCCTCAGCGATATCGATATCGCGTTGAAGCAGTTCGTTGACCAGCTGCGGGAGGTCGATGCCTTTGGCTTTGCTTTAGCGGCTAAATAGGCTTGCACGTGCGGGTCTATGTAAATGGGCAGATTTGTGTTGGCATTGGGTTGATAAAACTTGCCGCGCACGCCGTTGGTAAAATCGTAATGGTCCTTCATATGATCACCTTGCAATAAATGTAAAAAAAATTAAAGCTATGCGCGTTAGCGCGTGGTGTTCTGGTAGTTATTGATCTCATCGCGGTTAGCTAGTCTGGCAAAAATAATGCACGTGCGGATGAGATTAGGTTCTGGGTATTGGCTGGTATGCATAACGACGATGGTTTGGCCATTGGTGGCCATGCCGATGGTAACCCAACGATCTTCTTGGTCGCTGTGTTCCTTGCCACGAAAACCCCAGCAGAAACCAGCTGAGAACTAACCACCACAACAAAAAACACCTTGCCGCGCGCAAAAGTGCGGGCCAAAATACGCGTCTAGGCAAAAAAATACTAAAACCAAGGATGTCGACTTCTACATAACCGCTCAAGCTGTTGAATTGCATCAGGAAAACCCGCATCGGTACGACGAAGTTGCGTCGGGCCGATTAGTTGGCGGCTTGAATACCTATGCGTATGTGGGGGGCAATCCGCTGAGTTATGTAGATCCGGATGGATTGTGCCCTTGCGGAGATGTTGCAGATTTAGTTGGACTGGCTAGGTCTGACAAGCGTGATTGGTCAAAAAAAGCAGATCGATCTGACGTCAATAAAGCTTTCAAAAGCGGTACGAATAAGTGCAATCTCTACGCTAGTGCGCAATACAAAGCAGCGGGGTATAACTTACCAAATGTAGGCGGAATGCCTTGGAGTCAAGGTAAATACCCGCCGGGGGCACAGAGTCTTTCTAGCGCTGACTATAGTTTGGCTGGTTGGAGTGTTGTAAGTGGCCCGGCCGAAGCTGGTGACTTGGTCGCGAGCGGCGGGCATGTGGGAATTTCCACCGGGTCCAGTCGAACAATTTCTGCGTCACCAAGCGGCGCGGTTGAAAATGACTGGGGTTCGCGTTCTGGCCAAAGCGTAGTCGTTAGGCGGTGTTCTTGTGGAAAATAAATCTGCAAAAACTAAGCGAATTCTACTTGCAGTAGGAAGTCTTTTTAGTGCAATTGGCTTAGTGATAAGCGGGCACTATTTAGGTAAATCTAGTTATTATGAAGTTGGCTTATCTGATGGAAAAATTGAAGCTCTTTATTCAGTTTATAACCGTTTCGAAGCTGACCTTGGCCCACTCTTGAAGTGCGATCAGATCAAAAACGTCACCCTGAAAGAGTTGGTTGCTGTGAAGGCAATCGGAATCTATTGGTTCAAAGATGGTGCTGAAAAAATCCAGTTTTGTAAGTATTAAAGGCGGCATCAACACCTATGCTTATGTTGGGGGGCAATCCTGTTAGCTATGTTGATTCATTAGGACTGCGAAAAGAAATACTTTTGAAACCGGACGATCCAAACTACCGCGCAGCTTTGAACGCGCCGGATATTTCGGGCGCTTTTATATTGATTTCTCACGAGAGCCAAAACAGCGTTAACCGTATGAACGCGAGTCAGCTGGTGAATTTTTTGAAAGCGCGGAGATGGGACCCAAAAAACAACCAGTAATTCTCGACGCATGCAGCAATGGAAAGGGGCAGAAAAATATTGCTTCGGATGTGGCAAGACTCACAAACGGCGTCGTCATTGCGCCAGACAATAACACTTGGACGACACCCTTTGGGACAAATTTTTCATCTCCTTATCTTCCCTAAAACGATGATCGCAATAGTTCCCTGAATGGTTTTCCTGATCTGCGTAATCCGAGCACTTGGTCATCGTTTGTTTCGATTGGAAAAGTGGGCGGTCGATAGAAGCAAAATTGATACCAATTCTTTTATGTTTCGGGCTTTTGGCGAGCTGCAATAAACAATCGAGTAATGATTCATCCGTGTTCATGGAGGGCGTAAAATTTTTACATGAATCAACATGCATTGAGCTGCCGGCGAGTAATAAGGTTTTGCTAACACGCAGTAAAGGAAGTTTGAACTTAAAAATCAACGCGACTTTGAGTTGCAAAAACCTTGCCGCGCCTTGGCTGTCATTGCCGATGAATGAATCTGTTTCGTCAGTGCTTTCGGCAAATCAAAAGATTCAGCTATTCAACGATAAATGTGAGTGCGCAAGGGAACTTTCGGTAGAACTTTCGGAAAAAAGGCTTTCTAATGTTAAGACCATTTACATTACGTTTGATGGTGAGGTGTTAACCGCTCTTCCGGCTGAATAAGTATTACTATTTTGAGCGTAACGGTTGAATTGCTTCAAGAAAAACCGCATCGGTACGACGAAAGTGCGTCGGGCCGATTAGTTGGCGGCTTGAATACTTATGCAAAATTAGAGGGAATCTTGTTTCAAATATTAATCCGACGGGCCTTGACAACCCTTGGCTAGGCTCATGTAACCCGCATCCTAGACAATCAACAAACTCGCTGAATTTAAAATCGATTTCATATAGCGAGTCGACGAGCAACAAACGCTTTATTTGAGGCTGCAATCCGTAATCTTGGCACTGCGAATCAGTTAAAATGAGGCAAACAGCAAAAATACGTTTAGCAACTAACCTAAATCCGCTTCCCAGTCTGCCCATTAAACCAATGCAATCGCTCGACCCGTGGTTGCGCATGAATCGTTTGCCCGACCTTCGGTGCCTTTTGCGATTCATCAATTCGCAAAATAATCGATGCGGAAGAAACCGGCGCATCGGTGCTCTTTAGTAACTGCGCGTAAATTAAACGCTCGGCGCCAAGCATCTCCACCATTTGTACTTTAAACGCCCAGCCGGTCTCGGCTACATCTAAATGCTCGGGACGCAGGCCCAGTACAACTTCGCCAGTGAACGGTGGAATGACAGCCGCGCTTAATGCTAAAGCGCTATCACCGACTTTAAAATGCCCGTCTTCAACCGTGCCGCGAATTAAGTTCATAGGCGGCGAGCCAATAAAGCCAGCCACAAATGTTGAGGCTGGTTTTGAATACACTTCTTCGGGTGTTCCAAACTGTTCTAAATTGCCGGCGTTCAATACAATCATGCGCTCGGCCAAGGTCATTGCTTCGACTTGATCGTGCGTTACAAATAGCGAAGTAATGCCTAGGTCCTGATGCAGCTTTTGAATTTCTAAACGGGTTTGTGCGCGTAGTTTTGCATCTAAGTTTGATAACGGTTCGTCAAACAAAAATACTTGCGGTTGGCGCACGATGGCTCGGCCCATCGCCACACGTTGGCGTTGCCCGCCCGATAGTTCTTTGGGCTTACGTTGCAACAAATGCCCTAGCTCTAGAATAGCCGCAGTCTTGTCTACGCGAGTACGAATTTCGGCTTCGGGTACTTTGGCGATCTTTAAACCATAGGCCATGTTTTCAAAGACGGACATGTGAGGGTAAAGCGCATAATTTTGAAACACCATCGCGATGTCGCGCTTATCGGGTGGCACCTGGTTCACTACGCGATCACCGATAGCAATATCGCCTTCGGAAATTTCTTCTAGGCCTGCCACCATACGCAGCAAAGTGGACTTGCCACAACCTGAGGGGCCGACGATAACTACGAACTCACCATGTGCAATTTCGGCACTAATTCCATGAATCACTTGGTTGGCTTTTGGGCCTTTGCCGTAACGCTTAACGACATTGCGAATTGAGATAGAGGCCATTATTTTTCCGAATCGACCAGTCCTTTGACGAACTGGCGCTGCATGAAGATGACGATTAACACAGGGGGCAATAAGGCTAAAATGGTCGTCGCCATTACCATGCCCCAATCAGTAATTTCGCCGCCAGTACTAATCATTTTTTGAATACCGATAACGATGGTGTCCATCTTGGCGTCAGTGGTTATTAGCAGCGGCCACAGGTACTGATTCCAACCGTAAATAAATAAGATAACGAACAACGCAGCAATATTGGTGCGCGATAGGGGTAACAAAATATCTTTAAAAAATCGGAAAGGGCCAGCGCCATCAATACGAGCCGCTTCAACGTATTCATCTGGAATGGTTAAGAAGAATTGGCGAAACAATAAAGTTCCCGTTGCTGAGGCAATTAACGGAATCGTTAAACCGGCAAAAGTGTTAATCATTCCTAATTTTGCGACGACTTCGTAGGTGGGCAAAATGCGCACTTCGACTGGCAACATCAGCGTGATAAAAATAAGCCAGAAAAAAAACATGCGCCCCGGAAAGCGAAAAAAAACAATGGCATAGGCCGACAGAATCGACACTACAATTTTGCCAAAGGCTATCGCTAAAGCGACTAACAAACTATTCCAAAGCATTAGGCCTACGGGCTGCGATAAGCGCTGGTATGCGCCACGGGTAAACGCGTTGGTGTAGTTTTCGACCATATGCGCACCGGGCACAATTTGCATTGGCGCTTGGGCAATTTGCTCGCTCGATAGTGTTGAAGCGACAAACGTAAGGTAGAGCGGAAAGCCAATAATGGCAATGCCGATCCAAAGAATTGCGTGCGGAATCCAAGCGGCCGATACCATTAGTAGTGCACCTTTCGCTCGACAAAGCGAAACTGAATTGCAGTAAGTGCAATAACAATCACCATAAGGATGACCGACTGCGCGCTAGATGAACCGAGATCTAAGGCCACCACGCCATCGAAGTACACTTTGTAAACGAGTACCTCGGTTGCCTTGGCTGGGCCACCACTAGTAACGGTATGAATAATGCCGAAGGTATCGAAAAATGCGTACACCAAATTGACTACTAATAAAAAGAATGTAGTTGGTGATAACAAAGGAAACACAATGGTCCAAAAGCGACGGGTTGCACTGGCACCATCAATCGAGGCAGCCTCGGTAAGCGACTTTGGGATAGATTGGAGGCCGGCTAAAAAGAATAAAAAGTTATACGCAATTTGTTTCCAACCGGCGGCCATAATGACGAGCGCCATAGCATCATTACCGTCTAACTTTGGGTTCCAATCCATTCCGGTTTGCTTGAGCGCCCAAGCGATAACACCAACCGATGGATTGAACAAAAACATCCATAGCACGCCCGCAACGGCAGGGGCTATCGCATAGGGAATTATTAGTAGGGTTCGGTAGGCGGTAGCAAAGCGAATCACTTTGTCGGCCATAACCGCTAGAAATAATGCAGGCACCATCGCAATTAGCGCTACGGCTATTGAGAAGAACGCGGTGCGATACAAAGTATTGACGTAATTTTCGTCGCGGAAAACGGCAATGAAATTTTCGAAGCCAACAAATGTTTTGGTCACACCAAACGCATCTTGTTGCAACGTTGACATAACAACCGCTTGGCCCGCAGGCCAAAAGAAAAACACCCCGGTAATAATTAATTGCGGCGCAAGCAGCAAGTAAGGTAACCAGGGGTTTTCGAAAACTACTTTACGTTCCATAAGGGCCGGAATTTAGTTGTGAACAGTGAGTGCTATCTAAATACTACCTTTGCACTAACTGTTAACTAACCGCTCTTAGTTCGAGGTTTTCTCGAAGGCGCGTAATAACGCGTTGCCACGACGTTGCACGTTGTACAGAGCCTCAGACGCTGTTTGTTTGCCTTGTAAAGCACGCTCAACTTCTTCGTGGTACACGTCACGGATTTCAACCCAACGACCAAAACGATAGCCATTGGTGTTCTCGCCTTGGGTGGCCGCGGTTAGCGACAACACCGGCACGTCACGACCTGGGTTCTTGGCAAAAAAGCCTTCGTCTTGCATTGACTTAAATGCAGCATTTGTTGCTGGAACAAAACCAGTTTCTTTGGCCCAATCGGTCATCACCGGAGTAGAACGCAAATGGTTTAAAAACAATGCCACGCCTTTAAATTCGTTGACACTACGGTTAGGTGCGTTAAACACCCACAACGAAGCACCGCCTAAAGTAGTTGCGTAAGGCGCACCTTTAACATCGGGCCAGTACGGCAATTGCGACACACCAAATTTAAACTTGGCATCTTTATTAATTGCACCCAAACCGCCAGACGACTGCATTAACATTCCGCATTCACCAGAAATAAACTTGGCTGCTGCGTCGTTGCTACGGCCGCCATAATCAAACACTTTAGTTTTTTGACCATCCACTAAGGTTTGAATCATTCGTTGGTTTAAAGGGTTGTTAACCGTTAACTCGGCATTAGAACCGGCACGACCATTGCCTTGCGTACCGATCGCAGAATTATGACGGGAGCTGAACTGCTCTAGCATGACCCACGCTAGCCAAGTGGTGGTAAAGCCACAGGCACCGGCATTTTTCTCACGAATTTGTTGGGCGGCTTTGATGACTTCTGGCCAAGTTTTTGGTGGTGCATCGGCGTTTAAACCGGCCTTAGCAAAAATCTCTTTGTTGTAAAACATAACGGTTGTCGAAACGTTAAACGGCATCGACAATAACTCGCCATTAGTTAAACCGTAGTAACCACGCGCCGGCGGAATAAAGTCCGCTGGGTTAAAGGTTAAGCCACCGCGCTTGAACACTTCTGAAACGGGTACTACAGCGCCTTTGGCTTGCATCATGTCGCCACTACCAGCGTCGAACATTTGCATAATGTGCGGTGGGTTGCCGGTACGGAACGCTGCTACTGCAGCAGCCCGTTGCTCTGGGTACTGCCCTTTAAAAGCAACCACCACTTTGTAGTCTGTTTGGGCTTTATTAAACTGATCGGCGTATTTAGTTAATAACTCGCCGCCTTGGCCAGTTAAGCCAATCCAAACTTGAATCTCAGTGGGTTTAGGTTGGGCCACGGCAACTGACACAGCACCCAACATCGAAACAGCCGCAACTACTTGCACTGCTTTTAAAAATACTGATTTCATCTTCATGCTCCTCGCAAAATTCGAACGCACCCTCAGTGCTCATTACGAGTATACGTCTGAAATACTGATTTTTTTTGACACGCTGTGCAGGATTAGTTGCTAGGCTTACTTTGCTTATAATTTTTCTTTGAAACGCTTGCCGAGAAAAGGTAGCAAGCCTAATCCCAGTAAAAGCGCGGTCCCTGGGTTGGGTACTGTTGTTGATACAACTTGCAGTAGATCTTGGCTTGCAGCACTACGCAAGTTAAAGAAATTGTACGTTGAGCTATTACTTGCACGGCGAACATTAGAAAGCATGGTGTTGGCCAACGCCGTTACGCGCGTATCGGTTGCTGCCCCTAGCGAAAACACACCACTGGCCAAATTTAAAGAGTTGGTATCTTCTAAAATCTCCCAAAGCACTGACTGCATTGCCGCCGTTCCAACCGAATCAAACTTATAAGTTGAGTAGTACAAATTAAACAGGCGTCCGGTCAATTGGAAGGCTAAAGAACCATCGTTCCATTGCGTACGGGTGTACTCCGAGGGAAAAACACTGCCTTGAGTCACTTCGCTGCAAAACGCATCTAGGCCCATGCCGTCGAGCAAAAACCGACCTTCGCTGGCCAATTCTGAAAAACCGTAATTGGGTAGCACTATTTCGACGTTTGCACCTTCTACGACCGGCGCAACGTACGTCATCGTACCTGCATAAGCAAATGGGCTTGAAAGGACTAAAGCAACAACTAATGGCGCAATTTTTTTCATGGCAATCAAATTAAACTCGGTTTTGGATAGATAGTTCAAAGTTCGAACTCGTTGAACCGAGGTTATCACCTCCTGTTTTTATTGCGAAGCTCATTAAGTTGCACCGGAAACCACACCTTAGCAATTTCTCTTAACCCATTGATATGCCACATTGAACTGTTTCGAAGACGAAACACTGTTGTAGATAAGCACAATTTCGTTGGATAATCGACACACCTCGTCCCTCTCCTTGTTGGTTAGCCTAAAAATTGAAAGTAATTCCGTGAAAAGTAAGCCCGCAAAAGGCAAGTCGGTAGCACAAACTTCAAAACCCGCTTTACGCAGCCGCGCTTGGTTCGACAACCCTGAGAACCCCGGCATGACTGCGCTGTATTTAGAGCGCTACATGAATTTTGGCTTGACGCTCGAAGAGTTACAAGGCTCGGGCAAGCCGATTATTGGGATTGCGCAAACCGGTAGCGATTTATCGCCTTGCAACCGCCACCACGTAGAACTAGCGCAACGGGTGCGCGACGGAATTCGCGATGCAGGCGGCATTCCCTTCGAATTTCCGGTGCACCCTATTCAAGAAACTGGAAAGCGACCGACAGCGGCTTTGGATCGCAACTTAACTTATTTAAGTACCGTTGAAATTTTGTATGGTTACCCTATCGATGGCGTGGTGTTAACTACTGGTTGCGATAAGACCCCAGGCGCAATGGCAATGGCAGCAGCAACGGTAGATATTCCCGCCATTGCTTTGCCCGGTGGCCCAATGCTCAATGGCTATTACAACGGTGGCTTAGCGGGATCGGGCACGATTGTTTGGCATGCGCGTCAAGAACTTGCAGCAGGGCATATTAACTACAACGAATTTTTAAAAATGGTAGCCAGTGGTGCGCCTTCAATTGGGCACTGTAATACCATGGGTACGGCCAGCTCCATGAACGCCATGTTAGAGGCGCTGGGCTTAACGTTGCCAGGCGCGGCCGCTATCCCGGCACCTTACAAAGAGCGTGGACAGTCGGCTTATTGGACCGGCAAACGCATTGTTGAAATGGTTCGTGAAGATTTGCGCCCATCAAAAATTCTGACGCGTAAGGCGGTCGAAAATGCAATTGTTGCTGCCAGTGCCTTAGGTGCATCGACCAATTGCCCGCCACACGTTACGGCAATCGCACGACACGCAGGGGTGAATCTAAAAATTAAAGAATGGGACAAAGTTGGGTACGACATTCCCTTATTGGTCAACATGATGCCAGCGGGTGAGTACCTAGGTGAAGAGTTTTTTCGAGCGGGTGGCGTGCCTGCAGTCATGCACGAATTATTGAAGGCCGGTAAATTGCATGCCGATGCAATAACGGCTAGCGGCAAAACGATTGGTGAGATTTATAAAGACACCAAAGCAACTGACGCCCGTGTTATTAAACCTTACAACGAACCAATGAAAACGCAGGCTGGGTTTGCCGTGATGAGCGGCAACTTGTTTGATTCGGCCATTATGAAAACGTCGGTTATTACTGACGCGTTTTACGACAAGTATTTACGCAACCCTAAAGACCCTATGGCGTTTGAAGGACGTGCAATTGTATTCGAAGGACCAGAGGACTATCACCATCGAATTAACGATCCAAAGTTAAAAATTGACGCGGATTGCATTTTGTTTATTCGCGGTACGGGTCCAATTGGATACCCCGGCTCAGCCGAAGTGGTCAATATGTTGCCCCCTGATAAACTAGTGCAACAAGGCATTACCTTTTTACCAACCGTTGGCGATGGCCGACAATCGGGTACTTCGGCTAGCCCATCGATATTAAATGCATCACCAGAGTCGGTCATTGGTGGCGGGCTAGCGTTGCTAAAAACCGGCGATAAAGTACGAATCGATTTAAAAAAGCGCAAAGCCAATATGCTAATAACCGATGCCGAGCTAGCCAAGCGTCGCAAAGCATTTAAACCACCAAAATTGGTCAGCCAAACGCCTTGGCAAGAGTTGCAACGCATGCATGTGGGACAATTGTCGACCGGAGCCTGTTTAGACTTTGCCGTGAACTACCAAAGAATCGCTACAACTAAAGGTTTGCCGCGCGATAATCATTAAGTTATTTGTAAAGAAATTTGTTATTTATGAGCCGTACAATTCCTGTAGCACCCTTCGATTATGTTGTGTTTGGCGGTAGTGGCGATTTAGCATTACGCAAATTATTACCCTCGTTATTTGACCGCGACCGTGAAGGGCAAGTGCCCAACGAAGCGCGTATTATTGCGGCAGCACGCGGTGTGGGAACTACCGAATCATATAGAGCAAAAGTGCAAGATTTGTTATTGGCTCGATTGACTAAACCAGCCAATGTAGGTGACGTCAATCAAGCCCTTAGCGAGGCAAATCAAAGTACTTTAAAGCGCTTTTTAGAGCGCTTGCAGTATGTCCAATTGGATGCCGGATCGGACACGGGTTGGCGGGAACTTAAGAGCTTACTTTCAGAGCAACATCAACGTATTCGCGTTTTTTATTTGTCCGTTGGCCCAGAATTGTTTGAACCAATTGCAGCGCGCATTGCGGCCGCTGGTTTAATCAATGCAGAAGCGCGCATTGTTTTAGAAAAACCAATTGGTACTAATTTAGAGAGTAGCCGTGCAATTAACACTGCGATTGCGCAACATTTTGACGAATCTAAAATTTATCGAATCGATCATTACCTAGGGAAAGAGACGGTACAAAATTTGTTCGCGTTGCGTTTTGCGAACTCGCTATTCGAGCCTTTGTGGAATCGTGATCATATTGATCACGTACAAATTTCTGTTGCAGAAACTGTTGGGCTTGAGAGCCGCGTTGCGTACTATGACAAGGCGGGTGCGTTTCGCGACATGGTACAAAACCATTTAATGCAATTGGTCTGTTTAATTGCGATGGAACCACCCGCACGTTACGACGCTGACACGATCCGTGATGAAAAGTTAAAAGTGTTGCGTGCCTTGCGCGCGATTCAACCAGGCGAGTGGGTTCGTGGGCAATATGCAGCGGGAGCATTAGAGCAAAAAGCAGTGCCGGGTTATGCAGACGAACTGGGCCAATCGAGTACCACCGAAACCTTTATTGCGTTACGTTTGGGGATCGAAAACTGGCGTTGGGCAGGCGTGCCTTTTTACTTGCGCACTGGCAAACGATTGCCCGAGAAAGTGTCTGAAGTAGTGGTGCAATTTAAAGCCACACCACACTTAAGTTTGCCGCCTGATGCAGGACCGATTCAATCAAATCGTTTAATTATTCGCTTGCAGCCTAACGAAGGTGTGCAATTGGCATTGAACTTAAAAGAACCCGGACCCGGCGGATTTAGAATTCGCTCTGAAGAACTAGACATGAGTTTTGCCGAGGCTTTTGGCATAGCGCAGCCTGAAGCTTACGAGCGTTTGTTGATGGACGTTGTGCGTGGCAACCAAACGTTGTTTATGCGCCGCGATGAGGTGGATGCAGCTTGGCGCTGGGCGACGCCAGCACTGGAGGGTTGGAAAAACGAAGGCCCGCTAGCTTACGCTGCGGGTACTTGGGGACCGTCAGCCGCACACACGCTGTTAGCGCGCGACGGCAGAAGTTGGTTCTCTGGGGCTTAGGTTTATTTAAGGCGAAAACACCGCAACGGCCCGCTCGGCAAGCGCGGGTGTTAATACTTGAGCATGTCGTGCAATTGGATCGAGGCAGGTGGACCGCAAAGTTTCCGGATTAATACTACCCAGCCCGCGAAAATGCTGGGCTTTTACGGCAAGCATGCCTTGCTCTTTCAGTCGATCGAGGACCTGTTGATTATGGGCTGGTGAATACGTCATCGTTTGTTGCAATTCACCTTCAGCGTCGCTGTAATTGACTTCGAACATCGGTGCACGCACGATATGGATAATGCCAGCATCCACTAAGGGCCGCATCCAGCGAATAAAGAACATCATCATTAACGCACCGATATGAATACCATCGGCATCTGGATCAAACAACATCATTACTCGACTGTAACGGCGCTGTTCTACCATTGTGGCTTGTTGCGAAGCCGGCAACATTACGGCTCGGTCTATACCAAACAAATTAGGTTGCTGCGCTCCGCGTGCCGAAGAATCAGCCAACGGAAAATGAAGGCAGTCAGCCAGCCCTCGATAGAACTTATTTTGCAGCACTTTGTCTTGAGTTGCACGATGGGCATTGAGCGGCTTGCCTTGCATCGAAAAAATTGCCTGCATTTGTTGATTGCGTAGCGCCGCTACAGAATGCGCAGCCGATTCACCTTCCACCAAAATCAGCTCGCAGTCATCAGACGGATACCGACCGCGACAATCTTCAAAAATACTTTCCGTGCGATAGAACATTGGTGGGCTGCTTTATTGTCAAAGTGGTTCGCAGTTTACCGCTGTTCTATCAACGCCAGATCAAACGACGATCTATCAAATTAAATTTGCTCGATATTTTTTAAAGTTAAGGCCGCTTGCTCGCGAATCGCTACCAAGTCGGTTTCGCTTAAGCGTTCGTAATTTTTCATCATCAACATGGCACGCGAATTCGCTTTTAACTCATCACGATGACGGTCTAAAAAATCCCAATACAACGTGGACATTGGGCAGGCTTTAGAG
Organism: Betaproteobacteria bacterium; assembly: GCA_031429355.1. Lineage (GTDB taxonomy): Bacteria > Pseudomonadota > Gammaproteobacteria > Burkholderiales > Burkholderiaceae_E > JANOZM01. Next base: position 214,105 of record JANOZM010000004.1, on the reverse strand, counting down.
CCAACTTTTTGAGCAGGATCGTATTCGCAACCTTTACAATAATTGCTCATTCGCTTCACGTAGGCACCCGAAGCAACATAGGGCTTTGTTGTAAACCGTCCACCGTTTGCATACAACGCCATGCCAGCCGTATTGGGCAACTCGACCCACTCAATCGCATCGACATACACGGCTAAATACCAATCACATACCTGTTGCGGTTCGATACCAGCCAGTAATGCAAAGTTACCGGTAATCATTAGGCGCTGAATATGATGAGCATAGCCATACTGCAATGTTTGGCCGATGGCTTGGCTCATACAATTCATTTTTGTTTTGCCAGTCCAATACCACGACGGTAGGGCACGTTTGTACTGAAAGTGATTGGCCGTTTTCATGTGGGGCATGTCCAGCCAATAGACACCGCGCATAAACTCACGCCAACCTAAAATCTGCCGGATAAACCCTTCTACGCTGGCTAAATCGGTTTGCCCTTTTTGATAAGCAACGGTTGCTGCATCAATTACTTCACGTGGGCTGATTAATTTTAAATTGAGAGCAACCGACAATAAACTATGAAACAAAAAAGGTTGGTCGGTCCACATCGCATCTTGGGTCGGGCCAAACCGTGCAAGCCGTTGTTGGATAAATTGTTCGAGGGCTTGCAAGCCTTGCGCCCGCGTTACTGGCCAGCAAAAATCAGCGGCACTACCCGGCTGATCGGGCAACACGCGCGCCAAATCCTGTATTACGGCTAGCGTAATTGCATCGGCTTTGAAGTGCTGTGTTTGCGGTAAATTTTGTGGACCTTTACTACCAAAACTTTCGCGGTTATCGGCATCGTAATTCCATTGCCCACCCTCGGGCTCGTCGTCTTGCATAAGTACATTGTGGCGCTTTCGCATGAATCGGTAAAACATCTCCATACGCAAATGTGCTTTTTTATTCTCGACCGCTTTACCAGCCCAACGCGAAAAGTCGGCACGCGAAATTAGAAAGTGATCATCGTCTAATAATTCAAAGTCCAGTTTTTGCTCGGCGCAAAACTGTTTTAGATAAACCTCAATACGCTGATCACCGGTTTCGCAAACCCGCAGCACTTTTGGTTTATGTTTTTGGCTAGCGGCTTTCCACGCATCTAGCAGCGTTTCGTATTCACCTAACAACGAATATTCGACTGTCCAGCCAGCGGCTACAAGCGCTTGATGAAAATGGCGCATTGCCGATAAAAACACGGCGCTACGCATTTTGCTACTCCACACGTGGGTAGATTCTTGCAGCACTTCGGCCATTACAATTACGGCGTTTTTTGGATCAACATCACGCAATGCAGGGTTGCTAAGACTCAGTTGATCGCCCAGTACTGGAATTAATATTTTTGGCATTTAAGGCTCTATATTTTTAATTTTTAGGTTTAGCGTTTTTTCTACAAGCATCGGAACAGTACTTAACTAATTCCCAGTTTTTGGCCCAAGCTTTGCGCCAAGTCATGGGACGTTTACACACGACGCAGTCTTTGCTGGGTAAACTGGCTTTGTTTCCTTTAAATGCAGCCATCGCGCTCAGGAAAACAAATCAAGTTGTGCATCAACAACTGCGTCGGCTTTAGTATTTTTTGCACCGCGCTTACCCTCGCGTTGCTTATTACGACTACCCAATTTTTGAAACACCGCTTGCGCTTGTTGGGCAAATTGCGCTTCTTCGCGAACCCCCCAAACAAGATCGCGCGCGCGCCGACTCGCTTGCTGTAATTCGATCACCGGTAATGGATAGTCTTTCCCTAGTACACAGCCGACTTGTTCTTGTATTAACGTGGGCATGGTCCACGGTTCGAATATCCAAGGGTTGGGCACGCTTGCCAGTTGCGGAATCCACTGCCTAACAAAAGCGCCTGTTGGGTCTTGATCGCGCGCTTGCTTAACGGGGTTATACATACGAATCGTGTTGATTCCCGTCGTACCGGATTGCATTTGTAATTGCGAGTAATGGATACCTGGTTCGTAATCTAAAAATTCGCGCGCTAAATGCAACGCGGGCTCACGCCACGGTTGCCAAAGTTGATAGCTTGAAAAGCTAACTAGCATGGCACGCATACGAAAATTAATCCAACCTGTTTGCTGCAACATACGCATACAAGCATCGATCATTGGGAAGCCGGTATTACCCGAAGCCCAAGCATTGAACAAACGTAAATCTACTGAGTCGGGTCGCAGTCCGTTATACGCATCATGCATATTTTTAAACTCAATACTCGGCTGGCTTTCCAATTTTTGAACAAAATGGCAGCGCCAATGTAGACGCGACTCGAATGACTTGATCGAAGCTAAATAACGAGCAGTGCTCGCTTCGGTTTTGCTCGCCAATTGAAGAGCAGACAATTGTTTTAACGATTCAGGACGACGCGCTTTCCACAGCCGATGCAACACCTCTTTAACCGACAAAACACCCAAGGCAATATGCGGCGAGAGACGCGAACATGCGGTTTGCGCCGACAACGGGCTGCTCATTGCTGTGCGATATTCGAAAGCACGTTCTTGAAAAAAACTTTCGAGCAACGCTAACGCTTGTTTACGCCCGCCAAGAATACGCATTGGTTTATCGGTTTGGTTTGGGCTTAATGCTATGTTGCAATGCTGTTTGGCGATAGCGCCGAAAACAGTGGCTACTTCAGGGCGGTTTAATTGCGCTACAGGTGTTGGCACAAGCGCTTGTTGCATTCGATCATTCCAGATCGTGCCCCAATCGTCTCGGCTTTTTAATCGACGTACCACGGCATGACTGGGCACCTCATGCCAAGGTACTGCGTGTAAATTACACCATTGCTGCACTTGAATATCGCGCTGATAACTTTGCCCATTACCGGTCTCTTCGTGGCTATGCAATGTCAGTGTAGGCCATGCAACTTGCAACGCCTCTAGCGCGATTAGCACTTCACAGTTAAGTACCAACAATTCGACATTAAGTTGCGCTAAGTCTTGCCGAAGCTCGAGCAAACACTCGGTCGCAAAGTTGGCATGTTGCATCGCGTAATCTGGTGCCGTTGTTAAACTAGGCTCAAAGCAATACAGTGCAACAACAGGATTTGAAGCTGCATTTTTCAATGCTGTGTGCAAGGGCAAATGGTCTTGAATACGCAGGTCGCGTTTAAACCAGACGACTTGAAGCGAAGCAGTGTCCACGTTGCCGTTCATAGCGCAGTTCGCAGTAACTCAGGGATTTTAGTCTTTAAGTGAAAGAAGCCCTTATTGGCGTGCGGCCAAGCAGAAGCATCCCATTGGCGTGCTAAGTACTTTAAATGCACACCTTGTTGCTGTAAGTTGTAAAGCGGTACAGACAAGGCATCGCGCACCGGACCAACCGGCATCCACGCGATTGCAATCGAAGTGGCAACCCTAGCCCCGCCTGACAAATGTTCGTCGGCGCTGGCGTTGCGACCCCTAATTAGTTCAGTGAGCGCTTGCGGCGACGCGCAATCAATCACCTGAGATTCCGATAATTTCCAGTGCTCAATCGCTCGCCGCCGTGCATCGGCTAGCGCTCCAAGCGCAAACTGTTGGCTTGCAGCTCCCATCGATTCGCAGGCGCGATGTTGCCCTGCATTGACAACTATAAGCCCAGCCACCGAAGTTAGTTGGCTAAATGACTCGGCTAAACAATCGTCCTCGTGAATTAACAAGAACGTTTCTGCGGCTAAGGTCTTAGGAGAATAGCAATCAAGCGCCGCAGTCTTCCACTGGGCTGATAAATTCAACAGATCTCGTGTTGTAGGAACTGCATCGCCATCGGGCTCGGATAACGCGCTTGCACTTTCGTTCAGTTGCCCACGCGGATTAAATTGACCACCGGTGTAACGCGCAATATTTTCCGCTCGCGCTAAATAATGTTTACCTTTGGTCTGCAGCCCCGCTACCCACCGCCACGACAATGTATTAGAGGCGGCATCCGCATCACACAGATGCTGCATAAAAAAATCTGCGCCAGCTTGCCAAGGAAGGTTTAATGTGAAAATCCAAATACTGGCAAACCACATCCGTGTATGGTTGTGCAAATATCCGGTGGTTATTAATTGCTGCACCCAAGCATCAAAACAAACAATGCCGGTGTTAGCTTGTTTAGCGCTTCGAATTGCTTTTAGTAGCGCTGGGTTAAGCGCCTTTAGTTGATCGCGCTCGTGGCAATAACGTTGCCAAACATTGGGGTTACGTTCTAACCAACCCTTCCAATAGGTTCGCCAGCAGACTTCTTGAATAAATTTTTCAGCGGCCTGGGGATCTTCGTGCTGTAAGACGGTCTGCAAAACTTCGGTCTCACTAACCAACCGATGCCGAATGTACGGCGATAAGCAAGACACATTGTTAGGCAATGCAGTCGACCCAACACCAGCTTTAGTGTGATCAAAGTTGCGATCTCTTTCGTAAGCGCTACCGGCACGACGTTCGTCAACAAAACGGGTTAGGCGGGCAAGGCCAGCAGCACGAGTCGGTTCGAAAAAAAGAGATGAGGCAACAGACATAAACTAAACCGATGAAAAACTCTAGTTTAATAACAAAGGCCGCTAAAGACTGTTAATCCCTAGCGGCCTTAGTGGGCTAATTAGCCGTAGACGAATTACTTCTTTGCGACTTTTTTGACTGCTTTTTTTCCTGCACGCTTGCCAACAACTTCAAGCTTGGCATCAACCACACCGCTTTTCATCATGCCCAATTTACGAGCAGCAGCCGTAGTTACATCGGCAATACGATCGGGAGTTGATGGACCACGATCGGTCACACGAACCACGACGCTACGCTTGTTTTTTATATTGGTCACTTTAACCATGGTGCCAAACGGTAATGTGCGATGTGCCATTGTCATTGCAGCTGGGTTAAAACGCTCGCCGCTGGCTGTTTTACGACCGCGAAATTTTGCGCCGTAGTGCGCTAGCTTACCTTCTAAGGCGTGATCGCCCGATGCAGCTTTTGGTGCAACGGCTGCCTTCGGCGCTGTTGCAGGTGCTGTTGCTGCAGCGGCAGGAGCGGCTGCGGGAGTTGCTGGTGCTGTTGCAGCAGCTGGAGCCGGGGCGCTTTGTGCAAAAACTTGAGCGGACAAAACGGTTAATGCGGATAAGAGGACAGCGGAGTACTTCATGAATTTCCCTAGTAGTTTTTGTAGAGCTCGCATTATGCATGACGATGCACAGATCAAAAACCATCCCACCGCCAAACAGGTACACAGTCCCAATTTAAGTCCGAGTTTAAGACCCAATAATACCGCCATCGATTCGGCGAATCACAATAGTTGAAGAGCGCGGGCGACCCAAACCATCGGGCCAAGTAGAGTACTTGGATGGCTCTTTTGGGTCGCTGCGGTCACTTGGGGTTTCGCCAGGGTGTTGAACATTCACAAACAAAGAGCGCATATCAGGTGTTGCAATAGTGCCAGTAATTTCGCAATTAACTGGGCCGGTTAGAAAACGTCTTACCTCACCCGTATCGGCATTGGCAGCCAGCAACATATTATTGCCAATACTAATTAGCTCGCCTTTATTCATTTGCGTGGCGTGCATATCTGTACATACCCACAACCGGCCCATCGGGTCGAACCAAAGCCCGTCGGGACAAGCAAAAATATCTCCCTTAATATTGCCTTTAGCTTCAAGCCGTGTGTTCACCGGGTCGCCTGCTAATACAAAATGATTCCAAGTAAAGGTAGCCGCATCAAAATCGCCGTCTTGTTTCCATCGAATGATATTGCCCATGACGTTGTTGGCACGTGGGTTAGCGGCGTCGACTGGCTGCCCATCTTTAGCATCCCCACGCCGCGAGTTGTTGGTTAACGTGCAATACACTTGACCCGATTTTGGATCAATCGTAATCCACTCCGGCCTGTCCATTTTGGTTCCACCCACTAGGTCAGCGGCTTGTCGATTGCGAATAACAACTTCGGCCTGCGTTGCAAAACCTTTATCGGCAGTGAGCCCGTTTTTGCCCGCTGTTAATTCAATCCAACGGCCTGTGTTGTTAGCGTCAAAACGCGCTACGTACAAGGTACCGTGATCCAAAACCGTTTTGTTAGCGGCAAAGCCACCAGGTTTTACCGCGTCGCGCGAGACAAACTTATAAATGTATTCAAAGCGCGAATCTTCACCTATAAAGGCGACAACGCGGCCATCTTTTAGCTGACCAATTGTGGCGCATTCGTAGGCTCCACGACCCATTGCAGTATGTTTAATTGGGGTGCTGGTGGGATCATTTGGATCGATTTCACAGACCCAGCCAAAGCGATTAAATTCGTTAGGCGTTTTGGTTAGATCAAACCGCGCTTCGGTTTCGCCCCACGGGTACCAAGCCTTACGTGCGCCGTAGCGTTTTTGGTCGGCATCAGGTTGCGCCGGCCCTTGAAAGTAAAAGCTCCAGTTTTCTTCGCAAGCAAGGTACGTGCCCCAAGGCGTTACACCATGAGCGCAATTATTTAATGTCCCTAAAATAGTTTTTCCAGCAGGATCGGCAGCAGTTTGCATCAACGGGTGTCCGGTGGCAGGACCGGCTACCGACATTGGGGTTGCAGTTGTAATTCGTCGCGCGTAGTTGGAGGGACGCACAACTTCCCATTGCGTCTGACCGTTTGAACCGGTTTTTAAACTGACCTCACAAACAGAAACCCCGTGAGCATTGATCGATTTTTGAGTTTTTTCCGCCGTCCAATTTTCGAGACCACCGGGATGCAACAAACCATCATCGGTGTATTCATGGTTCATCACCAAGAGCCCTCGGCGATTGCCTGGCTCGCCGTCGCCTAACGGAAAATAGTGAATGGCGTCGTGATGCATACCAAATTGGGCGGCTTGTTCTTGTGCGCTATTGCTAGCATCGGCTTTAAAACTGGGCATATTGCCCGGAATACCAACTGGGTCGCCCCACCGAGTGAGCACTTGAGCGGTATACCCTTCAGGAACGGTAATGCGATCAGCAATTGAAACCGGTACGCCTTTAAAAGTAAATTGCCCTCGGGCACCCACTTCGCCTTGAAACGTCGCAGTTCCGGCTAATAAGGGATGACTAAGGCCGGTGGCTAACGACGAGGTTGTTGCACATCCTGCAACCAGACCGCTGGCACCTAAGGGAGCCAATAACCCTGTTAAAACACCGCCCAAACCACCTTTAATGATCTGCCGCCGCTCGGGCTGTGAAACATCATGAATACTCGGGTTGTTCGAATTATTCGAGTTTTCCATCGCATCAAAGTTTTTTGCCATCACCGTCCCCGAACAAATAAGAGTTTTGTTAATTTGTCACAAAACGCGTGGTAATAAGGCCAAGCATTTTTTCCGTTCTCTTTTTAGCATGGAATGCATAACGGGAACATACAAAATGAACGCACGATTAGAATTAATTACTGGCTCAGCTTTCGACAATGGCACGTCAAAAGTAAAAGAGCGCGAGCACGGTTATTTCGACAGCCAATCGACAACTTCGCGTTCCAACCCGCCAAACGAACCGGCAAGCGAACCGGCCAGTGCCTTCATTCCTTTGTGGCTATCAAGGGTAATCGAAAGCGTCGCGTTTGGCATGGCCGTTCTTGACACCCACCGTCGTGTGCTGATGTGCAATTCAACCGCTCGCGAAGCCTTGGCAGAATGCGGACTTGCGATGACGCTAGGTAAAGTTGTGCCATGGGTAACAACTCCGCAAGGCGATCGCGTGCAACGCGCCCTGTTACAGTCGACCGAAGGATGGCGTCGGATGTTGATCTTAAAGAGTGAAGACGAAGTTTTATCGGAAAACCCTGACGATGAAAAAAAACTGATCGTTTCGCTGTCCCCCATCATATTAGACGACGGGCAAAGTGGCATTTTGTTGACCACAGAAAAAAGTGCTGTCTGCTCGGCTCAGACCATCGCAAGCTATGCCAACTTGTATGGTCTTACTGCATCAGAAACCAACGTGTTGGGACAGTTAGCCCATGGTTTTTCGCCCGACCTTGTAGCCCAAAGGTTAAATATATCGATCGCAACTATTCGCTCGCACATTAAAGGAATACTACAAAAAACCAATTGCAGTTGCGTGCGAACCTTATTGGTAAAAGTAGCAAAACTACCTCCTATGGTAGGAAATACGGGCAGCACAAACGGGTAGTCTTTGCGAAGCGCGTTGACAGTGAGGGCTGCGCGTAGCAACATGAAGGACTAACAATACCCGACCTTAACTCTCGCCCTTGATTTCTGCAGCCCTTTTCGCCCCCCTTATTAGCACCTACCCCCCGCGTCGTTTCACAAAGGGGGTTTTGCTTATTCAAGAAGGCGAAACCGACGACCGTATTTATATTTTGGTTGAAGGAAAAATGCGGGCCTTCGCTCAATCGGCCGATGATAAAGAAGTGACTTACGGGCTTTACAGCCCTATCGACATTATTGGCGAACTAGCGCTCGATGGTGGCCCAAGGTCGGCCAGCATTATTGCTGCCGAAGATTGCAAATGTAGCGTGCTAACGTGTACGCAACTTGAGCACTACATGGCGGCTAATCCAAACTTTACCGCCGCTCTGTTAAGACGTGTTATCGAACGAACTAGAAGCGTCACACAAGCCGCAAAAAACTTGGCCTTGCTTGATGTGTACGGTCGCCTGCGCGATTTTCTAATTCGAAATTCTGTTGAAGATGCATTGGGCTATCGCACCGTTGAAGAAAAGTTAACGCAACAAGATATTGCCTATCGCATTGGTGCGTCGCGCGAAATGGTGGCTCGCATACTGAAAGATTTAGAAAAAGGGGGTCACCTGACCCACGTTAAAAAAACCATCATTGTAAAAGGTCAGTTGCCCGCACAATGGTAGGTTCAAATCCATCTAGCCGTCACCAACCATTAAAGGGGTGCAAAGTAGTTGAGTTTACCCATATGGTGATGGGCCCAACTTGTGGTTTAGTGTTGGCTGACATGGGTGCCGATGTCATTAAAATTGAACCGATTGAAGGCGATCGTACCCGACAGCTAATGGGTGCTGGCACCGGTTTTTTCCCCATGTTTAATCGCAACAAACGCAACTTGTTACTTGATCTAAAACAAGCTGAAGGCGCAGCGATTGCGAAAAAACTGTGTTTAAACGCCGACGTTGTTGCCGAGAATTTTAAGTCCGGGGTAATGGGCAAGTATGGCCTAGATTACGCGCAACTAAGCGCTCAAAATCAACGGTTAATTTACGTTACGCTGAAAGGATTTTTACCCGGCCCATACGAGCACAGAACCGCTTTGGATGAAGTAGTTCAGATGATGGGCGGGTTAGCCTACATGACAGGTCGGCCAGGCGATCCGTTGCGTGCAGGCACTAGTGTGAATGACATTATGGGCGGCATGTTTGGCGCAATCGGTGCGCTTGGTGCTTTGATTGAGCGGGGCTTTAGCGGCAAAGGCCAAGAAGTACAAAGTGCGTTGTTTGAAAATAATATATTTTTAGTCGGCCAGCACATGATGCAATACGCGATGACGGGCCAAGCCCCTTCACCAATGCCATCACGCATAAGCCCTTGGGCTATTTATGATGTGTTTACGGTAAAAGATAACGAACAAATTTTTTTGGCTGCAGTTAGCGATGGGCAATGGCAAACATTATGTAGGCTTATGCACTGGCCCGATTTGTTAGCTAACCCAGCCTACCTAAGCAATAACGAACGGGTGGCCGCACGCCCTATTTTGCTTGAAGAAATTCGCCACCGGTTAAAGCCGTTTTCGGCAGCAGAATTGGCGCACCGCTTCGAATCAGCAGGCTTACCATTTGCACCCATTAACCGACCCGAAGATTTGTTAGACGATCCGCATTTAAATCAAACAGGTGGTTTGATGCCGGTTGTTCTTTCGGATGGACCACGTGCGGGCGAAACTGTAAAAACCACTTTGCTGCCGTTTACATTAGATGGGCAACGGTTGGGGGTTCGCTTAAACCCGCCGCGTATGGGCGAGCATAGCAACGCGATATTGACTGAGCTAGGTTTTAGTCAAACCGACATCGACGGTTTACTGAAACGGGGCGTGGTAGCCTAAGTCCAAAACCCTTTGTGATGCGCGATGATTTCTTGCTGCATCTCGTTAGTTGGTCCGTCAACCCGAATCGCTTTTTGTCCCGCCGAAAATACGTCACGACAAGTTAAATTTAAGGTCGGGTTTTCTAAATGGCGGCCTGTCAATTGCAGTAAAGTTTGCTCGGAAATGCCATAGGCTACCCGACCAATGTTGGCCCAATATTGGGTAGCCGAGCACATTGCACAGGGCTCTACTGTAGATACCAAAGTACAGGTCCACAGGTATGGAGCCGAAAAGTTTGCAGCAGCGCGACGAGCCAGGGTTGATTCGGCATGATTGACCGTATCAATATTGCCTTGGCTATCTAACACCGTATCGCCATCGGGCGCTATTAATAGCGCACCAAACGGATGATGCCCCGTTTGTTTCGCTTTTAGCGCGACTTCGTTGGCTTTGCGTAAAGCCACTAAAATTTGATTCGAATTCAAATTACTTTTTCTTTGCGGCGTCTTCAACCACTTCGCCAGCCTTTTTTACGTCTTTGCCAATACCTTGAATTGTGTTGCAACCGGCGGTGCCCAACAAAACACTAAGTGTTAAACCAACATACGCGAAAATTCGAAACATCAATCGACTCCTAAAAGTTTGCCTACACGACTCGTTTCTTGCGTAGTCGTGTGTACTAAGTATTTTGTGAGCCGCGATGTGCCCAACCCGTCGTACGCATTTCAACCCAAGAAAACAATTGATACATTGCCATCGCCATCGCACCAATGGTGACCAAGCCTGCGAATGCTAAAGCCAGTCGCTGCTGACTGCCAGCAGTTTGCATCAAATAACCGATACCAGAGTCACCAGCGGTCATTTCGGCTAGCACTGTGCCGACAAACGCTAAGGTAATGGCAATTTTTAACGAGCCATAAAAGTAGGGCATCGAACGCGGCAAACCGACCTTTGTAAGGACATCCCAGCGCTTTGCACCCAACACGCGCAACACATCTTCTAGCTCTGGTTCCATAGTCGCTAGGCCCGTAGCAATGTTTACAGTAATTGGGAAAAAAGAAATTAGGAATGCGGTTAAAACACCTGGCCCTATGCCAATACCAAACCACACAACAAGAATAGGTACTACAGCGGCCTTAGGCACGGCATTAAACGCCACCATTAATGGAAACAACGCACTGTAAGCAATACGAGACGATCCAATTAAAAAACCTAACAACACACCCACAACGATAGACAATAAAAACCCTATCATCGTGACCCAAAAAGTTTTCCAAGCCGCTTCTAAAATTGCGCCTTTAAACTCGATAAATTCGCTTAAAATTTTTGTTGGGGTCGGAAAAATAAACTCTGGTATTTTGAACAACATCACGATGGCTTGCCACAACACCAAAGTAATTGCTAAGACAATAAAAGGTGACCAACGCTCAACGTTTTTGGAAACTTTCATTTTGGCACCACCGCTGTTGTCTTTCGAATGGCACCAATATGCCCGCGTAGCTCATGAACAATATCGGTAAATTTCGGCGTGTAAGTAATTTCTAAATCGCGCGGACGGGGTAAATCGATATGGCGTTTTTCTACAAAGCGACCGGGGCTCTTACTCATGACATACACCGTATCGGCCAAGAAAACACTTTCGCGTAAATCGTGGGTTACCAAAATAGTATTAAATTTTTGCGCTTGATGTAGATCGCGCAGGGCGCACCACAACTCTTCGCGCGTGAACGCATCCAACGCACCAAAGGGTTCATCAAGCAAGAGCATTTTCGGTTCGTGAATTAAAGCGCGGCAAATACTAGCGCGCTGCTGCATTCCGCCCGATAACTGCCACGGAAATTTATCTTCGTAGCCACCTAGACCTACCGACTGCAATAATTTTCGCGCACGTTCATCGAACTCTTTGCGCTTGTCGCGAAATTGACTGCGATAGGGTTCAACAATTTCTAGAGGCAACAACACATTTTCAACGGTTGTTCGCCAAGGTAATAAAGACGGCGCCTGAAACGCCATGCCGCTAATTTTTAAGGGCCCAGTAACCGATTGGCCGTCAATTTTAATGCTGCCTTTGCTAGGCATTTTTAAGCCTGTAGTCAACTTCATAAAGGTGGATTTTCCACAACCTGAAGGACCCACAATGGCGATAAATTCGCCTTGGTTCATTTGCAGCGAGATGTCTTCTACTGCGAACTGCTGTTTAGCCAATAGCTCCTCGTTATAGGCCAACCAAACATTTTGAAAATCGACAAAGTAGTTCAATGGTGTGTCTCTTATTTTTTTTATGTCTTGAGCGCAGTGCGCGCCCAAGACTCTACATCACATTACTTTTTTACAGCAGGCAAAACGTTTAGTTCAGCATTGGTTGGCAAAAATGAAGCGTTCCAAACAGCGGCCGCATCAACCCGTGTTTTAGTATTAAATGCATCGGACACTTGGCTTGCCATTAAGGACAAACGACCCGGCACTACTTTTCCAAAGCCTTCTTCGCGTGCGCTTGGGCTAGCAACCACGGAGTCGATGGCCAACTTTAAACGACGTGTTTCGAGTTCGGTGTTAATGATGCCATCGCGTGCTTTAACATATTGAATTGCATCATCAGGTTTAGCCATGACTTCTTTGGCGCCTTTAGCAAACGCTTGTAAGAACGCCTTCACTGCTGCGGGGTTTTCTTTCAAGATTTTAGGTGAGGCAATAATAACGTTGCCGTATAACTTCACACCAAAATCGGCATAAGGCAAGATCACTACTTCCTCAGCTTTAACGCCACGTGCTTCTAAGTTCAATAACGAAGTAAAGCTAAAACCAGTAATTGCATCGACTTCGCCGCGAACTAACATGGTTTCACGTAAGGGCGGGTCCATCGTGACCCAGTTAATAGTCCCGACTGAGTTGGCTTTGGAGAAAATTGGAAATGCGCGACGACCCGCATCAAATACCGGCGCACCTAACTTTTTACCATTTAAATCGCTGGGTTTAGTGATCCCCGATTTTTTTAAAGTTAAAACGGCAGCGGGCGTATTGTTGTACACCATCATAATAGCGACTGGCTTGTTGGGTGCGTCTGGGTTATTGGCGTGAAACTCCATTAACGCAGCCATGTCGGCAAAGCCCATATCGTAAGTACCCGAAGCTACACGTTGCACTGTGCCACCAGAACCATTGCCTGCATCGACCGTGACGTCGAGTTTTGCGTCTTTAAAATAACCTTTTGCAACAGGCGCTAAAAATAAAGCGGCTGGACCTTCAAAACGCCAATCCAATTGAAACTTAATTGGGGTGGTTTGCGCTTGCACTGCGCTAGTGCCGAGCATCGCTACTAATGCACCTACAGCAAGCGTGCTGAACACGTTACGGCGACCGGTCGGGGCTGCCGCTACTTTTTTAGACAAAAACATGATGATTCGCTCCTAGAAAGGCGTTTTTTAAATTTCCGGTTATTCGTGCAACAAACTATGCAGAGATCGTGCCAGCCGGTACTAGCCGATCGCTTTTATATTTCTACTAATCGATTGCGTGATTTTATGCATTCTCGCAGACCTTGCTCAGTATTCACGCTAGCGCAGCCCGCCTAGTTGACTGATCAGTGTGATTAATGCCTGCGCATGTGGAAAGCACTAAGGCGCAATAAGAAGCTTCGCCTAGTCAACTTGTCACACAAAGCCGTTTTGACAGCGGAAGTGTCGAACAAAGTGCTTAGATTTCCTGTTATCAGACTGAGATGCAAAGACGATGTTAACGAGTTCTTAGCGAGCGCTGATTGATAAGTTCGATGCGCACAATCTATTCCATCGACAACACATTGTTGCTTGAACTTAAACACTCTTTAAAGGAACACACCATGAAAAATATTTTAAACACAATGATTGCCTCAGCCATTGTTTCAATCGCTGCAATTGGTTCAGTACAAGCGGCAACGCCAACTGATTCGACACAGCCTTATATTTGGACCTCGGGCGAGCTTGGTCTAATAGCTAACCCCGCTTACAAAGCGCCCCGATCAGCAATGGCTGATCGCACTGCAGGTATTTACCTTGTAGGCATTGGCGAAAACGACCTCGTAGCGAACAAAGTTTTTGCCGCAATCGCCAATACACAAGCGACTCCATTGTTTAAAGCTGGCGTCGGCGAAGTTAGTTTAATTGAATTAAAGCCCGCGACCGCCAACATGAATGTTGCTGCAAAGTAAATTGAATTCCCCTTTTGGCGAACTACACGCTGCTGTAGGTCGCCAAATACACTTAATTAGGTTGTCGTTTAAACCAACCCAACCCGGCCGAAGTACCGCCAGCAACTGCACCTCGCGCTGGTCGGTACTCGCAGCCAACCCAACCATCAAACCCGCATTCGGCTGAAACTTCGGCTAATACCGAAAACAAATAATCGTAATTTAATTCGCCCACATCGGGCTCGTGGCGTTGTGGAACGCCGGCAATTTGCAAATGTCCGACGCGACCTGTAGGCAAATACTGGCGTAGTTTCATGGCTACATCGCCTTCCACAATTTGGCAATGATAAAGATCCATTTGCACTTTTAAATTGGGCAATCCAATTTGCTCAATAATGCTATGTGCTTGATCTTGACGGTTTAAAAAGAAACGCGGAATGTCTCGCGTGTTGATCGGTTCGATCAACACATCAATCCCCACTGCTTGCGCCTGTTGCGCGGCCCATTTCAAATTACTTAAGTAAGTCGGTAATACTTGAACGTAGTTCATTCCCTCAGGAATAAGACCCGCCATTAAGTGAATACGCGGGCAAGCTAATGCTTTGGCGTAGTCCAGTGCTAACACAACCCCTGATTTAAAGTGCGCCTCTTGCCCGGGTACACAGGCAGTGCCGCGCGCGCCAGCGTTCCATGCCGCATCAATGGCGGCAGGTTGATCGCCGCCGCCGGGTGGTGCATTGAAAAGCACTTGTTGCAAATTATTTTGTTGCAATAATTGAGCAAGTGTTTCTTTAGCGTAGTGATAAGGAAACAAATACTCGACGGCTTTAAAGCCGTCATTGGCCGCAGCAGCAAAGCGATCTAAAAACGCTAACTCTGGGTAAAGCATCGACAAATTTGCAGCAAACTTTGGAAGATTTTTAGACATAGAATTCTTTAAATATTTTTTACCACGAAATAATAAAATTAGAGCGTAATTGCGCGATAGCCTTCGAGTCTAAAGTGGCAGGAGGCTCTGTCGGGTTACCTAATTTCGAAAGGTAAACCAAGCGAGCTGTTTCTTCAAGCTCTTCTAAAGTGGCCATAGCTGCCATGGGCGAATCGTGCCAAACATTAGGGCCTAATCGCGGAAGCATAACGGCGCGAATTGCGCGATGTTTTTCGCCGTATTGGTCAATCGCAAGCGCAACTGCATTAGTTACTTCGGGCGCACCAGGGCGTTGATATTCAATTATTGGCACATGCCCAACTTTCATAACAAAGTAGGGCGTTAAGGCCGGCAAAAGCTCGGGGCCGTGGTCGGTAATGATGGCATCTTGTGGGTTTAGGCTAAGCGCTACGCAATAGGTACTATGCGTATGAATTACACAAGCCGTCTTTGCCGTCAGTTCAAAATGAACCGCAGACCGATAAATAGTCTGATGCAAAGCAATTGTTTTACTAGCCCGAGCACCACTGACTTGTCGCCCTTCTAAATCTAATTTTGCAAGTTGTGCAGGATCTAAAAAACCTAAGCATGCGTCTGTTGGTGTAATTAGAAAACCGTCATCTAAAGAGACGCTAATGTTGCCTGCTGTTGCGTGTACATAGCCGCGCTGAAACAAGCTTTGGCCCACTATGCAGATGGCTTCTCGTGCCGCGTTTTCGTTCATACTTTTTTATTTATCGTGATGACTTAAATTTGTTTAAAAGCTTTTACAAAAAAATCTTCGGTGCCAAAATTACCGGACTTTAATGCAATGTGGAGCGAGCCAATCGAAAGGTTAGCGTAACACCAAGGCACACCCGGATCGATTTGTGGACCAATTTGCATTTGCTTTAAATTCAGCGCTTGAACACAAGCCCCAGACGTTTCACCGCCGGCAACAATGAGTTGTTTAACGCCACCGTTTACCAGACCGCGCGCAATTTCGGCTAAAACCTTTTCGATCGCAGCACCAACATCTTGATCCTGTGCTGTGGCCTGCAGATTAGATTGCACTGTTTGCGCGTCTGCTGTGGAATAGACTAAAACGGGGCCACTTGGCAACTTTGCTAGCGCTTCAGCCAACACGCCATTAATTAATTCTTGCGGATTAATTAGCGCTTTGGCTTGAATTTGAAAAGTGGGCAAGCCCAGTGCCTTAAAAAAGGCGACTTGCGCTTGAGTTGCAAGCGAACAACTGCCCGCAACAATCGCCTGAAAGCCCGAGGCGCTCGGTAGTTGACTCGCCGTACTGGTCGGGGCGATTCCCCAGTTGCTTGGTAAACCGATAGCAACACCAGACCCACCAGTAACCAAAGGCATCGCTTTTAACGCTGCGCCCAGACGCATTAAATCGTCGTTAGACGCGGCATCAACAATGGCTACTTTAACGGCCTGCTGTTTTAGCTGCTCGATTACGGTCGCTATTTGCTCTGGCCCTTGCGCCACTGCTTTGTAATTAATTAAACCTACTTTATGTTGGCATTGCGATTGCAAAACCCGCACTAAATTGGCATCGGTCATTGGCGTCAAAGGGTGATGCTGCATACCACTTTCGTTTAGCAACACATCACCAACAAACAAATGCCCCTTAAATACTGTGCGTCCGTTATCCGGAAACGCCGGCGTTGCAATTGTAAAGTTGGTTTTTAGTGCGCCCATAAGCGCTTCTGTCACTGGCCCAATATTGCCTTTAGCAGTGCTATCAAAGGTGGAGCAATATTTAAAATAAATTTGCTCGGCGCCGTGGGCTTTTAACCAAGATAATGCGGCTAAGGATTGTTCGATAGCCCGCGCTGCCGGAATAGTGCGCGATTTTAAAGCAACCACAACTGCATCAACTTGGACAAACGATGTGCTGGCTATTTTGCCAACTGCATCAACATCATCAGGTACACCAATAATTTGTACAACGCGCATACCGGCACGCACCAAATTATTGGCTAAGTCGGTCGCGCCAGTAAAATCATCTGCGATACATCCTAATTTCATTTGTTACCCTTGGACTTACTTGAACGCTTTTACTTGAACGTTATTACCTCAAAACGCTCACTTCAACACATTTGCGTCTTGCGCTTGGCGTATTAAAACATTGGCATCTTGCGGCAGTAAAAAGCCTTCCCGCAACGCGCGCTCTATAGCAACTTGTACTGCTTTAACGTAACCAGCGTGATCGCCATAGCGTTCTTCTAATGACAATCGCGGATCGTTATTGGTCAGGCGCTGAGCACGAGTTTTTGCAAACGGAATCATACCGCCTGCGTAATTACAAATTTGGCCCGCATGAAAAGGTCGTTGACCTTCGGCGGTTATATTCCATCCCAAGTAAGTTGCTAGCGGCGCATCTTGCAGCACCACGGGCACACCACCCACTTCGTTACCGTCAGCATCCACTTTGGGTACGAGCATGTTGATGACTTGCTTTATCCCCGGAGGGATAGTGGTGGGTACACCTGAACCATCGTTTGCATTGAACTCAGGCCCCCAGTCGTAATCGAATGTCGGCATAATGAAATTGCTGGGCACCGAATTGGGAATACCCGGAATAGCTGGGAAATTCATGGCCTGTCGGTTAGGGGCAACTAGCTCGCCTTTAGATAATAGCGGCCAACGGCTCGCCGGCGGCGCTGTATTGCTCATCACCCAATTGCGAAAGTGGAGCCGCAGCGCATTAACAGTATGAATATGCGGTAATGGGTTTGCACTTAAAGTACCCGTACCAAAATTATTACCCGGACAGCTTGGTGGTGGTAAGGCGCTTTCGGCCAAACTGGCACTAAATGCAGTGCCTGGACTTAGCACGGCAAACCCACCATGAGTGGTACTGGCAATATAGTATCGGCGCACGTTGTCGGGCAATGCAATATCAACCTTACCCTCGGTGCCAACCCACTCGGGCGTTAGCTTTAGTGACCACACTTCGGCAGAACCAAAATGCTCGATAATTTTAGGGCATGTTTTCGTAACAGTGCAACGATCTAGAATACCTAGGGTTGCTATTTTTCCCTGGGCATCGCGGCGCACTGGATCGGGATAAGGCAACCACCACTGTGGCCCCTCACTACCCGCCTGATACAGCTCTAAGACGCCATCGGGTTGCGCCCAACGGAAATTTAAAGCAATGCGGCGGCCCGCAATAATTGGCCATGCGCCATCGTGCACTTGACGACCCGCTTCGTCTTGATTAAACCCTAAATGAATGAACCCACGCAAAAAATTACCCGATTGCGAATTGCCTCGACTAATAACGTGCTTAACTAAACCAGCAATCGGATTTGCCGTTCCAAAACGATCTTGGGTTTCATGACGAAAAAATGCAGCCACATCGCGGAAGGCCGCAAAGCCAACACCCAACACATAGGGATCTTTTGCAGTAAAAACGACTTGATAAAGCAGCTTATTGTCGAAGCCATTTTTTAAACAAATTTGTGTCGGATCGGGCGTACCCGGAAACGGGTTTGTTGCATCACATTTGGCCCATGCCCAGTCGCTTGTTGGCACTACACCCGCTACGGTTACTTTGCCATC
The DNA here is from genome assembly GCA_031429355.1 of Betaproteobacteria bacterium. Classification (GTDB taxonomy): domain Bacteria; phylum Pseudomonadota; class Gammaproteobacteria; order Burkholderiales; family Burkholderiaceae_E; genus JANOZM01. The sequence goes on along the minus strand of JANOZM010000004.1, from coordinate 195,474 downwards.
GATTGTTTCGTGGCTGTGCATTGTGAGCGTCGCGCGGTTAGTATCAAGACTCGCGGGCTTGTAAGGTAAAGGGTTTACTTGCACAAAAATAGGCTGCGAATTGGGGCCACTGCGATTCACAATACGCCCTAACACTTTGCCGGTAATTTCACTGCCATCGGCATTGCGCGCAATCGGCACTTTTACGAAATCGCGATCCAAAGCATCCCGCGCTGTTCCACCCGAGTTATCGCCCTGCCAACCGCTTGATAGGCCAATATCACCCAAGTTGCGTTCAGCCGGAACAATGGTTAATCGCCCACCACGATTGGGCACGTCATGCCAAAGCAAGCCGCTGGCCTTACTACGATCTTGCGGTACTACCAACTGAAAAGTAGTTTCATATTCGACCATACCGCGCGCGTTACGCGGGGCCAGTGCAATGTCTTGAATAATGGCATTTAAGGGTGCTTTAGGATCTAGTTCGCCAAACGCGCGCCCACTAATGCGTTGATACGCGATGGGTGCATCCACCGTTAAAAGGGTAGCATCAGGCGCAGCGTTTTTTTCAATTACGATCCGCGTAATGCCTGCATTGACCGACTGTGCCGATATCAAGCAAGCTAGGGCAGTGCTGAAAGCAGCTGCGCGCAAACACAGTGAGCCCGATATATTCTTTATTGTTCTTGTCATTGGGACTCTCCTGTTGTGCCATTAAGCGTTTTGAAAGTTATCATAGTTGTCTTTCCTCATTTAAGACGAACAGCGCCATGGCCCAAAATAATCAAATTCACCTTATCTCGCGCCCAAGTGGTGAGCCAAGCACCGCTAATTTTCAGTTAGTCAGTTTGCAAACACCCGCGTTAAACGACGGCGAGATCTTAGTGCGCAACCATTTTCTTAGTCTCGACCCGTATATGCGTGGCCGCATGAATGACGGAAAAAACTACGCCCAACCCCAAGCATTAAACGCCGTAATGATCGGTGGCACCGTTGGCGAAGTGGTCGAATCACGCAACGCCAAGTTTAGTGTGGGTGATCAGTTAGTCGGTATGGGCGGATGGCAAGAATATTGTGTGGTCAATGCCGAGCAAAGCGGCATGGTACGAAAAATCGATACGACGCATGTACCCATTTCAGCCTACTTGGGCCCAGTGGGGATGCCAGGTGTTACCGGTTGGTACGGTCTAACGCAAATTATTGGCATTAAGGAAGGCGAAACGCTTGTCGTTAGCGCTGCCAGCGGTGCTGTAGGTAGTGTTGTGGGCCAATTGGCTAAGGCACGTGGCGCCCATGTTGTTGGCATTGCGGGCGGTGCCGAAAAATGTGCTTATGTAACCGACGACTTAGGGTTTGATGCCTGTATCGATTACAAAGTACATAACGAAGTCGGTTCGTTATTAAAGGCACTGCGCGTTGCAGCACCTAAGGGTGTTGACGGCTATTTTGAAAACGTCGGTGGGATTGCCATGAATGCGGTGTTTGCCCATTGCAACGCATTTGCGCGCGTGGCTGTGTGTGGCATGATTTCTGGTTACAACGGCGAGTCTATCCCATTGCAATTTCCACAACTAATGTTAACGCAACGTATGAAAATACAAGGTTTTATTGTTAGCGAGCACATGGAATTTTGGCCGCAAGCATTAAAAGAATTGGGCGGTGCAGTCGCCACTGGAAAACTAAAGTATCGTGAAACAATTGCTCAAGGCATTGCCGCTGCACCTGAGGCCTTTTTAGGATTATTAAAAGGGCAAAATTTAGGTAAGCAATTGGTTAAGCTAGCGATTTAATAGAACCCGATTAACAACGCCTCAGTTTGCTAATTAACAAGAGTTTTAACTAATCAAAGCCGGATCGATATGCATCCACTGCCCCGGGGCCAAAGTCTCGGGCAGCGTTAGTCGGCCAATTTGGCTACGATGCAGGGCTTTCACATGATTGCCGCTAGCAGCGATCATGCGTTTTACTTGATGGTATTTGCCTTCGGTTAGGGTGAGCGCTAGCTCGAATTCTTGCGTCTGCACGCACGCTGCCGCCTTTACAGGGGCAGGGTCGTCATCCAACACAACGCCGTTGTTCAATTGTTCTATTTGCTGTGCCGTTACTGCCTCGCTGGTCGTCACTATATAAATTTTGGGCACGTGTAGCTTGGGGCTGGTTAAACGATGTATTAGTGGCCCGTTATCGGTTAACAAGAGCAAACCGGTCGTGTCAGCATCCAAACGACCAACTGGTTGCAACCCGCCTTTATTACGTTGCCGTAATGGCGTCGGCAGCAAGGTTAGGACGCTTGGCCAATGCTTGGGCTTTTGCGAGCACTCGAAACCAGTGGGTTTGTTTAGGGCCACCATTGCAAACTCGGACACAGGCCAAACTTCGCTATTCACCTCGATACTGGTGACGTCGAAAAAAGTTTCTTCAGGGTCTTCGCAAACTTGGTCTGCGACCCTTACCAAGCCCGAATAAATTAAACCATCGCATTCGCGGCGCGTGCCGAAACCTTGCGAAAACAAAATGGTTTGGAGTTCGATCGGTTTTGCCGACTTAGGAATGTTTTTACTGGATTTCAAGGGGAATAGCCGAAAGGAAATAGGACGCAAGAATGATTGGCGGCAAGAGGATGACGATCATAAAGCACTCTATCTTAACGCTAGACGGTTTAGGCTAAGTTAAAGACTTCAGCAAAATACGCGCCCCTGACGGGTTTGAAGCACAAGGAACATTGTGTACATCACAGGCACGAACTAGCGCATTAATATCAGGTTCATGAGGTTGCGGGGTCATTGGGTCTCGCAAAAAAATCACCATATCAACATGGCCCTCCGCCAACCGAGCGCCAATTTGCAAATCGCCGCCCAACGGGCCGCTAAGCAAACATTCCACATCTAATTGCACTTCGGTTTTTAGACGTTTGCCGGTCGTTCCAGTAGCCATTAGTTTGTGTTGTCTAAGGGTTAGAGCAAACTCGCGCGCTAACTCCACAATGGCATCTTTCATTCGGTCGTGGGCGACTAGGGCTATATTCATTTTAGGCGATTGACGATTTAATCAATTGTGTACCAGCAAGCTTTGCTAAGCGCTTATCGAAAGTACCTAACGGCGTATGCCCCGATTTACGCGCAACTTCTAAAATCAAACAATCTGAAAACCCAAGCGCAGGTTTTTCACGGAAATTTAACAGCGCTGCTGTAATTGTGTCGGCATCTTGCAGCACAATACTCTCGTGTAGTAAAAGCATTTCGATCAGCAACGCCAACTGTGCGGCAGACCGTTGATACACTGCATCCAATACCCAAACCGTTTCAGTTAATACAAGGTGCGAAACCCAAGCCCCTTTATTAATTATCTTATCGGCTGCTATTGCTTGGGCTTTGTCATCTCTGACCAAAATTCTAATAAGAACATTTGTATCAATTGCGAGCATAGCGTCTTTGAATGCTGGTCTTAATGCCTTGTTTTAGCTCTTCCAAGCTCTTGCTTTGACTATTCGTGTTAAGCGGTGGCTTTAACTTATCGTCAAAAAGCGCTTGGTGAATATCTGCTGTTGACCAGCGCACGACCCTAGTCACAACGATGTGATCACCCTGTAACGACCATTCAATTACAGACCCCGGTTTTAGCCCCATTGCGTTTCTAATAGCAGCGGGTACGGACACTTGTGATTGGGAGGTTAGCTTTGTTTGTAATTGGCTCATGCCGGTAGTGTTTCATATTACCGGGGTAATATCAAGCGCTTTAAAATTAAAGACCCCCTTAAATCTACACTTCACTCCAATATTTTGACGGTTCATCGCAAACCGCCTATCGACCCTTTTACGTTGCTGCAAAGTACACACATCGGCAGCAAACAAATAACCCGCAGCAACTTAAAAAGGAAACATCATGAAATCAGTAACCAGCAAAATCGAATTCTTCACTATCGCTTTAATTGCGGTTGCGTTTGCAGCCGCTCAAGTAACGGCAATTGTCAGCATCATCACTGTTTAATCTTACTAAATTAAACCAATGCTAACTAGCGCTGCACTGGCAGCTATTAAAGGCTATCAACCTTACTGATCACCCGACAAAGGTTTTTGCTGCGCCTACCGCGTTCATTCAGGCAAAGCCGGTTGCTCGCAGTTTGGCCATTACATATTTCTTCGGTACTCGCCACCCACCTCGAACAACGCTTGCGTAATTTGCCCCAACGAACAAACGCGCACGGCGTCCATCAGCACAGCAAACACATTCTCGTTTTGAATCACCGCCCGTTGTAGCTGGCTTAACATTGGCCCACTCGTAGCTGCATGCCGTTCGTGAAAAGCATGCAATCGCTTCAGTTGACTTTGCTTTTCGTCATCCGTCGATCGAGCCAGTTCTAATTTTTTCGGCGTTGCATCGCCTTTAGGATTACGGAATGTATTCACACCAATAATTGGCAATTCACCCGTGTGTTTTTGCATTTCGTAGTGCATTGATTCATCTTGAATTTTGCCACGCTGATAGCCTGTTTCCATCGCCCCTAAAACACCACCGCGTTCAGCGATGCGTTCGAACTCTGCAAGTACGGCTTCTTCAACTAATTCGGTCAGTTCATCAATAATAAACGCGCCTTGATTGGGGTTTTCGTTTTTAGCCAAACCCCATTCGCGGTTAATAATTAACTGAATAGCCATTGCGCGGCGTACGCTTTCCTCGGTCGGCGTGGTGATCGCTTCGTCGTAGGCGTTGGTATGTAAACTATTAGCGCTATCGTAAGTTGCTATTAATGCTTGCAAAGTGGTGCGAATATCGTTGAAGTCAATTTCTTGGGCGTGTAGCGAGCGGCCCGAAGTTTGGCAGTGGTACTTTAGTTTTTGGCTACGATCGTTTGCGGCATATTTTTCTTTCATGGCCACGGCCCAAATGCGGCGGGCGACGCGGCCAATAACGGTGTACTCAGGGTCCATACCGTTACTAAAGAAAAAGCTCAAGTTTGGCGCAAAATCGTCGATGCTCATACCGCGCGCTAGGTAGGCTTCTACAAAGGTAAATCCGTTGGCTAAAGTAAAGGCCAACTGCGAGATCGGGTTGGCACCAGCTTCGGCAATATGGTAGCCACTGATTGATACCGAATAAAAATTACGCACGTTGTTATGCACAAAATATTGCGCTACGTCACCCATTACTTTTAACGAGAACTCGGTCGAAAAAATACAGGTGTTTTGCCCTTGGTCCTCTTTCAAAATATCAGCCTGTACTGTGCCGCGCACAGTGCTAAGCGTATTCGCTTTAATAGTGGCTGCTTCTTTATCGTTTGGTGCACGACCTTCTTTTTGCGCAAACACTTCGAGCTGTTGATCTACTGCCGTGTTCATAAACATGGCCAAAATACTTGGCGCAGGGCCATTGATGGTCATCGAAACACTGGTGCTTGGGTTGCATAAATCAAACCCGCCGTAAAGCACTTTCATATCATCTAGGGTTGCTATAGATACCCCCGAGTTGCCTACTTTTCCGTAAATATCGGGGCGCAAATCGGGGTCGTTGCCGTACAAAGTTACGCTATCAAACGCGGTCGATAAACGCTTGGCTGGCATGCCTTCGGATAACAATTTGAAACGCGTGTTAGTGCGAAACGGATCACCTTCACCAGCAAACATTCGAGTCGGGTCTTCGCCTTCGCGTTTAAACTCAAACACGCCGGCTGTATACGGATAACGACCGGGAACGTTTTCTAACATCAACCACTTAAGTATTTCGCCATCGTCTTCGTATTGCGGCAACGCCACTTTAGGAATACGCGTGCCCGATAAAGAAACACGCGCTAACTGGGTGCGAATTTCTTTGTCACGGATGGTGGTGACTAGCTCATCTTTCTGGTACGACGCGCGCATTGCGGGCCATTGAGCCAACACTGCACGAGCATCACCGTCTAAGCGTTGCTCGCGTTGTACAGCCAAGTCGGCAATAGCCTCGACCGCGCGATGTTTATCGGGGTTGGCTTCGTGCAACATGCGTTGCGTGGCTCGCAATTGTTGTACTTCGCGTGCGATACGGGCTTGGCTACGCGCACGTTGTTTGTAACCGCGAACAGTGTCGGAAATATCTGCTAAATAACGAGTGCGTGATGCCGGAACAATGACCACTTGGCTGGTGGAATGACGTTGTGCAGTGTGCGCTAAGGCACTGGCTTGCGGTAACTTCAAACCCAGTTGTTGCAACTTCGGCAGCAAACCAAAATACAGCGAGGTAACCCCATCATCATTAAAGCGGCTGGCTTGTGTGCCAAACACGGGCATCTGTTCGGTCGGTGTACTCCACGCTTCTTTGTTGCGTTGCACTTGCTTGGCAACATCGCGCAACGCGTCGGCAGACCCTTTACGATCGTATTTGTTAATTGCCACAAAATCAGCAAAATCGAGCATGTCAATTTTTTCTAATTGACTGGCGGCGCCAAACTCTGGCGTCATTACATATAGGCTGGCATCCACTAAAGGAACAATAGCGGCGTCACCCTGACCAATACCCGATGTTTCTACCAACACCAAATCGAACCCGGCTACTTTGCAAGCGGCGATCACATCGGGTAAGGCTTGACTAATTTCGCTACCGGCTTCGCGCGTTGCTAATGAACGCATATAAATGTTGGCGTGGTTAATCGCGTTCATGCGAATGCGATCGCCTAACAACGCACCACCCGATTTACGACGTGTTGGGTCCACTGAAATAATGGCTAGTTTTAATTGGTTGTTTTGATCTAAGCGAAACCGCCGAACTAGCTCGTCGGTTAGGCTCGATTTACCAGCGCCGCCCGTGCCGGTAATACCTAACGTTGGTACAGTACAAGTGTCGGCTGCTTGGTGTAGCGCAGCGCGCAACGCGGCATCTACTTTGCCTGCTTCGAGGCCAGTAATTAGTTGTGCTAATTGTCGTTGCCCAGCAAGACTTCCGGCCAAACCTTTTATGCCGCTTAATGAGGTCGGCGCTTGCAAAGCCAGGTCTGAATCGCAGCGCGAAATCATATCGCCGATCATGCCCTGCAAACCTAATTGCTGACCGTCCTCTGGTGAGTAAATACGTGTGACGCCGTACGCATGTAGCTCGGCAATTTCGTCGGCCACAATAACCCCGCCGCCACCGCCAAACACTTTGATATGGCTGCCGCCACCGGCACGCAATAGGTCGATCATGTATTTAAAATACTCGACATGACCGCCCTGATAACTAGACACTGCAATACCTTGTACGTCCTCTTGCAGCGCCGTGTTGACGACTTCTTGCACCGAGCGATTGTGGCCCAAGTGAATAACCTCGCAACCCATGCTTTGCAAAATACGGCGCATGATATTAATGGAGGCATCGTGCCCATCGAACAACGAGGCGGCGGTTACAAAACGAACCTTATTAGTAGCTTTGTATTGCGCAAGGCTTTTGGCGTTTGAAAGATCGGTCATGGTCGCGGGGCTTAAATGAGCAAAGAAGTTAATACTATGACGTTTACGTTAACGTCAAGCAAGTCGGCCAGTACTATTTTCTAATGTATTGCGCTTTCTTATGCTGAAAACGGGCTAATCACTCGAACGCCGAGCGGTTTAGGCAAGCTACCTTGGTCTTCGGAGTACAAGCTTTGAATATTATTTTCGGCGCAAGTCGCAATGATTAACGCGTCCCAAAACGGGTATTGATGAAGCGTCGCCAGTTCACGGGCTTTCGCATGGGCGGTTAGCGACGAAGCTAGAGATGGCATCAATTGTTGCCACGTTTCAACTACTTCACGGGCTTTTTTCCGTGAGACCATTTTTTTGTTTACAACTACTGCAAAAAACTCACCATACACTTGCGCTGCGATAGGCCAAGTCGCATTAATGGCGGTTAAGAGAAGTTTTTTAGCCCGAACGGTACGAGGGTCCTCAGGATTGCCAACGGCGTAAATTAAAACATTAGTATCTAGCGAATTCATTCGGCGTAAGCGTCATCTCGCTTGAACTTCCCTTGATAAGGCTTGGTCGCTTGAAACCCAAGTGCTCGTTTAATGAGGGCTTTACGTAGCTCTGGATCAACTTCAATGGATGTATCGCGTACTAGTTTTAGCTTTACACCACCGCGCCTTAAAATCACAACTTCAGCGCCTGTTTCGACCAACGCTGCATATTGACTAAAATTGCGCACCACTTCTCGTGTAGTAATTTCCAAAATTTGGACCTTTCATTATTAGTTCCCATCGCAATGTCTGTCAGACAAATTGTATGCCAAAGTAACGACTGATTCAATATAACCGGTACTCATGCAAAAAATGGCTTGAAGACTTTATTGCGTTAGCCCAAGTCGTAGCATTGGGAAGACAAATTTTCTAGCCGCGCTGCAAGTACTAACACTTGACTAGTTGTAAGCTCAACCCAGGCAAACCGAGAAAGTCACTTTCATTTAGAGTCATGAGCGTGTGTCCGTGTTCGATTGCTTGGGCCGCTATCCATAAATCGTTGTAACGAGGCCTTGGCGAACGACCACTTTGTTTAATCGATGCCGCAAGTATTCCAAACGCAGCGGCGGTGTTTTCAGTAACCATTAATTTCGGGCGACTTTCGATTTGCCGCAAAAATGCACTGCGTAACGCCCGCTCAACCGGATCACCGCACGAATGAACGCCGAAAGATAATTCGCCCAATGAGACCACGGATGTAAACACTTGTTCGTCACCGGCGCGCTCTAAAAGCTGTTGTCTGTCGAGCCGATTCGAGCAAAGAGCAACCCAAATACAGCTGTCGAAAATTATTCCCAAGGGTTTTTCACACCTTCTTCAAACACACCTTTGCTATCCGTTAGCCATTTATTAGCCTGACTTACAGAAAGAGTGGGCACCAACATTAGACCAGACAAGGCTTGTCGGACAGTCATCGTTTTCTGGGGAGGGCCTATTTGGGCGACGACCATATTGTTACGCTCAACCATAACCGTTTGGCCATGAGTAGCGACCTTTTCTAAGATCTCTCGCGTGTTTCGTGCGAGATCGGTTGCAGTAACTGATTCCATAAGCACCCTCATATGTAACAATACATATTGTACGCAAAATAGGGATTAGCTGCTAGTAGTTTTGATAGGGAGGCCCGTCCGAAAATTCCATATTTTTCTTCACGAAAAACGAACATCTATGCAACGAAAATGGCTTCAAGACTTTATTGCACTAGCCCAAACCCGCAGATTTGCAAGGGCCGCCGATTTGCCCAGTGTGACGCCACCCGCCCCCGTTAAATAGCCACCATTTGCCGAATATTTTTCGCTTGCATTTCACTACCCGGCCCGCGCGCAATAATTTCACCGCGTTGCATCACGACATAATCGTCGGCTAATTGCTCTGCAAAGTCGTAATACTGCTCTACTAGTACAATGGCCATCGTGCCGCGATCAGCTAACAAGCGAATGACTTTGCCAATGTCTTTAATAATATTGGGCTGAATGCCTTCGGTTGGCTCATCCAAAATTAGCAACCTCGGGTTCGCCGCCAAGGCACGTGCGATGGCTAGTTGCTGTTGCTGCCCGCCGGATAAATCGCCGCCTCGGCGGTTTCGCATTTGATACAAGACAGGAAACAGCTCGAATAATTCTGGATTTAGTTTAGTGCCAGGTGGCTTGTAGGCTAAACCCATTTGCAAATTTTCTTCTACTGTTAGGCGAGCAAAAATTTCTCGCCCCTGCGGAACATAGCCAATGCCCGCACGCGCACGCTCGTAAGGTGCCGCTTTATCGATGCGCTGGTCATGCAAAGTGATCGTGCCGGACTTAATCGGTACCAAGCCCATTAGCGATTTTAAAAGCGTGCTCTTGCCCACGCCGTTGCGGCCCAACACAACCGACACTTTGCCCATGTGCGCTTGCAACGAAACATCACGCAAAATATGCGATCCGCCATAGAACTGATTGACTTGCTCAAGTTTTAGTAGCGCTTGTGTAGTTGTAGTCATGTCTAGCGCCCCAAGTACACTTCAATAACTTTTTCATTCGCTTGTACTTGCTCTAGGCTGCCCTCAGCCAACACAGCACCTTCGTGTAAAACCGTAACTTTTTCGCTAATCGCTTTAATGAAATTCATATCGTGCTCTACGACCATTAAGCTGTGTTTACCTTTTAGGCTTAAAAATAATTGCGCCGTACGTTCAGTTTCTTCATCGGTCATTCCCGCAACAGGTTCATCCAACAGCAGCAACTTCGGGTCTTGCATTAGCAACATACCAATTTCTAACCACTGTTTTTGACCATGGCTTAATATTCCTGCCAATGTAAAAGCCTGACTTTTTAAATGAATCGTCTCTAACACGCTAGCTAAAAGATCGGTCTGTGCTCCGTTTAGTTTAAAGCGCAGCGAATGGGCTGCACGTTTATCGGTTGCCAAAGCGAGCTCTAAATTTTCAAAGACTGAGAGCTGTTCAAAAACGGTGGGCTTTTGAAATTTACGGCCAATGCCAAGGCTAGCAATTTGTGGCTCGTTAAAACGCAAAAGATCGATAGTGCTGCCGAAAAAAACCGACCCCGAATCGGGCTTGGTTTTTCCAGTAATAATATCCATCATCGTGGTCTTGCCAGCACCGTTAGGACCAATGATGCAACGTAATTCACCTGGCGCGATATCAATACTTAAATTGTTAATTGCTTTAAAACCATCAAAGCTACGGCTTACATTTTCTAAGTACAAAATTCGGCCATGTCTAATATCGAGTTCTGTAGAAGACGCCAGTACCCCGTAGCCTGCGCTTCGACCGCCCGAGCTGCCGACATTGTTTTGTAAATCACGGGCGCGTGCTGCGGCCAGTCGTGCTGCGCCTTGCTTCATTAGTTCTGGAGTCATAATGCGCGCCTTGACGAGGCTTTGTCACCACGCAAAAACTTTGCTATTAATTGTTGAACTGCGCCCACAACACCTTTGGGCAAATACAACGTGACCGCAATAAATAAGGCCCCTAAAAAGAACAACCAAAATTCGGGAATTGCCACTGTAAACCAACTCTTTGCACCATTAACTAAAAAAGCTCCAATGATTGGGCCCATCAAACTTCCACGTCCACCCACTGCGGCCCAAACCGCCATTTCGATCGATGCTGCAGTACTCATTTCGCTGGGGTTGATAATGCCCACCTGTGGTACATAGAGCGCGCCTGCAATGCCACACATAACGGCTGACAGCGTCCACACGGCCAGCTTGTAGTTAACCGGGTTATAACCGCAAAACATGACTCGACTTTCTGCGTCGCGAATGGCTTGTAAGACGCGACCGAATTTACTGGTAACGATCCAACGGGCCAACAAAAAAAACAGCAGTAGCGTAACGCCGGTTAAAACAAATAAGATCATGCGCGTGGTTGGCGTTGCAATGGCATAACCCACGATGCGTTTAAAATCGGTAAACCCATTGTTACCGCCAAAGCCCGTTTCGTTACGAAAAAATAACAGCATTGCTGCAAAAGTAAGCGCCTGGGTAATAATCGAAAAATACACGCCCTTGATACGCGAGCGAAACGCAAAGTAGCCAAACACCCAGGCGATTACACCAGGCACCAGCACAATTAAAACAAGCGTCGCTAAAAAGCTGTCGCTCAAGGTCCAGTGCCAAGGCAAAGTTTTCCAATCGAGAAAAACCATAAAGTCTGGCAGTTCGCTTTTGTAGTTTCCGTCTCGACCAATTTGGCGCATTAAATACATGCCCATAACGTAGCCACCTAGGGCAAAAAACAAACCATGCCCTAACGACAAGATGCCGGTATAGCCCCAAATTAAATCGATTGCTAAAGCACAAATGGCGTAGCACATAATTTTGCCCACCAAACCCACGGCGTAATCGCTTAAGTGAAACGCACTGTCTTTAGGTACGGCCAAATTTAAAACTGGGACCAACACGCAAACGATTAGCGCAATCAAAACAAAGCTAAACCACGCGCGGGCCGACAACAAGCGTTGACGCGGATTGTCAAACCTTGCGGGGCTGGCGATTTCAGTTGCACTAAGCATCTGCATTTCTTCCCTTAACAGCAAACAAGCCCTGCGGACGCTTTTGAATAAACACAATAATAAAAACTAGGATGGCAATTTTTGCTAATACAGCACCGGTCCAACCTTCTAAATATTTATTAAAAATGCCCAAACCAAAGGCAGCGTAGACGGTGCCTGCCAACTGACCAACCCCGCCCAGCACGACCACCATAAACGAATCGACAATATAGGCTTGACCAAGATCGGGGCCAACGTTGCCTATTTGGCTTAACGCACAACCGGCCAAACCAGCAATTCCCGACCCCAATGCAAATGCGTAGGTATCGACCCTTGCCGTGTGAACACCCATACTAGATGCGATGGGACGATTTTGAGTAACGGCACGCACAAATAATCCCAGGCGCGTCTTGCCGATTAAAAGAGCCATGCTGACCAAAACCGCAATAGAAAACGCCACAATAATTAAACGGTTGTAGGGCAAGGTGACATCACCCAAAACCGTTAGGCTGCCACTCATCCAACTAGGGTTTTCTACACCAACGTTTTGGGCACCAAAAAGAGTGCGAACCGCTTGCATCAAAATTAAACTGATACCCCAAGTAGCCAGCAGCGTTTCTAGTGGCCGCCCATACAAGTGACGAATAACGGTCTTTTCTAATAAAGCGCCAATAAGTGCACTGACTAAAAACGAGACCGGTACTGCAACAATTAAATAGGCGTTGAAGTAATCGGGTAAATATTTTCTAAACAGTATTTGCACAACAAAGGTAGCGTAAGCACCAATCATCATTAGCTCGCCGTGGGCCATGTTAATGACGCCCATTAGACCGTAAGTAATGGCTAAACCAAGGGCTACCAAAAGCAATATTGAACCTAAGCTAATACCCGTAAATAAGGCCGCTACTTGGTTACCCATGCGCTGACCCGATTTAATTGCAGTTAACGCTTCGGTTAAGGCCGACTTAACCTTTGCATCTTCTTCTATTTTGAGGCGCTCGTTTAATAACGCCTCGACGTTGTTACTTTTACTGCGAGCTAAAGCTAGCGCCGACTCTAAACGTTTTGCAGGGTCCGCACTATTTAAAAGGACTTTAAAGCGAATCATCGATAAGCTGACTTTTATAGCCGCATCGGGTTCGCGTGCAATTGCCGATTCAATTAATAATAGTTTCGATTCATCGGCACTGTCTTGTAAATTTTTGACTGCTTGCGCTCGCACTGTTGCTTCTGCGTCGCGTAATTTGAATGCGGCTAGCGCAGCATCAAGTTCACCACGCATGCGGTTGTTGTTAACAACGTCTTCTGCGCCTGCAACAGCAGCTACCGCTTGGCCGGTTACTGGGTCTATAAACTGATCGCTCTTGATAATGTATGCGCGCCCCGCAGTAACTTTTACAGAATCATCTGCAAGCGCTTGAATAAAAGCTACGGCTTTTTCGTCAGGTGCACTGACTACAATATTTACAATCGCGTTGATCGCAGCAACGCGTGCATCGCCTTCACCGCTAGCCATTTCTAGTGCTTGGGTTTGCGTTAAAGCCCAACTGGTTCGAACCGACATTAGGTTCAAACAAAAGATTACAAAAAACATCAGGCTTACAACATTAAACTTCATACAAATAGAGAACTTTCGCGGGAACAAAAAAGGCGGACACCACAGGGTTGGCACCCGCCTTTCAAAAAGCAATGCGTCTTCAATTTATTTTTTTACAGGCTCATCGGGCTTACCGGCATTGCCGTCGATGTACGGTGACCATGGCTTCGCTTTTACTGGACCAGGGGTTTTCCATACGACATTAAATTGACCGTCCGCTTTAATTTCGCCAATAAATACGCTCTTATGCAGGTGATGGTTTTTCTCATCCATCTTGCTGGTAATTCCGCTCGGAGCTGTAAAGGTTTGGCCGGCCATCGCAGCGATCACTTTATCCACTTCAACAGACTTAGCTTTTTCAACGGCTTGCTTCCACATATTGATACCGATGTAAGTCGCCTCCATTGGGTCATTGGTCAATGCTTTGTCTTTATGCCCAGCAATACCTTTACGTTTTGCGTACTCAGACCATTTTTTTATAAACGCATCATTGGCTGGGCTCTTGATACTTTGGAAGTAATTCCATGCAGCCAAATGGCCAACTAATGGTTTGGTATCAACACCGCGTAACTCTTCTTCACCAACCGAGAACGCAACCACTGGAACGTCTTTTGCCTTCAAGCCTGCGTTGCCCAATTCTTTGTAGAAAGGCACGTTAGAGTCGCCATTAATTGTGGAGACAACTGCGGTCTTGCCACCAGCTGAAAACTTCTTAACATCGGCTACGATGGTTTGATAGTCGCTGTGGCCAAACGGGGTGTATTTTTCGTCGATATCAGTGTCTTTGACGCCTTTGCTTTTGAGGTAAGCGCGCAAAATTTTATTGGTAGTACGTGGGTAAACATAGTCGGTACCTAACAAGACCCAACGCTTTGCGCCGCCGCCATCTTTACTCATTAGGTAATCGACTGCCGGAATGGCTTGTTGGTTAGGGGCTGCGCCAGTATAAAACACGTTTTTGGATAACTCTTCGCCTTCGTATTGCACAGGATAAAACAGTAAACCATTGAGCTCTTCAACCACCGGTAAAACTGATTTGCGTGACACTGAAGTCCAGCAACCAAACATGACCGAAACTTTGTCTTGCGTTAACAATTGGCGGGTTTTTTCTGCAAACAATGGCCAGTTAGAAGCGGGGTCGACGATGACCGGCTCTAGCTTTTTGCCCAACACGCCACCTTTAGCATTGATCTCTTCAATCGCCATGAGCACGGTGTCTTTTAGAACTGTTTCCGAGATAGCCATGGTGCCGGATAGGCTATGCAAGACACCCACTTTAATGGTATTGCCTTGTGCGAATACATATTGTGGGACGGTGGCGGCGGAAGCGGCTGCGACTAGGCTTTTAAGGGTGCTACGACGATTCATGAAAGGGCTCCTGAGCTCTGTTGAGTAATTATTGGCTTAACAAGACTCCGGCAACCGCCGTCAAGCGAAAACGAGAATCTTTGTCTAGCTGCAACGCAAGGGCTGTGCCAGATGGTTTAGGCGCATAAAGCGGGCAAATCGGCTACCGAACCAAAGATCAAAGCACTGACTTGGGTTTAAACGCGCCAATATCGAGCGTAAATATTTACGTATTGCCGAAAACCGTCCAATGCGGTGCGATGCACCAAATCTCCGCGACGATCCAAAAGTGCTTGCAAAAGGTGACGTTTTTGCTAGCATTGAATGCGTTGCATGCATTTTTTGAAAGAAACCGCCATTGTCCACGCTAACCATTAGAAACATTGAGCCTGTTCTTAAAATCAAGCTACGGTTGGCTGCGGCCGCCAATGGCCATTCTATGGAAGAAGAGGTACGAACCATTTTACGCACCGCTTTGGTCCACTCACCTTTACCATCAGGTTTAGGAAGCCGCATTCACGCTCGGTTTCTGGCATTGGGCGGAGAAGGTATTGAACTTCCAAAGCGCGCAGAAGTTGGCCGGGCAGCTAATTTTGACAACATTAGTCCCAGCGCTAGTTAAGGCAAGGCAACACCAACATGATTGTGTTGGATACCAATGTCGTATTTGAATTAATGCATAGCAAGCCAGACACAACCGTTCTCGCTTGGCTTGATCAACAAAACGCAGCGGTTTGTATTTTTCCCGGTGCAACCTTAGCCACACGCAATACCAAACACTTCGAACAAATGGGTTTAGCGTTGATTAACCCTTGGACACAAAGCTAATCGATAGTACTAGCCCGTGTTGCCGATACAGCCAGCAGCAATGCACCACCGGATATTGCCTCGAGGCTAGAATATTTGGGCTGAACTATTGCGTTGTTAATTTGTCTTTTTACTCTTGACGCTTCAGAACGCCATTTGTCCGCGTGCTGGCGCTCGGGGCGGCGGTTGCGGATCTAACCCAAGGTGATTCAGGATCTTGTCTATGGCTTGACGCTGCAGGATCGCTGCAACGATTCTCAATTGCCCGCCACAGTGCGGGCAATGAGTTAAGTCTAGGTTGAACACCCGTTTCAATAGTTTGGCCCAACCCAAGCGCATCGGCCGACCCTGTTCGGGTGGCTCTAGGCTGTCAGTTGCCGTTGGCGTTGCATTCAATGACTTAGTTTCATTTGACGCCTGCGGCACTACCTTTGAGCGCCACTTCGCATTCGGTGCCAGCACTCCATGAAATCGGATTAAGTGAAGGCGTAGTCTTGGCACCAGCGCCGCGAGCCTTTGCATAAACTCCAACGGCGACATCACTTGATGCGTGGTGCCATCGCGCCATGGGGTCTTTAGCTTCATAGTCGGTCTCAGTATCAATCGGCATCGCCTCGCGCAAGGTCAGCACCTTGCGGCCGGCCCTAGGGGCCAAAGGCAATGCGGTAAACAATTGAGCATGCTGCAGCGGCCTTAATGCACTGGTGTCCGTATCTTCGGCAACCGTGTCGGCCACATACCATTGATCTTGCGCTTGTACCAATACGCCTTGGCGAACCAAGCGTTTCATTATGCTAATAATGATCGAACGTAATAATAATTGCAGCGCTTGGTCGGTTGGCGCTGGGGTTTGGAGAAGCAAGGCTAGCTGTGAAAGTGTCTGCAATCAGGAATTTCACTTCGTTTTCATTCCCACATACGGTTTATAAACATCGCTTTGCATTGGCGAAAAATGCTCTGGAAAACAACCGGAAAGCTCGACCAACACTCGGCGCTCAGTTGGTGTTTGCATGGAATTATGTTGCAGTACTTTAACTTGAAACGGGCAAATTTCGGCCAGCAGTGCTCTAGTTAAATCGTCAACTAAAAAGCGCGGGCACCAACCTAATACCTTGTAGTCTTGCGATTGAAGTTGCAACGCATTTCCACCCGCTGGGTTCGCTGTTTCAAGGCATAAACGCAGCGACTCATTTTGCACAAGCGTATCTAAGCGAGTCTGACTATCGTTACTTAAGTACCTTGAACCGTGAATAAAAAACCGTGTGGAAAAACTGCGATCTAGCGCCAACTCAATTTTAGGGAAAATCTGCAGCGAGTCAGTTTTTCTTTCCCCACCGCTCGCAGCCAAAACCTCTATTGGGGTTGGCGAGTTACCTGGGATCGCTAGCGACCTTAAAAAATCCTTAAACTCGGGTCGATTTTCCCGCAAGATTCGATTTTTAAACAAAGAAAATAGTTCGGCAGACTTATACGTTTGATCCAATTTGGGGAACGCAACTAATGGAGTAAAGCCACAAGCTTGCGCATGTGAAGCCCCTTGAGTGTAAGCAAACGCGTACTGATCGATTTCATCGTCAAAATCAAGGCGACCAATTGGAAACCATGCACGTGACGCATCGTGCGCCTGCCACGCCATATAAACTGTTTTCATACCAGTTCCTGCATTAAAGTATTTCTAGCGGTAATTACCATACTAACGGCAAAATTTTTTGCAACACTTGAGGCTAAATTTTCTGGAATCTGATAGGTCAGATCCCTTACATGTTCATCCAATAATTGGTCTAATTTACTGCGCCAGCCCTTAAAATAATCTGGGTATTGTTTTGCAACAGAAATGACTAAGTTCAATGGAGAAGCGCCGTGCTTGTCGCTCTCCTTTAAGTATATGCCACCGCGACCCCGTTTGAGGTACCCATCTAAGTTACGCCCATCAAGAATTTGCTGACAACGCAAAGCCGAGTTTTCCCTGCCTAAAGAAGACGCATGGTCGAACGATGGCGCAACCAATGTTCCACGCGGCGTACGTTTAAGCCCCCAATTTTCGTGATGTCTGTCTGTATTTCCAATTAAAGCGTCTAACACTAAATAGGTTGCCAATGTTTGGGCAGCTGTTTCAAACTCTTGAGGCTCGCTAAAAACGCCTTGCACTGCCTGCAAAATATTGGCTACTGTGTGACTACTCTGACTGTAAAGTTTCGTTGAATCGTAGCCTGCTACATTGCCAGATAACACTTCATTACCGTGAATCAAAGCTTCGCCCTGCTTTTCATCAATGAAACTTTTGCACAAACAACCGCGCTTTCCATCGAAAGTTGCTAACTCAATGCGAGGCGCCTCGATTTCAAGCACGTGTGCATATTCGGCAGCTAATTTTTCCGCCCAGTCTTCACCTGTACCGGGGCGTGCGAATTTAAACAACCACAAACCATCGGTACGTTCAACCCAAAATTTTTCTTTACTGCCTAGGGGCTCTTGCTCAAGCCGTTCCGATGGCTCAACGCTGAAAATGGGGTACTGGTTCATGAGTTTGAAGATAGTTTTCTTTGTTCAGCGACGACTACAGATTTACCAGCGACTAAAATTTGTTCAATTGAGTCTTTCAATTTATTAGTGTCCACACTTGAGGAGCCAATAGAACCAGACCGGGGCATAGTAATTTCAAACGACATTTTACCGCCTCGCCGATTGTTTTAGTTCAATAAATTGCCAGTTAATTCGATTGTCTGCTGGCTCCTTTGCTTGTTTGTTTCGGCGAACGGACCTTTAAAGCGCAAAAGTACCTCTAAAAATCCGCTTTAATCTGCTCAAATTCGCATTGCAGGCGGCCAGCTTCACAGCCAGAATATTTGGGCTGAACTATTGCGTTAATGGTTTGGCTTTTTACAAGTTTGTCTTTTTACATTTAACGCTTCAGAACGCCATTTGTCCGCGTGCTGGCGCTCGGGGCGGCGGTTGCGGATCTAACCCAAGGTGATTCAGGATCTTCTCGATCGCTTGGCGTTGCAGGATCGCTGCAACGATTCTCAATTCACCTCCACATTGCAGGCAATGAGTTAGGTCTAGGTTGAACACCCGCTTCAATAGTTTGGCCCAACCCAAACGCATCGGTCTACCGTGTTCAGGTGGCTCTTGGCAGTCGGTTGCCGTTGGCGTTGCGCGCAGAGCTTTAGCGTTGTCTTGCCCTTGCGGCACGACCTTTGAGCGCCATTTCGCATTCGGTGCTAATACCCCATGAAATCGGATTAAGTGCAATCGTGGCCTTGGAACCAATGCCGCTAGCCGTTGCATAAACTCCAACGGCGACATCACATGATGCGTGGTGCCATCGCGCCATGGGGTCTTTAGCTTTAGCTCTACCTGCCCTTTGGCGTTAATCTTAACTCGGTCGTTAGCCAGCGCTGGGCGGGTAATGTAACGACATAAACGCTCAAGTTTTAATCGCTCGTTGGCGTGGCAGCGCACGGCTGCGTGCAAGCTAAAGCCTTGCTCGTTGGCGCATAACGGTTTACGTTCATAGTCGGTCTCAGTATCAATCGGCATCGCCTCGCGCAAGGTCAGAACCTTGCGACCGGCCCTAGGACCAAAGGCAATGCGGTAAACAATCGAGCCGTGTTGCAGCGGCCTTAATGCGCTGGCATCTGTATCTTGGGCAACACCGTCTGCCACATACCATTGATCTTGCTCTTGAACCAATACGCCTTGGCGAACCAAGCGTTTCATCACACTGATGCCTTTCGTTTGTGCGGCAAGCCATAAAGGCGTCGCCAGGGTGGAAGCAGCAGTCACAAATACAAAGTCGCGTTTTTTCATGGGGTTCTAAATTTAACGGCGCTGACGATAGGTGAAGCTTTAAAAAACCGCCAAACTTTCATCGCGGCTCGTGATGTCAAACGCAACCCTCAGCACGCCAGTTACACCCATCTGCTCGACGATTCGAGCTTTAGCCTGTGTGAGCAAAGCTGTGATGTCTTGTGTTGTTGCGGTTGGCAGCACATGCACGTCAATCACTACAAACCTAATAGCTTGACCGTGTCAAATGCAGCCGATGGCAATGGAGTGTGATGGCTGGGATTAGGTTGAGCGGACAAGCGTGCCGTACTGCAAAAAATTGCGATTACAAAACAAAAAACTTTGAATTGCATCGGTTTTAAACCCACCCGTTAGATTGCGCTGGTGGCGGGCGCTCCAGGCTTGTTAACCTCTTTCGTCAACTCTGAGGCACAGGCCCGAATAGATGACATCGTGCGCTTGATGATGGCATTTAAAAACTCTTGGCTAGGCGCTTCGTCTGGGCCGGCTACAAAGCACTCAATAGATGCCGTTACTGAGGGCCCGTCGTCGCCATCTCGCATGCAAAGTTTGGCGCCTTTTGCTCTGCGGTTGACTATATTGACCGCTTCCAGCAGCTTTAACCTGTCGCCACCGGTAGCATCTTTGTTCATAAAATTCGGAAACACCAACATGAAGTATTCAGGGTCATGTGCGGCATCCAAAGAGAAGTAAAACGTACCCAAATCAGGATGCTTGAAAACCACGTCATCGGAATCGTCTTTTTTTGCCAGCAAACCCAGTTGGTCCTGGACGGCAGTCACATAGCGCTCTGCTAAATTTTTTGCATCAATTTTTTCTGTCATAACTATCTTTCTTAGATTTGGTTAATTTTAGGACACTAAAACACAATTAGGGCAAACCAGTCAGACTTCAATGATGCCCACCGTGCGTACCGGCTTGCTCTTCGGCGGGCTTACGCCAACCTATTGCAGCGGCGATCAAACTTACCACCAACGTAATTGCCAACAGCAGCCCGTAAGCGTGCATTTCCGATTGCTGGTATTGCTTCATGAAATGCTCCCGAATTTGGACTGGACTTAGCGTTTGCTGAACAGTTGTGCAGCCTTTACCGCCATCTGCAACACAATTTTTATAGGCTTCCAGCAGCTCAGGTGGTAGGCGTTTTTGGGCATTTACCAAATCAGGATTGGCAAACTGCTGCGCTTCGGTGGTCAGCCAAAAAAACATGCTGCGTTCATCCTGCCCATGAATTAGATGCATGAACTTGAAAACCCTCTCACCTACCTCAAACGTGAAAAATCCAGTAAAAACGCCACCCGCTGCTGCTGTTGCTGCACGACGTGCTCGCTCTTGATGTTCTTTAATGTGTGAAACTTGGGCTGATACGTTTCGTTGTCGCGCAAGGATCACTTTTTCAAGGCCAGTGACCGCTTCCTTCACATGGAGCACCTCATCAAAATGCCGAAGCAAAACCTCAGGCACGTGCCCAGCAGGTTCGGGATTTGTGTTCAAGGAAGCTACATTTGCGTTGGTCTGTGTTAACTCAGACAAAATGTTACTAAGCTTGGCGTTCGCTTCTTCCAGGATTTTGTCGTGCACGCGGTCTTCGATATTTTTAAAATTCAGTGCCAGCAACGCGAACAACGCCAACTGCGCCGCTAGTGCTACTTTTAATACCGATACAGTCGCACTCGATAGACCTTGAAAACCATTAACTGGCCCAAGCAAGCCCCAGAATAAACCTGCAATCACCAATACGACAGAAATCCAAAGCAAGGTTAGACATTGAAAATTCCCGATAATCTTTTTTACAAAGACAGATAGAAAATGTTCCGTGTTCCACCAACTAGCTGCAATAAAGTTTTTTGTTGAAATAGTCCATTTCTTTGCTTTCTCGGAATCATGAGTTTCAGATAGCAAATTGGCTAACTTCCTCATGTCGGACATGTATAGCGAAAGTTTTTCAAATCGCCGTATCCACCTATCCCCCCGTTGTTTCAACTGGTTTCCATCATTTTTATTAATGTTTATTTTTTTGACGTTTTCAAAGCGTTCCGCTAATTCCTGCAGGCAATCACGCATCTCTACTTTTAATTTGGATATCGCAACCAAGAGATATATTCTGGCTACCAACGCAATATCTGGGGAAAATTTCTGATTCGTAGTCGAAGAACCTTCGCGTGTGAAGCACACAACGAATTCGCCAGCAATATTCGGCACAGAACGAGATTGATTTACCTCCACAGTTGCTGTACAAAAATATGCTCTTGCGAGAAGCTGCGATAACTTTTGATCGCTGTCGTAGATCTTTAGTGGGTTGGTTGCACGAAATATTGCCTCCACCCCCTGTTTCTCCTTTGGCAGTAGAAGTTTTTCGCCGAATGTTTTTTTCTTAGCTGCATCACTTTCAGCACGCTTATCCTCTTCAGGTGTCGTGATATTTTTATCAGACCTCTGGCCATTTGGGTGGGTTTTGTCATCAAGCTTTTCTTGCTTTTTGTAAGACTCTTTTTCTTGTTCAGGTTTATCGCTTCCCGGCTGCTCAACAGCCGTGCTTTTGATAATTTTGGGCGTCGCATTTTCACGCAGCCAAAGCGGCAATGCTTGTTCTATTGCCGGAGGCTCGATTTTGGCGGTTAAGTCCACGACAGATTCGATATTTTTTGACAATGTTATATCGTTTATTTTTTTTGCAAGCGGCTCCAACGCAACAATACGCAACTCTTCTTTATCAAGCAATTCATCTTTATAAATTCCGAATTGAACCTCATACAAATATTTATCGGGAAGGAAATTTTCGATTTGCTGTACTTTGGAAATTGGCATTTAAACTTAGCTTTCAGTTAAATTTTTTTGTATTGTTTGTCGCAACCGGATGCCATCCACGACTTCGCAAATCAGTAAATCTTTAGCTAGTTTTTCGATTGAGGACCAGTTGTCATTCACTGTTTTAGCGGTTAGAACTTTACATTCACCCAGCCACTCATTAACGCGCGTGACAGCCAGTGCCCGCCAAGCGGCAGGCACGCGGGCTTCAAAAGGCGTCATGCAGGCCCAACCAAACTCATCGTCCAAGCCCCACTGCGTAACAGCGCGCCAAGCCAAGTTGGTAGCTTGTGCCAAGTCACTGGCTGCGCCTGCGTCTTCACCTCCTGCATTGCCATTGGCCGGGAACTGCTTGGCCTCGGCCACGCGGCCCGCCAGGGCAACACACATGAGATTCATGACTTCATTGCGATTAAAGTGTCGACTTTCCATACTTTCAGGGGAATAGGCTGTAAAGCCCAATGCATTGCCGCGCGGCACGATGGTGACTTGCTCTATATGTACATCTGGATTCAGCACCATCGACACAATGGCGTGACCTGCCTCGTGATAAGCAGTAGCTGCCAATTGCTCGCGCAGGGGCGGGTTCTCAACCCGCGCACCATGTTTGATAACGTTCAACTGCTCCAGCAGTTCCGCCTGGGTAATGTTGGCTCTAGGGCGTCGAATCAGGTCTACCGTAGCCTCACGGCATAGCTTTTCCAGGTCAGCCCCTGTCATGCCTGCGCTTAGCTCTACCAGCAGGTCTGCGTTCCATACATTCGCATGGGGTAGCTGCTTGAGCTTGTCTATAAAGTGGCCGCGCGCTTCACGGTCCAGCATGGGCACTTCCAGGCACAGGTCCAGCCTGCCTGAGCGGGTGAGTGCCGGGTCTACCTTGCTGCGGCAATTGGTTGCAGCGATGACAAACACACCGCCATCCCGCGACTCGGTAAAGCCATCGATCTCGGTCAGCAGCTGGTTGATGCACACGTCAACACCACCTGCGCCGCGCACACCCAGTGCGTCAATTTCGTCAATAAACACCAGGCAGGGTGCAAACTTGCGCGCGCGCTTAAAAACAGTAGCGATCAAATCTTTGTCCAGCAGCTGGGGTCCTGTTGTGGCAATGAATGGCAGGTCTGCTTCTGCGGCAAGGGCTTTGGCCAACATAGTTTTACCGGTACCCGGCTGCCCATGCAAAAGCATGCCTTTCGGCAGCGCAATAGCGTTGCCCGCCGCATCGGCTGGCTGCTTGAGCAGGCGCACCACTTCAGACAAGCGGCCTTTGATGTGGGTGTGACCAAACACGTCGGCAAACTTTTGAGTGGGCAGGTCAATGGTCATCCCGCCGTCACGGCCATAGTCAGTTGCAACTGGTACGCGCATCATCGAAAAGTTGTAGAATTTCAGAGTCAGGTCGTCGCCTGTGCGGTTTGCTGAAATGTCAAACACCAGTGTTTCGCTGCGGCGCATCATGTTGTGTAGCACCTTGGCGGGGGCATGTGCTTGCAGGTTGGCCAGCACACCAGCCTCGTCGGCCACGGTAATGCTTAACGTTTTTAACGGGTCGTTTGCCTTGCGGTCAATGTTTTGAATGTACGCCGCTAATACGCCGCGCAATGCGGAATTTGCCAATTCGTTAGCGTTAATTTCAGGGCCTTGCGCAACAGTTAGAGCTAACGCAATTGCATTAGGCTGTAGCAACTGAACAGTGACCGAGTGCGCTGCCAAACGGTCAGTCAAGCTTTCCAAATTGCTGAGGGTGATTGCGCTGAGCGCCTGTAATCCTAAGTTGCGGAAAGGCAGTATGCGCGACAGTCCGAGATAACTGCCCAGCCCGCTGGTAACGCTCTCCTCGCCTTTGCTTGATGACGGATTTCGCTTGCTGAATGTATTCGTTGCCCGACTTAACTCGTTACGTATGAGAGCTATGACGTTTTGCGGCTGTTGTTCATACAGCTTGCGAAAGTCAGCCCGCTCGCAAACATCCTCGCATGCGTTGGTAGTGAACAGCACTACGGCGCTTTTAAAAGACACTTTGCGTGTTTTGGGTCTGCCTTTATCAGCCTCACCACCAAACCCGTACTCGTCATTCAACGCACCTTCAGTAAATAACGGTACCAGCAGGTTTTGCACCATGGGGTGGGCGAGATCAATGCGGTCAAGCACCACAAGTGCGTTAGGGTTTTCTAAAACGAAGGAGGTCAATCGGCCAGAACCTGCAGATTCATACCCATACCTGACCCCAGTCAGACCAAAGCCCTCGTTAGCGTTGCTGAATGTAGCCATGTTGAAGACGATGTAGGGGCGATCCCAGAACACTTCGGCAAGCGTGTTGCACGCCAGAGTTTTACCGGTGGCGGGTGGACCGACCAAAGTAAAAATAATGGGTTGATCACCAGCCATCAAACCTAAATCACGGGCTTGTATTTCCTCGCACAACTGCTCAACAGCAAGGGGCTGGTCAAGCACTTTGTACTCAAGCATCGTTCGTAGCTTGACAATATCTTGCGTTTTTCGCGCAGGCTCGAGTGACCCTGGGTTGGGGATTACCAAGGAGCCAGCCCTTGTAGCAGCCGGGGTCGCTGGCTTGGTCGCACTGCGCACAAAATGGACAGCTTTTTCAATAGCCAGGTCGAGATCAGAGAGAAAACTCTCAACCTGATCTTTGATGGCTTGGTCCGCGTAAAACTGCAAGATGTCCGTTTTGTCAGCGGGCAGTTTTCTCAAGCACTCAATCTGGAAGCTCTTGGGACTTTGGTCGGCTGGGAAAAGGCTAAGCAGATCGGCTGCTGCTTTGCCAGTAATTTTTTTGCGCAATGCGTCAGCCGCCACATCAAGATTTACTGATGGCAAAGCCTCGTACGAATCAAGAATAGCTCGGCCAAAATCTAGAATCGGGTACTCATCCGAATGGCCCGAGTCGGCTACTACAAAGTTTGCGTACTCAGCTACCAACAGGTTGTCGAGAGCGCTATTCGGCATAAAAAAGCAATGCGCTATTTCAATTGTTTCAATGTCAATGGTGTCTTTTTTCAGGTAGCGGGATACAAATTTTGCTACCTTCAAGGCATCTATAAATTGACTCATTGCGGGAGTTTTTTCGTAAAAATAAGTTACGCAATGTTAAGCTAAAACGCATGCCGTAACGTCAGGCGCTTAGTAATTTCAAACGATATTTTACCGCCTCGTCGATTGTTTTAGTTCAATAAATTGCCAGTTAACTCGATTGTCTGCTGGCACCTATGCTTGTTTGTTTCGGCGAACGGACCTTTAAAGCGCAAAAGTACCTCTAAAAATCCGCTTTAATCTGCTCCAATTCGCATTGCAGGCGGCCAGCTTCACAGCCAGAATATTTGGGCTGAACTATTGCGTTGTTAATTTGTCTTTTTACAACTAACGCCTCAGAACGCCATTTGTCCGCGCGCTGGCGCGCGGGGCAGCGGTTGCGGATCTAATCCAAGGTGACTCAGAATCTTCTCGATCGCTTGGCATTGCTACACAACGCGTGGTGGCGAGTAGCAACGACGGCCACTTATTACTATTGGGCACTAGTGCCGAAGTCACTGTGCTGCATCAAATTAGTAAAACTTCGGGCTTTAGCTTAAGGCCATTAGATTCGGCGCAAGCCAAAGTGTTTGTAGAGCAGCAAGCCGCTACCTACAAACGCATTATTGAACGCTCAAAAATTACTGAATAAATCGTTGCTTATTAGCTATGCTTGCTCTACTAGATAACGCAAATCCCACTCGCGCCACGGGTCGCTAAGACCATTACGCTGAAGTGATTCGTACGATTTGATTTCTGTATATAAATCAACCAACGGGTTGCCCAACACTTCACGCAAGACCGTGCTTGAACGCAGTTGGGACAAGGCCGACTCTAACGATAACGGCATGCGTTGGTTGGGTTCGATTCCTGCAGGCAATGGCTCTAGCTTTTGTTGTAAACCATGCAGGCCCATGCCCAATACCGCAGCCATCACAAGATAGGCGTTAATATCACCACCGGGCAAGCGAAACTCTACACGGCGGTTACCGGCATCACTTTCGGGAACGCGTAACGCTACTGCACGATCGTCTAATCCCCACGCTAAGTTTGCAGGGGATGCGTTGCTTAGTAAGAAGCGCCGATACGAATGATCGAAGGGCGCCATGAAGGGCATGGCTTGGGCGCCGGTCGATTGAATACCGCCAATAAAGTGGCGCAAAGTATTGCTGATAAACTCAGCGCTTAAATGAGTATCGGAAGCGCTGGCATCACCGGCATCAGCACCAGCAGCGCATACATTTTTCCCTTGCAAATCGGTCATCGAAAGATGCCAATGCATCCCATTGCCAGGTTGATCATCAAACGGCTTGGCGATAAAGCTTGCGATAAACCCACGTCGGGCTGCGATTACACGCGCAAGGCG
Organism: Betaproteobacteria bacterium; assembly: GCA_031429355.1. Classification (GTDB taxonomy): domain Bacteria; phylum Pseudomonadota; class Gammaproteobacteria; order Burkholderiales; family Burkholderiaceae_E; genus JANOZM01. The sequence goes on along the minus strand of JANOZM010000004.1, from coordinate 168,793 downwards.
TTTAAAGCGCCAAACTGCATCAGCCTGTTGCGACGGCGCTGCGGGCGAAAAGTTAACTTCAAATTGCGAGCACGATGCTTCGTGGGCGTAGCCCGTCATTGGAATACCTTCTAGCGCACAAGCTTGCAACAAATCATCAAAGTACGGTTGAAACAAACTAAGACGATCTAGAGAATACGATTCGCTTTCGCATTCTTGCACGGGCGCGTCGGGCCAAGGGCGCGCCGCTTGTAGCGATTGCCCATCGCTAGTGCGCGTTAGCAATTGAAATTCTAATTCGGGCGCACACAATAGTTTTAAACCACGCGCGGCATAGGCTTGCTCGATGTTGCGCAACACTCGGCGTGCACTGGTTTGCGCGATATCAAACGGTCCGGCCGAGCCTTGCAGCACACCTTCGGGTTCGCAAATAACGGTGGCGATGTGATCGGCCAAACCACTTAAGCGCAAGCTGGAAAGATCGGCGCGTAAATCGATATCACCGTAAGTAGCGGGTAATAAAGGACCAAACACTGCGGGTGGTTCGCCAGAATTTAAAGTAATGCCAAAAGCCACACTAGGAAATTTACAACCCAACATTTTAATAAACTCGGCACGCGTAATTACTTTGCCACGCGCTACCGAGGTGTAATCTGAAAAAGCGCATTCGATATGCGTGATCGAAGCGGGGAGGTTGGCAAGGCTAAGCATAAGTGCGGACGTGAGATTGAAGAGGTTCGAAACTAAGTTAACGAATAAGTTCGAGGATTAGTTCGAGAATACACCGAAGCAACCGTAGTGGCATAATTAGCGAAGACAAAGGCCAACACACAATGCACAATAAACAGATCCCAGCCGACTTAACTAAGACACCAATACCGCCCATCATTCCCAACAGCCTTAGCGTTGAAGCGCTATGGAAAGTGCAACGGATTAGCGGCATTACGCTAGCGCCCGATGGGCGGCGCGTTTGCGCGTCGGTTGCTCGATACGACATGCAGACCAATACCGGCAGCAGCTGTTTATGGATTTTTGCGGCGGGGCAAAAAGCAATCGAGCTCACCAGTAATGGTGACCCCAACAGTAGCGATAAAGATAGTGGCGCGCAATGGTCCGGTGATGGTAAGCACATCGCGTTTGTCGCCAAGCGTGCGGGCGATGAAGCGGCGCAAATTTATCTAATCAACCCCGAAGGCGGCGAGGCCAAGCGACTAACGCAACTATCTACGGGTGTCAGTAGTATTGCGTGGGTGGGCGATGGCAAGCGCAGCAATACGCAGCTCGCGTTTATTAGCTGGGTGTGGCCCGATTTGGCCAACGACCAAGCGCAAGCCAAGCGTTTGCAAGAGCGCAAACAAAGCAAAGTAAAAGCGCATGTAGTCGAGCATGGGCACTACCGTCATTGGGACCATTGGTTGGCTGATGGCCGCGTGCCACAAGTGCATGTTGTAAACATTGCAACGGGGCGTGTGCAAAATATTATGTTTGCATCGGACCATTACTTGCCACTAAGTGACCCCGATGGGCATTGTTTTGATATAAGCCCCAACGGCAAAATGCTCGCTTTTGTTTTTAACCCATTAGGCAAAGAACGCGCTGATACCAGTTTTAAAATTGGTTTGTTAACCATTGGTGAGGCAGCCATCAGTAAGTCAGCAACGGGCGCACAACGCAAAACTAAAAACCCCGTGCGCGTTTTAAACGCCAACGATTTATACGAATACGCATCCCCTAAATTTTCTGGCGATGGCGCACAGTTAGCTTGCACCCGTGCAGAGTTTGGCAAACACTTTTTAGCGTCGAAACGCTTGGCCGTTTTAGATGTAAAAACAGGCAAATGCAACGACTGGTTAACTGCATGGGATAGAGAGCCTGCGGGCAATCATCAGTGGGGTTTTGCCAACCAAGATGGTCAACTAAAAGATAGCAGCCCATGCCTTTACTTTACGGCCGAGGACGAAGGGTGCCAACATTTGTACCGCGCGCATGCGGGCGATAGTTTGCCCACTGTAGTAGCCAAGGGCGGCACCATTAACGAATTTTGTATTAACGCAAACGGCCTTAGTTATGCCGTTAACTCGGCCACTTACCCAACACAAATTTTTTGCGCTACAAACGCAACCGAACCCCAGAATCAACCAGCTACACGCATCGATCGTTTAAACGACGCCTTACTGCGAAAAGTCAAACTAGGCGAAGTAAAAGCGCATTGGTGTAAAGGGGCCAATGGCGACCCAGTACATGTTTGGGTCACTTATCCACCGGGCTTTGACCCCAAGAAAAAGTATCCGCTATTGCATTCGATTCACGGCGGCCCACACACCTGTTTTGGCGACACTTGGCACGCACGCTGGAACACCCAGGCATTTGCAGCCCACGGCTACGTTGTAGCCTGCGTGCAGTACCACGGCTCGACTAGTTACGGCCAAGCATTTAAAGACGCTATCAGCGGGCAATGGGGTTTATTAGAAGCACACGACATTGATGCTGGAACCAACTACTTGGTAAAGCAAGGCTACATTGATAAAGACCAAGTCGTTGGCACCGGTGGCAGCTACGGCGGGTACATGGTGGCCATGCTGAATGGCAAGGCCCACCGCAAACCCAAAGCCGCCGACCCGTTTAAAGCCTACGTGTGCCACGCCGGTTGTTTTGATTGGGTATCAATGTTTGGTGACGACGCATGGTTCTGGCACTGGCGCGAGCTAGGCGCGTATTACTACAACGACATGCAACAAGTGCTAAAACAAAGCCCACACAACTACGCCGCCAACATGAACACGCCAACCCTAGTGCTGCACGGCGAACTAGACTACCGCGTCCCCGTTTCGCAAGGGTTTCAGTATTTCAATACGCTGCGTGCAAGAGGTGTTGAATCGCGATTAGTTTATTTTCCGGATGAAAATCATTGGGTGCTAAAGCCACAAAATTCACGGTTGTGGTTTAGTGAATTTTTTGGATGGGTTGGGCGGTTTGTTACGCCGATGTTTAAAACGTAAATTTATTGAGAGTTGAATGCTCTATAACTTTAGAAGCTCGGCATATTTCAATCTCATTTATAAACAAAGTGTTGCAGCCGCATCGCAGAATACCGAACATCTGATAACGGGTCATGCACCGGCAGCAATTGCACTTTTCGCTCGGGTGGCTGCGAAGCATTTGTGCGGTGCGCAAACTCTAAACTAATAATATCCACCACCGAATAGGGCCCCGCACATTATGCGGAGAATAACTTGCCTATTTCCCGCAATCGCAGCATAATCCCCGCATGAACTACGGTGATTACAATTATGTTTGGCAAGCCAACGATTGGCCAAAGTGGCATTTTGATCTAACGCTGTTGGCAGAACCTATGGCTAAAGTTAGCCGCGCCCAAGGCGTATTGATGGGACGTCTAGCTGATGTAGGCTTGGCGTTGCGCGATCAGGCTAGCCTTTCGGTACTTACCGATGATGTTCTTAAGACCAGCGCCATTGAAGGCGAGAACCTTAATGCCGATTCTGTGCGTTCATCTATTGCCAGGCGTCTAGGGGTCGACATAGGGGCGCTAGCTCCGGTCGATCGACACGTCGAGGGCGTGGTGGCCATGGTGCTTGATGCAACAGGCAACAACCTTGAACCATTAACGCAAAAGCGTTTGTTTGGCTGGCACGCAGCGCTGTTTCCTACCGGGTATTCGGGGCTTTCTAAAATTGCAACTGGTGCTTGGCGCAATGACGTTAGCGGCCCAATGCAAGTGGTTTCTGGCCCAGTTGGTCGCCAGCGTATTCATTTTGAAGCGCCTCCCGCAACTAACTTGCCTAGCGAAATTAAACAATTTTTAAACTGGGTTAATAGCGCGCCCGCACAACCCCAACTCATTAAAGCGGGGTTAGGTCACTTATGGTTTGTAACCCTTCATCCCTTTGATGACGGTAATGGCCGTATTGCTCGCGCCATAGGCGACTTGTTGCTCGCGCGTGTCGATGGGTGTCCACAGCGTTTTTATAGTTTGTCCGCACAAATTCAGCGGGATCGACAGACTTACTACGACGTCTTGGAACGTGCCCAAAAATACAAGCCCGAACAACCTTTAGATTCTACCGAATGGCTACTTTGGTTTCTAGAAAGTCTGCACCGCGCTGTCGAATCGGCATTGCAAACGTTAGACACGATACTGTTTAAAAGCCGCTTTTGGCAGCACTGGGCTGGCGCGCAATTTAACGAACGGCAATTTAAGTTACTTAACAAATTGCTTGATGGATTTGACGGTAAGTTAACTAGTAGCAAATGGGCGGCTATTGCCAAATGCTCTACCGATACTGCGCTACGCGATATTAATGATTTGGTAGAACGCGGTGTCCTGAAGAAAATGCTTGGTGGTGGGCGCAGTACAAGTTACGAGTTAGCAAATTAGCTGCTTGTGTCCCTTAAAGTCGAAGCCCATAACGTGCTACCTGGTACCGAGACTAACTGACTGTCAAAGCGTAGCGATTGATTGCCGAGATGTAAAACGAACCCACAATGACTTATCGCTATACTTAAACATAAAGCGAAAGATGGGCAAAGTAAATGAATAAACGTCAAACCTTAAAGGTGCTGGGTGCATCAACGTTAGCAACCAACGCTGTATTTTTGCGAAGCCCGTCGTACGCGCAAGCTAGTGCCGCGCCCACCAGCGCTACACCTGCTTCTGCACCTGTTCCAGTTCAAATTCAACCAACAACCGGCCCCGAGTTAGCGGTTACAGAAATTGCAAATGGACTTACTAACCCTTGGTCTGTTGCCGTACTTCCCGATGGACGTTACTTAGTCACCGAGCGTCCTGGCCGTATTCACTTAATTGAAACTAACGGCAAAAAAACTTCGGTCGACGGTGTGCCGGCTGTTTACGCGCAAGGACAAGGTGGCTTGCTTGATGTAGTGCTGTCGCCTAACTTTGATAAAGACGCCGCGATCTTTTTTTCGTATTCAGAACCGGTTACTAGTAGCGAGTCACGCACCGCAGTTGCACGCGCACGATTAGTGGGTACGCGATTAACCGACTTAGCCGTTATTTTTCGGCAATCGCCTATTGCACCCGCTGGTTTTCACTTTGGGTCTCGCCTGGTGTTTGATCGCGAAGGGTTTTTGTTTGTTACTACGGGTGATCGTTATCAGTTGCGCGATCAGGCACAAAACTTAAGTAACCACATTGGTAAAGTTTTACGCATCACTACCGAAGGTAAACCTGCACCGGGCAATCCGTTTTTAAATCGCAGTACCCCTAGCGCGGCAAATACCGCCCCCGAAATTTGGAGTTACGGGCATCGCAATATGCAAGGTGCTGCATTGCATCCCATTACCGGCCAGCTTTGGACCAACGAACACGGTGCACGTGGTGGCGACGAAATTAATTTGTGCTTGCCAGGCAAGAATTATGGCTGGCCAACTATTACGCATGGCGTCGATTACTCGGGCGCAAAAATTGGTGAAGGTAGTGCTAAAGCAGGGCTAGAGCAACCATTGCATTTTTGGGTACCGTCAATTGCGGTAAGCGGCATGGCGTTTGATCGTGCGTTAACGCAAGGCAATCGCACTGTTGTTTGGGTTGGCGGGTTGGCTGGGCAAGTGCTGGCTAAGGTTACTTTTGAAAACAACGTTGCCGAAGGTAAAGGGGTTAACGTTGCCGAAGTTAAAGGGGTTAACGTAGCCATTAAGGAAGAGAGATTTTTACGTAACTTAGGGCAGCGTATTCGCGATGTTCGGCAATTAGCGGACGGACGACTTTTGGTCTTAACAGATTCTGCAAATGGAAAATTGTTGGTGGCGGCTAAGGCTTAAGTGGTACGTCAGTTTTAAGTTAAACCATACCAAACGCCGCGGCCTGCACCATGCTGTTTAATAAGCCCCGAATGAGTCAGTTTTCGCAAATGTATTTTTATCGTATTACGATTGGCTTGGCTTGCAAGTACAACGTCATTAATTGTGATTCGACCCTGACTTTTTGCAAGTTCAATAATTAGTAACGACAGTACAGGCAATGCAGCAAGTACTAACCGTTCGTGACTTATTTTTTCTTCTAAACGAATTACTTGTGACGACAATGAACGAAGGAAAAATAGTACCCACGGCTGCCAGGTGGGTACATCGGTTCTTATAGTTCCTTGGGTTTGTCTTAGCGCAAGATAATAGGCTTGTTTGTTTTGTTCGATAACGGCTTCAAGCGAACTGTAGGGCACATAGGAGTAACCAGCCTTAAGCAGCAGCAGCGTTGTTAACACGCGCGATAGTCGGCCGTTGCCATCTTTGAACGGGTGAATTTCTAGGAACACAACGACAAAGACTGCGATGGCCAGCAACGGATGCAGAGTACTTTCACTTTGCTCTCGGTTGTACCAATCGATTAATTCAGTCATTAAACGCGGCGTGTCGAAAGGTGTTGCGGTTTCGAAAATTACGGCAACTTGATTGCCGTATTCGTCAAACGCACCCACGTGATTCGAAGTAGATTTGTATTGGCCGCGATGACGTTCATCTTTGGTGCTGTACTGCAATAAGTCGCGATGTAGTTGTTGGACATGCTTTTCGGTAAAAGCGATATGAGGCCAAGACGAAAATACTAGTTCCATAACTTGCGCGTAGTCGGCTACTTCTTGCTCATCTCGCGAATCGAACTGCTTGATTTCGAGGCGACTGAGCAGCGCTTCGACCTCTTGATTAGATAGTTTGCTGCCTTCGATGCGCGTTGATGAACCGATACTTTCGATTGTTGCGACACGTCGTAAAGAAAATAAACGGTCTGGAGCGAGGGTACTAAGTGCTTGCCATGCGCCTTTAAATTCATCGATCTTTGAAATTAAAGAAAGAATGTCGGCCGAGATTAGGAGAGATGAAAGTGTAAACATACCCAATAATCCACCCAATTACACCCAATTAGCAAGTTTTTAGAGCTAAATGGGTGTAATTGGGTGGATTATTGGGTGAAATCAAGGGGTTTTTCGGTCAATCCAGCAACGTCCTTGCCCTTGCCAGCACCTTGGCAACCTAAACAAACTGAATCCCAACCTCCCCAATCACCCCAAAGCTCACCGTAACCCGATCGTTAGCCCGCACCGCAATAGGCACGATGCAAGTACCCGTAGTAACTACTGCATTGGCCTTTAACGTAATGCAAAGGCTCGACAACTCGTTCACCATCCAAGTTAATGCAATGCGTGGATCGCCTAAAACATTACTACCAACGCCATGGTGATGAACCGCTTTTGTTTGATCGGCATTTTTAACTGTAGCCGTTACAGCGTGGTTTGCAAGATCAAGCACCTTCCAATTGCAAGTCGTCGCTTGCCCCAAAACGAATTGGTGCGCGCAAGCGTTATCAGCAATAAGCTGGGGTGCGCCTACCGTTTCGAAACGTTGGTATCGAGAGTCGGGAATTTCTATAGCGGGATGCAGGCTTTTTACAGCTGCTAAAACTTCCTTTGTGCTGTAGGGCTGCCCGGCTGATCTTGGCGGTAAGTCCTTGGCCATAACAAAAGCAAACTCACATTCGGCAACCCGCATGCGATTGCCCTCTAATGAAACTCTAGCATTTTCTTGGCGCACTTGCTCTTGCAACAGTCGACCAACCATTGGGCCATCAACACCAATGTGGCGTTGCCCGGCAAGGCTTGTGGCGGCAATTTTCCAGCCGTAAAGTGCGTGTTGCGTACGCGCTTCTAATAGGGCTTGAATGGCATAGCCTTCGGCACGATTTTTAGGCCTAAGCTCGATAGGCATTGCATCGCAAACAGATGCGTTTTGCCAATGGTTCCATAAAAAATTAGCGGCTTGTTGTTCTTTGGTCATGGCTTTGAGTTGTTAACCGGCGACAAACCTATTTACTCCGAATCGTCCACCAAGCAAACGCAATTGATAAGACGGCAACAACCGTAAGCAAAGTACGTAGTTTTAAAAACCACTGCAAGTTACCTTGTTTGCGATATATCGGGACATCAACCGCGTACGCAATAACTAAACCCGCGGCTAGTATTGGCAGCGCCCAGATAGGCGGTAGCATGGTGGCTGCAACCGCATATAGGCTAGGCACGATGGACCACAAATAGCGTAAGCGGCCGCGTTTTTCTAAGCGGTGGTTGGGTGTTGCCAGCAACACGCCCCAATGCAATGCACCTACAAAAGTTAATATAGAAGCGGCGTACATTGTTAACGCGCGAGCGGCGAAGTCGACACGCATCGGGTCGGGCGAAGTGGTAATAAGCGCTAACCCCATAAATGGAATTAAACCGCCTAGACCTAATAAACTTGCAAATTCTTCACGCTTCAATTGAAATGCTCTGGCTCTTTAAGTTACGGTTTACAGAACCGATAGATCGCTTGGGTGGCACGCTTACCGGGCATAAAACGAATCGGCCTGCCGTCGCGTAAGAATACGCGCTCTTCGATTCGCAAACCCAATTGACCTAAAAAATCTTCGAAGTCTTGAACGGTGGCTAAGTGAACGTTGGGCGTGTTGTACCACTGGTAAGGCATTTCGTTACTGACCGGCATACGGCCCCGCAAGATGGACCAGACGTGAAACCAATGCCCGAAATTTGGAAATGAAACAATACCGTAACGTGCAACATTACTCATCTCGCACAGCACTTGTTCGGTTTGTTTGGTGGCTTGCATCGACATAGAAAGCACAGCAACATCGAACTGTTGTTGCCCAAACATCGACAAGCCTTCTTCAATGTTTTGTTGTACGACATTCACCCCTTGCTTCACGCAAGCCAGCACTTGTGTGTCGTCAATTTCTACGCCATAACCGTTGCAGTTTTTGTCTTTGGCTAAATGGGCAAGTAGCGCGCCGTCGCCACAACCTAAATCTAAAACACGGCTAGACGGGTCGATCCAATTGGCGATTACTTTTAAATCTGGTCGCAATTGGTTGGGCGATGCGAGCGTAATAACGGATGTACTCATTGAGCCGCCTTAGCACTAGCGCTCGTGAATTCACTTAGTTCAGTACCAATGCGCTCAAAATAAGCCCGCACTAATTGGTGATAACGCGGGTCTTCTAACAAGAAGGCATCATGCCCGTGAGGGGCATCAATTTCGGCATAACTTACATCGCGGCGGTTCGCTAACAATGCTTCTACAATTTCACGCGAACGCGCTGGGGTAAAGCGCCAATCGGTCGTAAAGCTCGCGATTAAAAAGGCGCATTGTGCAGGAGCCATTGCACGAATTAAATCGCCATCGCAATCTTTGGCCGGATCGAAATAATCTAACGCTTTGGTGATTAACAAATAAGTATTTGCATCAAAATAACCGGCAAATTTTTCACCCTGATAGCGTAAGTACGATTCAATTTCAAATTCAACATCGAAGCCAAATTTATAGTCTGGGTTCTTTGTTTCGCTGGCATTGTTGCCCGTGCTTTTTAGCGCACGACCAAATCGCTCGGCCATTGCGTCGTCGGACAAATAAGTAATATGCCCAATCATGCGGGCCACTTGCAAGCCACGATTGGGTACGACACCATGATCGTAAAAACGCCCGCCATGAAATTCGGGGTCGGTAATAATAGCGCGGCGAGCCACTTCATTGAAGGCAATGTTTTGAGCCGATAATTTAGGGGTGGACGCAATCGAAACACAATGACGTAAACGATTTGGATACAGCAAGCTCCAAGCCATTGCTTGCATGCCACCTAGGCTACCCCCCATCACCGCTGCAAATTGTTTGATACCTAGTTGGTCTGCCAAACGCGCTTGTGCATGCACCCAGTCTTCTACTGTAACAACTGGAAATTGTGGGCCGTACGGTTTGTTTGTTGACGGATTAATCGACATCGGGCCGGTGCTTCCAAAACAGCTTCCCAAATTGTTAACGCCAATTACAAAGAAGCGGTTTGTATCAACCGGTTTGCCTGGGCCAATCATGTTGTCCCACCAACCAACATCTTTAGGATTATTAGCGGCGCGCCCAGCAATATGATGCGAGGCATTTAAAGCGTGGCAAATTAATACGGCGTTATCACGTTGTGCGTTTAAGGTGCCATGGGTTTCGTACTTCAGCTGATAGGGGCCAAATACACCACCCGCAGCCATTGGAAGCGGCTGCAGAAAGTCCATGCTTAACTCGGACACTAAAGTAATGTCGTCATCAAACATTGGTGAGTTCAGACTTAATTTTTAAGATGCGCTCTTTTACTGCCAACAGCGATTGCGGTTGCATACTTAATTGGCGAATACCCATACTAATGAGTAATTGCGCCGAATCAGGTTGCCCTGCCATTTCGCCACAAACCGTAACCGGTTTGCCATGTTTAATGCAGGCGTTAATTGTTGTCCGAATTAGGCTAAGCACGGCTGGATGGTGCGAGTCGTAAAGTTGCGCAACTTGATGATCGGTGCGATCTACCGCTAATGTGTATTGCACTAAATCGTTGGTGCCAATCGATAAAAAATCAAAGGCTTGGGCAAACCAATCGGCTTCAATCGCAGCCGCCGGAATTTCGATCATTGCGCCAATAGGCACGGAAGGGGCCATTGCAATGCCCTCACGCTGCAATTGCTCGCGCGCATGGGCTAGCAGTTCTTTGGTGGCCGTCACTTCAAAGCGATGGGCCAACATAGGAATTAAAATGCGAATCGGGCCAAACGCAGAAGCGCGTAATAAAGCGCGTAATTGCACCATAAAAATTTCGGGATGTTTTAAGCTAAACCGAATGGCACGCTCGCCCAGTGCAGGGTTGGCTGGTGGGTCTACTTTTTGCTGAGGCAAGGCTTTATCGGCACCCACATCAATAGTGCGAATAGTCACCTCACGACCTTGCATCGCATTTAAGGCAGCGCAATACGATTGAAATTGTTCTTCTTCAGTCGGAAGAGTATCGCGGTCCAAAAACAAAAATTCGGAGCGAAACAACCCAATACCTTGCGCACCTTGTTTGAGCGCAGCAGTTGCCTCAATAGGCAATTCGATATTGGCCTGCAAGATAATGTTAACGCCATCTATTGTCGTGGCTGGCACGTCGACCAGTTGCATGCGCCGCTGCGCTTGCTCGCGTTGTTGTCCTTGTTTAGTTCGAAATGCAGCCAACACTTCGGGTGATGGCTCGATGGTTAACGCACCGGTTTCACCGTCTAGCACCACCATCATGCCGTCTTCAACTTGCTCGGAAGCTGTACCCAAACCAATTGCGCTGGGGCGTTGCAAACTACGCGCCACAATAGCCGTGTGCGAGTTCACGCCACCGAGGTCAATGGCAAAGCCTTCGGCTTGTTTCCAATGCAATAAACCAGCGGGGTCTAAATCGTGAGCGACGATAATTTCGCCCGCACCACCATCAATCGAGGCATCTACGCGACCTGCCGTAAGCTGCACTAATACACGTTGGCCAATCTGTTGAATATCGCGTGCACGCTCGCGCAGGTACTCGTTATCTAATTCGGCAAATTGAGCCACCATCGAGTCGACTTGTTGAACCCAAGCCCAGTGGGCATTTAGACCATCGTCGAGTATTTTTTCTTGTGCCGCAAAACTTAAAGCTGGGTCATCGAGCATCGTGCGATGCACTTCGATTAAAGCGCGGGTTTCGGGTGGGGCGTCATCGGGCAACGATTGCGCAATTTTATGCAGCTGCGATTTAGCATTATCAATCGCTTGATAAAGACGAGCGACTTCGGCTTCGCGTTGCGGCACTGCCAAGATATGCAAAGGCACATCCAGTTGACCGACACGCAACACGCGAGCACGCCCAATCGCAATGCCGCCGCCTAACCCTTGACCATGAAAACTACGCACTAAATCTCTTCCCCAAATCCGCTGTTAATTAAGGCACTAATGGCCGTGATGGAATCTTGGTCATCGGCACCAATCGTTTCTAATTGCAGCTCGGTTCCGCGTGCAGCAGCCAACATCATGACACCCATAATAGATTTTCCGTTAACTCGGCGACCTTTGGCGGTAATCCAAAACTCGCTTTTGAATTTACCTGCAGTTTGCGTTAAGGCGGCACTGGGGCGGGCATGCAAACCCATTTTATTCACGATTTTTACTGTTGCGGTAGCCACTAAAAATTAACCTGTGTTCTGTTATTGGTTTTGTTCTGCAGAATGTTCCGGCAGCACTTCAAAAATTGCTTTACGTCCTTCGTCCATTAATGCGTCGACTAATTCGGTGATGGGCATTGGCGTACGACGTAAGCTTAATGCTTTAATTAACATTGGCAAACTGACCCCGTTGACCACCGACACCCGATGCGGTTCAAACAAACGGCGTGCTACCAATGATGGGGTAGCGCCAAATAAATCGGTTAATACCAAAACACCGCTGCCATCACTAATGCGAGAAATTAAATCGCGTGCAGCCTGCAAGGCTTGGCCTTGATCTTCGCTAGGCAGGACATCTAAAGCAGCCAACTGAAACGGTGTGCTGCGAAATACATGGCGCGTGCAGCTAATAAGCGCTGTGCCTAAGGGTTCGTGGCAAATAACTAATACGGCAATCATCGGGTTAGCGTCGCTATTATCGTGCGTAAAATCATTGTTAAATCGTTCGTTCCGGCACTGCAGGCTTACGGATTGATGACGAAATTTGCGCTTCTAACTGATCCATAAACAAGCTCGCCACGTTAAATTGTTTTTGCTGTGTGATTTCTTGAAAACCCGTCGGGCTAGTAACGTTAATTTCTGTCAAGCAATCACCAATCACATCTAAACCCACCAAGAACAAGCCACGCTCGGCCACAATTGGAGCCAAGGTTTCGGCAATTTCCCGATCGCGTTTGCTCAGTTCACGGGCTTCACCCCGCCCGCCAGCAGCTAGGTTCCCGCGTGACTCGCCAGCCTTTGGAATACGCGCCAACGTGAACGGCACCACTTTGCCATCAATTAACAAAATCCGTTTATCTCCTTGAGCAATTTCGGGCAAGTAGCGCTGCGCCATGACGCTACGTGCGCCAAAATCATTCATGGTTTCAATAATGACCGACAAATTAGCATCGTCAACCCGTGCCTGAAAAATGGACGTACCGCCCATACCGTCGAGCAGTTTAAAAATCGCTTGCCCGTGATCTTTTACAAACGAGCGCAAATCGTCCGCACTACGCGTGACGATGGTGGGCGCTGTAAATTGTGGAAACTCGGCAATAGATAACTTTTCGGAATGATCGCGAACGGCACGTGGATCGTTTAGGACACGGGCGCCTTGTCGAACCGCGTGCTCCAAAATATAAGTGGAATAAATGTATTCCATATCGAAGGGCGGGTCTTTACGCATCACTACGGCATCGAATTCAGTCAACGCCATTACTTGTTCGCTAACTACTTTGTACCAAGTAGGATGATCGTCGGTGCGGTTATGGGGCAGCAATTCAATTTGCGCCATCTTGGCCTTTACACCACCATTGAGCAGGGCCACATCGCGCTGCAGACAAGTAAACAATTGAGCGCCACGCGCTGCGGCTTCAACCATCATGACGTAAGTTGAATCTTTGTAAATTTTAAACGACTCTAATGGGTCGGCAATAAATGCGAGCTTCATACGGTAGCTTTCTTCATTGGAGTTTTTAGGTTAACCATATTGCGATTGGTCGGGGTCGGTACGCTCTAACTCAATCGCGGCGGCCAATAAAGCCAAACGAGCAATAACGCCATAAGTATAAAAACGATTGGGAGCCGCCGTTGTGTCTTCACCGCAATCGGGCATATTGCAGGGTTTAGAAAACGGTAGCGGCTTGAAATGGGTATTGACGCGATAAAAACCGCCCACAACAAAACGATCCATTGTGTAGACCACAGGTTTTGCCGTTGCACCTTCAACGGTTTCAATGGTTGGTACACCTTCTTGCAATAAGACGTCGGTAAATTGCGAGGCGGGTTTTACGCCCGCTAGTTTATTAGTTTGCAGGGCGCTTAATTTAATTATCTCGGACGAGTTTTTTACCGACATTACGCCCGCTTCATAATTACCAGCATCGGCTTTTACAACAACAAAAGGCGTTTCGGTAATTGCGTACTCTTTGTATTTTGTGCGAATTTGTTTAAGCAATAAATCTACCTTGGTGGCTAAAGTTTCTTGTCCTTTTGCGTCTTGAAAATTTACTTTTTTTGCGCTGGCAAAATAAGGATTGATGAGCCAAGGATCGATATCGAAAGCTTTAGCAAATTTTTTGGCCACATCACTGTAAGCCGCAAAGTGATTCGACTTACGACGCACGGACCAACCCGCATGCAACGCCGGTAGCAACACTTGCTCGTGCAGGTTCTTTAATAGATCAGGCGTGCCTGACGACAAATCGTTGTTTAACAAAATGGTACAAGGATCAAAATCGCTTGAACCAACAGCGCCGGAAGCTGGAATTATTAAGCGCCGAGTATTACGCTTAATCGGCTCGATTAAAACAGTGCGTTCATCGGCCAGCTTCAGGGTGGTAGGTTTAGTGATCTCGGGGTTTAACGTACCGAAGCGAACGGTTAGACCAGCTTGCCTAAAAATAGCCTCTAAGCGCAACACATTTGCAAAGTAAAGCATATCGCGGGTATCGTTTTCAACGACTAGCAATAAGTTGCGCGCATCGGGGCAATATTTTTCGATGGCACCGGTCGCGGCTTGGGCGGCCAACGGCAACATCGCATCAGCTAAATGATTAAAACCACCCGGAAACAAATTAGTTTCTACTGGAGCCACTTTAAAACCAGCATTACGCACGTCAACCGAGCCGTAAAAAGGCGGCGTGTGCTCTTGCCACTCTAACCGAAACCAACGTTCGATTTGTGGGGTGGCTTGAATGAGGTTTTGCTCTAATTGGCGTAATGGGCCAGACAGGGCGGTGACTAAATGGGGGACCATACGATTAGGGGCTTTGCGCAACGAATAAAGTTTAACCCTAGATTCTATGCCGAAAACGCAATGGGCATAAAAATGGAGCCTTCGAGGGGGTTCAACCCCCCGAGTGCTCCACGATTTGCGACTAAGCTATAGAACCCTTAAAGATTAAGGGTTCTGTAGTTGCAACTTAGTTATGGTACGCAGTTTCTCCGTGTGACGAGATATCCAAGCCTTCACGCTCTTCTTCTTCGGTAACACGTAAGCCAATGACTAGGTCGACTAATTTAAACGCAATCAGTGAGACCACAGCAGACCAAATAACGGTCACGCCGACGGCTTTGGCTTGAACAATCACTTGAGCAGCAATATCGTATGTGGCAGGCTTCATGGTGACCCAATCTGGAAAACCAACACCACCCAATGAAGGCGCAGCAAAAACTCCGGTCAAGATTGCACCCAAAATACCACCAACGCCATGGACGCCAAATACGTCGAGCGAGTCATCGACCTTCAGCATTCGCTTGAGGCCATTAACACCCCACAAGCAAACTACACCGGCAACCAAGCCAATAATGAGCGCGCCCATTGGGCCCACAAAACCGCATCCGGGGGTTATAGCTACTAAGCCAGCCACTGCACCTGATGCTGCACCCAACATCGAAGGCTTACCCTTGCTCATCCACTCGCCCAACATCCAGCTCATGACACCAGCTGAGGTTGCGATTAGTGTGTTCATGAAAGCTAACGCAGCAGCCGAGTTGGCCTCTAGGTTAGAACCCGCATTGAAACCGAACCAACCAACCCACAATAACGAGGCACCGATCATTGTCATGGTTAACGAGTGTGGAGCCATTGCTTCTCGGCCATAACCAATTCGCTTGCCAACCATGTAGGCACCGACCAAACCAGCGACACCGGCATTAATGTGAACTACGGTTCCACCGGCAAAGTCTAGCGCACCCCATTGCCAAATTAAACCAGCGTTTGCAGTTGCCTTAGCACCTGCTTCTACAGACGAGAAGGCATCTGGACCATCCCAGAACCAAACCATGTGGGCGATTGGCAAGTACGAGAAGGTGAACCACAGCACTGTAAACAATAACACCGCAGAGAACTTTACGCGCTCGGCAAAGGCACCAATAATTAGCGCGCAAGTGATAGCTGCAAAGGTTGCTTGGAAGGCTACAAAAGTAAGCTCGGGAATATAAACGCCCTTGCTAAACGTTGCGGCAGCCGACTCTAAGTTAATACCTTTAAGGAACAGCTTATCGAAGTTTCCAATAAAGCTACCGCCGCCGCCAAATGCCAAGGTGTATCCGTAAACAACCCAAAGCACGCACACTAAACTAAACACTACAAACACTTGCATCAAGATCGACAACATGTTTTTACTGCGCACTAAACCGCCGTAAAACAAGGCCAAACCCGGAACGGCCATTAGCACAACTAATAGCGTCGACACTGTCATCCAAGCAACGTCGCCTTTGTTCGGTACCGGCGGCGCAGCAGCAGGTGCATCCGCTTTCTTTTCTTCGGGTTTTGCATCGGCAGCGGGCGCAACGGCAGCAGTTGCTGCAGCTACAACTGGAGCAGCTACAGCTGGAGCCGCTTCGGCTACCGCGACGGTTAATTCAACCCGACGCGCTTCTTCTGCGCTACCCATTGTCATGACTAAATCGGGACGCTTTAAAACAATACGGTCTTCAGCAACACCCGCTGCTTTTAAAGCGTCGCGCACAGCAAACGCACGCGCTTTGGCGAGCTCTTTATTTTTGTCAGCATCACCGGTCTTATCGGTAAAACCAGACACTTGAACTTTAACGTCGGCCTTAGCTTTCATCATTTCGGCAATAGCTTTAATTGCGTCGGCAGAACCAGCGGGTAGCTCGGCTTTGTTGACATCGAAGTTAACAGCGGCTGGTAAAGCATCCGCAGCTAATGCGTTAATCGGCATCGCCACAAGCGCCGATAACATCATTAAAAAGGAAATTAGTTTTTTCATGATCTCGACCTTTCTATAGTGCTTCGTTACCGGTCTCACCGGTACGAATACGCACAACCTGTTCTAGGTCGTAAACAAAAATTTTGCCATCACCAATTTTGCCGGTACGCGCCGAACCTTCGATGGCCTCTATGGCGCGCTCGACTAATTCGGATGCAATCGCCGCTTCAATTTTTACCTTAGGCAAAAAATCGACAACATATTCTGCGCCACGATACAACTCGGTATGACCCTTTTGACGGCCAAAGCCTTTAACCTCGGTGACGGTAATCCCTTGCACCCCAATCGCTGACAAGGCTTCACGCACCTCGTCGAGCTTAAAGGGTTTAATAATTGCAGTAAGCAGTTTCATCGCTTCCTCTTGAATTTATATAAGTTTTGTTTTTTTGTAAAACGGGTTGATGCTTAAAAAGTTTTGCTTACAGAAAGAACGACTGTGTTTTTCCCTAAATTTTTGCCCTTACCAAGATAAGCATCCGTGTCAGTTCCAACTAAAGCAGCCCCTACTACAAAACCGCTGAAATCTTTGGTAACGCCAAGTTTATAATCGGTGTAGCTGTACTGGCTGTTACTAACACCTAAAACCCGACCTTTAACCGATTGGCGTCCTAGATGAGCAACGATAGTTAAGCTGTCGCCCAGATCAAAATTGCCGTTCAACTCTAAATAGCCACTGCTCTTGCTCTTTTCGAAACCAAATAATGTCGATAGGCTATGCGAGTACTTGAGTGTGGCTGGACCGAAAGTTGCCGCTGCATAAAGCTCTTGCGTGTTCGCGTTAATTGCTAGGGCATTTGAAGGGTAAACATAAGCTAAACAGCCGACATCCAAACTGATTTCTTTTGTAACGTTAAATTTGTAACCACCATACAAATCAAGTTCTAAATTGCCATCGCCCCCACCGTCTTTAATCCACTTGATCGAAGAAGCCCATGCGCCAACATAAAAGCCGTTTTCGTGTGAATAGTCAGCACCGGCGCTAATGGCTGGCTTTAAACGCGACTGCGAAATACCACGGTAGCGATAATCAGTTACTAAACCGACGTTCGTTGAAAAAGTATGTGGCGACGCCGGCTCGGCTGCAGCCGGTGCTGGCGCGGTCGTTTGGGCAGTCGCCACAAAAGGCATCGATGCAACTGATGCGAGGAGAGTTGACAACAATAAACCGGCGGATTTTTGGGATTTTGCGAATTTCATTTGGTCTCCAAGAGGGGTAATCGACAAATAGTAAGGAGACAGTGCACAGATCGTGCCAGGGGAAGAATCAGGGACTTACGAAGTAAGACCTGAACAAATGGGTAGTTTTAAAGAGTAAACGCCCCAACACGGGGCTTCCTAGTTCGACGCCCCAAAATTGGGCGCACCCACTTGGGCAGAGGTACATCGTTGGCGTGCATACCGAATGAGTCACTATAAATCGGCTACTAATTTATGCAAGCCAGTGCTAACATTGCATTATGAACCGACAAAATTTCTTTGAAGATGTACAGGCCAAAGTAGGTGAACTGTTTAAAAACAGCCCAGCTGCCGATATCGAGCGCAACGTTAAAGAGTTGATGGCGCAGACTTTGCGCAAAATGGATTTGGTTACCCGTGAAGAGTTCGAATTGCAACGCGAGTTGCTGCAACGCTCGCGTGAGAAGTTGGATGCGTTAGAGCGTAAAGTTGCAGAGCTAGAACAAAAACGTTAGCTCATCGGGTTTTAAAGATTTCGTTTTTACTTACCGAGTTGACCCACGTCGCTTTATTCGTCGTTTATCGGTGGCGCTGCCATCCAGCTTTTAATAATGCGTTCTGCTCGACTCCAATCGTCTACATCAACAAATAAACGAATTAGCCCATTTGCGGGCAATTCGCCTACGGCTCCTTGCAAATAAGAACCGCCTAAAAAACACACAATCCCTTCTTGCTTCAAAAGATCTTGCAGCATTTGCCCTTCGAGCATTGAACTGGCTTGGTGGAGTTGTTTCATTGAACGGCTTCTTTGACGGGTTACCTTGATTTTGCTTTATACAACGATCATTGAGTGTTTTCGTTAGCTAACCGTCACAAAAATTGAACAATTAGCTCTTATCCTTTCAGTCCATAACTATCTTTATGGACGTTCCAATGTCAACGAATCGCGCGGTTTTATGCATTGCCTTTGTAACCAGTTCAATGATTCACTCGGGTGCTCAATCAGCCGACTTTTCATTGTCGTACATTGGACAACAAATCATCCCAAGCGGGACCCTCTATAACGGTACAACAATTGGCGGCTTGTCTTCAATTGACTATGTTGCCAGCCAAAATCGGTACGTTGCAATTAGCGATGACCGCGGTACGATCAACCCTTCGCGCTATTACAATTTAAGCCTAAGTTTGGGTCAGTTTCAGCGGTCGCAAACACCTGGAAACGTCGGCGTCGTGTTTAACGCTGTTACAACAATTCAAACACCAAGCGGTGGCAGCTTTGCGGCTAATACCGTAGACCCAGAGGGTATGCGTTTCGATGCAGCTCGCAATATGCTGTACTGGTCCAATGAAGGCCAACGCTCCAGCGCGGGATTTCAAAACCCAACTGTACGTGCAATGAATTTGGATGGAAGTTATAGTCGCGATTTTTCGGTGCCGACCCGCTACAACCCCTCAGGTTCAAATAGCGGTTTAACTGCTGGCGACAAAGGCGTTTACAACAATCTGGCTTTTGAAAGCCTTGCAATATCAACCGATGGTCGCACCCTTTATGCAGCTACGGAAAACGCATTAGCGCAAGACAGCTTGCCTTCAACCGTAGGCAACGGTTCACGATCACGAATCATTGCGTTTGATATTGCCAGTGGCGCGTCTGCTGCTGAATATATTTACGATGTGGCGCCTGTGGTTATCGGACCCACTCCATCTACTCAGTTTGCTACAAATGGTTTGACTGATTTTGTTGCTATCGGTGATCGCCAATTCATTTCGATTGAGCGCTCGTTTGCAGTTGGCGCACAAACACCGGGCGTGTCGGCAACTACCAACGGTTTACCGACCGGAAATACGATACGTTTATTTTATGTAGACGCCCGAAATGCCACTGATGTTTCGTTGTTAGATTCGATCGCCAATCAAACCATAAATTCTGTAAACAAAACGTTATTGCTCGATTTGTCTACCTTGCAAAACGACGATGGAAGTTTCTTGGCATTAGATAATATCGAAGGCATTACGCTTGGGCCAAATTTTAATGGCAGAGAAAGCTTGATCTTAGTTTCCGACAATAATTTTGGAGCCAACCAATTTACTCAATTCACTGCACTACAAATTAACCGAGTGCCAGAACCACAAACTTACGCGTTGATGCTATTAGGCGTTGCCGCATTTGGTTTAACAGCCCGCCGCCGCACTCGTTAGTTATTAAGTTCGCCGCATAAAACTAGTAAAGAAGTTTGTAAGACCGTCGGTCTCGCCTATTGGCAGAACCTGTGAAATATATTGATCTGGGCGCACAACAACTAAACAACCCACTTCTTTGTTGATGCTACGCATCGCATAAATATTTTGCTTTGCATCATCGAGCGCACAAAAAACTTTTTCATAATCACGTAGCCCGTAACGCCCCTTTTTGGGAAACAAAAGTTCCGGCATTGTTGTTATGGCGAGTGAATGATGACTGTGTTGAAACACTGCGCGGACGTCAAAAACAGCGTCTACATTAGCGCCGATTGGCGTAAATTGTTTAAGAGGCGACTTGGGTGAGTTTAATAAAAAACTGCAAAGGGTTTCTAGCGGCGAGCCTGCTTCGGCTTTATCACTATCACCTGCAAATGCAATCAAACGCCATCGACCATCAGCCACTAGCGTATCGCCTAACTGAACCTGTCTGCCATCACCAATGCGCATCACTGGAGCCGAATGAAAGCGGGTGCCTATTTTCAGGCCACCAGCTAAATGCTGGTGAGTCGCTGAATCGGTAAGCAACGACGGTTTGTACTGCGTCGCAGTGCCAGCCGTATAACGACCGTGCTGCACAAAGTAACGCTGCACGGCATTGGGGTCGGCAGCACTACCGCCGCCACTTAACATAGCGGCCCATTCGCGATCAAAGTCGATTAACTCTTTCGCTACGGCTTGGCGCTCTGCCGAATAGGTGTGTAATAGGCTCGGTGGGCTACGGCCTTGCAATACCGCGGCTAGTTTCCAACCAATATTAAATGCATCTTGCATTGATACATTCATGCCTTGGCCGGCTTTTGGGCTATGCGTGTGGCAGGCATCACCGGCGATAAAAATATGCGGTAAGCGTGTCGCGATTTCATCATCTTTTAAATCGTCAAAACGATCGCATAAGCGTTGACCAATTTCGTATGCGGACCACCACGCCACTTCTTTTACATCGAGGGTGTAGGGATTTAAAATTCGTTGGGCCGCTGCAATCAATTGCTCGATTGTAATGTTGCGCGCTGACACACGCTCGTTGGGATTAAGCTTGTCTAACTCTACATACAAGCGCACCAAGTAGCCACCTTCACGCGGAATTATTAAGATAGTGCCTTCATTGGCTGATTGAATTAGTGATTTAAAACGAATGTCCGGGAAGTTGCTGTCGACTAGTACATCCATAACGCCCCAAGCGTGATTGGCTGAATCACCTTTGAGGGTAAGGCCCATTGATTGCCGCACGCTACTACGCGCACCATCGCAACCAACTAAATAGCGAGCACGAATCGTTTCTACAATTGCCTCTTGTCCTTCGCGCTTTAATTCAAATTGGGCAGTAATGGGGTGCTTCGCTGAATCATTCGGATCGCGTTCAAGGTTTAACAGGCGACGACAGTAATGCGGCACCAGCGTTGAAGGAGACTTGCGCATTTTTTCAAGATAAAAATCGTGCACGCGTGCCTGATTTAGGATGACGTGAGGCATGTGCGAAAGTCCTTCTTCTACATCGGGAACGCGGCCGCTGCGAACAATGTGGCTACCGCTTGCGCCGCCTGCAACCCCAGCTTCAGTGATAACTTCAGGTTTCCAAAAAGTAGTTTCATTTACCCAATACGCTTCGTTAAGCACGCGATGTGCAAAACCAAAGGCCTCAAACATTTCCATTGTTCGACACGCTATACCATCGGCTTGTCCTAATTTTAAAGGACCATTTTTTTGATCGACAATGACGGTGCGAATTTTTGGGAATGCTGCCAATTGCGCGGCTAGCGTAAGACCCGCAGGACCGCAACCCACAATTAAAACATCGGCTTCACTAGGCAGGCTTGCAAAAGGCGTGGGCGCAAGGACCGCCGCGTCCGAAACACTGGGATCGTCCGATCCAAATCCGTTTGAGTGAAATTGCATTTTATTACTCTACTTTGCTGAGGCGTTAGGGTTTGTCGAAGTTTTGCTGGTCCGAAGTATCGGGTCCAGGCTGATTACGCAATAAAAACTATCGCTATTTTATACACTAGTGGCATGGATAAATTAGATCTTAATTGGAACGAATCTTTCATCCAAATCTACAAAACAAAAACGTAACGCGCGCGGCAGCTAAGCCGCATTAACCCGTTTTTAACTTTCATGTCGCAACAAAATCGAATACAAGTCGGTTAACCTCGTTGCTATGGCAGAGAGAAAAAACGATGGAATTACAGTGCCCAGTGGCCGCATCACGCGGTTTGCAAAGTTTGGCTTACTAACTACCGGCATCGTTGGCAGCATGATTAAGAACGGCGCCGTGCAACTTGCTTCGGGACGTAGACCAAAACTAAGTTCTTTACTGCTGACGCCAGCCAATGCACGTCGCGTTGTTAAACAGTTATCGCAAATGCGCGGCGCAGCCATGAAATTAGGGCAGCTTTTATCGATGGATTCAGGCGATATCATTCCACCCGAATTGGCGGCAATTTTAAGCGCGTTGCAAGCCAACGCCAGCGCGATGCCTAGCACCCAAGTCGAAGACGTTTTAACTAAACAATGGGGTAAAGCCTGGCGCAAGCGCGTTAAGTCATTTGATCTCTCACCAATTGCGGCAGCATCAATCGGGCAGGTGCATCGCGCTGTTAGCAAAGACGGTCGAGCACTGGCAATTAAGTTGCAATATCCAGGGGTAAGAAAAAGCATCGACAGCGATGTGGATAACGTTGCAGGTTTGCTATCTTTTTCTGGCTTAGTGCCTAGCCAAGTAGATTTAAAGTCGTTGCTTAAAGACGCAAAAAAACAGCTACATAACGAGACTGATTATTTGCGTGAAGGCAACTTTTTAAAGCAGTTTCATGAGCTGCTAAAAGACGATCCGCAGTTTTGTGTTCCTTGTTGGGACGAAGGCCTCAGTACGACCGACCTGCTTGCAATGAGTTTCATTGACAGCGTACCAATGGACGATTTAACCGCCCTTCCACAAGCGCAAAAAAATCTAATCATCGAGCATCTGTTCGCGTTGTTTATGCGCGAACTGTTTGAATTTCGTATGGTGCAAACTGATCCTAATTTTGCGAATTATCGCTATTGCATCCAAACCAAGCAAATTGTGCTGTTAGATTTTGGTGCCGTTTACGAGTACTCAATCGCAACGACTGCACAATTAAAAAAGTTGGTCAAAGCAGCAATGAATAACGACGAGAGTAAAGTACAAGCGGCAGCTCAGGCCTTAGGCTATTTTGACGAAGACACGGCACCCCATCACAAGGCGCAGGTGATGCAAATTTTTAGTATTGCTTTCGAAATTCAAGGATACGAAGGCGACTACGATTTTGCGCAATCAGATCTACCGATAAGGCTCAATCGTTTGGCGTTTGGTTTAATCAACGACCCAGACTTTGCACACATTCCGGCTACTTCGATTTTGTTACTTCAGCGTAAAGCAGCCGGGTTATTTTTGCTCGCTGTAAAACTGAATGCAAAAGTCAATTTAAATGCGATTGTAAAGGCCGCTTTGGGAATGCGCTGAAAGTAAACTAAATTAACCGCAAAACTTCTTAGTGACGAAGTTTCGTTGTTGCCACCAGCTCACGCATGATCAAATCACCGACATCGACTGAGCTAGCGCTAGAGCCGTTTGCACCAACAGATTTCCCGAGGCCAGGTTGTTCGTAAAAAACGCGCCCACCGACAACAACGACTAACTCAGGGTTACAAGAAGCAATGCGCGCTTTGGCGATAGTCTCTGTCATACGCGGCAGCCATTGCTCGCGACTGAAGGCAACGCTTAAACTTAAATCGAGTGCGTCAAACCAAGTGTTAGCAACTAGTTTCTGAATCGCTTTATCGGTCTTAGGAAACTCGCACTGCGTTTGCCAGCCCGCACGCCATAACAAGTCGTCGTCTAACACTGCACCAAGCATATGAATTTCACCGGGCTGAGGTGCTACCAATACCGCTTTCATCGATCCGTCGCTTGCGCCTTGCCACGGCGAAATACTGCCGATGGAACGCACCGCAGTTTGCAACCGACACAAGGCTGCCGTTATCGCAACTTCGGTACCTTCGGCCATCCAAAAATCGCCCAAGGCACGCGCTGTAGGTTCAATGACTGTTAAATAAAATTGATCTAGTAATGGGACCTGGCTATGAATTTCTGCAAACAATTGCAGCGCTGCATTCGCATCGTTGGCAATCAACAAATTGGCTAGTTCATTAACTTGTTTATGCGCCCTAGGCAGCGCCAATTTTTTTGTTTCACCGCTGTGCCGTGCAACGAGTTGTGGAATCACCACTTTTTTGACCAACTCTTGCAACACCGGCTTTGCTTGAGCTGCGGGTTTCGATATCGAAAAATCTCCAGAATTGATTTCAAGCTTCATATTCCAATCGCCAAAAAACCGCGCGGGAATTTGCTGGTTGCCTAAAACCTCGATATCGCTATGCCGATCGTCTTGTTTGATTGACTCCCACAGTCTTGCCACTTGGTCGCCGGGGCCTTCGATCCACTGAAAAAACCGTTGGTCTTGGTAGGTCAGTTGCCCTGTAATCGAGTGCTCTCTGTTACGCACTTGCGAACCCTCAACTAGCCGATCCAGACTAGTTTGGTCCTGGGGCTTTCGCGCCCGGCTGCGATACGCTAACGAAGTTAACCAAGCGCCCGGCACATTAGCGCTGGGTCCAAAAGTAGGCTCTCTTGAAAGTGGGCGGCTGCTGGTTATTAACATATGTGTGTCCGGGGTTTTACCGTGTCTGTTGGTGAATACTTATGGCGCAAGATGCTCAGTGATTTTGTAAGCAATCTGCATTTTATGTGACTTTTTAGTCACCGCTGAAGTTTACAGGAACATCATTGCCAATAAATTTTTAACCATCGATGTCGGTCGTGCATTCGCTTAAGCGCTCTAAGTAACAGCGTCGTGATATTCCTAAATTGCGGGAAAACATTGTGCAAGCAATCAACGTACTTTTTAGTTTACTTAGAACTTTTTACAGGCACCGCAGATTTGCCATCAAAGCAAGGAACATCATAAGTCCTAGTCCTTTAGGCTAATAGACACCCGTTTATTCGACGGATAAAGTTGTTTTTTCTCCAAAGAATAAGCAATGACCTTAGCCATCATCAACTCCCGCGCCGTATGTGGTGCCCAAGCTCCGCAAGTCACAGTCGAGTGCCATCTTGCAAACGGGCTCCCGGGGTTCACTATTGTGGGTCTACCCGAGGCCGAGGTGCGCGAAAGTCGTGACCGCGTGCGAGCCGCTTTACAACAATGCGGCTTCGAGTTTCCTTCGCGACGCATTACAGTTAATTTGGCTCCAGCAGATTTACCCAAACACTCTGGGCGGTTCGATTTGCCGATCGCGCTTGGCATTTTGGCCGCTGACGGACATTTGCCGACACAAGGGTTAAGCGCTTACGAGTGCGTAGGCGAGTTGTCTTTAACGGGTGCATTAAAGCCCGTACGCGGAATTCTTTCAATGGCGTTAGCTTCGGCGCAACATCAACCGCCGCGTAAATTAATTGTTCCGTTGGGTAACTTAGACGAAGCTCGGTTGGCTTCGAAAGCTGACGTTACCGGTGCGGATTCATTAGCACAAGTGTTGCGCTATTTAAAAGGCTTTGAAGTTGAACAACCCCCATCAACCAATGCATCGCAAAATACCGAAGCTAGGCCACAAGATATACACGAGCTTGCCAATGTGCGTGGTCAACTCGAAGGCAAACTAGCTTTAGAAATTGCAGCAGCGGGCCAACACCACTTGTTACTCCAAGGGCCACCAGGAAGTGGCAAATCGATGTTAGCGCAGTGTTTGCCTAGCCTACTGCCCGAGATGACCGAAGATGAAGCAGTACAGTCAGCCGCACTAGCCAGCCTGCAAGGTGAGCTTGATATAACACGTTGGAAGCAACGTCCTTACCGTCATCCGCACCATTCTGCGAGCGCGGCTGCGTTAGTGGGCGGAGGGGGCGGCGGAAATCCGCGTCCCGGCGAAATTAGTTTGGCCCATAAAGGCGTGCTTTTTTTAGATGAAATCGCCGAGTTCCATCGCCATGTTTTAGACATGTTGCGCGAACCTTTAGAGACCGGCGTCGTTAACATTGCCCGCGCTCAACGCCGTGTGGAATTTCCCGCGCAATTTCAATTAATTGCCGCGATGAATCCCTGTCCTTGTGGTTACTACGGGCAATCGCGCTGTCGTTGTCGACCCGAGCACGTTATACGTTATCAATCGCGCATCTCTGGGCCGCTGATGGATCGAATCGATCTGCAAGTGTGCATCCGTGAGGTTTCGGCACAAGAGCTTTGTAAGCCGCCCTCACAGTCCGTTAGCGACGACCCAAATTGCAGCGAGCGCGTTCGCCAACGCGTTTGTGCTGCACGCGAACTGCAAGTTAAACGCCAAGGCAAATTAAATGGCGAACTTACTGCTGGTGAATTACACGAATGCACCGCACTGAGCGATAGCGCAATCGAAATTGCTAGCCTTGCGATGGCACGCTTGCGATGGTCGGCACGTACCTATCACCGCGTGTTAAAAGTTGCGCGAACAGTCGCAGATTTGCAAGGGGCCGAGCAAGTCAGCAAAAGTCACGTCGCGCAGGCGTTACAGTTCAAGGCTCAACTACAAACACCGTCGGCACAATGAAATTACTTTGCAAATCATTTGGACATTCAATCGCGTTGTTTCGCAAATTATTCGCTGTTTATGCTGCGGTCTTGTTAACCGCAGCATCCCTTGCAAGCACTACAACGCAAGCCGCCGAACTTAAATTTGCCAGCTGGAATTTAGGTTGGCATATTAGCAATGCTGAGTTAAGCGCTTGGACTCAAGCTTGTGGCAAACGCTACGCGCGCGGCAGTGATGGTATTTGGCAATTAAGCGATCAAGACACCGCCCAAATAGGTTGGGACATTAGCGAGTATCGCTCGCGTATTGCGGGGCTAGATATGACAAAAATGCCGCCTTGCAGTGTTTACCGTGCTGATGGTATGAAGGGCAATTTAGCGGTCACACCAGCGTCTTACGAAAAGCGTCTTGCACAATTGGCGCAAGTACTTAAAAAAGAAGTGAACGCCGACGTTATTGCGTTTCAAGAAGTAAGTGGTGCACAAGCCGTGCGCGAGGCTTTGGGTGATGCTGCCAACGAATACACCGTTTGTTCGTTTGACAACGAATTTAAAGTGCAGCGACTTGCTTTTGCTTGGCGCAAAAGCAAATTTCAGGCAGTCGGCAATTGTGTAGTGCACCGCGAAATTGCTTTAACCAATTTACCTTCCGAACAACAATTGCGGCCTGGCTTATCGGTCACTTTACGCGCGGGCAATACGACTTATCGTTTGCTTAACTTGCATCTAAAGTCGGGCTGCGTCTCGGCCTTAGATGGTGGGCATTTAGATGCAGAACCAAAAGTACGAAAATCGAAAGGCGTAAAAAAAGACGACCCGTGCCCGGTGTTGCAAAAACAAATTGCGCCTTTAGAAGCAGTATTTGAAACCCTAGCGCAAGGCGTTGATCACTTTATGGTGTTGGGCGATTTTAATCGTAACTTGTGGCACGAAATTAATGCGCCAGAACAAGCGATTCGCGCCAACAGTACCGAGCCTACTACCCCACTAGTCGACACCACAACCAACAATATGTACCGCGAACTAAACGACGGCATGCCCGCTAACAGTAAGGCATCACTCGTAAAGCTTAACTGCCCAGTGGATGCCGAAACCCAGGCGCTATGCGATTACTCCACTAAGGCCCCACTCAAAGGTGCGGACAAGCAAAAATTAGTCAGCTCAAGGGCATTGGGTTGTCGCAATGGTGTAGGGTTAGATCACTTTCTCATTAGCGATACTTTAAAACCAAAAGTAGCCGGTGCCGAAAAAATCGCCATTGGCCGCTTTGGTCGATCGCAAGGACCAAATACGGCTCGCAGCGAGCCCTTATTGGGCGTTTCGGATCATTGCCCGATTGTGCTGCGGATAAACAACCCATAGCCCAAAATTGGCGAGCAGCGCAAGTGATAATATCGAGAACCGGTAACGCCCAATGAGCATGTATCAGTGGCTTTACTGCTTCTCAACATCATGTGTCGGCGTCGCTTTTTATGAATTCAATAACGGAACCAAAAACTCAATTACCTTTGGCTGGCCTAAAGGTAATTGAGCTCCACGCCATTGGGCCCGTGCCGTTTGCCGGAATGTTGCTGCAAAATTTAGGTGCATCGGTGACCCGTATTGCGCCGCCTGCCGACCCTGGGCTTGGGATCGCAATAAAACCCGAATTCGATCTTCTAAACTTAGGTAAATCCGTAGTTGCGTTAGATTTAAAAACTGATAGCGGACGTGCCGATTTATTCAAGCTACTGCAAGACACTGATGTTTTAATGGAGGGTTTCAGGCCCGAAGTATTAGAACGTATTGGCCTCGCACCCAGTATTTTGTTGAATCAATTTCCGCGTTTAGTAATTGGCCGTTTAAATGGTTGGGGAACGCAAGGACCGTTAGCTGCACGCGCGGGGCACGACATTAACTACCTGGCATTAAGTGGTGCGTTATTAGCAATTGGCACTAAAGATCAACCGGTTCCCCCGCTAAATTTAGTGGCCGATTTTGGTGGTGGCGCCATGCATTTAGTTGTGGGCATTTTAGCCAAACTGGTACAACGCAGCTTGCAAACGAATCAAGCCGGTGGCGTGGTAAGCACAAGCATTTTGGCGGGCACTCATGGCCTAATGCCGATGTTTTATGGTCTTATTGCCAACCAAATGCAATCGTTGCAACGCGAAAATAATTTGCTCGATGGCGGCATGCCGTTCTATCGGGTTTATCGTTGTAACGACGACGCATTTGTAGCCGTTGGGGCGTTAGAACCAAAGTTCTATGCGCAACTGATTAGCCTGCTTGGTCTAAGCGAGCAAGTGGACTTAAAGCATCAATACAAGGCTTCTAGTTGGCCTGCAACGCAAGTCTTAATAAAGCAAGCAATCGCACAAAAAACACGCGATGAATGGGCGGCACTTGCATTGCCTTTAGATGCTTGTTTATCGCCGGTGCTTAGTTTTACAGAAGCACAACAAAACATCCACAACCAAGCTAACGGATGGTTTGGCGCCGATCAAAACAACGGTAATCAAAACAAAGACAATCAAACACAAAATTCAAGTTCGCCGATTGCGCCAAACAATATTATTCAGTTTAGTTAATTGATGTCACCCACAATGATTGGCGTTGCTTGTGCCTTGGCAGCGGGTTTGTGTTGGGGCTTGGTGTTTGTAACGCCGCTTTGGCTTAGCGAATACCCACCGGATATTTTGTCATTTGGCCGTTACTTGGCGTTTGGCATCATTGCGATACCGCTAGCATTGCAAGGTCGACAGCATTTAGAAATGTTGACGCGCAGCGATTGGGTTGAAGCGTTTAAATTATCGCTGGTGGGCAATATTGTTTACTACTGCGCTATTGCCGCCGCAGTGCAATGGGCGGGTGCACCTTCGACTTCGGTGCTTATTGGCACCTTACCTGTGGTCATTGCGATTTGCGCTAATGTGGTGGCCGCAAAAAATAGCAACCGTACGCTAGCAAACGACCCGCATAATAAAACGATTCAGCCCTCGTCGTCAGTACCATGGGGAAAGCTTATTTGGCCGTTGCTACTTATTTTGTTGGGGCTCGGTTTGGTCAACCAAGAAGAATTTGTACGGGTTGCACAAATTAATACTGGCGGTGTTCGCTACGCTTGGGGCTTAGGTTTTGGTTTGATTGCGCTTGTCGCTTGGACTTGGTATCCAATTCGTAACTCGGCTTGGATTAAAGCAAACCCAAATGTGTCGTCAAGCACTTGGGCAACAACGCAGGGCCTGGCTACTTTACCCCTCGCTGCGCTGGGGTTTGCAGCCAGCTATTTTTGGCATGGTCCTCAGTACGCATGGCCATTTGGGCCGACGCCTTTAAAGTTTATTGGCCTGATGTTTTTATTGGGTTTTGCGGCATCTTGGTTGGGAACTGTGTTGTGGAATCGGGCTAGCCAATTGTTGCCTGCTACTTTGGCGGGTCAGCTGATTGTTTTTGAAACCTTAGCCGCTTTAACTTACGCCTACATCGTCCGCGGCCAAGCACCGAACTTAGAGGCCATTAGCGGTATTGCTATTTTGGTGCTGGGGGTGATTGTTGCGGTACGGCTGTTTAGCAACAAAGGCGCTGCACACTAACGCCGCTGGTCGGGCCTCGCTTTCCGTTCGTGGGCTTGGGACTTAGTACCTGTTCCCGCGCGCCTGAAACTAACGGTTAGATCGATTTTTCGTATACGTAGAAGCAATCAAACCGTAAACGAGACGTAAACCAGTTTCCCAAAGGCAATACCCATGAACGCATCAAACCAATCCGCAGCTTCTGCAACTCACGCCATTTTGACCGACAAACAAGGCGCAAATGGCAAAGAGAGCATAGGCAATCGGTTAAAGCAAAATCGCTTACGTTTAAGCCAGCTAACGCTCGGTATTGCAGCGGCCTTGGTAAGCATTGCGGGGCCCACTCAGGCCACCCCCGCCTCGGGAACGATTGGATTAAACCCAGCGGCTCAAGCAGCAGCCAAACCTGCATTACAAAATACGAATCAGGCCGTAGGCCAAATTTCGGCTCCGGCCAAAACGGCCGCCGCTGTGAAAACAAACAATGCGCCAATGCCAACTGGAGCAGTTCAAACTGCATCACTAACAACACCACAAACTAATCCTGCCAACGGACCATCATCGGGTTCTGCTGCTGCCGCCAAGGTTGATAGAAGCAACGAAGCACTCGGTTGTTTAATCGAACCATCAATCGTTGTTGAAGTCGGCAGCCCCGTATCTGGTTTGATTGATCGCGTCGTTGTTGAACGCGGCGACATTATCCGCAAGGGTCAAACCGTAGCCTCTTTAGATGCCCGCGTCGAGCGCGCATCGATGGCTCTGGCCAGCACACGTTTACGCAACGAGGCCGAAATGCGTTCCGCAGAATCAAGCTTAGACTTCGCAAAACGCAAACACGATCGTAATGAATCGTTACATCGGGACGGCATTGTTAGCGCACAAATTCGCGAGCAAGCCGAAGCCGAAGCCAAGATGGCAGATCAACGCGTAAACCAAGCGCGCGAGCAACGCTCAGTAGCTGCACAAGAGGTGGAGTTATCAAAAGCGCAATTAGCTTTACGCACTATTTCAAGCCCCGTATCGGGCGTTGTCGTTGAGCGTTACTTATCGGCCGGTGAGCGTGTTGACGAGAAGCCAATTTTAAAAGTTGCACAAATTCACCCGTTACGCGTTGAAGCCATTTTACCCGCTTCGATGTACGGAAAAATTAAGACCGGGATGACCATGATGGTCTCACCCGATTTACCGGGCGCGAAACCACGCGCAGCACCGGTTACGATTGTTGACCGTGTTATTGACCCGGCCAGCAACAGCTTTCGGGTACGTATGGAAATGTCTAATGCAGACTTTAGTTTGCCGTCAGGTGTACGTTGCAAAGTCCAAGCAAACTAAATTGCGAAGCTGCAGATTTTTTGGTTTAAATTGATCTTAAGTATTTGCAAATACGGGTGGTTTGGGGTGCCAAAAAGTAAACACCACCAACGTTATTACGCCAAGCGCCACGTAAACTAACAAGCTATGTTGATAGGCTTGTACTTGCGCTGTGCCACCCGATTTAAAAACTTCTACTAGTGCGCCAAATCCCCATTGCAATAAAAAGGCACCAGCAAAAATTAGCAGATTAAAAAACCCATTGGCGCGTCCAGCAAGACTCTTTGGAAAGTACATCGACACGTGCGGTTGCACCAGCGTATTGACGGTCGTGGTAATAGCCACCACCAACCATATTAACCAACTGGTTGGGTTTACAAAAATTGCAATTAACGCCAAGGCAACAAGCCCGATCGTATTAAATCCGATAGCCAGACTGGCAATGCTGGCACCCTTAGCCTCCATCTTTGGTAGCAACGATCCAAGGCCTAAATATGCCAGCATTAAGACCACGTTAAACAAGAATAATTTTTGTGCAGCGCTTTGCGGGCTCATACCTAGGACCGTCGTCATCCAAGGGCCAATCCAAAGACTTTGCAAGGCAACGAAGCCACCAACAAACACAATACCCAACAGACTCATACGCCAAAAATAGGGTTCGCGAATAACGTCGCGATACCCAAGAGATTGCTCACTTTGAGGGCTGGCTTGATTGACCGTTTTAGGTAGACCAAACCATAAAGCCAAGCTACTAAGGAGCAACAACACTGCAAAAATAATAAACACCGGACGCCATCCGATTTGCGCGACTAACCATTGAACGGGTACGGTGGTCGTTAGTACACCACTGGTGCCTGCCACCAACATCCACGCCGCCAAACGCGATTGCATATGCGGCTCGAACCATTCGCGAAAACCTTTAAACGCCGCCATTAAGCAAGCACAGACGCCAGCACCAATTAGCGCCCGACCAATCCACAAACCCCAATAACTTTGTGCCATTGCAAACACCAACGCGCCAATGGCTGCAACTATTAGTAAAGCACTTTCGGTCTTACGCGCGCCGTAGCGATCAAGCCATAAACCCAAGGGAATTTGCAAACTTGCAAATGCTAATAAATAAGCACTGGTTAACTTGCCTAATTGCTCGGCGTTTAACGACAGGTCTTGTACCAAGCCCGGTGCTATTGCTGCGTTTACAGACCTTAGCGCGTAAGATAAAAAATAAGCGAAAGCAAAGCACAAAAAAATTCGTGCGTTAAAACTCTGAACCGGATGACTCACTTAGCGATCAATCGAAACGACTGTATAAATGTTTTGGTTTGATCCGAGTCTAATTTGGGACCTAAAGCAATCCATTGATACACCCGATTTGCATCGGCAACAAAACCCGCATGCATCATTAATGCTTGGCCTTTTACGCCGCCTTTAGCCTGAATAATTTGCGCGGTACGGGTACCCACCGAGCGACCCGTGTCATCCACGATCGAAATAGGCACTTCGCTAGTTGCGGTTTCTGACCCCTGAATATTGCGGACCATTTGCATACGCATCGCAGCTAAGGCAGCGGCTTGAATTTGCGGATCGGCATTAGGCAACGTCGCGTGGGCTACAGTAAACGTAGCGTCTTCGACTTTAGCGCCCATCATGGTCATTTTTACCGCCAAGGTGCCTAACTGAATAGTACGCTC
Organism: Betaproteobacteria bacterium; assembly: GCA_031429355.1. Classification (GTDB taxonomy): domain Bacteria; phylum Pseudomonadota; class Gammaproteobacteria; order Burkholderiales; family Burkholderiaceae_E; genus JANOZM01. Next base: position 135,477 of record JANOZM010000004.1, on the reverse strand, counting down.
CATGGTTGCGGGTTTGCCCGGCAACAGCACCTTGGCAAATCGCGGCCCTTCGGTTTTATCACTGGCTACTTTGTCAATTACAAACGACTCACGCCAGTTATAACTAGGCGTGCAGGCTGATAGCGCAATAGCCGTAAAAAGGGCAAAGCCGGTTAGAGAGAGTCGCTTTAGGGTATAAAGAACTTGGGGAGCGCGAAGTGCAACAAAGTTGCCGCAGCGCCAATCGTTAAAACCGCGATTAATTGAGAACATCGCATAATGCTACCAGTGTTCAGGAGCTTCTATGATTTACGAATTTAAATGCAAGGCCACCGGCAACTTGATCATGACCCAAACTGTGGGCGATCAAGTGCTCGACTTAATCAGCAAGCGCAGCGCCAAGGGTGTAATTACCGTGCTTGAAATGCCTTTGTTGTTAGAGCGCTTAAAAGCGGCTTTGGCAAATGATAAAAAAAGCACCAATGGCAATAGCGATTTAGATGCATCGCAAGAGTCCTCAAGCACTAGCGCCCCAAGCCAACCGGCCGTTTCGCTAGGGCAACGTTTAGTACCGTTTATTGAAATGTTAGAGCGCGCTCATGCAGCAGAAAAAGATGTTGTTTGGGGCGTTTAAGCCTCTGTTACGAATAGGTAATTGCGTGCGCCCGATCGGCTTGCAACAAATGCGGCACATTGTTAAACGACATTAAATTTAAGCTACGTTCGTTAAACGCAAATTGCGTAATACTGGCGTTGCGCGTTTGTAAATTTAAATCGACCGTAACGCGATTGGGGGTTTGCAGGACATGACCCACCATATTAGAAATAGGCCCACCCGAACTAACTAGCAACACCCGTTGTGCGCCTGGGGCACAAGCTTGCTGCAAGCCATCAACAACGCCCGCTCTAAATTGTACAAAGCTCTGGTAATTTGGCGGCTGCAATTGCGCCTCGGTCCACTCGTACAAAGCCTCGCGTAATTCACGGAAATAAAAACGCCGGTCTTTGCTAAGGTCTTGCTCTGAAAATTCACCTAAGCGCGCTTTTAGCATGACGCTACTATCGTATTCGTTGAGGCCAGCAATTTCTTGTGCGCCAGTCGGTGCCGGGTTTTGCTCACTATCTGATGCATCATTGGTGCTTAATTGCATACCTTGCAATATACCGGCCAAGGTTTCGTTATGGCGCACTAAGGTACCCGTCACCAGGCGATCAAACTGCACACCCTGTTGTGTAAACCACTGGCCAAGCCAACGCGCTTGCTGCCATCCTAATTCGGAGAGCTTATCGTAATTGGCAGCGCCAAAAGACGCTTGCCCATGTCGTACTACATACAGTTCGGCCACTAAGGAAACTCGCAGGCTTTAAATTCGAGATTTAGTTTACCGCCTTTTTTGCGACATTCTTCAATTGGATTGGGCGGCGTAATGCCCAAAATTGTTTTGCCGCCGCTTGAATCCTTCCCCGCATCTTTGGCGGTTTTACTTTGTCCAACAAAAGCTTCTTTGGGCAATGAATTGACGGTACCCTTTAACTTAGCGGGTTGAGCCGCTTGATCGCAGGGCGCGTTGCTGTACTCGACCTTGCCGTTTTTAGTGCATTTGTAAACTGTATTGCCTTGCGCCTTCGCTTCACTAGGGAATGAGCAAACTAAGCTGACCGAAACAGCGCAGATCATTAAAAACGGTGCGTGCAAATTTTGCATAAGAACTTTCGCGTTGAAGATCATTGAATGTTGACCCCGAAGCTTAGCCGCTAAAGCCCAGTGTAAACTGCGCTTGTTCCGACCGACGGATCGGAACAATAGACCAATGAACTAGGTGAACCCCACAGATGAACCGCGCCAAAATAATTGACGGCAAACTAATTGCTCAAGGCTTGCGAAATACGATCGCAAAACATACTGCTAACTTGTTAACCCAAGGCATCAAACCAGGTTTGGCCGTGGTACTAGTTGGCGAAGACCCTGCCAGCCAAGTGTATGTGCGTAACAAGCATCAACAGTCAATAGAAGTGGGCTTTAATTCATTTGAACATCGATTGCCGTCAAGCACTTCACAAGCCGAACTGTTGGCGGTAGTTGAACAGTTAAATAACGATGCCAATGTGCATGGTGTTTTGGTGCAGCTACCACTACCAAAACATATTGCCGAACAAGCGGTTTTAAATGCAATTCATCCGGACAAAGATGTGGATGGTTTTCATCCCGTCAATGCGGGTCGCTTGGCTATTGGTAAACCTTTATTTGCGCCATGTACGCCAGTGGGTTGCGAAATTTTGGTACGCTCAGTTTTACCCAATTTATCTGGCGCGCATGCGGTCATTATTGGACGCTCGAACATTGTCGGTAAACCTGTTGCGCAATTGTTGTTGGCCGCTAATTGCACCGTAACAATTACCCATTCGCACACCAAAAATTTACCCGAACTAGTTAAGCAAGCCGATGTAGTCATTGCTGCCATTGGTAAACCTAACTTTGTACGCGGTGCCTGGCTAAAACCGGGTGCGATTGTCATTGACGTCGGCATCAACCGAGTACCTGATGAACGCGAAGGCGCAGCACCGGGTAAAACTCGACTAATTGGCGATGTTGATTTTGAAGAAGCAATGCAAGTAGCCAGTGCTGTTACGCCGGTACCCGGTGGCGTCGGACCAATGACTATTGCCTGCTTGTTGCGCAGCACTTTTATAGCGGCCTGCCACGCTAATCAACAACCTATCCCCAGCGATCTTTAAAAACTATCGATGCTTGATCGCTACCTCGCGCCGGTTATAAAACCGACGATTGACAAAATGGCCAAGGTTTTACACAAGGCTGGGGTAAGCGCCGATCAAGTCACCCTGTTTGCATTTGTATTGGGCATTGCGGCCGCTTTGTTTATTGCAGCACGGCGCTACGAAATGGGCCTAGTGCTAATTTTACTAAGCCGTATTTGTGATGGCCTAGACGGTGCCGTAGCGAGACTAACCGAACCAACTGATCGCGGTGGTTTTTTAGACATTTGCTTAGATTTTTTGTTTTATGCCAGCATTCCTTTAGCGTTTGCTTGGGCCGCGCCAGTTACCAATGGCGTGGCTGCAGCCACATTGTTAGCTAGCTTTATTGGCACTGGTTCGAGCTTTTTAGCCTTTGCAGTAATGGCTGCAAAAAAGGGTATGCAAGCCACTGATTACCCCAACAAGAGCTTTTACTTTTTAGGCGGATTAACCGAGTCCACCGAAACGCTAATTGCGTTTTGTGCGATGTGTTTATGGCCAAAATACTTTACGTTGATTGCGTTGGGGTTTGCTGGGCTTTGTTGTTTGACGATTGTTAGTCGGATTTGGTTTGGTTGGCGGAGTCTTTAAGACAATTGCGGCAATTTTAAATAACCCTGCAAATGGCGTTTACCCTTTCCCTTGTCTTCACTTGAATCGCGAATCGATTGCAATAGACCAATAGATCTAACCACCGCGCCTTCCTTTAGTTTCTTTTAAAATGTAAAATACAGCGATGAATAAGCGCAAATATTTAGCCCACAAACAATTAACTGCGTGGCTCGCTCGCCGGACTGCTCAGTCTGGCTTGAGACGGGTAGCCCCTTTATTGGCTGCAGTCGCTAGTGAAATCGGAAACGTTAGAAGTGAAAATCAAGACCGATCATTAATTGCCAGAGGTTTTGGCGGCACTGGAGCAGCCTACACTTTATTGGCAATTGCTGATGGAATCGGCGGCATGAGTGATGGTAGTCGATGCGCTTCCTTAGCGCTCGGCGGATTTGTGGCTGAAATTGAAGAACAAGCTAAAACGACAATTCAAACTCCAAAAGATTGGCTGAAGAACGCACTCAAGATCGCAAACAATTTAGTAAAAGAAGAGTTTTCTGGACTCGGCGGAACTACGCTTTCGGCTTTGCTCATGATTGAAGGTATGTCTCCAGTTTGGTTGAGCGTAGGAGATAGTCGCGTTTATGTCTTGAAAACCGACGGATTAAAACAACTTTCGGTAGATGAAACGATTGCGGGTCAACTAGGTCAAGTATCAGCAACAAATTCTGAAAAAAATTTGTTGCTTCAATTTGTTGGAACCAAAGCGGATTTAGAGCCGCAGATCGAACAATTAGAGTTAAACGGAGTAGAAGCGATTTTATTAACGACAGACGGTGCTCATTATTTATCGAAGATCGGAAATTTGGTCGAAGTAATTTTTCGCAATGGTAATGATCCAGGTGTGATTGCCAAACGAATCGTTGAGCTATCCAAATGGTGCGGCGGATCCGACAACGCTTCGTTAGCCATTATGATGCCGCCTACTTTGCCAGTGTTGAAGGAATGGCCGGAGTCTCGGCAATTTGAAGTTTGGGATGCACACGGTGAGTTACAGCTCATAGACACAAGCTCCATTTATGCCAAAGACCTAAGTAGGCAGCCAGAAGAGGTGTTAAGTTTTTTCGAGACCCCACCGATAAAATTAGCTTTATTCAACGAAACTAACCCCATCCTAAAAACAAAGGTTCGGCGTTTGCCGACAAGTATTAACCCTAAAAAATCAAAAGAATTGCAAATAAAAGTTGCAGTGGGGCAACTCGACATAACATCCGTATCGTTTGATGAAGCTGAGGCGTTTCAACCTCCAAAAGTTAAAAAAAGGACACAAGCTAGAAAGCAAAAGTAAATGTCTACGATTAATCAAAGGTATCAGCCACAAGAAGGTGCACTGCCGATGCAAGGAGGCATGTCATCGGTTTTCTTGTGCACAGACTCCATTTTAGAAAGACCTGTAGCGTTAAAAGTTATGAAACAAGTCGCTGATCAGAGACGGCTTTTTGATGAACTGACAGCGCTATTGCAACTACGGTCAAAACACGTGGTGCAAATTTTCGATGTACTTATCGAAAATCCTACTGAAATCGTTTTAGTTCTTGAATATATTGACGGAACGGATCTTTTTGAGACGGCTTATTTGAACTTGAATCTTGATGAATTCTTGCGCTTACTCTGGCAGCTCGCATCGGGCATCAGCGACATTCATTCCCTTAACTTAATTCATCGCGATATAAAACCAAATAATGTCAAAATTGACAATGAAGGCATTCTAAAAATCTTTGATTTCGGTTTATCAAGAGCGGAAGGTGATAGCGCCTCAACAATGGGCTTTGTTGGAACCCCCGGATTCGCAGCGCCGGAGCTTTTTGCTTCCAACGTAACCTTCGACAAAGCGATAGACGTTTACGCTTTCGGGATATCTGCATTACACCTCTTAGACGGAAGTTTGCCGACTCAATTACTTGCGAAACCGCCAACGTTTACAGCAAGCGTTTTTTCCAACTGCAATAGATTCGAACTAGCCCCAGAAATTATAAATTTGCTTACCAAATGTTTATCTACCGATCCAAAAGCCAGACCTTCAATTCAAAGTGTAAGAGACATGCTGGCTCGACACTTACTAAAAGATAAGCATCGCGCTTTGTTTGTATTTCAAGGTAATCACAATCGCTTAGATTCAACCCACCCCTCCGTTAGCCTCGATCTTCCGGGAGTAGCCTCTCTTAAAATTCGCTACACCGGCCTAGATTTTGAGGTTGCTGAACTTACTGGAACTGCATATATAAATAATGCGCCAGCTTCATTAGGATTCAAACTTCCAGGCTCTTGTGTTGTTACCCTTGGGGGACCTGAGTTAACTAATAATCGTCGGTACGTTACGTTCGACGTTTCATATCCTGAGGTCATTTGCTGAGCGCTCATTTAGCCCCGAATACAGTAATTGCCGAGCGATACAAAGTTGAACGCTACCTTGCAGAGGGAGGTATGCAGTTTGTTTATGTTGCCTACGATTTATTAACGCGCAGGCACATCGCTTTAAAAACCCCGAAAAATCAATCCGGAGACAAACGATTTCGCAGAGGAGCAATTGTTGCCGCAAAGGTAAACCATCCTAATGTTGCAAAGACTCTAGATTACCTAGAGTTTGAAGGTAAAAAATACCTTGTTGAGGAATTGGTAAATGGCGTGGATCTGAGGCAAGCGCTAATGCAACGAACCAGATCAATTGATCCTTTTCTTGCTGCAAAGGTCTTCCATCATCTTGCCCGAGGAGTCGCAGCCGCACATCATGCAAACGTTATACATCGAGATTTAAAGCCAACAAATGTTATGGTTGTCGGAGGGTACTCACTCACCGAGCTAAAAATTACCGATTTCGGTATTGCTAAGCTCATCGAAGACGAATTCGAAAAACTAAATGACTCTACGATTTCCGCATCTCAAACGGCGGTAGGGGCACTACCATACATGTCACCAGAATCAATTGAGGATGATAAGAGTCAACCAGTCGGCGCGCCTTCTGACGTCTGGTCGATTGGGGCGATGATGTTTCATTTGCTAACAGGGGACTATCCATTTGGAGAGGGACTGAAAGCAGTTTCGAAAATTGTTGCTGCTCAGCCACCGTGTTTCCCGCAGTTGTTGTTTGCAAATCCTCAATTCTCGCCACTAGCAAATGACTTGAAAGAACTAATCTTGGCTTGCTTAAAGAAAAACCCAACTGAAAGACCTACGGCAGACAAACTCGTTGTCTCATGTGGCCAACTCTGCTACCCCGTAAGTGCGCGCTATCTTGGAAAAGTTAAGTCTTTTCAGCACGGCAGTTGGGGGTTTATTCAATCAGAATTGGGGGAAATTTTCTTTCATCGCGAATGCGTGTTTGGTGACGTCCCCCAGGTAGGCGACAGCGTTTCGTTCTCGTGTTTTGTCGGTGGAGGAGCGCCCCGAGCGATGCCAGTCATTCGTTTAGAACAGTAGCTTTTGATTCAAGTTACGAAAAGGCAAATTAAATTGAACGAACAAGCTGGAAATTTAGCCGCTTGACGGACAACACGGTCAGTCACCGATCCTTCCCGCCATAATCAGCTCGTGAGCTTATTCAATTTAATTATCAACACCCTAGAGCCGCAAGCCGTAATGACGGCGGGCGGTTTTATGGCTTTGGTATTTGCTGGCTTATTACTGGCGCAGTGCTTGCGCAGCAAAACAGATAAAACCGTCTTAGGCCTTCTAACGGTCTCTACATTTTGCGCCGCAGGTGGGTTGTTTGCATCGGCAATTTTTTTAAATCGCGCAATGGATTTAAACCAAATGATTGCACCCGTTTTGGGTACAACGGCCTATTTGTGCGGCTTAAGTTGTTTGATCTTTTTGTATCGCCCGAACACTCCAAAACTAGTAATGATGGCGTGCGGATTAATTTGTTACTTGGGCTTTGTGTTTTGGCCAATTGGTATCGAAACCCGCAATTGGAATGCGCTATGCCAATTTTCTTTAACCTGTATTGCCCTATGCGTAATTGTCGGCACTAAAGACGAATCGGCACCCTTTTATCGATGGGCTTGGTTAGGTCTTTGTTTGTTTTCGCTTACTGGATTGATGCCACGCATTATCGAAATACTTTCGATTCCATTTGACGGCGGCTCCAGTTTCGCAAGCCGTGAAGCCGCCAAACTGATCGACACCTCGGCTTACCGAATTCGCGCTTTAACCTGGACGATTTCAGTAGCGGTTTGCTACGGCCTAACCACGGGTTTAATTAGCGTCCGCAGCAATAAACGGTTACAACATTCAGTGGATATTGATTTACTAACTGGCGCTCATTCGAGGCGTTTTTTAGTTGAAAATGCTAATCAGTTTTTTAATGAGCGGCGCAACAATGCGGCATCACCTAGCTTACTTTCTACGGCGCTTTTACTTATCGACATTGATCACTTTAAGAAAGTAAACGACACGTGGGGCCACGACGTTGGCGATAACGTTCTAAAACACTGCGTGCAATCTATTCGTGAAATTGTTCGCCAAGACGATGCGGTCGTTAGTCGATACGGCGGCGAGGAATTTTGTGTGTTCTTACCGCAATGCGATCCAAAACAATTGACGGAACTTGCTGAGCGCGTCCGAGCTCACATCGCATCAAAACCGTATTGGCATGGCAAAGAACAAATTATCCTCACCGTCAGCATTGGGGCGGTCCACGATGGTGAATCGAGTGCTATTAGCGGGCTAAAGGAACTCATTAGCTTAGCGGATGCGCGCTTATATAAGGCTAAACATTTAGGCAGAAACCGCGTTATCGAGCAGATCGATATGTTGGTTATTTGAGAGTTAGTTTTAAATCACTTCTGCAGATAGCAAACCAAGCTTGGGCGCTTTACGTACCATTCAAGTCTTACTTCTGCGTTTCGACTCAAGATTAACAAGCACATTCATTTGATCGATAGTTAGCGGTTTCCCGATGAATCCAATAGTGGCCTGAATTACTTTAAGACCGGCACTCAAATCTTTCTTTAATACCGGCGCAGGTTTAGCATCACCGAACTGAAGCTGATCTAAGTTAGTTTTGATGCGCTCCATGGTTAACTAGCCCCCACCATCCCACGCCGAACCGTCTCTTCCGTTAAACCGGTCCGCTTAATTAAATCAGCAACCTGATCTTCACCAATTGGCCCGACGTTAAAGTACTGTGACTCGGGATGCGAGAAGTAAAACCCCGACACGCTTGATGCTGGTGCCATCGAGAAGTTCTCGGTTAAGGTCATCCCAATTTCTTCGCATTGCAATTGCACAAACATGTCTTCTTTTACGCTGTGGCCGGGGCAGGCGGGGTAGCCCGGTGCGGGACGAATACCTTGGTAACGTTCCTTTACTAAGTCTTCGGTCTTAAATTGCTCTTGCGCTGCGTAGCCCCACAGGTCTTTACGCACACGTTCGTGCATGCATTCGGCAAAGGCTTCTGCTAAACGATCGGCAATGGCTTTAAGCATAATTGATGAATAATCATCTAACAATTTTTCGAACTGCAATGCTTTCGCATCGACGCCGATACCAGTGGTCACCGCAAACATACCGATGTAATCTTTAATGTTGGAAGGCTTACCATCAAACGATTTAGGCGCGATGTAGTCGGCTAAACACTTGTTAGACACCCCTTCGCGCTTAGCGTTTTGTTGACGCAAATTACGCCAAGTAAAGGCCACTTGCGAACGGGTATCGTCGGTGTACAGCTCGATGTCGTCTTCGTTGACGGTGTTGGCTGGTAAGAAGCCAATAACTGCATTTGCCGTAATCCAACGACCGGCAATAACGCGCGCTAACATCGCTTTGCCATCCGAGAAAACCCGAAGTGCTGATTCACCAACAATTTCATCCTCAAGAATGGCCGGAAACGGTCCGTGCAAATCCCAAGTTTGAAAAAAGGGTTGCCAGTCGATGTATTTTGCAATTTCCGAAAGATCAAAATTTTTAAACACGCGACGGCCTAAAAACTTTGGCACGGCTGGCTTATAAGCAATCATCGGATGCGGAGCAGTCGCCGGATGATCGTCAGCTGCACGGAACCATTGCATATTAGGTTTGGCCGCGCGCGCAACAGCCAGCTCGACTAATGACGGGCCTTTTTTTGCAGCATGCTGTTCGCGCACTCGGTTGTATTCGCTTTGCAATTCGCGCAAATACGCTGGGCGGTTATCGTCCGATAATAAGTTTTGTGCAACCGGCACTGAGCGCGATGCATCGGTGACATAAATAACTGGGCCCGAATAATTAGGCGCAATTTTTACAGCAGTATGTACGCGTGAAGTGGTGGCCCCACCAATTAGCAAAGGCGTTTTGCGCGAGCGAAAATATTCATCGCGCTCCATCTCTTTGGCGACATAAGCCATTTCTTCTAACGACGGCGTAATGAGTCCCGACAGACCAATAATATCTGCACCTTCTTCTTTGGCACGCGCCAAAATATCGGCACACGAAACCATAACGCCCATGTTAACGACATCAAAGTTATTGCACTGTAAAACGACCGCTACAATATTTTTACCGATATCGTGGACGTCACCTTTTACAGTGGCCAACAACAATTTTCCCTTACTAGAGGATTGCCCACTGGCCGCTTTTTCAGCCTCGATATACGGCACCAAATGCGCTACGGCTTGCTTCATGACGCGGGCCGATTTAACCACTTGAGGCAAGAACATTTTACCGGCGCCAAACAAATCGCCGACCACATTCATACCGTCCATTAACGGCCCTTCAATTACTTCAAGCGCACGGCCATTACGGGCTATGACTTCTTCTAACACTGACTGCGTGTCTTCAACAATATGGCTAGTAATGCCGTGAATTAGGGCGTGCGATAAACGTTGATTGACCGGTGCATCGCGCCATGCCAGATCTTCGGTTTTGCTTTTGCCAGCGCCCTTGACTTGTGCGGCTAGTTCTAACATGCGCTCGGTGGCATCGTCCCGACGATTGAGCACCACGTCTTCTACGCATTCGCGTAATTGCGGTTCGATTTCTTGGTAAACACCTAACTGCCCAGCGTTGACAATTCCCATCGACATCCCGGCTTTAATTGCGTGATACAAAAATACGGTGTGAATCGCTTCGCGGACTAACTCGTTACCACGAAACGAAAACGAAACGTTTGATACGCCACCCGAAACGCGGGCGTGGGGAAGGTTTGTGCAAATCCATTCGGTGGCTTGAATGAAGTCGACGGCGTAGTTGTTATGCTCTTCGATACCCGTAGCAATCGCAAACACATTCGGGTCGAAAATAATATCTTCGGGTGGAAAATCTACTTCGTCCACTAACAAACGATAGGCGCGCTCACAAATTATTTTGCGACGCTCTAGCGTATCGGCTTGGCCTTTTTCATCGAACGCCATAACAACAGCTGCTGCACCATAACGCTTCACCAACCGCGCTTGGCGAATAAACTCAGCTTCGCCTTCTTTCATCGAGATTGAATTAACAATCGCTTTGCCTTGCACGCACTTTAAGCCCGCTTCAATAACCGACCATTTAGAACTGTCGATCATGATGGGCACGCGTGAAATATCCGGCTCTGAGGCGATCAGGTTTAAAAACCGCACCATAGCGGCTTGCGAGTCCAACATGGCTTCATCCATGTTGATGTCGATCACTTGTGCGCCTGATTCAATTTGCTCGCGCGCGACCGCCAAGGCTTCATCAAACTTGCCATCGATCACTAACTTTGCGAACTTGCGCGAGCCGGTGACGTTAGTGCGTTCGCCCACGTTAATAAACAAATTAGAAGCATCAAAATTAAATGCCTCTAAACCCGACAAGCGCGTAGCAACAGGACGCTCGGGGATTTCTCTTGGCGCAACTTTTGTAACAACCTTGGCAATCGCTTCGATATGCGCGGGGGTGGTACCGCAGCAACCACCAGCAATATTGACAAAGCCCGCTAGCGCAAACTCTTCTAAGAGGCGGCTAGTATCTTCGGGTGTTTCATCAAAACCGGTGTCGCTCATCGGGTTAGGCAAGCCGGCGTTGGGATACACGCTGATAAAAGTTTCAGCTTTGTTGGCTAACTCTTCGATATAAGGGCGCATTAATGCAGCACCTAACGCGCAATTTAGTCCAATGGACAAAGGCCTTGCATGGCGCACGCTATTCCAAAACGCCTCTACTGTTTGGCCCGATAAAATACGGCCAGAGGCATCGGTTACGGTGCCCGAAATCATTAACGGCAAAGTTTCTAGGCCCGCTGCTACACGCTCGTCCATTAACCGTGAAATTGCAAACAGCGCGGCTTTGGCATTAAGCGTATCAAAAATAGTTTCGACCAATAACAAATCGGAACCGCCATCCACCAAACCGCGCGCTTGTTCGTAATAGGTATCGGCTAATTGATCGAAATTAATATTACGCGCACCTGGGTCGTTTACTTCGGGCGATATAGAAGCAGTGCGCGGTGTTGGCCCTAATGTGCCCGCTACGAACCGGGGTTTATCGACCGTGCTGTATTTTTGGCACGCGGCTTTGGCTAGTTTGGCCGAGGCTACATTGAGCTCATAAGCAATAGACTCAAGACCATAATCCTCTTGAGCAACCCAAGTTGCGCCAAATGTATTGGTTTCTAAGATATCGGCGCCCGCTTTTAAAAAGGCCTCGTGAATTTCTTGAACAACATCTGGGCGGGTTAGGCTGAGTAATTCGTTATTGCCCTTTACGTCCGAGGGATGATCAGCAAATCGCAGGCCGCGATAGTCCTCTTCAGACAACTTATATTGCTGAATATTGGTGCCCATCGCGCCGTCCAAAATTAAGATGCGTTGCTTGAGCAAAGTGCGTAGTTGAATTTCGATAGAACTAGTCATAATTTTCTTTGAATGCTGTGCCTTTAGATAACACCTAACCGGCAACAAGAGGCAACGAAGTGTGCGATTTGTGAATTTTAGCGCCGAAGTCACCAAACTCAAGGCCCATTGGTCGTTTAGCTACCAAGCAACACAGTGCTTCGCTAAACAGACGAGATGCTAATTTTGCGCTCAGGTATCATCTTCACCAAGCAAAAAGCGCACAGGAAGCCTTAATAATGAGCGGAATTTTAGAAAATAGAGTGGCGATTGTTACTGGTGGAGCCCGTGGCATTGGCTTGGCGCTAGCGCAAATAATGATGATGCAAGGCGCAAAAGTTGTTATTGCCGACAATGGTTGCTCGGCCGATGGTAGCCCTGAAGACCCAGTTGTAGCCAACGCAGCAGTTGATCGCTGCAACCAAATTGCCCCTAACTGTGCAGTGGCGTGGAATGAAAATATTGCAACCAAAGGGGCAGCCCAGCAATTGGTTGAATTTACCCGCAAGAGCTTTGGTGCAGTTGATATTGTGGTGAACAACGCTGCCGTGCAACGACCTGACGATTTGTTAAAACCCGACATCGATTTATTTGAATTTGTTGTAAGCAACAACTTAACCGCCGCTTACGCATTACTAGCTGCCGCCGTACCATTAATGCGCGAGCAAATTAGCATTGGTCGGCTTCCAGGTTCAATTGTTAACGTAATTTCGGCCTCGGCTGTTTACGGCACCTACGGGCATGCGGCTTACAGCGCGGCCAAAGCGGGTTTGTGGGGACTCACCCGAGCAAGTGCTTTGGATTTAAAAAGCATCGGAATTACCTGCAATGCAGTGATGCCTTTTGCTGGAACTCGTGGGTTAAAAAATAGCGATGAAACGCATCCAGCGGCCAGTGAATACAAAGCCGCCAACGGCAAAATTGCTGCCAGTCATGCAGCTAATTTAATGGCTTGGTTGGCCTCACCACAAGCGGCTGCAATTACGGGTCAATTGCTAGGCGTTCGCGGCCGCGAAGTGCTCTTGTTTAACCACCAACGCCCGATTCGTACAGTGTTTACTAGCGCGGGTGTTTTAGATGCCGATGCGTTATCGCACTCAATCATGGATCAATTTGGACCAGAATTTACTGATCTATTGTCCGACTTCGAAACATGGTCCAGCGACCCGGTAATTTAATGTCAACACTATCAATAAATCCAACAGTATTAGAGCATTGGGTACGCGACCTTTGGTTAATTGCTGGCAGTAATGCACGCGAGGCGCAACTCACTGCAACGCATTTAGTACAAGCTAATTTAACGGGCCACGACTCGCACGGCATACAAATGATTGTGCCGTATATTGATTCGCTGTTAGCTAGTGGATTGCAGCTCAATCAATCGGTACAAATCGAAATTGATAGCCCGAGTCTTTTAAAAGTAAATGGCCAAAGAGGCATGGGGCAGGCTGTAACAGAACAAGCCATGGCGATGGCGATTGAGCGCGCGCAACAAACCGGTATTTGTTTATTAGGTCTGCGTAACGCACATCATTTAGGACGTGTTGGCCATTGGGCCGAGCAAGCCATTGCCGGTAATTGTGCGTCAATTCATTTTACTAATGTGCGAGCGACTCCCCTGGTTGCTCCCTTTGGAGGAGCGGCCGCACGGTTTGTGACAAATCCGTTTACTGTTGGTCTACCGCGCCCTAACAAAACGCCTTTACTACTTGATTTTGCAACCAGTGCAATTGCTGCGGGAAAAGTGCGTGTTGCCATGAATAAGTCGGCAAGCGTTGCACCCGGTAATTTAATTGACTCGCAAGGACGACCCACAACCAACCCGGCTGTTTTGTTCGAAGAACCATTGGGTGCGTTGTTAACTGCTGCAGGCCATAAAGGTTACGGATTGGCTGTGATGTGTGAGTTGTTAGCCGCTGCGTTGTTAGGTGAGCCGACCTTAAGAACCGAAACTATTCCGGATGATTTTTCGATTATCAACAACATGCTGGCGATTGTTTTCGACCCTGCAAAAATGGGGGCCTTAGAAAATTTTAGCGCTGAGACTGATCACTTTGAGCAGTGGTTAAAATCGGCCCCATTAGCGCCTGGGCATCAGAGCATTGAATTACCAGGCGAGGCTGAGCTGCGTAACCGGCAAACCCGTGCCAACGGCATTCCGTTGGATCTAGGCGCAGTTTTGAAGCTTGATGAAGCAACGCAAAAACTGTTTCAAATAAAAGGTGTTGGCCCGAAATCTGCCAATGCAAACTGGAAAACTTTACAAACTCTTTGTAGCACCAGTGCGGGGTAAAACCCAATTGCAAAGATCGTTTACAAACTCGGCAGCATCAACGTCGTTATGCACTTCGTGACGGCTGTTTGGATACAGTTTTAACGCTTTGTCTTTTCCGGCAACTGCTGCGAACAGTTCTTGCGAGCCGGCCGGTAAATTTATAGGATCTAAACTGCCGTGGGTTACAAATATTGGCGTTCTTAAATTGACAACATCACCGCGCAAACGCTCGATGGCTTTTAAAATACTAACGCCCCAACGAGCCGTTACCTTGCGTTCTACTAGCGGATCGCTGGCATATTGAATGGCTACTTCAGGCTTTGTTGATAGACCGGCTAAATCAAGACCCAAACTCATTGCATACCCTGGTTTAACCGCTGACAATAATTTTGCTAAGCGAATGAGCATTGGTTTGGCAACAGTGCCGGGACGCAATGGAATTCCGTTAACCATCAGACCAGCAATTCCTTTTGGATAACGTAAGGTGCAATCTAAAGCAACCAATGCGCCCATGCTGTGCCCAAAAATAAATAGCGGTTTGTCACCTTCGAGTTGCTGAACAAATTGAATCATGGACCTTAAATCGGCAACATATTGGTCCCATTGATCGACGTGACCTCGCACGCCGGAACTGCGCCCATGTCCGCGCTGATCGTACCCATATAGCGCGATACCGCACCCTATAAATGCATCGCTTAGTGCCTCGTAGCGGCCTTGATGTTCTCCGATTCCATGCACCACAATTACCGAGGCAATGGTGGTGACCGGGCTTTGCGCGCGCCAATGCAAGGTTTGACCGAATGACGCCAATGTACCGCCGCCAATACTGACGGGCACGGTTGGGACATCAAGGGAAACTTCACGGGCTGACATTAAATAAATATCTCGAAGGCATCAAAAAAAACCACTTAAAAAAAGCGCAACAATTGCAGCAATAAGAAAGGTAACGCCAGCCAGTAACTTTAGGCTGACTCGTTAGGTTAAACCATAAACGCTAAAGCAAAAGTGACCTTTGCCCTTACCTGAACTGATACAACAATTTTAGTTTGGCGTAATTCAGCAAAACCCTGTTCGTCACTTCCAATTTTTCTGGTTTTCTCAGCCCAACGGTTGCATTTTGCCGCCACGCGCGCCTTTAAGAGGACTGAAAGTGACGCGTTTTTGGGTGGCCGGAGTAATTAGCTCGGTTGGCTTGTTACTAGGCGTCGATTTGTATTGCACCCATTGCGGATAAATCGGATTGGGAATATGCGCCCAAAGTCCGTTAGCTTTCGAAAAAACAATTGGTTCGAAGACCCAAAATGTATGGCTTTTACCGTCGGTGGAGCGGGGCATTGAGGTCACGGCGGAGCTTGCAAGGCGCGCGGTTAAATAAGTTGTAACGCCTTCCGCCGTTATATAAAAATGCCGAGCAGCTGGTGCGCTTAAATTAAAAACCGCTTGCCAAGAAAATTCGGCCCCACTGTTTAGAAAAACCATAGTCCGATAGGTTGTCGCCAAACCAACGCCATGCGAACTAAACTCTAAAATATAGTCGGGTTGTCCGTCACCATTTAAGTCGGCACTATGCACTGAATCTAAAAATCCAAAATCTAGGCCTTTGCCGCTTAAGCGATAACGCCTTTTAGCATCCAGACTTAAGTTCACTTGGTATTGCCCTAAGCGTGCGTTTTTTTCAATCGAACCGGCTTCAATTTCTACGCCACCGCACTTAAATTTACCGCCCATTGCTATATTTGGGGACGGCTCAACAGAAGTACACGGGGTTAACTTTAGTGGCTTGTCGCCACCAACCATTGATGGAGAATAAGGTGCTACCGATTCAATGTCGGTAAACTCAGCGCGCGCAACAGAACAAAAAGTTAGTACTACACAAACGCTGGCTACAGATAACGAAGACTTCATCGCTTTAAGTTCGGCTGATGTAATCATTGAAAAGCTCTTTGCAGATTGATTATGAATACCTTATTAGACGCCTAACTGCGCCTTCTCATCAGGGTGGACTTACCAAACAAACTTTCGATCAGGTCAACGGCAAGTTTGCCAGTGCGATTACGCACATCCCATGCAGGGTTAAGCTCCATAAGATCGATTGAACCCAACAAACCTGTATCGGCAATCATTTCCATACACAACTGGGCTTCACGATAATTGGGTCCTCCGGGAACTCCTGTACCAACGCCGGGGGCAATTTCTGGGTCGAGAAAGTCGACGTCAAAACTTAAATGCAAGTGAGTGTTGCTATCAACACCACGTAAAGCTTGCTCCATCACGACCCGCATTCCCAATTCGTCAATAGAACGCATATCAAACACTTCAAGGCCGCATTCGTGGACTAACTTTTTTTCGCCTTCATCGACACTGCGAATACCAATTTGAACAATTTCAGACATCGACAGCACTGGGTTTATTGGGGACAGATCAAGCAACGCTTGAGCACCCATCCCGCACAGACTAGCCACCGGCATACCGTGGATGTTGCCCGAGGGCGTTATTTCGCTGGTATTAAAGTCGGCATGGGCATCTAGCCACAATATTTTTAGTGTCTTGCCACGTCTAAGACAGTGTTGTTTTACAGCGGCAATAGAGCCAAAGGCCAAACTATGGTCGCCGCCCAACAACAGCGGCATGCGATCTTGTTTCAAAATTGCGGCCACCGACTCCATGACAGCACGATTCCATTGCACCACTTCATCAAGATGTCGATAACCATTTTGCGCGGGCAGAAATGGGTTTGATGGCCCTGCAACATTGCCAAGGTCGACCACCGAAACTCCGTGGCTTTCGATGGCTTGCACCAAACCGGCCACACGCAAGGCTTCTGGGCCCATTGAAGCGCCACGGTCGGCAGCGCCGATATCGGTTGGCGCGCCAATCAAACTAACAGCTTTAGACACTTTTAAGTCCTTGTTTTAGGTTGCAACTCATCATACAGAAACACGTTTTTATCACAACCTTTTGCAATTCATCGCAAATCGCCCTTTTTACGCGAACTCTTAATTCACAATATCGCACTTAAGAACATTACTAATAAAACCAATGAATAAGAAAATTCTCGGGGTCGCCCTTTTAGTTGTACTGGCAGCAGGTGCAGGCGGGGCTTATTGGAAGTTTCAGCAAAATAAAGTTAGCAACGAAAAGAAACCCGAAGACGGGCCTTTAACGTTTACACCTAAAGAGCTAACCCAACCTAGCGTGCGGAAATTGGGTGGCAACCTTCAATGGTCGGGCAATTTAGCAGCGGCTCAGTCTGCGATTGTCCGCAGTAAAACCAATGGCAATTTAATTAGTTTGTCAGTTAAAGAAGGCGATATCGTCAGGGCCGGACAGCCATTGGGCTCAATTGATACCAGTGATTTCTCAATTCGCTTAAACGAGCGACAAGCCGCGATCGAGTCGGCACAGGCTAACTTAAGCAATGCACAACGTATTTACGACACTAATAAAGGTTTGTCGGAAAAAGGCTTTATTTCACCTGCCGCAATTGATGGCTATAGAACCCAGTTAGATGCCGCAAAAGCACAAATGAAAGGTGCACAAGCGCAAAATGCGGGTGTGAAATTAGCGTTGCGTGAAACAGCACTAATAGCGCCGATGAGTGGCACAGTGAGCAAGCGCAATGCCCAACCCGGTGAAAAACTTAGTATTGAGCAAGCCATTATTACCTTGGTATCGGCGAACCCTATCGACATGCATGGCACGATTGCACCTCACCAAATAGCGGCGCTAAAAGTAGGCATGCTAGTCACTGGAGAAATTGACGGACTAGCGGGTAAACGCAACGGAAAACTTGAGCGCATTGGGCCTGCTGCCGATGTTGGCACAAAAGCGATTCCTATAGTGGTCCGGTTCGAAAACAACGATGGCAGCTTGCAACCTGGGCAATTTGCACAAGCACAAGCGGCCATTGCCGATGAAGCCGACTCGTTAACCGTACCAGTGCAAGCCGTTGCCTCAGAGAATAACCAACCAATTGTTTGGGTTGTTGAGAACGACAAGTTAAAGCGCCAGTACGTAAAACTTGGTAAACGCGATGAGAATGGACTGAACGTCCAAATATTGGATGGACTGAAGGCAACCGATAAAATTTTGGCGATGCGCTTTGATGGACTAAAACAAGGCCGCGTTATAAAAGTACAAGCTGTCGGCGAAGTTACTGCAGCGCCTAAAGTTGACGCAAATAAGGTTGACGCAAATAAGGCGGACACAAAGTCTGAACCCAAATCACTAGGCAGCAAATAATTATGTGGCTGACGCGTGTATCTATTAATCAACCCGTCTTTGCCACGATGATCATGGTGGCATTGTGCGTCTTAGGGCTCTTTAGTTACCAGCGGCTTGGTGTTGAATCAATGCCGGAAATTTCGGTGCCTGGTGTTTGGATTGAATACAGTTATCCCGGTGCTTCACCCGAAGCCGTTGAACGCGAAATCACCAAGCTTGTTGAAGATAATTTAAATTCGGTTACCGGTGTGAAGCGCATTACTTCTCGATCATTTGAAGGACGCAGCCAAACCTATGTTGACTTTAGTTTAAACAGCAATATGGATCGCGTGATGCAAGAAGTGCGCGATCGCCTTTCAATATTGCAAGGGGGTTTGCCTAAAGATGTACGCTCACCGATTGTGGGTCGTTATAGTGGTGACGACAATTCGGCGGTTGTACAAATGGTGTTGATGTCGAAAACCCGCTCGATCCGCGAATTATCGATTATTGCTGATCGTGATATTCAAAAACGGTTGGTGCGTATTGAAGGCGTTGCACGCGTTAATGTGTGGGGCCTAAACTCGCGCGAAGTGCGCGTCGATTTAAAGCCCGAGCGCCTGCGTGCTTATGCCATTACGCCTTCAGAAATTGCCGCCGCGTTACGCGAAGTCAATAACGATCAGCCGGTGGGATTACTGAATGGTCCGGTGGATGAGACCTTAGTGCGAGTGGAAGGCCGAACCGGCCAAGCTACCGATTTAGGAAAAGTAGTCGTGGCTCGTCGCAATGGACTCATGCTGACGTTAGCCGACTTAAGTGACATTAATGAACGTGAACGCGAAACCGCTTCGACCTCACGCATTGATGGACAACAATCGATTGAACTGAGTGTTGCCAAGCAACAAGATGCCAATGTTGTAGCGGTTGGTGACGCTGTGCATGAGGCGATTGCACAAGTTCGTAAAGGCTTACCAGCCGACGTCGAGCTGCGGGTCATGTTTGCCAATAGTGATTGGGTAAAAGACTCACTTACGGGCCTTAAGCGCACCCTTATTGAAGGCGCCTTGCTGACGATTTTTGTAGTGTTTTTGTTCCTAAAATCTTGGCGCAGTACGGTTATTACCGGACTCACGTTGCCTATTGCCGTTATTGGTAGTTTTATTGCCGTGGACTTGTTTGGTTTTACTTTAAACTTTATGACGATGATGGCCTTGTCGTTGTGTATCGGCCTACTCATCGATGATGCAATTGTTGTGCGTGAAAACATAGTCCGCCATTTAGCAATGGGTAAAGATCATTTGCTGGCCGCACGCGAAGGTACCGAAGAAATTGGGCTAGCAGTGATGGCCACTACTTTCGCCATTTGCGCGGTGTTTGTGCCGATTGCTTTTATGAGCGGAATTGTTGGAAAGTTTTTTTTCCCCTTTGGCATCACGATAGCTGTAGCGGTTTTAATTTCTTTGTTTGTTAGTTTTACATTGGACCCTATGCTGTCCAGTCGGTGGCCCGACAAACCAATGAACCCTGCACGCTGGCCCGTTATTGGCTTTTTGTTTAAGATCGTCGACCGTTCAATGGATTGGCTACATCGCACGTACGAGCGAATTATTCGTTGGGTATTTTCTGGACGACGTTACCGCATGTTTTTTCCACCGACGCCTACATACGGCAAACCTTTTTCGCCAGACACGGGTTTACGCTTAAAGCAAGAAGAACGCTTGTATCGCTTTGCCACTATTACGCCTCGGGGTTTGATTAGCTTAGGGGCAGTACTTTGCTTCGTTTTATCGCTCGGATTAGCGACACAATTAGGTTCAGAATTTGTGCCACAAACCGATCAAGGTTTTACATCGATTCAAATTCGCACTCCGGTTGGATCAAGCCTAGAACGCACTAACGAAAAGGCAAGACAAATAGAAGAACGCTTACGCAAGATCGATGCGATTGAATCCATTTCTGTGAACATTGGTGGTGGCAGTGGTCGCAATAGTGGCAACTTAAGTTTGAAGTTGAAAGATCGTAAGCTACGCAAACAAAGCCAAAAACAAGTCGAAGAATTGGTGCGTAAATCGATTGCCGACATTGCCGGCATTGAAAGCACTATCGGTTGGAATCGTCCAATTTATGTAGCACTGTTAGGCAACGATTCTGCATTGCTTGCCAAGACAACCGCAGAATTTGGTGAGGCTGTTAAAAAGATTAAGGGCATCGCCGATGTGGAGCTATCGGTTAAGCCTGGCATCCCCACCTTTGCAATTCGTGTGAACCCTTCGGCAAACCAAGAACTGGGCCTAACCAGTGCGCAACTGGCCGCCACTTTGCGCGCCTACGTAGCGGGCGAAACCGCCACTTCGTTTAGCGCGTCTGACGGTGAACAAATTGAGGTCATATTGCGTTTGCCCGAGCAACAGCGTCAACGTATCGAACAACTGCGTGATCTACCCGTTGCCTTTACCAAAGACGGTCAAGCAGTGCCGTTATCGCGAGTGGCCAGTATCGTTGCCGTAGAAAGCCCTGATGTCATTCGGCGTCAGAACTTACAACGCCGTGAAGCAGTGTTTGCTGGTGTTGAAGGCCGATTCGCGGGCGACGTGGGGGGTGAAGTAGAAAAACTAACGAAAACCTATCCACTGCCACCGGGAATTACTTTTGACGTTGGCGGAGCAACCAAAGAACAGGCCGACGCATTTAGTGCATTGCTGGCATCGTTAGGCTTGGCTGTGATATTTATTTACCTCGTGCTGGCTAGCCAATTTGGTAGTTTTTTGCAACCAATCGCAATTATGGCGTCATTGCCCTTGTCGTTAATTGGGGTGGTATTGGCCCTGCTGTTAACCGGCTCGTCGCTCAATTTGTTCTCAATGATTGGCCTTATTTTGCTAATGGGCTTAGTCACTAAAAATGCCATTTTGTTGGTGGACTACGCCAACCAAATGCGGCGCGAAAAAGGTGCAACGGTAGCCCAAGCCTTAATTGAGGCAGGGCAAGTGCGAATGCGTCCGATCATGATGACCACTTCGGCCATGGTGTTCGGTATGCTGCCCTTGGCGCTGGCTATTCACCCTGGAAGCGAGATTCAATCGCCAATGGGTAAGGCTATTGTTGGCGGAATTATTACTTCTACTTTTCTCACTTTAATCGTAGTGCCAGTTATTTATTCTTATTTAGTACGAGACAAAAAAGTCGCATAGACATAAGGTGTTTTGCCGGAGCAAAGTCGGGGCGGTATCATAGCGATTAACCAAAAATTGCTATGAAACATTTATTGCCTCGCCAAGCGCACGACTTTATTGCCCAAGAACCCCACGCGGTATTTGTTGATTGTCGAAGCGACGCCGAATTTTTTCTGATTGGCCATGCCTTCGTTGTAACAACAGAAGGCAAAGAAATTCGCCCCGAACATATTTTGTGGTCTGATGAGTTGCGGATGGAAAACAATCCGAATTTTGTGGCCGAAGTGCTGGCGGTTACTAAAACAAAAGACCGACCTGTCGTTTTAATATGCCGAAGCGGGCGACGCACGCTTTTAGCTGGCGATGTGTTAGAAGCCGCCGGATTCACCGACGTAATTAATGTGTTGCATGGTTTTGAAGGTGATCGAAATGATCAAGAGCATCGCAGCAAAGTTAATGGCTGGCGGTTTGATGGATTGCCTTGGGAGCAAATGTAATTGATTGGCTTTAGTAACGCTTTACGATAATTATTATGTTCGCACTAAATATTGATAATCGCGCGTAGGCTGCCCTAATAGCTCTGAGTCAACTTCTTGAAATCGATGTAGGCCCGCTTTTTCTGCGGCGCGCCAAGAGGCAATATTGCGGACATCGACTTGAGCAATAATTTTTTGCATACAGTAACGCGATTGTAAGACTTTGATTAACCATTGAATGCACTGGGTTCCAAGCCCTCGACCCCAAGCGCTAGGGGTTAGTACATAGCCAATTTCAGCACTGGCATTTCGCATCACAGTCGCTTGTACAGTGCCTAATGTTTCTTTTGTTTGTGCATCGCGCACTAACCAATTAAGCCACAATTCACCGCAGCCACTGGGCGCACCTTGTTCTAGTCGAGCATAACGGGCTTGCATAGTTTCGACACTGGCCTGAGGCCGCTCTTCCATGTGCTGATAAATTGCAACAGCGGAAAGGGGTTGGAATAACATCGCCGCATGCGAGGCATTAAGAGGAATAAATTCTAAGGGACCAAATCGATTAGTTAACGGCAAGTTGTTTGGCAACAATCGCAACATTTCGATATGCTCTATGCCATCTTCATCATAAACATCTGAGCAAGGATTAAACCCAAGCTGATTGTAAAAACGTTCAAGATAACGTTGTGCAGAAATACGAATCGCTGGAACACCAGCGGTATCGCATTGCGCTAGTATCGTCTGCATTAATTGTCGACCGAGTCCTTGCCCACGATACGATTGCGCGTTAACTACGCGGCCAATCGATAACTCATCAAACCGCATGAGCGGTGGAACAATTCGGGCGGCGGCTACTAAATTAGCTGCTCCGAAAGTAGAGGCTACTAAATCAGCCGCTGCTAAGTTTGTAGACTCACTAGATTCTTGCCAACCTAAATAGTGTTTGCAAAACGGATCAAGTCCATCGGCATCTAAATACGGGCAACGCTGTTCTACAACGAAAACAGCCTGACGCAATTGCATCAGGCTGTATAAATCGGGCTTGCTAAGTTGCTCCCATGTGTAAGAAACAAAATGCGTCGGACTAGTTTTTTGTAACGGTTTTTCCATACCCCTTAGTGTAGGGTAAGTGGCTGCTGCATTAAACCTTCAAATTGGCGCAAAAAGGCATCGATCCGTTCCGGATCGGGATCACCTTTAAGCATGCCATTAACGGTTTCGCGGAATTGCTCGGCTAAAAAGCCGTCCAAAAATATCTCTCTGCGTTGCGTCTTGTCCATTATTTCAAAACCAGCCGAATGTCCTGCCTCGGATGAGGCCTTAAATTCCACTATGCAAAAATTTGGGCTGTTGTAGATCATGTGCATCGATTGCATCTCCTGCTGTCATGAAGCTATTGTGCTCAAGGAAACGAAACTGGCTCTAGTCTCACCGATAGCCGAGCGTTCAAGACCGACCGGTGACACGGCGCGAACGGGTCGTTTTAACAACGCTTTTATTTTAAGCCGTTTTCTGCTTCCGACAACCCCCCTCAATTGATTGCTAAGTCATTGATTTTATTCATTATTACATCCGCCAGTAAGTTGTCCAGCGTAGCACTATTTCGAAACATTGGACCTTGCCAGATCAACTGGCTACTTATTCTCCAATTCGATTGCTTAAGACTTGAAAAGGTTGGCTCTGATTCAGTTTCAAGCCCCCCAAATCGATACCAATCGCGCTGAGTTCTAAAGACAAACACTAAACCGGCTGGCCACTGCGACTTACCAATGGTTTCGAGTACTTCTTTACGCCCGAATCGCACACTGTTTGCCCAAGAGGCAATTACCGTTGTGTCAGTAGATTCTGACACTTTGGAGTGTATGATTACCTTACTTTCAGAGCGATTGACCAACACATAGGCTGTACAAGCCTCCCAATTGTCCAATTGACGCTTAGACAACTGCGTATTAGCGTCAAATAAGTCAGCCTTTTCGAACGATGCAAGCCAATAAAGATCGGTTACGCGAAAAGCAGATTCGAGCAAAGGCGTTTGCAGTGCATCAGCAACGGCAGGCAGGGCGGCTTGAGTACCAGCAACAATCAGCACACTCAAAGGCGTGTATCTGCGCACCGCACGAATTAGTTCTGTTTTTAGAACCGGCCCGCCCAAGCAACATAAGCAACCGGCATGAATCGCTTGAACAACAATTTCATGTTGTTCGCAATGCTTAGCTAACCAAGGCGGGACCTCGCCTTCAAACAACACTAGCTCGCGATTCACAGGTAATCGGTTAATTAGCCAGGGCTGCAACAAATCATCAGTTTGCAAGGCAGCAATCGATATAGGTATCTGTAGGCTAGCCATAGCTAGAACCTCGGGCTAACGCCGCCAAAAGTGCGGGGTAAAAATAACAAACACCGTCAGTAACTCGACCCGCCCTAAAAACATGGCGATCGTACAGACCCAAGTTTGCACATCGGTAAGCACTTGATAGTTGCTTGCGGGTCCCACTAAATTAAGGCCCGGTCCAGCATTATTTAAACAGGCAATAATCGCGGTAAATGAAGTAACAAAATCGAGGTCGGTTAGTAACAACGCCATCGTTAAAGCGACCAAAGTTGCGCCGTACAACAGCATGTAACCCATCACGGCCAAGACCACCTTGTTGTCAATAACGCTGCCATTTAAAATCATTGGGTTAACAACACGTGGGTGCACCATTCTTAACAATTCACGCAGCGCTTGCTTGCACAACACTAAAGTGCGGATCATTTTAATGCCACCACCGGTAGAGCCCGCAGACGCGCAAGTAGCGCACAACAAATACATCCACATCGACGTAAAAATTGGCCACTTGTCAAAGTCTTGGCTCATAAATCCGCTGCTGGTCGCAATTGAAACGGTATTGAATGTGGCGTGCCTTAACGCTGTCCAAAAGTCTGGGTAGATTCCCTTGGTCCACAGCACAAAGCCAAGCATGACGCAGCTACCCAAGATAACCACCAAAACCGGTAACGCTTCGGGGTCGAACTTATAGGGCTTCAAACTACGTTTGTTTATAGCTAAAAAATGGGTCGCAAAATTAAGTACCGCGACCATCATAAAAAACACCAGAACTAGCTCAATAGCTAGGCTATTAAAATCACCAACCGAACCATCGCGCGTTGAAAAGCCACCGAGAGCCATTGCAGCAAATGAGTGACACAGCGCTTCAAAAAAATTCATTCCGGCAAACATTAATGACAGGCAGCACAGCGCAGTAATTCCCGCGTAGATCAGCCATAAATATTTGGCTGTTTGGGTAATGCGTGGTGTTAGCTTGCCTTCTTTCATCGGGCCGGGCGTTTCGGCTTTGTATAGTTGCATGCCACCGACCCCTAGCAAGGGCAAAATAGCGACGGCCAGCACAATAATGCCCATGCCGCCATACCAGTTTAAGGCGTGACGCCAAATATTGACTGACTGCGGAAGTTTTTCTAACCCACTTAAAACGGTTGCGCCGGTGGTGGTTAAACCCGACATTGTTTCAAAATAAGCATCGGTAAAACTTAAGTCTTTAATTTGCAGCATCAACGGAATCGTCGCGGCGGCGGCCATTAAGAGCCAACCAAGAACGACTAACAAACAACCATCGCGTGGTTGCAGCTCTTGTTTGTGCCAGCGGTTGGGCAGCCACATGCACAAACCCACAAATGCCGTGCCAAGCGCTGAGCAGACAAACGAAACCAGTGCGCCGTCATTGACCGCTGCGGACCAAATTATAGGCAATAGGAAGGTCAAACTAAAGACCATCAACATGCCACCCAGCACTTGAATAATTGCGCGAAACTGCATAGCTAGAAAAGGGGAAAGCGCTAGGGCTACTAAAGAAGAGAAGCGCAGTTTACAGTAGCCGAGTCCAGATTCCGAACTAACCGATCAAAGCAAGTGTTTTAGTCGTCAAGTCGTTCTGGAAGACGTTCGATGTAGCTCATGCGCATTAGCATGTCTAAAGACTCGTCGAGACTTCGGTAGTTGGTCATGGCAGCACGAAAGTTGCCAACCGAACGACGTCCGTCAATCAGCATTAACAACATCCGTAGACGATGTGGCAGCTCGCGGTTACGCTCCAGCGCTTCGCGTTGGCCGCGAGTGGTCCGCATAAAGACATCACTGTCGAGAATAAGTCCCAACTCACCACGCACTAGTAGTGAGATTAGGTTTTTGCGAGAATCGGTAGGCTTGTCTGTCATGGCCAGCCAAGCTTAGGTCATTTTTCGGGTTTCCTTAGTGACGAAGGTCACCAAGAACATCAACGGTCGATCACGGCTTACCGATGGCTCGACACGACCTTCTGCATTACGAAACTCGACCGCCAAAGGGCCAGTTAGTCCGACCAAACTTGAACAAACTCAGTTCGGTTCGGTATGTCCGGAGCAATCCAAAATTGTCGACGGGTTGTGTTGATCACTATCCCGGCAACAGTTTCGATGCGCTGCAACTCGGGCAACGAGTAATCGGGCGAACGGCAAATCGCTAACAATGGGTTGTCCCCTTGGTCGCCGCCCGCATCGTTACGCAAAAACCGGCACAGCACGTCAAGGTCAACAGGTGCATGCGAACCCATCAAGGTCTGCGCACTTTGCAAGCGCCAGTCAGTAGAAAGCGAACGGGCTGCCTCGGCTTGAAAGGGTCGCAAGTGATCGGCTAAAAAGTGATTGGTATGGCGCACAAAGCCATCACTGGCAGGCTCAATCCGTCCAAAGCCAGTAGCCTTACCTATCGTGGCACATAACTCAAAGCTGGCCACGGCACCGGAAGCATCGGCGCAAATAATGTTTGAGCTGCCACCGAAACCATATTGACTAGCCAACCGATCAATTGTGGCGTGGGCTTGCTCGACCGATGTGCAGCCCAATAAATGCCGCAATAACCAATGCACAGCAATACCTGGTCGCAGCCCGTCATTGACCGACCGAATAATATTGAGGCCAACCGCAAAACCCGCTTCGTTTAAACCAATTTTTGCCAACATCCCGGCTTCGGTTAAGGTCATAAAGCGGCCCGCAGCACCGCGCCCCTCTAGCAATACCAAAGCATCGCGCTGGCCACCCATCCAATCCCAATTTTGCGCTAACCAAGTGTCTTTAGCGGCACTGGCTTTGGGTTGCACAGCAACGGAGGTGCACTCGTTAAAATCGGGCAAGCTTGGTTTAGTCGATGCTTGCGGCGAAGTATTTAAAAAGTCGGCCGACAATAATTCGCTTCGGCAATTGAGCGCTAAGATCGATTCGAAGTCAAAACCACTGCCCTGCGCAATGCCGTGCAGCTCTTGCACGCTGTGTGGGTCTAGCTCGGTCATGATGGGTTCAAACGCGCGGGCCTTTAAGCACGCTTGTGCCCAACTTAAGCCACAGTTTTCAAACAATGCGCGATAGGCTTTTACGCTATGTGCAATGCGCGTTTGCGCTGTACGACCGTAATGTTGGCCCGCAGATAAGGCGTCGGCTTGCGTTAAGGTGCGGATAATTGGAAACATAGTGAAGGCGAACTTTAGTATTTGTCGAGATTGGTGCGTAACTGATACCCTAAACTAGTTTTATCCTAAACTAATAGCGTAGTTCTACGAAGCGCTTTCTATTAATCAAAATAATTTATGCAAACTAATCAAAAAACAGTAGTCATTACCGAGTTCATGGATGAACGTGCTGTCGACCAATTACGCGCGCGCTACAACGTGTTGTACGACCCCAATCTGGTTGATGATCCGGTAAAAATGGCCTTGGCTGCAAGCACTGCAGACGCTTTTATCGTGCGCAATCGCACCCAAGTACGCGGCGAGTTATTAGCCGCTTTAATTCATTGCAAAGTAGTTGGCCGCTTAGGTGTTGGTTTAGACAATATTGATGTTGCCAATTGCCAAGCACGCGGCTTGCCCGTAATACCCGCCACAGGTGCGAATGCGCTAGGCGTTGCCGAATATGTCATTGGTACCGCCATGAGTTTGTTACGCGGTGCCTATAGCGCTAGCCATGCCGTAGCGAACGGTCAGTGGCCACGCAATGCCTTAAGCAACGGACGTGAAATTGGCGGTAAAACATTAGGGCTTATGGGCTTTGGCTCTATAGGGCAATTAACGGCGCAATTGGCCAATGGAATGGGTATGCAAGTCATTGCTTATGACCCAGCGCTTGCCGATGACCACGCGGCCTTTAGTCAACACCGTGCGCAAGCGGTTAGCTTAGACACCTTGCTTTCGACCAGTGATGTGATTAGTTTACATGTGCCCTTGGTTGATGCCACTCGCAATTTGTTATCGGCTGAACGCATTGCACAAATGAAATCGGGCGCATTGCTGATTAACACCGCGCGCGGCGGCATTATTGATGAAGTCGCTTTAGCAGCTGCTTTGCGCGAGGGTAAATTAGGGGGCGCTGCAATTGATGTTTTTCAGCAAGAACCGTTACCTGCCGCCGAGCACTTTAAAGATTGCCCAAACTTAATCTTAACGCCGCATATTGCTGGTGTGTCTAGCGAAAGCAACGAGCGCGTTAGCTTTATGATCGCGCAAAAAGTCATTGAGGTGCTTGCATAATGGCGCACTTCACAATCGATCAAGCCGTTGCACTAGTACACGAAACACTAACGCGAGCCGGTGCCAACGCAGCAATGGCGCAATCAACTGCGCGCGCCTTGGTACTGGCCGAGTCGCAAGGTTTGCCATCACACGGCTTAAGCCGAGTGCCCCAGTATGCAACGCATTTAAAAAATGGCCGCGCCAATGGCCAAGCAGTTCCAGTCGTGGCAAAACGTAAAGGCGCTGCATTAGTGGTCGATGCCCAACAAGGCTTGGCGTTTCCAGCTTGCGACTTAGCGATTCAAGAAGCCATTGCAACAGCCAAGCAACAAGGGGTTGCGTTTGTTGGCGTAGTAAACAGCCATCATTGCGGTGTCGTTATCGACCATTTGCGCGCTGTTGCCGAGCAAGGCTTAGTGGGTATTGGTTTTGCCAATTCGCCCGCAGCCATGCCTATGGCGGGCGGCAAGCATCCGATTTTTGGTACCAATCCAGTTGCCGCAATTTTTCCCCGTCGCGACGCCTTAGCGTTAATGATCGACTTAAGTTTGTCCGAGGTTGCGCGTGGCAAACTGATGGTGGCCGCAAAAGAAGGTAAAGCCATTCCAGAAGGCTGGGCGCTTGATGTGCATGGCAACCCTACAACCGATCCTAAAGCGGGTATGGCGGGCTCTATGTTGCCGATTGGTGCCGTATCTAGCCCCAAGGGTTCTATGCTGGCGCTAATGGTCGAGCTATTGGTGACTGCCGTCATTGGTGCACAGTTTGGTTTTGAGGCCAGTAGCTTTTTTGTAGATGAAGGCAACCAACCGCGCATTGGTCAAGCCTTTATCGTTATTGACCCCGCTGCATTAAGCGGTGCCGACCAATATTTTGCTCGCATCGAAGTGCTGATTGCCGAAATGCAAGTGGATGCCGATGTTCGTTTACCCGGCGTACGGCGTGAGGCTTTACGCGCTAATGCGTTGGCCAACGGTATTCAAGTGCCCGATACTTTGGTGAGTCAGTTACAGGCCTTGTAGTTTGTGATCGATTATAGGGTAACTTCTCGTTGCCTTGAATAAAAACGCCCCGAACCTCGGGGCGTTTTTATTGTTTGAAGATTGATGCAAACAATGCGCAGCTTTATTTATACAAATAGTTTGGCAACCAGGTTCCAATACCAGGGAAGGTGTACAACAAAATTAATGCAATCACTTGAATCACCATAAAAGGCATCATGCCCGCAAAGATTTGATTCAGCGTGACATGCGCTGGTGCAACACCTTTTAGGTAAAACGCAGCCATTGCAACTGGTGGTGATAAGAACGCGGTTTGTAAATTCAAAGCCACTAACAAACCAAAGAACAAGGGATCAACACCAAAACGATCTAGTAGCGGGATGAAGATCGGCATAAAAATAACAATGATCTCGGTCCATTCTAAAGGCCAGCCCAACACAAAAATAATCGCTTGCGATAAGACCAAAAACTGTAGCTGAGTTAAACCCAAAGACACTACCCAGTTTTCGATAAGTTCTTGCCCACCCAAGAGCGCAAAAGCAGCCGAGAAAATAGACGAACCCACAAATAACCAACACACCATCGCACTAGTTTTTGCAGTTAAATACACCGACTCTTGCACTACACCAAAATTTAACTGGCGATAAGCTGCAGCCAATAAGATGCCGCCCGCGGCACCAACAGCCGCCGCTTCGGTTGGTGTTGCCAAACCAAAGACAATCGTTCCTAAGACCGCCAAAATCATAAACGCTAACGGAAAGAACGACGACAACAGCATCTTAAAAATTTCTAAGCGCGCCGCGTTTAAAACCAAATAGAACCCGGCAAGACCGATTAGGCTCATCGCCAAGACAATCCAATACCAAAGCGGCACCGGCAACGATGTGGCTGCTGTTGAAGCGCTTGGCGTTACCAAGTTGGATGCACCAACTTTTGTCGCCTCTACCGCTGGAGTTGCGGTTTTTTCAGTGACAGCTGGCGGTGTCTGAACAGCACCAACACTAGGCGACTGTGTTAGGGGTGCAGCAGCTGTTGCTGATGAAGCAGGTGTTGCGGGCGCAGCGGACTCTTCTTTTGGTGGCTCTTGAACTCCATCAGCCGTTGGTTCTTTAACACCATCAGTGGCTGACGGTGGTTCTTGTAACCCGCCAGAAGCGACTGGATCAGCTACCGAATTGGGCACCTTAGCGGCTTCGTTACCGGTACCCATTTCGACCAATCCATCGGTACTTTCAACTATTGGCACAGAAGTTGCCGAGCGATACAACAAGCCCAACATCGACCCGACAAATATTAGAGGCAGTAACGCAACTAGCGCATGCTGCAACACCGCGATAGTCGATAGGTTTGCATTGCGCGCACCTTTTAGACCATTCATGATGGCTGGCACCATGCGATCACCAAAACTAGTTTTTAGTTTTTGAATCGTGTCCGACAAGGGGACAACACGCTGCTCAGGTGTTAACGGCGGCATTAAGTGCGGCTTAAACTTTGCCAAAATAATTACGTACACAATATACAAACCAGCCAACATGAGCCCTGGAAAAAATGCACCGGCATACAACTTAACAACCGAAACGCCAGCCGTTGCACCGTACAAAATTAACATCACTGAGGGTGGAATTAAAATACCCAGACAACCACCGGCAGTGATTGCACCAGCCGCAACCCGAATGTCGTAGCCCGACTTAATCATGGCCGGCAACGCTAGCAAGCCCATTAAAGTAACCACAGCACCAACAATACCCGTTGCGGTCGCAAAAACTGCACAAGTAAAAATGGTTGCTACGGCTAACGAGCCCGGTACCCGCGCTAACGACAAATGTAATGACTTAAATAATTTTTCGATAAGGTTTGCACGCTCGACCAAGTAGCCCATAAAAACGAACAGTGGAATCGAAATAAGTACGTCATTAGTCATCACCGCATAAGCACGTTGCACCATTAAGTCGAGCACTTGCTTGATCGCACCAGAAGTTGTTTGCCCCTGACTATGATAAGCAAAGAACGCAAAAATTATGCCCATACCCATTAGGGTAAACGCAGTTGGAAAACCCAACATAATGGCCACAACGACTAAAGCCAGCATTAACAAACCGTAGTGGCCGTTGCTCATGGCCGACCACGGCATAAAAATGGCGATCGTTAATAAAATTAAGGCCATCAACGAGAAGCCGAAATAAAGTTCTTTCCGCATGATTAGGCTCCTGTTTTTTTGATGGACGGATCGGCCGTGGTGTCGACGCCACTTAAGCCAACCATTGCTTTAAGTTTATCAACGTCCACTTCTTCGACGTCGTGTTCGCGCTTGGGCCATTTACCTTCTTTAATGCAAACAGCGCAGCGCAAAATTTCTACAATACCTTGCAATAACAACAAGCCACCCGCTAAAGGAATAATTGCTTTAAACGGATAAATTGGCGGGCCGTCGGCAGAAATTGATGAGTGCTCGCGCAAGCGAAATGAATCGTTGGCAAAATCCCAACCCGCCCAAGCAAGCGCCAGAACACCGGGGATGAAAAACACAAAATACAAAACTAAGTCAAGCGACGCTTGGGTACGTGGCGAAAAAAATCCGTACAACACGTCGCCACGAACGTGGCCGTTTTTAGATAGGGTGTAAGCACCAGCCATCATAAACATAATGCCGTACAACATGATCTGCGCATCTAAAATCCAAGCGTTGGGTTTACCCAAGAAGTAGCGGGAAAACACTTCCCAGCAGATAAGCACAGTCAGGATAGCCACAGTCCAAGAGAACAGTTGACCTACCCGTGTCGATAGCCGATCGACCGCGAGAAAAAAGCTTTGCATTTTTATGTCTTAATAGAATAAGGGAACAACGTAACATCGCTAAGGTGTGAGCTCAATCTGGCGTGAGCGCAATTTGATCACTGCGATTCAAAACGATGGCATTCGTGAGTTTTTAACTCACGAATGCGTACACTACAACAATCGATTACTTCTTGGCGAAGAAGTGGTTGTAGGCCATTTTGAAATCGACGTTAGTATCGTTCTGCCAACGACCGGCACGCTGAGCAAATGTGCGCATCGAATCGTACACTTTAGCGAATGCGGGGTTCTCAGCCGATTTCTTGGCACAAACTTCGTCCCAAGCTTTTAACTGAGCGCGTAGTACGGCGTCTGGTGTTTTGTAAAACTTGATGCCTTGTTTTTGCATGTCCGCATAATCTTTGGAGTAGCGGTCAATTGCTTTCCAGCTCATGTCTGCCGAAGCGGCTTGAACCGCGTACGAAATAATCGATTTTAGTTCGGTCGGCAAGGCGTTGTATTTGGTTTTGTTAAACAAAATCTCAAATTGCTCGGCGGACTGGTGGAAGCTTTGCAACATACAAATTTTTGCGACGTCTGGGAAGCCCAACAAGCGATCCGAAGATGCATTGTTAAACTCTGCCGCGTCGAGCAAACCACGATCCATTGCGGGGACGATTTCGCCGCCTGGCAAGGCATTCACTGCAGCGCCTAGCGCTGTAAAGACGTCAATCGACAAACCAACGGTCCGATACTTTAGGCCTTTAAAATCTTCTGCTTTAGTAACCGGCTTTTTAAACCAGCCCAAAGGTTGAGTTGGCATTGGGCCGTATACAAACGACACAACATCCATATTCATGGTTTTGTATAGTTCTTCGAGCAATGCCTTACCGCCGCCGTGCTCATGCCATGCCAACACCATATTAGGGTCCATACCAAACGCTGGACCCGATCCCCACAACGCAACCGCTGAGTTTTTTCCGTACCAGTAAGCCAAGACACCGTGACCACCATCTAATGTGCCTTTACTAACGGCATCAAGTAAGTCGAATGCTTTAACAACCGCGCCAGCTGGCAACACTTCAATTTTTAAACGCCCGCCTGACATGTCGTTCACTTTTTTGGCGAAGTCGTTAGCGTACTCGTGGAAAATATCTTTCGCAGGCCAAGTAGATTGAAAGCGCAGCGTTGTAGCTTGCGCTGTAGCAATCATTGGGAAGCCAAGGGTGCTAGCGCCAACAGCACCAGCGGCTGCGGTTGCAAAAAACTTACGGCGCACCGGTTTGCTTGAAGTCTCTAATTGCGTAGTTACTTGATTGGTAGCTTCGCTTGTAGAGGCAATAGCGATCTCTTTGTTCACAGGGTTCATTAATGGACTCTCCGTTGGGGATTTAGTTTTAAGATTTAGATCACGCAAATCACTTGCTAAGAAACTTGCAGTTGCGATGCATTAAGCATTACAAGTGGCGAGCACCAGCGCGATCTCTCATCATAAAGAACAATCTCTACTCGAACGTTTTGGGTCAGTTTTTTTCCGCTAGGGTTTTCCCTAGAAAACTATTGGTCATTCCGGTAGAGTGGGAATGGGTGCATGAAGCGGTCATTTCACAACGACGTTGTCGATATTAGAAAAAACCAACACCTACTTGAAACAACTTTTCGACCTGGCTTACAGCCTTCTTGCTTTCTAAAAACATAATGACGTGATCTTCGGCTTCGATCACAGTGTCGTGATGCGCCATTAATACTTGTGAAACCCCGTCGGCGTTTTTTCGAACCATTGCGCCGATTCGGGTGCCACGGGGTAACTTTAGCTCTTCAATGCGACGGCCAATAACCCGCGATGAATTTTTATCACCGTGGGCAATGGCTTCTAAGGCTTCCGCTGCGCCGCGACGTAAAGAATGCACCCGCGCAACATCGGCACGGCGCACGTAGCGCAGCAAATCGCCAATAGTCGCTACAGCCGGCACGATGGCAATATCAATGCGCGAGCCCTCCATTAATTCTGCGTAGGCTTGGCGATTAATTAGCGCGATTGTGCGCTTGGCGCCCATTCGCTTGGCTAAAAGACTGGCCATAATATTGTTTTCGTCATCGGATGTAACCGAAACAAATAGATCCATATCACCCACATTTTCGTCGGCTAATAAATCTTCGTCGGTTGCATCGCCCCTTAACACTAATGTTTTAGAAGGCACTTGCGTGGCTAAGTATTCGCTACGCGTTTTGTTGGGTTCGATTATCTTTATTTCGTAATCGTTGCCTAGCGACTTGGCCAAGCGCAAACCAATTTTGCCGCCACCGGCAACCATAATGCGCTTGACCGGTTTATCCATCCGCCGCAATTCGCTCATCACTTTGCGAATGTTTTCTGTTGCTGCAACAAAGAACACCTCATCACCCGGCTCGATGAGCGTATTGCCATCCGGGACAATAGATTGGCCGCGCCGAAACAAAGCAACAATGCGTGAATCGGTGTCGGGTAAATGGGCGCGTAGTTCGCGGATTGGCTGCTTAACTAAGGGGCCATCGGCGTAGGCACGCACTGCAATTAAGCTGACCAAACCATCTGCGAATTCGAGCACTTGAAGCGCTTCTGGAAACTCGATTAATCGATGAATTGTGTCGACTACCGATTGCTCGGGCAAAATGACGTGGTCAACACAAAAACCGTTTTCTCCAAGCAGTTCGGGGAACTCTTGAAACTCACCACGAATTCGCGCAATTTTTGTCGGAGTGCGAAACAATAAGTGTGCGGTTCGGCAAATCACTAAATTGGTTTCGTCATGCGGTGTAACCGCAATAAGCATGTCCGCATCTTCAATACCGGCATCGCGTAATGTGGAGGGCTGGGTTGCGTTGCCAACGACCGCGCGCAAATCGAGTCGGTCTTGCAATCCATGCAACGCGTTCGCGTCAATATCGATTAACGTAATGTCGTTTTGCTCGTTTACGAGACTTTCCGCAAGCGTAGTGCCGACTCGACCGGCACCAACAACAACTATTTTCATTTATTCGCCAAGCGCCATCAATGAAAACCAAGACAACAGAGCGAATTGCACGCCGTTAGCTTGACTCACTGTAAATTTTACAGACCGCCTTTGCGGTAAGCCCCTTTGGACAAATCGATGCCCAACTGTTTGAGTTTGCGATACAAATGCGTACGCTCAAGGCCGGTGCGTTCTGCAACTCGAGTCATGCTTCCGTGCTCACGCAGTAAATGATGTTCGAAGTACGCTCGCTCGAAGGCGTCGCGTGCTTCACGTAATGGCATGTCTAGCGGTAAATCTTGCGATGACACCGACGGACTGGTTTGGCCTAGCGGAGTAAAGACCGGCACCGGTGCCGGCATGGTCAAATTGGAGCCGTCGTTTAAACCCGAACTACTTGGATAGTTGGCGTTAAAATTGGTGTTGGAAAAATTACCACCATTGCCATTACCAAAGCCACTATTGTTAAACCCATTATTGTTGCCACCCATTGGAGGAGCGGCTAAAAAAGTGGGCGTTTGACGAGTTGGCGCAACGGGTTGCTTAGAACGCGCCAAGCCTTGTTCTACTGCTTTGAGCAGCTTTTGTAGCGCTATTGGCTTTTCTAAGAAGTCGAAGGCACCTATTCGGGTTGCTTCGACCGCTGTATCAATTGTGGCGTGTCCACTCATCATGATGACTGGCATGGTTAGTTTGCCTGACGCCGACCATTCTTTTAACAAAGTCACTCCATCGGTATCTGGCATCCAGATATCGAGCAAAACTAAGTCGGGTCGTAATTTATCGCGCCACTCGCGGGCTTGTTTAGCGCTTTCTGCTGAAAGCACAGAGTGACCTTCGTCGCCCAGAATCTCTGAAAGCAACTCGCGAATACCAATTTCGTCGTCGACGATGAGAATTTCAGCCATTTACCTCTAACCTGCCACTTTAATTTTTTTCAAGTTTACCCTTTTTGCAACACAACGTTCGGAATATTCGATCCTCGATTGTCCTGCAAACGAGTAAAAAGTATAGAAACTTGAGCACCAGGACTGGTGTTCGCGCTTCCTTCAAGTGTTGCATTTTCCCCCAATTCTATCAGGGCTGCGTGATCATCCACTATTTTCTTGACAATTGCTAATCCCAAACCAGTTCCGCGAGGCTTTGTGGTGACATAAGGCTCGAATTCTCGGTTGGCAATGCGCGCCGAAAAACCGGGCCCATTATCGCGAACTAATAGACGAACGCCCGTGACATTTGCCACTCGACGGTCATGTCGCACTACCTGAGGGCCGCCAACAACCGGTAGGCGCACGGCCTCAAGTAACACTTCAATTTGAGCGTCCTTGCGCCCTTCCAGTGCTTCACTGGCATTTTTCACTAGGTTGTGAACGATTTGGCGCAATTGTCCTGA
The DNA here is from genome assembly GCA_031429355.1 of Betaproteobacteria bacterium. Lineage (GTDB taxonomy): Bacteria > Pseudomonadota > Gammaproteobacteria > Burkholderiales > Burkholderiaceae_E > JANOZM01. Next base: position 98,536 of record JANOZM010000004.1, on the reverse strand, counting down.
ATCTCCAATTACACTGGGCACCGCAGGATCAAACTGGGTCAAAATTTGGACACCATTAAAACTATCGGCATACAACGACAACACATCTTGTACGACGTCGCCCAAACGAACTGGCCCTAGTTGAGCGCTTGGTAACCGCGCGTATTCGCGAAATTCATCGACCATTTGTTTTAAGGCCGTCACTTGACTGACGATGGTGCTGGTACTGCGCCGCATCAGTTGCGCATCAACCTCATTTAGACGTGGGGTTAGCTTTTGTTCGAGACGCTCAGCGGCTAACTGAATGGGGGTTAAAGGGTTTTTTATTTCATGCGCCAAGCGGCGCGCTACTTCACTCCAAGCACTAGCCCGTTGCGCCGACAGCATTGCAGTAATTTCATCCATCACGACCAAATAACCAATGCGCGCCAAATTTTTATTTGGATGATCTTCAATCAAGCGCATGCCTTTAAATAACCAAACTTGTCCTTGCTCTTCTTGCTGCTTACCTCCAACCGCTAACGGATCTGTGCCGGACAATGATGCGTTCAGCAAGTCACGCGTCATTTCTGTTTGAAGCTCCCAAACTGATACACGTGAAGCGTTTGATGACACTTCTAACTGAGCAAATTTTTCTTGGATTACAGGCGCTAATCGACCTATCCAAGGTAGGGTCGATAGCCGCTCGCCTAGGGCCGTATCTTCACCAATTAAAGCTCTTGCCGGTTCGTTGGCCAGCTCTAAACGAAAATCTTGATCAAACAAAAGCACACCCACGTTGATACTGGTCAACACACCTTCGAGCTTCACATTGGCTTCAATTAGCTCGTCTTGCTGACGTTGCACTTGGGCTCGCGCATCGTCGAGCTGTCGAGTCATTAAATTAAACGAGTCCGTCAATGTTCCCAGTTCATCGCGGCCCGAATAATCGCGCATAGGTCTAAAGTCACCTGAAGCAACGGCACGCGTTCCCGCTGCTAATTGCGTCAATGGTCCGGTTAACCATCCAGCCAATAAAAAAGCGGCGGCTACCGCTGAGAAAATTGTTAGGATTAGCGTCAGCGTTAGCGTGACACGATAAATGCGTTTGAGGCCTTGACGCGCCAAAGACAACTCTTGGTAATCGCGTTGCCCTCGTTGGACGGCTTCGGCGTTATCGGCGAGCGCTGACGGAACGGTTTGAATTAATTGCAAAATGCGTTGGTCGTCAGTCGGTTGCCCAGCAAGCATTAATCTTAATGCTCGAACGCGCAATGATTTATCTGAACCCTCGCCACCTTCGACGGCTGTTACTTGCCGGGTTGCACGTAACTGACGAAGTGCCGCTGGCGTCGGAAAATCGGGTGCTAACTTGGCGTATTGACTGCCGCTTGCAGCAATAATGCGCCCGCTAAAAGTAACAATAATAATATCTTGCAAACCTAATTGGTCGCGTACTTTATCTAAGACGGTGGGCCACTGCGATTGAGCGACTTCGCTTAGTTCAAACTCGATACGACGGGCTTTGTTACTTAAATCGGCAATTTGCGTATCTAGCGCTGCACGACCTAAATTAAGACCCGATTCCAACGCACGCTCGACGGGAACATCAAACCAAGATTCGATGGAGCGGCCCAATACTTGCACTGAAATAACGTAAATAAAACTGGCAGGCACTAGGGTCATTGCAATTAGAGATAGCGCCAAGCGCACCGTTAATCGCGTTCCAAATACCCCAGCTCGATATCGCACGACTAAACGGCGGGTAAATTCTAAAACCAATACAAACAAAATAGCAGCCAAAGCTGTTGTTGCGTACAACAGCCAAGTGTAGTGCTGTTCAAAAATAGTGGTGTTGGAACTGGCAAAAACTAACAGCAACACCAGAGCAACCGCAGCGCTAACCGAGGCGTAAAGAATCGCGCGTAATGCGCGACTTACGGAGCGTTTTTGCTCGTCTCGGCCTGCAGTTGTATGCGTTTCCATTCCGACTCTGGACTCCAATCGCGATTGTTAATCGCGCTTACTTGGAAAGGTTTAGGTAACTGCGACGTGTCTAAGCGCAAACGCAGCCAAGCCTCGGCGTTTTCACCGCGCTTTATTTTGTCGGCATCGGCGACTCGCCAACCGCGAAGACGGGAAATGACGCCAAGCGCCTCTTGCAAGTTGGCATAGGATGATTGAAAGCCGTTTGCGCTTAAGCGAAATTGGCGCGTTAATGCATGGTACGAAAGTCGGTAGTTTAATTTTGTCGCTACAGCGCGATCATCGCGCCAATACCAACGCGGTCGAACGAGTTCGAACTCTGCAACAAAGTACAGCACCAAGCCACGACTTACTGCATCTTCAAGGCTCGGGCTAAGGGTCATTTTAAAATCAGCGGCGACGACCCAAGCGGTTCCGTCGGCTGACAAAGCAAGGCTACCGTTGCGCAAATCGATTGACTCTTCGGCCTTAAGAATTGGCGTAAAAAGCAAACCAAAGCTTAAAAACAAGCTCAGCCAAAGATGACTAAAACTGCTGCCAAACCAACTGAGCTGTTTCAAAACACGGCCGCAATTAAATGCGCTTTTCCAACAAAGCAAGATAAAAACCATCGTGCTCGTGGGTGGGCTGCTCACTAGTTTGCGACTGGGCGTTTTCATCTTGAGTATGGCTTTGGCCAGAACGAACTCCATCCGAAGGTAACAGCCGCAACGAATTGGAGCGACCGGGTGCCAGCCTAAGTCCTTCAAGCGGGGCGGACAAGCTAATCCAGTGCGCGTCCGTGGTTTTGTCAACAAAAGCCCGCACTACATCATCATTTTCCTCGGGAAAAACCGAGCAAGTGGCATAGAGCAATTTACCACCCGGCTTCAAACTTAGCCAAAGCGAAGCGAGCAAAGCCTTTTGTTCGGCAACTAGTGTCGCAAGATCACCACGTTTGCGAACCCAACGGATATCAGGATGCCGCCGCACGATGCCTGAAGCACTACAGGGCGCGTCAAGCAATATCCGGTCAAATTGAGCACGATTGCTTGGCCCAAACTTTTTAAGGTCGACCCGCAGCAATTCAACATTCATTCCCCCGAACGATTGATACCGTTGTAAGTTTTCACGAATTTTTGCTAAGCGCGCGGGTTCGACATCAGCAGCCACTAAGCGGCTGGGTTGGTACTCGAGTAGGTGGGTGGTTTTTCCGCCGGGCGCAGCGCAAGCGTCTAAAACATGATGTTGCGGCTGTACATCCAACAGCTGTGCAGCCAGCTGTGCCGCTAGGTCTTGCACGCTGACCCAGCCTTGCGCAAAACCTTCGAGTAGATCAACTGGGCAGGGTGGCCAGATAACGGCAGCACTCCCAGCGATAGCACCAATAGTACGGGTTTGCTTTATTGTTGTTGATCCTTCTGGCGCAACTAAAGTATCTGATGAATCTTGTGTTTCAGCAGAGAGTTCTGAGTTGGCGTAAGTCTGGGCAGTACCCCAAAGTTGATTGATGCGCAGGGTAAACGGCGGTGCCGATTGCGCACTAGCCATAATTTCCTGCGCAAGCTCGACGCCCCAACCTTTAATCAAGCGGTCTTGCCACCACTGCGGAAAATTGTGTGCTGCTTCGGGATGCACTTTTGCTTGGGCTAGCAGGCTTTGGCGCTCTCTTAAAAACTTGCGCAACAGCCCATTGATAAAGCCACCCTGTCCTTCAAGTTCAGGCACTTCTTTGGCCATGCTAACTGCCTGATCTACCACTACAGCAGGCGAGCGAATGTTCGAGATTAATTGCGTTAATGCAACTTGCAAAAAGTGCAAGGTGTAAGTGCCCGGTGGTTTTTGAACTAACAAGCCAACCAAGCGACCCGTTAACCCTAATTGCCGAACTGCGCTATAAGTTAGTTCTTGGGTAGCTGGAAATGACTGGCTCGGTAATTCTGCCCAAACGTGGGCTTGCCGAAGCGCCTCTTGCAAACGCAAGCTTACTGGCGGCTCAGCATTTTTATTATTGCGCACCGGCGCTGCTAGCAACTGTGGGGCCATCAGCACAATGGCATAAGCGGCTGTAGCCATTTCGTGGCCCAAAGCTGCACGATGAGGAGCGGGGTTGGTAGTTTCGTTAAAGCTCGATTCGGCGTCGCTCATAGTAGCTGCGCTTGCAGATGGAGTGGTTCGGCTATCGCGGTTAACGCCTGCATCATCGCGCGGCCAGCCAATCGTTTGCCACCCGGCAATTGCGCCTCAGTCACATTAACAAAACCCTCTTTGCAAGCAACAACAAAGTGCTCGGTATTTAGAGTGATTACTTTGCCAGGTACCGTCACACTATTTTCTTGAAGTGGCAATCCAATGTGCGCGGACCATATTTTTAAGGTTGTTTGATTCAAAACGGTTGTTGCTCCAGGAAAGGGATCGAATGCTCGAACTTTGTTCACAATAGTGACAGCTGCTTGATCCCAATCAATAGGTGCCTCAGCTTTAAGAATTTTTTGGGCGTACGTTACGCCGATTTCGGGTTGTATCGTTGGCACGGTTTGCGCGCCGAAAACAATCGGCAACGAATCTATTAACGCCTTTGCACCCAAGGTTGCCAATTGGTCGTGTAGCACTTGAGCATTATCAGTAACGCCAATTACCTGCTCGTAGCGTAAATAGTATGGGCCGGTATCAAGCCCAGCTTCCATTTGCATAATGCTGATGCCAGTTTTTTCATCGCCTGCTTGGATGGCTCGTACGATTGGTGCAGCACCACGCCAGCGCGGCAATAAACTGGCATGAATGTTAATGCAACCTAAACGTGGGAAATCTAAAACGGCTTGCGGCAAAATTAAACCGTACGCCGCAACGACCATCAAATCACAAGGATAGTTTTGCAATTGGTCAAAAGCTTCGCTTTTGCGTAACGACAAGGGCTGTTCGACTGGCAAACTATGCTCTAAAGCGAGCGCTTTAACTGGGCTAGGTTTGAGTTGCATCCCGCGGCCGGCTGGACGATCTGGCTGCGTGTAAACACAAACCACTTCGTGCTTGGTTTGAATTAGTGCCAAAAGCGCAGAACGTGCAAACTCTGGTGTGCCCGCAAAAATTATTTTCACGCGGCGTCTTGATCTTTACGATCTTGCTTAAGCATTTTGCTGCGAATTCGGCTCTGCTTTAATCGCGACAAGTACTTTACAAACACGATACCTTGCAAATGATCCATTTCGTGTTGAATACAAACAGCCATCAAACCATCGCACTCTTTGGTGAAGGTTTTGCCGTGTTGATCGACAGCGCGAACGGTAACGCGATCGGGGCGCTCGACATCTTCGTAAATTCCAGGGACTGAAAGACAGCCTTCGTCAAAAACCTTGGTGTCTTGGCTTTCGCTAATAATTTCGGGGTTGACGAAAACTTGGAGTTGGTTTTTCTCTTCGCTGGTATCGATTACGATTATTTGTTCGTGAACATCCACTTGTGTCGCAGCCAAGCCAATGCCCGGCGCGTCGTACATAGTCTGAGCCATGTCGCGAACGAGCTGAATTAAGCGTTCATCAAACTGCGTCACGCGCTTAGCTTTGGTATGCAAGCGTGCGTCGGGGTATTTCAATATAGTAAGTGCGGTCATCGGGCGAAATCTACCGTTTAGCAAGAATCCTTGCAGGATCAAGTAATTACGGGCACAATCTGAAGCGTTTTATGAGCTAACCGGCGGGAAATTTCCTATCGGTCGGTGTTGATTCATGAGTCCGTTTTACTACCAGCCCCATCCATGAAAAATTTTAGCATGCGCCTCCTCGTGGCGAGCATTTTAGTTTCGGCCAGCGCCTCTAGTTTCGCACAGCCGGCGGGTGGTACGCCCCCTGTCGAAATTTCTGCGAATGCGCCGGACCGACACACCGTTGTAAAAGGTGACACCCTGTGGGGTATTGCTGGCAAATTTTTGCAAAAGCCGTGGCGGTGGCCAGAAGTTTGGCAGCTCAACAAAGAACAAATTCGTAATCCCCATTTAATTTATCCTGGCGATGTTGTCTACTTGGACATGAATGGCGGTAACCCACGCTTACGTTTAGGCAAAGCAGTTGGATCAGATGGCACTACCACCTCATCCACAACCGTTCGAATGAGCCCACAAACGCGTGCCGACGGTTTAGACCGTTCACCGATCCCTACAATTAATGCCCTAGCTATCGAGCCTTTCCTGAACCGCCCATTAGTGGTGAGCGCGAAAGAAATGGCCGATGCACCCCGAGTAATGGCAACGCAAGAAGGCCGCGTATTTTTAGCGGCTGGCGAACTTGCTTATGTACGTGGTTTAAAAGACAACGCTTCCGAGTGGCACATTTATCGCAATGCCAAACCGATCGTCGATCCGGATACTCGTGAAGTCTTAGGTCACGAAGCTCTGTTTGTGGGCACCGGTCGCATTGAGAGCAACGGCGATCCAGCCCGTATGCGTTTGACCTCGGTCAAAGAAGAGGTTGGTGTTGGCGATCGTTTATTACCAATTGATAAAACCAGAACGCTAACTTACGCTCCGCGCCCGCCCGAAAAAGCTTTGCAAGGCAAAATCCTGCAGGTTTATCGCGGCGTATCCCAAGCGGGTAAAAATAGTGTTGTTAGTTTTAACATTGGTGCAACCCAAGGTATCGAGGTAGGGCACGTGCTGGCAATCCAAAGCACTGGAGCTACCGTAGTCGACCGCGAAAGCCCCAAGGCCGAGCGCGTTAAGTTACCTAACGAAACAATTGGCCACTTACTCGTGTTTCGCGTCTTTGAGCGAATTGCATATGGTCTAATTATGGATGCGGAAAACGTTGTACCAGTGGGTGCAACTGTTAAAACCCCGTAACGACCAAGTGTTTAAAAAATTCAATTGAGCCAACGGCCTAGGTCGTTGGCTCAATTGTTTTGTGACTGGTAAATACCTATGATTGATCAAACTTTGATCGAGACGGTAGATGCCGCAACACAACCTTTTTCAAGCCAGCGCAAACAATGAACAAGCCGAGCTCAGCCTTCAGGCTTGGCTAGCTATTTCATTAAATGATAATTTTAAGCCCGCTCAACGCCGCGCATTATTCCCAAGTGCCTGGTCTGAACAAATCAACAACGGCAGCGCGTATAGCGGCTTAAACACAAATTTGCTGAATCAAGCGCTTACAACCGACCCAGCGACCGAAGCGCGAATTGATTTGGCGATGGAATGGCAACTTAAACCCAATCATCACTTAATAAGCATCACCGACCCGCGCTACCCGGCTTCATTACGCACTAGCTTTAGTCCACCTCTTTTACTTTATGTTGCTGGTGACCCACAATGGCTAAACCAACCCTGTTTTGCTATTGTCGGTAGCCGCAACGCAAGCGCATTAGGCCTCCAAACCGCACAGCAATTCGCACAAGAACTTGCCCAGCTGGGGCTGACTATTGTTTCCGGTATGGCCAGCGGAATTGATTCGGCGGCCCATCGTGGGGCATTGGTGGCTTTTAACAACAGCCAAGCTAGTGACGATCAAAGCAGCGAAAATATCCCGCAAAAGAAGCACCTGCAATGCGCTTCAACAATCGCCGTCATTGGTACGGGTATTGACCTGTGTTACCCAGAGCAAAATCGGCGCTTAAACGATCTAATTCAAAACAACGGCTGCGTTGTGTCCGAATTCGCGTTGGGTATGGGCCCACGTAAACATCACTTTCCTTTACGTAACCGCATTATTGCTGGCCTAAGCCTCGGTTTACTTGTGGTCGAGGCCGCGCGCGAAAGCGGCTCGCTAATTACTGCAAATCAGGCACTCGAAATGGGTAAAGAGATTTTTGCAATTCCTAATTCAATCCATAGCCCTGTGGGCAAAGGTTGCCACTATTTGATTAAAAACGGTGCTCATTTGGTAGAGCAAGTTCAAGATATTTTAAGCGCTTTGCCGAAAAATCAGTTTGCTGGCTCCCTTTTCGCTAACTCACAATTTACAAGTTCGACACCAGTAAATTCAGATGGCACAAAATCCCGCGCTGCAAACCAGCCGTCCAATCCACTCGAAGCTACGGGCCTGCATTGGGTTGGCCACAGTCCCGTTAGTGTTCAAACCTTGGTTGAAATTAGCGGCGAATCTTTATCGGTCTGGTTCGAGCGCCTTTGCGATTGGGAGCTTAGTGGCCTAGTTGAGCGCACGCTCGATGGGCGGTTTTTTCGAAAAAATTAGCTAAATATCGGTTGCTACTTGCTTAATTAGGCGGCTGGCACTTATGATTCGGCCTCTTTTACCCAAGTGATTGACCAGTTTATGGGCAAAGCCCTCATCATTGCAGAAAAACCCTCGGTTGCCGCCGACATCGCCCGCGCACTAGGCGGGTTCACGAAAACAAACGACTTTTTCGAGAGCGACGACTTTGTGTTGTCTTCGGCGGTTGGTCACCTTGTTGAAATCAAAGCCCCTGAGGAATTTGACGTTAAACGTGGTAAGTGGTCATTTGCTAACTTGCCTATTATTCCGCCGCATTTTGCGCTAAATCCCATCGCAAAAACTGAAGACCGGCTGAAACTTTTAACCCGTCTAATTAAGCGAAAAGACGTCGATGCACTCATTAATGCATGTGACGCGGGACGCGAGGGCGAATTAATTTTTCGTTTAATTCAGCAACATGCCAAGGCTAAACAACCTGTGCAGCGTCTGTGGTTGCAGTCGATGACGCAACAGTCTATTAAAGATGGCTTTGCCAAACTGCGCACCGACAAATCGATGTTGCCATTAGCTGACGCCGCTCGCTGCCGATCTGAAGCCGATTGGTTAGTGGGTATTAATGGCACCCGAGCCATGACCGCTTTTAATTCACGCGATGGTGGTTTTTACCTAACCACCGTGGGGCGCGTGCAAACGCCAACATTGGCTGTTGTGGTCGAGCGTGAAGAAAAAATTAAACGCTTTATTTCACGCGATTATTTTGAAGTTAAAGCTAGCTTCGCAGCATCAAACGGCCAATACGATGGTCGTTGGTTCGATGCAAAGTTTAAAAAAGATGAAACCGATCCCGAGCTAAAAGCCGAGCGCCTTTGGGACAAAGCAACGGCCGAACAAATTGCAGCTGAATGTTTGGGTCAACCCGCAAAAGCAGTAGACGAATCCAAACCAAGCAATCAAATGGCCCCAGCGCTATTTGATTTGACTAGCTTACAACGCGAGGCCAATGGTCGTTTTGGTTTTTCAGCTAAAACAACGTTGTCGATTGCTCAGGCTTTGTACGAGCGCCATAAAGTATTAACTTACCCGCGAACTGACTCGCGTGCATTGCCAGAAGATTATGTAGAGACCGTTAAACAAACCTTAGTCCAATTGGAAGATGCACCTGATTACGGTCTATTCGCGAGAAAAATCGGCACCAGCAATTGGGTAAATCCTAAAAACAAGCGGGTCTTTGACAACAGTAAAATTTCAGATCACTTTGCGATTATCCCGACCCTTCAAGCACCTAAAATCTTGTCCGAGGCCGAGCAAAAAGTGTATGACATGGTGGTTAAACGGTTTTTGTCGATCTTTTATCCAGCAGCCGAATATTTAGTTACTACGCGCATTACAACGGTTAAAACGCATTTGTTTAAAACCGAAGGCCGCGTTTTAGTCAATCCCGGTTGGTTAGCCATTTATGGAAAAGAAGCCGTTGAAGGCGACGACACCGCGTTAATTGCCTTGCCTGCAAACGAAGTTTTAAAAACCGCAGCGGCACAAGCCGTCGGATTGGTAACAAAACCACCCGCACGTTATTCGGAAGCTACCTTGCTTTCGGCAATGGAAGGCGCTGGCAAGACCATTGAAGAAGATGAGTTGCGCGAAGCGATGGCCGGCAAGGGTCTGGGTACGCCAGCAACCCGCGCCGCGATTATTGAAGGTTTAATTGCCGAAAATTATTTGTACCGCGAAGGCCGCGAAATTATTCCAACGGCCAAAGGTTTTCAATTACTGACTTTACTGCGTGGCTTGGGCGTTCTTGAATTAACCCTACCCGCACTAACAGGCGAGTGGGAATTTAAATTAGCGTTAATGGAAAAAGGCCAATTAGACCGCGATACTTTTATGCAAGAAATTGGCGCGATGACGCGAAAAATTGTCGAACGCGCCAAGACCTATGAAGCGGACACCGTGCCCGGTGATTACGCAACCTTAGTTGCACCGTGTCCCAAATGCGGACAAGAGGTGCGCGAGAACTACCGCCGATTTGCTTGTACTAAGTGCGATTTTTCGATTAGCAAAACACCGGGTAGTCGACAGTTCGAGATTCCAGAAGTTGAGACTTTGTTGACCGAAAAGTTAATCGGGCCATTGCAAGGATTTCGCAGCAAAATTGGTCGACCGTTTGCTGCTATTTTAAAAATTACCGGCGAGCACAAATTAGAGTTTGATTTTGGACAATCAAACGACGATGAGGATTCCGACGTTGTTTACGATTTTTCTGCACAACAATCACTTGGTTCGTGTCCTAAATGTAGCTCGAATGTCTATGAGCACGGCATGAGTTATGTCTGCGAAAAATCGGTTGGTGCTGGCAAGAGTTGTGACTTCCGTTCGGGCAAAATTATTTTGCAGCAACCCATCGAACCCGCGCAAATGACCAAGCTGCTAACCGAAGGCAAAACCGATTTGCTACTTGGGTTTATTTCTTCACGTACACGCCGCAAGTTCAAGGCCTATTTGGTCAAAGGGCCAGAAGGCAAAACAAGTTTCGAGTTTGAGCAACGTGCAGCAAAAGACCCTGCAGCCACTAAAAAAGCAGGCGCAAAGAAAGCAGTAGCAAGTGCAGAGGGTGCAGCTGACGAAGCCGCAGGTAAAGTATCTAAAACGACTGTCGGCAAAAAAGCCGTGGTGAAAGCTGTTGCAAAAGTTGCCGCCAAAGCCCCGGCCAAAAAAGTTGTGGCTAAAAAAGACGCCACTAAGACTAGCGCAGCAAAAAAGCCAGCTGCCAAGACTGTTGCAACCAAAACAGCCGCTACTAAATCAGTAGTTGCTAAGCCGCTAGTTGCTAAATCGGTAGCTACTAAGTCAGTAGCAGCTAAGAAACCTGCAGCAAAAAAGCCCGCCGCTAAAAAAGCGGCAGCAAAAAAGGCCAAATAAGCAATCCCACCTTACCTTCACTTCTGTAGAGCATCTTGCTCTGCCGCAGTGAGGGCAAGTTGCTGCGTATCGCTTAAACGAAAATAAATAAGGCGGCCATAAATCCCCGCCAACAACGCCACTTCACGGCTTAACGCCGCCTCACTTCCGCTAGCCGGATGGGTATTACGTACGCTATTGATCAACGCTTCTAGCTCTGCAACCAACATTGAACACTCCTAGATGCGACCATTAATCTGCAAAAAACCGACAGTTACCGCCGATGACTAACGCTTTTTAGAAGTTTTCGCTAAAGTGTTCAATCATGCAAGAAACTTCGTGCGCCGAGCCGCTGTATGCCGATTGGGTTTTCGCCTACGGCTCATTAATTTGGAACCCTGACTTCGACTATTCAGAGTCGGGATTGGCACGCGTCCATGGCTACCACCGCGCATTTTGTGTACGCTCGACAATGTACCGTGGAACCCCAGAAAAACCTGGGGTAGTACTTGGGTTAGACATTGGCGGTAGCGTTGACGGAGTGGCGTTTAAAATCGCTCCAGGACACCATCGCGAAGCTATCGACCGCTTGTACGCACGCGAAATGGTGCAAGACATCTACACCCCTAAACTGTTAACCACGCGCTTACGTGACGGACGCCAAGTAAAAGCCTTAACCTTCGTTGCAAACCGCGCTCACGTGGGCTATGCCCATTTAAGCGAGCAAGAAATAGTGGCGTGCCTTGCCAATTGCAAAGGCGCGCGCGGACCAAACTGCGAATACGCAATTAATACTTTTCAATCGTTGTACCAATTAGGAGTGCACGACGCACGACTTGGGCGGCTCGTAACCTCATTGCAAAGTAAACGAGCCGCAGCTCAAGCAGAAATAGCGTAAGCACAAACTGCATCAACAATTGCGCGAAACCGCAAGCAACTGTCTTTTGAGTCAACCCTGACAGTCGGCCTTAGCGTACCGCCAATTTGAAAAATTGCTCGTTACACTTTGTGCATCTATTTTGAAGCTACAAACTATGTTGACCTGCCAACGCAATTTATTTGATATTCCCACCGACATCACTTATTTAAACAGCGCCTACATGGGCCCAATGCCCAAAAGCGTACAGCAAGCTTCACAAGCTGGATTGCAATTGCGAATCCAACCTTGGAATTTACAGCCCAGTGATTTTTTTGAACCTGGCGAAAACGCACGCCTAAAAATCGCCCAACTTTTAAATACTTCGGCCGAGCAAATTTGCTTTGTCCCCAACGTATCAAACCCGCTGGGATTGCTAGAACGTCATCTCGCGAAGACTTGGGCTGATGGAACACACCCACGCAACAAACGTAAAATCGTAGTGCTCGGCGAACAGTTTCCAAGCAATGTTTTTCCTTGGCACAATTTACGTTTGCAAGGCTTCGAAATTCAGACCATCGTTGCACCCGTGGTTGATAACGCGTTTAAAGGCAATGTCGCTAACGAACGTGTAAAGCTATGGAACCAAGCGCTGTTAAATGCAATTGACCAAGACACAGCATTAGTGGGTGTAGAGCCAGCACATTGGACCGATGGCACGGCGTTCGACCTAGAACAAATTGCTCAACGCTGTCATGCAAACGCTGCCTACTTAGCAATTGATGGTACGCAAACAATTGGAATTGAAGCCATTGATTTACAAGTATTAAAACCCACTGTTTATGTAGCGCATCCATATAAATCGATGCTGTGTAATTACGGGCTTGCGTTTGCCTATTTAGACTCGGTATTGTTAAACAACACACCACTAGAAGAGCATTGGTTAATGCGCCATAACGCGCAAGACTTTACGCGACTAACCGATTATCAAAGTGCCTACGCCGCCGGTGCGCGACGCTTCGATTCAAGTAATCGCGCTAATCCCAATATGATTTTAATGTTAATCGCCAGCCTTGAACTATTTGAGCAGTGGCAACCAAACCGAATAGCGCGCTACTTGCATTCCATTAGCGCGGCGTTTTGCGAAACAATGAAAAAAGCTGGTTATGCCATTGCCGACCCCAATCTTCGGTGTGCAAATATTATTGGATTACGACCACCGGCTGGCATTGATTCCCAACAGATTGCAGCACAATTACGCGCGCAAAAAATATTCGTTTCGGTTCGCTCAGGCACTATCCGAGTTTCACCGCACATGTATAACGACGCGACTGATCTAAAAAAATTAAGCGATCAGTTGCTGTCTATCGCTTAGCCCGCTGGGCTTGCAAATCAAAGCCAATCCATTGGTCAGGCACAACAAACAAGCGACGCACTTCTTCAAACCCACTGTTAGGCCGAGCTTGCATCGCCGCTATTAACACCGGCGACGGCGTTTGCTGGTAAGCATTGGGCACAGCCCAAAGTGCAAGAATCGTTTTTTCAAGCTGCTCTTGATTAAGCACGCTTTTTGCAACACCACAAGCCGGCGACAACCACCGTTGTCGATTAAGAATTTCAAAGGTTTGCTCAGGCAGTTGGTTCAATTGCGAAATGGACAACCAAGTACCGCGCAAGTGATTTGACGAGAGCCACTGAACTTGTAAATCAGATCGCGCAATAGGATAAAAAATCCACCCACGGGTAAACGCCGCACTACACCAAAGCCGGTCGTTGTAAGGTGCCGGCGGTTGGTTGTTAAGCTGCCGATCAAACAGTTTTTGTAATTTATACTCGAATACCTCGATCGCTTCTGGGCCAACAAAATCGGTCGGTTGAGGATCTTCAACATCCAAACATAAAAAATACTTAACTGCTAACTCCCAATGCAGATTTGCAATGGTTATTGCATTTGCATCGGCTCTGTTAGCAATTAAATTTCCGAGTCCAATAGAATCCGTCGGTTCGGAAACTGCTTTAGATTCTGTTAATAAAAAATCAATTTCACCAATCGTTGTACGATCACCAACGACTGCATTAACCGCCGTGCGAATGGGCAAATTTGCGGCTACAAAATTAAAGCAAGGGCCAAATCGTAAATAGAATTCGAGCAAGTGTTCTGCATACCGACCCAAACGCAATAATTGTTTATCCGGCTTTTTTATTAACCATTGCGCAAGCGGCATTGTGTTTTGTTCGAGGGTATTTAACCACTGCTGATTGGCCAAGCGTTGCTGCTGGCTAAAATGTACAACCCGGCCCACAAATCGTTGATGTTCCGGGTTAACCAAAGCCGGGGCATTTAACAACCACGCTAAATCTCGAAACGCTTGATCGACAGGAAAAAAGCTATGCTCGATCTTACATTCCTTTAAAGCGCGACGAGTGTGTTCGGCTAACAGGTAATTTTCGTTGCATGCCGCGCAATCGAATCGACAAGCGCCCCAAAACATCTTTTTCAACGGCCTCGATCATGCGTACATTGACAATGGTGGCACGATGAACAGGCCAAAACAAATCCTCGTCCAGCCCATCAACAAGCTCTTTTAAAGGCGTGCGAATAACCGCCTCCGCATCGCGCGTGTGCACGACGACATATTTTTCATCGGCTTCGAAATACACCACATCGTCGACAGAAATAACCCGTAACTCACGACCGACACTGGCTTGTATCCAACGTAGTTTTTCGGGGGTTGCCTTCGCTTCGCTAGCCGACGTCGATTGATTAGTTGATTGACCAGTCGGCGGTGGCTTAGCTACCGGAACCGGCATTCCACGTTGCGCCTCAATTTGCGCAAACAACTGGCTTAAGTCCACCGGTTGCTGGGCCATGCGTTTTTTTAATCGTTCTACTGTGGTCTGTAATCGATCAATCGTAACGGGCTTTAGCATGTAATCAATTGCGCCGCGCTCGAAGGCTTCAACCGCATATTCATCGTACGCGGTTAAAAAAACCACATGGCAACGCTCTGAAATAATTTGGGCCACTTGTAGACCGGTTTTTTCGGGCATGCGAATATCTAAAAATGCAAAAGTAGGTGCAAATTGCGCCACCATTTCTATTGCTTCTTGACCATCACTGGCTTGCGCTACGATTTCTAGCTCAGGCCAAACTTGGGCAAGGCGGGCTTTAAGTAGATCGCGGACTAACTCTTCGTCATCGGCCAAAATTGCGGTTAGTTTCAAAACAATCCTTCTCGATTCGGCGTTTTTAAGTTGTATTAGGTTCTAGGCGTTGCAGCTTGGTTCGCGGGCAGTTTGATGGTGATTACAGTACCCGTCAATGCTTCGGTTGCATCGACAGAAAAATTCATCGCACCCCGTGGAGTAATAGAAACCATCGCTCGCCCGTTGTAAATCAGTTCAAGCCGTTCGCGCAAATTTGTAAGGCCGTTACCGGTATTCGGGTTGCTAGCAAAACCAACACCAGTGTCCTCAACCACTAGCTCTAGCCAATCACCATGTTTACGCGCTTTTATACGTACTTCGCCACCTTGTTTTTTAGACTCTAGGCCATGCTTAATCGAGTTTTCAACTAACGGTTGTAACAGCATAGAAGGCAATCGTTCGCCTCGCAAAGTCTCGGGAATATCGATAAAAAATGCTAATCGCTCACCCATTCGCATTTGCATTAATTGTAAATAACTTTGCACTAAATTCGCTTCATGCCCAAGAGTGGACTGGCCTTCTTTCATTTGCGGAAGCAAGGCGCGCAGCCACTGGCTAAGTGCTTGAGACATTGCAAGTGCACGGGTTGGATTAACTTCAATTAATCGCTCTAAGGCGGCCAATGTATTGAACAAAAAGTGCGGTTCAACTTGGGCTTGCATTCGCAATAATTTGGCTTCGGCGATTTGTCGTTGCAAACTTTGTGCTTCGGCACTTTCGGTGGCAATTGTGGCGCGCGCAGTCGCTGCCTGCTCGCGTAGTCGTGAGCCGCCAATTAGCTTTAAAATCCACGAACTGAGGATTAAAAATGCCGCCAAGGCTTTAAACGGTTCGAACCGCTCACTCGCATTGTTATTGTTGGTCTCGACTTGAATTACTGGCGTTTTGCCGGTTTTTACTTGCGTCAAAACTTCGTGAATGATTTTTTCTAAATTGGCTTCGAGTTCAGCTGTTTCGGCTTCGCTACTACCTGAAATATCTTCAACGGTACGCGCGGCCTCTCTAGCGGCTTCGCGGGCTAGGTCTCGAGCTTCTTTGTCAGTTTCTTGCTTGGCTTCTCGTGCGGACTCCTTAATTTCGCTGGTTGCATCCGTTACTTCTCGAACCACTTCTTTTGCAGGGCCAACTAACTTATCGCTTGTTTCAGTCGTGTTGACTTTGGGAGTTGGGGTCTCGCTCTTGGCTTTTTCGACAGCGGCCTTTGGTGATACTTTTTCGTTTTTACCATCCTTGGAAATAATGACTTCGGTGCCTCCTATCTTCAAGGTTACTTTTCGATCCCTGTCAGCACTTTTTTCGCGGCTATTTTCGACTCGAATGGTTTGCGAGACCTTGTTCGATTTCGGATTGGGAATAAAAAAATCATCCAGCATCGCACCGGCAATTAAAATTAGAAGTGAAAGGCCAAGCAAACGCCACCAGCTCCAACGCGCGAGGACATCGGCAATTTCTCCTAAAAATTGACCAAATTGTGAAAGCGCGGCACGAGCACGTGTTGTTGTTGTTGTAATTGGAGGAGGGGTAGGAGCCATCGTGTGGTGAACTATTTAGTTTGCGATAATGCCATGATTGCTCATGTCAAAACCAAAAACCAGTCAATCAGACGAGCTGCCACGTTTTGAGAGTCAGCCGTTAAATGGTGCGATTAAGCGCAATCGACCAATTGGCAAACTGTGAACTTTTGTCATTCGCTTTTATTGACATAGGCGTGCTTTAAAGCGCAATCAAAATGGATTAAGTATTGTTGAATCAATTACTAAGGGGAGTTGGCATGGTTTTCGCTGATAGTTGACATGAATCTACTACCCACTGCTTTACTAAGATTTGTGCCTACTTTGATTGGCCTAGTAATATGCCTAAACAGTGGAGGCGCATACGCCCAACAAGGTCCAGCACGGCAAAAATCGCAATCGATGTTGGTTAGCGCCACTGTCGAGCGCAGTTGTGCCATTTCATGGACTCGTTTATCCGCCGATCGTAAAAATATTGATTTACGCCTGTGCGAAAAGCCATTGGCTAAAGACGTGTCGGTGCAAGGTTTAGCCCCACGAGAAGAAACAGTTGTTAGTTTCAAGCTGACTGTTGTAGATCAGCAAACGCGCTTAGATTTTTAATTGCTCGAGACACATACCGTATCCCGAGTAGTGTGTAACGACTGCTGTTATAGACGGCAACCGATCAAGCCTTTGTCGGCATTCTCGTAATAGCCCAAACCTTTCGCGCAACTAAGCTTTGCGTCTGGTAATTTTGCGCCCACTTTAGCAGTGCAGGTAAACGAGCCGCTTTTTTGGTTAACGGTCTTTGCATCTAGGTTCCAACCTTCTGGGCAAGCTGGGCCGGTTGCTTTTGGCGCTGGCTTTACAGGTGCAGCAGCTGCGGTTGCTGCTGCGGGAGCCTTAGGAGCTCCAGCGGCTGGCGCAACAACTGGCGCCGGTAGCGCCACGACTTTGAGCATTGCATTTTGGTTCTGTCCACCACATTTAAGGTGGCTAGTCACCTTTTTCGGCTCGGCCATTACCTTAACTTCACCGGCTTTATCGTATTTATGTTCTACGACGATGGGCAGCATCCCTTTGTTGACCAGCTTAAAGTCTTGACTTGTGCCGTCTCCAAAATGAAGTTTAACGCCACAATTGACCAGTTCGCCTTCAGTTCCAGAAATAGTAATTTTTGCTGTTTGACCAGCTTTAATTTCAGCTGGCTCTACTTTGACGCCTTGGATAAAGGTTGAGGCGTTTGCTGCGAAGCAAGCTGAAATACAAGCAAGCCCTAAAACTGTTTTAAATTTATTCATGATGGAATTCCCTCCGTGTAAGTAACACGGAGGGATTATTCCAGTGATTACGCCGAGATCAAAGCAGTTTGGCGTTGTGAACCTGTTTTCGCTGCGCCTTGTTGTACTTCAATCAAGCGCTGGCGAAACTTTGAGGGCTCTTTTTGCTGAGTTGATGTTGTTTTAAACCATGTTGGTTCCAATGAAAAGTACTCGATAGAGTAGTTTCCAAACGGATCAAACACCCGCACTTGCCCGCTTCGCAGAATGCGAATCAAGCGCCCTCGGTAGAACAACAATGCCCGTTCGTTGGCCATCACCAAAAATTGGCGATGGAACTTGGATTGCAAATGACGGTACGATCTTAAAAGCATGGCAAGTTTTCCTTTCTGATGTGACTCCGAAGGTTGAGGACTTGCACCTCGCGCACTAGCCGCAACTCTAGCGCACGCTACTAACAATCAGCCGAGCTTGGCGCACTTAACACCCTAGTTGCTTTGGGCTAATTATTGGCCACTTGGTTTTAACCAAGCCGCCAACAAGTCGTTAAATACGATCGGTTACGTAACACCTTTTGTAGGTGCTTTGCCTTTCGGTTCACATCCCCATGTCGACTTGTAAAAATCAACATGGGGATAAGAGCGTTTAAGAAAACAGACGACAAAAAACCCGAGGACCTTGCGGTAACTCGGGTTTTTTAAACCAGAAAAACAGTGTTTAATGTTTTCCTAGCAAAGTTCAAAATTCCGAGTTCGGTGTCGATGATTGGTTGGATTACCGACGGTTAAACGTTGTGCTGCGAGAGATAGGCCGCCTTTGGCGACCAAGGTATTTGCTTTAAAGCCAATTGCGGGAACACTGCTTTCCATGCCCAACAGCACGGCGCAATGCGCGATCTTGCTGAAGTTGTTTTGGGCATAGCTCATGTTCGACGGCCTTGAGAAAATATTGGAATAATTAAATTGTGTATGACTGCAAAATAAACGTCAAGCACTTTTTTGGTGTTTTTGGTTACTTGCAACAAATAATTTGAGCGGTGGTTTTATTTGCGGCTGGCCACGCAGTTGGGCAGCTGCTAGAAGCAATGCGTACTCCAGTGCTGCGGTATCCGAGTCAGACTGCAGGCTTCTCGCAAGCGTTTTTAAGGCCGCATTTGCCTTTTTACTTAAACGAAATGTACGCCGAGCACCACCCTCTTTTACGAGTTCTTTTAAAGACAATTCGGCCCGATCCGTGGCCGTCGTACCTTCTGGATGTATTCGTTTGCGTCCCATTATTTACCTCGTGTTTCGGTCTAGCAGTGCTTGCCTGCTAGTGTAACCGTGTACGATTTTGCAGTCATACGCACCATGCCGCGGGTAGGGGATTCTTTAAAAATCGATGTTTCTAGCAATCAAGGCATTTTGCTCAATAAACTGACGGCGTGGCTCAACTTCATCGCCCATTAGGGTGATGAAAATGTTGTCCGCTGCAATACCGTCTTCAATTTGCACTTTGAGTAATCGACGCTGACTTGCGTCCATTGTGGTTTCCCATAATTGCGATGGATTCATCTCGCCCAAACCTTTGTAACGCTGACGGCTAACATTGCGCTCGGCATCGGCAATCAACCAGCCCATTACCCCTTTAAAATCGTGTACTGGGCTGCTACGTTGTTTTTCACCTTCGCCGCGACGCACGATGGCACCTTCGCTAATTAGTCCACCAACCGTTAATGCGCACTCTTGCAAAGTTTGATAATCGACGCTTTGTACGAAATCGGCATTGATAATAGACGGTCGAACATTGCCATGCACGATGCGCTCGATACGCAACATCCATTCTTCCGATTTTTCGTTGTAACGCGCCATTACTGTTGGCGCAATTTCGGCCGGCGGTAAATTTTTGCCCATCGCGACTTGCAACTTGGCAGCACTTTCTGTTGCTGTGGCTTCATTAGTTAAATCTAAAGCTAGGCCGTCTAAGATAGCTTGCAGTGCACCCGAATCAATAATGCGCGTTAAGCGGCGCACCACAGCTTCAGCCACCAAATACTTACGAGTTAATTCACCTAAGGCTTCACCAGTAATTGGCATTGCTGTTGCACTAGGTTGCAACGATGCGTTCTCGAGGGCTAAGCGTAATAAGTATTGGTTAAGCTCGTTATCATCTTTTATGTAACGCTCGTCTTTGCCTTGTTTTACTTTGTACAACGGTGGTTGCGCAATATACACATGACCGTTTTCAATCAAGTTAGGCATTTGGCGGAAAAAGAACGTTAGTAACAATGTACGAATGTGTGAGCCGTCAACGTCCGCATCGGTCATGATGATAATGCGGTGATAGCGTAATTTTTCTAAATTGTAGTCAGCTGGGCCTATGTTAGTACCCAAAACACTAATTAGTGTTGCAATTTCTTGGGACGAAAGCAATTTATCAAACCGCGCTTTTTCGACGTTTAAAATTTTTCCTTTTAGGGGCAAGATCGCTTGAAACTTACGATCACGACCTTGTTTGGCGGAGCCGCCCGCAGAATCGCCCTCGACGATAAACAATTCTGATTTAGCAGGATCACGCTCTTGGCAATCGGCCAGTTTTGCGCTAAGTCCAATTGAATCTAGTACGCCCTTTCGGCGTGTCATGTCGCGCGCCTTACGCGCTGCATCACGAGCACGCGCCGCTTCTACTACTTTGTTGCAAATAATTTTTGCATCGTTAGGACGCTCAAGCAAATACTCGTCAAGCGCTTTAGCAACAAATTCTTCTACCGGTGCACGCACTTCACTAGAAACTAATTTATCTTTTGTTTGACTACTAAATTTAGGCTCGGGAACTTTGACGGACAACACACAAGTTAGCCCTTCGCGCATATCATCGCCGCCGGTTTCAACTTTGGCTTTTTTTGCGAGCTCGTTGGTTTCGATAAACTTGTTAATAACGCGAGTCATTGCCGCCCGCAAACCAGTTAAATGAGTACCACCATCGCGCTGCGGGATATTATTGGTAAAGCACAATACTTGTTCGTTATACGAATCATTCCATTGCAAAGCAGCTTCGACAACAATGCCGTCCTTTTCGCCTTGGCAGTGAAATATCGTTGGGTGAATCATTGTCTTGTTTTTGTTAATGTACTCAACAAACCCTCGCACACCGCCAGCAAATGCAAAGTCTTCTTCGCGATTGTTGCGCTGATCAACCAATTTAATTTTGACGCCATTATTTAAAAAGCTTAGTTCGCGCAAACGCTTGCTAAGCACTTCGTAATGAAAATCAATGTTGGTAAAAATTTGTGTGTCTGGCAAGAAATGAATTTCGGTACCACGTTTATCTGTAGTGCCAATGACCTTCATCGGTGATACTTCAAAACCATCACGTGTTTCTAGCAAACGATTTTGCGGAACACCACGCTCGAATTCCATGTAATGAATTTTTCCATCGCGTTTAACGGTCATTCGCAACCATACCGACAAACCATTGACGCAGGACACACCTACACCATGCAGGCCACCAGAAACTTTATAACTGTTTTGATTAAACTTTCCGCCAGCATGTAATTCAGTTAAAGCGATTTCAGCAGCAGACCGTTTAGGTTCGTGCTTATCATCCATTTTTACGCCAGTAGGAATTCCTCGACCATTATCAGTCACCGAAATTGAATTATCGGTGTGAATAGTGACAACAATTTCGTTGCAATGACCAGCCAAAGATTCATCAATTGAGTTATCAACCACTTCAAACACTAAGTGATGTAGACCTGTTCCGTCGGACGTATCGCCAATGTACATACCAGGACGTTTGCGAACGGCTTCGAGTCCTTCTAGAATTTGAATTGAAGAAGAGTCATATTCTGGCTCTACTTCTACTTTTTTCTCTGGAACCATTTCTTGGTTCACATCAGGTTTGTTTTCGGGATTCAAAGGGATTGCGTCAGTCATACAAACTCACAAATAAGGCTACGGTGTAACTACGGGCTAAAGCTAAAGTCGAAAAACGATTTAATAAACGTTTATTAAAGTAATTAATAAAACGCGCTAAATACGAAGCGGC
The DNA here is from genome assembly GCA_031429355.1 of Betaproteobacteria bacterium. Taxonomy (GTDB): domain Bacteria; phylum Pseudomonadota; class Gammaproteobacteria; order Burkholderiales; family Burkholderiaceae_E; genus JANOZM01. The sequence goes on along the minus strand of JANOZM010000004.1, from coordinate 76,686 downwards.
ATCACAACGTACTTAAACGAATCGTCACCAGGTAGGGTTAGCAGGGCACTTGAATTGCTATCTTTAAACTCTAAACCGACGGTGTCTTGTTTTAAGTTTGCCAATACGTCTTGTAGGTAAGTAACGTTAAAACTAACTTCTAACTTATCGCCTACATAATCGACATCCATCTCTTCAACAGCTTCTTCTTGCTCGGTATTTGAAGCTTGAAGCTTTAGGCCTTCATCGCTTAAATTCAAACGCACGCCTTTAAGCTTTTCGCTGGTTAAAATAGCGACACGATTTAATGTACGTTGTAACTCGTCACGGCCAAGTAAAATTTTCTTTTGATTATCGACCGGAATAACCCGCCGATAGTCTGGGAACTTACCTTCGACTAGTTTAGAAACTAACTCGATATCGTTAAAGCTAAACCGAATTTGATTCGCGGCAATATCAATTTTTACGGCTTCATCGCTATCATTGAGCAAACGTTGTAGTTCAAGAACCGTCTTGCGAGGAATAATCACTTCTTGCTTTGGATTTTCGGTTTCACTCACCGCTGCGCAATAGGCTAGTCGGTGACCATCAGTTGCCACAGCGCGAACATCTTTGCCTTCAACTACAAATAGAAGGCCGTTTAAAAAGTAACGGATATCTTGTTGTGCCATTGAAAAATGCACCATATGAAACAAGTGCTTTAGCGTCTTTTGCGGCAAGCTAAAACTGGCAGCGAATTGTGTTGAAACATTAAAAGCAGGAAAGTCTTCTGCCGATAAAGTTTGTAATGCGAAACGACTTTTGCCGCATTGAACGGTTAATCTTTTATTCGACAGTGTTAATGATGTTTCAACGTTTTCGGGTAACGACTTTAAAATCTCAAGCAACTTACGTGCTGAGACCGTTGTTGCCATATCCTCGCGCGCACCGCCTAACGAGGCTTGCGTTTGAATTTGAATTTCGATATCGGTGCCGATAAACGAAACTACTTCATCTGTTTTACGAATCAGGACATTGGCGAGAATTGGCAATGTATGGCGTCGTTCCACAATACCAGAAACAACCGACAAGGGTTTTAAGATTGCCTCGCGGTTTGCCTTCATGAGTTGTGTTGTTTGCATATTAATCTTTCTTTAAAACTAATCGTAATAACTAAGGCTGGCTAAAATTGTTGTTAACGTTGGCTTGTCCAGCAAATACGGGATATTTGCTTCTAATAACCCTGTGGATAAGCTGTTGAGCGTTTGTACCTAAAATTTTAAAGCTTTTTTTATTAACTAAAATTGAGCACTTCGTTGTGCATAAGTCGCTTTGTTGTTTACAGTTTTCCACACGATTTGCTGGTAGAAAACGTGCGGTTTTGGCGCAACTAATTTGTTTAAATGTTGTTCGCACGAGTACGATAGGTTTCATTGTCTATCCTCTCAACGCTTGTTCTAGAACATGCAGGTCGTGATTAATTTGCGTATCACGGGTGCGTAGATCGGTAATTTTTCTAACAGCATGTAGCACCGTGGTGTGATCACGCCCACCAAATAGCTCCCCAATTTCGGGCAAACTCTTTTGTGTTAGTTCTTTGGCTAAAAACATCGCAATTTGTCGGGGTAGTGCAATAGCCGCTGGACGACGCTTGGAATACATGTCAGCTACTTTGATTTTGTAGTAGTCGGCAACCGTCTTTTGAATTGCCTCAATACTGACCGCGACGCGTGAAACCGATAAAATCTCTTTTAACGCGTCTTTTACTAAATCGAGTGTAATCGCTTGATTATGAAACGTAGAAAAAGCAGCTACTTTCTTTAACGCTCCCTCAAGCTCACGGACGTTGGAGCGTAGTTGCTTAGCGATAAAAAAAGCGACATCACTGGGCATATTTAGTTGGATTTGCTCGGCCTTTTTTAAAAGAATAGCGACGCGCATTTCTAACTCAGGAGGTTCTATGGCAACGGTTAAACCTGAGCCGAACCGTGATAACAAACGCTCCTCGAATCCAGCCATGTCCTTTGGATAGGTATCGCTAGTAATGATTAATTGTTTACGCGCGTTAGCCAAGGCTTCGAATGCATAAAAGAACTCTTCTTGCGTGCGTGATTTTCCGGAGAAAAACTGAATATCATCGATTAATAATAAATCTAACGAGTGGTAGTAGTTTTTAAATTCGTCAAACGCTTTGCGTTGATATGCTTTTACAACATCGCTTACATATTGTTCGGCGTGGATATAGCGAACTTTAGCGTTTGGGTTTTTCTCAAGTAAAAAAGCACCAACTGCGTGTATAAGATGCGTTTTTCCTAGACCAACTCCACCGTAAAAGAACAACGGGTTGTAACTAGTGCCAGGGCGTTGTGCAACTTGTTCGGCTGCGGCGCGTGCCATTTGGTTGGCTTTGCCGGTTACGAAACTATCGAAGGTTAAATCGGGATTAAGTTTTGCTCGCTCGATGTGCCGACGCGAATTATTAACCGATTGGTTTTGGCTACCACCGGAAAAGTCTTTTGAATGTGTGCTGTTTAAGTTGGACGAAACTGAACTATTTTGTTCGGCTTGATCAAAACTTGAAGCTGTATTTGAAACTGTATTAATGGGGGTGTTTTGATTTGACTCATCGTTACTATTTAAGCCAGTTGTAACGGACGTAGTGCTTGCTTGGGAGTTTGAGGCAAGGCCATCAGGTAAGTTTGTCTGTATCTCGGCTTGTGAGCGGGCCGTTGGGGCCCCTAATTCAAACAGCACTTTTGCATCTGGATGAAAAAACTCTATAACTAGTGTTTCGATACGCGAGGCGAACTGATTTTTTACCCAGTCAAGTTTGGTGCGATTGGGCGCCACTAGGCGTAGCGTTAGCTCACTTTCAGTCCAAGAGAGAAAAGTCAGAGGTTTAACCCATGTACTAAAGATTTGAGCCGGTAAATCTTGCTCTAATCTGGTTAAACACTGTTGCCAAGCTTCAATCATCGCGTTTTTTCGGTGCTTTCTTTGCTTGGGCTTAAAATAGTTGTGGGCTTCTGTAACCCTCTATTTTAGCTGAATTTTCACGAGTTATCCACAGGCTAGAATTAGCCGCGCCCTGCGTATTTCGACGCATGAAGTTAATAAGAGATGCATAAACAGGGGTGTTCGTCTTATCATAGAAGGCTTTTCTCAATTATTAACCTAATCACCAAAGACCATCATGAAGCGTACCTATCAACCTTCAGTGACTCGTCGCAAACGCACCCATGGCTTTCGTGTTCGCATGAAAACCCGTGGCGGCCGCGCAGTCATTAATTCTCGCCGTGCCAAAGGCCGTAAGAGCCTTACCGTTTAAGTTTTGCAGTTTTTAACTGCTTACTTAAACTAAATCGATGACAACTCAGCGCCCGTTGCGTTTTTCGCGCGGCTGCTGGTCGTTGTCGATATCCCCTCTACCAAGCGAAGCTGTTTTGCAACCCCAAGCGTCAAAGATTGGTGTGAAAAAAGCAATCGAGCTCAAACTGTCTGTACCCAAACGAGTTTTGAAGCAGGCAGTTCGGCGTAATCAAGCCAAGCGCGTCGCGCGTGAGTCGTGGCGGGTGTTTCAATTAAACGATTTCTCCCGACAGCTTGGCTCAAAAAGCCTTTTACTTCGCCTTTCGCTTCGCCCATTGCAGGTTGATCCAGACGGGCAAACCTTAGTTGGTCAAACGGCTGACAGCAAAAAGGGCTTAGACGTTACTAGCGCAAGATCAGCTAAAGCAATTATGCGAGCCGATTGCGATGCCTTATTTGTTCAATTAGCGCGCTATCTTGGGAATCGATCCAATGTTTAGTTTCGACCGAGCAGCAATTAGAGGTCTACAGGCAAAATTGGTAAGCCTACCGCGTCAGCTGCTTAGTGGTTTAGTCATTTTTTACCGTTACACCTTTGGTGTGATGATTCCACCGCGCTGTCGCTATTATCCGAGCTGCTCGCAATATGCGCTTGAAGCGCTTAAAGGACACGGGGCCTTTAAAGGGGCTGTTCTAGCCGGATGGCGTATTCTTCGCTGCAATCCATTTTCACTGGGCGGGCTTGATTCTGTGCCTGACCGATTCCATATCAAGTGTTGCGGCCGTGCCTGGCCGCGCTACGAATAAGTTATTACTATGCAAACGCAACGCACTATCCTTTGGGTTATCTTTTCAATGTCCCTTCTGTTCCTTTGGGATGGTTGGCAGCGTCATACCGGTCAGCCTTCGCTGTTGGGAGGGATGACAGGAACATCCGCACCGGTTGTTGCGCCGGATCAAACTGGTAAAAATGCGGCGACCCCATCAGCGGCGACCCCACCACCAGCCGGTACTACGCCGACTGCTGCTGCTGTACCCGGTAATGCGCCAATTGCTGCTGGTGTAGTGCCGGCGGCCGTTGGCAAGTTAACCCGAATTCAAAGCGATGTTTTGGCGTTAGACGTTGATTCTGTTGGTGGTGTTATTCGTAAAGCCGAATTGCTTACTCACAAAAATACCAGTGACAAGAAACAAAATATTACTTTGTTAGAAAGCAAACCGGGTAATTTGTTTATTGCAGAGACGGGCCTAATTGGTGCCGCAAATCAAACCTTTATTAACCAATCGACCCCGTTTACAGTCCTTGAAGGTGTTCGTGATTTAGCCGGTGGTGAGCAAGTTCAAATTAAGTTAGCGGCTGAAAACGCCGGTTTAAAAGTAGTTAAGACAATCACCCTAAACAAAAGCAGTTACGAGGTTGTGGTTTCGCATGATGTTACTAATATTTCTCAAGATAGCTTGACGCCGCAACTGTATTTGCAACTAACCCGCGATGGTGGCTCACCCCCGGTAGATTCGCAATTTATGCCGACGTTTTTTACCGGTATGGTGGTTTACACAGAAAAATCAAAGTTTCAAAAAATTGATTTTGCCGAGATTGAAAAAAATAAAACGACCTATGAAAAACAATCCAGTGACGGTTGGTTAGGTGTAATCCAGCATTACTTTGTTACCGCCTGGATTCCTGCGGATAAAGTTTCGCGCGATTACTCGGTACGTAAAGTTACGACAAACCAGTATGCTATTAGTGCAACCCAGCCGATGGCGCCGTTAGCTGCAGGGGCTTCAGTTAAAACCGAGTCACGTTTGTTTATCGGCCCGCAAGATCAACGAATTCTTAAAGAGATTGCTCCGGGTCTCGAGTACTCCGTTGACTATGGTATTTGGACTCTAATTGCTCAACCTTTGTATTGGTTGCTTGGTAAGTGCTACGACCTTGTGAAGAACTGGGGTTGGGCGATTATTTTGCTAACCGCTGTTGTAAAACTTGCCTTTTTCCCGCTGCAAAATTTTGCTTACAAATCGATGGCCCGCATGAAGACCGTGGCGCCAAAAATGAAAGTCTTGCAAGAAAAGTTTGGTAGTGATCGCGTGAAGTTAAATCAAGCGATGATGGAAATGTATAAGACTGAAAAAATTAACCCGATGGGTTCTTGTCTACCGGTCCTATTACAAATTCCGGTGTTCATGTCTTTGTACACCGTATTACTATCTTCGGTCGAGGTACGCGACGCGCCGTGGATTGGTTGGATTCGTGATCTAGCTGCCCCTGATCCGTTCTATATCTTGCCCGTTGTGTTGGCTGCAACTTCTTATATTCAGATTAAGATGAGCCCACCACCGCCGGATCCGTTGCAGGCGAAGATGATGACCATCATGCCGCTAATGTTCTCGGTGATGTTCTTTTTCTTTCCGGCGGGTTTGGTGTTGTATTGGTTGGCTAATAATATCTTCTCGATTGCGCAGCAGTGGTATATCAACCGCTCCATCGAAAAGGCGGCCGTCAAGGCGGCTTAAAGTACACGGCTGCAATGACTTCTTTACCGAAAGTTTCTTACGTTAAAGACACCATTGCAGCAGTTGCTACTGCAAACGGCAAGGGCGGTATTGGCGTTGTCCGTGTCTCGGGCCCGAACGCGCGGCTGGTTGCAAAAGAGTTATTAAGCAAACCGATTGTGCCTCGACAAGTTTTATATTGCGATTTTGTTGACGCTCAGCGCACCGCGATTGATACCGGCATTGCCTTGTTTTTTCAAGGCCCTCATTCGTTTACAGGTGAAGATGTTTTGGAACTACAAGGCCACGGTGGCCCAGTAGTTTTAAACATGTTGTTGCGCCGTGTACTAGCGCTTGGGGTGCGTGCTGCCGATGCGGGTGAATTTACCCAACGCGCTTTTTTAAACGACAAGCTCGATCTAGCGCAGGCCGAAGCCGTTGCCGACTTAATCGATGCTCAAACTGAGCAAGCGGTGCGCCTTGCAAATCGCTCGTTGCAAGGTGTGTTTTCCCAACAAATTCAAACCATTGTTGAACAGGTTATACGGTTACGGATGTTGGTTGAGGCGACGTTAGATTTTCCGGAAGAAGAAATTGATTTTCTTGAGGCGGCCGATGCCCGAGGGCAACTGCAGACTATCTTAGATTCGATGCAACAACTGCTGTCGCGCGCCGCGCAAGGGGCTTTGTTGCGTAGTGGCTTAAATGTGGTGTTGGCCGGCTCACCGAATGTTGGTAAGAGCAGCTTGCTCAATGCCCTGGCGGGTCAAGAGATTGCAATTGTTACACCTATCGCGGGCACGACGCGCGATAAAGTGGTTCAGGCTATTAGCATCGAAGGTATTGCCTTAAACATAATCGATACCGCTGGTTTGCGCGAGACTAAAGATACCGTTGAACAAATTGGAATTGAACGTACTTGGCAAGAAATTGAGAGCGCCGATTTAGTTTTGCATTTGCGGGCTTGGGAGATCGATAGCCAATTAGCAACGGTTGATCCAGATGCGTTACTCGATTCAATTCGTGCGCGGTTAAGCCAAGCACAAAGTCGTCGAACGCCCATTATTCAAGTGATGAACAAAGTGGATTTATCCACCAATCAATCACCTAGAGTAGAGACGCTGACGGATGAACAAAATTCGCCACAAACGGTTGTCCATTGTTCTGCGCGTCTTGCCCTAGGACTGGACTTACTAAGGCAAGAAATTTTAAAGTGCGTCGGTTGGCAAAACAGTGGCGACGATTTAATTTTGGCGCGCGAACGACAGTTGGTAGCGATGCGTAAGGCACACCAACATACGGTGTTTGCACAAGGGCACGCGGCTTTAGGCAATAGCCGTTTAGATTTGATGGCCGAAGAATTGCGCTTAGCGCAGGCTCAGCTGTCGTCGATTACTGGGCAATTTACGGCTGACGATTTACTGGGTGAAATCTTCAGCCGTTTTTGTATCGGCAAGTAACTTGCGCACTTTGGTAAGTCGCGCAATTAAGGAACCCACCCACTTCGCGAATAAAACAACCCGCCAAAAACTAGCGAATAATAATCGTATCGCCTTGAACTTTTACTCGGTCGCCTTGTTGCAATGAACCTTTTTGCTCTTTTTGAATGGTGCGGCTGGTGCCGTCATTCATCTGAACTACGATTTCGAAAACATCTTTTTTGTTCATCCGCTTTTCGATTTCACGGCCCGCGATCGCGCCGCCAATTGCACCAGCACCAGTAGCGATTTTATTGCCATCACCACCACCAACTTGGTTGCCAACGACGCCACCAGCAACAGCACCGCCGACGGTACCCTTCCAAGTGGCTTTGCCTTTAACTTTCTTTTGCGTAATCGAAGTGATCGTGCCGCAATCGGGGCAGATGACTTCTTTTGTATTTGGTGTGGGCGCGGTGCTGCGAACGCCTGCTCCGGCTGTTTGAGCCGTTGCTAGGGAAGCTAAACCCGTTGAAAACAATGCCATTGTGAGTACGGTAGCTGCTGCTAATGTAAAACGCTTCATGGTGTGCTCCTAAGAACAAGTAGAGTAAATTTGAACCCCAAACGAGATTAACGTCAATAAGTCTCAGATAGTTGACGTTTGGCGGTTTCGAACAAACCTTTAGTTGTTTACCTTCACTGTGAACTGAACAAAACTAGTACTGCCAGGGTTTAAGCTGCCGGTAAGAGTCCATATGATTGCTCCGGTAGTGCCAACAATTGGGTTGCTCGTTAGGGTGCACACCGTAATGACTGGAGGGTTTGCCCCACAAGAGGCTGAAACGAAACTAGTAAACGCAGGGGTTGTGTCGTTTATAACAACGCTGGTTAAAGGCCCCGATCCGCTATTAACAAACGTTACCGTATAGGTAATATTTTCACCCGGTAAGGCCGAAGTTTTGTCGACAGTTTTTGTTAAAACCAAGCCGGCACTACTTGGGTTACCAACGGTTGTCGTGTCGTTGCGAGTTAAATTACTCATTAGCGCCGGGTTTGCATTGGTGTAGTTAAATGCGGCAGTAACCACGACGTTATTGATAGCGCCGCTACTTGCCCCTGCAGGAATAAATTGACGTACGACAATACAAATTTGATCGCCCGCGATCACTGGAATTGCCGCCACAATAACGGTTTCACCGGCGTCTAAACTGCCATTGCAATTGGTGTCGCGATACAACACTTCGCTCCATCCAGCTTGAGCGGGATTGGCGCTAGCTGATGAGGTCAGTGTGAGCGTTCCACCGCTACCCGCAACGAAGGTATGTGTGTAACTAATTGCCGAACCTGCTAAAGCGGTTTGTGCGCCGTCTGTTGAAAATGTATTAACCGGAACATCGCCAAACTGTATGCCGCTGTAATTGGTGCTGCTCGAATAAGTGAATGACAGTGTGTCGGTTGTACGGGTGTAAAGCCCTGCACTATTGCCAACGTTAGCGCCGGTCGAAACAAAACCTGAGCTATTAGTTTGCACAATACACAGGGCGCTGCCGTTCGTTAAACTAGCGGGAATCGCTAGGCTGAAATTACCACTACTATCGCTAGTAACGCTGGTATAGGTTGTCGCTGCGCAGTTGGTTAGCCGTACGAGCGAACCTGCAATCCCTAGCTCGCTACCATTTTGAGTGCCGTCGTTTGCAATTGCGCCAGCACCTAAACCATCGTCTTTAAAAACTCTGCCTGTGATGAATGCGCCGTTGTTTACGCCGAAGTTAAAGTTTGCAACACTTGTCGTGCCGACGTTAAGAAAGCGTGTCATCGACGGCGTGTCGGTACCGTACCAGCCGGAAGGTAAAGTGCCGGAAGTGTCGGCTACGTTGTTATTGTCATCGATTACAACGGTATACGCTCCGGCAACGACACCACTAAATAAATAAGCGCCCGTGGCGGGATTGATGGCAACGATTTGTTGAACAATGCCGCTCGATAAAAGCTTCGCGTAAATCACTAAAGCCGAACCGGTTTCGCTAGCTTCTTTTATGCCGCTTACATTGCTATCTAGGTAAACAAATCCGCTAACGTCAACACCGACTATTAGATTGGCTGTAGCAGCGTTGCTGCTTCCGGCATTGGTTGAAGTAACGGCACTCGTTGTGTTTGGAATAACACCTACCAATGATGCTACGACGTTGACAGTAACTCGACAAAAACCGCCAGCTGCTAGCGTTGCGCCGCTCAATCCAACTGAATTTGCGCTACCCACGCCGCCTACCAATATTGCGCTGCTGGCCGGGCTACAAAATACCACTGGATTGGGGGAACTGCTGTTGAGTAGGCCAGTAACATAAGTGTCACTAACGGCTACATTGTTTAAAGTATCACTTGGATTCGGGTTGCTAATTGTGACCGTTAAAATTGAAGTGCCGCCAACACTAATTGTACTTGGCGAAAACCCTTTGCTAACTTGTGGCGACTCTAGTGCGCGTAAAGTAGCCGACGCGTTGTTTCCATTACCACCGTTGGTTGAAGTAACAATGTTGGTCGTATTGATGTAGCTGCCCGCGACCGGGCCAACAACATCGACTTGAATAACGCAGGATGTACCGACCGCTACCGTGGCGCCGCTTAAACTAATGGTGTTGGCGCCCGCTGGTGAGGTTAGCGTTGCTGCACCACAACCGCTAACTGACGTATTCGGTGTCGGTGCAACGACCATTTGTGCGGGTAGGCTAGGTAGTGGGTCGCTTAGCTGGACACCCGTTAAGTTGCCAGAAATATTGGGATTAACAATTGTAAGCGTGAGTTTGACGGGAGTATTTCGTCCAACTTGTGCACTGGCAAATTGCTTACTTACTTGTGGTGGTAGTACCGCTACATTTAAAACTGCGCTTGCGGCGGCCGTTGAGTTGCCGCCATTGGTTGTCTGTAAATTACCCAAAGCAATTGTATTGGTATAGCTGCCTAAGACGTTGGCGGTTACCGCCAAGGTAATGGCGCACGAGCCGTTGCCCGGAATTGCACCGTCAGTTAATCGGATACCGACATCACCGGCATTCAATAGGGTTCCACCATTGTCTTGTAGTGTTCCACCACAAGTGTTTGTCGTTGTGGTGTTGGCCAAAGTCATTGGGCCAGGTGCAGTTGGGAAAGTATCGGTAAACGTAGCGCCAACTAACGTGACGGCGTTGCTGTTGAATAAAGTAATTGTGAGTGTTGAGATTCCACCAGCACTAACAGAGGTGGGTGAAAACGATTTAGTAATAGTTGGTCTGGCTAGCACTTCAATACTGGCGCTGGTTGGGAACGCGTTGCTGCCACTTGGAGTGATTAGTCCGCCGCCAGCAATTGTGTTGGCGTAGCTTCCAGCGGTTGGCGATTGCACGTTAAGTACAACAGTACAGTTTGAATTTGCGGGGATGGAGCCGCCCGTAAAGCGTACACCGGTAGCTCCGGTTGCCAACGCAGCGCCACTGGCGTCTGTTACGGTGGTTCCACAGCTATTGGTTGAAATAGTGGTGTTGCCTAAAAACATACCAATTGGAAATACATCGGTCAGCTGTGTAATTGCTAAGGCACTTGTATTGGGGTTATTGATTTGAATTGTTAGCGGAACGTTGGTACCTGTAACAACGGTTGCGATAGGCGATGCAATGGTGCCAAAAGCTTTGACGACCGATGGTAAGCCGACAGACAAAGTTGCGGTTGCGGGCGAGGTATTACTGCCGAAGCCTGTTGTCGTTAAAGCACCCGCTGGAATAGTGTTGACAAAATTGCCGCCAACACTTGAGCGCACGATAAAAGTAACTGTACAGCTACCACCTGCCGGAATTAATCCGTTAGTTAAACGAACACCAACGTTGCCTGCTGCTAAAGCCGTACCTAAATTGTTAGTGAGGCTGCCACCGCAACTGTTTGTGGTTGTTGTGTTGGCTAATGAAAGTCCAGCAGGACTGGTTGGAAAGACGTCGTTAAAAGTTGCGCCGGTGATCGGCGAGCTGGTTGGGTTTGAGAGCGTAATGGTTAAGGTCGAGTTACCGTTTACTGCGACTACTGCAGGCGTAAACCCTTTGCTAATTTGTGGTGAAGCGACGTTTAAATCCGCTTGTGCGCTAGAAGCATTGCTGCCACCACTTGTGGTTAGTGCGCCAGCGGCAATAACATTGTTATAACTGCCAATTGCGTTGGAGGTAACGTTAACCTTAACTGTACAGACGTTTGCACTAGGGATGCTGGCGTTGTTTATAACGACGTTGCCCGATCCGGCTGCTGCTGTAACTGAACCGCCACAGTTGTTCACCAGAGTTGGTACTGCTGCAATGGTTACACCAGCAGGTAGTGGGTCTGTAACGTTGGCGTTGGTTAGTATGCTTGCTGTCGGATTAACGAGCGTAATAGTTAATGTTGATATCCCGCCCTGTGCAATGGTGGACGGTGAAAATGATTTGTTAATACTAGGACCCTGCAACACGGTTAATGTTGCCGTGGTTTGCGCAGTATTTGCGCCCGCATTTGCTGTTGTTACTGCACCCGTTGGAATAATATTGACATAGATTCCCGCCGTTGCACCGAGCACATCAGCTGAAACCGTACAGCTTGAATTGACCGGTATGGTACCGCCCGATAGGCCGAGGGTAATTCCTCCGGGGGTAGCCAAGGCAGTGCCGCCACCACAGTTGGTGCTTGCGTTCGCTGGCGTGGCAATAACCAAACCGGCGGGCAAAGTATCCGAAAGCGCCGCCAAGGTTAATGCTGTTGCATTAGCGTTGGTTACTGTAACAGTTAGTTTAGAAGTTGCACCTGCGCTAATTGTAGTAGGTAAAAAGGCTTTGCTTGCTACAGGCGGCGTTAACGGTGTGTTAACCGCGAAAACAGAAATAGGCTGAGCAATATTTGCAAGGCCATCGGGGTCGATAAAAGCGGTGTTGGTTATAACGCTAGGGGGATTGTTATTGACCGTTACTTTAAATTGAATAGTTGCTGTAGCCCCCGCTGCAACAACGCCGGCAGATTGCCCCGATGAGTTAATTAAACTAGCGTTCGCAAAAGGCATAGTACCGGCGGTATCCGGAATGCTAATTCCGTTTAACGTCGTTGAATTGGCTACATAGGTCGTACCAGGGGGAATAGGGTCTTCTAAGGTGGTTCCGGAAGAGCCTACTTGTCCAGAGTTTGGAACGGTAATCGTATAAGTTAACTGTTGGCCGACGGGTACAACCCCTGTTGGACTAACTGTTTTTGTGGGTGCTAAACGCACTGCATTAATTAAATTGGGGTTGGTAACCAATGAACCATATTCTGTTGCGAATCCGGCGCAAGGAATAAAATCGTAAGTCCATTTTGCACTGTTCAGGTATTGCGCCAAAGCCGGTGCTGCAGGAATTGCGTCGACTTTCATTTTGATCGTGACTATGCCCGTCGTACCTGCATTAATAGTGCCAACATTGGTTCCTGATATCGGGTTTGCTGTCGGTAAGGAGGTGCCGTTATATGTCATCGATCCCGCAACAAAACTCATACCCGCAGGTGGTGTATCGGTAAACAGTACATTAGCTGCGTTGGCGGTTCCCGCGGTATTGTCTAATGTAATTGTGTAAGTGATCGTTTCGCCAATGTGCGTAATCGTGCGATCAGCGGCTTTTACTGTTACTGGGAACTTTGGCGCACCAACATCAATTTGAATAGCGAGCGCGTTAATGGTGTACTGGTCGCCGTCGGTTGCACCTTGTGCGACGGCGGAAGTTTGATTGTTTACCAATGCACTGGATACATCGATGTTGGTAATGTCGTAACCTTGGCGTGCGCCAACAGTTGGTGTTGTTGTGTGATTACTGGTCCCAAAACTACCTGTCGTATTGACAGCGCCGTTGTCGCCGTTTATTGCACCAGCAAAGAAGTTGTTAACGTTATTATTTGGACCCGAAAGATCTACCAGTGTTGCAGCGCTGGGTCCAAAACGCATTTTGTCATTTAAAATTCTTACATCGCCTTCGAGCGCGCTGACTAATAGTCGGCCTTTGACTGGACCTACTAAATTAGTACAAAAACCACTAACGCTGGTCGGTGCTGCGCCACCTAATTCTGCGCCTACAAATAAAGTCATGTTACGCGACGGTAAGGATGAGTTGCCGTAAACAACGGCTAAAGTCCAGCCCGCCGCATTGTTGTTTGCTTCAGTGTTGGCAGTGCCAGGTACTTTGCCAACTTCGTATGTACCAGCCTGTCCTAATGTAACTAAACCGGTAACGTTTGCGGATCGTACATATCGGCAATAGGGCGTTGTACATGGACCACCAGTGGTGCTCACCGCTCCGGCCGTTTGAGAAGTCGCTGCGTCTGGGCTAATGCTGTAAGTACCTAAGGGCGTTTTAAACGTAATCGGATCATTGAGGTTCGCTAAAACGTTTTGAGTTCCATAAGCGTAAGTACCGGTCCAAACGATCTCTGCATACAGAATGGTGCTGCCCGCTGGTATAGATAAATTGGCGGAAGAGCCGTTTTTCGTCCAATCATTGGTGGTGCCGAAAGGAAAGTTTAAATACTTTAGGGTTTGGTCTGTTGTAATAAATGCGCCGATTGAGCCAGAAGTTCCCGGCGTTCCAGCGGTCGTCGAACCATCTAAGCCAAGACTATTGCCCGTAAAGGTAATCGCGCCATTGGTGGTCGTGGTGTAACGATTAATGTAAGCCGCAAAAGCTGTCGGTGCGACGGACAGCACGATGCAGGCTAGTAAAAGTTTAGCTACACAAAACTGTAAAGCTTTGCTGAATCGAAAATGCAAGAGCCGGTTGTGAAGAAAAGTTAGCCATGGACTGCAAGCAACAATTTGGGGGCACATTTTTATTTTGAATCCGAATGTTCTGATTGATCACGCTTAAAGCTGTGTTCATCGAACTTATAGCGTAGGCGCAGAAATATACCCTGTTCTGTATTGTCTGCACTAACGGTATCGCGATCTGTGTAGCCATGTTTGTTGTAACCCAACGAAAGCCATAAGTTAGTTTTCAATTGATAACCCAACTCGACACCGAGGCTCGATTGCTTTGCTTTGAAGGTACGCTCGCGCATGACCGACGCTAAAACGCTAGCATCCCAACGCTCCGCAAAATCCCAAGTGACACGGCCATTCAGGCGATCGACGCGAGATTTTTGGGTAGTGCCGGAAATTAGTTCTTTAACCCATTTGCTGGCGTATCCGCTAGCTACTGTAAGGTCATGGTTGGGTTTCCAATTAAAATTGGAAGACCATTGCGTCACCCGTCGATTGCTAGATTCTGCAAACAATGCACTGTCTTTTTCGCGCTTTAGTTCGAGTAAAAATAAGGCGTTCATGCGGTTTAAATCGGTTTCGCGCCAAGCCGCTCCTACTTGACTGCGTTGTAAGTAACGTTGGCTAGGGGCTACGCCATTGTTTTCCTTGGTGTCATTTACGTTAACGATGTGGCGCAGCAAACCGGTCCAGTCGCGATTCATTTTGTATGCACCATCAACGCTATGTAGCCACGACTTGGTGGTTGTACTATCGCGCCATTCGAGGCGGGTGCTAGCCTTTAAGTTCTCAAGCTTGGTGTAATCGAGACCAAGGCTTAGGGCACTAGATTCTTGATCTTTTACACCGGCAAGTACTTGGATACGCTCAGCGCTAGTCGTTAGACGCAGGCCGTCGGCAATAGACCACCAGTTTTTTAAACCGATAGCAGCTTCGGTTGTACGTACGCCAAAAGCATCGCGTCCGCGATACTCGGTAAATAGACTGCCGTTGTCCATATAGTCAGCACTCAAACCCAACACACTGACGCTACGTTGGGGCGCTGTGTTTAAACTGAAGCCTCCTGCGAGGCTGGATTCGAACTCATGGCGAGCATATAACTTACCTTTGCCAGTTAAGGCATATTCGCCGCCAACGGCGATCATGCGTTTGCTGGAATCACGCACATCGACTTCAGTTTCGATATAGGCGCTTGCCGCTTCAATCTTTGGAATAGGTAACTGTAGTTTTGCACGAACACTGGTGACATCGCCTGTAGCATTGGTATTCGTAACAGGCCCGTTTGTTGTTGGTGTTCGATCGTTGACTTGCCGTATACCGATTTCCAAATTAGTGTTGTTACCAAAGCTGTGCTCGGCATTCAGCAAGACACCGCTGCGCTCGGTTTTTAGTACCGAGTCTTTGCTTTGTATTGCTTCGGCACGAAGACGAGTACTGCTACTTAAATCGTATTCGGCTTTGGCGCTTATTTCTTGACGACCTTTACTAATTGGTGCCGCCGGGTTGTCAAACATTGGATCAGCACGCATAGCGTTTAAGCGGACGCGCCAATGGTCGGTCTCGTGGGTTAATTCTAAGCGCGCAGCGCGTCCGTTTTGTCCGTCAGCTCTGGTAGTACTTGCGAGCTCGGCGGCAACTTTAGTTTTTTCGGCTAGTTTTATTTCAGTGTTAATGCTGCTGAGTTGTTCAAAGTTTTCTGCAATTGGGTTTTCATTGCGAACAATGCTGGCACCAACATTAATTTTTTCGGTAATTTGTATTTGTGCGTTCGCGCCGTAAACCCAGAACTTTTTGCCACCTTGTTCTATTTCAGCCGTAATGCGTAAGCTAATAGGGTTTAAATTAGCATCGACGCTAGCTTGCGGTGCGCGCAATAAGAGTCGGCCGGTTAGGGGTTCGAAACCATAATCGAGAAATCGGACTAAGGGCTTGCTGCTTAAAACAAGAGCCGGTTGATTGCGGTCGCGCACGATTAGCTCAACGCGTTCGCTGTTTATCAGTGCGTCATTAAGTAAAAACTCATAGGGGCCTGATGTGCCATTGGTCGATAGTTCTTTAACCAATTGGCGTACATTATCTTTACTAGCAAAAACTTCTGCTGTAATGCCGTTGCTTTCGTAATGTTGCTTTACACCGGTTAGCGAGCGCTGGTAGGCCCCAAGCTTTTGATTGTTCTGAGTTGCGCTGGTACTAAAATCGCCCCACAATAGCCATGATTTTTGTTTGTCGATACGGACATAAAGGCGGCTGGTCGATTGTGCGTCAAAGCCCTTTACCGACGAGTCGCCATAAATCGGGTAGTACTCATTGGGTTGAATATCGCGAAACAATCGTTCGCGCGACTCTTTTTCAGAGTCGTAAGCAAGGGTTAACAAATACTCACCCTTGACTTTTCCTTTTAAGAAAAACGCTGCCGCTACCGCTGCTTGTTTTTGGCTGTTATTGGTTAGGTCCGACTCGGTAGAAAAGCGTCGTAAAGTTTGTTCAAACCCATCGTTTGCACGGGTCGCAATTAAGTTTGTGCCATGGAAACGTTTAGCACTAAGGACGCCCTCTAAAATTCCGTTAGCCACTAGCGGTCGTAAATCAGGCAAGAAATAAATACTATGTTCAGCAGTAATTAATCCACTACTGATTTTAATACGCGCTTGCACCGGCTCTAGTGGAGGAATAATCGAAAACTCCGCTTTGCCATCGGTTATAAATGTCTGTATGCCCGGTTCATTGCGGTCACTGTCTTCGACGTTAAAGCGGCCGTGTGATGCTTCTAAAGTAATGGGCGTTCTTGCGGTGACTACAACCCCTGACGCATCAGTAATGCGTACAGTAATTTTGCTGGGTGTAACACCGTTTGCAATAGCGGTTTGTGCCTGGCTTTGGATGTTGATTTTTCCGGCACGATCAGGCGCAATTAGTTCGATTAGCACCTCGCCGCGTGCGTTGCCAAAGTTATCCATTTGTTTTAAGGACAGTTGGTTTTTTCCGGGTTCTAAGGCGACGCCAATGTACTCAAGAAGCTGTAGTTGTTTATCTGCGACTTCAGTTTTACTACCAATACGTTCTTGCGCAATTGTTTTGCCATTGACATTGAGTTGCAACAACGAACCGGTGACGCCTTTAATGCGAATATTGGCTTGTGCAATCGGTAAAGTATCGCCGTTTTTTAAATCGACAAACGCCAAGGTGTTGTCTAATTGATCAGCACTGCGTTGTATAAACTCTTGACTAGAAAGACCATGCCCTTGAACCGCTGGTGGTTCTGAATTTGCAAGATTGTTCAAACTGTTGCCAATAGATGTTTCACTTCTAACGCCACTGGCTGGTAATGCTTTGGGATTTGTTGGAAAATTAGGTTTGCCGCTGGGCTCTAATTTTTGACCTAATAATCGCTCTGCTTCAATCGAAAATACTTCGCCTTTTTTACGGCGCGCGTTGACCTGCGCAACAACGGTGTCGGAACAACTAAACTCTGTAAAGTCTGCGCGATGCAGCTCGCCGTTTTTTAAATCGACAAAGGCACTAACACCAATACCACCGTGGCGATTTGAAATTGAGGTCATGCGCGCACGGTCCGGAAGCGTTAATGAATCAATTTTTACAACATGGGTGCGGGCAGCAAGACCCATGAAGCTGTATTTACCCTCAGCGTCAGTAATTACGAAAGTGCCGTCTTGTAAAAATAATCGCACGCCTGGTATACCCAGTTCTTCGTAGCTTTGAATATGATTGCGATCACAATCTAAAAATACTTTGCCCATTAAGACACCACGATTACTAAAGATGCCAGTATTTACTTTAACTTTTACGGTTGCTATATTTGAAGTTGTGTTTCCTGCAAACGCTTGTGCGCGGTTGATACCATCGCCGTCTTGTGCACCGGGCACTAATCGCATTGCATAAGAAAGACTGCTAGTGGCTTCGCCAGCTAGGTTGCCTAAATTGCGAAAACCTAATTGTCTCGCTTCTGAAATCATTGGGTCTGCAATCGCAATGCCGTTTAATTTGGTTGTACCAGGTAAATATTTAAAACCCACGGGTGTGCGATCAACAACACTAATTTGTGTTGCTGTTATTTTGCTACGGTTCACGATGCGAACCGTATAAACCACGGTGTCACCAAATTCAGCCGCGGGTCGATTGACCGTCTTTTCTACAAAAAGACCGGGTTGACTTGCAGAAATTGGGTCTAACGGAATATGGTTGTTAATAATTTCTGGGTCGGTATTAACGTCAATGTAAAAACTTAAAAAATACGTCGTATCTTGTCCCAGCGGTGGCGCTGTATAAATGTTGGCCGGTTGTACCGAGTAAATGGCAAGGTGTGGCGCTAACCCAGTTGGGTCTAAGCAAGCAAATTGCGAACAGCTCACAGAGGCAGCTGGTCGAATAGAAGGAGAAACTTCATTGAGATAGCCAGAAGGGGCTGTAATTTCAAGGCTATAAATCCCGATCGGTGCGCCACCTAATAAAATAAATTGGTACATACCGGTCGAGCCAGTAATTTGCGTGGCGTTGGGAATGCCGCCGACTAAATGGTCCGCTGCGCGAAAACCGGCAGGTCCCACTAAGCGCACCGTTGCGCCTGAAACCGGTTGTCTTGTTGCGCTGTCGTAAACCACCCCGCTCGGATCAAGTCGCAAGCTTTGCTCAATAACGTTATCGCCGTTCTTTAACGTTAGACCGTCGATAATACCTTTGCTGATGATTGCATTCGAGCTAGGGTTTGCTTGCCCACGCTCACCGCTGACTGGCGAGCTGGCCAGCGCGTTACTGCCTTCGGGAAAGCGGAATAATATTTTATAGCCATCGCCTGGTGCTACATTAGTAAACTGATAGCCGCCGTTAGCCGCCGTGTTGGTCGTTGCAACAACCACGCCAAGGTTATTGACTATTTCGACGATCATTTTAACGGCTGGTGGTTCTTGCTCATCGCGTTTGCCATCGTGATTGATGTCGTACCAAGCGCTCCCGGATACATTGGCACCTGCCACTATTTCAACCGCATCAACGGCGCTGTTGTTGTCGGCGTAAGCCGCGTCTTCGCCACCACCAGCAACAGTGGCGCGATTGGTTATCGGTGCACCGTTGGTTAATTGATCACCCCGCATCTTTAAAATTAAGGGGTTGGGATGATTTTGACCAGTGGCAATTGAAGTACTACTTTGGCAACGAACAATTTGCGTTATTGCGTTATTGATTTGGCCGTTTACACCGACGATTACGCACGCCCAGCCCGAGGTACGCACGTCAGGTAAGCCTGACGCTGAAATACTAAGGCCCGCAGGGACGCGATCTTCGACAACAATTGCGTCAGTGGTTGGACCGCCACCAATATTGCGTACTTGTAAAATGAATTCGCCGTCATTGTTAACAACAAAAGTGTTGCTATGGGTTTTGTCGATCACTAAATCTGGGCCCGATGCAAGTACTCGATAGTAAACGCTATTGTTACTGCGTGATGATTGCGAACTAAGTCCATCGAAGTAATCAACCTTAACCGCGTTGGTTGTTTTGGCAATGCCTGGAACTAAATTTGGTTTAATGTTGGTGCGAAAACTAACCTTGCCCGATGCGCCCGGTTGAACATTAGTGATTGTGGCTTGAACAGTTGTTATTGCACCGATGGTGTTGACGGAATAAGCGATACCGGATGGGTCGCTGCCAATTGCGTCACTAACCGGCTGTGTTTGCCAAATACCCGAATTAGCGACATATTGCATTCCAGTGGTATCGGTTGCTAGGGTAGTACTAGGACCACCGATAATGTCAGTTAAGGTCACGTTGCTTGCTGCACTGTTACCAATGTTGCTGTAGCTTAAGGTAACGATAAGACCGTCGTAGGGCGAAGGCCCCTGAGTAACATCAAACGCTTTGCTAACGACAACCACGGCTTGGGCAGTGATTGTTACTGTATTGGTAATTGTTTGACTGTTGTTTGGTGCGGCCGCTGCATAGGCACTAATCGTGAAGCGATCTTCTTGCCCAGTCTGGGCGTTCGTGGGCACTTGTGCAACGGCAATAAAATTTAATGTTTGCCCTGATATAAGGGTCTGAGTGGGCGATAGTGCGGTGCTTGAATCGGGCACGCCATCACTGTTGGCATCTTCAAATAATTGTACTTGCGAAAAATTGAAGGTGCCGGGAAATTGGTCTTGAAACGTAATGCGAAATGATTCGGTCGCGTTGCCTAAGTTAACAAGGCTTTGTGTAAACAGAACACCAGCACCTGGTGCCGATTGTTTATTTTGTGAAGAACTTAATTGAAAATTAATTTGTCGTCCAACCACGGTACTGACAGTGTTGGAATTTAAAAGAGCAGCGCGGCCACTTAGTGCATCTGTATAAGTGGCCTTCGCTTGATTATTAATTGCGGTGTTAACCGTTGGTGTTTGCGCAAAGCTGTTAGCCGTGAGCAGTGTGGACAATGTAAAGCCCACCGCCAAGCCTAGCGTCGCGATTGCTCGCGCCGCATGGGCTTTTAAGTTGGCGGCTGTCCACTTAATCACGGTTGGTCTTTGTCGATTAGCCTTAAGCGCTAGCGCTTAGGGATTAATGCGTACACCAAAAGTAATTACTGCAGTTTGACCCGGGGTTAACGTTGGAATAGTGGCTTGCACGGTTCCGGTTGCCGCATTCGCTGGCGCAGTAATCGTACCCACAGTGGTGGATGCCGCTGTTGCTACGCTAGGGCCTGCGTGATAGGTCGTTTGTGCAGGTGTCGAGTCGGACACTACTAACGAAGTTACATCAGCAGTACCGTTATTTTCAGCCGCAATTCGGTAACGAATACATGCACCAGGGATTGCGCCCGTAGTGATATTTGCAGAACTAAATGCGGTGTCTGCAATACCATCGCAGTTTGCATCAAGTGCTTGCTCTTTCGCTAAACGAACTTGACCAGCAATAACAGTCGTTACATCGGTTGCTGAAGTAACTACTGGTGCTGCGGTGCCGTTAATAACGCCATTAGCAGTTACGTTTATAGTGGTTGTATTTACGTCACCTACTGCTGCACTAGATGGTGCTAAAACCTTCACAAAAATACGTGCTGATTCGCCAACATCTAAACCTGCAGCAGTGGATGCGCCGTTAGTGCCGCCGGTTAACTGCGATAGATCGGTAACGATAGGATCTGATGCATCTAAGATACCGTCGTTATTTTTATCCCAATAAATCACGTTGCTCCAACCGGCGGTTGCACCGACCATGGCACCGGATAAAGTGACATTGCCGGCACTTAAACCTTCGGCCACATTACCGTTATTGGTAATAGTGTGTTGAGCAAATACTGAACCACCAGGGAACACTTGGTTGCTGTTGTTAGGCGAGATTGAAATTGCCCGTAAGGTATTAACAACCACTGCATCGGTCTTGCGATCGGTTGCGTTAGTGGTGGGTGACTGCACACGGAAGTACACATTGATGCCTGGTGCGGGTTGAGCCGCTGCATTTGCTGGAACATTCACCACCGCGCAAACGGTTGCTACGGCACCAGCATTAACGGTACCGGTGTTGGTAATTACAGAACCCAAAGTCGAGCAAGAACCAGTGCCACCGTCGGCACGGAACGTAACGCTCCAACCTGCGGGCAGTGCGATTGAAGCAAAGCTTGAATCGGTACTGGCGGCTAAGTTGTAAGTGTCCGCTACTGACGAGGAGTTGTTTACTTTCAAAACGAAAGTGGTGCTGGCACCAGGGTTTACGTTTTGCGTTGTAACTGGGCTAGCCTCTGGTCCTACACCAGTACCGGCCGTATTTGCTGCACCGTTACGTAAGTCGACAGTACTAGTCGAAATTGCGGTTAAGGTGTCAGTAATCGGATCAGAGATTGTGTTGTTAAAGAACGAAGTAGCTGTTTTCGTAACTGAAAACGGACCACCTGTTGCACCTGCAGGCAAAGTGGCTTTAAGCACCACTTTGTAACCGCATCGTGCATTGACCGAGTCAACTACATAACCCGCAGCAGGCGTACAACTTGCGTTGTTGCTAGCTGGAATTGCACCAGTGTCCGCTGTGCCATTCCCGTTGGTATCAACCAATGGAGTTGCGCCATCAGATTTGAATAACTGGAAAGTTGTACCGATCGGGAAGTTATTGCCAGCAGATCCTAAGGCCGCAATGGTCATATCGAAACTATCGGTGCCGTTACCACGGTTCCAAATAATGTTATCGAATGCCACTGTTGAGCCTTGCGGTGCAGAAGCAATTGCTGCTGGATTGTTGTTTACCGAGCTGTCTGTCGATGAACCGTTACCAATAACGCCAGCAATTTGTGTCACGCTAAACGGTACGCTGTTAGTAGGCGTTCCAGTTGTCGTTACGTTGGCTGCCGAACAACCTGCTGGCTGTTGTGCTGCGCCGTCGTTGTAACACAGGCGACCGACGTTAGTGATCGTGCTTGGTGCAGTGTTTGCGCCAACGTTCACTTGGAAGGTCAGTGTGCCAGTGGTGGCGGGTGAAACGCTCGCAATGGTGGCCGTTAAGGCGCCCGCCGTTGTCACGTTGAAATCAAATGCAATACCGGCCGGATCGGCTGGAGTTGTACCGTCCGTTAAAGCGGTTGCGCCCGAGGCACTCCAACGAGCTGAAGCCGGAACATAGGTTAAACCAGCAGGAATAACGTCAGCAATAACGACGTTAGTTGCCGTTGCATTTCCAGTATTCGAATACGTTAAGGTGTAGGTGTAGGGACCTGAACCTGGCGCGCCGCTTGGTGCGTTAATCGATTTGTTTAAACCGACTACTGCATTGGCCGTTACGGTTACGGTATCAACGTTGGTAGTTGTTACTGTGTTTGTAAATTGGCTAGTTGCAGTAATAGTCGTGGCCGAAGTTTGGCCAGACAATGCTGTGCCCGGAACGGTGCCTTGTACGACGACGCAAAAAGTTGCGCCAGCGGCTAGCGAACCAGTTGAAGTAATTGGTGTTGCGTTGTCGGCAACACCATCACAAGTGGCGTCAGCAAAAATTTGCGGGCTGTTTAAATCAAAATTATCGCCCGTCGGATTGTTGCCGTAAGCCAGCGTAAATGAATCGGTGCCATTACCAGTGTTAGTAATAGTGTGCGAGAAAGTGACCGGTTGCCCAGGCGAGGCTGGCTTAGCTTGCGGTGCGGTTAGCGTAAAAGCTGCAACTTGTTGCACTGTCGTAACAACAGTGTTTGAAGTAGCAGTTCGGGTGACGCTGGATGCGTCGGTATAGGTTGCAGCGGCTTGGTTGCCAATCGGCGTTCCTGCCGGTGGAGCTGCAAACGCCAAGCCTAATGTCAGTGCTGTAATACCAGCAGCCGCAATTATGCTGAGCTTTCCTTTACCTTGTTCACGATTAGATTGAGTCATGGATTAGGTCTTGTTTAAATGGATGAAAAAAGAGTGGTGAGAAAATCTGCTAGGTAATTACTGACGAGGTTGAGGCGTAGTGGTGGCCCCGCTGTCGACTTTTGCGCGTGCTACAAAAACTGCCGATTTACCGGCAGCCAACTGCGCTACTTGCCAACGCAAAGCGCGGTATTCGTTTAAAGGAATAAGTTCAGCCACTTGGCTGCCATCGGCGCGACGAACCATGCGTTTAAGCGGTGCTGGTTCAAATTTCACGCTGTCCACGCTGGCCATTGCGCCGGGTGGTAGATCGGTCTTGGCCAGTAGCTCAAGGCCTTTAGGAATAGGTAAAGTCACAATTAGGTTAGTGACCGCTGTTGCACCTTCGTTGGTGTAACGCGCTTGGTATTCAACAACATCGCCGGGCTTAACTTTGTCGGCAGACGTTAAGCTCTCTTTGCCATCGGTAGCGACGACTACCTTGTTTTGAATTAAGGTGCCTTTTACGCCAGCCTCTGATTTCGCAAAGGCCCCATCGGAGCCGAACGCACCGACGGAGACCATGGTTAACGCAACAATTCGAAGTGCGATTTGTTGAAATACGGATCGTCGAGTCAGCGCTGGTAATGGCAGCGTTGATATCAACGTAAATTCTTGTTTTTTTTCTGTTTGTTGCGCGCGCATAGCGAACCCCTGTCTGAAATTGGTTTTTGACAGGGTTGACTCTAGGCACTTGCGCCGCTAACGGGTCGTCATTGATCGGGTTAAAGTTGCCCCTCATCACGTGTCGCGGAGCAAAACCGACCTATTCTGAATGGACGGTCGGATTCGGTGCTGGAGTGGTTTTGGTCGTTATTTACGAACAAACGGTCAAAATTCGAACAGTCCGCCGACGTTGTCAAAAAGAGACGAAAATAGGGAGATTCGAGCTTTTTAGTCTGTTTACGCCGACTAATTTTCAAATGCGTTCGCGCGTTTTGGCGCTCGATTTTGTATAACTTAACGCTAAACGGGGAGTAAATACGACGGGTACAGGCGCTTATTCTTTACTTTGAAATCGCCCTAAAATCTTATTTTTAAGCACTTCGTCCCAACTAAAAACTTGCCCACCCATGGCGATGTAAACGCCGTTTTTTAAACAAGCTAAACACCCCAGTGCAAAACCCAAATTAAAAGTTGCATCGGATTGCTCCAGTGCATAAGGCACCATTGCGCCTGTAATTACAATTACTTTGTCTAGGTTGGCTTGTGCCAAAACTTGCGCGCTATTGGTCATCGTATCGGTGCCATGAACCAGTAGCAACTTTGTTTCGGTTGCAGTTTTGCAGCGCTGCAATAATTGCTCGCGGTGCGTGTCCAACATATCCAAGCTATCAATTTGCATGACTACTTCAAAGCGTACGCTGTTGTTTAAGCGTGCATCGATTAGTAATTGTGGAATGTGGCTGTCGCCAAAACCCAAGGACCCATCAAGCGGGTTGTAGCGTTTATCAAAGGTGCCGCCAACGGCCATGATGCATAAAGTAGACATAGGTTTTTTGCTTAAAATCTGTTTAACTGACGCTAGGGTTTTAAATCTTGCGCCGACCAATGCGCGTTTGAATTTAGCTCGGCATCGTATTTGGCTTGATACACAAACTTAGTGCGTTGATGACCTTCGCGTGCCAACCAAAGCCATTCAAGCTCGCGCACCTCTAAATGAATAACGGCAAAGTGTTGTTGGCTCATTGCTACGGCGGGGCCGTCTATATATTGCGTCTGCGAGCTAGGGGGTAATTTGTTCCAAGCATCTTGAGAAATTGCATTGTCTTGATGCACTACCGCGTGACACGCTAAGCGCAATTGCGTGCGCGATCGTTGCTCGTAAAAGTGCATCATCACATTGGGCTGCTGTGCAATGTCCAGTAATTTTCCAGCACGAGAATCGCTATGCACTTCTAAGCGTCGTTCTTGCGGAACAGTTTTTCGTAAGACAACGGTTCTTAGTTGAGGCCAAGGTGTCTCGTCGGAACCTAAGCGGCCAACGGTACCCATTACCGGCCAATGCCAATCGTGTTTGCTGTCTACAGCACCGCGAACCAGACTTGCCCATTGAGCGGTTAAAATACTGGATTGTTGTTCATTCATTTCAGTATTGTACGTTGTCGGTTCTTTCTATGCCGTCATGCACAATACCGAACTGGATTGCAACTAAATCCATTGGTCGTTACCTCGGGGAGTTACCGTATTTTGAAGTTAGTAAATAATGTTTGAGCAAGTAGTTTTTGCGGGCGGTGGGCACCGGTGCTGGTGGCAGGCGGGGTTTTGGGAAGTGGCCAAAACCGAGCTTGAATTAGCGCCGCGTTTAATTGCCGGCGTATCGGCTGGCGCGGCAACGGCCTGCTTGGTGTACACCGGCAATACGTTACAAGCGCTAGAGTATTACGATGCTCTGTTAGGGCCATTGACCAATCGTCCCGACCCACGTAATTTTTACTGGAGTCGATTGTTTAGTCGTGGTCAACGTGCATTGCCCCATGACGATATTTACCGTACAGCGTTAAGTAACTTTTTTGATGCGGAAGGTTTCAAATCAGTAATGTGGTCCGCACCCGAAATACGCGTTGTGTATTCGACCTTACCTAGTTGGCTCGGGCCACGTAGTGCAACTTTGGTGGGCATGTTGGCGTACAACGCCGAGAAGCGTTTATATCGACCTTTGCATCCAACTTGGGGGCGTAAGTTAGGCTTTAAGCCGATGGTCGAGCGTATCCAAGATTGCAAAGGTAGTGAAGATTTAGTTTCGCTTCTAATAGCCTCTGCGTGCACGCCGCCAATGACGCGCATCGAGTATCGCGATAGTCAAGCCACTTTAGACGGCGGTATGGTTGATAACGTGCCGGTACATGCAGTTGAGCCAGATAAATCGACCTTAGTTTTGTTGTCGCGGCAGTATCCTAAGCATGCACCCATGTTTTCGCGAGATGGGCATATTTACGTGCAACCGTCGCAAAAAATTCCGGTGAGTTCTTGGGACTACACCGATCCACAGTTGTATCGCGACACTTACAATTTAGGCCGCAAAGATGCCTATGCATTTTTGAAAGGGTTTAAACTCGTTGAGATGAAAAACCGCTGATGCACGTGCGCTCGGTTTTCTGGTTGTATAAAATCAGTCGCTGGATTCTTTAAACAGCAACCATTGCTCTGCTGTTTGCGGCCAAGCATTGATACTTAGACCATCCAAGCGCAATAATATTTTTTGTAAATGCCAATGGTTGGGCGTGCCTAAAGCTGCACTACTGTGTTCGGTGCCGCTAATGCGCCATAAGTTTCGAATGGTGTTGGGTTCCACAGCAAAGCGGTTGGCTAGCGCTTGAATAACCAAACGGTCTTGACCAGAGTCGACCGCTTGCGCAAGACGTGCGAGACCACTGTCACTGCCGCCTTGTGGCCAAACGGAAGCGGTGGCGTCGACCTCGGCAGTAATGTCTTGCCGGGTCAATAAAGCGTCACAAAAAAACTGTGCAAAACAACCTAGGCGTTGCAACATGTAGTGGCGTTGGGCGCTGCGATTCGGTTCTAACGCCATCCAGTTGTAGCAGCCCAAATGTTGTCCAACGGTACTGGCTTTTAAGCGCTCAACGACCAAAGGATCGAGGGTGCTGTGGATCAGTTGCGATAAGCGATACTCAATTGATTCTTCGCGTAAATCAAAGGCGCGTAACGCGCGTCCATAAAATGCAGCATCAATAATTCGATTGCGTAACGCTTGATGCAAGGCACGAGTAAAGTCGGAAAAACGCGAACCTCGATCAAACAAGGTACCGGAGACATTGGGTTCTAAGCGATGCGAGCGCGCTAAGTGTTCTGGCCAACTTACTCTGCGAGTTTCTAACATTGTCAGCATGCCTTGCGATAAGGCGCTAAACAAAAGATCTAAGGTGGCATTACCGTCTTGTTCGTTAGAGTGCCGGCGTTCCATCGAGGAACGCTGATCTAGTGCGGTAATTAATTTGCTTAATAACGAATCGGTTAGTAGTTTACGAAAATCGAAAATACGCTGGTCATGATCAACGCCGATAAAGCGTACATTGAGGCCCCAATCGCGCACTAAGTTTGCAAAGATGGGGTTGCGCATCATGGCAAAGCGCGAAGCCATAGGCAAAATTAAAATGAGGAGGGGCCATTCGCTCGATGCGTTGCGCCATACTAAAGCACGCGGTGTTTGCAAATAAACAGTACTGAGGTGGGCTGCTTCTGGCCCCAACGTTGCAGCGTCGGTCAGCTCGGCGTCGATCGGATATTGATCAACAAAAAGGGCTTCGTAGCTAATGGGGTTGCAGGCTGATCAGGTGGAATGTTAACCAGGTGGAAGGTCAGTCGGCCCGCTTGGCAAAA
Organism: Betaproteobacteria bacterium; assembly: GCA_031429355.1. Lineage (GTDB taxonomy): Bacteria > Pseudomonadota > Gammaproteobacteria > Burkholderiales > Burkholderiaceae_E > JANOZM01. Next base: position 49,042 of record JANOZM010000004.1, on the reverse strand, counting down.
GCCAACAGTAAACCGCCGCCGCTAAATATAGCCATTGCCAATAAACCACGCGCAAACGAGTCGCGTAAAAAGGCTTCGGCTGCAATCATGGCACCCGCTAATAATAAAAGACGTGCCGTAATGGCGGTACGTTGACCTGGACTAGGTTGAATGGACATTGCGAACCTTTACACAAAAGTAGTCAAGAAAACAGATCCGACTGGCGCGAGCGATTGCCAATTGCGAACCTTTGCTCAATGCTAATCACTCTATCGCCTGCTGTCACAGTAATTTTGTCACCGGCGGTTAAAAAACCTGGCTGAACGACCGAACAGTAAAAACCACAATAGCCACTTTGCACCATCATTTTGACGGCGTGCTTAAAGCCCATGACTGCATTAAACTTAAAACAGGGGTTTCGTGGTGATTCAACGCGTAACCTTACAGAGCCGATACTAAGAATATCGCCAATCCAAATATTTTTCTCGTTTAACCCCGCAATAGTTAAGTTTTCACCCATTTTCCCGTGCATTAACGGGGTGGGTTGCAGCGTTTGTTGCGATACCGTTTCCCAAAATGCATAGTGCTCTGCGGGATACAAATATACAGCTTTATCTAAACCACCGTGAACACTCAGATCAGCCTGTTCATCGCCAACGACACCAAGCTTACGAACTTCAACCAGTTTGGGTTCATCCATTGTTGATATAGGCGTTTTGCGAATGGCGCTAGCAACGCTTTCTTTAATGGCTACACTGGAATCGCGGCTAGGGTAAAACAAAGGGGCTGTGATAGCGGTTGAGATGGTTATGAGGTGCATGAGGTTCATTGCCGAAAGCAAAGCCTTTGGTCTAATCGAAAAAGTTTAAAACGGCTTATTTAACTGCACAATTTTCCAGTTAAGTACGCTGGCAATACTGACCCAAATTAAGTACGGTACCAATAGCAACGCAGCGGTTGTCGAGAGAGGGTAAATCGCTATCATCATCCAAATAATTGATGCCCATAAAAAACAAGTTTCAACCAATGCCCAATCGGGGCGGCGTAGTTTAAAGAACAGGCCGCTCCAGCCGGCGTTTAAAACACAATTGACACCAAAACTAAGCAGTAAATGTTGCCGATCAAATGTTGTTGCTGTTTGTCGCCACGTCAAAATACCGGCAATAACGGCCAGTGTAATAATAACGGTCCAAATTGGCCCAAAGGCCCAATCGGGCGGTTTCCAATTTGGGTTTTTCAGGGTTTTGTACCAAGGCCCAATTTCGGTAAGTAAACCACCTGCAATAGCTGTAACTAAGCCAATCGCAATAGCAATTGCTTCGGGGGTTTGAAGCCAACTGAGGGCTGTTTCAATCATAGGTCTTGCTCTTTAAACCAAACTTTACACCGAACTTTATACATCTAAGCCTTAATAGAATCCATCACCACATTGGCACCACACATTAATACGCCAACTCGCTCGTTAGGTTCGGGTTTGTAGCGGCCCGACAATAAAGCCGCTAAGGCTGCAGCCCCACCCGGTTCGCAAGCAATGCGTAGCTCGCGCCATGCCCAAGTTTGCGCTTGCGCAATTGCATCGTCACTTACTAATATCGAGTGGGCAATAAATCGCTGTGCGATTGGAAACATCAGTTCGCCAATGCGGGTTGCACCCAACGAGTCGGCAGCCAGTCCGCTCACCGGCCCATCGGTTGGCTTGCCTGCGGCCAATGCCCGATGTAGCGTTGCACAACCTTCTGATTCGACTGCAACGACTTTGGTGCTGCCACGATACCAAGCTGCCATACCGCCAATTAAGCCACCACCGCCGACCGCAACTAACACTGTGTCTAATGGATTGTTAGCGGTTTGCTCTTGCCACTCTTTTGCAACCGTGCCTTGGCCGCAAAGGGTTTCAAACTGATCATAGGCATGGGTTTGCAAGGCACCGGTTTGTGCTGCAAATAGTTGGCTTGCCGCATAGGCATCTGCAAAGCGTTCACCCTGTTGATGCACTACCGCACCCAGCCGCTGCAAGGTTTGTACTTTAGCGGCTGATGCGATAGTGGGTACAAAAATGTGCGCGGGAATTTGCAGGGTCTGCGCCGCTGTTGCAACCGCAATGCCATGGTTGCCTCCCGACGCGGCTACTACACCGGCGGGCGGTAAGCTCGGTTGCGATAACAAGGCGTTAAACGCTCCGCGTGCTTTAAAAGTGCCACCGCGTTGTAAGTACTCTAGTTTCAATTGCACGGATTGCGCTGCTAATCCGTTTTCAGGATTTGCAGCGAGTGCAACATCTAATAAAGGCGTCAAACGAATATGAGATTTGATACGTTCTTGTGCTGCACGAATATCAGTTGGGTTAATCATGTAGTTTTGTTTGGGGTTTCGTCGGCTAACAGGCGACGCAATTCTTGCCGGCTGCGTTCTGCTGCGGCTATCAATTTAGTTTGATCGTCGCGTTTGCTGGCCATTTCAGTCAACATTTTTTCATCGTGCTCACGAAACGACTGTACGCTAAATTGCGCTTCTGAATCGGTAATCCCCATTGCAACTAAGGCTTCATGCGCTGCTTTTAGGCTCGACTCAAATGTTTCTCGAACCACAGTAACTTGTAACGCAATGAGCTCGAATGCTTGTACTCGGCTGCGCGCTCTTGCAATAATTTTTACTTTGGGAAAATGTTCTTTAATGTACTCGGCGGTTTCCTTAACAGCATTAATATCATCCATTGCCAGCACAATCAGTTGCGCTTGGTGAATCCCTGCGGCTTCTAAAACATCGGGTCGGCGTGCATCACCGTAATGGGTTTTCCAACCAAAGCGTTCTAGCAATTCTAGTTGGTTGGGATCAACGTCTACCAGAGTTATTGGGACCGCCTTTGCTTGCAACACGCGTGCCACAATTTGCCCAAAGCGCCCCACGCCGGCAATGATTACAGGTTGGGTTTCTTGAAAAACTTCGGGCTCACGGTTGCCATTATTAGTGGATAATTTTGGGGCTATAAATTTAGAGTACAACACCATCATTAGCGGGGTAGTCAGCATCGAAAACGCGACTACCGCATTAACGAGCCCGCCTTGGTCCGGACTGAGTACTTTTTCTGATTGCGCCACCGAAGTTAGTACGAAAGCAAACTCACCAATTTGCGAAATGACAATTGCAAAAATCCAGCCATCGGCTCGGCACAGTTTAAATAAGCGGGCCAAACTGCGCAAAATGGCAAACTTTATGGCAACCGCTGCAAGGGCTAAACTAATTATTAGCAAGGGCTGTTTTAAAATTAAACCCACATTAATCGACATACCGACGGCGATAAAAAATAGACCCAGTAACAAGCCTTTAAATGGATCAATATCAACCTCAAGTTCCATCCGATATTCGGAATCGGCCAGCAATACACCCGCTAAGAAGCTACCCAACGCCATCGACAAACCTACGCTAGCAGTGAGTAACGCGCTGCCAACAATTAAAAACAAGGCGCAGGCAATAAAGATCTCGCGCATGCCGGTTTTAGCAATAACGCGCAGCAATGGCTTTAGTACAAAGCGACCAACTAAAATTAAGCCCAAAATGAGGCCAACCGCCGTGGCCATTTTGGTCCAGTTAAACAATGGCTCGTTGGCGTTGTCAGGCCCTAATAATGTCAAAATTAACATGAGTGGGACAACGGCTAAATCTTGAAACAAGGCTACCGAAAATGCGGATTGCCCCGCTGCAGTTTTTAATAAGCTGCGCTCATTTAATATTTGAATCGATATCGCCGTTGAGGACATTGAAACGGCCATACCAATCACGATGCAAACGGACCAAGGTAAATTGGTTAAGCGCGTTAGTGAACTGACTACAGCAATCGTCAGCAGAACTTGCAGCCCGCCTAGTCCAAAAATCGTGCGTCGCATTTCCCACAAACGCGACGGATTGAGTTCGAGGCCAACTAAGAACAACAGCAAAACAATCCCCAGTTCGGAGATTTGCAAAACCGATTCAACATCGGGGATGAGCTTCAGGCCAAACGGGCCAATAACCAGTCCTGCGACCAGATAGCCCAGCACGGAACCGAGACCTAGACGCTTGAATAAAGGAACAGCAATAACGGCGGCACCTAAATAAACTAAGGCCTGAAGAAGAAATGGTGGAATATGCATACATCAGATTATCCACTGGGAAGCTGCTTTTAGCCGAATGTGACTTGTTTTACTGCAAGGCGATTTAAATTGCCGCAACATTACTGTTCGACGATTCAATACTTTTTGTTAGGACAGCTTTGCGTTGCATGTTGGCGCAGACCTAGGGTTATCCCGATCTTCGGGTGTAGACTCGGCCACCCAAAAGTTCAGTTAGTACTAGTTATCGCGGTCGTTGTTTCTATAACGCTGGATTGAAGGACTCTTTTTATGAACCAACCATTGACGGCGGCTCGAGCTGCGTCATTTCAAGGGGCTCAAATGAACGCGCCCGCGTACGTTAAGCATCAAGGATTAATTAGCTGGGTTGCCAAAATGGCGGCTCTTACCAAACCGGACCAAATTGTTTGGTGCGATGGTTCACAAGAAGAATACGATCGCTTTTGTAGCGAACTAGTCGCTGCTGGAACCATGCGCAAGCTCAATCAAGCTAAGCGCCCCAATAGCTATTTAGCTTGGTCAGACCCAACCGATGTAGCGCGGGTAGAAGACCGCACTTATATTTGCTCTGAGAATAAAGAAGACGCTGGTCCGACCAATAATTGGCTGGCTCCTGCCGAAATGCGCGCAACTTTAAATGGCTTGTTTGACGGTTGTATGCGTGGTCGGACCATGTATGTTGTGCCGTTTTCGATGGGCCCATTAGGCTCGCATATTGCACAAATTGGTATCGAGCTGTCTGACTCATCTTACGTTGCTGTCAATATGCGAATGATGACGCGGATGGGCAAAGCGGTTTACGACGTACTGGGTAGCGATGGTGATTACGTGCCTTGCGTTCATACGGTCGGGGCGCCGCTTGCACAAGGCCAAAAAGATGTGGTTTGGCCCTGCAATAAAACCAAATACATTGTGCATTACCCCGAGAGCCGTGAAATTTGGTCTTATGGCTCTGGTTACGGTGGCAACGCGTTGCTTGGCAAAAAGTGTTTTGCATTGCGTATCGCCTCTACGATGGGCCGCGACCAAGGTTGGTTGGCCGAGCATATGTTGGTGTTAGGGGTAGAAAACCCACAAGGCAAAAAGTTTCATATTGCAGCGGCATTTCCTTCGGCCTGTGGAAAAACCAACTTTGCAATGTTAATTCCACCTAAAGGTTTTGAAGGCTGGAAAGTAACCACCATTGGTGATGACATTGCTTGGATTAAACCGGGTAAAGATGGTCGCTTGTATGCGATTAACCCCGAGGCGGGTTATTTCGGTGTTGCACCGGGCACCAACGACAAAACAAATTACAACTGCATGGCTTCATTAAATGCCAATGTAATTTTTACTAACGTGGCCTTAACCGATGACGGTGATGTGTGGTGGGAAGGCATGACCAAAGAGGCGCCAGCCCATTTGATGGATTGGCAAGGCAAAGACTGGACGCCAGCCGATGGCGCAGCTGGTCGTAAAGCTTCACACCCGAATGCTCGTTTTACAGTTTCTGCAACGCAGAACCCAGTGCTCGATAGCGAATGGGACAATCCGGATGGCGTGGCCATCGACGCGTTTATTTTTGGCGGTCGTCGCTCGACCACCGTGCCATTAGTTACTGAGGCCCGTAACTGGACCGAAGGTGTCTACATGGCCGCTACGATGGGTTCAGAGACAACGGCTGCTGCAGCGGGTCAACAAGGCGTGGTACGTCGCGATCCATTTGCGATGATTCCGTTTTGTGGCTACAACATGAGTGACTATTTTGCGCATTGGTTAAAGCTAGGCGAGCAGCTAACAGCTGGTGGCAAAACCTTACCTAAAATCTTTACAGTTAATTGGTTCCGCACCAATGAGCAAGGTCAGTTTGTTTGGCCAGGCTTTGGCGAGAATATGCGTGTGCTCAGTTGGATGCTGGATCGCGTTGAAGGTAAGGGCAAGGGTGTTGCACATGTATTTGGTACGACGCCTTCGTATGGTGATTTAAACTGGCAAGGCAGCAATTTTTCGGCCGTGCAATACGAGCAAATTACCTCGATCGACAAAACAGCTTGGTTGGAAGAAATTAAACTACACAGCGAATTGTTTGAAACCTTACAACATCACTTGCCGCCAGCTTTAACGGCAGTAAAGAACGATTTGGAAGCCCGTTTAGTGGCTTGATGAATTAAGGTCGCTGAATGATAAAAAAATACAGTTGGTGAATCTCGGTTGCGTTTCGTGAACGAGTGTTGTAAAAAGAAGGCTTCGTATACCAACGAAGCCTTTTTTTACTTTTGTGAGGTCGGTTTTAAACTATGCAGATGTCGCGTCGAACTATCTTAAAAGGCTCTGCTGTTTCGGCTTCAATTCTTGGGGTTAGCTTGCTGGGGCTTTGCGGCTTAACCGGTTGTGTTCGCGGCGCTAACGTCGACTACAACGCGCAAGATTTACCGCGCTTTAACCCAGACGTTTCCAAACGCGTTAAACCCAACGGATTGGCGCTGGTGTTAAGTACTGGTGGTCCGCGCGGTTTTGTGCATATTGGGGTTCTTAAGGCCTTGGATGAAATTGGCGTGAAACCTGACTTTATAATGGGGGCTTCAGTTGGCTCTTTAGTTGGCGCACTGTATGCCTGTGGCACGACTGGTCTTGAATTAGAAAAGTTAGCAATGGATTTAAATCCGTTAGCGGTAGTACGCCTTAACTGGGGCAGTGCAGAACGCCTACATGGCGGCGCGATTGCTGATTTAGTGAACGAGAAAGTAATGGGCAAACCGATGGAAGATTTGCCCATCCCTTTTGCCTGTTTAGTACAAAACAAAGCGACCGGCGTTGCGGAGATTTTTAATTGCGGCAATACCGGTGTTGCAGTACAAGCCTCTTGTGCAATTGAAGGGCGTTTTGCGCCCGTAACCATTGCCGGAAAAACCTATGTCGATCCCGACTGGTTAAACCCCTTGCCCGTACGCCAAGCCAAAGCATTAGGTGCTAGTAAAGTGTTGGCGGTTGATGCGTCGGCGCATTTAGATAAAGTACCTGAAGGTGCTGAGCGGTTTGCGGAATCTGATCGTAAAAAGCGTTCACTGATTCAAGCCGAGGCGATGTACGCCGATTTAGTGTTGCACCCGAACTTCGGTTATTGGGTGAGCGTTACCGAAGCGTTTCGCACCAAAGCAATGAAGGCGGGCTACGAGCACACGCTGGCCCGCGCCGCCGCAATTCGGGGGCTGCTTAGTTCTTAGAAAATACGAAATACTGCGACGATTTTTAGTGCGCTATGCTTTAAAGCTGCGGGCAACTTCGATAGCACGTGCAACACTTTCTTGGTCAACGTCTAAATGCGTTACCCAGCGTTGCTTTGCGATGCCGGTATGTAGTACTTGATGTTGCTTTAAATGCGCTGCAAATTTGTCGGCGACGCTGCTATCGACATCCAAAAAAACAATATTGGTTTGAACACTGGCAATTTTGATAAACGGGATCGTGCTTAGTCCTTGCGCTAACAAGCTGGCATTGCTGTGATCGTGCGCTAACCGAGCGACGTTGTTTTTTAACGCGTAAGTTCCAGCGGCTGCTAAAAACCCTGCTTGGCGCATTGCACCGCCTAACATTTTGCGATGGCGTTTACCTTTTGTGATTAAATCTTTAGAGCCTAAAAGTATTGAGCCAACGGGTGCGCCAAGACCTTTCGATAAACATAGGGACACCGAGTGAAACGGGGCGGTAATTTGTTTAGCAATTGCAATGCAGGCAGACAGGTCTGCGATCGTACCGACACTGTTTTTTTGTTCAGAGCTAGATGCTTGGCCGTTTGTGTTTTGTAGATTAGCTGTTGCGTTATTGGCTAGCGCTACTGCCGCATTCATTAACCGTGCGCCGTCTAAATGCAAAGCCAATTTATTTTTCTCAGCAAATTGCCTAACTTGTTCTAAGTAACTTAACGGCAGCACTTTGCCGCCGGTGGTATTTTCTATAACGACTAATTTTGTTTTGGCAAAGTGTGCGTCGTCGGGCTTAACAGCAGCTTGTAAATCTTCAATGCGAATGGTGCCGTCTGCTTGGTTCTCGATAGGCTGCGGTTGAATCGAACCTAACACCGCCATACCACCAGCCTCCCAGCGGTAAGTATGCCATTGCTGACCAACTAAGGCTTCGTCGCCGCGACCGCAGTGACTCATTAATGCAATCAGGTTAGTCTGGGTTCCCGACGGGGCAAACAGGGCCGCCTCAAAGCCGAATAGTTGCGCACAGTAATCTTGCAATTCGTTGATGCTGGGGTCATCACCAAAGACATCATCACCTAGCGGCGCGGTCATCATGGCGGCACGCATTTCGGTGGTTGGTTGCGTAACGGTATCGCTGCGAAAGTCTAAAGTTTTCATAGAGCTAAATTTTTAAGATTAAATAATTATTGATTGCAAAGTAACTGTGCCATGTTGATGGCGGCGATTAAACTGCGATGGTCGGCGATGCCTTTGCCTGCGATATCAAATGCCGTTCCGTGATCGACACTGGTACGCACAAAAGGTAGGCCTAAAGTGACGTTAACGCCTTCTTCAATGCCTAAATATTTGACGGGAATAAGTCCTTGATCATGGTACATCGCAATAACAACGTCGAAGTGTTTGAAATGGCGCGCTTTGCTAAAAATGGTGTCGCCAGGGTATGGACCGGAGGCATCGATACCTAAGCGCTTGGCGTTTTCAATGGCGGGAATGATCGCGGAAATTTCTTCGGTGCCAAAGAGGCCACCTTCGCCCGCATGCGGATTCAAACCAGCTACTGCAATACGTGGTTTGCTAATTCCGCTGCGCACTAAAGCGTCGTGGGTAATTTGAATTGTTTGTTCAACCGCGCTTTGCGTAATTGCTTCGATCGCTTGGCGCATTGAGTAATGAATAGTGACCAAAACGGTACGCAATTCTTGATTGGCCAACATCATTCGTACTGCCGGGTTGCCGGCTAATGCCGCTAGCATTTCAGTGTGACCTGGATAGGGTACACCGGCTGCCGAAAATGCTTCTTTATGGATTGGTGCCGTAACAACGGCGGCGGTAATTCCTGCAAGCGTATCGCGCGTCGCGGCTTCAATTGCATTGGCCGCTGCTTGTCCGTAAGCCGCGTTAATAGTTGCAATTTGAATCGGTTTATCTAAACGCGAAGTTGCGATTAGTTGCAGGCAATTGGCTTGTGCATCCCATTCGGAAGCGGTGCTTAATACCTTCAATTTCAGAGTTGACTGTAGTTGTTTTAGCTGCGCTGCAAAGACTTGCTCATCACCGTAGATAAGCAAGGGTGCTGAGGTTTTTTGTGATCGGTCTTGCAATGACTTAACAATGATTTCAGGGCCGATACCTGCAGGATCGCCCATAGTAATTGCAAGGGGTTTTACTTTGCTGTTTGGGTTATGCATTTTTTGCTCCGAGCGATTTAGATAAATCGGCGGCAAGTTCGGTAATTGCTTTAACAATAGTACGTTGCCGTGCAGGCGTAGTAGAGGCTTTTATTAAACTAACCGCCACCGCTGCGGCCGCTTCGGTTTGCCCAGCGCTAAAAACGGCCGCGCCAAAGCAATGCATTCCTATTGCAGTCTCTTCATCGTCAATAGCGTAGCCGTTGTTGCGTACAACTTTTAAATCGTGCAACAGGGCTTTAGCGGTAGTGGGCGTTTTATCGGTTAAGCGCTTGTAGGGTCCAGCGCCCATGCGTTTTTTAATTTGCAGATCGTCTAGACTCGATAGCATTGCTTTGCCGCTGGAGGTGCAATGGGCTGGGAAACGTCCACCGACTTTAAAGTTGACGGCCAGCGCACTAGATCCTATGCGACAACCCAAGTAAATAACCTCGCTTCCGTCAAGCAGAGCCAACATAATAGTTTCCTGGCTTAATGCCGGCTGTCGCTCGGCGCTTTTTAAAAATTGCTGAACTAAGTCGTTTTGGTTGCTATAGGCATTGGCCCATTGCAACAGGCGTGGCCCCAGAGCGAATTGACCGTCTGCGCTGCGTCGGACTAAATCGAGAGTGGTAAGGGTATTAAGCAGACCATGTACGCTACTTTTTGGCAATTCGAGAGAGCGGGCAAGATGAGCCAAAGACGCGTCGCCATTGTGTTGGTCGGCTGCGAGCCAATCCAAAATTCGGACAGTGCGCTCAACGGCTGGGTTTTGAATCGGTTGGGTAGACAATTTGCTAGAAGTTGTTGCGGCGTTTGGCATTGTTGATGCAGTCTTTATTGACAGAAATTCCAGTGGTTTCTAAACTAACGTTTTTACAATTGTACAGTTAATCGAACGGCGTTCAATAGGCTGAATGAGTTTCTGGCAAATACTAACAAACCAAGGATTCGTATGAATTTAGCTGTAGGTTCACAAAACACCCCACAAAAACCACCAGCTTCTGCAGCGCAGTCGGTTTTGCCACACTGGATTGGCGGGCAAGAATTTGCGGGACAACCTGGTCGGGTTGGTGAAGTTTTTAATCCCGCATTGGGCCAAGTTGCTAAAACAGTCGTGTTCGCCGATGCAGCGGCAGTTCAAACGGCTGTGGCTAGCGCAAAAGCAGCATTTCCTGCTTGGTCGGCGACACCGCCACTGCGCCGTGCCCGCGTTATGTTTAAGTTCAAAGAACTATTGGAGGCAAACTTAAATGAGTTGGCCGCCATTATTACCGCTGAGCATGGCAAAGTGTTTTCAGATGCGCAAGGCGAGATCACACGCGGCATGGAAGTGGTGGAGTTTGCCTGCGGTATTCCGCATTTGCTTAAAGGCGAATTTAGCGAGCAAGTGGGCGGTGGGATCGATTCTTATTCGGTGCGTCAGTCTTTGGGCGTCTGTGTGGGGATTACCCCGTTTAACTTTCCGACCATGGTGCCAATGTGGATGTTTCCGGTTGCGATTGCATGCGGTAACACGTTTATTTTAAAACCTTCCGAGCGTGATCCGTCGGCGGCTAACTTTATGGCGAAATTGCTAAAGCAAGCCGGTTTACCGGATGGTGTTTTTAATGTCCTGCATGGGGATAAAGTGGCCGTAGATGGTTTGCTAAATCATCCGGATGTTGCAGCAATTAGTTTTGTTGGTTCAACGCCAATTGCAAAGTATGTTTTTGATACAGCAAACCACAACGCGAAGCGCGTGCAAGCTTTGGGCGGTGCAAAGAACCATTTAGTGGTGATGCCGGATGCGGATTTAGATCAAGCAGTCGATGCTTTAATCGGTGCAGCCTATGGCTCGGCTGGTGAGCGTTGCATGGCGATTTCAGTAGCCGTGGCGGTTGGTAATGTGGGCGATGCGCTTGTCGCGCGTCTTGCCGAGCGTGCTAAAGCAGTCAAGGTAGCACAAGGTATGGACCCAACGGCCGAAATGGGCCCCCTAGTTAACAAAGCGCATCTAGAGAAAGTAAGTGGCTACGTCGACACGGGAGTTGCCGAAGGCGCGCAACTAATAGTGGATGGGCGCGGCCTAAAAGTGGCTGGCAATGAACAAGGTTATTTCTTGGGTACATGCTTGTTCGATCACGTTAAACCGACTATGAGAATTTACAAAGAGGAGATTTTTGGCCCCGTATTATCGGTAGTGCGAGTCGACAATTTCGAACAAGCGCTGGCCTTAATTAACGCCCACGAATTTGCTAATGGCACGACAATATTTACGCGCGATGGTGATGCAGCGCGCGAGTTTTGCAATCGTATCCAAGTGGGTATGGTTGGTGTCAACGTACCGATCCCAGTACCTATGGCGTTTCATTCTTTTGGTGGTTGGAAAGCATCGTTATTTGGCGACCACCATATGCACGGTCCCGAGGGCATTCGTTTCTATTCACGCTACAAAGCAGTGACGACCCGTTGGCCAACCGGCCTGCGCTCAGGCGCAGATTTTATTATGCCGACGATGAAATAATTTTTGGCTAATTAACAGAAGATCAGTGCAATAGAAGTCGCACTGAAATCAGTTAGTAAAAACGTTTTTAAGAAAGTCCCTTTTATGACGCTCGCATTAAAACAAATGTCGTTGTTAAAAAATCAAGGCTACATCAATGGCCAATGGGTTGGTGCTGATTCCGGTACGAGGTTTGCAGTAACTAATCCAGCAACGGGTGCCACTATTGTCGAAGTCGCCAATATGGGCGCCGCAGAAACCAGTCGTGCAATTGCCGCCGCGCAAGCCGCTTTACCCGCATGGAAAGCCAAGACCGCGAAAGAACGTAGCCAGATATTGCGTAAATGGTTCGATCTTATCGTGGCAAATGCTGACGACTTGGCTTTACTAATGACGACCGAACAAGGTAAGCCATTGGCTGAAGCCAAAGGCGAAGTTGTGTATGGAGCGTCTTTTGTTGAATGGTTTGCCGAAGAAGGTAAGCGTGCTTATGGCGACATGATTCCAACGGTCTCAAATGATCGTCGTTTGATGACAATAAAGCAGCCTATTGGCGTATGCGCTGCAATTACTCCTTGGAATTTTCCAATCGCAATGATCACCCGCAAAGTCGCGCCCGGTTTAGCGGTGGGCTGTACCTTTGTTGTTAAGCCCGCTGAAGCGACGCCTTTATGTGCACTGGCTCTAGCCGAGTTAGGCGAGCAAGCCGGTATTCCTGCTGGTGTTTTAAACATTATCGTTGCCGATGGTGCTGCCGCTCCGGCGATTGGACAAACCATTTGCGCGAGCCCAATCGTGCGTAAAGTGTCGTTTACGGGTTCAACCGAAGTAGGGCGAATTTTGTTACGCCAATCGGCCGATACGATTAAAAAGCTATCACTGGAGCTTGGCGGTAATGCGCCTTTTATTGTGTTTGACGATGCAGACATCGATGCTGCTGTCGACGGGGCGATTGTTAGTAAATATCGTAACGCGGGCCAAACCTGTGTATGTGCCAATCGCCTGTATATTCAAGATGCAGTTTACGATCAGTTCGCGCAGAAGTTTGCCGCCAAAGTAGCCCAGTTAAAAGTGGGTAACGGTGTTGATGCTGGGGTAAACATTGGGCCGTTAATCGAACCTGCTGCTATTAACAAAGTAGAGTCACATATTACGGACGCAGTCTCAAAAGGCGCAAAAGTTCTTTTGGGTGGCAAGCGTCATGTGCAGGGTGCATTGTTCTTCGAGCCGACCGTTTTAACTGAAGTGACTAAAGAGATGCTGGTTGCTAAAGAGGAAACTTTTGGACCGTTAGCGCCACTGTTCCGTTTTAAAACCGAAGACGAAGTACTGGCTATGGCAAACGATTCCGAGTTTGGTTTAGCCTCATACTTTTACTCGCGCGATATTAGCCGTGTATTCCGTGTAGCGGAGAAAATCGAAAGTGGGATGGTTGCGGTTAATACCGGTGTGCTTGCAAACGAGGCTTCGCCGTTTGGCGGTGTTAAGCAATCGGGCCTAGGTCGTGAAGGTTCTAAATACGGAATTGATGAGTACTTGGAGATTAAGTACTTGGTTATTGGTGGTATGTAGGGCTGTTTTGGGATGAAATTGTTGGCGTCTTGCGTTGTGTGTACCTACTCGCAATAACATTAGGATTTTAGCCTTTGCCTGCAGATTATTGGTTTGTCAGGATGTTGCTAAGTAAGTATGTACCTCGGACTGGATCTTGGTTCGAGGGGAACTCAATTTATCATTGGGTCGGGTAATGAATTGGGTCAAGCGCTTGGAGGATGAGGAGCTAATCATCTGCCTTTGTTTCACGTGAAACAATTCGAACAATAGCTGAATTGCACATTTCCCGACTGATCAAAGCGATTGAACCAATTGCTAAAAGAGCCAAACTACTAGGATAGGGAGTTTTTACCGATCCGTCCGCCGCAAACGGCGTCCAATCCGGTCGACATCGAAGCAAGCCCTTCTTGATTAGGTTGATTTCGTCTTCGCCATAAGATCACCGCAGATTTGCGTATAGTCGTTGCCCCATTCATTGGCCTAGTTTAGCCCGCGAATAAAGAGGGAAGTTTGCGCCCCAAGAATCTGAAAGTTGAATTAAATTGAGCAGTGATTTCAAAACCAACAAATGGACGCAAATTCTGGTTCGATCAAGTCAGTAGAAACTAATTCAGCAAATTAACCTTCACTGTCGCACCACTTTAGTAATCAAATCCGAATAAGCGGTTAGTCAAGTCATTCGCTTAAATGAGAGGCTGCGTTGCGGTTAGGCTTTACCATCGCTAAACTGTCGTGTTCCGTGAAGCTGAGCTAAAGCATGTATTTGAGGAAACGCGCAGCTATTGCACTTTCAGCAATCCGGATTATTCACGTTTGCAAAATGTTGTTGAGTACGTAAACTAGGTTCGACAACGATGCCCTGTACAAGGGGTTACAAAACTGGTGGCTTTAAACGCACCGTTTGACTTGCTACATCCAACAGTCCATGCTTCCAATGTTGTTATGATTCACAACTATTGGTAGAGCGGATTGATATATGCACGGCCACCGTTAAAAGTTGGAACGTAATTTACCTAAGCAGGTTAGTTTATTTCGATTAATCCTAAAAGGCGATGGTTACGAATCGTTTCGTAATTGCTGCGCCGAATCAGACTGTCCCAAATTCCCATCGTTTTTCAGAATTGGCGAACTTGTTTTGAGAGGTGGTTATACGCCTACCCAAGGAATAGAAACCTTGGTTGTTTCACGTGAAACAACTTCTAAGCCCGCGGACTAGTGAATAGGGCGCATTACCACTAGCCTATGTCGACCATGGCTTCTATAATTAGAACCAATTGAAAACACAGTCGCTGTCCCTTTTAACTAAAGATCAAACGTGAACTTTCCTCAGCTTTTTGATGTCATCGTTGTTGGTGGTGGCCATGCCGGTACTGAAGCCGCATTGGCTGCAGCACGCATGGGCAGTAAGACTTTATTGTTGACGCATAACATTGAAACCTTAGGGCAAATGTCGTGCAACCCATCCATTGGTGGCATCGGAAAAGGGCATCTTGTTAAAGAAATTGACGCGATGGGCGGGGCGATGGCTGCCGCTACCGATGAAGCGGGTATTCAATTTCGTATTTTAAATTCGAGCAAAGGTCCGGCTGTGCGCGCTACGCGTGCGCAAGCAGACCGGGTTTTGTATCGCCAAGCCATACGAACCCGATTGGAAAATCAACCAAATTTATGGTTGTTCCAAGGTGCAGTCGATGATCTCGTTGTTGAAGGCAATCGCGTTACCGGTGCTGTTACCCAAATTGGTCTAAGCTTTCGCTCAAAGACGGTAGTGTTAACAGCCGGTACATTCTTAAATGGCTTAATCCACGTCGGTCTACAAAACTATTCTGCTGGGCGAGCAGGTGATCCACCAGCGATATCGCTTAGTGCTCGTTTAAAAGAACTAAAACTTCCGCAAGGTAGATTAAAGACTGGCACGCCGCCACGTATTGATGGGCGCTCGGTCGATTTCACTAAACTGGCCAAGCAACCTGGCGATTTAGACCCTATCCCCGTGTTCTCATTTTTAGGCCATGTTGAGCAACATCCTCGGCAAGTACCTTGTTGGATTACCCATACCAATCAACAAACCCACGACATTATCCGTAATGGACTGGATCGCTCGCCGATGTATACCGGCGTGATTGAGGGTGTTGGGCCAAGATATTGTCCGTCGATTGAAGACAAGATTCATCGCTTTGCCGAAAGAACTAGCCATCAAATATACCTAGAGCCCGAAGGCTTAACCACTCACGAGTTGTATCCCAACGGGATTTCTACAAGCCTGCCTTTTGATGTGCAAATAGCATTAGTGCAATCGATGGTCGGTTTAGAAAACGCACATATTCTTCGGCCAGGTTATGCAATTGAATACGACTTTTTTGATCCACGTGGTTTGCGGGCTTCGTTAGAAACAAAGTCCATCGACGGCTTGTATTTTGCGGGTCAAATAAATGGCACGACCGGTTACGAAGAAGCGGCAGCCCAAGGCATGCTGGCTGGATTAAATGCCTCGTTGCAAGTACAACAAAAAGAAGCATGGACACCACGCAGAGACGAAGCCTATTTAGGCGTGTTGGTGGATGACTTGGTTACCCAAGGTGTGAGTGAACCCTATCGCATGTTTACCAGCCGAGCCGAGTACCGCTTAAGTTTGCGCGAAGACAATGCCGATTTACGCCTAACCGAAATTGGCCGAAAATTAGGTTGCGTAAACGATGAGCGTTGGGACGCTTTTTGCCGAAAACGCGATGCAATCGACCTCGAGCTGCAGCGTTTAAAATCGGTTTACGTCACTCCAAAACACTTGCCTGCGGATGAAGCGATCAAGCTAATTGGGCAGTCTATCGAGCGTGAGTATTCGCTAGCAGACTTATTGCGTCGTCCTTCGGTGTCTTATAATCAATTGATGCAACATCCCTTAACTGGGCCTGGTCTTACCGAGCCGCAAGCGGCGGAGCAAGTGGAAATTCAACTCAAGTACTCGGGCTACATCGAACGGCAACAACTTGAAGTTGACCGTCAACTGAATCACGAGCAAACCCGTCTGCCCAACGACTTAGATTATCAATCGGTTAAAGGCCTGTCTTTCGAGGTTCGGCAAAAGTTACAAAAGCACCAACCCGAAACCTTGGGCCAAGCGGGTCGTATCTCGGGTATTACGCCCGCAGCGGTTTCTATTTTGTTAGTGCATTTAAAAAAGAACTATTGGAATGTTCGCGACGCTGCCTAAGGGTAAAGCTTAAGCGTTTTTGACTCCCAACTTTATGAATCAACAACAAAAACTGCAGCAAGCCTGCGCCGAACTTAAGCTGCAGTTAACCAGCCATCAGCAAGAGCAATTACTCACGTTAATGGAGCAAATTGCTAAGTGGGGCAAAGTTTTCAATTTGACCTCCGTGGTTGCGCCAGATCAAATGTTGTCCGTACACTTGTTTGACTGCTTAGCTTTAGTGGCTCAATTGCGCCTGCGTTTTGCTGGTCGGTTAAAAAGCAATTCGTTGCAAATGCTCGACGTGGGTAGTGGTGCCGGTCTGCCGGGTTTAATTTTGGCAATTTGCTCAGACCCAGCGCATTTGGTTTTACAAGTTACTAGCGTCGATACCGTCGAGAAAAAAATTGCTTTTCAGCGCCAGCAAAAGCTGCTGCTTAAACTGGATAACTTCTATCCAATTCACTCACGCGTAGAAGTCTTAAGTTTGCTTGACATTGCTTTGCTGCAATCAAGCGACCCATTGTTTGTTGGCTTTGACCTTATTACTTGCCGCGCGTTTGCCAGTCTCGATGATTTTTGCAACACCAGCATTCATTTACTAAGCCCAACCAGTGCAATTGTAGAGCGCTTTGTGGCGATGAAGGCTAAACTGCAAGCTGCCGAAATTCAGGCGCTGCCCGCTACTGTGCAGCTAATAGAACAGCAGCCATTACAAGTGCCCGGCTTGGCCGATGCGCAACGTTGTCTTGTGTGGTTAGCAACAGCCGATAACAATAATAAGGATGCCTAATGGCGCGCGTTTTTTGCATTGCCAATCAAAAGGGTGGGGTCGGTAAAACAACCACTACGGTCAATTTAGCAGCAGCGTTAGCACGCCATAAACAGCGCGTCTTGCTAGTCGATTTGGACCCGCAAGGTAACGCCACGATGGGCAGCGGAATTAATAAACGCGAGCTAAAAAAGACGGTCTATCATTTATTAATTGGCTTGGCCGATGTGCAAGATTGCAAAGTACGCGTGCCGGCCGAATACGACGTCTTGCCCGCCAATCGCGAATTGGCTGGTGCCGAAGTTGAACTAGTGGAATTTGAAGCCCGCGAGTCGCGCTTAAAAGAAGCTTTGGTAGCCGTAGAAGATCAGTACGACTTTGTATTGGTCGATTGCCCACCGTCATTATCCATGCTAACGCTCAATGGTTTGTGCGCGGCGCACGGCGTTATTATTCCCATGCAATGCGAGTACTACGCGCTTGAGGGTTTAAGCGATTTAGTCAACACCATTAAACAAATTCACGCTAATTTCAATAGCAACTTAGAAGTGATTGGGTTGCTGCGCGTGATGTTTGATCCCCGTATTACTTTGCAAGTACAAGTGGCCGATCAATTGCGCCAACATTTTGGTGACAAAGTATTTGACAGCGTCATTCCACGTAATGTGCGCCTTGCTGAGGCACCTAGTTATGGGCAACCCGGCGTCGTGTTTGACCCCAACTCTAAAGGGGCAAAAGCGTATTTAGCGTTTGCCGCCGAACTGATTCAACGATTAGAAACCCTGTTTCCACAAAATGACACCACCATCCAATAAACGCGGCCTTGGTCGCGGCTTAAGCGCGTTGCTCGGGCCAGATACATCATCCGCTCCGGCGGCCGCCGCTAGCGAAGGCTCAATGATGCAATTGGCGCTTGCCAAGATGCAAGCGGGTCAATATCAACCGCGTACCCGGATGGATGAAGGCGCGCTGCAAGAACTAGCCGCATCCATTCGCCTACACGGCATTATGCAGCCCATCGTTGTGCGCCAAATTGCAGGTGATCGTTACGAAATTATAGCCGGTGAACGTCGCTTTCGTGCGGCTGCAATTGCTGGCTTGGCAGAAGTGCCGGTAATTATCAAAAACGTAAAAGACCAAGACGCGCTGGCGTTGGCCCTAATTGAAAACATTCAACGCGAAGATCTAAGTGCACTTGAAGAAGCGCAAGCGATTAAGCGTTTACTCGATGAATTTAGTTTTACCCATGAGCAAGCCGCCGAAGCTATTGGCCGCTCACGTAGTGCCACTTCTAACTTGCTGCGTTTACTCAATTTAGCCGCGCCAGTACAAACGATGCTAATGGCAGGCGACTTAGATATGGGCCACGCGCGCGCTTTGTTAAGCCTACCAGCCGTGGACCAAATTACTTGCGCACAGCAAATTGTGCAACGGCAATTAACCGTCCGCGACGCAGAAAAATTAGTGACCAAAGTAGCTACCGAAGGCCTAAGTATTCCTTCGCTAAAACCCGCTGCAATACCATCAGAAAAAAGCGTTAACCAAAGCCGCGATGTCGAGCGTTTAGCCGAGCGCTTGGCCGATGCGCTCGCAACCAAAGTTCAACTAAGCGCCAATGCAAAAGGTAAAGGCAAATTAGTCATTGAATTTTCCGACTTGCAAAGTTTTGAAGACTTGTTAAACAAGTTAGGTCTGCAAGGCGTCATGCAAGAAGGTTAGGTTTAATTGCTACGCTAATTTGTAGTTAACTATTGCTCGCCAAGTGCTTTAACGCGAGCCGCTGTATCGACTTCTAAAAACTTATAAATATCGCGCATAAACGGATGACGTTTATAGTTGTAAGTCCATGGGTGCATTAGGTCAGGGGCAATGCGATGCGTGTGAACCTTATAAGGCATATAGGCAATCAGTATGCGATGCGCCTCCATCATAACTGCATTACGGTCAGGCCCATCGGGTAGTGTTCTTTGCTTCTCGTACAAAGCGTCGTATTCGGGTCTTGAAAAACGCGATAAATTATTTTCACCCTTTGCCGGGCCGTAGCCTTGCATAATATAAGAGTCGGGATCGGGGCCGGTAGCCGAAAACCCCAAGCGCCACATTTGTAAATTACCAGCGCGCGCCTTTTTCAAATTATCCGGCCACTTGGCTGGTTCAAATTCTATCTTTAAACCAACGGCGTTGATATTTTTCTTAAATAACTCATCCAACTGTCGCGAAGCTTGATCGCTTTGCGATAAGCAACGCAGTATTAGCGGTGAGCCATCCGGAAGATCACGCCAACCATCACCGTCTTTATCGACGTACCCAAATAGATCTAACAATGCCATCGCTTTGGGTCGAGAAAACTCACTCATTTCGGAGCGAAACAAAGGATCAAAACCGGTGGTTCCAGGTGGTTGCAAAATGTTGGCTGGAATCGCTTGACCGCGACGTACTAAACGGATTTCAGCATCCACATCAATCGCTAATGCAATCGCGCGACGTAACGCTACTTTGTCGGGCGTGTAACCCCCAACGATGGGATTCTCGATATTAAAAAATGACATCGTGATGTCTGACAGCGGTGTGCGCAGCAACTTGATGCCAGCTTTTTTCAAATTAGGCGCTAGTTGATTGTTTGGAATAGCTTGAGCCGAAAAGCTATTAGGAATGCCCTGTAAAAAATCATGTTCAGAGTTTAAGTAAGCCAGCCAGCGCGGTTGCTCTTCATTTAAAATCGAAATTTCAATGCGATCATTTAACGGAATACGTTTGCCTTTAATACGCGCCAAAATTTCATTGCCAACAACATCGTCGGCAGCTGGTTTTGCGTCAAACAACACCTCGCGATAATCGGGATTTCGTTCTAGAACTATTTTGCTGGCGCGCCGCCAAGCGGTGAGGCGGTAGGGGCCAGTACCAACCGGGTTTTCCATAATTTTATCGCCAAACTTTTCGACCACTTCTCGCGCAACAGCACCAAACAATGACGGATCACTAAAGTTTTCCAAAAAGCGCGGAACGGCGTCGCGGGTTTTAAATTGAATGGTGTAACGATCTAAAGCCTTTACTCCCTCAACGGCAGTATCGTAAGCGAAGGGGGCTTTATTCTTTATAGCAGCGGCACGCAATTCATTAAGACCCAACAAGTTGCTAGTTAGCAAAGTATTAATCGCATAACTTTTCAGCTTGGGATCATAGTGCCGCTTAAAAGAGTAAACAAAGTCATCCGCTGTCAATTCACGTTTTTTTCCCCCAAACGCGGCGTGATTGGCAAAGTAAATACCTTTTTTTACTTTGACCGTAAAGGTTTTAAAGTCACTAGAAATATCACCTAAGTTCTCGGCAACGTTGGGCACAATTTGCGCTGGTGCTGCAAGAAAATCCCAGCTAAATAACGACTCCATAATGCCTGCCACTACGGTGCGAGAGTAAAGATCGCTAATTTGCGCGGGATCAAAACCAGTTTCGGCTACGGGAAACGCATAACGAATAACCTTTTCAGACAGCTTTGAATCAAAACGCCCATTGGCAACGATAACCGGGCCTTTGGGTTTCTCGGCGGCTTTTGGCTCCGCTGCTTTTTTTGCCTCGGTTTTTGCCTCACCCGTCGAAGGTGTTGATGCTTTCGCTTCAGCCGGTTTTTGCTCGCTTGCTTTGGTGTCGGCTACTTTAGCTTCCACCGCTTTTGCGTCTGCCGCTTTAGTTTCTGGCGGCTTGCCTTGAGCCAAAGACTCTTGCCAACCAATAACACCTACAAACAGCACACTCGAAAAAAGGGCTTGGCTCAGCAATCGAATTAGAAACTTGCGGTTTGCCTGAAACTTTGGGAAAAATAAACGCATAATGTTGGGTTACAAATAAATGAATACGCTTATTGTAGGCGTTTTTAGGCGCTTTTCGTCTAGCGAAACGGCGCCGGAATAAAAACGGTGCTGCAATTAAGTTACGGAGTTCTTGGTTTATGGCCGCATATATTGTTCGACGCTTATGGCAAATGGTTCCCACCTTGGCAGGGGTTATTTTGCTGGTGTTCTTTTTATTTAAATGGTTTGGAGGGGATCCCGCCGAAATCTTAGCGGGGCAAAATGCTAGCGCGGATCAAATCGCGTTGATTCGAGATCAACTTGGTCTTAGCGAACCTATTTGGTATCAGCTATGGGTTTTCGTTAAAAGTATTTTCACTTTTGATTGGGGTCAAAGTTGGACCACCAAAGAACCCGTCAGTAATATTTTAACGACGCGTATCGGCCCGACCCTAACTGTCATGGTGCCTATTTTAGTTATCGACGTTATCTTGGCTATTCCCCTTGCCATGTGGGTAGCTTACAAGCGCGATAGCCTTGCGGATCGCAGCATAATGATCTTAACAACTTTAGCCTTATCGGTTTCGTTCTTGGTCTACGTCATCATGGGCCAGTATTGGTTTGGTTTTAAATTGGGTTGGTTCCCGGTGCAAGGCTGGTCGGATAGTTTTTGGCGCAATCTCACTTACTTTGCGCCGCTGCCTATTTTGTTGGCTGTGTTTGTTAGCCTTGCGCCGCAGACTCGCTTGTACCGAACTTTCTTTCTAGATGAAATGCGCCAAGACTATGTGCGGACTGCTCGCGCTAAAGGGGTCAGTGAAAGCAAAGTGCTGTTTACCCATGTATTACGCAATGCATTAATTCCGGTAATGACCAACGTCGGTGTGCAGTTACCCGGTGTGTTTGTAGGCTCATTTTTAATCGAATATTTTTTCTCAATTCCTGGCATTGGGCGCGAGCTAATTCAAGCAGTAAACGGCAGCGATTTCCCAGTAATTAAGGCACTCACTGTTTATCTGGCAATGATTACGATGATTATTAATTTGTTAGTCGATTTGGCCTATCGCGCGGTTGACCCAAGGGTGGTTTTGAAATGAGTATCAATGCATCGATTAATAACCCAATCAATTTAGATGGCGCTGTTTCAACTACGCTCGTTAAGTCTGACAATATTTGGAAAGCTGGTTGGCGACGTTTTTTGCGAAAACCGATTGCGCTAGTTTCACTGTCCGTCGTTAGCCTGTTCTTCTTAATGATTGCCTTATCAACAGTTGGATTGATTGCAAAAGATTGGCAGCGCGAAGCTGGCTTACCGGATGCCAACCCAACTTTCATTGGCCAAGCCACAGACAGCGATGGTGTGATTGTAGAAAAAGTAGCTGGCAAGCCGATCGATATTTCTGCGGTCGACCCGTTAGCGCCGCGCTATAAAGAGTGGGCTGAAAGAGCTGCTAACGTAAAAGAAGCTGTAAATGTTCGGGCCAATACATTGCCGTTAGGCGGTGATCGGTTGGGGCGCGATGTCTTAGCAAAAGTCATTAAAGGCTCCGAAATTTCTGTCATGGTCGGCATTGTTGCGGCGTTGTTAGCCACGATCATTGGCACCACGTTAGGCGCAATTGGAGGGTTCTTCGGCGGCAAACTCGGTGACTTGCTGGAATGGGTTTACAACGTTTTTACATCCATCCCAAATATTTTATTGATCTTCGCTTTTGCGGCTGTGTTTGGCCGAGGCATCTCTACTGTAGTTATTATTTTGGGCTTTACCGGTTGGACTGGTATCTACCGACTTGTGCGCGCCGAATACATGAAACATCGCTCACGCGAATATGTACAGGCAGCCGAAGCCATTGGCGTACCCAAGCAGGCCCAAATGTTTCGCCATATTTTGCCCAACGTTTCGCACGTCGTCTTAGTGCAAATGTCGATCTTAATTGTCGGCTTTATTAAGGCCGAAGTAATTTTGTCTTACCTTGGTCTGGGCGTGCCGTTGGATGCTGTTTCGTGGGGCACCATGTTGTCCGAAGCGCAAAGCGATTTGTTGCGCGGGAAGTGGTGGCAGCTGGCTGCGGCCACGGGTTTCATGGCCTTGTTTGTTACTTCGTTTTCGCTAATGGCCGATGCTTTACGCGATGCACTCGACCCGAAGTTAATCGATAAATCTGGGCGTTAAAACCGCCAAGACGCATCGGCCCACGTACGCAAAATATCAATCGTGTCATTACGTTTGAATTGTTGTTGGCGTGGCGTCGCTGCATTGCTTTGCGACATCAAACGTGCCAGCTGCGCGCGCGAAAGCTTGTAGCCAAACTCACGCTTGAGCAGCTTACCCGCTGTCTCTAAAGTAACGTGCTCGCCACGACGCAATTGCTGGGTTACCTTTTTCTCAAATTGCGCAAATGTTTTTTCGTCAATTTTAGATTTTGGTCCAGGCTTTACGGCTTCCGCTGTCATTCCTTCGGAGACTCGTTGCGCCCAATTGTTGGCTGTTTGGCGACTGACTTCGCAACGCCTAGCGACTTCAGCTTGGGTTATCCCTTTGGACAACAATTGCATGCCCAAACTACGGCGTTCGATTTCATTCATTAGAATCTCCTTGGTTTTGGATGGCTAGGTTGTGTCGTTGATTTACAAGGGTAAATAAATTTTTACCGACGCGAATGACATTGCCGCCGGTCTTGTCGCAGCGGTTTAAAACGGCTGCAACGGTATTTGCGAAATTTTTAGAGCGAGCCGGGTACCCACCAGCAATAAGTGCTTGCGCCAGCTCTGTAGCAGTTAAAGGCTGTTCACTTTTTGCTAACAAACTGCGCGCTGCACTTAATATGCTTTTACCTAAGAACGGCCCGCGGTCAGCGTTGGGTTCAACATTTGTCGGGCCACTTTGCAAACGAGTGCTCGCACCAAGACCACTGTTTAATGGATCACCCAACTCGATGGGCGCTTGCAACGAAATAAGCGCCTCAATACCCGCAATAGCTTGGTCTATTTGGCGTCGTTTATTGCGCAATTCAAGCAACAGTTCCGCGTAGTCAGTTTGGGTCTTGCGAGTCATTCGTTAGCTAGATTGGCATTGCAGAATTGAGGAGCAAATGTTTAAAAACAGCGCGTCTATTAGTGGCGAATAGCATTCTCGCTGTTTGTTCAACTCAAGTATGCATTAAATTCAATCTTTTTAAAACAAATTCTGAGGCTTGTTTGTTTTATTTCGATCATTAATTACGAAACTGTTGTAACTCATTGATTTAATGGTTGATGATCGGAGCGCTAATCAAATTTTAAAGGGGCAGGTCAGTGTAAATAAGGAATGAGTGAATAAGCATTTTAAAAGTATTTTTTTTGCTAATGCTACGGGCAGTGCTTTGGTGTCGTTCGGCGGTTGCAGTACTACCTTTGAGCGCAAGTTGGCATTGGGTGCTTGTACTGCTAACTGAGCGCCATGGAATCGGATCAAGTTCAATCTTGGCTTTGGCACTAATACCGCCAGCCTTTGCATAAAGTCTAATGGGGGGGTTACAGGATTCGTGATACATCGCGCCATGGCATCATTAGGCCCGACTCATGACCCAATGGATACGGCCACCGTCCTACAATTCGCGATGGCCTCGATATCGTGCAGCGGGACTTTACAAAACTGATTCTTCGATTGGCCGAATTGGCCGACACATACAACGCGACGCCAATGATCTCGCGGACCAATGGGAAAGACGCCATTCCGACGACATTGGGGATGATGCGGGCTTCGTATATGACCGAGCTGCACCGCCATGCGGATCGATTGCAAGCGGCTCGGCAACGGGTCTTGGTCGGCCAGTTTCGCTAGGCAGTGGGAACCTTCGCGCTTCGAAGTTCCTAAGCGGCTTAGCTGAGTTAGCGCGCAGTCGCGCGGGAGTCGCTATGTCAATGATGGGACAGTCAGAAACCCGCCAAGGTGGCCCGTGGATTCCTGAAACGTTCATGCTAACGGCGGGGTCACTTGACCGAGCCAACCGACTCTCTGGAAAAATCATTATTCGGCCGACTGTGTTGCTTGAACGATTCAATGATTCTCAACTATATACGATGGCTGAGGCGGTTCAAACATTCATCACACCACGTGCCGGGGGGCGCTGCCAACGAATTGATTAAAGATGCGATCAATAAAGCGCACGCAGGAACGCCCTTTCAAAGGTGATCTTAGGTGATCCGAAACTGCTTGAATTCATTAGGCCCGCCAACGGCGATAAAGTCTCGATTCAGCAAACTACCTAGGGCATGCGCCATAAATGGTGACTCAGGCCATAGCACGAACGCGGTAGGCGATGAGTAGAGTAAGGCCCCTTTGATTGCTTCAGTTGGATTGCGGACTTTCACGTCATCAACAGCGCTATGGTGTGTGGCGCGCCGTAATGTTTGTAATCGAGCCCAGCCTAACTGGAACGGGCGGACATGTTCGCGCGTTGTTTAGCAATTTGCTGCGTCTGGTGCTAATCGCCGGGTTGTCGTCATCCGGTTTTGGCACGATCTGCGAGCGCTAATGGGCGTTCGTTGCAAGGCTAATTATTCAATCAAGTTCATGATTTGGTCTTTTCAATTCATCATCAATTCTGGGGATGACAAGTTGGACAGGTGTAGATATCGTGTAATCGCTCGGATTAAATCGGAGCATTTTAATTAACCAAGCTAAGGGATCATGATGCCAAAAAAACCTGACGTATTTAAACTGAATTTTCAGAAACTCAATTTACCACCGCTGGAATCTGCTGCATTCAAAAGCAAAATCTTAGAGGACATAAGGAAAAATGCAATCGATAAGCGTTTTGCAAATGCCGACACAGCTGCAGGGTTTGATTTAGATTTTGACTTATCATTTGATTTAAGCGCGTAAATCAAATGAATAAAAAAAACCAACCCGTAGATTTTTATGGCGCTAAAAAACAGCAAGAAGCTCCTTTTTTTTCTTCGGCAATACTGAAGCTGACAGAGTACTGCAATATACGCTGTACGTATTGCTACATGTTTGAAAATCCACATGAACACTCAAAGGGATTTCCTCTCAGGCTGTCAGATGACGATGCTGCCAAATTTGTAGAAAGGGTCGCAGAATATATCGATGCTAAGAACATTTCACGTTTCCGTATCACTTTGCATGGCGGTGAGCCCACTCTTTGGCCTATCGATAGTTTCGAGAAATTATTTCGAAGAGTTGAGGCTGCAAATATTCAAAATCGTGTTGCATTCTCTATGCAATCAAACTTGGTGCAGCTCAATAAAGATCTGTTCCCGATATTAAAGGAAAACATGTGCTCGATAGGAGTGTCAATAGACGGTCCAGAGGTCTATCACGATTCAAGGCGGATTACACATGGGGGAAAAGGTACTTACTCGAAAATAATCAAGAATGTCGACTGGATTCTTAAGTCTGAATACAGTAAGTTATTAGCTGGCTACTTGACTGTTGCTAATCCAGAAATACCTGTGAATGAATATTTGGATTGGGCGACTGAACTTCAACCATCTAAGCTCAGCGTGTTGTGGCCTATTGAATTTAATCACAACAACAAACCAAGTGATGGACGCTATGGCAAATGGTATTCGGAACTATTTGGTGAATGGTTAAAGCGTGACATTCCGTCTTTGAAAATTCGGTATTTTCAGGAAACAGTAAGCACTATGTGTGGTTCTTCCGTACATGGTGATTCGTTGGGAGTCAATGGACTTGGTATGGTAGTAATTGACACTGATGGTTCGTATGTGCATCACGACTATCTACGAGGTTTTCTACCAGAGATTCGACTCCATAGATCAATAAAGAACACAAGCCTATTTAAGTTGGAAGAAGATTCTTTGTTAAGA
Organism: Betaproteobacteria bacterium; assembly: GCA_031429355.1. GTDB lineage: Bacteria > Pseudomonadota > Gammaproteobacteria > Burkholderiales > Burkholderiaceae_E > JANOZM01. Next base: position 21,977 of record JANOZM010000004.1, on the reverse strand, counting down.
ACCCTAAAAAATAGGATGAGCTTAATTCCTGACGAGTGTCTTAGCTGTACTCATGTTGGCGTTTGTGGTGGTGGGTTTATTGCAAATCGATTGCATGGAACCAATGTGAATTTCGATCGAAAATCTATAATGTGCGAAGATCACAAAATGTATTTTGGAACTGTAAGGAGATTACTTGCTGCTTATGGTGCTGAAGTGTCTCTGTAGAGCAGTTTGTTTAGGAAAATGCCTGCTCCAACGCATCGAAGGACTATTAACTCTAGTTATTCAACTGGCGACAGCTAGAGTGGGGTGGAATTAAACGTAAAACATTCCCTCGTTTTTTTCGAGCGCGTCACATTGCAGGCAAGCGGGTGGCGCGAAACTATTCCAAACCCGCCTTCCTAGCAAGCTAACCAATGACCTGCCTCCTAAAACTGTACCAATCGTAATTCCACAAAACCCACTAGTTGACCTCATCCCAATTCCTATAACAATTTAAACTAGAAACTTCAGCTTTTTGTTAATCCGCCAGATTGCCCATAAGGGCCATTTGACAAGCGAATTCTTAGGGTGTCGCCCATGCGAGCCAACAGTGTGATCGACTATCATCATAGTATCTTCGCCGCTCACTTACTTTTGCGTTCGGGTCCTCTAGGCCCATGCACCAATGTTCGTTCAAACACTCTTAGCGAAGCCGCCCGATAGAGTTTTCGATGGTTGCATTGTTCGTTGGCTTGCCTAGCCACCTCAGATTTTGTTTAACACCTTTTTCGTACTCCCAGCTAGCCATGACTTTGCCAACAAACTCGCTACCTTTGTTGGTCTTGATTGTGCTTGGTAGCCCTCGTTCGCCCACGATTTATTCGAGTGTTCGAACAACATCTTTACTCTTAAGACTTTCCCCGACTTCAACGGCCAAGCATTCGCACAAGTAACAATCCACTACCGCCAACATTCGCAACTTGCGCCCATCAAACAAGTTGTCCGCTACGAAGTCAATTCTTCAGACTCAATTGACCTTTGTTGCTAGTTTTAACGGCTGACGTAACATCGCCGACTTTATTCGCTTTGCTTTCTTATAGTGTAACGGCATTGCCAGTTCGCGCTAGCACCGATACACGAGCTTATCGCAGCCTTCGCGTTTGAGCACCACCTTAACTCGGCGATACCCATATTGAATTCGTGTTTGTGTAACTTCACGAGTCGTCATCCTCAACGCGCTGCTATACTGAGACTGGTCGCGGTAGTAGTAACTCGTACGCAAGAACTTTAAGGCATTGCATGCTTTCCGGATGCTGATTCTAAAACCCTTGACCAAGTTATCGGTAGGCTCGCTCGGAAGCGAAGGCTTTACAGCTTTTTTGCAGAACATCCTGCAGTATCACCTTGCCTAATGTTAGGTCCGTCACTAAACGCTTGAGTTTGTTATTTTCGTCCTTAAGCTGGCGCAACCTGCGCTTTTCGCCGGAGCCCACGCCACTGAACTTGCCTCGCTTTTTTATACACCGTTGCCTGCGACATACCCAGCTTACAGCGTGCCTTAACCGCCGGCGAACCAAACGCAATTTGCTTTAACGCGTAGGCTGTTTGTTCATTCGTAAACTGACTCTTTTTACGGCGATTTCCCCTTTTGATTGGCTAAATATTGTCGCGCTTCTACTTTTGAGTGGTTTATCTTTTAGGGATAGGGTCATAGGCACTAAAGCGGCCAGCCTTTCCATAGACTCCAATAGGCACGTCACGTCATGCGTGGTACCACCGCGCGACGGGGTTTTGAGTGGCCTTGGCAGCGCAATAATGCAATTGATTTAAAAGCTTGCCCCTTGGCGCATAACGGGCGGTGCCCCACTACTCTCGTCTAGTATCGGTAGCGCTTGGCGTAACTTAAGCACTTTTCGCCCCCTCTTTAGCCACCGGCATCGTTACAACCAGCCAAGCCTCTTTGCAATACATTAAGGCACCTGCATCTTCATCGTCGCTGTCACCGTCTGATGCAGACCATTGATCTTCTCGCTCCTGTTCAAACACGCTTTAGCAAACTATTCGTTTAACAACGCCAGTGACAATGTTCTTTAGTAATAATTGCAACGCTTGTTCACGTGGCGGACTCCCGTTATATTTTAACTATCAACCGCAAATTGACATTTAGAAATATGACTAATATATTCCCTCGGGCTCAACGTTCTACGAAAAGAATGAAAATCGAAAAATTAGTTGTGGATGACGAACATAGTTCAAATATATCGAGGCGTGAAAACTTTCTTCCATTAGTGTTTCTGCTCTCATTTTCAGCACTTGGGTGGCTTGCATGGGCATTTTTTGGCGCTGACTTTTTATTCAAACTGCTTGCGCGGTTTAATTCAGACGCCGCTAAAGAAATCGATAGTTTGGCGAAATTCGGCGACGCGTTTGGTGCAATCAACGCTTTGTTCACTGCACTCGCTTTTGGTGGCTTAATTTGGAGCGGAATTATGCAAAGAAAAGAGTTGTCAATGCAAAGAGCTCAGCTTTTCGAGCAAGGACAGGCGATCAAAGCACAAACCGCAGCGATTATGAAAACCAATGAAATTATGTTCGAGCAAGGGTTTACGTCTGAGTTTCTATTCTGTATTAATAAGTTAATCGAGTTTCAAAATACATTAACTTCTTCGTCAAATAACGAACTTCTGAAATACTACAATGATTTTCACGCATTGTACGAACTTGGCAAGCCGAAGGAAGCTACTTCATACTGGAATCTTTCAATAAGCACTCGAAAACAAATCGATGCTGTAAGTTATGTTTTCGAAACAATCATCGGATTTATTCAGACTCCCAATCTGTCCGAAATATCGCTTCTCAGAATGCACGCTTATATTAAGCTGAGCGTTACGCGCGAGTTCATTTTGGTTTATCTTCTTGAATGTTATTGCCAAAGAAATATCAATCGGTATAACAGCATTTCATTTCTTGATTTAAAAGATCTATTAAAAATGGATTTAGAAAGCTACTTGAAACAACCCAATGACTAACACTTACAGCAGTTTTTTTAAGCGCCCGATATCGATTCTAGATAGCCAAAGAACATATGAACAAATTGATTTGAAAGCACCGGATCATGCGAAATACTTTGCAAAGTTATTTTCTGGCTCATTTAAACATCATGTAACGTCAGCGTATTTAGCAGACGTGCCGGTAATTGAAGTTGACTTAAAAGATGATGAACGTGCAGTAAAAGAGGATGATTTAACTGCTCATTTCATCCGATATCTATACTCTCGTAATCTCAACGGGCCCAAGGACTCAAATTCCAACCCAGTTGAATTTGTGCCGATTGTATTGGACGAAGATAGGCTCGTCGACGAGCAGGCTATAGACGCTCCTAAATTTGCCAAAGCTGCCTTCGGTTCTGCGTTCTCATACAAGGGAAGTAGTGTGCCAAAAGCCGAGTCGCTTGGAAGTAACCGGGTATCTTATTTGATCGGGGGCATTGGCTCAGGTAAGTCTTTGCTTTTAACTTGGGTTCTCGACTACTTTAGAAAGACTCGGGTTGACTCTGAAAATTGGGCGACAATTCCAATTTATATAGATTATGACGCCGAATTTTTTAAAGACAAAAACGCCACTTCGCATTTGAAGACAAGCTTTTTTGATCGACTATATGAATTGTTGGAAGTCGAACTCCATCGTTGGCCTGATCCAAGGGTCTCGGCAAACAAGATCATTAATCAAGTTCGTTCAGAACATCCTTATGCGACTAAGAAGATCTTAGTTTCTGCTTTAGTGAGGCATTGCGCTTCTCAGAAAATTCGATTTTGTTTACTTCTGGATAATGTTGACGCATTTCATTATTCATTTTCAAAGTATTCGTTTTCAAGCGATGGTTTTAAGAAATACCATCGGTTTTTTGTTGAAAACGTGAGCTGGCTAAAAAACACCTTGTGTGAGGACGACATCATAGGGTGGTTAGGGTTGGCTTGCGTTATTGCTTTAAGGGATACAGTTCACTCGCAACTTGAAGTTCATATGGGTGGTGTCGTTCCACGTACAAACCAAACTCACGGCCGAATTTTCAGGCTTACGGATCAGTTGGGAACTGCCGTGTTAAGCACGCGAATTGAATTGTTTCGGAAATCATGGCTACCTGTTTCGTTGTCTCATCTAGGAAGTGATTTTAATCCAAACTATGAATTCCTAAAGAATCTTTGGGATTTTCCGCAGTTGGGGGAAAGTTCAATCGCGAAGGAGCCAATACTCTCAAGTCTAGTTCGGCTTGGTCAACACAAACACCGCTCGCTCGTCGATTTCATCTTGGATTTACGACTTGAGTTTGGAGAAAACGGTGAAGTATTCTCGCGGTTATTCAAAAAACCCCCGCCAATTTTGCGCGTCCTCTTCATGGCTGACGCGCGTAAAAGATTTAGCCAAGCTCACGATCACTTCCCAAATATTTTTCTTTGCGATGCCATGGTTCAAATCGATGAAAATTTCGTGGAATGTCATGTACCGCACAGGCACACCTATTGGCTTAAGTTTTTGCTGCTCAAATTTGTACAAAATCAACCAAACTCTGTTGCGTCTTTGAATGAGATTATTGAAGTCTTTATGCGCTGCGGATATGAAAAGACCTTAATTGTTTTGAGTTTGGGAAGTCTTGCATCCGAAAATGTCTCTGCTTGTCTTAAAGTAATTATTACTGATCCAAAATACGCCTCACAAAATGTAACTCTTACTCCACGTGCCCTGACATTGCTTGAACGAGGGTGGTTTACGGGGAAAGAAAACGATCCTGAACTAATTTTCAACTTCGACTATTTGCAACTTGTTGTGGATGATTTTTTGCTCTCATTCCCAAATTTTAAAGATGCTAGCGGCGATAGCGTTTTTCCAAAGATTTACATCCCATCGGATCTGTCCTACCTGTTGGCTCCGCCTAGGGAGCATAGTCACCTAGGTGATCAGTACCTAACTGCCAAGACAATCGCTTGTCTGCATTTTTTGCGCATTCTCGACGCGTCGTTTAGCGTGGAAAAAAAACATCTGCAACCCCTATTTGACGAGGTCCCTACAGCAGATGTATCTAAACGGTTGAGTAGCATCGTTGATAGTTTTGTTGCGCAAAGTTTCAAGATGCGAACCCAACCAGGTCAGCCCAAAAATGCTATAACCCTCAACGAGCTTAATACACTTAGAGAGCGATTATGGCGGGATAACTCATACGACAAACATTTCGAAAATTATTTCGCTTCGAAAATTCTAGTTCAAGCGCTTTAGAGGCAGACCTTTAGCTATTGCTTTCGAAGTATCTAAAAGACATGAGATTCGACGAACGGCTCTCCGAATTAGTGGCTACATCGTGATTGACCTTCTCTTTAAGACTGTACTAATCGTAACTCCACAAATCCAATGGTTGTAAGGTAAGCGCTCAATAAACGCCAGTCTATCGTAACCGGTCAACCACTGGCGTTATAGATTAAATAAGTGATCGGGTTCAGTCTTACGCTTTTAATCAAAAAGGTGATGAGATGACAACGTCAGAAAAACGTCTAGCGAATCAAGCATTGTGGCGAGAGCGAATTCAGGCGCAAGCCAGTAGCGGTAAAACGGTGCAGCAGTTTTGTCGAGAGACAGCGATTGCACAGTCGGTGTTTTATGCATGGAAGTTAAGGTTAAGCGGGTCCAAGAAAGCGCCGCGTACTTCGGTCGTTAACGCTAAGTCGTTTATCGATTTGGGTTCTGTTAAGCCAGCCATTGCACCAATGAATGTAGTGAGCGATTCGGGCTTGAGTATTCGTTTAGACCTTGGCTTGGGCGTTAGCCTGAGCATCACAAGAAGTTAGGTGATTTGCGTGTTCTTTCCAGAACAAAACCTGCGCGTATTTTTATATGGAGAACCGGTGGACATGCGCCGCTCGTTTGATGGGTTGTACGCGATTGCCAAACACGGGATGCAACAAGACCCGTTGTTGGGCCAATTGTTTGCGTTCGTGAATCGACGGGCAACACAAATTAAGGTGCTGTATTGGGATCGTAATGGTTGGTGCGTGTGGGCCAAGCGCTTGGAGTAAGGCCGTTTAATCTCGGACTGGTCTAAGGTGAGTACGAGTGAAATTGATTGTATGAAACTAAAGTTATTGCTCGAAGGCGTTGAAGTAAAACGTGTGCGTTTACGCTACCAAAGAGCGGTAAAAAATACAGTGTAAAAAGACGGTATTGTTGCTCGATAAATAGCGTTGTATCGGGTAAAATTGCAGCTATGCAAAGCGCTCAATTAGACACGGTTCCGAAGGCACAATACGATGCCGTGTTGGGTGAAGTCGCGCAGCTTCGCCACCAGCTCGAATGGTTTCGCCGCCAATTGTTTGGTAGTAAAAGCGAGAAGCGTTTGATACCAGAAAACCCCGAGCAAGGTATCTTAGGCCAAGAATTTATTGGCAGTGAAGATTCAGACTCCAACGTATTGACTAAGACCACGACAGTTGCGGGTCACGAGCGCAAGAGCGGTGTAAAACCAGCCCCAACCACTGACGAATCGATCCCGTTCTTTGACGAGAGTAAAGTGCCGGTTGAAGTCATCGAAGTGCCTTGCCGTGAAGCGGCCGGTTTAGCGCCTGACCAATACGAAGTGATTGGTCAAAAGGTCAGCCATCGGCTTGCGCAGCGCCCGGGTAGTTACGTTGTTCTCAAATACGTGCGCCCGATGATTAAACGGCTCGACACGCAAGCGATCAGTTGCGCCAAGGCCCCTGTCGGTGTTTTAGAAGGCAGCCGAGCGGACGTGTCGTTTCTGGCCGGGTTGTTGATCGACAAGTGCACGTACCACTTACCGTTTTACCGGCAACACCAACGGTTGGCGGCAGCGGGCATTAAAGTGAGCCGAGCGTGGTTGACGCAAATTGCGCAAAGTACGATTGCGTTGTTGGAACCCATATATGAAGCACAGTTAGCATCGATTCGCACTAGTCGCGTAAAGCTAGTCGATGAAACGCCGATTAAAGCGGGGCTTGCACGTCCGGGCAAAATGAAGACTGGGCAAATGTGGCCCATCATGGGCGAGCAAGATGAAATCTGCTTTGCGTTTTACCCAGGCCGCGGTGGGCAGTACTTGGATATGGCTTTGGGCGATAAGCCACCGCACAAAGCGGTGTTACACACGGACGGTTATGCGGTTTACGCCAACTATGCAGCCCGTTTAGGGTTGACCCACGCGCAGTGCTGGGCGCACTGCCGACGCGAGTTCGTTCGGGCGCAAAGTATCGAGCCCGAGCGGGCCGAAAAAGCCTTGGAAATGATTGCGGCGCTCTACGCGGTGGAGCGAACGATTGCCGAACAACATTTACAAGGCGAACAAAAGCATGCGCTTCGGCAATCCGAAGCCAAACCAATCGTCGAACAATTGTTTGCTTGGATCAACAAGCAGTTTGACAAGCAAGGCTTCTTGCCTAGCAGTCCCTTCACTAAGGCCATGGCGTACGCGCGTGAGCGCAAAGAAGGCTTGATGGTGTACTTAGATGACCCTGACGTGGCCATTGACACCAATGCCATTGAGCGCGCTTTGCGGGTGATACCGATGGGAAGAAAAAACTGGCTCTTCTGCTGGACCGAGCTTGGCGCACAACAAATTGGCGTCATGCAAAGTTTACTGGTCACTTGCAAATTGCACGACATTGAACCCTACGATTATTTGGTCGATGTGCTGCAACGCATTAGCGAACATCCGTACAGCAACATAGAAGACCTGACCCCGCGTCGTTGGAAACCATTGTTTGCAAACAACCCGATGCGATCAGCGTTACATCAAACGGTGGCGAACGGAAACAACGCCGCCTAGTTAACGGTTACAGTCTATCCGCATACGGTAAAGCAATGACGTACCTTGCGAACTGCTGGCCACGACTAATTCGGTACACCAAGTTGGGCGACTTGCCGATTGACAACAACTGGTGCGAGAACGCCATACGCCCATTCGTGATGGGTCGTAAAGCTTGGCTGTTTAGCGACACCGCATCGGGGGCCAACGCCAGCGCTATTATTTACTCGATGATTCAAACGGCCAAGAACCTAGTACGTGGCTGCGCCACGTACTGCAAGCATTACCGACTGCGAAAACAGTAGATGACTACGACGCGCTGATGCATTGGAATGTGCAGCTCCTACCGAAAACTACGATTACGAATTAGCGCAAGGGGCCTAGTTTATGGATCGCTTACAAAAGAATCACCCACAGCTAAACAATGTTGTGGCTTTTTTCGGCTACTCTAAATTCAAAACCTATGACTTAATTGCCACAACTGAAATAAGAGAGTTCACTTTCTTTTGCTGTAATGGTTCGAGGAAAGCAACTCGCGCTTTGGGGTATCACTTCAGCGTATTTGTAAAACGCGGTATTGTAAAAGTTTCTTAAGATAAATCGACCAAACGCGAATGGACCAAGCGGTGCAGACACTGGTATTCGGCAATTTTTATATTGCCCCAAAGTCAAGTGGGTAATTGGATGACGCTCCTCAACGTGGCTAGAAGATTGGCTCGAAAAATCAAATCGAATAGGGAAGGAAACGATATTCTTGGAAACTATCTCAGCATAAACCTCGTCTTCCATATAAATTTGAGGATCGTTTTGAAAGCACTCTAACTCTGGAGATGGAAAATAGCACAGCACATGTTCGATTACTTTTCCTTCAGAGAAACGATAACGAAAAGAGATTAGGGCCCCATCAACCATCTTGACGTTGAAGCAATTGCTTTGGTCTAGCTGCCGGTATATTTCAAGGTAGGCTACGTTCTTTTGCGCCACACTAAAGTTTGATGCTTTGTCGAGCGTGATTTCAAACGATTTCTTTGGCTCTCCGAGAGTCTTTGGAAAATTTTGTTGGTTTGATAAGCTCAGTTCGACGAGTATTTCAGTAAGTTTGCTAATTTGTTTCAAGGTCTCCTTTGGGTTCATTTGTTTTTACGTTTTACTTTTTTGTCAATCACACTTCTGAGCAGCGCGATGTCATCTTCTGAATAGTCCTCTAAATAGCTTTCGCCAGAATCAAGAGATCTTGCAATATCCGCCAAACTATTTCTCCTATTGTTACTGCGCTCAAGCTCCGCCTTAGACATATCTCGATTGACAGTCATAATTGACTTTCGTTCATCTTCAGTTGGGTATCGAAATTTAAGCGAAAAATTCGCTCTTTTTACTTTTTCAAATTCCGCGCTAAGCGACTTCATGCGCGGACCAAAACCCAAAACGCGAACCCATGCTTTTGATCTTGTCATCGCTGTGAATAGCCGATTTCGAGAAAGCGCCACTTCACGAGGTTGAGTTCCACCAAAGCAATCTTGAGCGTTTATAACGTATACCATTGCCGCTTCGTTACCTTTCGCTCGGAAAACGCCCGTAAACGTAACAGTTCCTGGCTCCGTAAACACGTCTGCAATTGTTGTCACACCTGCCAAATTCGAATTGATTTTTTTCTTGAGCAACTGCGCCCGCGCTGAACCAACTGCATTTCGCGTACTTAACGGCTCTGGATTAATGACCACTATATCGTCCGGAATCAACTCATCATCTTCCAAATTCTCTTGAATCGCCTTCACAAGCCAAGTGGTTTGTTCCTCTTCTGTTTCGAAAGTTCTAAATTCGATGAGATCGTCAATACTCGAGTGATGTTCCAAAAATTCCGGGCTTGATTTTAGTGTTCGTGAAAGTTCCACTATTTCACCGTCATCAATCCTATCTTTGACACCCTCATACCCAATATCAAACCAAAGGTTTTTATTTTCAAAAACTTGGACTAGCCCGCGTTCCCTATAAATGCCGAATCCCAGTGCATGCGCGGTACTAAGAACTGGTCTAGAATTTCTATAGCAAGTATCCAAAATAATGTCTTGTTTAGGTCGACCTAGCTTGGGGGGTTCAATTGTTACACGCGGATGTCCTTCTGTATCTTTTCCAAATATTTCCTCAGCTGGTGGTAGTGATCGATTGCCTAGGTTTTGTAGCTCGTCGTACGCATACACTAAACGTTTTGGATCTTTGAGGTACTCGTAGCAAAGCAACAAAAAGCTTGGTGAAAAATCCTGTGCTTCGTCTATTAAGATTGCGTCGTATTTCGGTATAAATGTTTTAACTGATGTCAATGCGATTTCACATGCTTTTTCAAACGCTTTGTCGCTCCCATATTGATTTTTTGCAGTACCAAAATCGAGATACTCCACACCATGATCGTTACAGAATTCATAATAAATTCCAGTGCGTTCTTTCCCGCCCGGTGCTCCCCAAGCGTTTAAAATTCTGATTTTTTCCCAATCGGGTTCCTCGTTAACTTGTTCGAGGACAAACGTAGTAATTAAATTTTCAAATTGCTTTTTCAAGGATCTGGTGTTGAATGTTACAGCGATGCTCCAATCACGATGGCTAGCATGCAGATAAGCAACTTTAAGAGCCAAAACTATCGTTTTCCCGCACCCAGCAAGGCCACGAATTCGTTGAACACCTTCGAACGTCTCTACTACAGCCGCGCTTTGTTGACTGTCAAGATTCGCTATTGAATCTTCAAGTGACTTAATTTTCATTCCGCGGGAATTTGCTATTTGCAAATCCCTTTTCTTGCGTCCGCGACGTAGCGTCGAAATAGATTGAATAACTGAAACAAGTGCTCCATAAGAGTCAGAGTTTACATTCGGAATTTTCCTGATTACTTCAATCAAATTATCCGAGTTACACACCGCGTATTCCGGATTAACAGGAACAGCTGAAAGCGTCGGCGCGTATGTTACGGCGCGGATATCAACAATTAGTTTTCGTTTTTGAATTAGAATTTTGTGTTGCAGAAGCTTAGCTTGCATTTTATTAAATGCGTCGTCCTGTGCGTCTTCGTAATCGCCCAAGTGCTTTCCTTCAATGACGTTGAATAGCACGACACCTTTTTCCTTCAATACCAGCAATGCATCTATTGGGAAAGATCCTTCTGGCGTACCGATAATGGGGTATCCAATGTAGAGGGTTCCCTCAAGATCTGCGATTTGCCCGATTTTGTCGGCCAAGCGTTTGGTTGAGATAGGCTTTTCAGTGCTTCCCCAAATAGTATTAATCATGGTAATAGTTGATCCTTGTGGAAATTGAAAAATCGCCGGCTGAAGGCTTTTCAATAAATGGATTACGCAAACTATCGAGCGATTGCATGTAAAAATATTCGTAAAATTGTTTTTGAAAAATTGTTGTTTTTCGAGAAAATAATTTGGCTACTCTTCTATCGAGCTTTGCCGAGAAATATTTTCTCGTATCTTTAAACTTTTTACTCTTCGTTGTGATTCAAGACGACGCAAAAGCTCTGAATGTTTAAATTCAACATTGCAAAACCACGAAAAAAAACCCCCGATAGCAAAGCACTTTCAGTGCACAAAATAGGAGGTTCATCGCGCAGGCACCGATTCTCAAGGCAAAACGGACCACATAAAAAGTACCTTAAGCTAATCTCAAGTATATCTTTCTAGCCAACTAAAAACGTCGCGTTCGCGAATTCTTTGGGATTAGACCGTAGTCTAACCTAGTACAACAGACCCAAAAATTGTAGTCCAAATTGCCTAATCAAACGACTGAGTCATGCAATACTTCCCCTTTTTAAGCGGCGGCCAAACTGTCTGCAAAATGAGATTACTCAGCTAGGCTAGACAGGACAAGCAGAGTCTTTGTGTATGCCCTACTTGCGCGCAGGTTTTCGTACGCCGTCCCTACGTTCGCGGCATCGGCAATTTTTTAAAGCCAGTTGCTTTTCGCTTTTTGTTAGGTATTGTTGAAGGGCTTAGAGTAAACAAAATAAGTCTCAAGCCTCAGATTTGCCTTAGGCTTACTAGTTTATTTCCGTAAACAATGGAGCTGGTCACTTTAAAAGAGAGCCACTCCCTCGCAATGAACCTGGACTATAAAACGGACAGTTGGGTTTGCTCTAGGTGAGCGATTTCGAACTGTTCGGGCGTCTTTTTTGCTAGGTAAGTCTGACGCCGAGCCTTATTATAGAACACCTCAATATAATCGAATATATCGGCCCTTGCTTTATCGCGAGTTGGGTAGACTTCGTTTCTAATCCTTTCTTTCTTTAAGGTGCTGAAGAACGTCTCAGCCACTGCATTGTCGTAATAGTTACCACGACGACTCATGCTGGGTGTTAATCGATTGTCATTGCAAAATCGTATCCAATCATCGCTGCTAAATTGTGAGCCTTAAACTGAATGAATCGTAACCTGGCTTTCTGGCTCGCGTCGGTTCACAGCCATCAGCAAAGCATCTAGTGCAATCTCACGATGCATGGTCGCTTTCATTGACCAACCGACTACTCTACGCGAGAAATCAATCACGACAGCCAAATACAGCCAACCTTGCATGGTTCGAATGTAGGTAATGTCGGTTACCCAAGCAACGTTTGGTTGCTTGGTCACAAAGTCTTGTTGCAAGTGATTTGGTGCTGCAATATCGGGTTTCGAGTACCGATGTCGATGGCTGCGATAGTCGCGATGTGCTACTAATTTGTTGGCTCGCATTAGGCGTGCAACACGTTTTTGATTAAAGGTTTCACCCAACTCGTGCAGATCACACAACACGCGCGGACTGCTGTAGGTATGATGGCTTGGTTGAAACGATTCTTTGTTTAATTCAAGTAATCGACGGTTTTCCGCCAGCCGCGCTGATTCAGGGCGCTCTCGCCAATCATAAAAGCCGCTGTGTGACACTTGTAAAACTCGGCATAGACGATTCACGCTATGCTCATGTTTGTGCAGTTCAATAAACGCAAATTTTATGCTGGGTTTCGCGCGAAGAACTGGTTCATGCAGCCAAGCATTCCCCGAATGCTTGGCTTTGCGATTCACCCTTTTTTAAAATCTACCTATCCTCCTGCGCACTGGCCAACTCACTGCGTAGTTGCAACACTTCCCGACGCAATTGAACAAGTTCAACCTTGTCCTTGGACTCGGGATCGGGACGATCCTCATTGACCCATTTATACAGACTGGGCGCTGACACGCCTAAGCGGGCCGCCACATCCGTGACTTTCAATCCCTTTTCAATCACCTGCCGTACCGCTTCTTTGCGAAATTCATCTGCAAACTGCTGCTTCTTGGCCATGCTGTACCCCTCAATGAGAATTTAAGTGTACAACTGTCCGTTTTTTAAGGGGAGGTTCATTCAGAGGTTGTTTCTGTCCAACAAAATGGCTAGTTCCAGTTTTCCGGTAGTACGATTTACAGACCCTGAAGGAACGCCACACCAAATCACTATGTCCGTTGGTGGGCAAAACTCAGTTGGTGAAGTGCTCTGGCTGAGGTATCCCACTGGCCGACCCGATCAGGCAATGCATGAACAGGGAGCGATGGTGAGGTTCGTGCCTGTCGGGTGCTTAATTGTTGCTTTGTTTTTTGGCTGGGAAGCGCTTAACATTCAAAGCAGTTTCAATGACTGACGCGAACTCAACCCACTAACAAATAAGTAGCCAGCAAGCCTTTGGCGGAATCAATGCTAAACAGCAATTGGCTATGGTCGTTTAACCTCTACTCTAATAAAGGTTAGTCCTAGGGTTATAAACCTAAGTCTGCCCAATTTCAAAATTAGCCAATTGCTCCAATGCACGCACCATTGCCGAGTGATCCTCCGCTTTTCCGCCACGCGCGGCGCACGCATTGAATAACTCTTGAGCCGTTGCTGTGTTGGGTAACGAGAGTCCCAGAGTGCGTGCGGTGGAGAGCGCAAGATTCAAATCTTTTTGATGCAGCTCGATACGAAAACCAGGATCGAAAGTACGGTTGATCATGCGTTCCCCATGTACTTCTAGAACTTTGGACGAGGCAAAGCCACCCATCAACGCTTGGCGTACACGTGCCGGGTCAGCCCCGGCCTTTGCAGCAAACAACAACGCCTCAGCGACTGCTTCAATATTTAGCGCCACTATGATTTGGTTGGCCACTTTGGCAGTTTGACCATCGCCATTGCCGCCTACCAAAGTGATATTTTTGCCCATCAGTTCAAACAGGGGTTTTACTTTGGCAAACACCGCTTCAGCGCCTCCGACCATTATTGATAATGTTGCGTTCTTCGCGCCTACCTGCCCACCTGACACGGGTGCATCAAGGTAATCGCAACCTAAATTGTTTATTCTTTTTGCAAACTCTTTTGTGGCAATTGGTGAGATCGAGCTAAGGTCTACAACCACCTTTCCTTTTGTGAGTCCCGCGGCTAAACCTTCTGGTGAAAAAAGCACTTGCTCAACCTGCGGGGTATCTGGAACCATGATGAAAATAATGTCCGATTGTTCGGCGATGCTGCTTGGGTCGGCACATAAATGAGCCGACAATTCAGCAAAGTGAGCCGACGCCTTACTGGTCTGTTGAACAAACAATTGATGTCCCGCTCGAAGCAAATGTTCGGCCATAGGCTTACCCATTGTGCCAAGTCCGATGAATCCGATTTTTTGTGGTTGAGCTGTCATAAGTTTCTTTAAAATAGATTGCAATGCACGCAAATGCCAACGCGCAATTGAATGAATGCTGGTTTGCGTTTTATCGTGCCAGCTGATCGAGCCAGCCAAGGCCAGCTATGGTCGATGTAGCGGGTTTGTATTCGCAACCGATCCAACCTTGGTAGCCAATCGCATCGAGCTCATTAAGCAACCAAGCGTAATTAATTTCTCCCGAACCCGGCTCGTGACGACCGGGATTATCAGCAATTTGAATATGACCGATACGGGGCAGATATTTGATGATCGTTGCTGCCAGTTCGCCTTCCATACGTTGGGCGTGGTAAATGTCATATTGCAAGAAGGCATTGTCAGCGCCTACCTCATCTAAAATCGCCAGCGCTTGCTGCGTTCTATTTAAGTAAAAGCCCGGAATGTCGTAGGTATTGATGGGTTCGATTAACAGTCTCAATCCCGCAGTGCGGAGTTCAGCACTTGCATAACGCAGGTTACTAATTAACGTTTGCCGCAGCACTTCGCCGTCGATACCTGTCGGCGTTATTCCAGCCAAACAATTGAGCTGCTTTACCCCTAATCCTTTGGCATAACGAATAGCGGTGTCAACGCCGATCCGAAATTCTTTGACGCGATCGGGCAAGCAAGCAATACCGCGCTCTCCCGCTTCCCAGTTACCAGCGGGCAGGTTGTGAAGAACTAGCTTGAGGTCATTGGCACTAATGCGTTGTTGAAGATCCTCTACCGAGTAAGCGTACGGAAACAAAAATTCAACCGCTTTAAAATTAGCAGCGGCTGCAGCTGCGAACCGCTCTAAGAACGGCAGTTCGGTGAACAGCATGGTTAAGTTTGCGGCGAAATTTGGCATGAGACTTTTAAGAGGTTGGTGAGATGTTCAATCGCGTTCTAGTCGAGCTTGAGTCCTTGTTCTTTGACAGCGCGTGTATAGATTTCAAACTCGTCTTTGACTTGTTTTTGATACTCCACGGAAGAATTACCAACAACGATGGCGCCCGTAGCCTCAATGCGCTCTTTTACTGATGGGTCCGCAAGTGCCGCCTTCACCGCGCTATTCAATTTATCGACCAAATCTTTGGGCGTACCTTTTGGGGCCGACACACCTAAAAACGACATACGATTGACCGCAGGTAAACCGACTTCACTAAAAGTTGGAACATTGGGCAATTGAGCCAAACGTTTAGGTGCCGCAACGACGATAGGAACTAAGCGTTTATCTACAATAAAGGGTAGCGAAGTGGGCAGGTTGTCAACGACCATCGACAATTGTCCTGCAACGACATCGTTCAAAGCAGGGCCAGAACCGCGATAGGGAATATGCGTAACAAATACTTTGGCTTCGCTCTTATAAATTTCGGCCAGCAAATGGCCTATTGAACCCGAGCCGGCCGAAGCGTAGTTGTATTTGCCGGGATTTTTACGAAGTAGATCAGCAAAGCTTTTGTAGTCTTTGGCAGGAAAAGAAGGATGCACTGCAATCACATTGGGAGTTGCTGCTACGTTAATGATGTGCACGAAATCTGCATTAGGGTCATAGGGTGTTTTGGGGTTGATAGCAGGGTTAGTTGCCATCGTTGAGACCGATGACATCAGTAGCGTGTAACCATCAGGCGTGGATCTGGCCACATCGGTTGCTCCAAGAGCGCCACCGGCTCCGGCCTTGTTTTCAACAATTACGTTTTGACCCAGTGCTGCGCCCATCTTGACCGAAATGACCCGCGCTAAGAGATCCGTCGTGCCTCCCGGCGCAAAAGGTACGATCAAACGAATAGGTTTGTTTGGGTAGGCTTGGGCAAGAGCGAAGCTGGGCAACGCCGTGAAAAAAAAGCTCAAGGCCAATAAGCTCGATTTCAAAAAGCTAATACGCAATTGGTGCATGTGGTTCTCCTCAATGTGTAGAGGATCATGCGCAAGGTCGATCGTTCGCGGAAGTAGTTAGTCTGGAATTTTCTTTATTCCATAAATGAATATTGCCTTTCCCTAGGTCTCATGATCTACTCAACCCATGACTAGTTTGCAAGCGATGAAGCTTTTTGTGCGTGTGGTCGATTTGGGCTCCTTTAGCAAAGCAGCCTCCGATGTTGGTATCGGGCAGCCCTCAGCCACCAAACTGATTGCTCAGCTTGAAAAACAGCTGGGTTCACGCCTGTTGTATCGCAGCACACACGGCGTAACGCCTACCGAAGTGGGCATCCTGTTTTACGACAAGTGCAGACTGATCGCGCTGCATGTAGAAGAAGCCGAGAGTGTTGCTTCACTCATGCAATCAGAGGTTCAAGGCAGCTTGCGCATTAGTACGACCATGGATTTTGGGCGACGCGTGCTTGCACCCTTAGTTTTGCGCTTTCTTCAAACCAATCCCAAAGTGCACATTGAGCTATTGTTTGACGACCATGTCGTCGATATGGTGGCTCACGGTATTGATGTCGCCATCCGTATGGGACGTTTGGCCAATTCTGGTTTAGGCGCTCGGCTATTGGGTACTAACCCTTGGTCTGTCGTCGCTTCACCTGATTACTTGGCGCGACGTGGTACACCAGTGACGCCAATCAACTTACAGTCGCACGATGCGTTGGTTATTAGCTCGGTACAACACGATTCGCGTTGGCATTTTCTGGGCACGGCGGGCGAAGAGCTGACGGTACAAGTAAAGGGACCGATGCGATCCAATAACAAATCGGCATTAATGTCCGCCGCCTGCGCGGGCCTCGGCATCGCTGCACTGCCTACTTACGTCGTCTATGAAGCAGTCAAACGTGGCGAACTGGTTGTTGTGCTTAGCGATTGGGCGCTACCAAAACAAGAGATCCATGCTGTCTATCCGTCACCACGATTAGTACCAGCCAAAGTGAGCGGTTTTGTAGAGTGGCTTGGAAAACAAATCGGCGATCATTGGTGGACAGAGTTACCACAATGTTGACTCACTGCTAAGAACCACCCGAACTTGGCCGCCCGATATGCTTGGGTTTGGGCTAATTTGTTAGAACGGGTATTCACCTACACCTGCCTTCGCCCCGTTATTCTTGACGCGGTCGTTTGCCAGCGCTGTGTGGGTAATGTAATCACTCAGGGCGTAGTCCTTAAGAACCAATCGCTATAAATTAATTACATTAAACCAACTAATCGGTACAATACCTACCAACTAGTTGGTTTTTATCTTTTACAGGTCATATGCAAACTCACACCCACCCGACTCGCACGAAGTTGCTCGACGCAACACTCAACGTTATTCGTAGCAAAGGATATAGCGCCACGACGATCGATGATATTTGTGCGGCCAGTGGGGTTGGTAAAGGCAGCTTTTTTCATCACTTCAAAAGCAAAGAAGAATTGGCCGTCGCGGCGACTGCTCATTGGAGCCTAATCACGGGTGCGCTCTTTGAATCGGCGCCCTACCAATTGGTGCAAGACCCCCGAGATCGAATCTTGGCCTATATTGATTTTCGCAGTGCCATTGCTCAAGGGGCCTTGGCCGAAGTAACCTGCTTGCTTGGCACAATGGTGCAAGAAACATATGACAGCCACCCTGCCATTCGAATCGCTTGTCGCGAGGGGATCGAGAGTCACGCGAAAACGCTGGTGCCCATGATTGAGCAAGCAAAGGCAATGTATGCGCCAGAAGCCGATTGGACCGCCGAGAGTCTCACCCTTTACACTCAATCAGCGTTACAAGGTGCTTTCGTTATTGCAAAATCACAAGGTGATATTGCCATCGCTAAGCAGTGCATTGCCCACTTACGAAACTACATCCAAACATTGCTTCCAGTTAAGGAGGTGACGCAAGTTAACCGGCAGCTTAGCTCTACATATATCGACGGTTATGTGATGGTCGTTCCTCAAACGAATAAAGCTGCCTTCATCGCGTATGTGAAACAAAGTATCCCAATGTACAAAGAATATGGAGCACTGCGCGTTGTAGATTGTTGGGCTGACGACTTACCTAGTGCCGGTCGTGTTAACTCGTATGCACACGCAGTGCAACTCGAAGCCGATGAGTCCATTGTGTTTTCTTGGATCGAATGGCCATCCCGCGCAGTGCGTGACGCTGCTTGGCCACTAATGATGCGCGATTCGCGTATGAGCCCAGCGACAAATCGAATGCCTTACGACTTCAAACGCGCCTTACGTGGTGGTTTTGAAACGATTGTGGAGGGGTAACAATTCAAGCAAGAGAACGTTAAGCGAAGCGGTTGAACAATAAGGGTGTCAAGAGTCGCATCATTTCAATTTTAATTTAAGTTTTTATCTAAAGGACGGTCCAATGAAAATTACAGTTCAAACCCTCGTTAATGCGCCAATCGATACCGTGTGGACTGCATACACTACACCTGAGGACATTAAGCAATGGAACTCAGCCTCAGAAGATTGGCATACAACAGCCGCCGCCGTTGACTTGCGTGAAGGCGGTACATTCTCGTCCCGCATGGAAGCGAAAGACGGAAGCATTGGCTTCGATTTTTTGGGCACTTACACCAAAGTTGTACAGCATCAGTTAATCGAGTACACGATGGGTGAACGCGCTGCGCAAGTTCAATTCAACGAGACGCCCAACGGCGTTACGGTGAATGTAACTTTTGATACCGAACCCACGCATCCCGATGAACAACAACGCTTCGGTTGGCAGGCAATTTTGAATAACTTCGCCAAGTATGTACATGGTTAGTAGTTTGCCCATGCGGTTGGTGCAAAGATCGCTGGGGCTTGTCGTGGCAAATTACGCCACGTGTGCTCATGGAGGCGATCACGCATTCGGACTCTGCTGTGGCGCAGCGCGCGTTCAAGGCAATGATGACAATGCGGAAGATTGACGTTGCTGCAATTCAAGCAGCGATGCGTGGTTAATTTTCGCACTTACAAGGCAATGCTTCGTGTCAATAAAAAAGGATTAACCATGACAACGAACACCGTGCAACTGCATCGCGTTTTTACAACAACACCTGAAAAAATCTATCGTGCCTTTACCCAGCCGCGCGCCTTCGCACGATGGTTACCACCCAACGCGTTTGTGGGCCATGTTGAAAAGATGGATTTAAAAGTTGGTGGTGAATGGCGGGCTTCGTTCACTAATTTTACTTCGGGAAATGAAATTTTTTTCGGTGGACGATATCTTGAACTAAAGCCCAATGAAGTCATCGCCTACACAGCACGATTTGATGATCCGAATTTGCCCGGTGAAATGACCACACGTGTCACTATTAAAGAGGTGTCTTGTGGAACTGAAGTGCACTTTACGCAAAGCGGAATTCCCACGATGATTCCAGTAGAAAGTTGTTATTTGGGTTGGCAAGAGTCGCTTGCGCACTTGGCTAAACTAGTTGAACCAAATGTTCCTGGGTAAGCATTGATAAACCGAAAGTTCAGTCTCATGCCCACCAAAAAAACAGTTGACCAGTTTATTGCGCGTGTTGTCGAAGGCGCACACGCCGAAGCAATTGAAGAGTTTTATACGGATTCGGCGAGTATGCAGGAGAACAATTCGGTACCAAGGCGCGGTAGGGCTCTTTTGGCGGCTAGAGAGCGTGCGATTTTAGAGCGTACACAGTCGTTTCAATCGACCTGTGTCGAACCTGTTTTTACTAATGGCGACCACGTTGTGATTCGATGGATATTTGAGTTTCAATGGCTTGACGGAAAGCACACGCGCATTGAAGAACTCGCTTACCAACGTTGGGAAGGCGAATTAATTGCGCAAGAGACTTTTTTTTATGATCCCGTGCAGTTTGTTCCGAAATAATTGTTTTGACTGTTTGAACCGGACTGAAAACGGCGCAATTGATCAACGAGAGTCATCGTAGCGATCATGGCGAGCGTATCTGGTTGAATGTATAGAGTTTGATAGACTCATGTCAACGAGGTATAAATGAGCGCAACCCTCTAATTAACTTAGGAAATATTTTGAATAATTCTCTAACCTATTCATTTGCTAAAGGCGTGGCCACGATCAAGTTAGACGACGGCAAAGCCAACGCCATGAGCGTTGGAATGCTGCAAGAGATTTTCGATGCGTTGGCAAAGGCCGAGCAAGATAAAGCCGTTGTTGTGATCGAAGGGCGTGCAGGGATGTTTTCCGGAGGATTCGATTTGGGAGCCTTCAAGCGCGATCCTCAAGAGCTTTTTACAATGCTCAAAGCCGGTGCAGAGTTAACCGAAAGATTGCTTTCATTTCCCTACCCAGTGGTGGCGCTGTGTACCGGCCATGCGATTGCGATGGGCGCGTTTATCCTACTAAGCACGGACCTGCGTATTGGCACAATGGCGGCCGCTAAAATACAGGTGAATGAGGTGCAGATTGGATTAACTCTGCCTCATTTTGCGATTGAAACTTGCCGCCAACGGCTATCTCCCGCTCATTTCAATTTGGCTGCGATCACAGCGAACCCATATTCGCAGGCGCAAGCGCTAGCAGCAGGTTTCTTAGATGAAGTTGTGGACGCGCAAGATGCAGCGGATGTGTTGGAAAAGCGCTTGAATCATTTGCTGGGCTTGAACATGCCAGCATTTGCCGCCACTAAACTCAGACAGCGCAAAGAAACGCTAGACCGGCTAAGAGTTGCTATTGAAACAGACATCGAAGATTGGGCTGCTAGGTTTACCAAGCCTTAATTACTCTATTGCTTGATACGCACTGCCGAGAAATTTGAACATGTCGGATTATTCAAGTTGCCAGAGACGCCGCGCGCACTCAATTCACCTTCAAGGTCAACCATGACATATCCCTCGGGCCGATTAACCCATTCGTTGCCTTTAAGGCTGAACTTGGCACCGTTCCAGTTGCCCACCAATGTGTAGCTGCCTTTCGGCAAATTGTTGATACCACCGAAAGTCATTAAAGCGACAAGCTCTCCTGAGTCTTTCGCTAAAGTATCTAAGGTCAACTTATTTTCACCTCGGCTACAGATATAAGTTCCTTCAAAGCGACCCGTTAAATCAAGTGCGGTTGCGGAAGTCAGCGCGGGGCCCAAGGCAGCTACTTTCGCCGTTGGTTTTACCGGTGCGGCTAAATTCTCCCGCGGGCGCAATAAACCGCATTCAAAATTAAGTCCTTTAAGCCCGATGTGGAAGCTGGTGCCGCTACCGTTATATTCATTTTTCAGCATTACCCCAAGATCACCCGTAAACGTGGGGCGTCCGGTAGCTACATTAAAGCCATATTTGCCAGTCTGTCCGATCGTGGGCATTCGGTACGTGCCGTTCCCGTCGAGGATGACATTGCCAAAGGCTGCAGGAGCCAGCAACATTTGCGGTACGTTAACATCAGGAACATCGATTTGCCCTGGAACCCGCGCACCGCGCCGAGCAACTACAACTGGATCGTCTCGCTGTCTTGGGGGCAATGGGCTCGTCATTACGGTGATCGTGAAACATTCGTAAGTACCGGCATTTAGCGGCAAGTTTTTCGCCATTGCTGGGCTGACGAACGCTAACTGGGCGAACATCGCTATCGTTATTAAATAAAAGTAAAACTTTCGCCGATTCGTCATAACCGTTTCCACTCTATTTTTCGTTGCAACAAACAAAATTAGATCAACATTTGTTGCTAAGCGAAAC
>JANOZM010000003.1:0-7755 GCA_031429355.1 Betaproteobacteria bacterium | reverse complement strand
TACGTCCGGACTCGAAAGGAATCCCTTGCAAGGGATTCCGGGGTCGCGCGAGTGGACGAGAGCAAAAGCGCAGCGATTGCACTCGCCCGAGTGTGACCGAGCGACGGCCCCGGGCACCAATAAACAAACCCCGCAAGGGGTTCAGACTGCTGACAAAGTCAGCCTGAAGCCCCCACAAGATAGACAAGATCCTGAATCACCTTGGGTTAGATCCGCAACCGCCGCCCCGAGCGCCAGCGCGTGGACAAATGGCGTTCTAAAAGCGTCAAGTGCAAAAAGACAAATTAACAACTTGATAGTTCAGCCCAAACATTGTGGTTGTGAAGGCGGCCGCTTGCGATGCGAATTGAAGCCGATTAATGCGGATATTCAGCGATACTTTTGCGTATGCATAGCCGTTTTGCCGACGTCATCGCGCACGTACGCTGTCATGCAATCAAGTCAGATGCTCATTTTGTGAGATTAAAAGGCAGCAGCGTTCGCAAAAAGGGCTTTTAAAATTCCTGATATGAATTGACCTGTCAAATTATTCTGAACTTTTAGTTTTTGCTGCAGTGTATTGGTAGCAGAACGAGCAGCATTGCGACGGTTGATCAGTCTGATATGCGCGGCTTGGTTACCGCATGACAACCGATTCGGCTCGCGATGCCTCGCTCTATCATCGAGGGTCATTGCGTTGCCGCATGCCTCCTGTAGTTTCCGAGGATTCTCCCACCGTTGTCCGTTTTGCTACCGATACACTGCATCGTGTTCATGGGGTTGCCTTATAAGTTTGGTTTTAGTTGCGGCTTTATTTGGCCGATGGCCCAAATAAAGCCGGTGAGTTCGCGGGCGACGGCAGTAGGCACTTGCACCTTCAGTTTGCCGCGTGCCTCCAACCGTTGATAAAGTGAACACAGCCTAGTTTGCGCCTTCCAGGCGATATCTTGGGTCTCCTGTGGGGTGCGCGTTGCTGAATGCGTTTGGTTTTTCGGGCTGGGTGCCGATAAGCCCAAGCGGCTTCGATGATCAGCCGACGAACATGCCCGTTGCCAGTCTTGGTAATACCGCCTCGAGTTTGTTTGGCGCCACTCGAGTGTTCGCTGGGCACTAAGCCTAAATACGCCATGAGTTGTGGCGCACTGGCAAAGCGCGTGAGATCACCAATCTCAGCCACGATGGATGTGGCCCCGAGTAGGCTAACGCCACGCAAAGCCATCAGTGATTGAATCACCGGCCAGAACACACTGGCGCTAGCAGCACGTTCAATATGTTCATCAAATGCTTTGACACGTTTGTCTAATAAGATCACGGTGTCAGTGTATTCTTGCGAGACGATTTGTTGGGCCGGATGCTCGAATTTTACTGTTTCGATCATCCAACGATAGTGCGCACGAGTCCAATGACATTTACCGCTAAAGCGTTTGCCGTGGCGAAGAAAGAACGCGAGTAGCCGTTGTTTGGCTTGTAACTGCAAGTGCTTCATATCCTCGCGAGCGCGAGTCAGATCACGCAGGGCTTCTTGCGCGCCGTCCGGTACCCAGACTGCAGTGAGTTCACCAGCCCGATGTAAGCGTGCTAACGAGAGTGCATCACGTCGATCTGTCTTGACTCGATCCCCCGCTTTCCTAGGGATCAGAGAAGGTGCGACAACGATGCAGTCCCAACCCAGATCCGTGAGGTGTCGATGAATGCCATAACCACAAGGACCGGCTTCATAGCAAAACTTAAGCACCGCATCACCGACCTTTAGTTGCTTGATCAACTTGTTGATAGCTTCGGGCGTATTGACGATTTCGCCGACAAAACGCACTTCACTTGAAGTGCCGTCAGCAACAGCTACGGCGATGGTTTCTTTGTGGACATCCAGACCAACATATTTGCTAAACTCCTTCATGACCTGCCTCCTTAATTGTGGCTCTGCGCTTGTGGTTGAACAAACCCCAAGCTTAATCCACGCTGCTTGAGGATGCGCAGGTCAATTCATGATGTCTATCCCCAATACTCCATGAAATCGGATGGAGATGAAGCCGTGGTCTTGGAACCAATGCCGCCAGCCTTTGCATGAACTCCAACGGCGACATCACATGATGCGTGGTGCCATGGCGTCTTTAGTTTGAGCTTCACCTGCCCTCGCCCGTTGATCTTGACTCGATCATTAGCCAACGCTGGGCGGGTAATGTAACGGCACAGACGTTCTAGTTTCAATCGTTCATTAGCCTGGCAGCGCACGGCTGCGTGCAAGCTAAAGCCTTGCTCGTCAGCGCACAATGGTTTACGTTCATAGTCACTGCCGCTATCAATCGGCGTTGCCTCGCGCAACGTCAGCACCTTACGACCGGTTCTAGGGCCAAAGGCAATGGAAATCAAATATGTCTATGGACATTTGCACTACGAACAGCCTCGCGCCATTGAATTTGAAGTGCTTTACGCATATACTTCGTTCGGAGTAGCCGTTAATTTGATTGGCTGGGTTAAAAGTGAATTGCGCGGAGGAAAACACTTCAGTCTGAGAATCCAAGAGTTGCGCTCTCACTAGATTCGAAGAACTCCACAGGGCCCATCTAAGGAGCCGACCAGTCTGCCAATACCAAACGCTTCACTTTGAACACTATTTTTAATCGCTATATTTTATGCGTGGTTACCTGTACATACTAACGAATAGAGCCTTTCCTGGAGTTTTAAAGATCGGCTACACGGATCGAGATCCTAACGCACGGGTCGCCGAGCTAAATAATACGAGCGTTCCCCACCCGTTTGAAATCGCTTTCGAAGCGCTAGTTGATCGACCACAAGAACTAGAGCGCTTAGTCCACAGAGAGATAGAAAACACCCGCGAAAATGCGCAACGTGAATTTTTTCGAATTAGAGTAAGTGACGCGGTTGAGGCGGTAAATCGAGTTTGTGAGGCAGCTGAAATCAAAGTTATTCACTCGGTTGACCTTGAAAGAGCGCAACGGCTTCGCCAGCATCAGGCAAACGAAGAGGCCAAAAAAAGGGCCAGTATGGAGGGTCTAATTAGACAAGAAAAACTGATGGTTACGCTATCAGAGTCGAAAATTAAGGCGTTGCAAGTCGAAATCAAAAAACACGAGGACTTTGACAATATCGGTGGTTTGACTCCGTCGCTTTTAGGATGGCTATTCATTGTGATTCTGACACTTTTAATGGGTCAACTATTTGGTATCCGAAGTGCCGGTGCACTGATTCTTGTTGGATTTGGTTATTTTGTGATCTTTTCGTTTGTTGTGGGTTTTTTTGATTTGTGGATTAGGTACAACTCATACATTAGTGGAGCAAGTTTCAAAGCGAAATCAGAAGAGTTCAAAGTTAGGATGATGGTACTAGAAGAAGAAAAACAATCGCATGAAAGCTCATTGAGGTCGCGTCAGAAGGTACTCGAACACTACGTTTCCGCACAAAACCGAAGCTCTTAAAATTTCATTGGGTTGTTGGGGATAATAACTTTAAGTGCCTTTTTGCGGCAACCATTAGTGTTTTATTTTGCGAAAGAAGCTCCCGACCTAAGAAATACCCTCATTCATGCGAACAGATTAACCGATGGTTGAGGCTGTAAAAAAATGACTTAGACGAGCACTAGGCAGTAGTCGAGTTATGATTGACAAATGTTAGTTAATCAGCGCATGCACGAGGCCTAAGACTTGCCGCGCTACAAGCCCCAAGAGACCGCATGGTTAATAACATCGAGAAGCTGGCCAAGACGGAAATTAGGCGATAGAGTAGGCCGTAAGAGATCAAAATAGAAACAGCAAAACTAGCTGAGCGTATCCGAATTTTTGTTGGCGAGGCGGTTAAGCAACAATTACCTCAAGCCCTGTTCAACAAGAGCCGACCATCGAACTGAATGGCAAACTCGTTCATCGCGCTACGCCAGTCGAAGGTTTTGCGTTCGGTTTTTTGCATCACGTTTCGAAGTGCAAGCCAAAGTAGTTTAATCGCGGCGTCGTCGTTTGGAAAGTGGCCTCGGTTTTTAATGATTTTGCGTAGTTGCGTGTTGAGACTGTCGATGGCGTTGGTCGTATAAATGTAACCGTTTAGCCATTGGCGTTATAGATTAAATAAGTGATCGTGTTTAGTCTTACGCTTTTGAACAAAAAGGTGATGAGATGACAACGTCAGAAAAACGTCTAGCGAATCAAGCATTGTGGCAAGGGATCCCCTAATTCAAGTTTCAAAAATTTTAAACGTACTTATTTCACACCCTCGTTAGGCAGCAACCGTGAGCAGCTTCGATGTAACGAAACTAGTTATTTTTCAGTCTCTCGAAAGCCATGAGATAAAGACTGGCGATGACTTACTGAAGTATGTTGAGAACGAGGCAAGTTGTTCAAATTCAACCTTCCCTGTTGAACTTGTAAATATTGAAAATTTTCTACAATTTGAAATTCAAATGCGAAATTTGCTTAAACAAGCATCGGAACAAGGAATCGTTCCGCTACTTCACATCGAATGTCATGGCAATAAAGAAGATGGGCTCGAATTTAGTAATGGAAGTACTACTTCTTGGAGCGATGTAGCAGCACTTACTGCCGATTTAAACGCCGCCACCCACTGTAATTTGTTTGTGGTCTTTTCATGTTGCTACGGCGCGCACTTTCTAATGCAACTTAGTAGTCACCTCAAGCGTGCTCCTGCTCTCGGGGTGCTAGGTCCATTTGAAACGGTGTACCCCGACGAAATACGAAAGGCAATGTTTGGGTTTTATAAGAGCCTAGTGGCGGATAACGATTTTGCGAACGCGGTAACTCATCTTAAAAATCAAAACCTTAGTTCTGGATATTGGCACCTAGAAATGGCCGAGGAGTGGTATGAGATGACTGTTCTAAGCATGATCAAAAATGAATATTCAAACGATGTGTTTGAGCAGCGAGCTCGCGAAATTTTCAAGCAAAACAAAAAAAGAAGTCAATACATAAGCTTAGGAAACATCAAGCGATACTTTAAAGCAAAGAATCATGATCTCTATGGCACTGATTTCGATACATACTTCTTTATTGATAAAAATCCAGAAAATAGGTCTCGCTTTGAGGGTTCACGCCTGCGTTTAAAAAATAAAATTTGTGCGCTAAAAGTAACGGGGCAATACTTGCTGTGAAAAGTTTTGAAATTAAGATAAAGGATAGGCACCCATTTACGTCCTACCACCTCGCGTTGCTACGGTGCCCAACTTCATATATGGACTCCCCCCAAAGTGCAACAAAAAAGAACTCGTTGAGTTGACGGCTTGCGGCTTTGGTGCCAAGGCCACGACTTCATTTGATTCGATTTCACGGGGTATTGGCACCGAATGCGAAGTGGCGCTCAAAGGTCGTGCCGCAAGCGCAAGACAACGCTAAAGCAATGAGCGCAACGCCAACGGCAACCGACTGCCAAGAGCCACCCGAACACGGTCGCCCGATGCGCCTGGGTTGGGCCAAACTATTGAAGCGGGTGTTCAACTTAGACCTGACCCAGTGCCTGCACTGTGGAGGTGAATTGAGAATTGTTGCAGCGATCTTGCAGCGCCAAGCGATAGACAATATCCTGAATCACGTTGGGTTAGATCCGCAACCGCCGCCCCGAGCGCCAGCGCGTGGACAAATGGCGTTCTGAAGCGTCAAGTGTAAAAAGACAAATTAACAACTTAATAGTTCAGCCCAAACATTGTGGCTGCGAAGGCGGCTGCTTGCGATGCAAATTGGAGCCGATTAATGCGGATATTGAGGGGCAATTTTGCGCTTGGAAGGCCCGTTCGCCGAAACAAACAAGCCCGCGCGCTGTCAGACGATCAAGTTTACGGGCCATTTATTGAACGAAAACACTCGATAAGGCAGTAAAATAGCATTTGAAAGTACTATCCCCCAATGCCATGGCCATCCGTATTTTTAGCAACTAAAGAAGAATCATCATGACTACACTCGAACTGAAGCTGAACCTGTCTGATCGCCTTGCCCGAGAAGCGCAAGCAGCGGGCCTACTCACATCGACTGCCCTCGCTAAGCTGCTGCGCGATGCCATGCGTAAGCAGGCAGCACAAACTATTTTGGCGGGCGCTGCTCGCGCAACGGCTGCCGGTGGTAAGCCATTGACCATCGATGAGGTCCAAGAAGGCGTGAATGCTGTTCGTCAACAACGGCGCAGCAAACAACAGGCCGCTGCATGAGATTGGTAGTTGATACCAATCTCATTATTTCAGCATTTCTTTGGCAAGGCGTTCCAGGCCGCTTGATCGAGATGGCAGGCGAACAACAAGTGCAGCTCTATACCAGCCGCGTCTTGCTCGACGAATTGGTCGAATCATTGCACTATAAAAAATTCGCCAAGCAATTGCTAAAAACTGAACTCTCCATTGCCCAACTATCAGCTGGAACTAGCCATTTTGTTGGACAGAAACAACCTCTGAACGATTTGCATACAAGTTTTCCAACTCAACTGGCGTGAGCCAGTCGAGCGTCGAGTGCCTGCGAACTCGATTGTAATACCCTTCAAGGTATTCAAATATTGCTAGTCTTGCTTGCTCTCGCGTTCCGTATTTAATGCCAAATATAATTTGTTTCTTAAGCGTCGCAAAGAACGACTCCGCAACTGAATTATCCCAGCAACTTCCTTTGCGACTCATGCTTTGGTGTAGCTTGTATTGCAGAGTCATTTGAACAAATAATTCAGAACAATACTGCGAACCACGATCACTATGAATCATCACTCCGCGTGGGAAACCACGACTCATTAACGCCATCTCTAAAGCATTGCAAACCAAGTATTTGTCGATACGATCACCGGTGCTCCATCCAACGATTCGGCGGCTAAACAAGTCAATCATTACGGCTAAATATAACCAACCTTGACCAGTCAGAATATACGTAATGTCCGTCACCCATACTTGATCCGGTGATTGAACTTTAAACTCACGATTAAGAATGTTATTTGCAATCGGTAGCTTGTGATTCGAATCTGTCGTTGATCGAAATTTTCTAGCGAATCGAGCCTTTATTCCTAGCTTTTTCATTCGACGCCCAACGGTTCTCGCACTCGTCCTAAAACCACCTTTGGTGATGTACTGCGCCATCGCTGGCCCACCAATTCGCCCCTTATGCTGATCGTGCATTTGTTCAATCTTATGATCCAACAAACAACTCTTTTCAGGTCGCTTTCGCCAACCGTAATAGCCGCTTTTGCTAACCTCAAGCGCTTGGCACAACGCGAGCATTGTGTATTGATCCAAATGGTTTTTCATAAACGTGTACCTCAGCGCTTTGGATCGGTCGCGAAGAACACTGCCGCCTTTTTTAATATGTCGTTAACCTCTCGCAAGTGCGCGTTTTCTTTCTCCAACTCACGCAATCGCTTTTGCTCTGCGGTCAACATTGGCGCCAAAGAACCACTTTTATTTTTGGCGCTCCGAACCCACTTGTCTAATGTGGAAAGCCCAATACCCAACGACTTGCTGACCTCACTAACGCCGCGACCCTGCATCATTAAGCTAACCGCGTCGGCCTTAAACGGCTCGTTAAATCGATTTCACATGCTGTTTCCTTCTGAAGTTTTAATTTACCCTTCAGAGGTATGCACTGTCCACTTTTTTGGCTAGCTCCAAAACATAAATAGTCAAGAATCTGCCCAATCGTTTGAAGCTGAATGATGCCGCAGCTGAGGGCAATCGGCCGAACGGCTTGTACGAAAATGGTGTGTTTTGACCATCAATTGTGGATCTCAGCGTTGTTTTAGGGCTAGCTTGCCAAATTTTGCCAAATCAAATATTCTGGAAGCATGAGCACA
>JANOZM010000002.1:0-123535 GCA_031429355.1 Betaproteobacteria bacterium | reverse complement strand
TACCTAAGAACATAACTTCTGGAGCACATGATGCGTTAATCGCTGCAACGGCGTTACATCACGGATATGCTGTACTAACTCGGAATGCCGATCACTTTCGAATCTTCGCTGGATTAGTTGTTGAACCGTTTGAATAATTCTCCCTCGGTTCTAGGGTACCGACAAAACCTGTCACCGCACTTGCGCAATCGGAAGTACATTGTTTGCAAGCAGTTAACCTACTTTTCAAAGGGTCAGGTCTAAGTTGAACGGCTCGCTCCAGTAGTTTGGCGCAACCAAAGCGCAATTCAAAAGTGGCCGATTAGCCAAATCAAGTAGTTGCACAAAAATCGGCAACTGCTCACTACCTTATTTTCGAGCCAAGTAAACCCCCAATACAGCTACTAACATGCCAACAATAGCAACAACACTTAATTGCTCATCAAACAAAACCCATGCAATGGCTACGGTACAAGCGGGTACTAGATAAAACAAGCTCACGACGTTTACGGCGGCGCCGTTGCGTATTAAGTAGTTCAGCAAACTAATTGCACCTAATGACAGCACCAGAACTAGCCAACCTAGAGCAAACAAGAATGACGGCACAAACTCTACTTTGAATTGCTCGGTAAACGCTGCGACTAACAAAGTGCCTAACAAGGCTGGGATAAATTGTGCAACCGCGCCGGTACGCCAATCGAATTGAGGACAGAATTTTTTTTGATACAAAGTACCCGCGGTGATACCGAGCAGACCTAACACAACTGGCTCGAAGCCTGCCAAGGAAAAACCCGCACTAATACGTCCCGATAGAACCATTGCTGTACCGACTAGGCCTAGGGTTAAACCGAGCCATTGACGTGCCGTTACAGCCTCTTTTAATAGCCAACCCGCAGCGAATGCCGTTAATAAGGGTTGTAAGCCAACCACCAAACTGGCTAACCCAGCAGGGAAACCTTTGGAGATGCCAGTAAACACGCCACCCAAATAAATCGCGTGGATTAATAAACCGGAAATTCCGATGTGAAACCAGTGGGTTCTACTTTGAGGCCACGGCGCTTTAGTTGCCCATGCAATCAAGGCCATCAGCACGATAACAATGGCGTAGCGTAATGCTAAAAATGTTAATGGTTCGGCGTGCGGAAGGCCGTACTTTGCGCCTATGAAGCCAGTACTCCAAAAAAACACAAACAACACAGGGTAAAACTTAGACATTCATTCTCCGATGGGTGCGCAGTTTACCAAAATTTCATTGCGCGAATGCCTTGATAACTTGGACTCTGAAACCCATTCTTTCGGTCATTCCAATAGTGCTTCACAAATTGAGGAAAGTACGGCAATTGATTAATTTCGGCTTCACTCAAAAAACGCGCCTCAACAATGCCTTCTAACTTTGCCTCGGGGCTTAGTAAATTCATTGCAACCCTGTGATCAAGGTTGATCTCATTGTTGCTTAGTGTTCCGACAAACCACGACTTCATATGACGCATACCGGGCTGATAAAACTCTTCTACGTAGGCTAATGCACCTACTTCAATATGCAGCCCAACTTCTTCTAAGACCTCGCGCTTTGCAGTTTGCCGCAAGTCTTCGATTCCTTGCACGCCACCACCGGGTGGCGACCAGTAATCGTAAACACTGGCCTTTACATGGTGAACCATTAGTAGTCGGTTATCTAGTTCGACCAATGCACCCGCAGCAATTCTATTTTGCAAATTTTGAGTCGCACTGAATTGATTGACTTGCGCACTATTAGCTCCAAAACTAACAATGTCCTTTGCGATCCAATCGGCACTTGCTTTTAAAATCGCAGGTTCTTCTAGCATGGCTTGGCTAATAGAAAATTCAATGTTCGGATGCTGTAATTTTGCGGTATCGATGAGTTGCGTTAAATCACGCAAGGTATGCATACCCTTAGCCAAAAAAAGTAATTCAACACGAATATGCTGGCACTTCATGTCGACTAAGTGCTGTACGCCTGCCGAAAAATCGGGTTGCATAAACTCTAAAAACGCAAGCTCTACCGGTAACGACGATAACTGTGCTTGCGCCATATTACGCAAGGCATCAAACGGCATACGCCAAGTGTCAGTACGCGCGCCATGCGCAAATAAAAGCACCCCAAGATTTTGGTGTTGCACAGGGCTAGCGGCCAGTAGTGTTGAAAGCATTGAGTTTAAATACGACCATAAAAGTTAAAAATACATGGGCTAATTGTAGGGCTGATTTCAAAAAACTAAAGGGTTGACCTTAACGTAGAAGGGCAGACGCTTGGCTGGATTACTTTATTTAGTTGCGCCGTAAGCATTGTTTTGTATTTGGGCACCGAACGAACGTGTTTCATACAAGAACAAGCTTTCAAAGCAAACTTACCCCTCGATTTGCCGGTCTGCATAGTTCAAAATGTTTCGTGTACTAACGAAAAACGGCTCTTAAGCACACTGAACCGCTTTAGCCAAGATCTGCAATCCCACGGGATTGGTTCGCCAGCCGTATTGATGATTGGACGCGCCTTTGAAAGCGCGCGCATAATGGAAGAACAACCCATTAACCTCGAAACTGCCAATGCCTGCATTTCTGCGTACGCCCGACGAACGATTTGAAAACCTACCCGGGTTTAGTGAACAAGGGGTTGATGAGCATTACAAACTATTCAAACCCCATTACATCGATACTTTGCCCAACCTCGATGGATTGCGAACACATTATTTAGACACCGGCAAACCAACGGGCCAAGATAAATTTCAACCGAATAGTTCGGCACCTGAAAGCGAGCGAGAACCGGAAGTTACTTTTCTTTGCCTACACGGTAACCCAAGCTGGAGTTATTTGTACCGCAAGATGATTCCAGTTCTTGCCAAGCGAGGCCGTGTAATTGCGCCCGATTTACTTGGCTTTGGTCGAAGCGACAAACCCCTTCGCGAGTCTTGGCATAGCTTCGAGATTCATCGCAATATGTTGCTGGCTTTTATTCATGCATTGGATTTAAAAAACATCACCTTGGTTGTGCAAGATTGGGGTGGTATTTTTGGGCTGACATTACCGATGGCCATGCCAGAGCGTTTTAAGCGACTCATTGTGATGAATACTGCACTCAGCGTTGGCTCATCACCAAGTGAAGGTTTTAAACAATGGCGTGAATTTAATAATACGCAGCCCGATTTAAACATTGGAAAAATGTTTAAACGCGGCAAGCCCGATATGAGAGAGGCCGAATGCGCCGCTTACAACGCGCCCTATCCTGACGCAACATACAAAGCTGCGATTCGCGCGTTTCCCAACTTAGTTCCTGACCACCCCGAAGCACCTGGCGCTGCAATTAGCCGAGAGGCCGCCCAGTGGTGGGCTAACCAATGGCGCGGCTACAGCTTTATGGCTGTGGGTGTGCAAGACCCGGTGCTTGGCGTTGTACCGATGCAAGCCCTGCGCAAAATTATTCGTGGCTGCCCAGAACCACTGTTGATTCCGGAAGGTGGACATTTTGTGCAAGAATGGGGCGAGCCAATTGCTCAAGCTTCCCTTAATTACTTTGCGAGCATGACATCTTAGATTCACGCCAGTCTTGGCTGCGCCTTTCGGTTACTTTAGTTTTAATGACCATTGGCGCCAGCGGTATGTATATTGTTTCTGTTATTTTGCCCAGCGTCGAAAAAGACTTTGGCATCACCCGCGGTATGGCATCCCTGCCCTACGCTTTAACCATGATTGGTTTTGGTCTTGGCGGAATTGTCGTTGGCAAAATTAGCGACCGCATTGGTGTCGCCATTCCTTTAGCAATAGCCAGTGTATGTTTAGGTGCGGGTTACATCATTGCCGGTTTCGCGCCGCACTTTTGGGTATTTGCTTTAGCACAGGGTTTGTTCATTGGCTTTCTAGGTTGCTCGGCCACGTTTAGCCCACTCTTGGCCGAAACCTCGTTTTGGTTTGAAAAGCGCCGTGGCATTGCCGTCGCCATTTGTGCCAGCGGTAATTATTTAGGCGGTGCAATTTGGCCGCCGATAGCGCAACACTTTATTGAATTGCACGGTTGGCGCAATACTTATATTGCGATTGGAATTTTTTGCACACTCACCATGGTGCCCTTGGCACTTTGGTTGCAACGCAGCACGCCAGCTTCAATGCAATTGCGGCGAGCTGCTCAAAATCAATCAAACCCTATATCGCAATCGGCACAACAAACCAATGTTACTCATGCCGATCAATCGCTTGGCATGCATCCCAAAGCACTTTTGTTTTTGCTATGCACCGCTGGGGTTGGATGTTGCGTAGCCATGTCGATGCCGCAAGTTCACATCGTCGCCATGTGTAACGACTTGGGCTACGGCGTTACTCGGGGGGCGCAAATGCTGTCGACCATGCTGGCCTTTGGCATCGCTAGCCGCTTAGTGATGGGGCTTATTTGTGACCGAATCGGCGGGTTGCGCACGTTAATGTTGGGCTCTGCGCTACAAACAATCGCTTTAATTATGTTTTTGCCCGCCGATAGTATGGGCTCACTGTTTCTAGTATCCGCTTTATTCGGTCTTTTTCAGGGCGGAATAGTTCCATCCTATGCAATTATCGTTCGAGAGTTGTTTAGCCCTCGCCTAGCCGGAGCCTATGTTGGCACCGTCATTATGGCCACGATGATGGGCATGGCGCTTGGTGGTTGGATGTCCGGAAAGATTTTTGATTGGACTGGATCGTATCAAGCCGCCTTTATCAATGGCATCGTTTGGAATGTTCTGAACCTCATGATCGTGGTCTATCTCTATCGACGATCACGAACTTCTACGCTGCAGCTGACAAAAACAGCCTAAAGTGCGACCGATGGGTCGAAATCTTTTGTAAGCGAGTCTTTTGCCGAGCAACTAAATGACCGTACAGTCAATGCATAAGCCCAACAGCAACTAATTTTGGGAAGCATTGCGGGTGCGTTCTATTTTTAACACTCCAATCGACTCTCGAAGGAAATCAAATGAAAAAAGTATTCTCATCAGCCCTAATAGCTAGCACCTTAATCGCCGGCTCATTGTTTACTATGAGCGCTGAAGCTGCCGACATCGTCGACACAGCAATTGCTGCTGGCTCGTTCAAAACTCTTGCAACTGCTTTACAAGCCGCTGGGCTAGTAGAGACATTAAAAGGCAAAGGCCCGTTCACCGTGTTTGCGCCAACCGATGAAGCATTTGCAAAAATCCCAAAGGCTGACTTAGACGCATTGTTGAAAGACAAAGCAAAGTTACAAGCCGTACTGACTTACCACGTTGTAGCTGGCAAAGTAATGGCTAAAGATGTCAAAGCCGGTAATGTTAAAACAGTACAAGGTGGCGACATTAAAATCACGACGGCCAATGGCGTAATGGTTAACAACGCAAAAGTTGTTGCAACTGACGTTGCTGCTGACAATGGCGTAATTCACGTTATTGATACAGTGATTTTGCCGAAGTAATTAGGCAAATGTTTGCATCAAAACAGCCCCAGTAGGCTGTTTGGAAAAGCCGAGATCGTTTTGTTCTCGGTTTTTTTTCGCCCTGAGTATCGTGGTGCAGGTTCGTATAAACTCTTGTATTCATTTGACATACAAGAGCGAAGTATTTACATGAAACAATTGTTTATTTTCGATCTCGACGGAACGCTTGCGCTGATCGAGCACCGCCGTCACTTTATCGCACCAACCAATAAAAAACTCGACTGGACTCGTTTTTACGCAGCTTGTGACCAAGACTTGCCCAATACGCCTGTAATCAATGTGCTTACCGCATTATTAGCTAATGGCGCGGATGTTTATGTTTGGTCGGGTAGAAGCGATGAGGTACTCGATAAAACAGTCGGTTGGCTCATTCAACATACGCCAATAAATATTGAACAACTTCAGGTGCCGCACTTTCGCATGCGGCCTGCAAAAGACTCGCAACCGGATAATGACTTGAAGCGGCAATGGCTTGCAGAGTTAAATCCTATAGATCGCCAACGGCTTCAAGGGGTGTTTGATGATCGGGATAAAGTCGTGAGGATGTGGAGGGAGCAAGGGGTTAGTTGTTTTCAGGTAGCTCCTGGGGACTTTTGACCTGCTTTTTGGCTTTGAACCAAGTAGGGAAAACCGATTTAAAACTCAGTCGCTGGCGCTCCAATGAGTTTTAAATCGGTTTTCCCTACTTGGTTCGTTCTGTTTGGGGGGCGGCCGTGCTGTCTTCGCACTGTCTTCCTTGGGTGTTTGCACGTTCTCGTTGAAGTGATGCAATGCTATCTTCGCACGGTGTTTGCTCGTTCTGGTTTGGGTGATGCTCGATGTCCTCGCACAGTGCTTGCGCGCTCTGCTTGGGGTGATGCGGTGCTATCTTCGCACGGTGTTTGCTCGTTGTGGTTGGGGTAATGGTTGCTGTCTTCGACGGGTCTTCCTGCGGCGCTTGGTTGTTTTGCTGTCTTCGCGCGGCGCTTGCGAATTTTGAATAGGACGTCTTCGGGACTTCTGAGTAGTTTTAGAGGTGGGGGGCTTTACTTTTGTAATTTGCGGGTGAGGGGAGCGACCTTTGGGTACTTTTACTTTCGACTTTTATTGTGATGACTCCTTTTCTTGGCTTGTCGATGTTTGCGCGCGTTGCGCTTGTTGGTGTTGTTTTTGGCGTGGCGGACATTGCATGGGCTGGTAATTGTACGGCCCAGAGTGGGATTAAGCGGCAGGCGGTGGTTGAGTTGTATACCTCGGAGGGGTGCAGTTCTTGCCCGCCTGCAGAGCAATGGTTGGGCAAACAATTTGGGGCTACTGATCCCAATGCAATT
The DNA here is from genome assembly GCA_031429355.1 of Betaproteobacteria bacterium. Classification (GTDB taxonomy): domain Bacteria; phylum Pseudomonadota; class Gammaproteobacteria; order Burkholderiales; family Burkholderiaceae_E; genus JANOZM01. The sequence goes on along the minus strand of JANOZM010000002.1, from coordinate 116,794 downwards.
GCTTTGGCGTTTCACGTGGTTTATTGGGATTATTTGGGCTGGAAAGATCAATGGGCTAAGCCTGAATTTACGCAACGGCAGCGATGGCTTTCGGCTAAACAAGGGCTTTCAACCATTTACACGCCCGGTGTTTTTTTATCCGGCAAAGAATGGCGCGACTGGGAGAGTCCGCAAAATTTACAGAGTCAGTTTGCACGCGTGAAACAGCAAGATGCCTCGATTATTTTGCGCTTGGATCAAAGCGAAGGTTCTGCTCAAATTAAAGTCGCCGCGCGCGCAATCGATCCTAGTAAACCAATCGATGCAAGTATTCAATTATTTATTGCAACTACGCGCGCGCCGTTTACTAATAAGGTAAACGCCGGAGAAAATCGCGGAGAAACTTTGACCCATGCACATGTTGTGCGCCAATGGCTTGGGCCGTTTGCTGTTAACGCTCAAGGCGTTATCAACGCAAACGCAACTTTGCTAAGCGACGATCAGAACGTAATTGCAATCGCGCAAGACATCAATATGGGTCGCGTGATTCAAGCGGTAAAAACCAAAGCGTTGGCGAAAGGCGACTCGTGCAGTTGAGCACATAGATTTCCGCCTCTTTTACGCCGTGCGGACGGGGCCGAGACGCACCGCTATCGACTTTTATGCAGGAACAAAAAGCGCCAGCTTCGAATAAATATGAAGCTCGCTTACAGAAGGTGCGTATCGTCAAACGAAGCCTTCCAAGAACTAATTAGAAGATGTTTTCGCCAACAGTAATGCGCATTGTGTTTATTTCAAATCTACAGTAGTTACAAAACAAATGTAACGCGTGCTTTGACTTCTTGTAACGTTAACTTCGGCGTAGTTGGGTTGCCTTCTGAAGTGACACCAGCAACAACGCCAACACCGGCCACTGGAGCAAGGCTATCAAATTTAAACCGGCCATTGGTTGATTGAGTACGTATGAAGCACGAATCATCAAAGTAAAGGCGATCAGTAGTACCGTCAATTTCATCCGAATCGATGCTGTCATAGCCGATATGCTTGGCTATAGGCGCAGAGTCGTCTGTAAGACTAGCCTCTAAAATTGTTTGGGTATTTGCATCGATAACGAAGCACTGCATAAGAAATTTCCTTTTGAGTTAATTTGGCTCTTTACCGGCGTGTCGCTTAGCGCGATTGATACGCCATTGTCCATCTGGTTCATCCTTATAAACATCCTCGACTTTGGTATCAGTTTGTTTTAGCTGCGCATCGAGAGAAACGCGCGTATCAAACACAAAGCACTCACCATGCCAGTTCTTTTGTGCATCAGGCATTTCCTTGAGGTAGTTTAAAATACCGCCATCAAGTTCGTAGACTTCAACGCCCATATCGTGCATCCACGCACTGGTTTTTTCGCAGCGAATACCACCCGTGCAATACATGGCTACTTTTTTTCCTTGCGCTTTCCAATTCGGCACATTCTCTTGCACATAACGGGGAAAGTCCCTGAAGTGATGCACGCCTGGATCAACTGCGTTTTCAAAACGGCCAAGCTTAAATTCAAAGCTATTGCGATTGTCGAGCACTACCACGTCATCACGGGCGATTAAGGTACGCCAGTCTTGCGGTGACAATGCTTTTCGCTGATGTCCAATAGCGTCCACACCGCTAACACCCAACGGAACAATTTCGCGTTTGACTTTAATTTTCATGTGCTTAAAAGGGCGCGTTAAGCACTCGGTCCGTTTAAACAAAATGCCTGCAAAAACGCCATTAAATTCAGTGGTTAATGCGTTCTCAAAAGCATCGAGATCAGACGAAGAAGCTGCCACCATTCCGTTAATACCCTCGTCGGCAACCAAAATGCTGCCGATTGTGTTTACGGTCAACTCTTTTAATCGAACCGCGATCTGTTTCGGGTCAACTACTCGCGCGAACTTGTAGAAGGCGCTATGGATTAGCTGTGTTGGCTGGGAGTAAGGCAGATCGTTCATACCCTAATGATAACGCGCGTCAACCTAGTTGCAAACTACCAACAAATTTAGTTCACATCGCTAATCGTATGGGGCTTTAAAAACCCCTACTCCGGTTTAATCCCCGCAGTCTTCACAACCGCCGCCCATTTTTTTACTTCGCTATCAACAAATGAACTAAATGCAGCTGGCCCCAAGACGCGCGGTTCGATGGCTAGGTCGCGCATTTTTTCTTGCACCGATACGTGATTAACCGCTAGTTCAAACTCTGCACGAATTTTTTCGACGATTGCTGCTGGCGTGCCTTTAGGAACTACAACGCCCCACCATTGCTCCATTACAAAGTCCGGAACGCCACTTTCACTAAATGTGGGCGTGTCTTTCATCATGCTTAGGCGTTTCGCACTCGCTAAACCAAGCACATTGGCTTTACCAGTTTTAACATGACCTGCACCACTAGCCATCGTTGCAAAATGACCTTGTACATGACCACCCACAACATCCAACATTGCTGGGCCCGAACCTTTATAGCCGGTCAAAATAAATTGCGCACCAGTTTTTTGTTGTAATAGTTCAGCTGCTAAATGGCTAGAACTGCCGTTACCGCTGTGCGCGAGGGTGATAGTTCCCGGTTTGGCTTTAGCAGCCGCGACCAACTCTGACATTGATTTAACGGCTAGCGTGCTGCTGGTAAACAACATGAGCGGCGAAGTCCCCAACAAGACAACCGGTTGCAAATCTTTTTGAAGATCGTAAGGCAATTTGGCGACCACCGATGGGGCAATGGCATGCGGTAACTCTATGATGCCAATGGTGTAGCCATCTGGCGCCGCTTTTGCCATTGCATCAGTGCCAATTGCAGCCGCAGCACCAGGTTTATTTTCTACTATGACGGATTGACCCATCGTAGCGCCCAAACGTTGCGACAGCACCCGAGCAAGATTATCGGTGCTTCCACCGGTGCCCCAAGGAACAATAATTTTAATCGGTTTGTCGGGATAGGCTTGGGCATTGGCCATTTTATAGCCACCTAGGCAAAGGGCAGTGACTGAAAACGCTAGCGCGATATTTAAAACTCTTTGTTTGTGTGTCATAAATTTACCTTTGTTTTTTAATTAAATAAATGCGCATCGCGACTCCCATGCGATGTTGCAATAACGACATTGCAGATATTCTTTCCCGTCGCCAATGATTGAGTTTGTTGTTCACGTTGATAAGCAGCCCAAGCTGCGGCGGCACACAGTTCAAACAAAAACCCGCGTTTTGCCAAAGCTTCACGAGCAATAATGGCTTCATCGTCACCAACAATTAATGCTGTTCCGGCGCTACGTTGCACTGCCAAAACGCTTTGCATCGTAATAGTGTTACCGGCAATAGAGCTTTGCTTAGACTGCCCTTTAAATAAAGCTTGAGGGCTAGTACCCGCTAGCGCCAACGAAAGGCGCGCAAACGGTTCTACAGCAACTAGTCGCGGCATTACTTTAATTTGTTTGGTTTGCAATAAATGCTCAAACCCCATGTACAAACCCCACAACAAATCACCGCGCGCGACAGGCACGTAAATAGAACCCAATTGCGCTTGCGGCCCAATTTCTTGATGCAACTCTATTGCGATTTGTTTATAGGCTTCGATGGCAACGGGCGGGCTACCCACTGCGGGAACCACATAATTCGTCAGCACCGCTGTATCTTGTGCAACCGACGCCCGTTCTAAATAGGCCCAACGTTCCATGCTGGTTTCACAAATAACAACGTTCGCGCCATAGGCTCGGATTAATTTTAAATATAGTTCGGGGCAGTCTTGAGTTACCGCTATTTCGCACGCAAGACCATACAGCCCTGCGTAGGCCGCAATGGCTACTCCAGCGTTACCGCTAGAGGCCGCCAAGACTCTTTGTTTACCTTGGGCAAAAGCATCCGCTAACGCGAGCGCGGCCATACGGTCTTTGTGAGATCCGGTTGGATTAGCCAGTTCGAGCTTAAAAAAGCCATTCGAATCATTATGATTTGCAGGCATTGCAACCAAGACAGTGCGCCCTTCACCCAAGCTCTTGGTAAGCAAGTAAGGCATCGGCAACAAATTACTGCCAGGTTCTTGGATGTAGTCACAACGCAAATTTACCGGTGCGCCGCGCTGGCGGCATGACGGACAGCCTAAAGCAATATTTAGATCCGCTGCACTATGCGGCCAACACTGTTCGCAAGCGATGCAACGATAGCCCGTCCAGTTTGGGTTGCGGTTTAATTGGGAAGCTGTCGATAGATCTCTTTTCACAGTCGCAGTATGCACACATTGAAGGCATCAATAGACGAAGTACGCTTATAGATTGATAATCGTTACTTATGTTTATTCGAGACACCGAAATCTTCCGTTCTGTTATGAGCTGTGGCACTGCAAGTAAGGCCGCGCAAGTGCTCGGCATTAGCCAGCCTGCAGTAAGCCAAGCTATTAAACGGTTAGAGCTTCGCGCCGGTATCGTTTTGTTTGAGCGGTTACGCGGCCGTTTGCATCCACGCCCAGAAGCGCAGGCGTTTTTACTTGAAGTGGATCGGTGTTTTATCGGCTTGGATAGCCTAGAGCAAAAATTGGTGCGTTTACGGCAGTTTAGCGTTAATCAATTGCGTATTGCCAGCTATCCAGCTTTGGGCCTTGCCTACCTACCACGAGTGATCGCGCGTTTGCAAAAAACAGCACCCGAAATAGTAGTTTCGCTAGAAATAGCTAGCTCGAACGAAGTACGCGAATTGGTGTTGGCTCGCCAATGCGACATTGGGCTGATGGCCGATGAAGTAACCACGCTAGGTATTCAACACTCGCTTTTACACAAGGCTGCTGGCGTTATTGCGGTACCAATAAAACACGCTTTAGCGCGTAAAAAAACAGTCACTGTTAAAGAATTTTTAAGCTACCGACATGTTGCACTAAACCCAGAAGACGCCTCTACAAAACGATTAACGGTAGCGCTCGGCCCCCTTGCCGATCAATTTCGTCCGGTAGTGCAAACGCCTTACGGTATAAGCATTTGTGAATTAGTTTTGCAAGGGGTTGGTATCGGTTTAGTCAATCCGCTGATTGCACAAGGCTACTTAAACCGCGGCCTTGTGCTAGTGCCGTTTGAATTACCAATTGAGTTTCGCTGTCTTTTGGGTACGCAACCAAGTACGCCCCTGTCGGATACGGCAAAGGAATTTTTGAAACTACTTAGAACACTAATTGCAGGCGATTTTGCGAAATAGGGTTGTGCGTTAATCACTGAAACTACAGATTAAACCCCTTCAATAATCCGAATTTCTCGCTGGGCTCCATCGCCCAAAGCAGCTAAGGCCGCTTGATAACTAGCACTATCGTGCGTGCTCATCGCTTGTGCAACGCTATCGAATTCGATTAACACGGTACGTTGCATTAAGCCAAGTTCATAAACTTTAGCCGGTTCGCCTCGCGCTAAAAAGCGACCGCCACCCTCTGCAATTGATGGGCCCGCCAACTTGGCGTAAGCCGCCAGTTTTTCGGTATCAAGAACGGCGCGATAAGTGCTGATCCAGTAGGCTTTAGCCATTTTGCGTAACTTTCAAAGTGGGATGTGAATTGGTATTGTAACCGCTGCACAAACTACTTCGACTTGCGTGTCCCACCCCGAGAAGCTGGCAGCGCAATCGTTCTAGCACTGGCTTTAACCATCGGCTTAGGACTGCTCTTTACAGCAACTTTACCAGCAACTTTGGTAGCCACTAAGGCCTTAGCACCACCTGTATCGCGCGGCGGCAACCCGGTATGCTGAGTCAATATCCGTCCGCGCATAGGCTTCACTGATGGTCTCGCAGTTGCCACTAAACTTGAACTAGCTGGGGTCGAGTTTTTGCGACGCGCGCTGACATAAGTTCCGTCAACGGTGGGCTGAAAAATAGGGATCAAATGTTGCTTACCGTTACCAATTAAATCGGCGCGGCCCATGGCCTTTAATGCATCGCGTAGCAAGGGCCAATTGTTTGGATCGTGGTAGCGCAAAAACGCTTTATGTAAACGACGACGACGGTCGCCGCGCACAATATCGACCCGCTCGCTATCGCGCGTTATCTTTTTTAGTGGGTTACGATTGCTGTGGTACATCGCAGTCGCTGTGGCCATTGGCGATGGGTAAAAGGTTTGCACTTGGTCAGCTCTAAAACCATTGCTCTTTAACCAAATCGCAAGGTTCATCATGTCTTCATCACCAGTGCCGGGATGCGCTGCAATAAAGTACGGAATAAGATATTGCTTTTTGCCTACTTCGGCACTAAAGCGCTCGAACATGCGCTTGAAGCGATCGTAGCTACCAATACCCGGCTTCATCATTTTAGTTAGCGGGCCTTGCTCGGTATGTTCGGGGGCAATTTTTAAGTAGCCGCCTACATGGTGTTGCACCAACTCTTTAACGTACTCGGGCGACTTAACTGCTAGGTCGTAACGCAATCCAGAACCAATTAAGATTTTTTTAATTCCGCGTAGACCGCGCGCGCGCCGATACATTTGTATCAGTGGGTCATGGCTAGTGTTTAAGTTAGAACAGACATCAGGGTATACACAACTTGGTTTGCGGCAAGCGCGTTCAATCTCGGGCGTTTTACAACCAATGCGATACATGTTGGCAGTAGGGCCGCCTAGATCAGAAATAATGCCGGTAAAGCCAGTGACCTTATCGCGAATATCTTCAATTTCACGGATGACTGAGTCTTCTGAACGGCTTTGAATAATGCGCCCTTCGTGTTCGGTAATAGAACAAAAAGTACAACCACCAAAACAGCCGCGCATAATGTTGACGCTAAAACGAATCATCTCCCAAGCAGGGATTTTTGTAGCTCCGTCGTGCCCACCGTTTTCATCGGCATACATTGGATGTGGACTGCGTGCGTACGGCAGATCAAACACCATATCCATTTCTTCGGTCGTCAAAGGAATAGGCGGCGGGTTAATCCACACATCGCGGGCACTACTGCCCTCGCCATGCGCTTGCACTAAAGAGCGCGCATTGCCAGGGTTAGTCTCTAAATGCAACACGCGGTTGGCATGGGCATACAACACAGGGTCAGCCCGTACTGCTTCATAGGACGGCAAACGAATCACACTGCGATCACGCGGCGGCACCTTGGTTTTGCCTTTGCCGTACAAGGCAGGGTTTGGCATAAACTTTAAAGGTATTGCGCCCGCTGGCACCAAGCCCGAGGTTTGCGGTTGAGCCTCTTCCTTGGCACAGACTTCACCTTTTTCGCGCGCAAGCTCGGCGGTGGTCATGTAAGGGTTGATATGCGTTTCGACTGCGCCGGGGGTGTCGATAGAAGTCGAATCCATCTCGTACCAACCAAGGCGTGATTCATCATCACTACGACGCACAAAACAAGTACCGCGAATATCGGTCATTTTTTGTACCGATTCGCGCGCGGCAAGACGATGAGCAATTTCTACAATGGCGCGCTCGGCGTTGCCATACAACAGCAAATCGCACTTGGCATCCACCACGACCGAGCGGCGAACTTTATCTTGCCAGTAATCGTAATGGGCGATGCGGCGCAACGAACCTTCGATGCCGCCCAAAATAATTGGCACATCGTTGTAAGCTTCGCGGCATCGTTGGCTGTACACAACAGCAGCGCGATCTGGGCGCTTGCCCGATACATCACCTGCCGTGTACGCATCGTCACTACGCGGCTTGCGGTCGGCCGTGTAGTGGTTAATCATCGAATCCATGTTGCCGGCAGTGATGCCGTAAAACAAATTGGGTTTACCTAAGGCTTTAAACGGCTCGGCACTTTGCCAATCAGGTTGGGCCAAAATGCCAACGCGAAAGCCTTGGGCTTCGAGCATTCGGCCAATAACGGCCATGCCAAAACTGGGGTGATCCACATAGCCATCGCCAGTAACGATTACGATGTCACAAGAATCCCAACCCAACTTGTCCATTTCGGCCCGATTCACTGGCAAAAATGGGGCCGTGCCAAAACGTGCCGCCCAGAACTTTCGGTAGCTGTTTAAGGGTTTGGCATCGCGCGGAAAAAACGAAACGTCCGTAAAGGCTGGCAACGCGGTTTTTTCAGCGCGGGCGGGCTTTTCGGCGGCTTCAAGGGCAAGGGTATTCATATAGCCGAAGTTTACCAACGAAGCGCAACTTTAGCCCGTAATACCTCCGTGGCTGCGCTTATTTGGGTAGGGTTCATCTTCCCATAGCGCTAGATCGACTCGTAAACACGCCCTAATTGGTCAGCCTGAGCCGAACACAATCCTTTAGAATCGCTACAAATTACAAGGAGATGTTGTGGAAGCAGTGAATTTAGGTACCGTCAAACAGAGCGCAGACACGCTGTTTATTTTGTTGGGCGCAATTATGGTGCTGGCAATGCACGCTGGTTTTGCCTTTTTAGAATTGGGCACGGTTCGCAAGAAAAACCAAGTTAATGCGCTGGTTAAAATTTTGGTCGATTTTTCTGTATCGACCGTGGTTTATTTTTGTTTGGGCTACGCAGTTGCTTACGGCACCAGTTTTTTCGTGGGTGCCGAAGTTTTAGCTCAAAAAAACGGTTACGAGTTAGTTAAATTCTTTTTCCTATTAACCTTTGCTGCAGCCATCCCCGCCATCGTTTCGGGCGGCATTGCCGAGCGCGCTAAATTTTGGCCACAGCTTATTGCGACCGCGGTTATTGTTGGTGTTATCTATCCGTTTTTCGAAGGCATTGTTTGGAACAATGCCTTCGGTATTCAAGATTGGATTAAAGCCAAAACAGGGTCTAACTTCCGTGATTTTGCAGGCAGCATTGTGGTTCATGCGGTGGGCGGTTGGATTGCGCTTCCAGCCGTTTTTTTGCTGGGCGCACGGCACAACAGATATCGCAAAGACAGTAGCGGTCGCCCTGTAATTTCGGCTCATCCACCATCAAGCATTCCGTTTTTAGCGCTAGGCGCTTGGATCTTATGCGTGGGCTGGTTTGGCTTTAATGTAATGAGCGCTCAAACACTCGACAAAGCGTCGGGCTTAGTCGCCGTTAACTCGTTAATGGCCATGGTCGGCGGCACTATCGTAGCCTTGGTGCTAGGTAAAAACGATCCTGGCTTTGTGCATAATGGGCCATTAGCCGGTTTGGTTGCGGTTTGTGCGGGCTCGGACATCATGCACCCATTAGGCGCCTTGGCGGTTGGTGGTATCGCCGGCGCAATTTTTGTTGTGATGTTTACGCTGACACAAAACAAATGGAAAATCGACGATGTCTTAGGCGTTTGGCCACTGCATGGTTTGTGCGGCACTTGGGGTGGTATTGCCGCCGGAATTTTCGGCAGTAAATCATTAGGTGGTTTAGGGGACGTTAGTTTTATGGCTCAGTTGATCGGCACAGCGATGGGCGTTACATGGGCCTTGGTTGGCGGCATTATTGTGTACGGCACATTAAAAGTTACGATGGGCCTACGCTTATCGCAAGAAGAAGAATTTGATGGTGCCGATTTAAGTATCCATAAAATTACTGCAACGCCAGAACGGGAAACTAATTGGTAAACAACGCGGTAAACGCGCAGGTACGGCAATCAAGCCATGAACCCGCCTAACAAAGGCAAACACGCTGGCAATAGCGATGCTAATCATGGGCACGGCCATCACGACCACGATCATCATGGGCACTCGCATGATCATCACTTTTCGGGTGGCGACAACCCAAGATTTCGCAAGGCACTTTGGGTCGCGTTAGCGCTAAATGCAGCCATGTTTTTTATTGAAATTAGTGCGGGCTTGCGCTCCAATTCGGTTTCGTTATTAGCGGACGCAATCGATTTTGGTGGCGACGCTGCAAACTATGCAGTGTCGCTTTGGGCCATTGGCGCGGCGGTCGTTTGGCGTTCGCGCACGGCCTTGCTTAAGGGCTATTGCATGATGGGCTTTGGCATCGCTGTCTTAGGCGGAGCGCTTTGGGCAATCGCTCATGGCGTTAAACCCGAACCAGTTACGATGGGCATCATTGGTTTTCTAGCCTTGGCCGTTAATTTAGGCGTGGCATTTCTCTTGTACGCTTTTCGCGAAGGGGATGCCAATATGCGATCTGTTTGGCTTTGCACCAGAAACGATGCAATTGGGAATGTCTTGGTACTTGTCGCCTCTGTTGCTGTAGCCTTTTTAGGCAACGGATGGCCCGATCATTTGGTCGCCCTATTTATGGCTGGTTTGGCAATGCGCAGCGGCTTCAGTGTAATTCAACAGGCGCGGCAGGAATTGCATTAAAGCGGGATAAGTTACGTTGAAGTTGCGGGCACTCGGTTGACCAAAAAAATACCTGCCACGGCAATCGAGCCGCCAACCAACAGGCTGACGGAAATCGCTTCATCCAAAATTAACCAGCCTAACAGCACACCAAAAATAGGCACTAAATTGTTAAACACAACCGTGCGGGAAGTGCCCAAGCGTTGTACACCCTGGTAGTACCAAACGAATGCAACGGCTGTTCCTAGGGCTCCCAAAAATATCAAGCTTAAAACAACCGGCATTGTGAACTGTGCTGCTTTAACATTTGCAAAGTCTGGCACTGCAAAAAATGACAGCATTAAGGTGCCAAAAATAGACGCCCACAATGTTGATTTTAACGGCGACATAGTCTTTAACACTTGACGACCAATTAAGGTGTAGCCAACCCATGCTGCAACGGCCATCAACATTAATAATTCGCCTTTGCCGATGGACTGAAACAATTGTAATAAATCGCCGCGTGTAATAACGATCCAAACCCCTACCAAAGCAAGAGCCACGCCTAACCAACGCGTCCATACCATTCGTTCGCGAAACAAAAGCACTGCAAGCACAATAGTGAACGCCGGATTTAACGCAACAAACACAGCGGTGCGACTTGCAGGAATAAGCCCCAAAGCCGCAAAAAAACCAAGGTTGTAAATAAGAATGCCAGTGGCACCCAAGCCCAATACAAACAGCCATTCTTTACGATCCAGCTGGGTTAACGGCTTGCTGTTTGGGTCACGCGACTCGGACGCAAACCAAAAGCCTAATAGCACAACCGTAGCAATTAGATAGCGCCCCAAGGCACCAACCGCTGGCGGTAATTGCCCCGAAACAATCCGCCCCGCGATGAAAGTGCCGCCCCAAATTAAGGGAACACAAATTAATTTTGCGTAGGTTGAAAAAAGCACTGAGGATTCTGTAGCCGCTACTGTTGCGGGTTGTTTGCTATTTGCGCTCATTAAGTTTACTGCGCTGTCCAACCACCATCGACAGCCCAAGCTTGGCCTCGCACGTTATCAGCGGCTTTGGAGCACAAAAACACCGCCAACTCGCCCAATTGCTCGGGCGTTGTAAATTGTAATGACGGTTGCTTTTCCGCCAGTAAAGCGCGCCCCGCTTGTTCTACCGACATGCCTTCACGCGCAGCGCGGTCATCAATTTGTTTTTGTACTAAAGGCGTCAATACCCAGCCAGGACAAATTGCATTCACGGTAATGCCCGTAGTTGCAGCTTCTAAAGCAATTGATTTGGTTAGGCCGATTAGCCCATGCTTAGCCGCAACATAAGCAGACTTACCGCCCGATGCCACCAAGCCGTGGGCAGAAGCGATATTAATAATACGGCCCCAATTGCGCTGACGCATACCCGGCATTGCTAAGCGAGTCGTGTGAAAAGCAGAACTTAAATTGATTGCAATAATCGCATCCCATTTTTCAATCGGAAAATTCTCTATATTGGCTACGTGCTGGATACCGGCGTTGTTGACCAAAATATCAATGCCACCAAAAGTTTTTTCGGCAAACGCAATTAAGTCGGCAATTTGCTCGGGCTTACTCATATCCGCGCCGTGGTACTCCACCTTAACGCCCAGCGCCGCAATTTGTTGCTTAGCCAATTCGAACTCGCCAAAACCATTAAGCACAATATTTGCGCCTTGCTGGGCCAACACGATTGCCATGCCGAGGCCAATACCACTGGTAGAGCCGGTCACTACCGCTGTTTTATTTTTTAAGTTCATATTGGAATTTTTTAATTAGTGAATAAAGCGATGAGCCAGCCCAACATACAACGGGATACCCAATAAAATATTTAAAGGAAATGTAATTCCCAATGACAGGCCAAAGTATAACGAAGGCTTTGCCTCGGGGATGGCGTGACGTAATACGGCAGGTACTGCGATATACGATGCACTTGCCGACAATACCATCAACAAAGCAGTATCGCCTGCCGATACTTTAAAAAACAAACAAAGCGTTAAAGCTAGGGCCGCGTGAATTAACGGCCCAAAAATGGCGTACACAATTAATGGCACTATAGTTCGATCGAACGACGGTAAGTTTCGTGCTGCTTTTAGACCCATATCAAGCAGAAAAAACGCCAGCATCCCTTTAAACAAATCAATCGAAAATGGAGCCATTAGTTGCCGACCTGCGTCGCCAGTGGCCAAGCCAACGAGCATCGCTCCCAAAAGCAAAAGCTGGGCACCGTCGGTCAAAGACTCATGCAATACCGAACCTAAACGCATTTGCGTACCAGAGGCATTTTTTTTACGAATAGCGTTAGCCAATACAACCGCGATAATAATCGCTGGTGACTCCATAAGCGCCATTGCAGCAGCCATATGGCCACCGTAAGCATAGCCATGAGTATCTAAATACTGCGTAGCCGTAATAAAAGTAACGGCACTAACCGAACCATAGGTTGCGGCAATAGCAGCCGCATCGAACTGACTCGTAAACTGCTTTAAAACAAAGTATCCCATCAGTGGGACAATAATTGCTAAGGCGACGGCTAGCCCAAGACTAGTTAAAATTTGCAGTGTTAAACCCGACTGTTCTAGTGCGAAGCCCCCTTTTAAGCCCAGCGCCATTAACAGATACAAGGACAAAAAACGCGAAATTTGCTCGGGGATTTCTAAATTAGATTTAATTAATCCCGCGAAAAGGCCAAAAACGAAAAACAGAATGGCTGGATCTAAAATATTTTGCATCTTCTTATTATCTCAGCAATTGCATCACAAACAATCTAAAACCTAGTTAGAAGCACGGTAAAATTGGCTCATGCTTGTTCACTCTGCCTTTTACCAATTCGTTCACATTAGCCAACCCGAAGAATTTGCGATTTGGCTTCGTAAAATTTGCGACGGCATTAACGGCAGTATTTTAGTCGCCCCGGAGGGTATTAACGGCACTATTGCAGGGACGTTACCAAACATCGAACGGTTTGAAGATCGATTAAAAAAGCACTCGTTATTTAAACAAATTACGTTTAAGCATAGCGCTTGCACCACCCCTCCATTTGGGCTGTTTCGGGTGCATGTAAAGCCGGAAATTGTGCAAATGGGAGTTGCCAACGTGGATGCTGTTCAACATCAGCCCAATGCGGTCTCGCCACAACAGTGGGCGGAACTAATTGAGCAAGACAATATTGTTCTTTTAGATAACCGCAATCGCTTTGAGTTCGACTTGGGACATTTTAAAGGAGCGGTTAATCCTAATGTTTCGCATTTCAAAGATTTCCCAGAGTATGTTGAGGCGCATTTACCTCAATGGCAGGCGGCGGGGAAAAAAGTAGCGATGTATTGCACTGGAGGAATTCGCTGCGATAAAACAAGTGCGTGGCTCAGTGAAAAAGGCGTCGATTCCATTGTTTTAGAGGGAGGTATTTTAAATTTTTTAAAACACCAACCAGGCAGCAGTCTATTCGAAGGCGATTGTTTTGTTTTCGATAATCGCTTGGCATTAAACACAAAGTTAGAGCAGTCTAAAATTAATGCTGAGCAAGTATTTGCCAACGAACCCGATGCTCCATGGCGTATCGCTCGTGCAAACAAGTTGTTGGAGTCTGCAGTTGCCCCGAGCACTAAAGTTGCAGCAACTTACGCCAATAAATTGCCTCGCTCCAAAGTAGTGACTACTGACGGAGCTTACAAAACTGTCTTAGAGTTTTTTGTAGCGCGGTTTGATCATGTAACCCAAGACCAGTGGCAGCAACGCTTTATTAAAAGCGAAGTAACTAACGATAAAGGCGATGTGGTTTTGGCACACGAACCTTTTAAAGTTGGCATGGCGCTTTACTACAACCGCGCAATTGCAAATGAAAGGCACATTCCTTTCGAAGCCACAATTGTTTACGAGGATGAATTAATTGTAGTCGCCGACAAGCCGCACTTTTTGTCAGTCGCACCTTCCGGAGATCAAGTCCACGAAACCTTGCTGATGCGATTGCGCCAACAATTAGACTGTTCCGCGCTTTCGCCGGCTCATCGCATTGATCGCGATACGGCAGGTTTGGTACTTTTTACAAAACAAAAAGCCCAGCGCGGTCTGTATCAAAATTTGTTTAGGGATCGATTTATTCACAAAGTTTATTGGGCAGTTGCGGCTTACAAAAAAGATCTGCAATTGCCTTTGCACATCCACAACCGCATAGATCGTAGCGCACAGCACTTTATGCAAGCAGCCAGCACCGAAGGTTTACCCAATGCCGAAACCTTTATAGAACTTTGTGAGCACAATACCCAATGGGGTCTGTACCGACTAACGCCAAGTACTGGGCAGCGACATCAATTGCGCGTGCACATGAATGAGTTGGGCCTACCTATTTTAAACGATGAAATTTATCCAGCGCTTCAGCCGGAAGTTGCTGACACTGATGAGGCTTGGTCTTTACGGTATCAGCGACCGTTGCAATTGCTCGCTAAAACGCTAAGTTTTAGCGATCCGTTTACGCAACAAGATCGCCTGTTTGAAAGCAATTTTAAGTTGCAACTACCGCCTATAACCACAGTCTAAATACATTAATGGAATTCTTCGAATTTAAATCGGGTAAATAACCGAGTTAGCAATTAAATCGTTGTCAAAAATACAAATCTTTTGTTGAAACAAATAAACTGAATTCACGCAGACAATTTTGTCGACCATTCGCCCGACACTCACTGTTTCTGGCATTGAATCACGCTTGGTACGAATGACGTGGTAGTTGCACTGGGCAGAAAATTCATTGGCCGAATCGGCAATCGCATCAATGACACCAAAAATATGGCGCTGATAATACGGATCGTGATAAATCGTTTGCGAAGCACCGTACACCCGATCTTTTAACATTCCCTTGCTTTCTAGGCTTAAGGTAGCCAAGGGCAGACCCCGATCAAAATTCTCGCGCGACTGCAAGCGGTATAAACAATCGTCTGTAAACAATTCGGGCCATTGCTCAAATTGACCACCATCTAATATTGACGCGTACGAAGCATAAAGTTTTTGTATTGCAAAAAATTGTTCTAAAGTTAACGCACTCATTTCATAACTCCGCGCCAGTATTCAAACATGCCGCGTATTAATGTTTCGGTCACCATATGGTCGGTAGCACGAACTTCGTGCCCATCAAGTTGCGCCACAGCACGCGCACCTCGATTGGCTTCAAAGGCTTGTTGTACGAACTCGATGACTTCGCCATCGTCAGCCGATACGTAACCCGACGGCCCAAACAAATTGGCCTGCCGTAAACGACGCCGAGTCATGGCTTGGTCATCGTCTTCAAAGCCAAAATGCGTCCAAACAAAATCGAACTCACCTTTGCCAATGGGTTGAATATGCCGAGTCGATAACGAGTTCACTTGCTGTTGAACAATTAAGGTTGGAAACAAGGTCATCATGACTACAGTGGGGCCATTCCACCAAGCCTCTGGAACGACATCTAACAAGCGATCATCATGCAAGTTTAAGTCTTGCTTAAAAGTAGTAACGCCTTGCGTTACTGATCCCGCGCCACCTTCGTTACGGCGCGATACCATGCAGGCATGACGGTGTTTGTCATCCATAATCATTTGGCTTTTTTGATCGGCACGCCAAAGACCAAAAGTAACAAACCAAGTATGCAAAAGACCAGGGTGATAAGGGTCTTTAATATTTTCTTGCATTAACTTCCAGTTGGCTGGAATGCGTTGGCGGTTATAGCCCAACAATTTTAAGGGCCGATTAAACACGCGGTCAAAGTACGGCAATACATTGGGGCCTAAGTAGTCTTCAAACGACTCGATGGTGTGATCGAAGCTTGCAAATACAACGCCACCACGCCGCGCTACTTTTAATTTGGTTAGGCCATTTTCTTCTAGTTTAAATTCGGGTGGCATACCACCTTGCACAACACCGTCTTGGCGTACACCCCGTCTAAAGGGAAGTCCTTGCAAATCGCCTTGCAAGTTGTAATTCCATTGATGATACGGGCACGTAAAACTGCTGGCATTACCCGTACGTTCACGGCAAAACGCAACGCCGCGATGCGCGCAGCGGTTTTCGATTACGTTGATATCGCCACTCTTGTCGCGAACCATGATGACGCTTCGCTCACCAACGACGGTACGTTTAAAGTCACCGGCATTTGGAATTTCGCAGTCTAGACCTACATAGCACCAGTGGCCTGAATAAAAAAGTCGCTCTAGTTCACGTTGATAAATTGCATCGTCAGTGTAAACAGATGCAGGAATTTCACTTAAAGGGCCGTCACCGCCGGCGAGATGAATGGGAATAATTTCTGGCGCGTTCATAATATTGAGTAGTTTCCTGCTAGACCTAAGGTATAGCGCAATTTAACCTACAGAGCGCTAAATTCAAAGCAAGTGATTGAACTTGCAACTGTCGTGCCGATTGGGTTACTGTACCAATAGAACAAAAAAACTCAGGGACACCTCATGGTATTTGCACTTGCCGGAATTGGCTTTATTGCCGGTTTATTGGTCTCTTTTGCATTTGGAGAATCTGTATTTGGGGCTGGTCCCGTTAGTTTAGGGCTCATTGGTGGCCTTGTTGGCTGGGCACTTCGACGAACAATAACTTCTCAAGTAACCGTCCAGTTAACGCCAATTCAAAAAAAACTTTCCGAGCTTTCAGCGGCGCTAGACTATGCCAATGTGCGACTGGGTAATTTAAGCAACAAAACGCCAGTAGAGGACAAGTTTACTGCCCCTAATATAGCCGCTCAAAATCGCCCGACGGAAAAAGCGGCGGAAGAAAAATCGCAACCGATTTGGGCTAGTCCAAATCAAACCGCTGATTTAAATCAAACCAAAGAGTCACTAAAACCCGTCAGTAGCTCAATAAATGCAAGTGCGTCGCCGCCCAAACCAGTGAACGTAAAGCCCCTATCGTTTCCTGCCGAGGCAGCGGCGATTGCAAAACCCAAAGAACCGAACGCTTTCGATCAAGGCATAGAAGCATTTAAGAAATGGTTTTTTGGCGGCAATATTATTTTGCGCGTCGGTATGATTATTTTGTTTATCGGCTTGGCCTTCTTGGCTCGACAAGCAGCAATTAGCGGTTACTTCCCACCTGAGCTTCGGTTAGCAATTGTTGGGTTGGTAGGCATTGCTGCCGTTGCGTTTGGTTATATCAAGCGCACAGTACGTCCCACTTTTGCTTTGCCGTTGCAAGGGTTTGGCGTGGCCACTTTGTACCTTACGGTATTCGCTGCCTTTAAATTATTTGGCTTGGTTCCACAGCTGATGGCCTTTGGGTTGATGGTGGTCATTTGTAGTTTTGGTGTTGCGCTGGCGTTGTTGCAAAATTCTAGAGCGCTCGCATTCGCGTCGTTTGCCGGTGGTTTTGCAGCGCCTATCTTACTGTCAGACGGTTCGGGCAATCATGTGGGCTTGTTTGCCTATTACTTGCTGCTAAACATTGGCATATTGGTCGTAGCCTTTAAACGCAATTGGCGCGCTCTGAATATCTTGGGGTTTGTTGCCACTTATGGCGTTGCGTTAACTTGGGGTGTCTTAAAGTTTTCACCAGAAAGCTATGCCACTACTCAACCCTTTTTAATTGCCTTCTTCCTAGTCTATTTGTTAACGTCGATTTTTTACGCGCAAAAATCACCAACCAATTACGGCAATACTGTCGACAGTATGTTGGTATTTGGTAACCCCATTATTACCTTTGGTTTGCAGTACGGCTTAACCCAAGCAATGCCACTAGGTGCAGGGCTATCCGCCCTTGGCATGAGCGCGGCACATATTGTTGCCGCATTTGTGGTCTCTAAACGAGATCGTAAAAACAACCGTATGTTGATGGAATCGTTTTTAGCCATTGGCATAGGGTTTCTTACATTGGCCATTCCGTTAGCCCTAGACGCGCGTTGGACGTCGGCCATTTGGGCAGTTGAAGGCTTGGCCGCGTTTTGGGTTGGCATGCGTCAGCGCCGTTGGATGTTACGCACCTTCGGCTTGGCCTTGCAGTTGATAGCGGCAGTGATGTATTTAGATCACTTTACTAGTAATCAATCTTACGGAACTTCAGTAGTACATCCCCTAGTGTTTGGTGCGCTGCTGTTATCGGTCAGCGCTTTTGTATTGTCGTGGTGGTTGCGCACTATTCAAGACATCCACAAAGAGGAAGGGAAAAAACTATCGCACGAAGCTGAGGCCGTTCTTAGTTCGCCGTTTTATGTGTATGGATTCGCTTTAGCTTGCGTCGCATTGGTAGGCCAAATTACGCAACTAACTCGAATCGATGTTCTTAACACAATGCAACAGCAAAGTTTTGCGATTATTTTTGGGCTTATGTTGCTGTTGCTTGCTACTCTCAAAATTGGCCGCAAATTTACTTGGCCTGTAGCTACTCACATGGCAAAGTTAAGTTTGCCAGTTTTGGTGTTTGGGTTCGTTGGGCAGTTAACCCTTACAGAAGGTCCGACCGGCAACTGGGGCTGGGTCGCTTGGATTGTGTTGTTCGGTCTGCATTGGTTCTTATTGAAGCAATACGATAATGACTTGACCACAACAACGACTCTGCCAAACTCAGTTACGCCAGAGCATTTTGCAATGTTCAATGGGCTCATGCACGCGGCTTCGATTTGGCTACTCACCGCATTTTTTGCACATTGTTTATACCGTGCCATTGAGAAGGCGCAATTGTGGGGAACGTCATGGGCTAGCGTTACGCTCTTGGTGGCAGCTATTTTGGTTGTTTTTGGTTTAACTGCCCTTGCCACTAAATTCACCAAGAAAAGCGCTACCAATGGCAACCAAAGTAATGCGCCGTGGCCGTTTAATCTTTATGCAAAATCTTACGCTTGGACGGCCGTTGTGCCTATGATTCCCCTGCTATTTGTAGGTACAGCGCTGGCGGCATTTGTTTCGAAAGGTTCGGCAAAGCCGTTGCCTTACATTCCTTTGCTAAACCCAACCGAACTAACCATTGCGCTGGCCTTAGGTACCTTGTTATTTTGGCGACAACGGATTTTGCAGTCGAGTTTTGAGCTATCCACCGCAAGCCAAACGGTTATTAAAAAGCCAATGTTTCTTGGCGTTGCCGCGCTGGCCTTTGTAGCGATCAATACCGTTTGGTTTCGGGTTGCCCATCATTATCTTGGGGTTGCATGGCGTGCAGACGCCATGTTGAATTCGTTCGTAGTTCAGGCGGGCATTTCGATTTTGTGGAGTAGTTTAGCCTTGGCACTAATGGTTTGGGCGCATAAAAAGATAAGCCGCCCAGTCTGGTTAACTGGTGCAACGTTGTTAGGATTAGTTGTTCTAAAACTGCTACTGGTGGACATGTCTAACCGCGGCGGAACCGAACGCATTATTACGTTTATTGCCGTGGGCTGTTTAATGTTGCTGGTGGGTTGGTTTGCTCCGATGCCGCCTACATCGAAATCAAGCTTGGCGGACAAAACAAAATCTGATCTTCCGGATGCTAAAGTAGTTCATTCAGAATCCACTTCAAAACAAGAGCCGTCAGCGCTATGAAATATTTTTCTATTACAACCGTATTTTCCCTAGCTTGCTGCGCTTTCGCGGCTCAAGCCGCCGATCCAAAGGCGGCCGTAACAGTTGTATCGACAACACTTGAAGTCTCTGCGGATGGTTTAAACCGCCTTACCCTACCGGCCCAAGTAATACAAGAAAGTCGCTTTAAAGATTTGCGCGATGTTCGTATTGTGAACGGTTCCGGGCAAGCCCTGCCTTTAGCACGTATTAGCGGTGCAAGACCCGCCCAAGAAATTAGTAAAAAAGATGTTCCGTTAACGATGTACCCCGTTTACGCAAATTCAGCAGCCGGAACAAGCACTGCAATTAGCGGCGAAACGAAATTTCGCTTCGAAGAAAGCAATGGTCGCAAAGTAGTTGAGATTGATTTAGGCCAATCGAAGCCTGTTGCAAAAGACGGTAAAGAGCAACGCACGATGGTCGGTGTTTTGCTTGACCTAAGGGCAATTAAAGATTCAGTCGATAAGTTAAGTTTAAATATCAAAATGCCAATGGGACGTCCCATCAGCATACAAGTTCGGTCCAGCAAAGATTTGCAACAATGGCGAACTGTCCGTCCAAGCGCCAGCTTGTACCGCTTTGCTGCAGCCGACGCGGCGGCGCTTCCTATTGAAGAAACAACCATCGACTTAACAGGCGTCGCGCTGCAAGACGAATATTTGCAATTGGACTGGAGTAGCGAGTCCGGCGACAAAGCAAATGGCATTGAAGTTCAAGCCGTTAGTGCAATGACCAGCAGCCGAACCCAAAAGGCTGCGCTTTTATATGAAGTTAAAGTGCCGGTTAATGCCGCAGCAAACAAAACAGGTGTCTTTCAATTTAAGTTGCCATACGCGCCTCACGTTCAAAGTCTTACAATTCGCCCAACGCAAATGAACACCTTAGTGCCATTTGTTTTGTCTACTGAGCAAGCGCCACTAAAAGCAAACTCGGATGTTGTTAGCGTCCCGATTGCGCGTAGCGTAGCCTTTAAGCTAAAAAAGGAACAATCAGAAATGCTTAATCCAGCGCTGCCTATAGCGCTGGATCGAAGCGATGTTAATTTTAATGTTCAAGGCGAACAAGCCGCTGTTGCGTTTGTTAGCGCGCCAGAAGTCACCGCGCAAATAATGCCAATCGATATGGCGTTTGTGGCTTCTGCTCCTGGACCCTTCAAACTCGAAGTACAACGCCTTTCTGCAGACAATTCAGGAACCGCATTACTGCCTATCGGTACTTTAATTCCCGGCTATCAATTTGGTGACGAAAGTAAATTGGCCATCGCTAAAGTAAATTCAGAGGCAATCGTTACTAACACCGCCGGAACGGCAAAAGAAGAAGCTAAGTCTTCTTTGCCACCAACCAAAACTTTAATTTTATGGGGTGTATTGTTAGCAGGTGTCATTTTATTAGCCTACTTGGCCTTTAGTCTGAGTAGACAAAAAGAATAACCGTGCTCTCAAAAAAAGAGAAAGCCTTATTAGCACTCCTAGGTCTAGCAAACTTAGGAATGATGACTAGCGCCACTAGCTCTGACGCAACGATGGAAATCTGCAATTTTAGATATCAAAATGAAACGATCAGCGTTCGTGAGATGAGGCGTTTTGTTTTACCGTTAGCGTCTGGTTCCCTTAGCGGTGCGTGGACTACGGAAACAACGCGAACCAAATACAATGCGAATTGGGCGCTTATTAGTAACGAGATCATCGGACACAATAATCCATACCGCAACCATCGAAACATACGTTCTTATAGCGAATTCAACAATGCCGATTGCATCAGGCTTGCAGGGCTGCCACAAGACTATGTGCCAAACGAAAGCCAAAACAACTCGGGCAGGAATAATCAATCTAACAGAGGTGATCCGCAGGCCCAAGGCCAATTAGAAGCACCGCCTGTAGACCGCTCCTTATTAGCAAAACCGCTAGCGCAGTTTGCAATTAGTTTAGGAGTTTCGGAAAAGGACGCTGTTAGCGACTCTATCGTTATTGATCGAAACAGTACAAATTCAAACGGTGAGAATTTGCTGTTTTTTTCGCTTCAAGAAGAGCGAGATGTCAAGCTAGCGTTGGAGCTTCTTGAGGGAGGGCTAGATAGTGACGGCATCAGTAATAACTATAACGTTACTCCTCTAATGCTAGCCGCTGGAAACTCAAGTATTGAGGTCTTACGAATCATCCTAACGCGCAATCAAAATCACCTTAATTTACAATCGACTCAAGGCGCAAGCGCATTAATGTATGCCGCCAGCTCGGGCAAAGCAGAAAATGTTCGTGCCCTCTTAAATGCTGGGGCCAATAAAAGCCTTCGCGACAAAAGCGGGGCAACTGCCGAGGAAATGGCACGCCAGCAGAACTTTTTACTGGTAGCAGACTTAATTGCAGCAGCGCGATAGTCCGATCAGTTATAAAAAATTGACCCAGTAAATCAATTGGCTGTAGCTAGCCGAGTACACTACGGGTCACACTAAACTTTTGGAGTTTCTATGTTTAATTTGGCTAAGAACTTATTGCTACCGGTCGCGTTAGTTGCGTCCAGCTTGTTAGCGCAATCCGCGCTTGCTCAAGGTTATCCCAACAAACCAATTAAGGCGATTGTGCCTTTTGCTGCCGGTAGCGCTACTGACCAAATCGCCCGTGCGTTTGGTGCCAAGATGCAAGAACTGTTGGGCCAACCCGTTGTGATCGAAAATAAACCGGGCGTAAACGGCATGCTAGGTGCAGACGCGGTTGCAAAGGCAACTCCTGATGGTTACACCATTTTAATCGGCACCAACAGCACGAACGCAGCTCTAAAAAGTATGATGAAAAAGCTGCCTTACGATCAAGACACTGCGTTTGCACCTATTGGTTTTATTGGCCAAGTGCCACTCATAGTTACGGTTAACAACGACGTTCCGGTTAAAAATTTACGCGAATTAATCGACATGGCAAAAGCCAAGCCGGGTGAAGTTAGTTTTGCCAGTGCAAGTACTTCGCAATTGTTGTCGACAGAAATGCTTGCCAGCATGACTGGAATTAAATTAAATCACGTTGCCTACAAAGCAGGCCCAGCAGCAATGACTGACTTAATTGGCGGGCAAGTAAATATTTTTACCGCCGATTTTGCAGTGACATTACCGCAAGTAAAAGCCGGTAAAATTCGCGGTTTAGCGGTCACTTCAATGAAGCGCTCTAAGGCAATTCCAGAACTGCCAACAGTCAACGAAGCCTTGGGTTTAAAGGACTATGAGCTCACCGCATTTTTTGCTGCGTACGCACCTGCCGGCACGCCAGTTGAAGCCATTAATAAGTTGAACCAAGCACTAAACACTGCAGCAAATGACAAGCAAATTCTTGAAAAATTCTCGGCCCTTGGTTTTGAGACCGATCCTGGAACTCCAGCGGCATTGGGACAACGCACGGCCACCGAAGCGGTAAAGTGGGCCAAAGCAATTCGTGATGCAAAAATCGAACCTCAATAATTTAGTTGGTATTACGCAGCTTTTTATTTTGTAGCATTTCCTTCAAGCTTTTTTATTGCATTGCCCAATGTCTATTAATCAATATTTTTCTGAAAATTACGCGCAAGCACGAACTCAATTTTTAACGGCGTCAAAAGCGCTTATTGAGACTCAAGCTGAAGGTGCTACCAACACAACATTGCAATCTTTCGAGCACCCAACGCAAACTGGTGCACAAGGCGAAACGCTAGCAATGGATGTGCTGAGTATTGTTCCGCAAGGCGCAACAAAAGTGTTGATGATTACTTCAGCAATGCATGGGCTTGAAGGGTTTTGCGGCTCGGGTTGCCAAGTCGCAATGCTTCACGATCATGAGTTATTAAACCGTTTTGTTCAATTGAAAACGGCGCTTGTTTTGGTACACGCAGTGAATCCTTTTGGATTTTCGCATCTACGCCGAGTCAATGAAGACAATATCGATTTAAATCGTAACTTTCTTGATTTTTCGCAAGCAGCAGCTACTAACGAACTCTACGCAGAAGTGCATCCTTTGATGGTGCCCGAGCAATGGCCTCCCAGCCTAGCGATCCGTGAAGCCGTCGAAGCCTACATTGCTAAAAATAGCGAGAAAGCATTGCAAAGTGCAGTCACTATTGGACAAAACACACATCCCGATGGTTTGTTTTTTAGTGGCCGAGAAGCCGCTTGGAGTAATAAAACTTTACGACAGGTCATGCGCGAATATATTGCCCCACATAAAGTAGCCACTTGGATTGATATCCATACAGGCCTAGGACCGTCCGGCTATGGCGAGAAAATATGCGGCTCACAATCAGGCGTAGAGGAACTAGAACGCGCGCGCCAATGCTGGGGGGCCGATGTTGTATCGCCTTACCATGGCGAATCAAGTTCGGCACCCATTCGCGGACCAGGCACATCCGCTATTACGCAAGAGTGCCCAAATACAGTCACTAGCTCGATGGCCTTAGAATTTGGAACTATCCCCGTGCTGGCTGTACTGTTTAATTTGCGAGCCGATCAATGGTTAGTAAATCGCCAAAACCGTGGCGAATTAGTTGCTGATGACCAAGCTACCTCAATTAAGAACAATTTACGCGATGCCTTTTACACTAATACCGATACTTGGCGCGGTGCTGTCACCGCTCAATCGCGCGTAGCTTTTGTTCAGGCTTTAAATTGGATGAACCGTAATTTCTCTAGTTAGCTTTACAGCTAGTAAAAAGCATACGACTCCATCGAAAGCATGCCATAACGTATTCCGCCGTCTAATATATCGTGATTAACTGTGTTGTCAGCGGCGTTTTTGTTTGCGTAAGCCCATGCACCGGCTGCGATTAGCAGCGGAAAAAAATGCTCGTCAGTTGGATGCGCACGGTCGGCAAATGGGGCATGTTGCTGCCATTGCACTAAATCTTTAACCGAGCCAGATTTTAGTTGCGCTCGAATCCAATCAACAAATTGCAATACATACGGTTCGGGATCAGGACCATACAAACCAAATTCATATAGATTGTGCGTAAGGCTTCCTGATCCGATTATTAGTACACCTTGGTCGGATAAAGCGCCTAGATCTTCACCCAATTTCCACGCACTAACGCTGTCTAAATCCAGAGGCATCGACACTTGCAACACCGGAATATCTGCATCCGGAAATAAATAACGCAGTGGAACCCATGCACCATGATCTAAACCCCACGATGTATCCAAATCGGCCGACCATGAATGTTTACGCAGCAGCTCGACCACTTGCACGGCAAGATTTGGGTCTCCTATAGCCGGATATTGAATCGAACGAAGTTCGTCAGGAAAACCGCCGAAATCGTGAATTGTTTTCGGTTGCACTACCGAACTAACTTTTATGTTGGGCGTCATCCAATGCGGCGAGATAATGACAATTGCTTTAGGTGGAACAATGCTTGCGCCTAAACTTGTGAGCTGTGGGCCCGCGATTCCGGGTTCAAGCGCGTAGGTCGGCGCTCCATGAGACACAAATAGAGTTTTTAAGGTTTTCATGCTCTTATGTTGGTGCCAAATCACCTGTCAGAAATCACATATCTTTCATCGGTTTGTTCCTAAAATAGAAACAATCAGGCTTTTGCGTTAAAATTCCCAATGGACAAATTTCGTGAAATGCAGACCTTTGTGAGCGTTGTTGATAGCGGCAGCTTTGTTCAAGCGGCGATTAAACTCAAATCGTCTAAACCGGCTGTCTCAAGACTGATTGCCGATTTAGAAGAGCGACTCAGCGCAAGGCTACTCAATCGCACAACGCGGCGTTTATCACTGACCGACGAAGGCCATCGCTTTTACGATCAAGCACGCGAGATATTAACCGCAATAGAGCAAGCCGAAGAGGAACTAAGCGCGCGGTCTAGTAAGCCCAGTGGGGTCTTACGCATTAGTGCTCCATTAAGTTTTGGCGTTTTAGAACTCGCGCCATTATTGGGCCAATTTTCCCGCGAAAACCCTGACGTACAACTCGATGTTGAATTAGATGATCGAACCGTCGATGTAGTTAATGAAGGCTTCGATTTAGCAATTCGTATTTCGCGTTTAGCCAGCTCAAGTCTAATCAGCCGACAGTTAGCTGCTTCGCAAGTAAAGCTATGTGCTAGCCCGAAGTATTTAAAGCTTCGTGGCGTTCCGAAAACACTTGATGAGCTTGCGAGGCACGACGCTATTTCGTACAGCTATTCACCGATTCGCGATGAATGGAACTTTGAACATGTCGAGACAAAAGAAAATAAAGCGATCAAGATCACGCCACGTATTCGTACTAATAACGGAGACTCTGCGCGTATCCTCGCATTAAATCATCACGGCTTCGTACTTCAGCCCGATTTTATAATCGGTAACGATTTGAAAATTGGCACGCTCGTCGAAGTACTACCCGAATATCAAGCTGCCAATTTGGGCGTTTACGCAATATACGCGTCGCGCCAACATATGCCCGCTAAATTGCGCAGCATGATCGATTTTTTAGTAGCTTCGTTTAAGTTGCCGCGCTGGAAATAAGCATCAATTCAACAAAACTTTTCATGGTATCTCCTTCGAAATAATTAAATCGCGCGCTCAAAAATCGTCAGACGGGATTCACCGAGTTTTCTCGGTTTACTTTGCACCGACCATTGACTACAGTTGCAAGTCAGCGATCAAATCAAAAGCTTTTAGTTATGCACGTTTCTAACCCGAGTTCAATTCTCACTTTAACCATGGGTGAGGCGTTAATTGATCTCATCGGACAGGAAACTAACGGTTCATTTATTGCGCACAACGGTGGTGCGGTTTACAACTTAGCACGCGCGTTAGCTGCACAAGATTTGCGTTCAGTTTATTCAAACCCGTTATCCAATGACCGCTTTGGTCAACAATTGCGGGACGGCCTTGCTCGATTTAATGTCGAGCTGGCATCAAAAATTCCGGTACAACAACCAACCTCTTTAGCTATCGCTGCTTTGGATGAACAAGGTCAAGCTAAATATGCTTTTTACCGCGAAGGCGTAGCAGACAAAGCGATCACTGCTGATCGCCTCAAAAGTATTAGTAGCCAATTTTTTACACGCAACCAAAACAACTGGGCACTAACCGGATGCCTTGCGTTAGCACCAGACTTTATTGAGACAACGCTAATATGGTTAACCAAATGCAAGACATTGGGCGCAACCATTGCCATTGATGTGAACTTAAGGCCGGTCGTCGTTGCGGATAGCGCTGCTTATCGCAATGCGGTTATGCGTAGCCTTGCATTTGCTGATGTAATAAAAGCCAGCGATGAAGACTTGCAATGGCTTTTTAATAATAAGTTATCGGCAACAGAAAACGGCCAAATTTTGTTACGCAAAACAAGTGCCAAATTATTGGCTATCACTTGCGGATCAGCAGGTGCCTACTTAACGGCACGCAACACAACACAACGGGTTGACAATAATCCATCGCGACAACCAGCACAAAAACTAGCCTACCAGCCCTCGAATCAAACTGTTGCGGCACAAGCAAAGGCTAAAGCCTTAGTTGAATTAGGCGAACAAACCATTTTCGGTCGCGATAATGCGCAGTTTCAAGTGATCGATACTGTTGGTGCAGGTGATTGTTTTTTTGCTGGCTTAGTGGCCTACATTGCGCCACTTTTAGGCGGATCAAATCCTAGCTCAAATACGGAATCAAATCAGACATCAAACACGGGTCCAATCACTTTATCGCAATTGAATTCCGAGCAATTAGAAGCCGCCATTCGCAGAGCCATTGCAACGGCCAGCTTAAACGTGCAACAAGCTGGATGCCAACCGCCCTCGCGCACTACTGTAGACTCATGGATCGCACAACATACGATTGCCATTGAGTTTAAGTGAGCCCTGTAGAACCGTTTAAAAAACCTTCTTTTTCGCGCTGGACCGCAATTGCCATACTGCTAGTTTTAGCAGTCATATTTGCAGCTAATCATATTGCTGCACGCTTTGCATTTGATAACGGAACCAACGTTGTAACAGCCGTTTTAATTCGGTCCATTGGCACCGCCGCAGCAATGTTTGCCTTGATTCAGATAGCCAAACTATCGTGGCGCTTGCCAGGCTTAACTTTAAAACGGGCCATCATTATTGGTGTACTAGTTGCTGTGCAAAGTTTTTGCCTTTATTCGTCTGTAGCAAAAATTCCGGTAGCACTCGCTTTATTAGTGTTTAACCTATTTTCTTTGTGCTACACCTTACTCAATTGGGCAATCAACAAAGTACGCCCAACAAATACAACCTTGGCTATTTTTCCTATTGTCTTAGTGGGTTTGGGGCTTGCACTCAATCCTTTCGGTTGGGGTGCAGCGCAGCCATCAAGTGCAATCGAAAACCATACGCTGTTAGTCGGCGTTAGTTACGCGTTTGCGGCCGCGCTTTCATTCGGTCTTGTGCTCACGCTGACCGAGCGCTGGATGGGCGGAGTCGATGGCCGTTTGCGGACACTCATTTCCATGGTCGTCGTTGGCATTTTGGCGTTTATTGTCGTGTTGCTAGGTCATGCCCAATTTCCGCAAAACGCGATTGGCTGGGCCGGTCTATTAGGGCTTACTTTGGCCTACGGCACGGCGTTTAGCTGCCTATTTACGCTGATGCCTAGGCTAAATATGCCAGCCAATTCCGCCGTTATGAATTTTGAGCCCATTGCGTCATTACTTCTCGCTTGGAGCCTCCTTGGTCAAAAGCTGCTGCCCATCCAAGTGCTTGGTGCCCTTTTAGTTGTGGGTGCCATCGTCGCGATTGGTCTGGTTAATCGAAAATAAGCCCGAAAAAGCTCAAAAATAAACCTCAAAACACACGAAACTTTGATGCTTAAATGGCGACTAGTTTTACAATTGAGAGTTAGACCAAGGTGCGCTGAAAGAATTAGCCGTTCAGCTCGCTTTTCAAGAACCATAATTAAATTTAAGCACCGAAACCAAAGCACATGAGCCAAGCCACCAATTCCGTTCGTTTTGTCCTCGATGGACAAATTATTGAAGCCCAAGGCAAACGCCGAACCACTACGGTTTTAGATTTTTTGCGCGAGCAAATGCAACGCACCGGTACTAAAGAAGGTTGCGCTGAAGGCGATTGCGGCGCTTGCGTAGTGTTAATGGGTGAACTTAATGAAGCGCAAACTGCAATTAACTATGTACCAGTTAATTCGTGCATGCAATTACTGCCGTCATTAGATGGCAAATCCATAAAGACCGTCGAAAGCTTAAAGCGCAGCGACGGCACATTGCATCCCGTGCAACAAGAAATGGTTGATTGCTTTGGCTCGCAGTGTGGCTTTTGTACTCCCGGCATCATTATGGCGTTAACCGGCATGGTTCAAACCAATGCAAAACCCTCGCGTGATGACGTCAACAATGCACTAGCGGGAAACCTATGCCGTTGCACAGGTTACAAACCAATTATTGATGCAACCATTAAGGCATGTCAGCGCCCAGCCTCGGATCTAAAAGTGCAAGACAGTGCCGATTTGCCATTACTGAAAGAAATCGCCAGAGCTAAACAACCTACCGTTGGCTTAGATGGTCAAATTATCTTGCAACCTGTTGTACGTACCCGCAAAGGCAGCGAGTTTGTAGCACCTTCGACGCTTGAAGAAGTTGCTCAATATTTAGTCGAACATCCTGATGCCACTTTGCTAGCAGGTAGCACCGAAATTGGATTGCAAGTCAACAAACAATTTTCGCGGCCTAAATACATTTGCTTCGTTGCCAATGTACAAGAAATGCGCCAAGTAAAAGAGACCAGCAATAGTTGGCAAATTGGAGCGTCGGTTCCGCTTGAACAAATTATGCAGTTAATGACCAAGCCCTACCCCGATTTCGCTGAAGTCATTCGCCGCTTTGGCTCACCTCCAATTCGCTCTACCGCCACGCTAGCAGGCAATATCGCGAACGGTTCGCCAATCGGTGACACGATGCCGTGCTTAATGGCAATGAACGCCGTGTTGCATTTACGAAAAGCAAACAAGACTCGCACAGTTGCACTGCACGAGTTTTACACTGGAATGAAAACCAATGTAATGCAAGCCAGCGAATTTATTACCGCAGTAGAAATTCCAAAGCCAAAAACAAACGAAGTTTTTAAAGCGCACAAGATCAGCAAACGCTTTGACCAAGATATTTCTGCCACTTGCGCTGCAATACAGTTTCAACTGATCCAGGGCCAATTGAAAACAGTTCGTATCGCTTACAACGGTTTAGCGCAAAGCCCGTGCCGCGCACCGAAGTTAGAAGCGGTCCTCGAAGGTAAAAATATCAGTGACGGGGTTTCGCAAGAAATCATTGCTGCGCTTGATGCCGCAATAACCAACAGCTTTCCGGCGCGCGATGGTTTACGAGCTACTTGGGCTTATCGTTCGTTAGTAGCACGCAATTTGATTGTGCAGTTTCTTGAAGACTCAATCGCTACACCTGCAAACACTTTAAAAGAGGTCGCTTAAATGAATGCTCCTAGTTCACTTAAAGAAGTTATGCCCGCAACCGATTTAGGCCAGCAAGGCCAATCGCTTTTGCACGAAAGCGCCCATCTGCATGTGACGGGCGCTGCGGTGTATACCGACGACATCCCTGAATTGCGTGGCACTTTATATGCCGCGCTAATTACATCACCCGTTGCTCACGGCGAGCTTATTGGCGAGGGCATCGATCGTGACGCTATTTTGGCCCAGCACGGAGTCGTTGCGGTATTCGCAGCAAAAGATATTCCGGGTGAGAATAATTGCGGCCCCATTATTCATGACGATCCTTTTTTAGCGGCAGGCAAAGTAGAGTTTTTTGGTCAAGCCGTTGCAGTAGTTGTAGCGCACGATATGTTGTACGCACGCGAGGCCGCTAAAAACGCCAAAGTGATGGTTAAAGAATTACCCGCTTTGCTAACCATTGAAGATGCTTTAGCAGCGCAAAGTTTTATCATGCCCGCCAAGGGTATTACCCGCGGTAAACCGCAAGAGGCGATTGCTGCGGCACCACATAGGTTAAGCGGCAGCACCTATTGCGGCCAACAAGAACAGTTTTATTTAGAAGGCCAAATTACTTACGCAGTGCCGCGTGAAGACGGCCAGCTAACCTTGTATGTTTCTACCCAACACCCCGACGGTAACCAACGCGAAGCGGCATCGGCGCTTAACTTAAGCACCAAAGATGTTGAAGTTATTTGCCGCCGCATGGGCGGTGCTTTTGGCGGTAAAGAAGGCAACGCAAGTATCTTTTCGCAAAGCGCTGCTTTGGCTGCGTTTAAGTTGCAAAAACCCGTGAAGTTGCGCATTAATCGCGACGACGACATGATGATCACTGGCAAGCGTCACGATTTTCGTTTGGACTATACCGTTGGCTTCGATAATGCCGGAAAAATACTCGGCGTTGATTTTATGATCGCTTCGCGCTGCGGATACAGCACCGATTTTTCGGGCCCGGTAAACGACCGTGCCGTCTTGCATATCGACAATTGCTACTACTTGCCAAACTTGCACATCATTAGCCACCGCTGCAAAACACACACGCAAAGTAGCACTGCGTTTCGCGGCTTTGGTGGCCCGCAAGGTATGTTTGGAATCGAAACAGTTATTGAAGAAATTGGTCGCGAATTAGGTAAAGATCCATTAGACATTCGCAATATTAATTTGTACCAAGATCCTAAAATTAGTGGCAACCCGCAATCGATGACCACGCAATACGGTCAAGTTATCGAAGACTGGATTGCCGACCAAGTGATTAACCAAACTGAAGCCGAAAGTGGCTACCGGGCACGCCGTGCAACCGTTAATGCCTTTAACGCCAGCAACAAAAATAAAAAACGTGGGCTGGCTTTAGTACCTTTAAAATTTGGGATTAGTTTTACGGCAACCATGCTCAACCAAGGTGGCGCCTTACTTAATATTTATCAAGATGGCTCGGTTAGCGTAAACCACGGTGGAACCGAAATGGGTCAAGGTTTAAATACCAAGATGGCCCAAGTAGCAGCAGATGGTCTAGGTATTCCCGTTGGTTTAATTCGCGTAACCGGTACTGATACGCAAAAAGTACCCAATGCATCGGCAACCGCAGCCTCAAGTGGTGCCGACATTAACGGTGCCGCTATCATCAATGCGTGCGAACAAATGTGCGCGCGCTTGCTACCGATCGCAGCAAAATTACTAGCCTGCGAAACTAGCCAAGTTGAAATGGCAGGGGGCTACGCTCGCAAAATGGGTACTAGTGCCAGTGATGCAAAACAAATTACCTGGCAAACTATTGTTAAACAGGCTTGGTTAGACCGTGTAGGCTTATCGGTTACTGGCTTTTACAAAACACCAGAAATTGCTTACGATTTTCAAACTTTACAAGGACGCGCATTTTTCTACTTTTGTTACGGCGCTGCCGTTACCGAAGTTGAAATCGATACGCGCACTGGCGAGTGGACACTAGAGGCTGTTGACATTGTTCACGATGCAGGTCGCAGCATTAACCCTGCTATCGACATTGGTCAAATTGAAGGCGCTTACATTCAAGGCATGGGTTGGCTCACAATGGAAGAATGTATTTGGGACCTAAA
This sequence comes from Betaproteobacteria bacterium, assembly GCA_031429355.1. Lineage (GTDB taxonomy): Bacteria > Pseudomonadota > Gammaproteobacteria > Burkholderiales > Burkholderiaceae_E > JANOZM01. The sequence goes on along the minus strand of JANOZM010000002.1, from coordinate 84,656 downwards.
AGGCAAAAAAACCGATCAAGGGTATAGCGGTAAAGGCAAGCTGTTAACGCACGGCCCTAGCACCTACAAAATACCTGTGGCCAGTGATGTGCCCGAGCATTTCAAAGTGAGCTTTTTTGACGGGGCAAATATTAAGCCAACTCCGTTTAGAAGCAAAGCTGTCGGCGAACCACCATTGATGTTAGCCTTGTCTGCTTACTTTGCCGTACGCGATGCAGTCAGTGCCAGCGCCGACCATAAAAAACGAGTGGACTTTAAAGCGCCCGCCACGCCCGAGCGAATTTTAATGGCGTGCGAAGCCCTCAAGTAAATAGTTAGTAGTAAAAAATAGAATAAAGAAAGTCGTATTACTTTTATGGAAGCCTATCTCCTAGATTGGGCCAGCCTGCTGCTGCGCTGGGTACACGTTATTACAGCCATTGCTTGGATCGGTTCGTCGTTTTATTTTGTATTTTTAGATAACAATTTAATTAAACCCACCTCACCCGATTTACTCGAAAAAGGTGTGGATGGTGCCATGTGGGCCGTCCATGGCGGTGGCTTTTACAATCCGCAAAAGTACATGGTGGCCCCTAAAAAAATACATACCAAATTACATTGGTTTTATTGGGAAAGCTATAGCACTTGGATTAGCGGCTTCGCGCTGTTTACCGTGCTTTATTTATACAATGCGGGCACTTATTTAATAGATAAATCCCTAATGAACTGGGCGCCCTCCACAGCCGTGTGGGCAGCCTTGGGCTTCTTGTTTTCGTTTACCGTTATTTACGATTTAATTTGCCGCGCTTTCGGATTTAAAGAGCATGGCGAAAAAATTATTGCGGGCTTATTGTTAGTAGTCGTTGCCGGCATGTGTTGGGCTGCAACCCAACTATTTGCCGGACGCGCAGCGTTCTTGTTAGTAGGTGCAGCAATTGCCACGGCCATGAGCGCCAATGTATTTATTTGGATTATTCCTGGTCAACGCAAAGTAGTTGCGGCTATGACTAGTGGCAAACCGTATGACGCCAAAGCCTTGTCAATACATGGCAAGCGCGGCAAGCAACGTAGCGTACACAACACCTATTTAACGTTACCCGTGATTTTTGCAATGCTGTCGAATCACTACAGTTTTTTATACACCCACAAAAGCAGTTGGTTGGTCCTCTTTTTAATGATGGTTGGTGGCGCACTAATTAGGCAATTTTTTGTGCAACGTCACGGTTTTCACTTAGGCCGAGCGGCAAACCCAATGCCTTGGGCCGTCGCTGGTGTTTTAATGATTGCAGGCGTTATTTTTTGGATGCGCCCTGCTCCGGTAGCAATTTCCAGTACTGCTAACGTAGGTGTGACGCCAGTGAGTTATGCCAAGCTTCAAGCCGTTTTAGAGCAACGTTGTTACCAATGCCATAACGCCCAGGTGCAAATGAAAAACGTTGCGTTACACACCCCCGAATTAGTTAAAACCAACGCCCAAAACATTTATTTGCAATCGGTCGTAAATAAACAAATGCCGATGAATAACTCGACGCAAATTACCGACGCCGAACGCGATTTGATTAAACGTTGGTTTGAGGGTGGGGCTAAAATCCCTTAATTTGATCTAAAGGAAACTATATGTCCGAAAAAGCCAGCCTTTCCAAAAAAGATTTTCTAGAACGCTTAGAACCATTACAAGTTGAGTTAAACGCAATGGCGCGATGGGCCGAGCACGAAGGCAAACGAATTGTTGTGCTGTTTGAAGGTCGCGATACAGCTGGCAAGGGTGGCGCAATTTCCGCCATCTCAGACGCATTAAGCCCACGGCACTGCAAAGTCGTTGCGCTACCAAAACCCAGCGAACGTGAAACGGCGCAATGGTATTTTCAACGGTACATTCCGCACTTGCCGGCTGCGGGCGAAATTACCCTGTTTGATCGTAGTTGGTACAACCGCGCTGGTGTTGAAGCCGTCATGGGCTTTTGCACGCCCGAGCAAACTAAAGTATTTTTAAAACAAGCGCCTATCTTCGAGCGTATGTTAGTGGACGACGGTATTTTGCTTTTTAAGTACTGGCTAACGGTCGATCAAACCAAACAAGAAGAGCGTTTTGCCGAGCGGATTGAAGACCCGTTAAAGCGCTGGAAACTTTCTCCCATCGATTTAAAATCACGCGAAAAATATGACGAGTATGGTCGAGCGCGCGATCAAATGTTAGAGGCGACTCATAGCAAAAAAACGCCTTGGACTTTAGTTGATTTTAACGACCAAAAACGCGGGCGTTTAACGCTAATTCGTGACCTATTAGATCGCTTACCCGACACGCACTTGCCTGATGCAGTGATTGAATATCCGCCGCTTAGCAAAGCCGCCGCAAAAGAAAAATTTCGGGGCCCCTTGAAACCTATTAAATCAATTTAAAAAGCCACCGTTAACTTTTCTGCTGTTAGCTTTCCCAAACAAACGCGGTTTTTTCATCAAACGGGTGCACCTGCTTCCAGTGACGCGCAATATCAATGCGGCGCGTCACCCAAACACCCGAATGGTTTTGGATATAGTCCAAAAATTTTTGCAACGAACGCATGCGCCCTGGGCGACCTAATAGGCGGCAGTGCATCCCAATGCTCATCATGCTCGGGCGCTTGGCACCTTCGGCATATTGCACATCGAAGGCATCTTTCATGTACTGATAAAACGGGTCGCCGTGACTGAAGCCTTGAGGCAGCGCAAAGCGCATATCGTTAACATCTAGCGTGTAGGGCACTACCAAGTGCGGGGCCAAACTAGCATCAGTTTTTCGTACTTTTAACCAAAACGGTAAATCATCGCCGTAGTAATCGCTGTCATATTCGAAGCCACCATAATCGGCCACTAATTTACGCGTACGTGGACTATCGCGGCCCGTGTACCAGCCTAACGCGCGTTGTCCAGTGAGCTCTGAAATGATGCGCATACCCTCTTGCATATGCTGGGCTTCAGTAGCAGGATCGATATTTTGGTAGTGTATCCAACGCAAACCGTGGCAAGCAATTTCGTGACCTAGTTCGACAAACGCTTGAGTAACTTCGGGGCTGCGCTGCAGCGCCATCGAAACCCCAAAAACCGTTAACGGCAAACCACGTCGCTCGAACTCACGCAAAATACGCCATACACCAACGCGTGAACCATATTCGTAAATGCCTTCCATCGACAAATGCCGATCAGCAAATGCGGGAGGATTAAATAGTTCGGATAAAAACTGCTCGCTACCGGCATCGCCATGCAGCACGTTATTCTCGGCGCCCTCTTCGTAGTTCAACACAAACTGTACTGCGATGCGCGCGCCGTTTGGCCATTGCGCATGAGGAGGATTACGGCCGTAGCCTTTTAGATCACGCGGATAGTTGCTCAAAAGAACATTCCTAAACTTTACTCTTGCAAATTAATTTCAAACAACTGGCCCGACAGTGGGCCTTTAGCTAACACATCCACAGACACACCATGCCGTGATGAAGTAACAAACAATCGAGCTGGGGCTTCGGCAATTGTTGACGGCACAAAACAAACGCCTGAAGGTTGCGGCACGGGCATACTAATTACACGATCCAAAGTACCTTCGCTCGAGAATCGCATAATGCTCCAACCATCGCGCAGCGTAGTCCATACGCCAGCGTCGTGATCAACGGTTAGTCCACTAATGCGACCAGACGCTTTGGGGACCGTTGTTAAACGACGCACATTGGGCTTACCAACTTGCATCATGACAATATTGCCCGAAGTTGACGACGCGCCATACAAAGTCTGACGTCGATCATCCCAAGCCAAGCTGTCTAAGGGTTCGTTTAAGCGCCAATGGCTCTCGCCTTGACCATGATGATTGATGGGTCCAACAACCCATTGCGTAGCGGGCAAACCGTACTGGCTTGACGCGCCGTGCTGACTATTTGCGGTCGTTGGTGAGCACGCCCACAAGTTACCCAATTGATCGGAACAGACGGCGGTACACTGGGGATCAATTACGATCGACTCGGACTCGCTTAGAACATCACGCGCCTCGCTCATGGGCGCAGCCATCGTTTCAAATACATGAACTCCATTCGTGCAACGCACCATTAGGCGACCATGATCAATTAGCGCCATATTCACAATTGGCGAGTCTAACTTTGCCACTTCGATCACTTGCGCGCCTTCGGTCATCGACAACGAAAATATTGCAGGAGCTAAACGATCAGCGTAATAGATTTTTTTAGTCAACGGCGACCAGCAAGGTGAACTTCCTTCAAACGCCCAAGGGCCAGGTTGCTCATTCACCATTGTTTGATTTTTAGCGACGGCGGTGGGCTTAAGCTCGGCACCAATTCGGCGGGCGGCTTCAGCAAGCTCCGGCCCTAAGTTCTCGAATCGTTCAAGCGTCATACGCCATGCTGGGCCTGCTACGCTAATAGCGCCACGCACAACGCCTTCCGAATCGATAATGGCAGCACCCACACAGCGAATACCTTCAACAATTTCTTCATCATCAATCGAATAACCGCGGGCAGTCGACACACGAATTTCTGCTACGAGACGACGGCGATCTACAATTGTTTTGTGTGTAACTGCCTTTAACGGCATTTCGCGAATTAATTGATCGCGTTTGGCTTCGGTCATGGCCGCTAAAATCGCCTTACCTTGGCTGGTGCAATGCATCGGCTTACGTTGTCCTAAGGCAGCATTGGAGCGCTCGCTGTGGGCGCCGTCAAAGCGTTCTAGAGATAAAATTTCGTAGCCTTCAGCAATTCCCAAATAAGCTGTTTCGCCGGTTAAATCGCGCAGTCCACGTAGCTCGCTAGCCGAGGCGGCTACTAAATCGCCACTGGAATGCGCTTGGCGCGCCAATTCAAAACACTTAAATCCAAGCAAGTAAACTCGGCGCACCGGATCACGACGTACTAAGCCACGCGCCACCAAAGAGGCCAGTAAACGGTACAAAGTCGTACGCGGTACTTTTAAGCGAGCCGACAAGTCAGCCTGGCTGATACCTTGCGGCTCACTACCAATCGCCTCAAAAATGTCTAAGGCTTTTTCTAGCGCAGCGGTACCTTCACCCGATTTACCTTCAGCCGTTTTAGATTCGCTAGCAGTTGCTTCGGGTTGCAAAAGCAAATCGCTCGGCAGCGATGACTCGTAAGTAGTTATCGAATCAGAAGTTAAAGAATCAGAAGTTAACGAACCAAGCACTGACGACTCAACAGCCATCAATTTTTCGCTTTCTACGGATGCCGCACTACTTAGGTTTGCGCTTGCTTTAAGTTTTGGTTTGGATTTTGCTGGCATTTGAAACCTCTCGCAGGTTGGAACACCCGCGCAAAGTGGTAAAAATAAACATCCCGAATTATGGGACACATTTTCGTTTTAGGAAAGTACCCAATTGCCCGTATTTACCCTAACCCCTAGCATCCCTTTATGAGCACAAACACAAATAAGAACCGCATCGAAATACCGGTTCAAGACCAATTTAAGCACGCTCTTAACCTAACACCAACGTCCCGCCAGTCGGTTCACGTCACCGATGCCGTTTTGAATCGACTAGCTAAAGTCTCCAGCGGTTCGTTAACAACGCAATTGTTCAAGCAAGGGTTTCGCCAGCCCGTCTTGGTGGGCTTAAAACCAATCAGCGTGAAACGCCAGCGTTTTGCGGGACGCGCTTACACAATGCGCTTTATTCCGGCCCGCGAAGACATTGACACTTACGCTACGATCACTACAACACCTAATGCTGATAATTTGCAGTGGGTCGGCGTCGAACAAATTCAACCCGGCGATGTGATGGTGATTGATAGCAACCAAGACATTAGTGCGGCTTCTATGGGTAATATGCTTATTGGGCGTATGAAGCAGCGCGGCGCACGTGCTGTAGTTTCGGACGGCGCGTTTCGCGATAGTTATGAACTATCACAAATGGCATTTCCGGTTTGGGCTAACGGCGTAACGGCAACAACCCGGCTCTCGTTTCATCACGTTGCCGATCTACAAGTCCCTATCGGTTGTGCCGGTATTGCTGTTTATCCCGGCGATATAATTCACTGCGACGGAGAGAATATTTCGGTGGTCCCCGCTGCAATCGCCGAGCATATAACTGATTTATGCGAGGCGCAAGACGAGATCGAAGCGTATTTAGCTTTGCGTATTGATGCAGGCGAACCGCTTTGGGGCTTGTATCCACCGTCGGACGAAACGCGTCAGCAGTATCAACTTTGGATTCAAGCCGGTCGACCTAAAAACAAATTAGTAGGCTTTTAATTAGTCGAGTTCGATTATTTAAATCGAGGCTATCATTTACGCTTCGACGATAGGCCGTAAAAATGACTAAATCCAAACGCAGCCCCGATAGTTTACGCAGCGCAAAATGGTTCGCACCTGATGATTTGCGATCCTTTGGGCATCGCTCGCGCTTTATGCAAATGGGCTATGGCCGCGAAGATTGGGCCGACAAACCCGTCATTGGCATCATCAATACGTGGAGTGACTTAAACCAGTGTCACTCGCACTTTAAACAACGCGTTGAAGACGTAAAACGCGGCGTGTTTCAAGCCGGTGGTTTTCCACTCGAGCTTCCAGCAATTTCATTATCGGAGCCCATTGTTAAGCCCACCACCATGTTATATCGCAACTTGCTTGCGTTAGAGACCGAAGAGCTGATTCGCAGCCATCCGCTCGACGGCGCAGTATTAATGGGTGGTTGCGACAAGACTACCCCGGGCCTTGTAATGGGTGCGTTATCGGCGGGTCAACCTTTTATTTACTTGCCTGCAGGACCTATGTTGCGCGGCAATTGGAAGGGGCAAGTTTTAGGATCAGGCTCGGACGGCTGGAAATTTTGGGACGAACGACGCGCCGGAAAGCTTAGCGAAGTGCAATGGTTAGAAGTAGAGGCCGGCATCGCACGCAGCCACGGCACTTGCATGACCATGGGCACCGCCGCGACGATGATGGGCATTGTTGAAGCGGTTGGTTTAACTTTACCAGGCGCATCTGCAATACCTGCCCCCGATGCTAACCACCCGCGCATGAGCGCCGAATGCGGACGGCGCATTGTCGACATGGTTTGGCACAACGAATCGCCTTGCGAGTTTTTAACCCGTGGACATTTTTTAAACGGCATAGCAGCGGCAATGGCAATGGGTTGCTCTACTAACGCAATTATTCACTTAGTAGCCATGTCCCGCCGCGCCGGTGCGCATTGTGCAGTAAGCCTTGATGACTTTGATGCGTATAGCCGCAAGGTACCAGTCATCGCTAACATTCGACCTAGCGGCGATAAGTATTTAATGGAAGATTTTTACTACGCAGGTGGCCTACCCGCATTGCTAAAGCGCATCGAAAATAATTTAGATGGCACCGCAATGACCGTCAATGGACACAGCCTTGCCACCAATATTGCCGATGCCCAAGTGTATAACGACGATGTTATTCGAACATTGGATAACGCGATTTACAACGAAGGGGCGCTGGCCGTTTTAAAAGGAAACATCGCACCCAATGGCGTAGTGATTAAACCATCCGCTTGCGCAGCCCATTTACTTAAACACACTGGTCCGGCCTTAGTGTTTGACGACTACCCCAGCATGAAACTGGCTATCGACGACCCTAACTTAGATGTTACGCCCGAGCACATTTTAGTGCTGCGTAATGCCGGCCCCTTAGGTGGCCCTGGCATGCCCGAGTGGGGCATGCTGCCGATTCCAACTAAGTTAGTACAGCAAGGCGTGCGCGATATGCTGCGCTTATCGGATGCCCGCATGAGCGGCACAAGTTACGGTGCTTGCATGTTACATTGCTCGCCCGAAGCCTTCATTGGTGGCCCGTTAGCATTGGTAAAAACCGGTGACCTAATTGCCGTTGACGTTGCCGCAAGAACGATTCATTTACAAGTTAGTGACGCCGAAATGAACAACCGACGTGCACAATGGGTAGCACCTAAACCACGCTACGAGCGCGGTTACGGTTGGATGTTTAGTCAACACATTACACAAGCCGATCAGGGCTGTGATTTTGATTATCTCGAAACTAGTTTTGGTGCACCTGTTGCCGAACCTGATATTTTTTGAAATTATTTTTATGCCATTGAAACAAGAAACTCGCGAACTACTTAAAAACGTAAGTACCGCTACTTTGTGCACCGCTTTGTTTAAGCACGGTCTACGCAACCAGTTCATTCAAGATGTGCGTCCACTGAACGCCAACTTACCAAACATGGTGGGCGAAGCATTTACCGTGCGCTACATTCCGGCACGAGAAGACCTAAATCCAATAACGGTTTTTCAAGATCGCCACCATCCGCAACGTGTGGCTGTTGAACAATGCCCGCCCGACTATGTAATGGTGTTTGATTCGCGCAAAGACGCACGCGCCGCTTCGGCGGGCTCAATTTTAATAACACGTTTAATGATGCGCGGTATTGCTGGCGTAGTAACCGATGGTGGCTTCAGAGATTCACCAGAAATTGCTCAATTAAACATTCCTGCGTATCACAATCGCCCGTCTGCACCGACCAACATTACTTTGCATCACGCGATTGAACTTAATGCTCCGATCGGTTGTGGCGATGCACCAGTGTTTCCGCGAGACGTTATTGTGGGTGATCGCGAAGGAGTTGTCGTTATACCGGCTCATCTGGCCGACGAGATCGCTCAAGAAGCCACCGAGATGACGCATTTTGAAAATTTCGTGACCGAAGAAGTACTTAAAGGGCGCAGCATTATTGGGCTCTACCCAGCAATCGATGAGCAAAGTCGTACTGACTACGCCGAATGGCGAAAAAAGTTAGGTAATTTCAACTGAGTCCCGAGTCCAAGCCAACGCTTGTCCGCTTAACGACAGACCCAAACCAGGCGTCGTTGGCACGAGCATACGGCCGTTCTGCAACTGCATACGCTCGTTAAACAATGGCTCTAACCATTCAAAATGTTCTAACCAAGGCTCTTGCGGAAAACAAGCCGCCAAGTGCACATGAATTTCCATCGCGAAATGCGGCGCTAACTTTCGGCCCTTAAAATCGGCCAAATTCATAATTTGCAAGAACGGTGTGATACCGCCTACACGAGGCGCATCCGGTTGCACAAAATCACTAGCACCAGCCATAATTAACTGGGCATGTTCGCTAAAGCTAGTGAGCATTTCGCCGGTCGCAATTGCCGTATCAAAAGTAGCCGCTAATGCCGCGTGGCCTTCAATATCGTAGGCATCTAAGGGTTCTTCAATCCACGTTAAATCATAGGGCTCTAAGGCACGACAAGCGCGCTGCGCTTTAGGGCGATCCCATTGCTGATTTGCATCAACCATTAATGGAAAGCTCGTGCCTAGCAATTCACGCACAGCCGCCACGCGCTTTACATCCACTAACAAATCGGGTTGACCTACTTTAATTTTTATCCCGCCAATACCTTTTGCACGGCAGGCTGCAACGTTATCTAATACTTCAGGCAAGGGCATATTTAAGTACCCCCCTGAAGTGTTGTAACAAGCAATGCTTTCGCGCTGCGCACCGATTAATTTTGCAACCGATAAGCCAGCCCGTTTTGCTTTCATGTCCCAAAGCGCAATATCAAATGGCGCGATTGCTTGGCTGGTTAAGCCGCTACGCCCCATCGAAGCGCCAGCCCACATTAGATGCGTCCAAAGCTTAGCGATATCGTTAGGATCTTGACCAATTAAATTAGGCGCGATTTCCTTTGCGTGGGCATACAAACCAGGCCCACCAGCACGCTTAGAATAGCCAAACCCAAATCCATCTAAACCATCACGGGTTTTAATTTGGCAAAAAATGAAGGCAATTTCCGTTAAAGGTTTTTGCCGGCCCGTTAAAACCTTAGCGTCGCTAATTGGTTGCGCTAAAGGTAAGTAGCAAAGTGATAATTTAATCCGCTCAATCTTATCGGTACTAGATGATTCGTTCATTGCGCCTTGATCCCAGCGGTCTTAATTACTTTGCTCCAACTATCTATTTCGGCCTTCACAAAATCTGCATATACCTTCGATCCTTGCGGCGGTACAACAAAACCCTGGCCTTCCATGCGTTGCTTAATAGCAGCTGAACCCATTGCTTGCGCCATCGCCGCTTCTAACTTATCGACAATCGCTTTTGGTGTTCCCTTAGGTGCAGACAAACCCGACCATGACAAAGCCTGAAATCCAGGATAACCCGATTCAGCTACTGTAGGTACGTCGGGATACAAGGGGTTGCGCTGCAAACTGCTTACCGCGATAGCACGCAATTTGCCCGCTTTTACATGCTGTAAGGCGACGTCTTGGTTGATAAACATCATGGGTATTTCGTTACCCAAAACAGCCGTCATCATTGGGCCACCACCACGATAGGGAATGCCCACCATCGCTAAGTTCTGACACGAATTTTTATCAGCGGTTTTACAAACAACTGCAGTTTGCTTAAACAACTCCATCGCCATGTGTCCCGATGCGGCATGGGTAAAACCATAATCTAAACGGCCGGGATTAGCTTTTGCATAATCAATTAATTCTTTCAGTGTTTTGAAAGGTTGCTGCGCATTAACGACCAATACGTTGGGGCCATGGTGTATTTGCGAGATGTGAACAAAATCGGTATTTGAGTTGTACTTAATACTAGGATCTAAACCATGTGCCACTGCATTCGAGCCAACACCCGTTAAGGTTAGCGTGTAACCGTCGGGGCTAGCACGCGAGCCACGTTCTGCACCAATCACGCCACCAGCACCACCAACATTTTCGACTAAAAACGGTTGCTTTAAAATTTTGCTTAACTCGTCCGCAATCATTCGCCCCATGACGTCGCTAGTACCTCCGGGAGGAAAAGGAACAATTAATTTAACGGGTTTGTTTGGAAAATCATTGGCTTGTGCGTTAACGATTTGCGGAACGGCCAAAAGTGCGCCGACGGCAATTAACCCTGCAAGTGCCAAACCGGCCAAATTCTTACCTAAGGGGTGCTTATTCATAGTGCAGTCTCCTAGAAGCGTTAAAGTTAAGAATGTACTAAATTGTTAATTTTGTATTTTACGCATAAGTAAGGCTATTAAGATGCTTTTTTTCTTCGCCAGCGTGAAGTGGTAGCATCGGCCAATTCAAGAAATTAAAAATTAGAGCACGACCTATGGGCGGAACAATCCAAATTCTCAATGCTAAAACTCGTCCAAGACTCAAGCGGTTGACGGCCTCTCAATTTGATTTAAGTTTGGTCAATTCGATTTTCTTTAGCCTATCGATAGCTTTTGGGTTTACATCAAGTTTGTTTTACTCTGCTCCAGTTGCCGCCAACAGTGTAAAAGAAGCAATCTTGGAACCCGTTGCGCCAAATAACATGGCTGTGGAGAAAGAACGTTGCTTACTAAAAGCTATCGCCCAAGCTAGTTCAGAAACAACCGTTAAACAACTCCAGCAACAATGCTCACCAATCGTTATCGAATTAGCCAGCAAACCACAAGAAACGAAAACCTTGTTCGAGCGTCGCTTGGAATCGGAACTTACAGCTTGGGGCCAGCCGTTCACGTTAATGCTGCATCGCCCTAATTATTTATTACCGATAACAACGCAACAGCGCGTAAACGACACCGTGTTTTCGAAACCAAATAAATCGAGCGAAGCATTGTTTCAAGTGAGTTTTAAATTCCCGCTTTCGCCACCGTTATTCGACGGTCGCGTTGCGCCGTTTTTTGCATACACCGGCAAGTCTTGGTGGCAGTTGTATGACGCCGATCGCTCTCGTCCGTTTCGGGAATACAACCATGAGCCTGAAATATTTTTAGCAGCGCCTGGCTTTAAGGGCGAGATATTTGGCTGGAAACACCAACTCACAACAATCGGCTTTAATCATCAATCCAACGGCCGATCAATTCCCGAATCGCGTAGCTGGAACCGCATAACCGCCGAAGTGTTTTTTGATAAAAGTGCCAGCAATTGGGCTTCATTAAAGCTTTGGTATCGCATCCCTGAACGGGAAAAGAAATCAAGTGCGGATCAGGGTGGCGATGATAATTCAGATATTAATCGTTACCTAGGTTACGCCGAGCTTCGCTTGGGTGATGTAACTGCGAACAATCATTTCACTTTAACGCTGCGTCGCTCAGTTGATTCGAAAGGCAAAGGCTCCGGCCAATTCGACTGGAGTCGTCCAACTGGTTTTACGCCAACCATGCGGTGGTATGCACAATATTTTGATGGCTACGGTGAATCGCTAATTGACTACAACCAGCGGATTCGACGCTTTGGACTTGGCGTTATGATTAACGATTGGTTTTAAGGCTGTATTTTAAATGACGGCAATAAGTGACGCCGTTTACAACCCCAATAACCGTACCGCATTGCCCTTCAAAATTCCTGGCATAACTTCGGGCTTAAAACCGGCCTGCTCGGCGTCTTTCATCCAGCGATCTGGGGTAATTAAAGGAAAGTCGCTACCAAACAAAACCCGATCTTTTAACAGCGTATTGCAGTATTGAATTAGTTGTGGCGGAAAATATTTTGGGCTCCATCCCGACAAATCAATCCACACATTGGGCTTGTGCATGGCAACTGATAAAGCCTCATCTTGCCAAGGCCAACTAGGGTGCGCCATAACAATTTGCATATCAGGAAATGCAATCGCAACATCATCAAGATGCATCGGGTTGCTGTACTCTAACCGCAACCCACCACCACAACGCATACCGCTGCCAATACCGCTATGGCCCGTGTGAAAAATTGCCGGTAATTTGTATTCGTTAATCACTTCGTAAATCGGCCAAGCCATGCGATCGTAGGGGTAAAAACCTTGCACGGTTGGATGGAACTTAAAGCCCTTAACACCATGCTCTTTTATTAAGCGCTCGGCCTCGCGCGCGCCCATTTTGCCTTTATGCGGATCAATGCTGGCAAAAGCAATCATGATGTCGCTGTTTTCTTTTGCAGCTTGGGCGATTTCTTCGTTAGGAATTCGCTTGCGCCCCATTTGCGCCTCGCTATCTACAGTGAACATAACGAATCCAATTTTTCGTTCGCGAAAATAGATAATTGATTCGGCAATTGTTGGACGGCGTGATGATTTGAAGTGTTTGTCCGCGGCACGGTCGAACTCTTCACCGTAGTTGTCGAATGGGTTCCAACAACTCACTTCGGCATGCGTATGAAAATCGATAGCAATAAGATCAGCAGGGTTCATAGAGTGCGGCGCAACTTAAAGGATTGACTTCGTTATACTTTATAACAATAATATAGACTTGCAAAGTCAATTCTGCAAGCCAACAACTTTGCGCTCTACTAACCCAAGACATTAAGCGATCGCTCCATTGTGACTGTAACCTCTACCCACCAAGAAACGTCTTCCGATCTTTCGGTTCGCTACGAACGCTCGATAGCAATTATCGAAATAACCCGCGCAACGAAGCGCAACGCACTGAATGATGCGCTGGTTTCGGCACTGCGGCGTACTTTTGAAGAAATGCCAAGTACCGTTCGCGCCGCGGTACTTTGCGGTAGCGGCGATCATTTTTGTGCCGGACTAGACCTAAGCGATCTAAAAGAGCGTGACGCGGGCCAAGGGGTCTTGCACTCTCGTGGCTGGCATTACGCCATGGACGCCATTCAATACGCCCGTGTACCTGTTGTAGCGGCCCTAAAGGGCGCAGTCGTAGGCGGTGGCCTCGAACTCGCCAGCGCTTGCCATATTCGAGTTGCCGATGCTTCTGCTTTTTACGCCCTGCCCGAAGGTTCGCGCGGAATTTACGTTGGCGGCGGTGGGTCGGTACGCATTTCTAAATTAGTGGGTGTAGCCCGCATGACCGACATGATGCTAACCGGTCGGGTATACAACGCTGTAGACGGCGAACGTTTAGGTTTTGCGCAGTACTTAGTAGACGCAGGCACTAGTCTGACCAAAGCAATAGAACTAGCCCATCGCATCACCGAAAACGCTCCCTTAACTAATTACGCTTTAGTCCAAGCGCTGCCTCGAATTGCCGAGCAATCAGCGGAGCACGGCCACTTTACTGAGGCGTTGATGGCGGGTATTGCGCAGTCTGCACCTGAGGCAAAAAATCGATTAAATGCGTTCTTGGAAGGACGCGCAGAAAAAGTTAAAAAAGCAGATTAACAATCGCCAATAACCATTCGAATAAACAATCGGCTTGCTCGAGGAGGGGCAAAACTTTTGACCAATTCAATTGACAGTTCCGCTAGCAATTCACTTAACAGCGCACCTAACGGCGCAACAACCGCCAAATACCGCGCCTTTGACTTTGGAGTGACCCGCATTCAATTGCGCGATGGTGAAACGGGCGTTCAATACCTCAGTGCCGATCAGCCCTTATCAAACTATGCCGATTCTATGGGCGAGCGTTTGCAACATTGGGCGGCCACGACTCCAGATTGTGTTTTGTTTGCACAGCGTGAAAAATTAGCCGACGGCACGTTGGGTGATTGGCAAAAAATTACATTTCAACAAGCTTACGATTCAGCACAGCACGTTGGCCAAGCACTGTTAAACCGCGGCCTAAATCGAGATCGCCCAGTAGCAATTCTTAGCGAAAATTCGATCGATCATGCACTGATTGCTCTCGGCTGTATTTTGGTGGGCATACCTTTTTGCCCAGTATCAACGGCTTATTCTTTAATTAGCCAAGACTTTGAAAAACTACGCCACGTTTTAGACACAATAACGCCAGGTTTAATTTTTGCAACTGACCCGGTTCGTTACGGCAAAGCTATTAAGGCTACGCGCACTGCAAATTGCGAGGTCGTTTTATCGCGTGGCGCAATTGATGGTGTTACCTCAACAAATCTAAATCAATTGCTAAGTACACCCGTTACAAGTGCAGTGGCCGACGCAGCTGCGCAAGTTAACGGCCAAACAATCGCCAAATTTTTGTTTACATCCGGTTCAACCAAGTTACCTAAAGGAGTAGTCAACACGCACAAAATGTGGTGCGCGAATCAACAGCAAATGCGCCAATCTATGCCAATTTTGGCGCAAGAACCGCCCATTTTGGTCGATTGGTTGCCTTGGAATCATACGTTCGGTGGAAACCATAATTTTGGTATGGTGGTTTACAACGGCGGCACTATGTACATCGACGATGGCAAACCAGTCCCTGCTTTAATTCACGAAACACTGCGCAACCTTCGCGAGATCGCACCTACTGCTTACTTCAATGTGCCAACCGGTTTTGAAGCAATTGCAATCGCAATGAAAACTGATGATGTGCTGCGAAAAAATTTACTTTCTCGCGTTAAGTTTTTCTTTTACGCAGGGGCCGCATTGGCACAACCCATTTGGGATAATTTGCATAGCACCCAAGAATCTGAAATTGGTGAGCGCATTGTCATGGGTACTGGCTTAGGAATGACAGAATCCGCCCCCTTTGGACTTTTTGTTACCAGCCATAACGTAAAGGCGGGTTACTTGGGCGTACCCGCACCGGGGTTAGAGTTAAAATTAGTTCCGATTGACGGAAAAACCGAAGTCCGATATCGCGGCCCCAACATTACGCCGGGCTATTGGCGCAATAGTGAGGCTACTAACGAAAGTTTTGATGAGGAAGGTTTTTTTAAAACCGGAGACGCCGTATTGTGGATTGATCAAAGCGATCTGCACCAAGGCTTACGCTTTGATGGCCGAATCGCCGAGGACTTTAAATTAGCCACAGGCACCTTTGTCAGTGTTGGGCCGATGCGCGCTAAATTAATTGCAGCCGGTGCGCCCTATGTTCAAGATGTAGTGCTAACCGGAATTAATCTTAAGGAAGTGGGTGCTTTAGTTTTTCCAACGCAAGGAGTTCGTAAACTTGCGGCTTTACCTGATAGTGCATCATTAAAAAATGTACTAGAAAGCCCTGCCGTGCAGGCGCATTTTAAACAAGTGTTACAACAATTAGGTCAGAACTCGACGGGCAGCGCTAGTCGTATTGCCCGAATGCACTTGTTAAATGATGCGCCAAGTATCGACAAAGGCGAAGTAACCGACAAAGGTTCAATTAACCAACGCGCCGTCTTGCAACATCGCGCTAATTTAGTTGAAGCGATGCACGACGATCAATTACTGTTTACTATTAAAGCTTAAACGAATTTTTTCTAAATTTAATTGCGCCCCGGAGACACAAATGAACAAACCCATAAGCAATCTAAACAACCCAAAAATTAGCAAGCGTCGTTTTTTGCAATCGACTAGTTCGCTTGCAGCCCTTGGCACATTTAGTGCGCTCGCGCCCTTAAGTGCACAAGCACAAGCGTTAGAGCAAGTGAAAATCGTTAACGGATTTCCGGCAGGTGGCACTGCCGACACAACTAGTCGGCGTGTTGCGGAGCGTATTGGCGGGACTGCTTTTAGCAAAGCAGCTGGCATTGTAGAAAACAAACCGGGCGCTGGCGGACGCATTGCTATCGACGCAGTGAAGGCAGCGCCCGCCGATGGTAGCCAAATGTTATTAACGCCCTACTCTTGCATGTCGATCTATCCGCATATTTACAAAAAGTTAAGCTACGATCCTTTCAAAGATTTTGTTCCGGTTTCTATTGCCGCCATCATGACTCACGGACTGGCTGTTGGGCCTTTGGTTCCAGTCTCGGTTCGCACTGTAAAAGACTATATCGCTTGGGCCAAAGCCAATATTAAAGACGCAAACTATGGCTCACCAGCTGCGGGTTCAACGCCACACTTTTTAGGCGCCTTATTGGGCTTAAACACCAACACTGATTTAAAGCACGTCGGCTATCGTGGTTCAGTGCCAGGCGTTACCGACGTTATCGGTGGACAAATCGCTTCTATGTTTACACCGACTGGCGATTTTTTAGTCAATCAACGTGCTGGTAAGTTGCGCATCTTGGCTACTTCTGGCGCGCAACGTACACCGTTTACACCCGATGTACCAACCTTTGCCGAGTCCGGTTTTCCAGATCTGACTACCGAAGAATGGTTCGGCTTTTACATGCCTGCAAAAACACCTGCAAGTACAGTTAGTGCTGCCAACACCGCAATTAACGCAGCCTTAAAAGACGTAGCAGTGGTAGATTCGTTAGCCACAATTGGTTTGGTTGCGCGAGGCTCAACTTCGGCCGAAATGGACAAAAGCCAACAAGACGAATTTAAACGTTGGGAACCATTAGTTAAACGAATCGGATTTACTGCAGAATCGTAATGAAAATAGTACCGGTAACCGCTGGTGAGCAAGTTGTTAACACCAGCTTTTTAGAGACGCTCATTGGTTATAACTCGCGGCGTAGTGCGTTGCATTTAATTGCGGGTTTTTCCGATGCAATGGCCGATCTAGGTTTAAGCCCCGTTGAGTTTTCGGTGCTTTCCATTGTGCATCACAACCCAGGTATTACTTCGCGCAGTATCGCAAAGACCTTGGCAATTCAACCACCTAACTTAGTGGTAATGATTCGGGGGCTAGAGCAACGCCAATGGATAAAACGTAAACCTTACTTAGAAGATAAGCGCGCCATAGGTCTGCATATTGCGAGCAGCGCAGTAAGCCAAATTAAATTGGCCGAGAGCATTGCTTTTAAAGACGATCAAGCACGTAGCAGTCGTTTAACAAAAACCGAAAAAACGACGTTAAATGGATTATTAAAAAAGTTATACAGCGAAGGCTAAGCTGCATCCGAAAATTCGTTTTATCTAAACGATTTCGTTCGTTTGTTTTATCCGCCGGTCTTAACTCTAGCAGCTTGCATAACCAAATCGACCTCTTGTCGATTTGGTGCGCCTAGTACCCCGCCAAGTCGTTTGCATTTTAGAGCAGCCGCATAAGTGGCAAAACCAATCGCATCAGCATCGGTTTGCCCTTCGGCTAATGCTACGCCAAGCGCAGCGTGAAACACATCACCTGCACCAGTTGTGTCTACTGCTTTGACAGCAACAGCAGGTTGATGCATTACTTGCCCACCAGCGCGCAACCACCAAACGCCCTGCTCACCCTGCGTAACTGCAGCCACGGTCGCACCAGCTAAAACCGCAGTTCGCAAAGCCATATCGACAGTACGTCCGCCGGGGGCAAATATTTGCAACCCCTCTTGTGAAAACACTGCCCACTCAGACAAGGGCACCAACCTACGCAAGTCATCCGAAGGTGCAATATCACCATCAAAAATGCTGATCATTTCGCGATCGCGTGCCAACGCTAAAGCAGCCTCACACCAAACTGGGCAACGTGGATCTGCCGTCAACACATCAATTCCATCGAGCCATCGTGAATCGAAAGGTGGCGGTTGTTTTAGTGCATCACCTCGTCGATTAAAAATATAGCGCTCGCCTTTAGAGTCGACAATAATTGCCGACACCGAGCTAGCCGTGCCGCTTAAACGAACCATGCGCGAGCAGTCAACACCTTCGCGGGTAAAGTGCTGTTCAAAAGTTTGGGCCGCTGAATCATCACCTACTGGGCCTGCAAAACCAACATTGGCTCCTAAGCGGGCGGCCGCAACAGCGGCATTGCCAGACATTCCACCAACACCTTGAATAAAATCACTCGCGGTCGTTTTTGTTGCTAATTCAGGAAACTGTTCGACATGAAACATCATGTCTAAAGCGACATGACCGACGCACAACATGTTGACTAATTTTGCTTGGCTCGCAGACATTAAAACCTAGGGTAATACGATGTGAACCGTACTTTACCAGAGGCTATTGCCGTTCGGAGGCGACGATTAAAAATAGTCCGTCGCCAACGGGTAATTTAGCGCCAAACCTCGTCCGCCGTTTCAATGACTAAACGCAGCTTTTGACGTTGCGCTTCGACAGCGATATTGTTGCCGTGTACTGTGCTAGAAAAACCACATTGTGGGCTAAGCGCTAACTGATCTAAAGGCGCGTATTTTGCAGCTTCGTCAATTCGGCGCTTTAAATCGTCTTTGGTTTCTAGTTCACCAAATTTAGTAGTGACTAGGCCTAAAACAACTGTTTTACCTTTTGCTAAATAACGCAAGGGTTTGAAGTCGCCACTTCGAGCGTCGTCGTACTCCATAAAGTACGCATCGACGTTCATTTCTTGCAACAACGCCTCGGCTACGGGTTCATAGTTTCCTGCGGCCGCGTGTGTGCTTTTAAAATTGCCACGACACAAGTGAATCGCCAACAACATGCCCTCTGGTTTTTGCGCTACTACCTTGTTTATGAACTGCGCATAACGATGCGGTAATTCGTTAGGATCATCACCACGTTGACGTGCCGCTTCACGCATACGCTCGTCACAAAGGTAAGCTAAATTTGTGTCATCCATTTGCACATAAGTGCAACCCGCAGCAGCTAACGAGCGTAATTCGTCGCCATAGGCCTTTGCCACATCGTCGTAAAAAGATGGATCAAGTTCCGGATAGGCTTGGCGGCTAATACCGGCGCGTCCACCCCGAAAATGCAACATGGTGGGTGAAGGAATAGTGACTTTAGGCGTATGACCAGCAATTACTTGCGATTTTAAAAACTCAAAATCAGCGCGCTGAATATCCTTCACATGCTTAACTTTGTCGATCACCTTGATAACCGGTGGGGCCAGTTCTTCAGTGCCGTCCGGACGAACCACAGTGAACGGAATATCCGTATGTACGCCACCCATTTGCTCTAAAAAATCGATATGAAAATAAGTACGACGAAATTCGCCGTCGGTAATGCTTTTCATTCCAACCGATTGTTGGAACTCGACAATTTCTGCAATCGCTTTATCTTCAACTAAACGTAGTTGTTCAGCCGAAATGGTGCCTTTGGCTTTTTGTTCACGGGCATCTAGTAAATATTTAGGGCGCAAAAAACTACCGACATGGTCGTAACGTGCGGGTAAATGGGTCATCGAAGTTCTCCGGTCAGACGTTATGGTTAATTGCTAGTATTATGATGATGAAATTTTAAAAACCGGAGACCACATGTCATTACTTTCCCAACTCAAAGAATCAAACGCGCAATCCACACCTACTGATGTGGGTAACGCGTACATGATTAAATCGCAAGCTCGCAAAGCACTCGTCGCTGCCGGAATTTGCGCTGCAGGAACATTGCTTAGTGGCCAAGCGATAGCACAAGAGGTCACGCTTAAGTTTCACCATATTTGGAATACCCAAGCAATGGCGTCCGTTAACGTCATTTCCCCTTGGTGCAACAAAGTTGCTGCCGAATCAAATAACCGTATTAAGTGCCAAATTTTGCCAGCGATGTCTGGTGGCGGTACACCGCCTCAATTAGTCGACCGCGTTAAAGACGGTGTTGACGATATTGTTATTACCCTTCCTGGTTACACAGCAGGTCGTTTCCCAAGTACCGAAGTTTTTGAATTACCTTTTATGACCAACTCGGCTGAAGTTGGCGCACGCGCATCGTGGGACTACATTCAAAAGTATTCAGGTAAAGAATTCCCCGGTACTAAATTGTTAGCCACTTGGATTCACGACGAAGGCTATATACACACACGCGAAAAACAAATTAAAACCTTAGCTGATTTTAAAGGTCTAAAAATGCGCGCGCCAACACGCCAAACCAATAAGCTATTGGCATCGTTAGGTGCATCACCAGTTGCTATGCCGTTGCCTGCCATTCCTGATGCTGTTAGCAAATCAACGATCGATGGATTTTTCTTACCGTGGGAAGTAATGCCTTCACTTAAGTTGCACGAGTTAGTAAAGTTTCATAGCGAAACCGATCCATCACGTGCAGCCTTGTATAGCTCAGTATTTGTTTTTGCAATGAACCAAGCCAAGTACGACAGCTTGCCAGCCGATTTGAAGAAAATAATCGACAACAATTCCGGTCCGCAACTATCGCAACAAATTGGAAAAATTTGGGACAACAGCCAAGCTGCCGGTCGTAAAGCAGCACAAGATCGTGGCAATACTTTCTACACTATCCCAAGTAGTGAGTTGGACAACTGGGTAAAAGCATCAGCTGGTCTGTATGATGAATGGATTGCGGATATGGACAAGCGCGGCCAGCCGGGCAAAGTTATGTTGCAAGATGCGCGTGATTTGTTAGTAAAGTATCGCAAGTAAATTAAGCGCACTATTTTTAGTGTTCTATTTATTCCAATTACGTTTGTTTAGTAAAAGTTTGCGCAGTTGGATTTAATACGAAAAAACGCCGACCAGAAGTTGGCGTTTTTTTTGCAATTGTTTTACACGCTTCCTATTGCAAACCACATTTCTTAAACCCCTTCACCTTACACATAAAATAATGTTATTGATTCGCTGGTTCAGTCGGTGGTTCGCAATTAGCGGAGCCGCATTAGCTTTATTGGTTGCCGGCATGACTGCTTATAGCGTGCTGTCGCGCTGGCTTACCTCAAAACCCATTCAAGGCGATGTAGAACTCACACAAATGGGTATAGCGTTATCAATTTCGCTGTGCGTGCCTTGGTGCCAAATGCGCAATAGCAATATTATTGTTGATTTTTTTACACAACAATTTTCACCGCGAAAACAAGATTTTCTCGACGGACTAGGTTGCCTTCTCTTGGCCTTAATGTGCTCGGTGCTTGCATGGCGTACTGGTGTTGGCGCATTCGCGGTTTACCAAGCCAATGAAACCAGCATGATTTTAGGCCTTCCTATGTGGTGGGTATACGCGGCGCTGGCCCCTGGGTTAGCGCTTACGGCCATTATTTGCTTAATGCAAGCATGGCTGTACTTTTCCAACCGACCACAATCACGCTTAACGGGCCCCGCATTAGAAAGCCCAACAGCATGAGCCCCACTGAAATCGGTTTACTAATGTTTGCGGGTATGCTGGTGCTAATGGCGTTGCGTACTCCCATTGCAGCTGCCATGTTTATTCCGGGCGCACTGGGGTACTGGGCGCTTAGCAATCAATCGGCAATGCTTAATTTGATTAAAGGCAGTGCCGTTGCACGCCTCACCGTCTACGATCTATCGGTCATTCCGCTTTTTTTGCTAATGGGTAATTTAGCAACGCAAGGTGGCTTAAGTCAGTCTTTGTTTAAAGCAGCGTCGTCCGTTGTAGGACACATACGTGGCGGCTTAGCGATGGCATCAGTCCTTAGTGCAGCAGCCTTTGGTGCCGTCTGTGGCTCGTCTGTAGCCACATCGGCAACCATTACCCAGGTAGCTTATCCTCAAATGAAGGCACGCGGCTATCACGGGCGTTTATCAACTGCTACGCTAGCAGCTGGTGGGACATTGGGTATTTTAATTCCACCGTCGGTACCCCTAGTCGTTTACGCTATTTTTACCGAGCAAAACATTAGTAAACTATTTGCCGCCGCAATGATTCCTGGTCTATTGGCTATGGTTGGCTACTGCGTTGTGGTCTATTTGTATGCCCGTTTCAAACCCGAGTATGCGGTTCCTAGCGAACCAGCAACGACGCAAGAAAAAATTAACGCAGTCTTAAGTATTTGGCCAATAGTTGGCATTTTTACAGTTGTGTTTGGTGGTATTTACGGCGGTATTTTTTCGCCAACCGAAGGTGCTGCAGTGGGCGCAGTACTAACGTTTTTCATTAGCTTTTTTAAAGGCGAATTAAATAACCAAAAAGTTCAAACCGCGCTACTGGCAACAGCCGAAACTAGTGCCATGGTCTTCGTAATATTTTTGGGGGCCGACATGATGAACGCGGCGCTCGCACTTACACAAATGCCTGCACGGGTGGCCGATTGGGTGTCGCATTTACAAATTGCGCCCATTTTTATTGTGTTGTTAGTGCTGCTGCTTTATGTGGTGTTGGGCTGCGTTATGGACGAGCTTTCAATGCTGCTACTAACCATTCCAGTTATTTTTCCCGCCATTATGGGATTGGAGTTGTTTGGGCTAGAGCGAGAAGCAAAAGCTATTTGGTTTGGAATTTTGGTTTTGATGACTGTGGGCATCGGAATGCTTGCGCCGCCAGTTGGTTTAAACGTTTATGTCGTAAACAATTTGGCAAAAGATGTGCCAATGTCCGAAACTTACAAGGGCGTTGTGCCATTTCTAATTTGGGATGCTTTGCGCTTAATTTTGTTACTTGTTTTTCCGGTAATTTCCTTGGGATTGGTGGGCGTACTCTTTAAATAAAGGCAAGCAATTTATCCTCAACATTGATGAAAAGACCGTCTATTCACAGGCTGTTCATTATGGTTTTTTCTTCGAACGATCCGGACGGGACGCTTAAATCGACCATTGGTCTTCTCGGCAGCCCCGAGCGTACCCGACTCAAGCAAACTACTAAAATCCCGACGCAAAGAAAACTTAGTCGTTAACGTAGTTATGCCAAAACGAGAATCGAAATGCTGAATACAATTGCGAATGAACGACTAACCATCCTGGTTGACGATGATCAGTTCATTTTAAAAATGGTTACGAAACAGCTCAACATGGCTGGCGTTTCTAATATCCAAACTTTCGATGATCCGACTGCGGCGTTAGCTAAAATTAAGCAAGATCCTTACGCAATTGGTTTAGTCATAACCGATTTGCATATGCCTCAATTAGACGGTGTAGAATTTATTCGCCAACTTGGTACGCTCGGTTTTTTGGGTTCGGTCATTCTAATTAGCGGTGAAGATAAACGTGTACTTCAATCTGCACGCCAACTGGCAAGCGGCTATCGGCTGCAAATATTGGGCTATCTGGAAAAACCCATTCAACCCGAGGCACTCATCGGATTGCTCGACGGCAAAGCCGCTACTGAAGAATCTAGAAGTGCTGCGCTCTTTGAGCGCCAAAAAGACTACACAGCACAAGAACTCAAAAAAGCGATTGATGATTATCAACTGGTAAATTTTTACCAGCCTAAGGTCGAATTAAAGACTGGGCAGATTGTTGGTTTCGAAACCTTGCTGCGCTGGAATCATCCAACTGACGGTTTAATTGCGCCTGCGAAATTTATTGAATTAGCCGAGCATGCCAATTTGATGGAAGACCTAACTCGTCAAATGATGGCTGGTCCCCGTGGTGCACTTTCGGAAACGCGCCATTGGCACGACCTAGGGTACAAAGTACGCATCGCGGTAAATATTTCACCGACATCCCTCGCCAACAATAAGTTCCCACAATTTGTTGTTGAGCAATTAGAGCGTGCTCGTCTAGCACCCGAATTTTTAATCATTGAAGTAACCGAGTCAAAACTTGCTGCAGATCGATTAGCATCAGTCGCTGCACTAGCACGTTTACGTTTACAAAAAATTGATTTGTCGATTGATGATTTTGGTACCGGCTATTCGAGCTTGGCGCAACTGCGCGACATACCATTTAATGAATTAAAGATTGATATCGGCTTTGTTCAAGGCGCGAGCAAAAGTAAATCGAAGTCCACCATTTTGCGCGCTTGCATTACAATGGCTAAAGAGTTGGGCATCACAACAGTTGCCGAGGGTGTCGAAACCCGTGAAGATTGGGATTTCCTAGCCAGCTTGGGTTGCGTGTACGGGCAAGGATATTTTATCGCTAAACCGATGCCGGCAAACGAAGTTCCCGCTTGGATTAATCGTTGGGAAGTTCGCCGTCGTAGCCTCACTGAAAGTTTGTTCGACAATAAATTAACTAAGCCTGTCTTAGAAGCCTCCGCATATTAAAGATTCTGATACCGATCAAAAATTAGACACTAATGCTCGCAATTTATTTGTTGACGAATTGCGCGGTATTGCCTTGGTCGGCATCGCGCTAGTTAACGCCCAAGCCTTTGCTTTTAATACGGCCTTTTACCCGCGCGAAAGCTACATTAACGAAGCATCAGAAGCCACAGTCTTTTTGTTGCTAAGCCTCGTATCAGGCAAGTTCTTTCTTTTATTCTCATTTTTGTTTGGCTTTTCTAGCCAATATATTCTAAACAAAGATCAATTAGAAACGCGTCGACGCTTTAAGCGCAGGTTGATTGCACTTGGCGTCCTTGGTGTTTGTCATGGTGTTTTTTTATTTTTTGGCGATATTTTGGCAGTGTATGCATGCTTAGGGTTCGTGCTATTACGGTGGCAATTACAAACTAGCAACAAGGTGCTTAAAACAGCCTTCGCTTGGCTAGCCATTACCACGGTTGTGGGCTTGATGTTTGCTTTTAGCAATCCTGCCCTGCTGCAGCCAACAGATACAGAGTTTTTAAAAATATTCGAGACCATCGGCAACTCAGCCTGGCACAACACTATTGGGTCTCGTTTTTCTATGTGGATTGGGACTTGGTTTGTGGGCATCTTTTTGTACTCAGGCTCGATCGTTTTGATGTTTGCCTTAGGTACTTTAGCGGCCCGTCATGATTGGTTAAGTGCCCAAGCATTCGCCCACAAATACTGGCAATCCATCGGAAAATTTTTGTGGATTCCTGCACTCTTTGGTTGCATGTTTTACGCTTACGAAACGGTTCAAGTAGGCACCGATTTAGCGCTTTCGTTGCGCTACACCTCAATTATCGCAGTAGCCCACTCGTTAGTTGCACCGCTGCTAACGCTAGCCTATATAACGTGGGCATGGCAATTACGCAGTCGCCGTGAAAACGCTCTGGCGTGGTTACGTCCATTAGGCGCAATGTCTTTAACTACTTACCTAAGTCAGTCCGTTTTATTTGCGGTGTTTTTTTCCGCTTGGGGCTTAGGCTACTTTAACAAGTTAACAGCGTTCGAAGTCTTTGGAGTTTCCATCGCGGTCGTCGCAATTAATGTCTTGTTTGCGCACTTTTGGATGGCTAAATTTAAGCAAGGGCCATTGGAGCGTCTTGTAACCCAATTCTCAAAAGCTGGTGCATCTTAATTACGTTGCAATTCATCGCAAGTTTGTTGGTGGCTACAACCTTCTAAGTGATCATTAATTAGACCTGTAGATTGCATGAGCGCATACATGGTCGTTGGCCCCACGAAGCTAAACCCCATGCTACGTAATTGTTTTGAAAGTGCCACCGATGCTGCACTTTGAGTTAACGTAGCCGCTACTTCGGGTGTGATTTTTATTGGCCTGTCGGCGGCCAACGGTTGATGCAGCCAAACTAGTCTAGTCAGGGCTCCCGGCCCTTTTGAATCAATTAAATCGCACACTTTTTTTGCGTTATTAATGGCGCTATTTATTTTTCCGCGATGACGAATAATGCCAACATCAAGTACTAGTTGTTCCACATCCGCTTCACTAAAACGTGCCACTTTTTCGAAGTCGAAATTTTTAAACACTTTACGAAAACGCTCGCGCTTACGCAGCACGGTAATCCAACTTAAACCAGCCTGAAAACCTTCTAAAACAATTTTTTCATAGAGCAAGCGATCGTCTTTAACAGGACGCCCCCATTCATGATCATGGTAATGAATGTAATCGGCAAAAGCATCGCCCTGCCCGCACCAGGCGCAACGATGCTGTCCGTCGGCGTGTTTAATTAAACTAATTTGCATTGCTTATTTACTTGCGCTTGTTGTTGGTATTTCTTGTTGGTAATTGTTGAATTTACTTTTTAGCTCTACGTTTAGCTAACAGCAGCAATGGCCTGTACAAAGGTCGGAATTTGCGACGCTTTTAAGCCCGCAATATTAGCGCGGCTATCGTCAGGCATATAGATACCAAATTCCTCGCGAAGTCGTGTAACTTGCGCTTTACTTAAACCTAGTAATGAAAACATTCCATATTGGTTGGCGATGTAGCTGTAGGCTTGGCTACCTAGGCGTTCATTAAGTCCATCGGCTAATCCTTTACGCAACTGGGCAATTCGTACTCGCATCGACGCTAATTCTTCGGACCAATCGGTTCGCAACACCGGGTCGTTTAAAATCATTTGCACACACGCAGCGCCGTGATCGGGCGGCATCGAATAGTTGCCACGAATTGCGGTAAGCATGTGGTCCAACATATTTTTAGACTCAATTGAGTTTGTTCCCAGCACCATCGCAAGGCCGGCACGTTCGCGATAAACCGCAAACGATTTGCTACACGAAACAGCCACCAACATTTCGGGCACCATTTGGGCAAGCTTACGCACTGCATAGGCATCTTCGTCCATGCCGCGACCTAAGCCTTGATAGGCCAAATCGACAAACGGCAAGAAGCCACGGGTTTGCGCAATTAGCGCAATTTCGTCCCACTGCTTTTCAGTTAAATCGGCGCCCGTAGGGTTATGACAGGCACCGTGTAACAACACAACATCGTTAGGACCGAGTTTGTCAAAACAATCTCGCATAGCAGCAAAATCAACTTGCTGTGTTACCGCATTAAAATAGGGGTAGTGCGCAATTTTTAGCCGTGCGGCCGACACTAACGGGATATGGTTAATCCAAGTTGGGGTGCTTACCCAAACAGTTGCGTCCGGTTTGCAAATTGCAATCAAGTCAGACAACGCGCGCAAGGCAGCGCACCCACCCGCAGTTTGTACACAACGTAATCGTTCGCCTAGCGAGGAGGCAACCGGCCCCATCACCAAATCGCTCATGGCCGAATTAAACAACGGCTCGCCCACTAAGCCCAAATAGGTTTTGCTTTGCTGTGCGGCTAACAATTGCGTCTCTGCGGCTTTTACTGCGCGCATCACTGGGGTAGCGCCCTGCTCGTCGCGATACACGCCAACGCCTACATCTATTTTTTGCGGGCGACTATCGTTTTTAAACGCAGTAATTAGACCAAGTAAGGCATCGGTGGGGCGGGCTTGCAAAGTTGAAAACATAGGGCGCTCATAGTTACCATGTGTAGCCCTGTAGCCTACCACCACTTAAGTAATAGATCGAATTGTCAATTTGCAAACTGCGCTCGCGCGAGACATCGTAGGTGCCCCACTGTTGTTCGGACGACAGCGTGCTGAGTTCGACAAACCCTAATGCAGTCTTTTCAACAAACGATTTGGTAACGGTATTGATTTCAAAACGACGAAGTGCTTGGCTATCCGCCTGAGCAAACCCATTTGCGCCCACTTTTGTGAGGCGCATAGGCAATGCAATGCGCGCGGTGTTGCCAACCGTTAGCATGTTAACGCCATGGTTTGTAAAATCTTGCGTAGTTGCACTAAAACGATCACCATAAACCCGTGAAGTCAATTCGATGGGCTGGTTAATATTGGTCACATCAAACAAGGCCACCTTAACCCCGCCAATAACCCCGTTTGCATCAGCATCTTTGCCGATTCCAAACAACAGATTGCTAGACACTGGCAACAGATAATCAGAGAAACCCGTAATGTTTAACTCGCCTGCAATTTTTGGGTCGGTTGTAGAAGTTAAGTCCAGTACATACAATGGGTCGGTTCGGCGAAAAGTTACAACATAGCCCTTGCTTCCTTGAAAGCGCACTGCATAGACTTGCTCATTTGGTTTGCCAATTGGCGCTGGTCGCGTACTGTTAGGCAATTTAGACTGAACCACCAATGCGGCCTTTGCATTCGAATCAAGCCCTTCTTTTAAAATACTAAGTGTTGCGGGAGAAGCTGCTGTTGTGGGCAAACTACCGGTGGTCATTACAGCAGGCATAGTCCAGCCTGAAGTGCCTGTAAAAGTGACCACCCGCAACGCACCTTCAAATTCGCTAAAACGGTAAGCCTTTTGCGCTGTTACCCAGCCCAAATGTCCATCAACAGAGCCACTGCCACGAAAGTTAATTGTGTTATCAGCCAAACTAAATTTATGAATATCGGTAAAAATATTGCCGGGAAACGTGTTGGTTTGAACCACTCCATTAACTAACGGATAGTCCCATCTAGCCGTTGCAAAGTACACACTGTTAGGTGTCATGTAAAACGCTTCTTGACCACCCAACAAACAACGAACCGTGCGCGTAAGTGTTGGCGAATCTAATTGAATTGCAACAACCGTCGTTAATGCTAATTGCGTTGAAGCATTTTTAGTTTGCAAAAAGCAATCTGTTTCCGACACCAGCTCGGTCGGCGTAGCGCCGTCAACTGAAATTGTGGGCAAAACGTCTTTGGCAGTTAACGCATTAATAGCCGTTGTACGGTCAGCCGCTGAAGTGGTTGCCGGCAAAACATCAGCCGCCAACCTGGGCCACCAAGTACTTGCAATGTATAAAGTGTTCCCAACTAAACGCGTTGCAAGCAACGAACCATCAATAGTTAAGCTTTGCTTTTTAGGTAAATTAGTTTGCCCGCCAATGATGTCGATTAGTGTTTGCGAATAACCCGGAATAGGCGCAATGGTCAACGAAGCACCTAATGTTGGCGGCAGTGGAGCACTTGAACCGTTTGCAATAAGTTTGTATTCGCTTTTAATAATCGCTAAGGTGTTGGCTTGTTTTGCAAACTGCATACCAATTACCCCATAACCACTGCCAAGACTGTAGCTGCCATCTTGAACGGGCAAGCCGTTTGCGCCGCGCGTGTAAGCCACTAGCTGATTGGTCGGCAGACTATTTGTAACCGCCGTGCGGGTTAACGCAAAAATTCGGTTACCGTCACTTTTAATCAAATCGTCCTCATCGACACCGACTTCTTGTACGTTGGTACCACTAACTGCTACTGGCGCAGCCGTTGCATCACCACCCGATGCAGGGGCCGCTAAAGCCAAGGTTGGTATTAAGCCTTGCGATTCATTGCGTTCGGCGCGTTTACGCAAAACGCCTTGGTAAAAACTAACCAACTCGCCTGGCTTGGCCAAAGCGATACTTTTTTCGTCGACTGGGTTATTAACGATCGGTGTTGGGGGCAAGGTGCCGCTACCGCAACCGTGCAACAAGATAATCGTGGCCGCACTGCAGAAACTTAAGGCTTTGCCGCTGGATACCCAGTTACTTAGTAAACGAATTTTGCCTAAATTTATTAAGATTTTCATGTTTTTTCACCATTAGATGTATAACTATTGTGGGATTTTATCCCACTTAATCGGCAAAGACAACTACTTTTCACATAATTCGAATCGATTAAATTCCAAACATCCACTTTAGGCACTAATTTAACCCCTTAGTCGTGGCAAAATTTGCATGCACCCTGTAATGACAAACCTATTTCAAGCCAATTAAACCTCATGTCCGGAAACCACAACAACACCCTAAGCGAAATCGAAATTCGCGTTAAAGCCTTAGAGTCTTTGTTAATCGATAAAGGCTATGTGGAACCTGCCACCCTAGAAGCTTTAATCGACACCTACGAAAACAAAATTGGCCCGCGCAATGGTGCTCAGGTCGTTGCCAAATCTTGGGTAGACCCAACGTTTAAAACTTGGTTGTTAGATGACGCCACCAATGCAATTGCATCGTTAGGCTTTACCGGCCGCCAAGGCGAACATATGGTGTGCGTAGAGAACACCGCGCAGGTGCATAACTTGGTGGTGTGTACCCTGTGTTCTTGCTACCCTTGGCCCGTGTTGGGCATTCCGCCCGTTTGGTATAAATCGCCCGCGTTTCGCGCCAAAGCCGTCATCGATCCAAAAGGTGTCATGAATGAATTTGGCTGCTCTTTACCGCCTGAAGTGCAAGTACGTGTGTGGGACTCTACCGCCGAAGTGCGTTACTTAGTGTTGCCAACCAGACCAACAGGTACTGAGGGCTGGGGCGAAGAGCAATTGGCTGGATTAGTTACGCGCGATGCCATGATTGGTGTCACCACTTTAGCAGCGGTAACGCCATGAACACAGCCCACGATTTAGGCGGCATGCAAGGCTTTGGCCCGATTCCAGAAATCGCGCCGCAAATTAAACAGCAACGCAACAAGCCTCGCAGTACTCCGCAAGCCAACGAACTTGCCGAGGAACAAGCCAATTTGTTTCATGGTGATTGGGAAAAGCGCATGTTAGCCATTACCCTAGCAATGGGTGCCTGCGGGTTATGGAATATCGATCAGTCGCGCGCGGCCCGCGAAAGCATGCCGCCACCACAGTATTTAAACAGCGGCTATTTTGAAATTTGGTATGCGGGGCTGTGCAAGCTTATGTTGCAACGCGGCCTAGTCACTGAGCAAGAATTAAATACTGGCTTGGTATTAAAAGCAGCACTACAAGTAGCAAAAATTTTAAAGGTCGATCAAGTGCCCGCCGCTTTAGCAAAAGGTAGCCCCACAAATCGAACTGAAACGAGCGCTCCAAAATTTAAGATTGGTGATCGCGTTACTACCTTGGTGATGAACCCCAACAGCCACACGCGCTTACCCCGTTATGCACGCGGCAAATCAGGAGTAATTCAGTTGTGGCACGGCGCGCATGTGTTCCCCGATGTTAGTTCGCAATTTGATGCCAGTAACCCCAATGCGGCTGGATCGGTGGCGCATCATTTATACACCGTCGAATTTAAAGCCAGCGATCTTTGGGGCGAACACACGACAGCAAGCGCTGTATTTGTTGATTGTTGGGAACCTTATTTTGCGTGAAACTGAGTTACCCGAAGCGCCCGCGCATTTTGACGAACCTTGGCAAGCGGCTATTTTTAGTTTAGTGGTCAGCCTATTAGAAAGCCGCACCATTGGTTTAAGCGAATGGACCCAAACCGTCAGCGAGGAATTGTTGGAGACTTGCGCGGGCAATGAAGCGTATTATCAGGCTTGGACACGCGCCCTAGAACGACTGTTGGTCAGCAAAGACTTAGTGCCTTCGATGGCGCTAACGCAATACCGCAACGCTTGGCGCATTGCAGGCGAAACAACCCCACATGGCAAACCGCTGGTAGTAAAACGATTTACTTATTAAAACGATTTATTTACTAAACGAATTACCCAAGAACATTTTTTAATAAAGCACTTCCATCATGAACGCAGAAAACAAAGCCGCTATTATTCAAACCCGCATCACCGCGATGCAAGCCGCAATGCGCGCCGAAAAAATAACCGCCTGCGTTGTGCCTTCTAGCGATCCGCATATTTCAGAATATTTGCCTGACCGCTGGAAATCACGCGAATGGTTGAGCGGGTTTACCGGCAGCATGGGCACGCTCGTGGTAACAGTAGATGAAGCCGCCGTATTTGCCGACAGTCGCTACTGGGTGCAAGCTGAACGCGAACTTAACAACACCGGCGTGGCATTAGAAAAAATCCCAACGGGTACCGCTACCTATCATTTAGATTGGTTAGCCAAGCGCATTACAAAAGATCAAGTCGTGGCGGTGGATGGAACCGTTATGGGCCTAGCCGCAGCACGCGCCTTAGAGCAAGTCGTGCATAGCAAACACGCCAGCTTACGCATCGACATCGACTTACTGGATCGTGTATGGACTAATCGCCCCGACTTACCCGTGGTAGCCGTCTACGAACATGCAGACCCACACGCAACCAGTACGCGCCAAGAAAAATTGGCGATGGTACGCAATGGTATGAAACAACTAGGAGCACAGTGGCACTTTATATCCACACTAGACGACTTGGCATGGTTGTTTAATTTGCGCGGCCAAGATGTCGAATACAACCCGGTGTTTTTGGCCCATGCCTTAGTGCAGCAAGAGGCGGTTACTTTGTTTGTAGATTCCCGCAAAATAGACGCTGCATTAAAAGCAAAATTATCTACCGAGGGTGTTGAGCTAAAGGACTACACACAAGCCGCAGCCACCTTAAAAACCATTGCGCCTAAACAAACCGTGTTGTTAGACCCACGACGCGTAACCTTGGCTTATCGCAACGCCTTAGGTAGCGAAGTGTCGGTGATAGAACACATAAACCCAAGCACCCTTGCCAAGAGCCGCAAGAACGCAGCGCAAGCGCAATTTGTGCGCCAAACAATGGAGCAAGACGGTGCCGCGTTGTGCGAATTTTTTGCTTGGTTTGAAGCCAACATTGGCAAGCAAGCCATTAGCGAATTAACCATCGACGAACAAATTACCGCTGCCCGCGCACGCCGCCCGGGGTTTGTTTGCCCGAGCTTTTCGACTATTGCAGGCTTTAACGCCAACGGAGCCCTACCCCATTACCGCGCCATGCCCGACGCGTTTTCGATGATCGAAGGCGACGGCTTATTGTTAATTGATAGCGGCGGCCAATACCTAGGCGGCACTACCGACATCACTCGCGTATTAGCCATCGGCACTGTAAGCACCGCCATGAAACGCGACTTTACAATTGTTCTGCGCGGCATGATTAATTTATCGATGGCGCGCTTTCCACGCGGCACACTATCACCCATGTTAGATGCGATTGCACGCGGCCCGATATGGAGCCAAGGCATCGACTTTGGCCACGGCACCGGCCATGGCGTAGGCTATTTTTTAAACGTCCACGAAGGCCCACAAAGCATCTCACGCGCAATACCCGACGCCACCATGGCAATGGAACCCGGCATGATCACCAGCAACGAGCCCGGCATTTACCGCGAAGGCCAATGGGGCGTGCGAATAGAAAACTTAGTAATGAACGTACCTTTTAAAAACACAGCCGAACCAGGCAATTTTGGCGAATTTTTAGCGTTTGAAACATTAACGCTTTGCCCAATTGATACACGATGTGTGGATAAAAGTTTGATGCGAGCCGATGAAGTGGCTTGGTTAAATGAATATCATGCAGAAGTTTTGAAGAGGTTGAAGGGGCATGTTAAGGGGGAAGCTTTGGAGTGGTTGGAGGCTTCTACTAAGTCGATTTAATAACAGATGATTCTCGAAGTAGCACCATTAAGCGTAAAAATCGGAACGGAGCCTCAGTTCGAAGCCGCATTTATAATTGCCGAAAAAATTATCTCTTCTATGCTCGGATACATCACGCACGATCTGCGTCGTTGCAATGCCTAATCCAATTACGGCAGTAATGATTTACGTGCCAAACGTTACACAAGCGCTAGTTTGGTATCAAAGAGCATTTCCTGAAAGTGTTCTAGAAAATGTAAATAGTCACGCGTTTCAGTATCTAAATTGCGGCGGCGTGCGTCTTGAATTAGTTCAAGCCGATACAAAAGTTCAGTCTGGAGCCGCAGGTTCAATTGTTTAGTGGTCGGTTCAAAGTTTTCAGCAAGCACTCAGTCATTTTCAAAGTATTGGTGCTTCTTTGTATCGGGGTCCACTCGCGATTGAGAACGACCAAAGCATGTGCCAGGTGCTTGACCCTTGGGGTAACAGCATTGGCTTACGTGGCCCTAATTGACAACTTTAGATCGAACCCTTTCCCCTACTTCAAAGCGATCCTATGAGAGATAGCCTCAAACAAAAGATCATTCGCGTTTGCAGCGATAAAATTGAAAAGAATGGCGACAATGTCGGATTGTCGTTTTATGCGTTTTTCGCAAACAAAAACGATGATCCGCAACTATTAATGGAAGCTGCAATATGGTGGATATCTACACATAAGCTCGATCACTTCGAGAAAGCCGTTAAAATTCGAAACATGATTGCAGCCGAGAGTTAGAAGTAACATACAAAGCAGCACCTTAATTAGCTTTTACCAAAAGAAAATTATGTCTAATCTTCAAACTACCTTCCAAGATTTACGTCTAATTATTGCCCCGTACGCTGCAAAATTAGATATAAAAAAAGACGATGACGTCGAACTGTACGTCGACACACGCCATATCCAAAAAAATAAGAAGCCACTCTTTTTTGGTGCAGTCCAAATTAAGAAATCTTATGTAAGCTACCACCTAATGCCGGTGTATTTAAAACCAGAACTGCTTGAAGGCTTATCGCCAACGCTAAAGGCGCGAATGCAAGGTAAGTCATGCTTTAATTTTACGTCTACTGATAAAGCCTCGTTGAAAGAGCTGGCCGCCTTAACCAAAGCTGGGTATGCAAGCTACCAAGCGCAAGGGTTTGCTTAGCAAAACAATAGGAGCCTTAAATGCCTCGATACGTTGCCTTTCTTCGCGGAGTAAGTCCCGCAAACGCGAAAATGGCTGATTTAAAAGCGTGCTTTGAGAAAATGGGCTTCACCGACGTCAGGACAGTTCTATCCAGCGGCAACGTCGTTTTTAATGCCGACGTTAAGAAAGCGTCGGATCTGACAAAGACGATTGAATCTGGAATGGCGAAATATCTCCCGCGAGCATTTCTGGTCATTGTGCGTTCCTCTGATCATTTGCTGAAGGTGTTGAAGTCAGACCCATACGCAGACTTTCACATTGCGCCCGAAACTAAGCGAGTCGTCACGTTTTTAAGCCAACCCCACAAGGAAGCACTTTTGCTTCCATTTGAATCTGATGATGTCAGAATTTTGGCTATGCAAGCCGATGAAGTTTTCACGGCGTACATTCCAAATGTACGCGGCCCTATTTTTATGACACTCATTGAAAAACAATTTGGTAAACACGTTACAACTCGGACATGGGACACCGTAAAAAAATGCGCTGCGATATAAAATACAAACCATGACCAACGTCACTGTCCAACAAGCCGTTTACACCGACATTGATGAACTCGCGAAACTCTTTGACCAATATCGAGTCTTTCAAGGTAAGCAAAGTGACCTATCGGCCGCCCACGCATTTTTAAAGGCGCGGTTAAATAACGGTGAATCAATCGTGTTTATGGCTTTCGAAAATTCAACACCACTCGGCTTCGCGCAGCTTTACCCTAGTTACTCATCGACTGCACTCGCAAGAATCTTCATTCTCAATGATCTTTTCGTTCACGAGAATGGCCGTCGCAAAGGCATCGCTTCAAAACTATTGGCAGCGCTAGAGAGTTTTTCTTGGGCGCATAACGCAGCACGA
The DNA here is from genome assembly GCA_031429355.1 of Betaproteobacteria bacterium. Lineage (GTDB taxonomy): Bacteria > Pseudomonadota > Gammaproteobacteria > Burkholderiales > Burkholderiaceae_E > JANOZM01. Next base: position 49,287 of record JANOZM010000002.1, on the reverse strand, counting down.
GTCACACTAAATGTAGCCATTGATAACGATATAGGACAAGCGCTTTATGAAGCACACGGCTGGAGTAAAGACACTCAGTTCTATATGTATCATCGGTTTCCCGAAAAGTGAAACTGTGATTTAAATTTTCGCTATTTTAGTTGCGACCGGCCATTACCCCGCCGTCCACATCCCAAATAGCACCTGTAACCCAGGCCGCGTTTTCGCTTAGCAGGAACTCAATCGTTTTTGCCACTTCATCAGCAGTCCCAATTCGCCCAATTGGGTGAAACGCATTGAACGAAGTCAATACTTCTTTGACCTTGTCTTTTTCGATAAAGGCCTCGTAAATCGGAGTTTCTACAACTGCAGGGCTGACTGCATTTACCCGAATATTTTTTGGTGCCAATTCCATTGCCATATGCTGCGTTAATGCATGCAACCCTGCCTTTGCCATCGAGTACGCTGACGATGGCGTTGCAAGGATGGCTTGTTTTGCCCACATCGAACCAATGTTAACAATCGAACCACCCCCGTGCGAGATCATATTGTTGGCGACCGCTTGTGAAATAAAAAAGGTTGCTTTGTTTAACTCAAGGTAGGTGTCGTAGTCAGATTCGGTGTGATCAACAAACGGAGTTGGTTTAAAGTACCCTGCCGCATTCACAAGGAACTTTATGTGGCCGCTGTAGCCTTTTACAAAATCGTTAACAGTTTTAAGATCGTCGGCACTATAAAGGTCAGCCTGCATCGTTTCCACATTACCAAGTTGCGTTAGCTGCCTTTTGGCTGTTTGAAGTTTTTCTGTTTTCTTACCAATAATTAAAATGTTAGTTCCTTGCTGCAAAAGGCGCTTCGCTGTGGCTAAGCCAATACCGCTAGAACCGCCTATGATTAGGGCCAAAGGTTGAGTTGTGGTTAACATTTTTTACTTTCGTTAAGGTTTTCGGAATACCAAGTTTAGGTAAGGAAAACACGGAGCGAAAGTAGGCACTTTTCGGTTCAGTAGGCACTTAATGGTATAAATTGATGAATCAACAGATAAAAATAATGGCAGTCAAATCGGCGCCCGAACAAATTGCGCGAATGGTAGAAACTATTTATGGTTGCAAATGGTCAATTACTGTTTATTGGCTACTAAAACAGGGCGTCAATAGACCGGGTGAAATGGTACGAAGTGTCGAGGGCTTAACAACAAAAGTTCTTAACCAGTGTCTTAGAAAAAATATAGCCTTTGGTATTTTGTCTCGTAAAATGTTTGGCGAATCGCCTCCGCGGGTAGAATACGAGCTGACACAATTCGGTACAAAATTTGTACGAATACTGGATGATCTAGAAACACTTCAAAAAGAATTGATTATTGAAAATGAAATCCCATGATTAGCCTAGAATTCTATTTTAAAGTACGCTGGTGTTGCCTATTTGTTCTACGTGGCCCATGCAACGTTTAACGATAAGTCTGCTTTTTCAGTCGATTCGAGTGTTTCAAAAACATAAGCAACAACGTTAGTAACGCGGGCGTTTTTAATGAACATTTTGAATCCAAAACTGACCATATTTTTTCTTGCGGTCTTGCCACAGTTTGTTGATGCGAAGCACTATCAACCGTTAACTCACTTACTTGTTTTAAGCACGGTTTTATGTTGATGACTTTTTTAGTGTTTGTTGCTTACGGATTTTTAGCGCACGCTTTTAGACGCTTAGTCATTGAATCGGTAAAAGCGCAAACATTGCTTCGGTATAGTTTCGCCGCAGCCTTCGCTGGGCTTGGTGCAAAGTTGGCGGCAACGGATAAGTAGCTCAAATAGAAACTCTTGGAATGCACGGCCCCGTCACTTCCGAGGGGTAGGACAGGCGACCGGAAATGACGTGTGTTTTGCATTGAGTAGTCATGTTTCACTTGCTACTATCATCTATCGAAACAACGCTAAAAAGCCGAGAGCTGATGATGACCAGTCCATTGAATCAATTCAAATCAAAGTCTTCTTCGTCACCTAAAAATAGTGTGGGTGTTTTCAAGCTTAAAACGCTACAAGTCGCACTGCTAGGACTATACGCAGGCACTGGATCAATCGTTGCTAACGCACAAACGACTATCGAAAACGACACCATTGTAATTACTGGTACCCGCATCGAACAAAGCGCTCGTAGCTTGCCCATGGCGATCGATCGAGTTGATAGCGACACCTTGCGAGGCCAGAACCTACAAGTTAATTTATCGGAATCGTTGCAAGGTGTTCCAGGGCTTAACATTCAATCGCGCAGTAATTATGCGCAAGACTTACAGGTCTCGTCGCGCGGCTTTGGTGGTCGTGCCAGTTTTGGTGTGCGAGGCATCCGAATGTACTCGGATTCAATTCCTGCCACTGCGCCGGACGGGTCCGGACAGCTATCCCATTTTTCAATTGGTACAGCCGATCGAGTCGAAGTATTGCGCGGACCGTTTTCGGTGTTATACGGCAACGCCTCGGGTGGCGTGATTCAAATATTTACCGAAGATGCGCCTAAGCAACCCATCGCAAAACTAGGCTTATCCAGCGGGTCGTTCGGCACTTCGCGCTATAGCGTGAATGCGGCGGGTACTGCGGGTAGTATCGGTTTGGTAGGAGAGTATTCTAGTTTTACAACCGACGGTTTTCGCACGCAAAGTGCGGCAGATAAAGACCAGTTTAACTTTAAAATGAACGGCACATTTGGTAGTACGAAGTTGTCGCTCATTGCAAACTCCGTAAAAATTAATGCATTAGATCCTGCCGGATTAACGCGCGCTCAGTTTGATACCGATCCCTATCAAACCACGGCCACAGCCATTCAATTTAATACACGAAAAACCACCGACCAAACTCAGTTCGGTCTAAAGGTTGAGCACGTTCTGTCAAACCAACATCGTATCGACGGCATTGTTTATTCCGGCGAGCGTTCCGTCGTCACTTTTCAAAGCATTCCAGTCGCCACACAAACTGCAGCTACACAACCAGGCGGCGTAATTGATTTTGATCGCACTTATGCGGGTATCGATTTGCGTTATACGTTTACGGCCAATTGGGGCAACGTAATTGTCGGCGTTAACCGCGACGGTTTAAAAGAAGATCGTCGTGGCTACGAGAATTTTGTTGGAACTACGCTAGGTGTTATTGGTCGCTTACGCCGTGATGAGGTTAATCATGTCAATAACCAAGACGTCTATGCCCAAGCACAATACAAACCAAGCAACGAGCTTTTAATTACTGCCGGCGTGCGCAACAGTAAGGTTAAATTTACCAGCGCCGACGCTTACATTATTGCTGGCCGAAACCCGGACGATAGTGGCGCTGTAAATTTTTCAAAAACGACACCGGCCCTCGGGGCCTCGTATGCAGCAAGCTCAAATTTAAATGTTTACGCCAGCGTGGGTCGTGGTTTTGAGACGCCCACCTTAAATGAATTGGCCTATCGTCCTAGCGGATTAACTGGACTTAATTTAAGTTTAAAACCAGCCGTTAGCGACAGTATTGAGATTGGTGCGAAATGGCGCGCTGGCGCTACAAAAATTAATGCTGCAATTTTCCAAACGAAAACCGAGAACGAAATTGTTACGCTCACCAATGCGGGCGGTCGATCCACTTTTAAAAATGCTGGAGCAACACGCCGTAACGGATTTGAATTATCGCTGGCGTCGCCAGTAACCAATAATATTGATGTGATGGCTGCATTTACGCAACTTAATGCAAAATATGCTGAATCGTTTTTAACTTGTGTTGCTGCGCCGTGCACTGTAGCCAATGTTTCTGTACCTGCGGGAAACCTGTTACCCGGTGTACCTAAACAATCGGCCTTTGTGCAAGCACGGTGGTCTCATGCTAGTGGGTTTACCAGTGCAATTGAAGTAAAGCACCAAGGAACGCTTGAAGTAAACGATCTCAACACCGACCGCGCCGCTGCTTACACGCAGCTTAATGCCAATGTAGGGTATCGACAGCAAATTGGGCAATTTACTTTAAGTGGTGGCGTGCGCATTGAAAACATTGCCAACAAACGATTTGCTAGTTCGGTGATTGTCAATGAAGGCAATTCACGGTTTTTTGAAGCCGCACCAGGGCGCAATTGGTTGGCCAACCTACAAGTAAGTTATCAGTTTTAAAACACTTACTTGTTTTTTGGATCGACCGTAGCCACTGCAAAGTAATGCGCTAGATCATTGAGTTGCGCGTCTGTTAGGCCGCGTAAGATTGGGGTCATCATCGTGTCTCGACCGATGGCTTGGCCGTCCCTAAATTGCTTCATGCTCAGTAGCAAAAAATCTTCCCGCTGGCCCGCAAGTCGGGGCATTTGCTCGCGACCGGAATAGTTCGGCATGTGGCAGCTTCCGCATAACGCTTGTTTAGATAACTCAGCACCCCGCTTAACCATTTGTGCATTAATCGGCGTGGGGTTTAAAGCTACGGGAACTTGCGAAAAATAAGTAGCGAACAAAGTGATGTCCGCGTCGCTCATTTTATCAAGCATCCCCTGCATCGCGGGCACAGTACGAACACCTTCTCTAATCAGCACTAACTGATTTTCTAAAAATATTTTAGGTTGTCCTGCCAGCGATGGAATACCTGGCACCATCGAGTTACCCGCTTGCCCGTGGCATGCAGCACACATGGGAAACAAGGAATGCTTTAGAGGCGAAATTGATACGGGCGAGATTGGTGCCACTGTTGCAGTAACAGTTGCGGCAGGAACTGGCGTCTGGGCAAGCACCGCAGTGCTCGCCAAGCCCAACAATAAATTTGCAACTAAGGTTAAACGCGCAAATTTACACAAACGTACTACTTTCACTTACTGTACGAGATTCGGTAAATTGCACCTAACTGCTCATCGGACAATAGTAAGGACCCATCGGGCAATTGCAACATATAGGCAGGACGACCCCAAAACGAATTATCAGCTGCATTCATAAAGCCGGTAATAAATGGCGTTACCTTTGCATCGCTGCCGTCGGTATTTGCTTTTACCATCACCACGTCATAACCACTTTTTTGGGTACGATTCCATGAGCCTTTACGTGCTACTAAAGCCATGTTTTTGTACTCAGCCGGAAACATATTGCCGGTATAAAAATGAACGCCCATTACTGCTGTGTGTGGGCCCATCAAAGCTACGGGTTTGGCAACGCCGTTACAAGGGTTATCTTTTTTAATGTCCTTATCGGCCATAGTTCCCGAGTGGCAATAAGGAAAACCAAAGTTCTGTCCAACACCAGAAAGCTTGTTAAAGGTGTCGTCGGGCGAGTCGTCGCCCATCCAATCGCGGGCGTGGTTACTAAACCAAAGTTCTTTAGTGACCGGATGAAAGTCAAAGCCGACGGTATTACGAACACCGCGCGCTAAAACTTCCATACCTGATCCATCTGGGTTGTAACGTCGAATCTGGGCATACTCGGGCCCTTGCTCGCAAATATTGCAAGGCGCACCAAACGGTACATACAACTTACCATCGGGACCGAAGCGAATGTACTTCCAGTTATGGTGCTGCTCACGCGGTAGCGCAAACGCTTGAGTAATATCCGATGCCGCAACGCTTGGGTTAGCCTCGATACCGTCAAAGCGCAGTACTTTGTCGATAGCCATTACGTACAACGAACCCTTATTAAACTCGATACCAGCAGGTTGATTTAATTTATCGACCACGGTTCTAACAGTGCGTGCACCTGGGCCTGCATCGGTCAGTTCATAAACACGCCCAATGCCACGAGTTCCTACATAAATTTTTCCGCTTGGCGCACGCGCCATTGCCCGAGCACCCGGCATGCCAGTGGCCCAAATTTCGGCTTTAAAGCCAGGTGGCAAGTTCAGTTTGTTTAAAGGAATATCACTAGCTGCAGTAGCAACCATTTTTCCGGCAATAGGCGCCAAAGGCGAACTTGCCATCGCACCGGTTCGGCCTTGTTGCCATGCCGGTGGGGGCGCTGCGGCTGGTGCTGCGGCCGCTGGTGCAGCCGCTGGTGCAGCAACTACAGGTGCTTTGGGCGCTGGCGGTGAGCTTGCGCAACCGGCGATAAAAAGACCACTGATTGCAGCGACCAAAAACGATTTAATTTGACTGTTAGTCAATTGATTCTCCAGATTGTTATCTGCCGACAAAGTGACGGCTTTATTTTTCTTCAACTTTTACTTCTATTTTTAATGAGCTATACCAAGCTGCTAAATTTGCAATATCTGCATCGGTTAATGGCTTGGCAATTACCCCCATTATTTCATGCACCCGCTTACCACTTCGATAATTCTTCATTTGTTCTTCGAAATAGATGGCAGGCTGTCCCGCCAAATGAGGAGCACTAGGCATTTGCGAAAGACCTAAGGCACCATGGCAAATTACGCACGCGGCTTTAGCCTTAGCTTTACCGGCTTGAATATCGTTGGCGTAAGCCGGAACGCAAACAAACATCAGTGAACTGATAAAAAGACCCATGACCGTGTTGATGGCCTTAATTGATTGAAAATTTTGCTTACAGAAAACGGTCATCAGCCAATCTTTCATCAATAGAGTAAAAATCAAAAAACCAACGAGCACTCCAAAATGCCCGTTGGCTCAAATGCACAGCTTTTACTTTTTACCTGTGTAGGAAATACGATAAATCGCGCCAGCAAAATCGTCAGACACCAAAATGGAACCATCTTTCATTTGCGCTACATCTACTGGCCTGCCAAGTGCGATACCGGTTTCTTTGTCTAGGAAGCCATCGGCAAACACTTCAGTTTTGTCCGCAGTGCCGTCAGCTTTTAGCGAAGTAAACATAATGCGATAGCCAATTGGTGTGGTTCGGTTCCAAGAGCCATGTTCGGCAACAAATACACCACCTTGATACTTGGTCGGAAACTTTTTACCCGTATAAAAAGTTAGACCCAAATCGGCCGCATGCGCTGCATACTCGACTTGGGGCCATACGTGACCTGCCGGTGGTGCAATTCCTGACAACTTATAACCGGCCGCTTCATCGGTAATTTTTGTACGACCGCTAAACCACGGGTAACCGTAATGGGCTCCAACTGTTGTTAATCGATTTAATTCGCCTGGTGGTGTGTCATCGCCCATACCGTCGGTTTGGTTGTCGGTAGTCCAAATAGAATTATCTTTCGGATTCATTGTGATACCGACCGGGTTACGCATACCACGCGCAAACACTTCACGTTCACCGCCAGTAAACGGATTCATGCGTACTACACCACCGATACCAAGCTGTTCGTACAACGCAATTTTGTCTTGTGGCTGTACGTTAAACGGTTGGCCCAAAGTAATGTAAACCTTTTTATCGGCTGCCACTGTACAAGTACGAGCACCATGGTTATACGACTCTTCTGAGACAGGAATCAATTTACCTTGAGGCACTACTTCAATGACCGCAACATCCGGGCCTTCATAGAAAAACTCTGCGGCGGGGAAGTTTAAAACGCGGTTGTGTTCGACAACAATTAGAAACCCATCTTTGGTCCAGCAAACACCATTGGGTTGTTTAAAATTAAGCGAAGGCGCAAACGGTTTTACTTCGTCTGCAACACCATCGCTATTGCGATCGGTTACCGCCCACAAGGTTGACTTGCGCGTACCAACAAACAGCATGTTGGTCGACGGAGCAACTGCCATATGACGCGCATCAGGAACGATTGCGTACAGGTCAATTTCAAACCCTTCGGGCAGCTTGATTTTTTTAAGGTTATTGCGGATTGCGTCGGCGTTTTTACCAGTTTGCGGAACAGGTGGCAACGTTAAGTCTGCCGTTGCAACCTTCATTTGCTTCATTTTTTCAATACTGGACACATCTTGCGCGTAAGCGCTGGTGCCCAAACTACATATCCCGGCAACAACTAGACTTGAAAACAAAATATTGTTCTTCATTTAAATCCGCTCCTAATAAACAGTTCAGTAAAACTTGTTATGGGTTCGATCCAATGGGCTACGGGGGTTCAATACGTAGCACCTACGCGAATCTAGCATCGGCAAATACGTGCGTCTATCGGCAAAACTAATCAGTCGTGTTTATACAATCGTGACAAAAAAGTACGTTGTATTTTTTTCCTATCGAAATTAATGAACCGATTCTAAAAATTGGGAATCCAGCCATTCTAAAACTGCATCCAATCCGATTAATCGAACACACTAATGTGAGACTTCCAGCTAACGGGAACTCGATAAATTGACGGCATTGACATTTTCAAACAGGCGTTTTTAATACGCGCTATTCGTTGCCGTCTTCTTTGCCATCTAAATACAACCAGCGTTCGCCTTGTCGAATAAATCGACTGCGTTCGTGCATGCGTGTGGCTTTGCCGTTTTCTTTAAACCATGCAACAAACTCAACAATGCCGGCGTCGTCTGCAGTTTGTGCATCTATTAAATCGAGGCCTACCCAAGGCGTTGGTGAGATTTCCATTTCGCCGGGCGTGGTAGCACCATGCCAAGTTGCCAACAAGTAACGCAGCATGGCCTGGCCTTGCGCATCGTTACGTTGAGCTAGCGCATACGCTGTGTAACGCGAACGCATGAGCTGCTCAGGTGTTTCAGGAAAGTGGTTAGTCAGTGCACCAGCATGCCAAACACCACAACATTCGTTGTAGTTCAGGTCTGATTCTTCGCGTTCGCGACAAGGGCAAGCAAATATTTTTTTCATCGCTTGCAATGATGCCTGAAATACTTGCGTTTAATTATCTGCGGCGCTGCTTTCAAACCAAGTGTGAACCAATAGCGCTAAAAACCCACCCACGAATTGCGCGGCAACAAATGCCAAGCCATTTTCGGGGGCAATACCAGCGAAGGTATTGCTTAATGAACGACCCAGCACGGCAACTGGGTTGGCAAACGAAGTAGACGATGTAAACCAATATGCAGCACCTATCCAACAAGCAATTAAAACACTGGCTCGTGCCGCTGGAGCGCGCAGAACTAACAAGAGCAAACCAAATGTAGCAATGATTTCGCCAAGCCACTGCCCGCCCCCAGTGCGAACCTTTGTAGAAAATTGCAAAACACTGAGATCAAACATTAGGTGCGCTAGCCACACGCCAATAACTGCGCCCAAACACTGAGCCGCAATGTAAGCCATGGCCTGCGATAGAGGCAAGCTTTTGCGAAACGCTAACAAAGCACTGACCACCGGATTAAAGTGTGCGCCGCTAATTGGTCCAAACAACTCAATTAGCAGCACCAAACCAAATACAGTGGCGAACGTGTTACCAAGCAATGCCACAGCCGTATTACCGGCTGACAAACGCTCGGCCATTATTCCGGAACCAACGACGATGCAAAGCAAGATGGCAGAACCGAGGAATTCAGCAAACAAACGTGCCGACATTGTGTAGCGAAGATTATGCATTAGCGATTTGGTCTAATATTTTTTTCAATTCAGCTGAATCGCCGGAAAGATTGGTATGCATTAGTTGAAGCGCTTTGTAAGCAATCGCTTGGCGCGTTAGTTCGAATGCAGTTAGTCGATCATTATGATTGCCTAATGCAGCTGAGGGGTCGGCATAGCCCCAATGCACTTGCACTGGAGCACCCGGCCAAAATGGGCATTGTTCGTTGGCAGCGTTATCGCACACAGTGATTACTGCGCTCATTATCGGCGCACTGGGCAATGTAAATTCATCCCAACTTTTGCTACGCAAATAATCAGTATTTATGCTCGCCGTTTGCAAACATTCTAGCGCCAAAGGATTCACTCGTCCGCTCGCGGCGCTACCTGCGCTAAATGCACGAATGGGTTTGTTAAGTTTAGCGGCCCAATGATTAATCATGGCCTCCGACAATATGCTGCGCGCCGAATTATGGGTGCACAGCACCAGTAGGTTGAAGTAGTCGCTCATAGCAGTTTTGATTTGTTATTAATACAAACACGATTAACCACAACACGCCTTTGATGTTGCCACAGCTTCTATTGGCACATTTGCTTTTGCTTCACTTGCTTTAGCCTCATTTTTTACTTCAACTGAATCATTAAACAACGGTATGCTACCTAAAGTATGAAATTGCTCCCAAGCGATACCCTGCGGATCGGTCACCCAATGTTTTTCGCTACGCGCATAACAACAAGTAGTGTTGCCCTCATCAACAACTGACGATAGATCAGCATTTTTTGCGCGCTCCATTAGACCAGCTAGCTCCTCCACATCATCGGCTTGGAAACCTAAATGATCGATACCCTCTTTGTTACCTCTTGTAGAAATCGCAAAGTTAATACGCGGATCTTCTAGCATCCATTTTGCGTAATCACCTTCTACTCGGCTAGGTAACGCATCAAACAACTTGTTATAAAAAGCAATGCTGGTGTTTAAATCTTGAACATGAAGATGTACGTGAAAGCGTTTCATTTCTTTTCCTTTAATGAAGGTTTTGATACTTGACTGCTTGTTGCACAGCTTTTCCCTTGGCAGCAGTTTGCCAACAGAAATTCTAATAACGATTCCATTTGCGCGAACGCCGCGCGGTACACCAGATTGCGCCCGATACGTTCTTGCGACACCAAACCAGCAATTAACAGTTCTTTTAGATGAAACGAAAGTGTGGCTGCAGGAATCGCTAATTGTTCGCTCATTTGGCCCGGAGTTACACCTTCTGGCCCAGCAACAACTAATGCACGAAACGCGCGCAAGCGCCCGATTTGCGCTAGAGCGGCTAGGTTTTGTACAACATCTTGTTCGGTAAGCTTCTTTTTCATATTTCCAATATTATGGAATTATCGAAGTAATGTCAAGCACTGGTTGGAAACCACTTTAGTTGCTCAGCAATTTACTTCGTTTGCTTAGTCAGCAGAACTATTTCAAAAAGAACTACTCGGATGCAAACTCGACACTGTTTGCTTGCAATACATCTAATGCAACAAACTCTAACGTTTTTATGTGCGTACTTTCCAATTTAACCAGCGGCGCGCAACCTGCACGTAACGCATCAATCCAACGGGTTACGCAAAGGCACCACGAATCACCCGGCTCGAGGCCATCGAAGTTCCACTGGGGACGCGGGGTTGAAAGATCGTTACCCTGCGCTTTGCTAAATTCTAGAAAGGGTTGCGTCACCACGGCACATAAAACATGCGTACCCACATCTTCCGCTCCGGTCTTACAGCAACCATCGCGGAAAAAGCCGGTTAACGGGTCAAAAGAGCAAGGAACCAAGGGCTGGCCCAGCACATTGCGGGCTACTGCGTTTATATCGCTTGCGATCTTTGAAGGGGTATTAGTCATTACGAAATCCGATTAGGTATGTTCTTGTATTAAATCTATCGCATAAAACACTATTTCAGATACTAAATAGTTTGAATACAATGCCGATACTTTAATAAATTCACTGCAGAAACTTTATCACGATGAATAACTACGCCGACATTCAAAACCTTAAAATCGCCCCCGAGTTACTGGCTTTCATCAATGATGAGGTATTACCGGGTACTGGCCTACACGCGCCGGACTTTTGGAGCGGTTTTGCAAAAATGGTGACCGAGCTTGCGCCTAAAAACGCGGCCTTATTAAAAGAGCGCGATCGCTTGCAAACAGAGTTGGATGCGTGGCACAAAGCGAACCCTGGTGCCATTAAAGAAATGCCGAACTATCGCGCGTTCCTAGAGAAAATTGGTTACTTAGTTCCCGACCCTATTGGCGCACAAGCGGTCACTACCAATGTTGACGATGAGCTCGCGTTGCAAGCAGGCCCTCAACTAGTTGTACCCATCTTAAACGCACGCTATGCATTAAACGCTGCAAACGCACGCTGGGGCTCGTTGTACGACGCGTTGTATGGCACTGATGTTATTTCTGAAAACGACGGCGCTACGCGGGCTGGTAGTTACAACCCATTGCGTGGCGCAAAAGTAATTGCCTATGCACGCAACGTGTTGGATCAAGCCGCGGCTTTAGCGCAAGGCTCGCATAATCAATCCACGGCCTACGCTGTTGTTGCTGGCGCAGTTCAAGTGCGTTTAAACAATGGCAGTACCAGCGCACTAGCCGATCCGTCGGCTTTCGTTGGTTACAAAGGCGATGCGGCTGCACCTAGTTCAATTTTAATTAAGCACAACGGCATTCATCTCGAAATTCAAATCGACAAAACATCGAATATTGGCAAAACCGATCCAGCAGGCGTTAGCGATGTCGTTGTTGAAGCTGCGTTATCGACTATTTTAGATTTAGAAGATTCAGTTGCCGCTGTAGACGCCGCCGACAAAGTGTTGGCCTATCGCAATTGGCTAGGCATTTTAAAAGGCACCTTGACGGAGGAATTAAGCAAGGGTGGCAAAACGATTACGCGCCGATTAAATGCCGACCGAGAATACACAGCAGCGAGCGGTGTCGGCTCTGTGCGTTTGCATGGCCGCTCATTAATGTTCGTGCGCAACGTAGGGCACTTAATGACAAACCCAGCCATTTTATGGACCGATGCTGCCGGCAAAACCCACGAAATACCAGAAGGCATTTTAGACGCCATCGTTACCACCACAATTGCATTGCACGATTTGCAAGGTAAAAACACCAATGGCATTCGCAATTCACGCAAGGGTTCCGTTTATATCGTTAAACCCAAAATGCACGGCCCCGCCGAAGTCGCGTTTGCCTCCGAATTGTTTGGCCGCGTCGAGCAACTATTGGGTCTACCTGCGTTTACTGCAAAGTTAGGCATCATGGATGAAGAGCGCCGTACCAGTGTGAATTTACGCGCCTGCATCGCCGCCGCAAAAGAACGGGTGGCCTTTATCAACACCGGATTTTTAGATCGCACCGGCGACGAAATGCATACGGCCATGCAAGCTGGCGCAATGCTGCGTAAAGGCGAAATGAAAACCAGTAACTGGATTACTGCCTACGAGCGTAACAACGTCTTGGTAGGCCTCAGTTGTGGTCTCCGTGGTCGCGCGCAAATTGGCAAAGGCATGTGGGCCATGCCTGACTTAATGACCGCAATGATGGAACAAAAAATTGGTCACCCAAAAGCAGGTGCGAATACGGCTTGGGTGCCATCGCCTACGGCAGCAACCCTGCACGCCCTGCACTACCATCAAGTCAGCGTAGCCCAAGTGCAAATAGAATTAGAAAAAACCAAAATAGAAACAGTACGCGAAGAAATTTTAAACAAACTGTTGGACATTCCAGTTGCTTTGGACACCAACTGGACTGTCGAGCAAAAGCAGCAAGAACTTGATAACAACGCGCAAGGTATTTTGGGCTATGTTGTACGTTGGATCGATCAGGGTGTGGGTTGCAGCAAGGTGCCCGACATTCATAATGTAGGTTTAATGGAAGACCGTGCAACGCTGCGTATTAGCAGCCAACATATTGCCAATTGGTTGCATCACGGCGTAGTTAGTAAAGACCAAGTAACAGCCACCATGGAACGTATGGCGCAAGTAGTGGATGGGCAAAACGCGAGCGACCCTGAGTACAAAAAAATGGGCGGTAACTTTGCGACTTCAGCAGCGTATCAGGCCGCTTGTGATTTAGTATTTAAAGGTCTTGAGCAACCTAGCGGTTATACAGAGCCTTTGTTACATGCTTGGCGATTGAAAGTTAAAAGCGCCGCATAGTTTAGAAAGCTTGCGTAACTTTGAATTAACAAAAAAGCATCATTCAAGCATTCCCTTGAACGGTCGGAAACGACCGTTCAAGGCACTACAAACGATTTAAATTCCGTAAGTTTGATAGCGTCGAACCTATATCTACAGTAATAGAAGGTCGGCAATGAAAAGCGGCGCAAAATTTGCAATAAAGTCTGGTACCAAAATTGGCGTTGCTGCCATTGTTTGTGCAAGCATTTTAACGGCTTGCGGCGGCGATGGCGCAGGTTCAGCAACGCCTGCAGCAGCACCGACTCCACCGCCAACGGCTTTAATACCTGACGTTAGTACACCAACGGCAGCAACTACAGCGGGTGCTAGTGGCTCTGGGGCTGCAACGCTAACCTCTACGCCTTTGGTTACCCCACCTTCCGTAACTGCACCAGTTGTTGCGAATCCAACAGAACCGTCTGCCGCTGCACCTCTAACAATTACCGGTGTTGCTGCAACAGGTGCGGCAATGGCTTCTGCAACCGTAACAGCAAAATGTGCTGTAGGTACTGGCACCTCGGTCACCAATGTAGATGGCGCTTACAGTATCAAAATTGATGCAGGCCTTTTACCATGCGTTGTACAAGCCAAATCGGCTGACGGTGCTACCGAGCTACATGCAGCGGCAGAAGCCTCTGCTTTAAATTTCATAACGGCAAACGTTACGCCTTTAACTGAATTAGTAGTAAGCCGTTTGCATGGCAATACGGGCGCAAATTTATTTGCAAATTTTGATGCAAACAAAGCAAAAATTGACAATATTAATTTAGCAATTGCTACCGCAAAGATTCGCACCATTCTTGCGCCTTTGGTAAATTTACAAAATGTAGATCCACACAAGGCACTTTTGGTTGCCGCCAATGCAAGCACTAATGGAAACGCTCACGATAAAATTCTAGATGCATTGCGTGATGCACTAGCAACAGCTAACGTAAAACTGCCCGATTTAATTGCAACGTTGACTCCAAAAACTGATGCCGAAGCACTAGCGGCGATTCGTAAATTATTATCTGCCGTCACCCCGCCGCCGGTAGTTACGCTGCCTCCAGTAGCCGCTTGCCCAAGCTTGAAGTCAGGGGTCTATCGCGTTATCGAACCCGCAGCACCTTCGCAATATTACGAACTGACGGTTGACGCTGCCGCTCTAAAAGTAACGTCCCCTTTAGGTACCGAGCAATTTACCGCCAATGGCTGCTTGTTAAGTAGCCCGTTAACAGGATCGACAATTGCAATGGGCCCACAAGGGGCTGGCGTAATGCGTACCGGAGCAGGAACAATTGCCGCTGTAATTCCTAAGCAAGACCTAACACTTGCAGACTTGGCAGGTAGCTGGAGCTATGTTGGCCGTTCACGTCCACCAGGTACACAGACTTATGCATCGATGTGGGGGCAAATGGAATTTAATACGACCGGTGCAGTGACGTCCGGTCAGCTATGTGCATCGCGCGGTTGCACCCCAATCGATTTAACAAAAATTTCTGCATTTACAAAAAATACTGTGGGTTACTTTAACGAAAGCACAGGACGTTACTTTCCGTTTAAGACCACCAGCGGGTCAATGGGTATGATAAGCATCAATGCAGTGGGTGGCGACCCAGGCGTGTTACTGTTTTTCGTGAAAGGCCCATCAATTGACTTGCCAGGCCTCAACACAATACAAAATTCGTATGATCTTAATTTGACCGCTGCTGGAAGTGTTGGAACAGGTTTCGTACTCAATAGCACCCAAACCACCGACAACTTTGTCTCTGGCAACACTTACGTGCAATTTCGAACGAACGACTGTCGTTTAGAGCGCTTTGGTATTGATAAGCCATTCGGTAATTTGTTGACGCGCTATGCAAGCACCTATACCTCGTGTGCCTCAAATTCAACATTAACTGTTGACAACTTAATTGCAAGTTCTGCAAAAGGGCTGGGCGTCTCGATATCGGTTTCAGTGATGGCCGGCCATATGGTTTTTTCAGTCGAAAAATAAGTTCTTACACTTCTAGCTTTACTTTCTTTACCGGTTAGGAACTTTGCTGATCCGTACCGGTATAGATAAGGCGGAAAGTTGATTGACAAATTCTAGGCAAGCGCATTAATCAATCCAAAGCTACAAAGACGTTTTGTACATCGTCATTACCATCAACACCGTGGAGAAATGTTTCAACTTCTTCAAGCTGCTCAGCCGACAAACTGGATGACTTAACTGGGTTTTTAGCTTTGTAACCCAGCTTCGCTGACAACACTGTAAACCCTTGTGCAGGAAGCGCGCGGCTGACTAAATCTAGATCGGACGGGTCTGTTAAAAATAAGGTTGTGCCTTCTTCTTCGCCGGGTTCGAAGTCTTGCGCGCCCGCTTCAATCGCAGCTGTTTCCGCATCAAAGCCAACCGTTGTGGGTTGCGCTTCAATCATGCCAACATGATTAAAGTCCCAAGCAACTGAACCCGCGGTGCCCATTTGGCCTTTGCGAAAAAGCATTCGCATTTCGGGCGCTGTACGGTTTACGTTATCGGTTAAACACTCAACCATTACGGCAACCTGATGGGGCGCAAAACCTTCGTAAATTACGTGCTCAAAATTAAGCGATTCACCGGTAAGCCCCGCACCCTTTTTGACCGCCCGATCGAGCGTGTCTTTTGGCATGGACGACTTGCGGGCTTGCTCCATCAAAAGACGCAATTTCGAATTTAAGGACGGGTCAGCTCCAGCCTTTGCCGCCACCATAATATCTTTGGCTAAGCGCCCAAATAACTTGCCTTTGGCATTGGCAGCGAGTTCTTTGCCTTTGGCTTTCCACTGCGCGCCCACTTGCTCTCCTTATATTAATTTACGATTTGAGGCGTATTCTATCGCGGTTATCAAGCTACTAGATAACCATCAATTTCAGACATAGAAGCATTAACTAAAAGTGTACATTCAAGTGCTATTTAATTAGTCGCACGGCTATTGGCGGTGTACAACAAGTACAGTCGGTCGTTTTAAAGCGATAGACCTTATCTACGCGCCTCTTGGGAATACGTTAAACGCAGCTTAAATCTGTTCATAACCTTACGTCGCAGACGTTTCGTTGAAGCGCTTTCGCCAGTGGCTTTTTGGCAAAGGTAGTTTTGGTGGCGATGCTATTTTTAGAATTTAAAATCGTTGATCCCACCGACGGCTAAATTCAAGCCAAGCAATTTTTTTCGCAACGGCTAGTTGGGTAAGTGTCATCTTTTTTGTGATTAAAAGCCGTTCAATATGTTGCCGCTGGCGGTGGCGCATTTCGCTCGCGGTGGCACTGTTTTGGCGCGCCGCCAGATCCGCAATTAACCAAGCTTGAAAATGTGCCCCTAGACGATAAACTCCCGAGTGTCCCAGAGCATTAATCGCATGACCAACGCACTCTTGATACTGATCTAGGTCGTCATCGATTTCCGGTTCACAAGTTTGTGCTGTCGCAAAGCCGCGCTGTAATTGCGCTTGTTGTAATGTCGTTTGAGCAAAGACGTAATTGCTTAACACTATTAACCCAACAAAAACGGCTAAACGCGCCAAGATGTTGGCCATGCTTAAGCGCACTGTCCCGAATAGTGTTGTCATAGAAGCTTCAAAAATTTGGAATGGAATTGTCATTTAGCTTTTCTAGACTCGTATTGTTTTCTACGTACATGGAGCTTTTATGACAACCAATCAAATCAAGCGGTTCGGTGCAGTTTGCACAACCTCGGCACTACTAGCCGTTAGCGCTTTACTGGTAAATGCCTGCGCAAGCGGCGATGACCCGCCAACCGTTGCAACGCCCCCACCAAAAGCCGAACAGGTACGTTTACTTGCATTTAACGACTTTCATGGCCATTTAGAAAAGGCCAATAATGCTTTGATCTTGCCTAGCGCAACGGGCAGCACAACCACAGTCAATGTGCGGGCGGGCGGCGCGGAATTTCTAGCGGGCCGTTTAGACCAATTGCGCGCGGGTCAAGCAAACACTTTCACTGTGTCGTCTGGTGACGCAATTGGCGCATCGCCATTGGTGTCGGCGTTCTTTCGCGACGAGCCTACCTTCACCGCGATGAACTTAATGAAAGTTGACATCAATGTTGTTGGCAATCATGAGTTCGACAAGGGCATGACCGAACTACGGCGAATGGTCAGCGGTGGTTGCAATTCTGACCTAAGCGACCCCAATTTAAGCTCCTGCGTAAACGCCAGTAAAACCTACACGGGAGCCGCGTTTACAAGCCTTGCAGCCAACGTAGAGGATGCAAACGGTAACCCGATATTTCAACCCTACGTCATTAAAAATGTCGGCGGTCATAGGTTGGCATTTGTCGGTGTTGTTACCCGCACCACGCCAACTATTGTTGTTCCGTCGGGGATTCAAGGCATCACGTTTAAAGACGAAGCAACGACACTCAATCGTTATGTCACCGAATTAAAGGCAATGGGAATTAAAGCGATTGTGGCGGTTGTACACGAAGGCGGCCAAACCGATAGCACGTGGAACGATACCGCCTGCGCCAACGCGCGTGGTGAAATTTTTACAATTGCCGACAAGTTAGACAAAGAAGTGGACATCATTTTGTCGGGACACACCCATCAAGGTTACAACTGTGTCCGTAACGGCATCCGAGTGATGCAAGCATTTTCATTCGGACGCGGTATCTCGCAACTCGATTTTGAAATTGGCACCGACGGCAATATCGATTCGACTAAACTGAGCGCAATCAATGTTCCTGTTGTTAACGACGCCAACACCGACGCCGCAATCATTGCAGCGTACCCCGCAAGTCCGTCGAATGCTCAAGTAAAATCACTGGTCAGTGAGTATGCTTTGTTAGCCGCACCGAAGGCCAACCGCGATGTTGGACAAATTAGCGGAACCATCGATCGTACTGCAACAGCTGGTGGTGATCACGCAGCCGGTCGTTTGATTGCAGACGCACAGTTGTTTGCAACGCGTGCAGCAAACTTAGGTAGCGCCACTATTGCTTTTATGAACCCCGGTGGCGTTCGCGCTGATTTCACTTGTGTAGCGGGCCCATGTATTGTTAACTTTGGTCAAGCGTTTACAGTGCAGCCCTTCGGTAATAGTTTAGTCGTGATGTCACTAACTGGGCAGCAAATTAAAGCGCTGTTAGAACAACAATGGACTGGCGCAAACGCAACTCGACCGCGCATATTAATGCCATCAATTGGCTTTACGTATAGCTGGAGCAATTTAGCAGCCGGCGGCGCGAAAGTTAGCAATATGCGCTTGAACGGTGTCGCTCTTGATTTATCAGCAACCTACCGAGTTACAGTCAATAGCTTTTTGGCCGACGGCGGTGATGGGTTCTCAACGCTCACTGAAGGCACAAACCGTTTAGGTGGTGCTCAAGATATTGACGCGTTGATTTCGTATTTGGCTGGAAATAGACCTTATGCACCCGTGACAGCTGCACGTATTACGCGCACGGAATAAAGGGGCGAAATAAGGACTAATCCACAATACATTAAAAGCAGCTTTCGGGCTGCTTTTTTCTTTACTGTTATCGGCTCAATTACCGATCTTGGCCAGCGCCTGTTACGACAAAACCGTGCCATTGTGGGATGTTTATACGCGAACTCAGCTTGATTGGAGCGAATCAGCCATGCTAGTGTTTAAAAATCCTCTTATAGGTTTGACCTAAAATTGGGCCGAGACAAAAGTCTATCTTCTAGAGCAAACATTATTGTATAGTCAATGCGCATAAACTTCGCACATAAAACCATTTCTCCTAGGAAAATTGCATCGGTAGCCTTTATGAAACTCAAGCTGCTAAAAAGGCAACCAACCTGACGGTTAATAGTGATCTACTTGCAAAAGCTAAGGAGCACAAATTAATGTTTCAGCAACGTTAGAAGTTGCTTTGTCAGCAAGAATATTTGGGCGAATGTATGACTAATTTTCCAACTTTTTTTGTTGACTAAATTTCGATTAAACGCCGGAGCTTTCGGACTAATAATTTTTTTGAAAAACAATAGTCAATGAACACAAGCACTCAAAGTGAATACGATGCAACTGAAGCTGCTTCGGTAATGGTTAGCTTTGCGCCCCAGTTGCAACGTCACGTACCCTGTTCAGATCAACTCGTAGTTGCAGGAACGCTTCAATCCGCGCTAAACATTGCATTCGCCGCGGCGCCCTTAATGCGTAATTATGTACTCGACGACCAAGGTTTTATTCGTAAGCATGTGGCTGTGTTTATTAATGGTCAATTGCATCGCGCTCGACATGACCTTTCGGTTTCAGTGCCAAATGGGACTAAAATTCATGTCATTCAAGCACTGTCTGGGGGATAGATCGTGGCTTTACCAACTAGTCTCGCACATTCGCTTTTGCTGGCAACTCGCAAAGGCTTGCTGCATGTTGCAAACGACCAAGTAGTTGCGCATCATTTTCCGGGAGATTCAGTTAGCCAAATTCTGGTCGATACCCGCAACCAATATTGGTATGCCGCACAAAACCTCGGGCACTTCGGCGTAAAAATAAAGCGCTCGAAAGATCAAGGAAAGTCGTGGGAAGAAATAGCGGCGCCTGCCCTACCCCAGAAACCAAGCACTGGCCCAATGGCCAATGACCCAACCCCATGGTCGGTCGAACTAGTTTGGGAGCTACAACAAGGCGGTACCGACATTCACGGCGAGCTGTGGGCAGGTTGCATACCCGGTTCGTTATTTCGATCAATAGATTACGGTGATTCTTGGCAATTAGTCGAATCGCTGTGGAACGATGAACGTCGTCTCGATTGGTTTGGTGGCGGATATGATCATCCGGGCATTCATACGATACTTATTGATCCACACAACGCCGCGCATTTAACCATCGCGATTTCCAGTGGAGGTATTTGGGAAAGCTTTGATCGCGCTAACACTTTTACATTGATTGGCGCGGGCCAAGAAGCCGACTACTTGCCGCGCGATCAAGCCGTAAATCTTAATCAACAAGATCCACACCGCATTGCGTTTTGCGCCAAACATCCAGATCGATTGTGGGTACAGCATCACTGTGGGCAATACGTAAGTAACGATCGCGGTAAAAACGTGACGCGCATCAACCGAGCGACAACGACTGATACTGCTTACGATTTTGGCTTTGCACTTGCTTGCGATCCGATCAACCCAAATCGCGCTTGGTTCATTCCTGGTATTGCCGATCAACAGCGTTACCCTCGTGACGGCGCGCTGTGTGTATTAAGGACCGATGATGGTGGTCAAACGTTTGCGCAACAACGCAGCGGTTTGCCCCAATCGGGCTGTTTCGATTTAGTCTACCGGCACGGTTTAATTGTTGATACTAGCGGCCAACATTTAGCAATGGCTTCGACCACAGGACATCTTTGGACCACACAAAATGCTGGCGACCAGTGGCGTCAAAGTCTATTGATGTTGCCGCCCGTTTATTCGCTGGCTTGGGCATAAACAAAAACGAATTAGCAAAACACCGAAGATAGATCGCGGTTACTTCTTCTCTGATTTATTAGGAAGTTGCGCTTCGGCGTTCTTTGTATTGCACGGATGAAACAAATCAAGCGCCGATTTATAAACGACAGTATCAATTGCTAAAAACCCTAGGACAGTCGAGTAAATATTATCGTGGCTACGAAGTTTTTTGGTTTGCTGTGCCATACAGTTGGCGTCCCATTTTTCGAGTTTGATAAAGTCGGGAGAAACCCAAGCATACATGGGCACCTTGGTCTGTTCATCTGGCGCGATTGCATAGGGCAAACCATGTAAAAACAGCCCCCCCTCGCCTAGGGATTCACCATGATCAGAAACATACAGCAACGACGTTGCATACTGCGTTGCTAGAGTGTCAGCTCTTTTAATCACTTCACCAATAATGTGATCCGTGTAAAGAATCGTATTGTCATAGGTATTCACCAAATCACTCACACTGCATCGCGAAAGATCGTTAGATTTGCAGGTTGGTTTAAATTGCTCGAATGCTGCGGGATAACGTTTGTAATACGCTGGCCCATGGCTACCCTTAACATGCAAAACTACAATCGTGTCGCGCTTTTCTTTTAGTATTTTTTCATTTAATCCGTCCAACAAAATTTCATCAAAACACTGCCCCTTTTCAGCACACCATTTCGGATTGTCTGATCCGGTAAAATCTTCGAATTCGGTTTTGTCACAAATACCCTTGCAGCCCGAATCGTTGTCGAGCCAAATGGCTCGTACGCCAGCACGTGCAATAACATCAAAAAGAGTTTCTGCACTGCGGCCTTTTTCTAGACTAAATTCGGCACGCGGGTATCCAGAGAACATACAGGGCACCGAAATCGCAGTGGCCGTCCCACAACTTTCGGTATTTGGAAAATAAAACCCACCACGATTCACCATATTGGGCGTGGTATTGCGTTCGTATCCATTTAGCGTGTGATTTTTTGCGCGCGCGGTCTCGCCTACAACAAGGAAAAACAAACGTGGTTTTTCGAGCGCATGACTTTGCCGAGCATCGACTCCGCGCGGTTCACGGACTGTTGAACTTGCACGTAAAGCATAGAGATAAGAAACTCCTGCGGCAACAATATTTACTGGTGCAACCGTATGGAAGCTAATAGCACGATTGCGTGCAGCCGAAGCGAATTTTGAGTACGTTGAAAATACAATCGCGGCACACACCACAAAGACCCCGAAAAATACGAGTACGGGTCGCGCCAAACGTTTTAATGTTGAAGCCTCGGGGGCAAGTTTAATGCGCCAAACGAGTACTGCGGGAAGAACGCCGGTTAGTACGACCCAAAGCGCCAATCGAAAACTAATTAATTCGAGCGTTTCTGCAGTATCGGTTTGCAGCATGTTGATCAACATCGTTTTATCGAACTGAGTGCCAAACGACGTGCTGAAATAACTTAAAGCGGCTGCGGAAATTAGCGCAATTGCCAACGCAATTTTAATACTTCGACCCCAAAAAAAACACGCAAAAAAAAGGAGGAAACCGTAAACAAAAAACAGCGTAAAAAACCAACCGCCTAGTGTAAAAACAACGGCACCAATTCCGGAGCCTGCCGAAGGGGCTCTCCAAAAGGATTGGAGCGTTGGAATGTTCGCAACTATCGATATCCAAATCGCAGTTACAAATACAAGCCAAAATTTTGAAATACGCAAGTGTGGCGGCTGGGAGGCGAAGATCGTTGCGTTCATGGAATCGCTTTTGGGCAATTTTTAAAAGCCGCCAGTGTACCCTTTTTAAAAGTACAAGCTAACCGACGGCCGCGCATGATGCGAATATTTAGCGCCATAAGAAAAACGTCATCTCACGACGGCTTTCGATGTTACTAAACTACTTCAACACAAACCGCGCCGAGGACTGTTTGCCATCTACAGTTACCAAGGCAACGGCTTTCGTTCCGGCGGCCAACTTAAAAGCACCTTTTGCCTCAAATTTATCGCCCACAGGTTTGAGTTCGACTTCCGTTTTTTCGGACCCAGTTAGAAATGTAACTTTGGCAGTCGTCTTATTGATATTGACTGCCTTGCCATGATCGCGCAAATACAACTGCACAACATCGGCCTTGGCTACGAGTTCGAAATCCATATCTTTTACTTCGACAACAACACCGCCATGCAAAGGTTTATGCTCATGGGAATGGCCGTGTTTGCCTGCGGCGGTTACAAAACTAGAGGCCGCTAAGGTGGCCGTAACTGCAAAAACAGAAAATACAGACTTAAAACTCATAATGATTCCTTTTAAGAGTAACTACGCTAAAACGAGATGAAACAAACTTAGGTTGACCTGCTGTGCAACTAATTCGAGTTAACGATTTAAAACGCTTCTTTGTCGCCCCGTTCGACTAGCTTCATTGCATCTTTACGACCAAACAACCAAAACATCGCAGGTGTTAAAAATGTATCTAAAAGTGTCGAGCTGACTAAACCAGAGAAAATAACTACAGCCACGGGATGCAAAATTTCTGTCCCCGGACGCTCGGCTTCAAACAGCAAGGGTGCCAGCGCAAATGCCGTCACTAGGGCTGTCATTAAAACCGGCGACAACCGTTCTAACGAACCACGCATAATCATTTTTTGATCAAACTGCTCGCCTTCGATGCGCATTAAATTGATGTAATGGCTAACCTTCAAAATACCATTACGGACCGAAATACCGGCCAATGTAATAAAGCCAATTAGTGCAGCAACCGATAGTGGTTGACCAGACAACTTTAGGCCGATAACAGCGCCCACTAGGGCTAGCGGAATGTTCACCATAATCAACGCAGATAACGTAATCGATTGATAACGACTAAACAGCACAACAAACATTAGTATTAACGAAACAATCGATAACATGCCTATCAACCGACTCGATTCTTCTTGCGCTTGAAACTGGCCACCGAGCGTAATGAAATATCCCTCCGGTAGTTTTGTATCGGCAACGGCTGCTCGAATATCGCCCACTACTTCGGACAAAGCCCGGCCCTGCGCATTGGCAGAAAGAACAATCCGGCGCTTACCATCGTCGCGACTAATTTGGTTAGGACCATCGCTTTCTTCAATCGTTGCCACTTTCGACAATGGAATTCTGCCCGTCGGTGTTTCGATCAAAATTTGCGACAAGCCCTCAACCGATCTTGACGATTCAGGTAAGCGCATCACCAAGGCAAAGCGTTTGCCTCCTTCGACAATTTGAGCAATTTTTTCGCCTTCCACCATGCTTTGTAATACCGACAAAATTTGCGGCGTTGGTACGCCATATTGCGCTGCTAGTGCGTAGTCGACATTGACTTTAATTTGTGGTGCTAACACTTGCTTTTCGATCTCCAAGTCGGTTAGTCCTGGAATTTTCGCAAGTTTGGCTTGTAGTACATCAGCCTGCCCGCGCAAAGTATCTAAGTCTTCTCCAAAAATTTTGATAGCAATTTGCGAACGTACACCAGAAAGCATGTGGTCGATTCGGTGCGAAATAGGTTGGCCAATGGCTGTTGATGCCGGTAAGTTGATTAAACGTGCACGAATGTCGGCTTGAATTTCTGTCATCGAACGTTTCAGTTCGTTTGCAGGTAACAGACCGACATCTAACTCACTCACGTGAACGCCCTCCGCATGCTCGTCTAACTCGGCTCGACCACTGCGCCGTCCAACATAGGTCACCTCGGGAACCTTTTTTATCAACACTTCGGCCTGGCGCGCCAACGCGGATGATTCAGCCAAGGTAACGCCAGGGTTTAATCGCATACCCACCAATAAGGTGCCCTCATTAAATGGCGGCAAAAATGAAGTCGGAAAAAACGGTACGGCGATAGCCGCTAGAACAACCGCTATCGCGCCCAACGAAATTGCAACCTTAGGCCAATTAAGAACTTTTTGTAAACTAGATCGGTACGCATTTTTAAGAAAGGTTAAAAATTTAGTATCCCCATGGCCTAACGACTTCATGCCGGGTAGCAAGTAATACGCCAACACCGGTGTAATAGTGACCGAAACAATTAACGAAGCGAAAGTAGAAACAATAAACGCAATACCTAGGGGCACAAACAATTTACCTTCCATGCCAGGCAAAGCAAACAACGGTATAAACACCAGCACGATAATAATAGTGGCGTACACAATTGACGAGCGTATTTCCATCGTTGCCTGACCCACCAAGGCTATCGTGCTGGAACGTTGCGAGACCTCTTTTGTGCGCTCTATTTTTAATCGACGCATTACGTTTTCAACATCGACCACTGCATCATCCACTAAACCACCAATAGCAATAGCTAAGCCACCGAGCGTCATTGTGTTAATCGAAAGACCAAAATATTTAAAAACTAGCGCAGTAATAAAAATTGATACGGGGATTGCGGTTAATGCAATAACGGTTGGACGAATGGTGCCCAAGAACACAAACAAAATAACGGCAACAAAAATAGAAGCGCCAATTAACTTTCCTTGCAACGTTGAAATAGAAGCCTCAATAAAACTAGCCTGCCGAAAGGTAACGCGCGGCGCTTCCATACCCGGTGGCAAACTTTTCTTCATATCATTAATCGCGGCTTCAATACTCAGTGTTAGGGCAATGGTGTCTGCGGTTGGTTGTTTTTGGATGCCCAAGATAACTGCAGGTTTACCTGCATAGCCTGCGTCACCGCGTTTATTGGCAGCAGCAAACGTAACATCGGCGACTTGGCGCAATAAAATTACTTGGTTATTTTTAGTCGTTAGTGCAAGATTTTTCAAATCGTCTAAACGATTGGTTCTGCCTAAATTACGAATTAGATATTCACGACCATTGAGCTCTAAAAAACCACCCGATGTATTGGACGAAAAGCCCTTAAGGGCCGATTCCAATTGATCATGCGTAATGCCCAGTTCGGACATACGAATAGTATTGGGTTGCACTTGGAACTGACGAACTTCGCCCCCAATCGGAATAACTTGCGCAACGCCAGGAATAGCCATTAACCGTGGACGCATGACCCAATCGGCATACTCACGTACTTGCATCGGTGTAATTTTGGTCGTGTCGACAGGAATCGCCACTTGCATAATTTCGCCCATAATCGAAGTGATGGGCCCCATGCGTGGAGTAACACCAACGGGCAGCCCTTCCTCCATGGAAGACAATCGCTCGGAAACCATTTGGCGCGCTCTAAAAATTTCGGTCGACCAATCGAAGGTGACATAAATAAATGACAGACCTGCGCTGGATATAGAGCGTACCGACTCAACACCGGGCAAACCATTCATCGTCGTTTCTAACGGAAAGGTAATGAGCTGTTCTACTTCTTCAGCAGCCATTCCACCGGCCTCGGTCATGATGGTGACGGTTGGTTTGTTTAAATCGGGAAACACGTCGACAGGTGTTTTAGTTAATGTGTACCCGCCATAGACCATGAGTACGATACCCGTGATGATGACGAGCAGTCGGTTGCTAAGGCTGTTAAAAAGAAGCCACTTAAACATATAGAGGGTTCCTTTATCGAATCTGGTTAATCAACGTAGCAGCTTGCGTCGCTACGCGATCACCGGCTTCTAAGCCAGAAGTAATCGCAACAGACACACCGTCTAAGGGCTCTACTGTCACGACGCGCGGAACAAAACGCTCGGCTTCTGTTTTGACCCAAACAATGGTTTGATTGGCTGGATTTTTAAGCAACGCAATTGCCGGAACACTAAAGCCTTTAACCTTGGTCGTGCTTTGGACAAACACACGCACGGGTTGGCCAACCGCTAACTTGCCCACTGCAGCACCTTCTATTTGAAAGGTGATTGGTAACGCTTGCTCACGCAATGTACGAGCTGCACCAACTAAACGCAACGGCACACGATCAGCACCTAAGGCCAAAGTTGCCGAGGCAATCTTCGAAGCAATTTCTGGATCGTAGGCCAAGGCCTCAACGCGTAAACGTGACGGGTCAATAATTTCAAAAACAATTTCACGTGCGTCGACTACTTGCCCTAAAACGACTGTTGAATTAGTAATAACACCGCTAGCCGGTGCAACCAAAGCCTCACGCGAAGACAATCCAACACCTAGCGCACTCATGCGGCCATTGATGCTATAAATTTCTGATTCCACCGCGTCAATTTCTTTACGCGGAATAGTGTCAGCTAATTCTTTCACACGCGCTAAGCGTTTTTCGGCCAGCAGTTTGGCTGCTCGCAATTCGGCTAGCTGTGCTGATTGATTAGAGCGCTCGACATTGCCTACCGACGGCACTACATAAGCCAATACCTCACCTTTACGAACCGATTGACCAGCAGTTGGTAGGCCTTTAGGGCCAGGTTCAATTCGGCCAGCTTGAGTTGATTGCACTCGTCCGCCTGCATTGGGATCCATCATTACTTTGCCAGATAACTCGATAGCGCGTTGTAGATCACCTGCTACCACCGGCATTGTTAAAACACCAATTTGCCGTTGGGCAGGTTTGGGTAAAAACACGCTGCCATCGGGTAAACGCTTGGGGCCATTGCTGTTGCCTTGCGGTGCGGCATCACCATGGTCGTGACCTTCACCTGCAAATACTACCGCGCTGCACAGCGCCAAACTTGCAAAGCCAGCAAGCAACAGTTGGCGAAGACCAAAACCAGTTTTTGTGTCCATTAACTTAATTGATGTAAAGTTCACTTTGAACCTCCAGTACGGCTATCAAACATGGAGCGACGACGACGTGCACGCAGCGCACCAAAGGCCACCAAAACAACTGCACCGGCCGCACCGATCATCCACACCCGATATTTATTCCAAATATCTAAAAAGTGAAATTCGCCTGGCTTGTGATCGTGTCCATGTGAATTTTCTTTTACTACGGCACTGGCAGTTTTCGCGCTACCGGCTTGCGCCAAATGAATGTCTAACTCACCAGCTAACAAGTCACTGTCTTTACCCGCCGAAACAGTAGCTGCTATTGCCAATACACCATCTTTTGGTTCTTGTTCAAACATCACTTCAAACTCACTTGGGCCATGCGGCTCTACTTTTACTTTTTTGCCACTAATTTCAAGTTCTAATTTAGCGTCCTTAACCGGAGCATTGGTCGCTGCGTAATCGAGGTAAAGAACCAAGCGCTTGCCTTCTAGAACACCGACTAATTCAAACAAATCAGAGACTGCCGCAAATCGCGGTAACGCGGGGCCAGAAGCCAAAGGTTTTGCATCGCCATGATCATGGCCTTCACCAGCTACGGCTGGCGTCGTAAAAGTTGCAACAACAGCTATGGCTACCATTAAAACGGGCGCGAACAAATAGTTTGCAAGTTTCATTGTTAGTTTCCTAAGTATTTGTATATTCATTGCGGTAACAACCCAAGCGCTTGACGTAGCGCAGATACTGAAGCGGCGTAATCAATCCGAGCGCGGGCTACTTGTCGATCGGCTTCGATGACTTCCAGCTCTACTCGCAACCGAGTTGGCAAATCGGTTTCACCCAAACGAAACGATTTATCAAAAAATCCACGCGTTTCTTTAGCTAAACGCGCACGTTTGGTAAACGAGTCCACTACCCGTTGAGAAACTAATACTTTTTGCTGCGCCGCTTCCATTTCGGTAATTAAACGCTCTTTAGCTAATCGGGTTTGAACGTCAATTTCAAGCGCTTCGGCGTTCGCGGTAGCAACCTTGGCTTTGTTACGCGAATCAGAACCAAAAGGGATTCGCATACCAATGGTTAACTTGCTTTGATAAGAATCGCCAAAAGCACCGCGCTCGCGGTTTAGACCCACGGTTACCTCGGAGTTGGCTCGGTTTTGGGTTGCCGCTAATTGCGCCGCTTGTTTTGCAATGTCCGCTTGGACATTTAATGCACTGAGTTCCGGATGCGTTTGCTCGCTTGATAATTCGATACTTGCACTCGCCGCAGGTAAAGCTTCAACAAGTTGATCTATAGCATCTGTGGATCCCTTGCTTGGCGCAAAACCAATGAGCGCTTTAAGCTTTTGTTGTGCACTCGTTACTGCCTGTTCACTCTCAGCAATGGAACCTTCGGCAGCCGCAACGTTTCCGTCGGCTTGGTGTTGATCCGCTCGCGCCAAGTCACCCGCCTTCAAGCGCTTATTGACGTCGGCAGCAATCGTTTTGGCACTCTTTAATCGATCGTTAGCGAGATCCAATTCGACTTGACCACGCTGCCAAGCCCAATAGGCCTCGCGCACGCTAGCAGCGGTTTTTAACTTGATTGCGTTTAAATTCGCATCCAGTCCGCGAGTCTGTGCGTCAGCCAAAGCCTTGGCACCATTACGCTCGCCCGCCAACCAAAGCGGCACGGATACTGCAACACCATATCCGCGACCGCCGGCATTGCCGCCGAATCGGTCAGTGGCCGTGGATAGCTCGATTGCGGGTGGTTCGGGTGACCAACTACTAGACGTATTGCGTTGCGCAGCAATCGCTTGCTTGCGTATGTTTAACGATTGCGCTTCGGGCTGACGAGCCCAAGCAGCCTCGTAAGCAGCCCCAATACTTAAGGGCTGGTTCGTTGGCGCAGCCGCAGTGGTAGCCGTCGTGTTTTGCCCAACTGGTGCGCTTACCAACGGCGCATTGGCCTGCGCTGCCGCCAACTGAGGGGTAAGGTAAAGCGCTAACGTTAGCGATGATAAAGCGACCAGCAAAGTCGCCTTGAAATTGAAATACAACATCCGAATCTCCAATGATAAAAAT
Organism: Betaproteobacteria bacterium; assembly: GCA_031429355.1. GTDB lineage: Bacteria > Pseudomonadota > Gammaproteobacteria > Burkholderiales > Burkholderiaceae_E > JANOZM01. The sequence goes on along the minus strand of JANOZM010000002.1, from coordinate 19,683 downwards.
CAAACAGGGGATCGGCTGGGACTAACAGAAATTGTTAGTTGAAAAAGGAAAATGAAACGAAAGCCCCAGCCGAATTAGGCGGGGAACGACCAGTTGGGACGCTCGGGGCGGTCTTTGTCGAAGTTCGATGCGCGGGCATCGCTATGATTCGCATTGGTAGGCACAGAGACCACATCGGCCTTTACGTCGCGTCCTAATAATGCAGTGGCGCAACTTGAGTGGCAAGTTCCGCAGTCTGAGTCTAAATCATCGGTAACTGTTGCAGACTTCATATTTTCGTCTGACGAGCCGTTTTCGTAGGCGGCAGCCTGAGAAGCATCTACTTGCACTTGATCACGCTGGCTCACTTGGGTTCGATCACCATGACCATGTTTGTGCTGGTGGTGCCCTAAGTGCACAGCCTCAAGCCCTAGTTCGTGCTGACAGTAAGGGCTGATAGCCGCCCAAGTCACTTGGAGCGGCAATAGCAAAAACAGCACAGTTGAAATTAGACGGATAAGCATTCTTTAAATTTTAACAGCGTTTAGTTACTCTTCAAGTGTACGAAAGTTACATGTGGTTAATGCTGACGCTTCGAAGGGTCAAAGTATTACACAAACGACGTATTTGTCGCGTTATAGTGGATGAACAAGAAAGCACACAAGGTCTTACATGTCCCACACCCATGAGTAAACATTTAGACCCTGGCATTACAGCTGCTTTAGCTGCAGCCGCGCTTTTTGGTGTGGGCACCCCTTTTGCAAAACTATTGTTAACCCAAACTAGCCCGTGGATGTTAGCCGCTTTGCTTTATTTAGGCTCGGGGTTGGGCCTGTTGTGCTTACGTCTAATTCGCCGATCCACAGCAGTTCGATTACCGCGTGCTGAAGCCGCTTGGCTTGCGGGGGCCGTGCTGTTTGGTGGCGTTATTGCACCTGTGCTTTTAATGACCGGACTTTCGGCAATGCCGGCTTCAGCAGCGGCATTGCTTTTAAACGCCGAAGCAGTATTTACAGCGCTTCTGGCATGGTTTGCGTTTAAAGAAAATTTTGACCGCCGCATTGCTTTAGGAATGGTAGCCATAGTCTTGGGCGCATTGGTTATTAGTAGCAATGGGTTTGCTGTAGACGGTTCTTGGTTCGCTAGCTTTTGGCCGTCCCTGGCCATTTTGGGCGCTTGTTTTGCTTGGGGGCTGGACAACAATTTAACGCGCAAAGTGTCATTAACCGACGCAACATGGATTGCAATGGTTAAAGGTTTAGTTGCTGGCATTACAAATTTAGTTCTAGCGTTTGCATTGGGCGCACATTTGCCCGCACCGTTACAAATAGCGGGCGCTGGTTTAGTTGGTTTTCTAAGTTACGGCGCAAGTCTTGTGCTGTTTGTTGTTGCGCTTCGCCAGTTAGGCACCGCACGTACAGGGGCTTATTTTTCCGTTGCTACTTTTTTTGGTGCGCTTGTCGCGGTGATACTTTTGGACGAACCAATAACTTACCAATTGATGATTGGCGGCGCATTAATGGCGGTTGGTGTTTGGCTTCATTTAACAGAGCAACATGAACATGAACACTTGCACGAACCGATCCAACACGAACACGAGCACACACACAATAGTGCTGATCCGCATCACCAGCACGCTCATGACGAACCCGTTGCCGAGGGCACTTCCCACACGCATTTGCATCAGCACGAAAAAATAAAGCACCAACATGTCCATTTTCCCGACGCACATCACACCCACAGTCATTAACTTCTTAACTATTCGGGTGTTTTCGCTTCAGCCTGGGCTTTAACTTAAGAAAATTCCAAATAATTATGACTTTTATTGAACTACTGTTATACTTCACTACATCACCATAACTTAAGCACACCCTATGAGCGCAGATTGGCATGACAATTCGCCTATTTACCGCCAACTTAAGGATCGCATTCTAGAAATGCTATTAGATGGCGCTTTAAAACCCGGCGACGCCCTCCCCTCGGTTCGGCAAATAGCAGCCCAGTATCAATTGAACCCAATTACCGTTTCGCGGGCCTACCAAGAACTGGTGGATGAAACATTGGTCGAAAAACAGCGTGGCTTAGGTATGTATGTACTGGAGGGCGCCCGCGAAAAACTACTTGCTACCGAACGCGAACGATTTCTAAGGACGGAATGGCCGGCAATTCAACAACGTATGCAACGGCTAGAAATTTCCCCAAGCGAACTAGCGGCATTTACGAATACACCTACAAACTTTAATCCAAAGGCCGCCTCATGAGTGCCGTTATTACTGGTCAAGCCATTAGCAAACACTATGGCAAATCTACTGCTTTAAACAATGTCAGTCTGTCTATAAACCCTGGTCGAATCGTTGGGCTTATTGGACCAAACGGTTCGGGCAAAACCACGCTTCTAAAAGCAATATTAGGTTTACTCAGTTTTGAAGGGCAGCTATCAGTTTTAGGGTTAGATCCGCGCAAACAACGCGACTCGCTTATGAATGAGATTTGCTTTATTTCTGACGTAGCCATATTGCCCAGTTGGATAACTGCAGGCCAAGCCATCGACTTTGTGGAAGGCGTCCATCCACGCTTTGATCGCAAAAAAGCAGAGCGCTACTTAGCGGCCACAAAAATTAACGCCAAGACTAAGGTAAAAACCATGTCTAAGGGCATGGTAGTGCAACTGCACTTGGCTTTAATTATGGCGATTGATGCAAAACTTTTAGTACTAGATGAACCCACTCTAGGTTTAGATATTTTGTATCGCAAACAGTTCTATCAACAGCTACTTGAAGATTACTTTGATGCACAAAAAACCATCATTGTAACGACCCATCAGGTTGAAGAAGTCGAACACATTTTGACTGATCTAATTTTTATCCGTGACGGACAAATTACGTTAACCGCGACCTTAGATGAGTTGCAAAACCGATTCACCGAGGTACTAGTGCCGGCTGCGAACGTCGACGCTGCACGCCTATTAAACCCCATCGACGAGCGTCAAGTATTTGGCAAATCGCTGTTTATATTTGATTCAATCGCAAAAGAACAATTACAAAATTTGGGTGAAATGCGCGCACCAAGCATTGCTGATTTGTTTGTCGCGAATATGAAAGGAACTTACTCATGAAAAACATTTACTGGTTAGTGCGCCGAGAACTTTGGGAACACAAAGGCAGCATGATTTACACGCCCTTGGCGATTGCGGGTGTTGCGTTGGCTCTTACTGTTGCCGCAATAGTTACCCTATATATGAAAACAGATCATGCCAAGTTTTCCGTTGCACAAGATAAGCTCAATCAAATGATTGTATCGGGCGAAAGCAATCAATTTGGTGATGGGCTAATTACGGCGGTGGCGTCACCCTTGTTAGCTATCGGCTTTTTAAGCATCACTTTCTATTTTCTAGGCTCTTTATTTGACGATCGAAAAGACAAAAGTATTTTCTTTTGGAAATCACTACCCATTAGCGACCAAGAAACTGTAATTTCAAAACTCATTGTTGGATTAATTGTGAGTCCACTAATTATCTTAACAATCGCGACCATCCTGTTCTATTTGGCGGCACTTATATTTGGAATCGCAGGGTCAATTATTAATTTGAATTTGTTTGGGGTGATTTTTAATGGCAGCAACTTTCTTTCGGCACCTTTCAAAATAATTGCACTATTACCGATTCAATTTATTTGGGCCTTGCCGTCAGCTGGATGGTTGCTTTTGGTGTCCGCGTTGGTAAAAAATAAGCCATTATTATGGGCTATTGCCATCCCTTTAGCCATAGCCATCTTAGTTGGAATGGCATTGCAAATAGGCATCATCAACACCGAGCTGGGACGCACGATAATCGACAATTTTGTTATCCGTAGCTTCTCAGGGTTTATGCCCGGCGGTTGGTTACAAGAAGGCGAGTTGTCTAGTGACGCGGCGCTTAGTCATGTTGTTAGTCAATCGTACGCTCTACTTTTTTCGATGAAGCTTTGGGTTGGCGCTGCCATTGGTTGCGCCTTAACATTTGCCGCAATAGAACTACGTGGCAGCAATACTGAAATTTGATCGAATTTGCAGCGCGCGTAGGGTTGCTTAAAATTATCTGATCCGAACCTTCATGTCTGAATACGCGCCCCAACCAATGGAGCGCGTACGGTACACGGGTGTCAACTAAACCCTTTTAACGCGGCAGACCGTGTCATACCAACCTTGCATCCCCACAAGTGGAGCAGGTTGAATTGGTAAGATCGCATTAACGTTGTACCCACCGCCGGTGCCACCATTACGTGTATCCCACCAGACATCTTCAACTAAATCTTGATCTTCGGTTTCTAAGCCCTCCAGCCACGCGGGGCTGGCCTTACGCTTACCTTTAATGCCGGTGGCGGCGCGACCATGAAATAGATTGCCCAAGGTGTTAGATACCGCCAATACGCGTGGATGAATACCTTCGGTAACAAACGCAGTAATTTGAGCCGAACCTACGACCTCGCCCCCGTTACGCATTTGATGGCCATGTGGGCGATAGGTTGTTAACTCGACTTTATCGCCCGATTTAATGCCCAATTTTTTGGCCGTTTCGGTATTAATCCACATTGGGTTGTGATGCACTATTTCGCTTAGAAACTTTTGGCTTTGGGTTCGCCCTTGCGTATGAACATTCCATTTAAAAGTCACTAAATGCAACATGTCACTTTCCATTTTTTCGATGCTGGGGACTGGAAAATAGGTAGGCATGCCTTTGCCACCATCTTCGGTAAATTTAGTTTGTGTCGCCGCATCTTCTACGTCTTTATGATAGACATTAAATTTGCGCGTTGTCGTAGCAAATCCTCGGCGGGGTTTGCCTTCAACAACAATGCCAATTAAACTTTCTTTACCGTCAGCCGCTTTTTTAAATATATTCCCGCGCTCGTCAGTTCGGCTATCTTTCATCTGGGCTTCGGTTAACACCCAATTGTACAAATCGTAATACTGCGGTTTTGAAGTGTCTTGCCAAACACCATGTTTTTTCATGTACTCGAAACCGTCTTCGCCCACCCGCTTGGTTAACGCGGCGCAGCGTTGCTTCATCCAATCTTCATGGTCTTTAAACTGGAAGTACTGGGCCGTTTTCGGGCTAATACGCTTGCCTAATTCAATCATCGAATCGACAAAGCTAACGCACTCACCTGGTGGCTGCACGATTGGCTGGCGCATCGTTACGTAATCACGTAGCTCCATGTTGTTGCGGGTATCAAAGCCCCAACGCTCCATATACGAGGCGTCAGGCAATATGATATCGGCGTAATGCGCTTGTTCGGAATAGACCAAGTCAGAACACACATGAAAAGGAATTAATTTTTCATCACGTAGCACGCTGACGGTTAGGCTACGGCCTTCGGGCCAAGTTTGTGGGGTGGCAACCGTGTAACTAAAGTACACCTGAATTTTACCGCGCCCTTCTTTAATAGACTGGTAAACAATTTGGCCCACTTTCATGCGCTGCCATTTGTTGGCTAGCGGCCACTCGGGCGGGTTCTCGATAAGACTGGTGGCTATTACTGCAGGGGGAAACGGCGCTGGCTGCGGAAACACGCGCGGTGGTACACGGGTTGGTTCTTCGCCGTAACAATAACCACCTACTTGCCCAATTGAACCAACAATTGCATTAAGCATAACAATCGCGCGATCCGCGTTAAATCCATTGTAATGCGCTCCAGAGCCCCTATTAGTAAAAGCAATAGAAGCTGGTGCGGCAGCCGCAAACTCTAGGGCAACGCGACGAATAACATCTGCACTGATCCCACTAACTTTTTCACCCCATTCTGGCGTGTAAGGTGCTATCCATTCTTGCAGCTCTTTAGAATTGACATTACTCCAAGTGTCGAGCCATTGCGCGTTATGTTTGCCCGCAGCCATGATGGCGTGGCCCATTGCTAGTGCAACTGCACCATCGGAGCCAGGGTTCGGGCAAAGCCATTCATCAGAACGACCCGCCGTGTTCGAACAGCGAACATCCAGAGTAACTAATTTAGCTCCGTTATCGTAGCGACCACGAATAATGCGTTTTGCAGTATGAATCGCCCCTTGATGCGCTTCATAAAAATTCGCACCAAAATTTAAAATATATTTAGCGCGTTCAAAATCGCCAGATTCCCAATCGGTTTCACCAAGGCAAGCGTAGTTTGCAGCGCGCTTATTCGACGAACACAAAGCGCGGTGGTTAAACAGCGAGGGCGAACCAATAGCGCCTAGGAATCGATTCATCTCCTCAGCGATACGCGAGCGCCCAATTTGAATCGCTACTTCTTCGGGCTTACCCTCGTCCATCGCTTTACGAATGCGTGGCGCAATTTCGTTGTAGGCATCGTCCCAACTAATGCGCTGCCACAACCCTTCGCCCCGTTTACCAACGCGCTTCATTGGGTACAGCAAGCGCTCTGGGTAATCGTTAATTGTAGGGCCCGACTGTCCTTTAGCACACAGACTTTTACCGTTATTTGGATCCGATGGGTTACCGCCTACTTTGACGAGTTTCCCGTCAATTACGTAGCCTTGAATACCACATACCGTTGAGCAATTTAGGCAAACGCTTTTAATAATTTTAGCTTTAGAATAATCGTTAGCAATACGTCCTTTGCCGTTAGCGCGTCGAACCGATTTTCTCTTACCGTACAGCTTTGGTGTTCCACGGAAAAAATCGAGAATACCTGCATTAGCCTCGCCGGGCGTTAGCAAAATGACCTCGCCTAAAGCTAAGGACGATAAAGCTGCGGTACCTGCTTTTACAAAGACCCGGCGCTTCATGTTTTATCTCCTGGAACAACTTGCTCTACCTTTGCCCAGATCACGCGTTTTGGTTTTGGAAAACTCGACTCCAATTGAGCCCAAGTTTCAATTTCGTACGAGTAAGGATCGTGCACTTTACCTTTGGGAATTTTGGCTTCCATTTTTTTCTCGTGACCGAGGTAATGCACTGATGGTTTGGTTTTTTCTTCGGGCTTTAGCACCGCTGTTTTACTAGCGTTTTGTTGCATAAACAATGAGTACGGCGAGGTCGGATCGTTTGCATCGCCAAAATGAAATACTTCGGCTGGGCAGGTCTCGACGCACGCCGGTTCCATACCTTCGGCGAGACGGTGAGAGCAAAAATCGCATTTGTCAGCAACATCGTTATCATCGCAACCAATGGCCCCATAGGGGCAGGCCGCCTCGCAATTGCCGTGGTGATCGCACAAATCGGGATCAACTTTAACAATACCGTCTTTCGCTTTAAATATAGCTTTAGTTGGGCAGGCTTTTAAGCACGGCGCGTCTTCGCACTGCATGCAAAGCGTGGGTAAAAAATTGCGCTTAACTGCCGGAAATTTGCCGTGCTCCCAGTAGTACACTTTAGTGCGAAAACGACCCAGCGGAACATTATTTTCGACTTTACAAGCAACCGAACAAGCGTGACACCCGATGCAGCGTTCGACGTTAAGTGCCATTTTCCAGCTCGGGTTTTTAGTGGCGGTCGCCACCGAATTTCTGGTTACGGCCGTTGCAATTAATTTCGACAGTCCATCAGCTTGCTTGGGTTGCATGTTTTACTCCTAAATAGCGCAGCCGAAAAAATACGCTTTATCAACGACCAGAGCAAACAAAAAACCGGGTACTGTAACTAGTTAAAAATTAATAACTAAGTTACATTAGTAAGCAATACTAAGTAATCACTACAGACAGTTTGCTAAACCACTAAATGCTAGCCCGTATGTTCCAACCAATTTTTTTAGGTGCCCATCAAGCGATTGATTTTTTGAACACTTCATCCGATAGCGGTGGAGTTGTTCAAGAATTTATACCAGACGGCCTTTCATTCATCAATTGGTTGCGCTTGGCCGATCTTTTAAACAAAGAGCAACAAGCTTACGTTACAGCGCACTTTTCTTTACGTGCCTTAAATCAAGTAGCCGAGCGGGCACGAATTGAGCGCGAATGGACTAGGCAGTGGATTCGCAAATTGTGTAAAGGCTCAAAAATAAATTATGCGGCGGACGCGGCGCACCTTAACAGCCTAATTGATCTTTGCCACTATCAATTTGCACTTACGGGCCGCCCAGTTCGTCTTGGGCCAAGCTGTGCCGTCGAACGTATTGCACGCTTAGACAATGCACAAGCTTTGCTTGGATTAGTCGCCGAGCCAATTGCACATTTAGTGGCTTGTGAAGACCTTAAACTAATAAAGACATGCGCTGCCAGCAATTGTAACCACTGGTTTTTAGACGTATCGAAGTCTCATAAGCGCTTGTATTGCAGCGCCACAACCTGTGGAAACAGAGCGAAGGTTGCGGCCTTTAGAATTCGTCTTAAAAAGTAATGTAACTAGCAATAAATAATTTAATCGTTACAAAATAACAATCAATAACCACATTTAATTACATACCTCTCTCGCCGCCAACTTTGCACTAATGGTTTACTTTAACAATCCGGCACTTCGCGCCGCTGTTTCGATGCCAGCATAATTTTCTGCCTTGGTAGCAATGTAACGAGTGGCTCGGTTAAGCGATAAAATTTCTTTGCCGGCGGCGGTGGCCGGGTCGATGTCTAATAAAGCTTTAGTAACCTTCTCGCGCAAAGCGGCTGGCATGTCGGCATGAACCGCCCAGTTGTAGTTAAAGTAGCCTGGGGTCGTGTAAAACACAACGACGTCTTTTGTGTCCACTTTGCCTTCTGCTACGAACTTGTTCCAAACCGTGATGTCTAATGCAGCCGCATCGACTTTGCCACTGACTACCGAGGCAATGGTTGCATCATGTGCGCCAGAATAAGCAATACGTTTAAAGTCTTTATCAGGATCAATTTTTGCTTGCAGCAAATAGCTACGCGGCATTAAATGCCCCGAAGTGCTGGATTGCGAACCAAAGCTAACTTGTTTGCCCTTTAAATCGGCCAAGGTTTTGATGCCCGAATCTGCTTTGGTAATAAACACCGATTGGAACTTAGTATCCTCGACCCGTTGTGCGATTGGGATTACTTTGCCGCCCGAACGATTCGACGCTTGAACAAAAGTAAAACCACCGAACCAAACCATATCGACGTTTTTATTAACCATTGCTTCTACAGCGGCAGGATAGTCGCTGACAGGCGTAAATTCGACTTTCATGCCCAAAGCTGATTCGAGGTACTTAACAATAGGGCCAAACTTGCGGGTCTGCTCGGTAGCGGCTTCTTCAGGAATTGTGGTTACTTTAAAAACTTGCTGCGCTTGGGCACTGGCAAATATGCCAAATGAAGCTGCTACAAAAGCAATGGAACTTAGCGTTTTGCTAAGTGAAAGCTGGGAAATATTTAAGCTAAACATATTTAAGATCGTTCTTTAGTTTGAAAAGATGGTTTGCGAGGCATCAAGTTATAAAATAACTGGGTTGTTACAAGCCCATAATTCGGACTCTAACCCAATATCGTTTTTCCCGCTGACGGCCAGTAATTCTATAAAAGTAGGTTTACTGGTTACAACCATCACTTTGTACGACCCTTCGTTTTCAAAGAAACCAGCGCTATTTGCAATAAGGCCAGTACCTTTTGTATATGATTCCCCTTTGCCACCGCACATTTATAAAAGAACAATAATGAAAAAAGTTTTTATGCTTAGCACTGTCTCTACCTTTTTTACATTAATTACAGCGTGCGGCGGCGGCGCAGCGACCACGGAAAGTGCGCCAGTAACGACCACCACGCCAATCACAACAACCAATCCGTCGGGGGGAAATTTCACACTCACAAGTGCTGCGGCGGTTAGCGGTACCTTGCCTGCGATCTATACTTGTGACGGCCCGGGTTCAACACCTGCACTGTCATGGTCTAATGCCCCCGCCGGAACGACCGAATATGCTGTACTCATGACCACCTTACCTGGCGATGGAACGACCAAATACAATTGGGTTTTGCATAGCATTCCGGCAGGTAAAAATAGCCTAGCAAAGGACAGTTACGGCATTGGTACCCTAGGGGTCGGTAGCGACGGCCCGATCGTTGGCTATCAACCGCCATGCTCGCAAAGTTTAGGGGAGAAGTCCTATACGTTTACGATTTATGCGCTTTCGTCAGCACCACCAATAGCAGCAAACACAGCCGCGACGGGCGCTTCTATTTCGGCCGCGATGGCTTCAATAACGTTGGGTACAGCATCGCTGTCGCTTAACTACAATCGTACCGCTCTTGCGGGTGGATTAAGCACCAATTGTGGCTATATAGCCAACTCGATGAAGTCTTCGACAACGGGCCTAGCTTCGGTCGGATGCGATAGTATTTACGCCTATGTTAGCGCCAACGGCTTGGCCACACACCCAATGATGAATGGCATTACCGCCACCAATCTAAACATTCCAATAGGCCAAAACTTCTTTGGTAGTAATGCGTGGAAAATCCCTCTCAATCCCGCAATTGCAGCGACGACTACTTCTGCAACCGATGGCCCAATTGGCGTCGCAATTAACGGGGTGCCTATATTTAACCCGTGCAAACAAGGGGGTTGCCAAAATGGCGATACAAAAGTGCTCGGTGAACTTGATGTTTGCAACGGCCATGCTGGGCGCGCAGACGACTACCATTATCACGCGGCACCAACCTGCATGATGGCAACGCAGCCAGCTGCATACTGGGACACCCATCCGCTCGGTTGGGCACTTGATGGATTTGCCATTTACGGTTTCAACAATGCAGATGGCAGCACAGCCACGCGAGACAATGTTTGTGGTGGCAACACCAGCCCCACAGTGGGCGGCCCATCTGCTTACAGTTATCACGTGACGAACACATCACCGTATGTGCTCTCTTGTTTTAGAGGAACGCCCAGCCCAGACCTTGCAGGCCAAGGCGCGAAATACACACCATTACGCCAACCGCCGGTTACTCCCTTCCCAGTCTCGGCAATGACGCTAACCACCGACGCAAACGATGGCTACCAAGTGTTGCAGTTTACGTCGAACCAAGCATTTACTAGCACTGAAACTGGCAACGACAGTTATGCAAATTCAGCCGGCACCTATCGAATTCGATATAAACCTGTAACGGGGGCGGCACTTACTGCGCTGCTTGCGTTAAGCCAAAATAGCAACAAATCAGCGTGCTGGAATTTTCAATTTACGACTAGCACGGGTAGCACATCGCAACCAACCATTGCTTATTGCCGATGAGAGCAATCTTGCGTCACATTTGCATCAGTTTTGTTATTGTTGGCGCAACCTTAGGGTTAACTTTAGGCTCAGCGAGCGGTCACGATTTAGCAGAGAATCGGCTAAGTCTTGTTTTAAGAGACGATACTCATATTGCGTTAACTTTTTTTATCGACTATCCCAAGGCGCTGCAACAAACCCTCGAGCCAAAGCGAACGTACAGCGAATTTTTGCTAATGTATTCCGCTTTGCCAAAGTCAGACTTTCAACAAGCGATAGTAAAAGCCCACACGATTTTTTCAACCCAAACAATTATTAGGTTGAGTAACGGCGAGCCGCTTGTTATTACCGCTTGGCGCTGGCCCGATGCAGCGAGCACACAATCGGTTTTACAACAAAAAGTGATGCAATCAATTGTTGCGGGCAACGATCATAAGCACGATATCGCGACTGAGGTTCAAGCTAGCGCCACAGCTCAGCGCAAGATCGATGAGATTACCTTGGTGCTGCCTAAAGCGTTAGGGTCAGTGTTGGTTATATCGTACAAACCCAAACAAACGCAGCTGCCGTCAACCGCTACTGCATTAAAGATTAAGTTTTAACCGAATTTCTAACGCAGCTCTAGCCCGCGAACGAGTTTTTAAACTATAGCGAACGCCCAACCCAATCCGCAACTTTACGACCCTGCAAAGCACCTTCGGTTTTATCAAAATCCCAATGAATACCAAGATACAAACGGCTATCGCCATTTTCGTCTTCAGCTTCGGTTAGGTTTGCAAAGTAACGTGGCTTTAATGGACGGATGTTGCCTTGGTTGTCCTTAGTCTTACCGTTGTACTCATCCGAGATAAACGTAAATGGAATATTGTCGGTGCCGTAAAAATTACGTAGCGTTTGAAATAATGCGCTGCCAAACACGGCATGGCCTGACGGATACGCTGGGAACGGCGGCGTAAAGTTTGGCCCGGTTAAATTACTGGCTGGTGCGCCAAGCGGCGTAAAGTTAGGGGTTGCCGAACCATTTGGATCACCATTAATCGAGGCGCGCAATCCTACAACTGGGCGCCATGTTTGATAAAAATATTTGCTTTCCCATCCGGCAATGCCGGCGTCGGCCATCGATACATTGGTCAACATCATTAACCGCATATAACCCAGGGTACCAGTACCGCGCTGAAGGGCAATCGTTGTTGCCACTTGATTATACAAACGCGGTGGAGCACACAAACTTGGTGTACCGTCGTAAGCCCAAAAAATACCGGCTTCAGTTTGGTCTGCGGTTCGACGCGTTGGCGTTACGACACCATCGCCACCAATAGCTTGCGCTTGACCATAATTTTTTGCATATTCGGATGAACCAAGTGCTGGCGGTGGTGGGCAGCGAAATTGTGCAGAATTATTTAAAGTAAACGGACGCACTTCTGACCAGTAAGCGCCAATTGCTTTTTTACCCTTTGAAATAGGATCCGGACCCCAAATACCTACACCCGGTTTTGGCATGAACTGAGTTCCAAAAAAAGGTTCAGGCTTAGCCGACCCATCGTTTGCGCGATTTTGTGCAATGCCGGTTGCTGCACGTACGCCAACTTCTAAACCTAATGTACGGCTGCTGGTGCGAACGCCCAACAAAACCAATATTCGCTCGATTGCATTAGGGCGTGCTAAATCTTCAGCCAAAGCCGCTGCAAATGTTGCGCTTTGCGAGGGAAATACTTGCACTAAAGTATCGTGTGCAGCTTTAGCAATCGCTGCGTGTAAATCTGCATAAATTGGCGCACGACCAATGCGATTTACCGAGTTGTAAGCACCTGTAACCGCCGCTACAGCATCGTACATTGCCACGTGAACCATTGCCATTGCACGACTAGATCGGCCAGGCCCTAATTGCTCGCCAAAAACGCGAGTCTCGCCAGCAGCCACGGGTTTATGATCTAGCCCAGTGGCATCAATTGCAATTTGGTTCCAACGAATAATAGTGGCGCGGCTACTAACAAGTTCGCGTAACAATTGATTAAACAAACTAAGTAAATTAAGCCCCCATGATTTTTCAGCAACGCTAGACTCGGTTAAAACAGAAGGCAATCCTGCGATTGTTTCAGCATCAAATTCGGCTGTATTGGCACCTGAATCGAGGCCAGGCGCGCAAGCTACTAAAGCGCCGCTCATTGAGGCAGCTAATAGAGTGCGTTTTTTAAATGAGATGGAAGTAGAGCTAGCGTTTGTAGACATAGTAGTTCAGTAAAGAAATTAATTTACTGGATGCCTTGGCCGTTATCGCAAACCGATTTTGAAAACCAGTTTTGCGAAAAATAACAGGCCAGTCACCCGACGTACGGTAGTGTCATGGGAATAAACGAATTTTTATGTGACCAAGTTCACACTCGGCCGCGATACTAGGCAGGCACAGCGCTCATCGCTTGGGCCGCAATACTTAAAGAGCGTAAACGCAGCTCTGGGTCGTACACGTCGCTTACCAATACAAACTCATCGGCTTGGGTGGCTGCAAACAATTCTTCAAACCCTTGCGCAACGGTATCGGGTCCGCCAATGACTGCAGCCGCTAAAAAATCAGAAATAGCGACACGCGCTTCTGGCGGCTGAGCTTTTAAGAAACCATCAACCGGCGGCTGCAAACGACGACGATCGCCCGTTAAAACACCCAGTACACGCTGATAAGTACTGCTGGCTAAAAACTGCGCTTCTTCGTCGGTAGGCGCTGCAATCATTGGCACGCCAATCGCTACATACGGCTGCGCAAGCGTTTCAGAAGGCTTAAAGTGTGTTCGATAAACCTGCAGCGCTTGCATTAAATAGCGGGGCGCAAAATGCGAAGCAAAGGCATACGGCAAACCTAACGATGCAGCTAGCTGCGCCGAGAACAAACTAGAGCCTAACAACCAAATAGGCACGCGCGTACCGACACCCGGCATTGCCGTAATACGTTGGTTGGCTTGTGCATCGCCTAACAGATGTTGCAGTTCCATTACGTCACGCGGAAAGTCGGCTTCGGTCTCGACCCGATCGCGGCGTAATGCACGCATTGTTGCGCCATCGGTTCCGGGCGCACGGCCCAAACCTAGATCGATACGATTGGGATACAACTCGGCTAAAGTGCCAAAGGCTTCGGCAACCACTAACGGCGCATGATTTGGCAGCATGATGCCGCCCGAACCCACACGAATTGTTTTAGTGCCGCCTGCAATATGGCCAACCAAAACAGCGGTTGCTGAACTGGCTACGCCGACCATATTGTGATGCTCGGCTAACCAATAACGCTCGAAACCCAAGGACTCTGCATGCTGCGCGGTACGCAAAGCAATTTGCAACGCATCGGCAACAGTACCACCCTCGCGGATGGCAACTAAGTCGAGCATAGAGAGTTTTACGTTATCGAGACTTTTCATATCGTTAATATAGCTTAATTGTGGGCAAACTATTGCAGCAAATATTTAACGTGACCGCGATGCTTTTCTAGCAGGCGGCCGCGCTTGCACATCGGTACGCTGACCAAAACGCCCAGGTTGGGCAGGCTGGCTTGGTCGCCCACCGGCTGGCTGGTTACCGGCTGCTTGGGTACGACGCGGCTGTGATCGACTCGGCATTGCATCGCGACGCGGACGTTCATAATTCGCTTCGCGCGTGGCTTCGGCAGTAGCAGGTGGCGCAACAAAGTTTTCTGGCTCGACACGTGGCAAGGTTTGTTTAATCAAACGTTCGATCGATCTTAAATCATCGCGCTCATCCGAACTGACTAACGACAAAGCTTCACCCAAAGCCCCTGCCCGACCCGTTCTTCCAATACGGTGAACATAGTCTTCGGGCACATTGGGTAGTTCAAAGTTCACAACGTGTGGCAGCAATTCAATATCCAATCCACGCGCAGCAATGTCAGTTGCGACCAACACTTGCAACTCGCCACCTTTAAACTCGGCTAACGCGCGGGTGCGTGCACCTTGGCTTTTGTTGCCATGAATCGCCATCGAATTGATGCCATCTTTATTTAATGCCAATGCAAGTTTGTCTGACCCATGCTTGGTTCGGCAAAACACTAGAACCTGATGCCAGTCGCCTTGTTTAATTAAGTGCGAAAGCAAGGGGCGCTTGTTTACCTTTTCGACCATCATTACTTTTTGCGTAATTAGTTCGGCGGTTGTATTGCGGCGAGCAACTTCTATTAAACCAGGGTTGGTTAGCAGGCCTTGCGCCAAATCTTTAATTTCATCAGAGAACGTCGCCGAAAACAAAAGGCTTTGACGCTTTTTTGGCAAGGCGGTCATGACCTTTTTAATATCGCGAATAAAGCCCATATCCAACATACGATCGGCTTCATCTAATACAAAGATTTCTACACCGCTTAAATTTACTGTGCGTTGTTGCAAGTGGTCTAACAAACGTCCTGGTGTTGCCACCAAAATATCGATACCTCTAGCCAGACGGTCAATTTGCGGATTAATGCTAACGCCGCCAAACACCGTAGTGCTGCGAAAATTTAAAAACTTTCCGTAGGTTTTTACCGACTCTTCAACTTGGGCTGCAAGCTCACGCGTGGGCGTTAAAATTAAAACGCGCACGGCTGGGCGCGGGGCACGTTGGCCGGGTGCAGCGGGTTGAGCTGCGGCTTTAGGGGTCTGTAAAAGACGCTCTAAAATAGGCAATACAAAGCCAGCGGTTTTACCGGTTCCGGTTTGTGCACCGGCCAACAAATCGCGTCCGCTTAAAACAGCAGGAATGGCTTGTAATTGGATAGGGGTTGGCGTTTCATAGCCATGGGCCGAGACGGCCTTGACTATAGGCTCGCTTAAGCCTAGTTCAGCAAAGTTCATAAATTCAATCAAAATTGCGAATCGAAAATACGAACTTAAATTAAGAGCGGCACACGATTCGTCTCAAGTGCCGGAGTTTACAGCGGTATCCCCGCTGCTTATCAATCTAAGGTGATTCCCGCATATTTAGCCACCTTTTGCCACCGCGCCGTGTCGGCTTTCATAAATTCGGTGGTTTGATTGGCATCCATAAACTCTAGAGCGACGCCGCGTGCTGCAATAGTCGCACCTAATTCTTTTTGTGCAAGCACTTTGCGTAAAGCATCTTGCAGTCGAGTGCTCACCTCGTTTGGCGTCCCGCGTTGCACGGCTAAACCAAACCACGCCGAAACATATAGGGTTGTAAACTATGTTTGCATTTAGGGTTTAAAAATTTAGTCATTTCAAATGAAAGTTTAGGTATGAAACAAATAGGCGTTATTGGTTTGGGTGCAATGGGTACCGGTATGGCTGCAAGCCTTGCTCGGGCTGGTTACAAACCTATCGTATTTGATGTACGCGAAGAACAAATTTCTAAACTCGTCGATCAAGGCGCACAAGCAGCCAACAGTGCAAGTCATTTGGCAAGTCAATGCGATGTCGTTGTGTGCGTGGTTATCAATGCACAACAGACCGAAGATGTTTTATATGGTTCGGGTGCCGTAGCCAATGCAATGAAAGCCGGATCGGTATTTGTGATGTGCTCGACCGTTGCACCACAATTTGCGCAAGACTTAGAGCAACGTTTAAATGCTATGCACTTGCATTTTTTAGATGCCCCAATATCGGGTGGCGCTGCCAAAGCGGCAAGCGGCCAAATGACGATGATGACAGCCGGTAAGCCCGAGTGCTATACATTGTGCGAGTCGTTCTTAAGCGTCATGGCCGCCAAAGTATACAAGCTAGGTGATTGCGCGGGCAACGGCAGTAAAGTAAAAATTATTAACCAATTGTTAGCCGGTGTACATATTGCAGCCGCAGCCGAAGCAATGGCTTTAGGCTTGCGCGAAGGCGTACAAGCGGACCAACTGTACGAAGTTATTACCAATAGCGCGGGCAACAGTTGGATGTTTGAAAACCGCATGCCCCATGTATTAAAAGCCGATTACACGCCGCTATCGGCCGTGGATATTTTTGTAAAAGATTTGGGGTTGGTTTTGGATACGGCGCGGGCTAGCAAATTCCCCCTGCCCTTGGCCTCTACCGCGCATCAAATGTTTATGCAGGCTTCTAGCGCAGGTTATGGGCGTGAGGATGACAGTGCTGTGATTAAAATTTTTCCGGGCATCGAATTGCCCGGAAAAAAATAGCACCTTTATTTTAATCCGCCACGGCCTTCTTTAGCATGAAACGCTTGAGCTGTTTCCCAAGCGACTTGCTGCAAATGAGCCGCGACGTCTGCAGGTAAGCCCGCGTTGTACTTTAAGCCCACCGGACTTACTTTGTAGACCGAAGCCAATACTGTGCAAGCAGCTAAATAGGTGCCAGCAACGCTGGGGTGGCGTTTGTCAGCGATATACAAATTAACATCAGCGCGCTTGGCAATTGAATTGGCAAAGGCAATGCCAGCTGGTACCACTAAAGCATTGTTTTGCTTACCCGCCTTAATATATTCGGCAGCTAACTCTTGTGTCATTGACGGCACGTCTTGGTAAGCCCACGACATAAATAAAATAGGTGCTGCGCCTTTTGATCGGGCAATCGCACTATTTTTAGCAGCAAAATCGTAAAAAATTGGCTTCATTACAGGATGCACTGGGCATTGGCTGCAATCCATCATCATCACTGCATCAAACGGCTTATCAAAGGTATTAAACTTTACCGAATTATCTGGCGCAAACGAGTAACTGGCGACGCCACCGGGTTTAAAGTGCGCTTCTAAATCGTGCCAGTTAATGCCCGAACCGCTAATAGTTGCCGATGTTGCACGATGCCCTTTTACCCCGGCTTCGTTAAGCAAAATTCCAACGTGGCCGTGCATTGAATTGTTGTAATAAAAAAAGCTATTACCCACCCACAACAACGATTTAACTTCGGTCGAAACAGTTAACGGTGCTTTGGTCGTGGCGGTAGTTGTTGGCGTAGACGGTACGGCGTTGCATCCGGCAAGTGCAGCAACTAACGCGGTACAAAGAGCGATTGAGCGAAGCTTCATAGTTTGGTTTCCTTAAGATTTATAATGCTTGGAAGCAAGGATACTTCAAGTAGCCTCAACAATTTTTGCAGAAAATCAATCAATGACGCTACAAATCCGAATTGCGGGCATGCAAGACGCCGCACATATTGGTGAATTACTCGCCAACATCACAGACTACCCGCAGTGGACAGAAGTTGGCGCAGCCAAACTCACCGAGCACGCCTTAGCGGGATTAAAAAGCGCCGATCACACCCGAACTTTCTTAGTTGCTTGCGTAGATAACAAGGTCGTTGGCTACTGCGCCGCCTATTGGATTCACCCATTATTTGGTGACGCAGAAGGCTATATTAGCGAACTGTTTATTCGCTCGAATGCCAGCGGTCAAGGTATCGGTACAGCGCTATTAGAAGCCATTAAAACCGAGGCCCGTGAACGAAAATGCGGGCGATTAACCCTGGTTAACTTAAAAAACCGCGAATCGTATAAACGGGGTTTTTACGCATCACGTGGGTGGGAAGAAAAAAGCAATACCGTTCGTTTTGCGATTGATGTTGCTGCTAATTAGGGCGCACCGAAGCGGTAATTTCATTGCATATGAATCGTGGTTATTTTTACTTAAATACGTGGTTAGCGGAGTAGCTTAAAACTTGCGATCAACGTGCGGATTTAATGCTTATTTTAGCAATTGCTAACCATGTAGAGGTAGGGCATTATCCAAGTTGATTGGAAGTAAGTGATAACCTGCTGAAGTTAAGATTAATCCGCTGTAAACCTGCTCTTAGTTATAACCACTTCTGATAAACATTGATGAATAAACAGGGAAAAGGGAGTTTTGGAGTGATATACATTGCTAATATGCATGCAGTACTAATTAACAGTTAGTTTTTGCGTTTACCAGTTAATTTCGCTTGAAAGTACATAGCGTTTATGCTATATTTCACCAATGCAATGGACGATCAAATACCACGATGATGCGCTGCAAGAAGCCGTCTTGAATATGCCCTCCGGTTTTCTTGGTCGTTATGTACATTGCACCGACCGTATGGAGATTTATGGCCCAGATCTAGGCTTGCCTCACACGAGGGCAATGGGCTCTGGTTTATTCGAATTGCGACTTAAGTCCAAAGAAGGTATTAGTCGCGTTTTTTTCTGCACTCTTGTTGGCAAGCAAATCGTTATGCTTCATCAGTTCATAAAAAAGACAGATAAAACCCCACCTAGCGATCTTGCAATTGCGCGAAAACGAATGAAGGAATGGAAAAATGTTAAGTCATAAACAATTGCGTACGGCGGCGTTGAAAAACAGTGCCGTCAAACAAGCCTTCGATGAATTGGCACCAGAGTACGCAGTTCTCGATGAATTTTTAAAGGCACGCTCGGCTCAGGGTATGACTCAGGCGCAAGTTGCTGAGAAGATCGGTACAACTCAATCGGCAGTGGCTCGAATGGAGTCAGGGCAAGGTAAGCATTCGCCGACACTCGCAACGCTTAACAAATACGCCGAAGCTCTCGGCTGTAGGCTTGAGTTTAAACTTGTACGGCAGCGAGCTAAAGTGCAAAAACTAACATGTGTTTGAACCAGACGCTAGCAGCAGTGGTTCGTGGCCACTTACGCGCGAATAAATTTTCGCGCTTCAGTACCCATGCGACCAGTTAT
>JANOZM010000001.1:0-73742 GCA_031429355.1 Betaproteobacteria bacterium | reverse complement strand
CAAAGAAACCATCGTGCTGCCCTTGAATGATCCGGAAAAGTTAGACAAAGTGCTCCAAAAAAAGGGGCACGAAATTGCCGCCATCATCATCGAGCCAATTCCTGCCAACAATGGCCTGCTGTTGCAAGACCGTTCGTTTTTGGAGTGTTTGCGCAAAAAATGCTATAAATACGGTGTATTGCTCATTTTTGATGAAGTTATTTCCGGTTTCCGGGTCGGTTTCGAGGGCGCAACGGGTTTGTATGGTATTCAACCAGACATTATTACCTTTGGTAAGATTATCGGCGGCGGCATGCCTGTCGGTGCAATTGGCGGTCCAGCAAAAGTAATGGACCGAATGGCGCCACTCGGTGATGTGTATCAAGCCGGTACTTTGTCAGGAAATCCTATTGCGATGGCTGCGGGGCTTGCAACTTTACGTTTAATTAAAGCGCCTGGTTTTTTTGATCGCTTGTCGGCTACAACAGCGCGTTTAGTTAAAGGCATTCAAGCAGGTGCCGACCAAGCTGGGGTTGCGTTTTCTATTCGCCATCAAGGTGCAATGGCCGGTATGTATTTCTTAAAAGATGCACCTAATAATTTCGGTCAAATCATGGGCCAAGACATCGAGCGATTTAAAAAGTTTTTCCACCTAATGCTCGATGAAGGTATTTACTTTCCACCGTCAACTGTAGAAGCCTTTTTTATGTCTTCGGCGCACAGCGACCAAGATATTGATGCAACTATTGCAGCAGCAACGCGTTCGTTTAAAGCGTTAGCCTAATTTAAAACGCCGGCGGTTTTTTGGGGGCGTTGACGGCCCTCAAAAAGAGTTTTCATTACACGGTTCGTGCCTAAATTAATCATTTCTTGATCAATCCAGTGGGTGCCTTCTTCAACAACATCTAAAGTCACTTTGGTGCCAATGGCTTGCAATCCTTTGAAGGCTCGATGGCCTTGCGCGATGGGAATCACCGTATCGTCGTTGCCATGAATTAAATGAACCCGCGCAGCAATTACTTCTTGGGGTTTTATTCCCCCCGCTAAGCGCGTTGCATAACCAACATAAATTGATGCTAAATTATTGTGCCGGCGCATTGCTTCTAATGCAACCGCAGCGCCAATGCCGTGGGCAATAATGGCGGTCATGTCGGGGCCTAAATTAAACGCTAGTTGTGCACTTTGAATTCGACGTTGCAACTCGTTGCAAGCGGCCTCTATCTCGGATTCGTCATCCAAATTAAATTGTGAAACCCAACCAGATAAACCAGTTTTTGGATCGATTGGATCGTGTAAAACAGTACTTACCGCAGACGGAAACCGTAGTTGCCAGTGAATCGCTACGGGCAAAAATTCTTCGGTACTGGTACCCGCAGAATGTAAAAAAACCAAAAGCCGTTTAGGCTCTAGGCCGGTTACTGGCGGCAGTTCAATCCACAGCTCTGCTGCGGTGCTATTTTCATTTGTCATAATGCGATCTAAGCTAAATAAATTACGGTTCTACGATGATTACAAGGCAAATTTTAATGCTTGGTTTTATTGCTCAGTTAACTCGATCGACGTTTTAAACAATCCAAGTAAGCATCACTGTCTGGGGGTAAGCCAGTACGTTGCGAATTCCATACCACCTCACCAAGACACTCCATAATTTGATGCGCTGCCTCGTGGGCATCGCCCGAGCGTTCGCACAGTTTTTGATGGGCCAGTTGAATTCCATGCGGCTGGTTAATACTGAGTTGTTCGCTAATACTTAAATGCATTGAGAGATGCAAAAACGGATTACTTCGGCCACCCTCAGGCGGGTAGGTTGCAACCAGCGCTTGTTCAATTGAACTTAAATCTTGGTGGTATTCGGGATGCATGTGAATCCAATCGGCCGCAATTGCTTCTAAAGCCGTCAATGGGCGTTTGTTAGTGTGTTTGTCGTAAGTGGTACAAAAAAATTCGCGCACTTGTTGCTGGTTTGGGTTAAACATAATGGTCTATTCGGGAGGTAGCGTTTTTTTCTTAAAACTACATAAATCGTGCACCGGACAACGCCAACACTCGGGTGTTCTGGCTTTACAAATGTAGCGACCATGCAAAATAAGCCAATGGTGTGCGTCGAGTAAAAACTCGGAAGGGATGTTTTTTAACAGCTTCAATTCAACTGCTAATGGTGTTTTTCCAGGCGCAAGCCCCAATCGATTGCCGACCCGAAAAATGTGCGTGTCAACCGCCATTGTGGGCTCGCCAAAAGCGGTATTTAAAATGACGTTAGCCGTTTTGCGGCCCACACCCGGTAAAGCTTCTAACTCTTCACGAGTGCTTGGAATTTTGCTATCAAACTGTTGCACTAAAATTTCGCAAGTCGCGTGTAAATGCTTGGCCTTCGAGCGAAACAAACCGATGGTTTTAATAAAATCTTCAATTTTTGGAATGCCAAGCTTAGCGATTGCTTTTGGGGTGTTCGCTTTAGCAAATAACTTGCGTGTTGCTATGTTGACGCTTTTGTCGGTCGCTTGCGCTGAAAGTAAAACCGCCACCAGCAACTCGAAAGGACTAGTCCACTCTAACTCGGTGGTGGGTTTTGGGTTGCTGGCTTGAAACCGTTCAAACAAGAGCTGTGCGCTGGCTTTTTTCATAACTTATCAGTTTACTAAAATTAGCCGGTCGCTTTCTTTAACGCAGCTGCCAACGCGGCTTTAGCGGCACTTTGTTTTTCTGATGCTAGTGCAACGATATTGACTTGATTTTCCATCGCATTGGTGGCGTTGTCCTCATTTTGTTCTGACTCTGGCGTGCGGCGGTCCATAGCAATTGCGTAATCGTTGATCGCAGTTTCACGCTGGGTTTGATCCCAATTTCTCAAATGGGGTTGCGGAGCGACCATCGTAATGCAGTCTACTGGGCAGGGCGCAATGCACAACTGGCAGCCAGTACAGCGTTCGGGGTCAATTGTATGCAAACGCTTTGGCCCGCCAACTATAGAGTCGACTGGGCAGCTGGGCAAACAAAGGGTGCAACCAATACATTTGGCCGAATCGATAAAAGCAATTTGCCTTAACTTGGCTGAACCAATCGTTGGGTCAATTGGAATAATGGCCCGATCTAAAATTTTAGCCAATGCAACGATTACCGTATCTCCGCCTGGGTGGCAACGATTATGTAAAGCGCCTGCCGCTATGAGCGCTTCCGCGTAAGGTAGGCAGCCAGAAAAACCGCAGCGTGTGCATTGCGTTTGAGGTAAAACCGCTTGGATTTGTTGGATTTGTGACATCTAGTTGTTTTGTGTTTAATTTTGAAGCGATGTTTTGTTGTAAAAAACTGTTGTAAAAATTTACACTTGTTTAAAGTTAGGTTAATTTCTCGATCTTTCAAACTCTCTATCTATTTGAATATAAACGATAATTTATATGCAAACTATGTTTTTAATGATTGGCACGCGACTTGCTTAATAAGACGTAAGACAAAATTAAAAACAGGCCTCACATGAAAAAGCAATTTTTAGCAGCACTGGCGATCGGTTTAATGACCGTATCAAGCGCGTTTGCGACTGGTATCACCCCAAGTCAAAATGCAATTTACACCTACAACGCTCAAGGCGCAGCAGGTCAAGCCGGTGGTGCATTAGGAGCAGCTTACGGCGGCCTAAATTTGACCTACACGCCAGCGCTTAACAATTTACGCATTACGTCCTCGTTTACCAATAACGTTCCAGATGCTTACTGGTTAGCGGTTAGCCCAGGGCCAAATCCAAAGGGTAATGCTTCAGAGCTAGCGGTTATCTACGTTGACATGCGCGCCAACCGCTACGCAGCTTACAACTACAACGGTGTTAATGGCAGCGACAGCTACATCGGCGGAACACTATTAGCATCGGGTGCAACTAACGCAATCCGTATTGGTAACAATTACAGCTTCGCTCTAAACGTTAACAACATTAACAACGGCCCATTTAACGCCAACGCTGGTTGGACCGGTATGGAGTTTAGTAACCAAGCTGGCGTTTGGTACCATTTCTTTGACGGTAGCATTACTTTCAACAACAACGGAACCGTTCGTTCATTGAACGCAATTTCGCAAGGTTGGAGCGACATCGCAAACGGCAACACAACAACAGTTTGCGGCAATATTTTGTCAGGCGGAAATGCTGGTAATGGATGTTGCCCAGGTAGCACACCAAACGGTACAGGCGGATGCTGCCCAGTAGGCGGTTCAAGCTCAGGAGGCCCAGGTTGTGCTGGTAGCTCAAGCAGCAGCTCAGGTAAAGTTCCGCTGCCAGGTACGGTATTGTTAATGGGTCTTGGTTTAGCGCTAGCTGGATTGTTTGGCCGTAAACTACGCGCTTAAATATTTGAAATGCTATAAAAAAAAGGTGCCTCGGCACCTTTTTTTATTACGGTCTCTTTACTTCGTTTTAAGAATAAACTGCTTTATCGTTGGGCAAACAGTTTCACGCCAACGGCGTCCACTGAAAATTCCGTAATGACCAGCGCTCTCAACAACGTAATGTTGCTTACGGTCTTTTGCGATGCCAGAACACAAGCCCTGAGCCGCTTCTGTTTGACCGCTGCCAGAGATGTCGTCTAACTCACCTTCGATAGTTAGCATCCGCACTGTCTTAATATCGGCAGGTTTCACTAACATCGGTTTGCCATCAACTTCAACAGTCCAGGTTCCAAGGGGAAGGCTGTGGTCTTGAAATACTGTTTTTACAGTTTCTAAGTAGTACTCAGCTGGTAAATCTAAGACGGCGTTGTATTCGTTGTAAAACTGGCGGTGAAATTCGGCGTCGTTTAAATCGCCTCTTACTAAGTCTTTGTAAAAATCCCAATGCGACTTCATATGACGGTCGGGGTTCATCGCGACAAAACCGGTGTGCTGCAAAAATCCTGGATAAACCTTGCGCCCCGAGCCTGGATAGCGATTAGGAACTGAATAGATTAAATTGTTTTTAAACCAATCGTGCCCGCGCTGCTCGGCTAAATTGTTTACTTTGGTCGGACTTTTTCTAGTGTCGATTGGCCCACCCATCATGGTCATGCTTTTTGGTTGAGTTCGCTTTAAGCTGGCAAGCAACGACACCGCCGCCAAAACAGGCACGGTAGGTTGGCAAACCGAAATCAAATGGCAGTTTGGGCCCAAAAACTCAATAAACTCCATGCAGTACGCTACATAGTCGTCCAAGTGAAAAGCACCATCGCTTACCGGAACGATGCGAGCATCTTTCCATTCGGTAATATAAACATTGTGATCTGGTAACAAGGCACGAACCGTGTCGCGCAGCAAAGTTGGGTAGTGACCGGAAAGCGGTGCAAACACTAAAACAGTAGGGTCTGAATCGCGTTTAGCTAACGATTTTGGCAGTTGTCGCTCAAATTTTAATAAGCGGCAAAAAGGTTTGTTAATTTCTGTACGCTCTATAACCGGCACATGAATTTGATCGATCAAAGTCTCGTTAAGGCCCCAAGCAGGTTTTTCGTAATCTTTTCCAACCCGATGCAAAAGGGCATAGCCGGCTGCGGCTTCTTTAGCAAAAGGGGTGTAGGCAAGCAGACTATAGGGGTCTGTATAGGCCTTGGCAGATGCTTCTGCCCAACCCGACAGCGGTGTTAAAAAGGCCCGCTGTAATTCATGCAATTGATAAAGCATAGAGAACTCTTTTGAAGGAAAGAGCCTCGATTATCCCGCTAATGTAGTTTTGTGCATAGCAACATAACTAGGCATTTCAGACTATTGCCCGCTAATTTCGTGGCTTTTTGGCCATTTTGGCCAAATTAAAGCAATTAACGCTCGAGTAGTTTCAGTTTATCTTTGACGTCTTTCCAATCATCGGAATCGATTGGATGCGGCTTCATCCGCGTAATCGACGGCCAGCCACGGGCTAACTCGATGTTTAAGGCAATAAACTTGTGCTGATCTGCTGGTACATCTTCTTCGGCCTTAATGGCTTCCACTGGGCACTCGGGTATGCAAACCGCGCAATCGATGCACTCATCGGGATCGATGACGAGCATGTTGGGGCCTTCGCGAAAACAATCGACTGGGCAAACATCAACGCAATCGGTAAATTTGCATTTAATACAACTTTCGGTCACTACATGGGTCATGGCAAAAATCGGTAAGTTAAGTTCGCACTATTGTAAGCCTAAGTTGGCAAAAAAGTTTGCCAATGTGTTCAGTAGTTAAACGGTCTAGTTTGATGATAAGGTTCTGGCTATGCTGATTAGTTCCTTACTCGACACCGACCTCTATAAATTTACAATGATGCAAGTGGTGCTGCATCACTTTCCTGGCGCACGCGTTGAATATCGGTTTAAATGCCGAACTGAGGGCGCCCAGTTAGCGCCGCTGGTACGCGAAATTCGCGAAGAAATTCAAGCGCTTTGCCAATTACGGTTTTTGCCGCGCGAGCTGGAATATCTCGGAGCAATGCGTTTTATAAAAGCCGATTTTGTCGACTTTTTGGGCCTGTTTCAGTTAAACGAAAAATACATTACGGTCCAAGAATCTCCTGCCAACGATGGCAGTATTGATATTTCTGTAAAGGGGCCTTGGCTTCACACCATCTTGTTTGAAATTCCAGTGCTGGCTATCGTCAATGAAATTTACTTTCGACATAACCAACCCGTTGGCGATTATGTTGAAGGGCGCAAGCGCTTAGAGCACAAGGTCAAACTAATCACCCAAGACCCCCAGTTGCACGAGATGCGAATTGCCGATTACGGCACGCGTCGGCGTTTTTCTAGACTGTGGCACGAAGAAGTTTTGTTGTATTTAAAAACCCAGCTGGGCCCGCATTTTACTGGAACCAGCAATGTTTACTTTGCCATGAAACATGGCATGACGCCCCTTGGCACCATGGCTCACGAGTACTTGCAAGCCTGTCAAGCACTTGGGCCGCGATTACGCGATTCGCAAATTTATGGGTTCGAAACTTGGGCCCGTGAGTATCGTGGTGACCTTGGGATAGCGCTTTCTGATGTGTATGGCCTAGAAGCATTTTTGCGCGACTTCGATATGTATTTTTGCAAACTGTTTGATGGTGCACGGCATGATTCGGGCGACCCTTTTGATTGGGGCGAGCGCATAATTGCACACTACGAAAGCAATCGAGTCGATCCGCGTTCTAAAACTTTAGTGTTCTCCGATGGTTTAAATTTTCCTTTGGCGATTGACTTGTACAAGCGCTTTAGCAACCGCATTCGCGTCGCGTTTGGAATTGGAACCAACCTAACTAACGACCTTGGTTATCGACCGTTGCAAATTGTAATGAAGATGGTGCGATGTAATGATCAGCCGGTTGCCAAGCTCTCCGATGCGCCGGAAAAAACCATGTGTGATGACCCTGCTTATTTAAATTATTTGCGGCAAGTTTTCGATATCAAACATTAAAAATATTGTCGAATGAAACCTAAATTAGTTATTTCGCGGCGCATTTTTTCCGCCCCCTTGGCCCTTTTGCAGCAGCATTTCGAAGTGCTAGACAATGAATTAGACCTTTTGCTAAGCCCCGAGCAATTAGTAGCACGGTGTGAGCAAGCGCAAGCTTTGTTTGTCGTATCTTCGGATAAAGTCGATGCGAATTTTGTGGCTCAGACTAATCAAGTAAAAATTATTGCTACTGGTTCGGTTGGAACCAATCACATCGACTTAACGGCTTGCAAAAATCGCGGGATTTTAGTAACCAATACCCCTGACGTACTGACCGAAGCAACTGCTGATATGGCTTGGGCTTTACTCATGAGTGCGGCTAGGCGCGTTACCGAAGCCGAGCGATGGTTAAGAGCGGGGCATTGGGACCGTTGGGCATTCGATCAATTTTTGGGCGCTACGGTGCACGGGGCAAACTTGGGTATTGTGGGTATGGGCCGCATTGGTAGCGCCATTGCCAAACGAGCGCGTGGTTTTGATATGAAAGTTTTTTATCACAACCGCAGCAAAAGTGCCGAAGCTGATTTATTGGGTGCTCACTACTTAAGCAAAGAAGAAATTTTGCGCCAAGCCGATTTTTTAATGTTAGTTCTTCCTTATAACCCAGCGAATCACCATTGGTTGGACAGCGCAGCTTTACAGACAATGAAAACTTCGGCCATTGTGATTAATATTGCTCGTGGGGGTATTGTTGATGATGCTGCGTTGGCGAGTGCTTTAACTTCAAAAGCGATTGCAGGTGCGGGCCTCGATGTGTTTGAAGGTGAACCACAGTTAAATCCAAGTTTGTTATCTTGCGATAACATCGTACTCACGCCGCATATTGGTAGTGCTACAGCGCAAACGCGCGAAGCAATGGCGATGCTTGCAGCACAAAATTTAGTCCACTGGGCGCAAAACAAAGCCTTAATAACCCCAGTTGCTGTTTAATCTATTGCGAAGGAGCGCTGATCTTGTCTGAAATAAATCTAACAAAAAAACATAAATTGGGTTTGAAAAAAGCCAAAACGAAAGTGGGAAAATTGGCCGAAGCGTTGGCCGAGGACTACCAGCTTGAAAGCGAGTGGGATGGCGATTCGCTGGTGTTTCAAAGGCCGGGCGTGAGTGGACAACTTGATGTGTCCAAAGACGAAGTGCAGCTTACGATGAAACTGGGTTTTTTAATGGCCGCGTTTAAATCGAAAATCGAAGATCAGCTAAAAGCAAACTTGGATAAATTTGTAGCTTGATGCTTTGATCGGGAAAGCAATCAAAGCATCACTCGAACCGGCCTAAGTATCCTCGCGCCTTCAGCTCACCATCCGTAAAGTTTTTTAACCTTTAAGTTCTTCGATCAAAGCGATGTACTGCTTTTTGGCTTCGTCTTGATCCGTCCCTTTAGTTTCATTCCAAGCGTCCCATTTGGCGCGCCCCACCATGTCGGTAAAGCCGGGCCGCTTGCCATCGACATCGCCAGTCGAGCCTTGTTTGAACAGGGCGTACAGTTTGAGCAATGTCGCATTATCAGGGCGGTCGGGTAGGTTTTTTGAGTCGGCAACTGCTTGATCAAACTCTTTACTTAAGTCGGCCATTTTTAAATCCAGTCTTAATTTTAGAAGAGGAAAATTTCTTATGACTGGAATGTATACGAAAATTCTAATTCTTGCTGAAGCGAGAATACAAAATTGCCTTGTCTGTACTACTAAGTGATAAAAAATCGGCAAATGTTGTGGTCTTTGCCGACTACTCGGTATGATGCTTGCAACGGTGGGGGAAATCGATGGAAATCGGAATAAAAGCGCTTAGCCTAAAAGGGCGCGAAAAAATGTCGAGCGTTGACCAAGCTTGGTTGCGGATGGACAGTGCTGAAAATTTAATGATGATCGTAGGCGTTCAGGTATTTGATAAACCTGTCGATTTCGAAGTGTTACGTCGAACCGTCGAAGAAAGACTTCTTAAATTTCGCCGGTTTAAACAAAAAGTGACCACCGACGCTACGGGCGCTTGGTGGACTAACGATAAGCGCTTCGATCTAGAACAGCACGTTGTATTACACACCTTGCCCAAGCCCGGCAACGATGCGCAGTTGCAAGATTTTGTGGGATCGCTGGCCACTCAACCGTTAGACGCTGATCGCCCGTTATGGCAGTTTCATTTAATTGAGGGTTATGGCGGCACCAATGCGCTAGTTTCACGGATTCACCATTGCATTGCCGATGGGATCGCGCTAATTGGGGTGTTAATGTCCTTAATGGATGGGGGCGAGCCGCCGCCGTCGAAGCGCGCTAGTGGCGACGCCGAATCTAATCCTTGGTCGCCGTACCTTAAGCCCGTTACTAAAGGCGCAATTAGCGCCATCAATACAACTTCGTCGGCGATGACCCGGTCCATCGAAATGATGGTCGAGCCAGATAAGTTGGTTGATTATGCGCAAGTAGGTGCACAAGTTATCAAAGACGCTTTAAAAATTGCTTTGATGCCGAATGATTCAAAAACTCGCTTTAAAGGCAAGCCCGGCACGTCTAAAAAAGTGGCGTGGAACCATCCATTACCGCTTACGGAAGTAAAGGCCGTATCCAAGGCATTGGGTGTTTCGGTCAATGATGTGTTGTTGTCTTGTGTATCGGGGGCACTACGCCGTTATTTGCAAGAGCACGGTGATAGCGTCGAAGATATTGAAATTCGTGCCATGGTGCCAGTCAATTTAAGACCCATGTCGCAAGCTTATAAGTTGGGTAATCGGTTTGGACTGGTGCCCATGTGTTTGCCTGTTGGAGAGGCCAACCCGATCGAACGGGTAATGGAAGTGCATCGGCGTATGGAGGACCTTAAAACCGGTTACCAAGCGATGTTAGCTTTTGCAGTGTTGGGTATGGTGGGTATGACGCCAGAACCGGTACAGCGCGCGGTTTTGGATTTGTTGTCGAAAAAATCGACCGCTGTGATGACAAATGTACCGGGCCCAGCGCAACCGATTCGTTTTGCCGGTAGTGAAATTTCGCGCATCATGTTTTGGGTGCCACAGTCGGGCGACATTGGCATGGGCGTATCGATCTTAAGTTATAACGGTGGCGTGCAGTTCGGACTAATTACTGATTCGGGTTTGGTGCCCGACCCGCAAAAAGTTATTGATTTTTTTGAGCCCGAATTTGAGCGGCTGATTACAACTTTGGCGATGCTGCCGCGCGAACCATTTTTAGGTCGCATGGTCGAAGGTCACGAAGTCGATTCGGCGCTATGGGGTTAATGTCCAAATGATTAAAGTATTAACGCTGCTACACATCATCGGTGCCATCGTATGGTTGGGTGGCATGTTTACGATGCTGCACACGGTACGCCCTGCGGTTGGGGAGGTGCTGCAAGAGCCTCCCGTGCGTTTAAAATTTATGCGCGCTGCAACTGGCCGTTTTTTTCGTATCGTTTGGGTAGCAATGCCATTAACACTTATTAGTGGTATTGCGATGGTGTTAATGGTGGGTATAAAAAACGTTCCACCTGGCGTGCACATCATGCTGAGTTTGGGTTTGTTAATGGGTGCAATTTTTTGCTTCGTTTGGTTTGTTCCTTTCAAGAAATTTTGTACGGCTCTCGACGCTCAACAATTTCCCCAAGCCGCTAGTGCGCACGAGACAATTCGAAAATTAGTCTTGACCAATATGGCATTAGGTTTTTTGTCTATCGCTTTTGTAGTTTTGCGTTGAACTAGCAGTAATAGATGGCCGGTTTAAAGATTCACTTAAGTCCCAACTTAGAAAACGCAGTTGCGCATTATCTAAGTGAAAAAAGTGAATCTAGTGCCACCAGTTTAAATCATTTGTTTGCCGAGCCCTCGACGGTTTGGCTCGTTAACTCACCGGGAACCAAGCGGTGGCTGCAGCAACGGTTTACCCAAGCGCAAGGCATCTTTACCGATCAACCCATCGAATATGTGGGACGTTATTTGTGGGGGCTAGTTGCAAAATGTGGGGCAGATTTTCCAGAAATTTCACCCTTCGAACCAACCTTGTCGGTTTGGGTTATTCAACAATGGCTTGATCAACTTTCACCCGAAGCGCTAGCGCAAGGGGGTTTTGCTGCCGCTCTGGCTAGTTCGTTGCACGGGGCCAGCGCAATCGAAAAACATCAATTGGCTACTGAATTAGCACGGCTATTTGATCGCTATTTGTTGTACCGTATCGAGTGGCTGAATCGCTGGCAAAATAAAAAACTTAACGACCTTGGCGCGCATGAGCGTTGGCAGGCCGAGTTATGGCGGCACCTAATTTATCGTTTGCCGCGCGTGCAAGATAAGCATCCGTTCTTTTGGTTACGTGATGCGTTGGGTAAGCGGGTCACGGCCCAGCCCGATTTGTTTACAGACGCTAAACAAATGGTCTTGCCGCAGCGCATCGTTTTGTTTGGCGCAGACGGACTTCCTAACTTGCACTGGTCTGCTTTGCAATGGTTGTCGGTGTATTGCACTGTCGAGGTTTATTCTTTTATCGTTTGTGACGAGTTCCATCAAGACATCGTCAGCCAACGCGAAAAATGGCGGGTCCGATTGAAAGACTCGCAGGCGGCCGAATACTTAGAAGTAGGACATCCCTTATTGGCCTCATGGGGGCGGGTTCAAGCACTAGCACAAGCGGCAATGCTTGAACTCAACGACGGCTCGGGCGTTGCGTTAGAAATATCTGAAGCTAGTGTGGCCGAAGGTATTGTTGTGAATGTTGCACCCAGTGTTGGCTCAAACGCCCACGTCAATATTCTCAATCAATTGCAACTGAGCATTGCCCGATTAGACGATGCGCATTTTCAGCAATTAGGGCAATTAGAAAGCAGTGATAACAGCTTAACTATTTTTAGTGCGACCAGCCATGCACGTCAATTAGCACATTTAGAAGAACAATTGGTTTTAGCGTTTGCTGCCGATAATCAATTGCAAGCCAATGATGTATTAGTCGTTAGTACCGATATCGAAACCACTCGGCAACTAATTACTGGGCTTTGGAAACGCGTTCCTTTTTTGTGTTCTGACTTTAGTCAACCGAGTAACTCATGGTTAGCTGCATGGTTGGAATGGGTGAAAATAAGTAGCGCTCAATGCACACCGGCGCAGGCCCTAAGTTTGTTATCACACGATGCGATTCGACAGGCTTTAGGAATTCAGGCCGACGAACCAACCCAATACGAACAATGGTTATTAAGCGCCGGTGTCCGGGTTTTCTCAAACTCAGCTCAGACTTCAAAAGATAGCGAAGCAATAGACCGTCGGCAGACTTTCGATCACGGTATTGAGCGCCTATTGATGGGTTTTGCAAGCGACAGGCAGTGGTTTAATCAACGAACGAATACTGATGAAACGAATGCTCCTGCGGTGTCCCAAGATCAGTCGCTTAACTGGGCGCGGTGGCCGGTTAATGGAGTGAGTGAGGACCACTTTGAAAGTTTAGAGCGCTTGTGTGCGTTTGCCGAGCGACTGCAGCAAAATGCCGTGCAAGCTTCGCAATTACTGCGTATGAATGATTGGATTGAATGGTTGCGCGCAGCACTTTTGTTTCTTAGTGCAAAGACCAATTCGATGCCCAACGCGCAAGTATCGGAAGGCATCCAAATCGCGCGCGATGCGTTAACCGAAATGGAGCATCATTATCGTATTAGCGGCGGACTGGTTTTAGTGGATGCGCCTATCGCGCTGGAATCGCTTGAACGACACTTAAACTCTGGGCGGCGTCCTGCTATGCCTTCGGGTGTGGTGTCGGTGGTGCAGCCCGAATCGCTTAGCCATGTGCCGTATAAAATTATTGCTTGGCTTGGTTGTGATGACAAAGTTTGGCCGCGTCAGACAATTGCTTCACGGATTGATTTGATGCAGCAAAATCAGGCCGCCGGTGACCCTAATCAGCGCGAGCAAGACAAGAGTGTTTTTCTGGCTAGTTTAATGAATGCACAACAAAAATTTTGGATGTTTTACACGGGGCGCGATGCCAGATCCGGTCAAGTACTCAATGCATCTCCCTTGGTATCAGAGTTGCGTAGTTTGTTGCCGAACATAGCCGTTCAAAGCATTGGGCTGTTGCCTGCACAATGGCAAAACAGTGCCAGTATTTTTTCGGAGCGTGTTGACGACTTTGCTTGGCGTAGCCCAAAAGCAATTAGTTCATCAGTCGAGTCAGATTTTAAAAACCAAGCCAACCGCGATGCGCTAATTCGATTTTTACGGCATCCCGCACGATTCTTTTTGCAACAACATCAACAATTACGCCAAGAATGGGAGGCACAGGGACTTGACGAGGGGTTGCCTTGGTTGGTCAACCCGCGCGACGAGAGCAGTTTAATAAGTACTGCCCTAGAAAATTGGTCGCCAGAGGATGAGAAAATCTCTGTTGGTCAAATAAATGCCATAGATTTTCCGTTAATGCCGCCCGCAAATGTTGGCAAGCACAAAGCGATATTGGCAATTAATTTGATCGATAAAGTAGGTACAAAAATTTCTGATTTGGTGGCTAAATTAGACTTAGAGAATTCAACGGCAGTGGCCATCAATTTGCAATTAGTTGACCGCTTGAATATGCGTAACTTAGCGCCGATTTTAGTTGACTGGGTTTTGGGCGACAATAAAACGGTTCGACTATTTGATTTAGAAACTGAAAAGTTGATGCAAATTCAAGTAAGCGACGAGGTGCATTTGCAAGCGCGCGAGCAGTTGCTCGAAGTTTTTGAATTGCATCAAAACAATCCTTTGCCGTTGTTTAAAAAGTGTTTGGCATTGTGGCTGCTGCCGGTTAAAAAAGGTGCGACTGATCCAACTCGGCGTAATTTAACGCCAGTGTTGGGCGATCCGCAGGATGAGTTTTCTAACGGTTACCCCGATGCTAGTGACGAGTGGAATCAGTTATTGTGGCGTGGGCAGTGGCCCAGCACCGAGCGGGTTGAGGAAATACTTAATTCCGAACTATCTGCGTTTTTAGGTTTGATTAGTATTGCAGAGGTAAAGAAAGTTGCTGCTACTGGTAAAGCAAGTCGCAAGAGCACAACTGACCAAGGTGCCCCATGAGCTTAGTGCATCCAGTGTGGGCTACGCCGTTAAACAGCACCGTACTTATTGAAGCAAGTGCAGGTACAGGTAAAACTTGGACTTTAACGGGTCTGTATTTGCGGGCGTTAACCGAGCAAAAACTATCGGTCGAGCAAATCGCCGTAGTCACTTTTACTAACTCGGCCGCAGCTGAATTAAAGCAGAGAATTTTGCTGCGGATTGAAGAAGCGCACAATTTGTTAGCGGGGCAAAATGCAAAACAAAAAACGAAAGTCGAAGACCCGTTTTTTGTGCAATGGCTTGTTAAGGTAGGTGCGTTAAGTTCTACAGAGCAGGACCAGCTTTTGACACGGTTAAAAATTGCAAAAGCCAGCGCCGATCAAATGCGAGTTAGTACGATCCACTCGTTTTGCCAACGTTTGTTAATGATGGGTTTTGGAAAAAGTGTTCTTTTTTCGCGTAGCGAATTGGTGAACTCAACTTATGGATTGTTTAAACAGGTCCGAGACGAATACTTCACTCAGCAAATACAAGACCCTAACTTTGGTGAGGTGTTTGCGCAGTGGTTAGCCGAAGGTGGTGACCAATTAGAGCGTGGGCAAGATAAAAAAAATGGTTTACTCGATCAACGTCGTTTGCAAGACGCGTTGCGGCATCCTTTAGCTAATGCGGTCAATGACCAAGCAGATATTGCGCTGTTGTTAAGCGCATTGCAAAGCGCACGCCAAGACTTACGCGAGCTTAGCGCCGAACAGTTAATTGATTGGGTAGAGACGATTAATTCGCATGCCAAGGTATCGCGCGCTTCGTTTAATACAAATATGCGTGAAAATGTAAAAACGAATTGGCCAAGCATGTTGCAAGGGCCTCGGCTATTGCTAAACGAATC
The DNA here is from genome assembly GCA_031429355.1 of Betaproteobacteria bacterium. Lineage (GTDB taxonomy): Bacteria > Pseudomonadota > Gammaproteobacteria > Burkholderiales > Burkholderiaceae_E > JANOZM01. The sequence continues at coordinate 58,461 of JANOZM010000001.1, read as the reverse complement.
GGCCACCATCGATATGTTTGCGCGTCTTTGTTGGCAACACGAAAAATTGGGTTTGTCTAATGAACCTGAGCCAACAAATGTCTGCGCTGTTGCGTCAAAAAACTATTTACTTGCTTTAAATGGCGTAACAAGTTTAATCGGCGTAATTGGCTACAATTTTCGAAATTTTGCGTTGCAACGTTTAGAAGCGCTTAAACGTGAACGTGGCATCGCTTTGCCCGATGACTTAATTTATTTGCTGCGCGAATCACTTTTAAGTGTTGATGAAAGTTCGCTTGCGTTGGTGGACGAAGCCCTTGAGCGCTTTCCCTTGGCACTAGTTGACGAGACCCAAGATACGGACTCGGCTACTTGGGAGGTGCTGTTTCGTTTATACGAAAAAAAGGGCGGCTTAGTTGCTGTAGGTGACCCAAAGCAAACGATTTACCGATTTCGTGGGGCCGATGTTTTTGAATACCTAAGCGCCAAGGAACGCTGTGCCGAGCGTTTGACATTGCAAGAAAACTTTCGTTCGCACGCTTTGTTGCTACAAGCATTTAACCAGTTGTTTAGTGCGCCTAAAGTTTTTGAATTAGACGGGATTGAATTTCAAAATGCGTTGCCCAGCACTCGACGGGTAGAACAATTGATCGAGAACGATCAGGTCTTGTCGGCATTTCAAATTTCGGCTTACACCGAGCAAAGTGTTAGTAATAAAATTCAATCAGAAAGTCTGGCCTTAAATTGGACAGTGCAGCAAGTGCAACGGTTTTTACTGTGTGCACTTGGAGAAAAACCAGTACGACCTGGCAATATTGCGATTTTAGTTGACTCGCATGCGCAAGCAAAAAAAGTACGTCGAGCTTTAAACGCGGTTGGAATTGCAGCTGCGGAAAACGCCAAACAATGGGTTACCACCACCGACGAAGCCGATGAGCTTTTGGTGATTCTTGATGCAATGGCTAATCCAAAAAATAAGTCTTTGGTGTATCGCGCATTAGCAACGCGTTTGTTGCAACATAGCGACAACGAGTTGGCCCAATTACGCGACGATCCGCAAGCATGGCATCAGTGTTTAGACCAATGGTTACGTTTTAACCAAGTGTGGCAACAGCAAGGTTGCTATGCTGCCCTGTCGATGTTTTTTGAGTATTGGAAAACGGCACCGCGGTTAATGCGTTTGCAATCGGGTGAGCGGCGTTGGGCAAATTTGGTTCATTTAATTGAAATGATGGCGTTGCAAGCCCATCAATGTACCTCGCCCTTAGAGGCACGTCAGTGGCTTGCTGCGACTAGGCAAGTTGACGAAAGCGAAGCCGATAACGAACAATTATTATTACGCCTAGAGACCGACCAAGCTTTAGTCTCGATCACGACGATTCATTCAAGCAAAGGCTTGGAATACGATATTGTCTTGTTACCATTTTTAAGCGATGGTAAAAAATGTGATTTAAGTAAAGAGTGGCCCTACCTTTCACATACTGTTGGTTCCGGCGGTGAACACGCAACTGAATTACGATTTGAAACGCCTGTGCAAGAGCCATTTGCGACGCGCTGCGAAATCGAGGTGCAGGCCGAGGCTGCGCGTAAATTGTATGTGGCTTTAACTAGGGCCAAATCATGTTGCGCCGTGTTTTTATACAATTCGGCAGCTACCATTAAATATAGTTCATGGCATCGGTTAATGGCGCGGCATTTGCAAGCGTACTCTGTCGAGCAAGTTGAAGCGCAACAGAACCCACCCACTGTAACATTGGCAGATGCCAGTCTTGCCGATGTCATGTTTGATTTTTCTGCCCAATTAGCTCGTTTGAGTGAGTGGCAAAGTGCTGAGCCAGAAGTTTTCTCCGTTAATGTTTGGCAACCGATTATTGCCATAGAACCTAACGTGGTGCCAATGGCTAAAACCATAAACTATCCGCCGCCTGTGTTTGCTCGGCAGTTAGCCAATGCCGCTTGGGTACGTCGGCCAGCTTGGGCAACAACCAGTTTTAGTAGCTTGGCGCATCAACATGAAAAGATCAGCGCTAGCCCATCAGTCGAAGAGGTTTGGCTAAAAGATCATGATGCGAATGTGTTGGAAGCAGTTCCTACGACATCGTTATTATCAGTTGTAGCTGAGCAAACCGATGATTCGATTCGTTGGCGTTTTCCGCGCGGAGAAGTGCCGGGACAATATTTGCATCGGGCGTTTGAACTGCATAATTTTCAAGAGCGTTTTAGTGCAGTAACTTTGCAAAAATTAGGTTTAGAGTTTGATTTGCAGACCGATTTCGAGCAAACCGCGCAGTGGCTTAACGAAATTTTGGACACCTCTTTTGTAGGGCCCGCAGCAACGTCTATCGTGTTGCGCAACTTAGTGAACACTGCCCGCAAGACCGAACTAGAATTTAATATGCAAGTTGCCCCAACGTTACAACTGCGTGGTTTTATCGATTTAGTTTTTCAGTGGCAAGGCAAAGCGTATATATTGGATTGGAAAAGTAATTGGTTGGGTGTTGGGCCACAGGCCTACCAGCCACACGCCTTACAAAATGCTATGCAAACCAATCAATATGATTTGCAAGCCCGCATTTACGCACTAGCTGTGCACCGCTGGCTAGAGCAACGACTTGGGGCGCAGTATCAATACGATCAACATTTTGGTGGCGTGGTTTACTTGTTTTTGCGTGGAGTTGGATTAGACCCAGCCGCCGGAGTGCATTGTTGGCGTCCGACCGAGCAAGAAATTTTAAAAATGCAAAAGCAAGGCCCAATATGAATTTAGCGCAGCGCTTTGCGCGGATTTTTGCGCCCGATATAGCCGAGTCCGAGCTGCAAATCAACGAGGCGTCTCAGGCGATTGCGCCCGTAGCTTATGTGTTGTGGTCTGCGGTTGCCGAAGGACATGTTGCAATTGAACGTCAAGCGATGTTTGAACGGATGGGGCCAGATTGGGATGAGCGAATCGCTTTGCAAAGCAATGCGGTTCAAATTGAAGTTAGTAGTGTTAAGAGCAGCAGTGCCGAAAAAGATGCGAACAATGTCGGAACAGCTAGGCTTGATGGTCGGCCTATTGTGTTTGGTTTTGGTCATTGGTACTTGCAGCGTTTTGCTGTAATTGAACAGCGCATTGCAAAGGCGGTGCTTGCGCTGAATGTTTCGCTGCCAACAAATAGCGTGGTTTTATCAGATGAATCCTCCGAAGTAATTGCCGGGCTAAACTTTAATCAGCAATCGGCCTTGCAACACGCTTTAAATCGACGCTTGACAGTACTGACCGGCGGTCCCGGCACTGGTAAGACGTTTACCTTAGTGGCCATTGTTAATGCCATGCGAAATCGGAACGCAGCAATTAGTATCGCTGCGTGCGCGCCAACAGGCAAGGCGGCGCTGCGTTTGGGCAGTCAAGTGTCTGGCTTAAGTGTTATCGCGACAATTCATCGGTTGTTAAGGCTGCCGCGCGATCACTCAGGCTATCTAAACTTTGATCTTGTAATAGTCGACGAAGCATCGATGCTGGACGCTGTTTTAGCTGATGAATTTTTGCAGGCGATTGGGCCCAACACACAGTTAATTTTAGCGGGCGATCAAAATCAGCTCAGTTCGGTACGTGCTGGCGCGGTATTTGCGCAACTATGTTCAATCCCATCAGCCACCGTTCAGTTAACCGAATCGGTACGGTTCGATGATCAGTCTTTAATCGGCCAACTTGCATCCGCCGTTTTGAGAAATAAAATTAATGATGAATTAGTTAATCGTATTGCGTGGGTTTCCAGTTTAAAAAATCAAGGTGCTGATGACACAGAAACGAGCGGGCAAGGGCAGCGGGTTTGGTTTGATGCTTTACGAAGTGGGTACGAGCCTTTGATGACTGCCTTACTTGCAAACCCCATGGTCGATAGCGACAAAGCATTGGAACTATTGGCCCTGTTAAAAACTTTCGGTGTTTTAGTGCCAACCCATGAAGGGCCTGTTGGAACGCAGGCTAGCCACGAATATTTACGTCGTTGGATTAAGCGCGATCCGTCGGCCTGGTATCACGGACGCGTGATTGCGATTACACAAAACGACGAAGCGACTGGTTTGCGTAATGGCGATATTGGATTAATTGTTAATACTGAAAATGGATTACGTGCCGTATTTGATGCCGAGCAAACAACGTTGTCTTGGTTGCTACCCATTGCGTTACCTGCGCATGACGACGGTTGGGTCTTAACGGTTCACAAATCACAAGGCTCGGAGTACAAAAATGTCTTATTGGCGTTGCCTCCAATTGGCTCACCGCAAAGCCGACGTGAGTTGGTGTACACCGCGATTACGCGGGCAAAACAATCGATTCGTTTATTTGGTACCGTAGAGCAATTGTCGGCGGCGGCTAGAACGACCACTGAGCGTGCCAGCGGACTGTTAAAAAGACTAGCGTCGCTCGAAGGCTAAAAAACTACCGCGATAGGTTTGATCGACTACTTTGGTTTCAGTCAATGCAAACCCCAAGCGATTCATGCACTTATTAAAAACGCTGCGATTGCCTCGATTGGGATCAATTAAAATAATTTCAGCTCTATCGCTAGCGTGACGATCAATGTAATTGGCAAGAACACACTCTTCATCGCGTTCATACAATACATCACTTCCGACTAGAAAATCAAAACGTCCCAAGGTTATTGCGGGCGCTGGCAATTCGACCCACGCACTACGAAAATACTTCATTGGTGCTAAGTCGTTTAAACGAATGTTTTCTAATAGAAATGATTCGGCCATTGGATGAATATCGGTTGCAGTAACATCGAGACCACGTCGATGAGCGACTAAACTTGAAAGCGCTAAGCCGCAACCAATTTCGAGCATGGTTTCATCTGAGCGAAAAGTCCGCGAAGCCACTCGGTTGGCTAAATAAGAACCCGAGGGCCAAAGAAGTCCAAATATTGGCCACAAGGCTTCCGATATGCCAACTTTACTAGCAGCGCCATCGGGATCGAAAAACTGATTGTTATCGAGTAATGATCTGATTACTAAATCGTCGTGGTCTGCGACGGCAATATTTTGTTGCTTGGTTTGGTAGGACATGTGGCCTTAATTAACTTTTCCCAAACACCTCATTTAATTGTTGGGTCACGCGCACAAAAGTGGTTCGCTTAGAAAGTTCTTTTAAACGACGCGCGCCAACGTAAGTACAGGCCGAGCGAACGCCACCTAAAATATCTTGCAGCGTTTCTTCAACACGACCTTTGTAAGGCACTAAAACTTCTTTACCTTCTGAGGCGCGATAGGTAGCGACACCACCTGCGTATTTTTCCATCGCGGCTTTACTGCTCATGCCATAAAAGCGTTTAAAGGTTGCGCCATCGCGCGTTACCGTATCGCCAGCTGATTCTTCGTGACCGGCAAACATGCCGCCCATCATAATAAAATCTGCGCCCGCGCCGAAGGCTTTGGCTAGGTCGCCCGGAACCGTAATGCCGCCGTCGGTACAGATATGGCCGCCAAGACCGTGTGCAGCGTCAGCGCACTCGATAGTGGCTGATAACTGCGGGTAGCCTACACCGGTCATTTTGCGCGTCGTACAAACCGAGCCTGGGCCAATGCCAACCTTAACAATATCGGCGCCCGATAAAATTAATTCTTCGGTCATTTCACCAGTAACAACGTTGCCCGCCATGATCGTGAGCTTAGGAAATTCAGCGCGTACTTTGCGCACGAACTGTGCGAAAGTTTCGGTATAACCGTTGGCCACATCGATACATACGTATTCGATATGTGTGCCGCTGCGTTCCATGACTTGCTTAAATTTTTCGTAATCCGATTTAGTAATGCCCATCGAATAAAACGCGGCCGATTTGCGCTCTAAGGTTGTGAAGAACGCAGATAATTCGTCAACGCTGTAGTGCTTTTGCAATGCAACCGATAAGCGCGCCGCGTCTAAAGCACGGGCCATCTCGAAAGTGCCGGTCGTGTCCATATTGGCCGCAACAATGGGGATGCCGTTGTAATGGCCACCAGAGTTTCGAAAAATAAATTCGCGGGAGATGTCGACTTCGGATCGGGAACCCAGCGTGGAACGCTTGGGGCGAATGAGAACGTCTTTAAAGTCGAGTTTTACTTCTTGTTCAATATGCATACCGGCGCCTTAGTAAAAAGTGCCCTCGGGTATTTCTTAAGGGCCGGTGACTGATTATACGCAGGTTATTTCAAACGTTCTTTAAACAATGCCACGGTGCGGTCCCATGAGAGTTTGGCCGCCGCTTCGTTATAGCGCGGTGTAGAGTTATTGTGAAAGCCGTGCTGAGTGCCTGGGTAAGTGTGAACTTGCACGGAGACATTGTTTGCCTTTAGCGCGGCTTCGAAACTTGGATAGGCGGTGTTAATGCGCTCATCGTTTTCGGCCAAATGAACCACTAGCGGGCATTTGATACGTGAAACAGTCTCGGCAGCTGCAGTTACGCCATAGTAGGGCGCACCTGCCATCATTTCGTCGCCCAATTGGGCGGCAAGGTAGTTAACGATGCCACCGCCATAGCAAAATCCGGTCACGCCAAGCTTATTGTTCGACCGAGGATGGCTTTTTAATAATCTTGCGCTATTGAGTAAGTCAATTCTTAATTTGGCTTGATCGAGGCCAGACTGCAAAGTACGACCATCATCGTCATTGCCCGGATAACCACCTACAGGAAACAAACCATCGGGGGCCAAGGCCATAAAACCGTCAAGCGCTAAGCGGCGGGCTACGTCTTCAATATAAGGGTTTAAGCCGCGGTTTTCGTGAATAACCAAAACTACGGGTGCGGGCCCAGTACCTGAAGGCTGTACAAGATAGCCGCGCATTTGGCCAGAATTACCACCCGGGGAGGCGTAGTTAACGTAGTTCGCTTTAATGCGCGAATCGGTAAACGAAACCGTTTGGGCTTCGGCATAGCGCGGCAACAATGCTTGTGCCATTGCCAAACCACCCACTATTGAGAGTGCCGCAGCTCGGCGTAAAAACTCTCGGCGATCAAACCCGCCGTGGCAATACTCGTCGTATAAATCGTAAATTCGTTGATCGATTTGAAGTTGGGTAAGCATGATGTCTCCTTAGATGTTTTAAGATTTTAAATGCTTTGCCTTTTTAAATGCTTCGGTTCAACTTTGCCATCTTTGACGAGCTTTATCAAGTGCGCCATCAATGAGTCCTGCGCCAATTGATGCAAGCGCGAATCGACGTCGTCGTACACCAACTTTACTAACTGCGAAGTTTCGCCAGACTGTAGTTTTTCAAAGGCCGCTAGCACTTTTGCCTCGCGTTTTAATCGATGCGCGATGAGTTTATTGATTGCACCCTTGGCATCGCCTAATACCCAGCCGTGCGCTGGCAAAATGTAATCGATCGGTTCGTTTAAGAGGGCGGTTAAAGTCTCTAAATAGGCTGACATATCGCCATTGGGCGGCGCAATAACCGGCGTTACACCATTTAGGACATGATCGCCCGACAGCAATAAGCGATCTTCTTCCATTACAAAGCACACATGGTTTGAGGCGTGGCCGGGCGTATGAATTGCGCGCAATGTTGTGTCGCCAATAGCAAAACACTCGCCGTGGGCGACCACATGTTGAGGCGAAAAATACCAAGTCGGCTTGGAACCAATAGTCGTTTCGTTCATTGGTAAGCCCGCTACGATTGCCCCAGTAAGAGCGCTTAGCCGTGCCGCACCGGGGTGATGGTCTGGGTGACTATGGGTGCAGAGAATCCACTTTAAATCGCTACCAACTAGGCTTGCAATGCGCTGAATGTGGCTTTCAATATCGGGGCCTGGGTCGATTACCGCGTAAGCACCAGGTTCGCCGATAATGTAGGTATTGGTCCCAGGGCCGGTCATCATTGATGTGTTCGGTGCCGTAAGGCGCTGTACATTTTTTAGCAGAACTACAGAACGTTCGTGTTGCCAATCAAGGTGGTGCGTAATTTGTCCGTCGGGGCTCACTAATTCTAGTTCGCCAAATTGCATTTCATCGGCCGTGTGGCGCGAGTCTTTTCCCTGCATTAATCCGGCACGTGGGCAATAATGTGGTACGCCTTCAGCGGATGCTGCTTGTTCGCGGGCGTAGTTTAAAACAGCTGGCACAGAACGAAATTTACTCAGCGCTTTTAGCGTGCGAATCGTTGGAAAAATGATAAAAAATTCTTTACGTGCATAGCGAGCAAGACCTTCAGTTGGGTCGATCCATTCCGGCGCAAATTGCTCTTTCTCATCGGCCACCGCGGTTTGCCCCTCAGGCATACGGGCTACAAAAAATCGAACGTCAAAGCGGCGCGGTAAATCGCGATCGGTTTCCCAATGCGAAAATGATTCAAGAGCATCGGTATCAAGTTGCCCATTGCATTGCCGTAATTGTTCTAACAAAGGCAGGTCACGATCTAACTCGTTAATATTTGCGTTTGCTAACAAAATACCTAATTCTTCGTAGGCTTCGCGAATCGACGCGACCGCTAGCGCTTCGATAGTGGCGGTCTCATGTACCGGTTTGGGCAAAATGGATGTGCCTGCCGCTTTGAAATCTTCGGGGTCTAGGCCGCCGCCCGGAAAGACATAAGCACCGGGCGCAAAGCTTGCGGTCATCGAGCGCTTTGTCATTAGCACTTCGATATTGGCACTGCCATCGGGTTGCACTACATCGCGCAATAAAATTAATGTTGCTGCGGGTTTTAATTGTGCAGGCTCGCGCCAAACATGAAGTTGTTTACTAGAACGCGGCATGAGTAATTTTCTCTTGGTAGTAGGCGCAGGTTCGGCAAAATTTTTAGCCGGACTTTCGTTGGGAGGTCTTCCCAACGAATAGTCTGATCTTTATAAGCAGATTAATTTCTGATTATTCACCTAGCTTTTTGCCTTGTGATGCTAAATCGCGTAGCGATTGGGTTGGTGTAAAACGAGCGCCATACAGTGCGGTTAATTCATCGGAACGTTTTACAAAGTTAGCCACACCAACATGATTGATGAACTGTGCTGTACCACCTGTATAGGCTGGAAATCCCCAACCAAAAATGGAGCCAATATTTGCATCGCGGGTTGATTCCAAAACGCCCTCGTCCATACAGCGGATTGTTTCTAGAGCTTGGGCATACAACATTCGATCTTTTGCATCGGCCATCGCAATGACTTTACCGCCACGCTCAAAAGTTTTAAGGCCGCTCCAAAGCGATTTACCTTCGCTGCTGTAATCGTAAAAACCAGCCCCATGTGCGCGTCCCATACGTTTATAGCCATGAGACATTTTTTCTAAGACATACACGGCAGATTCAGGCATGCGTTCGCTTTTAATCGAATGCTTATGGGGTTTCTTATCGTGTTTGTGCTCAGTAGCATGATCGTGTGCATGATCATGGTTATGGCCGCCGTGATCATGTCCCTCGTGGTCGTGCCCGTGACCGTGGTCATGGTCCGCATGCTCGTGATGCTCGTGATCATGGTTATGCGCTACATGATCGTGTTCTTTGTGATCATGACCTTGGTGCTCGTGCGCTTTATGTTCGTTAGCTTTATGATCGTGCGCATCATGTTCCTGCCCTGCATGCTCGTGCGCTTTATGGTCATGTGCATCATGCACCGCATTCGCTTTGGCTTCAAGATCGGCTAACTCTTGATGCAATACATCATCCGCTAACTTCAAAGAAACTTCATCCAACACAGCTAAGGGACCCACCGGCATCCCAATTTGCATACCCGCGTTTTCCACCATCGCTGCAGGCATTCCTTCGCCTAGCAAAGCCATACCTTCGTTAACGTAAGTGCCAAACACGCGGCTAGTATAAAAACCTCGGGCATCGTTTACAACGATAGGTGTTTTACCAATTTGCAGCACAAAGTCGTAGGCTTTAGCTAGTGTTTCAGCGTTTGTTTTTGCGCCTTTAATAATTTCGACTAACTGCATTTTATCGACCGGCGAGAAAAAATGTAGTCCCACAAATTGCTCGGGCCGGACCGATGCTTGCGCTAATCCAGTAATGGGTAAGGTCGATGTGTTACTCGCAAACACAACATTACTAGCGATGACGGCCTCAGTCTCTTTGGTTACTTTCGCTTTAAGATCGCGGTTCTCGAAAACGGCTTCGATGACTAAATCGCAATCAGCTAAATCCAACACCATATCGGTTGGGTGGATTAGTTCTAAAAAACTTTGTGCGGCTTGCGCAGTCATACGGTTTTTTTCGACCCGTTTGGCTAACAATTTCGCACTGTAGGCTTTGCCTTCTTGGGCTTTTTCAAACGATGCATCTTTTAAAACGCAGGCAATACCCTTGCTTGCGCAGGCCCAAGCAATACCAGCACCCATCATGCCCGCACCTAAAATACCAACCTTTTTTACTTTGCTTTTGGCGACATCCGCAGGGCGGCTTTTACCCGCTTTGACTTCATTCATCTGAAAGAAAAATGTGCCAATCATATTTTTAGAAACTTGCCCCACGGCCAGCTGTGTGAAGTAACGCGACTCAATGCGTAAGGCCGTATCCACATCAACCTGTGCACCTTCTACCGCTACAGCCATAATGGCTTCAGGAGCAGGGTAGTTGCCACGGGTTTTTTCGGTCAGCATTGCCGGTGCAACCGATAGCAAACCAGCAATTGCGGGCGAACTTGGCGAACCACCTGGAATTTTATATTTTGGGTCATCCCAAATTTGTTTTGCTACAGGGTTAGCAGCAATCCAACTGAGCGCGCTAGTTATTAACTCCTCTTTGGTATTAACTAAGGCATGAATCCACCCAGCGGCTAGTGCTTTGCTTGGACTAATTCGGGTGCCTTCGGTTAGCAATGGCAAGGCAGCTTGCAAGCCCATAATGCGAACCGACTTTACAACGCCACCAGCGCCGGGTAGTAGGCCCAAGGTAACTTCTGGAAAACCAAGCTGAATTTTGTCGTCGTTAATACAAACTCGATAATGGCAACCCAAGGCAAGTTCTAGTCCGCCACCAAGGGCAGCACCGTTAATGGCAGCTACAACCGGTTTACCCAAGGTCTCTAATTTACGCATGGCTAACTTAGTAACTTGCAGGCCGTTGTAAAAACTTTGTGCATCTGAAGGTTGTGCTGCAATGAGTGAACGCAAATCGCCACCGGCAAAAAACGTCGACTTGGCCGAAGCCATAATCACGCCGGTAACACTGTCTTTGTTTGCAGCCACGTCGGCAACAATTTTTTCGACGATTTGGACAAACTCGGCTTGAAAGGCCGCGTTCATAGTGTTTACTGCTGCGCCTTGCGCGTCAAAAGTTAAAGTGATGATGCCTTGCGGATCTTTTTGGTACTGAATATTAGACATAAAAATTCTCTAGGTTTGTGCAACTTTAATAACTGTACTTGCAGTTTTCTTGTAGTTTTGTTTGCAGCTTTGCTAATGGCTTTAAATACGTTCCACAATAGTCGCAATACCCATGCCGCCGCCAACACATAATGTAATTAGGCCGCGTTTTAATTGCCGCGCTTCTAACTCGTCGATTAAGGTGCTTAGTAACATTGCGCCGGTTGCGCCAAGCGGATGTCCCATCGCAATAGAGCCGCCATTAACGTTTACTTTTTCTGCCGGTACGTTTAGTTCATTCATAAAGCGCATGACGACTGCAGCAAATGCTTCATTCACTTCAAATAAATCAATGTCGTTAATGGTAAGGCCCGCTTTGGCCAAGGCTTTGCGGGTGGCGGGTGCTGGCCCAGTTAGCATAATGGTGGGGTCGGTTCCCGTAAGGGCCGTTGCTAAAATTCTGGCACGTGGTTTTAAGCCAAGATTTTTTGCGGCAGTTTCATTACCAATTAATACCAACGCAGCACCGTCCACGATGCCCGACGAATTGCCTGCGTGATGCACATGATTTATTCTGCCAACTTGGGGATATTTTTGTAGTGCAACATAGTCAAATCCCATCGCCCCCATTTTTTCGAATGAAGGCTTTAGGCCAGCTAAGCCTTCGGCGCTTGCGTCGGCGCGTACTGTTTCATCGCGATCTAAAATAATTAAACCTAAATCGTCGCGAACCGGAACGATAGAGCGCGCAAAGCGTTTTGCAGCTTGTGCGGCCGCTGCTTTACGATGTGATTCAACGCCAAACGCATCAACATCATCGCGATCGTAGCCATCTAAAGTAGCAATTAAATCGGCACCGATACCTTGCGGAACAAAGCCCGTGCTGATATTGGTTTGTGGGTCCATGGCCCAAGCGCCGCCGTCCGAACCCATTGGCACGCGTGACATTGACTCGACACCGCCAGCAACCACTAAATCTTCCCAGCCTGAACGTACTTTTTGTGCGGCCATGTTTACGGCCTCCAAACCCGAGGCGCAAAAACGATTAATTTGCACACCAGCTACTTTAATGTCCCAACCGGCGGCCAATGCAGCCGTTTTTGGAATGACCGCGCCTTGGTCACCAACCGGCGAAACGCAACCAAGCACAATGTCTTCAACTTGCGAGGTGTCTAAATCGAGTCGCTTTTGCATATCGGTCAGTAAAGTCGTAAGCAATTTAACTGGCTTTACTTCGTATAAAGAACCCGACGATTTACCACGGCCACGGGGTGTACGAATTGCGTCAAAAACAAAGGCTTCAGTCATGCTGAACTCCGGTAAACTTGAGAATAACAATAGTCTAACATTCGGGAACACAGCGCCATGTCGCAAAATAACCAGTATCAGCCGAACTTTATTCAGCGCACTTTATTTAGCCCCGACCATGTCGCCTTTCGGGATTCATTCCGTAAGTTCTTAGAAAAAGAAGTGGCCCCGTTTCACGCCGAATGGGAAGAGCAAGGCTATGTGGATCGCAGCGTTTGGAAAAAAGCGGGCGATAACGGCTATTTGTGTACCAGTATTCCCGAGGAATTTGGCGGCGCAGAGGCGGACCGTTTGTACAGCATTATTATTATGGAAGAAATTTCGTATGCTGGCTTAACGGGTTTAGGTTTTGGCCTGCATTCTGAAATTGTTGCGCCTTACTTGTTCAATTACGGTACCCCCGAGCAAAAACAAAAGTACCTGCCCGCGATGGCGCGCGGCGAAATTATTACTGCAATTGCGATGAGCGAACCAGCCGCAGGTTCTGACTTGCAAGGTATTCGGACAGTGGCCGCCGACAAAGGTGATCACTATTTAGTGAATGGTTCAAAAACTTTTATTACCAATGGCTGGCATGCAGATTTAGTGATAACGGTCGCTAAAACTAATCCGGCATTGGGCGCTAAAGGCACGTCATTGCTGTTAATCGAACAAGGCATGGCAGGATTTGCCAAAGGCAAGCGCTTGAAAAAAGTAGGCATGAAAGCGCAAGACACTTCGGAGCTTTTTTTCAACGACGTGAAAGTGCCTAAAGAACAGTTGCTCGGCAAAGAGGGTCAGGGCTTTATTTACCTTATGCAAGAGTTACCTTGGGAACGTTTGCAAATCGCCCTTGCTGCTACGGTGTCGGCGCAATCTGCAATTGACGCCACGGTGCAGTATGTGAAAGATCGCAAAGTATTTGGTACGACAGTTGCTGCATTTCAAAACACTCGGTTTAAATTAGCTGAAATGCAAACCGAAACCCAAGTAGCCCAGGTATTTGTCGACAAGTGTATCGAGCTATTAATGGACAAAAAATTAGATACAGCAACCGCCTCGATGGCCAAGTATTGGACCACCGATTTGCAATGCAAAGTGTTGGATGAGTGCGTGCAATTACACGGCGGCTACGGTTTTATGTGGGAATACCCCGTTGCCCGCGCGTGGGCCGACGCTCGTGTGCAGCGTATTTACGGCGGCACCAACGAAATTATGAAAGAAGTCATCACGCGAGCCATGGGACTAGGTGCTCCTAAGGCGTAACGAATGACTGCACTTGCATCTGCAACTCAACCCTCCAATGAATTCTTTAAGCGAATTCCAAAAGTAGAGTTGCATTGCCACTTGCTTGGAACCGTGCGCAAAGAAACTTTTGCGCATTTGGTGGCGAATGCAAATTCCCCGTTAAATTCAAACGAAGTGGAATTGTTTTACACCCGAGGTGAAAAGCCAGTGGGTGCTATTCGGGTTTTGCGTGCGCTGGACGAATTTTTATTGCGAACGCCCGACGACTTTTACCGCATCACAATCGAGTATTTACAAGATGCTGCCGCGCATAATGTGCGCTACTGTGAATTTTCTTGGAACCCTACTGGCAGTTTACAATTTTCGGGTCTTAGCTATTTGCAAATTATTCAAGCAATGCAACTGGCCATCAATCACGCCCAACAACAATGGGGCATTCGTGCCCGCGTAATTGCGGCAATTGACCGAGAAGCACCCGTAGCCGCCGCCGAACAAATGCTGGACCTTGTTTTAGCAAATCGTTGCGAACAAGTAATTGGTATCGGCATCGACTATCGCGAAGAGCATTTTCCGCCGCAATTGTTTACTGCTGTTTATCAACGTGCAAAAAAAGCGGGTCTGTTTTGTACTGCCCATGCGGGGGAATTTGGAATGCCTTGGACGAATGTTCGATCTGCACTTAACGACTTAAAAGTAGATCGAATCGATCATGGCTATACGGTATTGGACAACGCGCAATTGCTTCAAGAATGTGTTGACCGCGGTATTGTGTTTACCGTTGTACCCACTAACTCCTACTATTTGCGTACTTTGCCCAAAGAGCGCTGGGCCTTGGATCATCCGATTCGTAAAATGCAGCAAGCCGGATTAAAGCTGCATCCCAATACCGATGACCCGACATTGCATCATGTAAACCCGACACAAGCTTGGCAAATGATGTCAGACTCATTTGACTTTACGCGAGCTGATTTGCAGGGATGTATGCTTAACGGAATTGATGCCGCTTGGGTCGATGAGTCGACAAAAAAACAATGGCGCAACGACTGGTCACAAGAGTTTGACAAGGTAAGTGCGCTTCATGCTGTTTAATGGAAATTTTTAAAGCCCGACAAGATCTATCGACAAGCGAGTTTAAATAATGAAAAAAATATTGATTCAAAGTATTACTGCGTTTAGTCTATTGTTGGCAACGCAAAGCGCGTTCGCACAATGGCCAGCCGGAAAACCGATTACGATTATTGTTCCCTACAGTGCTGGGGGCAGTTTAGATATGACCACTCGCTTAATTGCACAGCGTTTGGCAGAACGATTGGGCGCGCAAATTGTTGTTGAAAACGCGACCGGCGCAGGCGGTAGTGTTGGCATTATGAAAGCCATGGCAGCAAACCCCGATGGCTTTACTTTGTTAATGGCTGGTGATGCACCATTAAACACCAGCGCGCCAAAAGAAGCGCCAGCCTACAAGCACGATATGTTGCGTGAGCTGTCACCAGTTGCTTTGGTTAACACAGCGCCTATGGTGTTGGTTGCACATCCCTCGTTTCCGGCACAAAACTTAACGCAATTGATCGAGCGCGCAAAGGCTAAGCCCGGTGCGCTAAATTACGCAAGCCCCGGTATTGGCACTATTCATCACCTTACGACCGAAATGATTAAGCAACGCGCTAAGTTTCACATGGTGCATATTCCGTATCGCGGCGGAACTCAAATTGCCAATGATGTTTCGGGCAACCAAGTCGAGTTAGCAATGCTGATTAATGCCACCGCTGCGCCTTATCTAAAAGCAAAAACATTAAAGCCCATTGCGGTCACCAGCGTTACGCGTGCTCCAAGCCTACCCGACGTTCCGTCAATCGCCGAAACACCAGGTTTTGCGGGATTTAATGTGGTGAGTTGGGCAGGTTTGTATGCACCGTCAAAAACGTCAGCAGATATTGTGAATCGTTTAAATAAAGAGGTCGACGAAGTCTTAAAGATTGAAGCGGTTCGCACGCGCATGATTGAATCTGGCTCAGTCCCTGGTGGTGGTACGACCGCTTCGTTTGTACGATTCATCGAACAAGATCGTGCACGATTCTTTGAAATATTAAAAACTGTTTCGATCAAAGACTAAAAATAGAACTAATAAGTTGCCCATGAAACTTTGGCTAGATTGCGATCCGGGCTTTGATGATTGGATGGCCGTGATATTGCTTGATTCACTTGTGCGAGAAAACACAAGATTGCAATGGCTTGGCTGTAGCGTCGTTGCTGGCAATGCACCCATCGAACGCGTCTGGCGTAATGCGGTTTCAATTTGGAAACACTATGGTTTAACTATTCCTCTTTTTAAAAGTGAGTTAAAAGACAGCGCGCAAGCTAGCGCACAGCATGTGCTGGGTGTTAGTGGCATGAAAACCAACGGGCAAGAGTTACCCTTGTCCCAATTGGATGACGATGCAGGGTTAGATGAAAGTGCAGGGCAGCCTCAAAGTGAACCCACGCTGGGTGCATGCCAAGCGCTGCTTAACGCTTTAACCAATAGCGACGATCAATTGACAATTGTTTGCATCGGCCCCCTAACGCATATTGCAGTGGTGCTAGAACAAGCGCCACATCTAAAAGCCAAAATCGCGCAAATTATTTTGATGGGCGGCTCAACCGATCGTGGCAACCAAACCCCTGCGGCTGAGTTTAATATTGCCGCCGATCCGCATAGTGCAGACTACGTGTTTCGCTCCGGTATACCGATTGTGATGTTGGGGCTAAATGTTTGTAGGCAAATGCAAGTCACTCAGCAACATGTTCAAGTGTTTACTAATTTACCGATGCAATCAGCCCAGTGGTTTGGTGGCTACTTTGATGCATATCAAAAAATTCGGAGTGCCGATGGTTCGGTACCAATGCCACTGTACGATCCAATAGTGGTTGCTTATTTAAAAAACCCATCTTGGTTCAAATTACAATCGGCCCGCGTTGATATTGAGCTACAAGGTGAGTTCACACGGGGCATGTCGGTGGTTGATTTTAAATTGGCACAATTGTCTTCGGTGCGACCTGCGAATGCTTTGGTTGCATTAGAAGTCGACGGTCAGGCAGCGCTAAGTTGGATGATGCAAACACTCGTGCAACGTTTTGTAAGTAAAGCGTAAAACTTTACGATGAGCAGCAACTCTAAACAACTTTCTCAACAAGTATTTGTTGTTGGTAGTATTAACCAAGACCTAGTATTTACAACTGACCGCTTGCCGTTACCGGGTGAAACTTTGTTAGCCAAAAAGTTTAAACAGTTTGCAGGCGGCAAGGGCGCAAACCAAGCGGTCGCGGCAGCGCGCCAAGGAGCCAAGGTATGTTTAGTCGGTGCCGTCGGTGATGACTTATTTGGCTCAGCCTTACGTGATCAGATAGTTGCCCAAGGAATCGACACGCAACACTTGCACACCATAGCCAACTGCACAACTGGCACGGCCTGTATTGTCGTTGACCAAGCCGGACAAAATAGTATTGTGGTCGCGTTGGGCGCTAACGCACGAATCAATGCCGAGCAAGTAATTCATGCCCTTGGAAAAGCGCGTTCGGGTGGCCTGTTGTTGATGCCGCTTGAGATACCAATTGATATAGTCGAGGTCGCATTAAAAACGGCGCGTAAAAACGGGCTATTAACACTGCTAAACCCGTCGCCGGTAGAACCAATTTTGGGTCGTTTGCAACTATTGGCCGATGTCGATCTGTTGATCTTAAATCAACACGAAGCTAGTAAATTATGCGGACTTAAAATTGATACTTCGCAACCAGAAACTTTAAAAAACGCAACTAACCACTTGTTAGGGCTTAGCTGCAAAGACGTATTAATTACCTTGGGTTCGCAAGGCGTTTTTTATCAGTCAGAAATCTTTCCTGCACCAGCCGCAAAGGTTGTGGACACCACTGGGGCAGGGGATTGTTTTGCGGGCAGTTTAGCGGCTGCAATGCTGCGAAACGGGGTAAACCGATTGAGCGGAATAGATCGCATTAGTGCAATGAAACAATGCATCGATCAGGCTCAATCGGCAGCTGCAATATCGGTAGGGTTTGAAGGTGCACAAACTGGTATGCCTAGGCTGGGTGATTAAGAAATTTGCGTATTAAAATTGCACAAAGTGATCGCTACTGCGGTATTGTTCTAGGCAACCATCCGCGCCTAAATTTTCAATTTGAATCGCAGCCCGAGGTAATATTGACGCGAGCTGAATCCGCCCAAGGTGTATGGGCTCCGAAAAATAGCGAATATGGGACTACAGAATTTGCGAAATTTGTAAGAACGGAAACTCAAGGCCGTCCTTTTCCTGCGTTCTTGATCAAGCATAATGGTATGCGCACTGGAAAAACAGCAGTAACATAAAAAACTTGGAAATAGTGTTGCGATGACCCGTTTATTAAAACCAACCCGAAGCAATCGTCTTGAATCAGTTCAATTTGCGTTGAAGTCGGACTTGAAGAGTGAATCACGGGAACCATACGTCCAAAAATTGGTCAATTCATTCGATGCTTGTGTTCGAGGACGTGCGCTCTCAGCGGCAATCGGAGAGACCGGAGGTGTAGCAGTTCAAGCTGAAATTGAGTTCAGCTTGTCTCGACTTAAGGGTGAGCCTACCGAATTCGAGAAATTTCGTCGGGCATTTGCCTATCGTTATTGGAGCGTTGAGTTAACGATAAACGAACGTCGCATCAGAGAAATTCCCGACACTTCACGCGACGACTCACTGCTGGAAACTTTGTCAATGCAGGGGCTTTCTTTGGCTTGTGGCTTAAATTGGTTTGCTGACTGGACCGCGCCATATCTTGCGAACCTTCTTAGAACAACAGACGTTCAAGACTACTTTGCCTTTTTTTTAGACACACCGGCACACTTCTTTTTCAGCACGTTGCAATCGGTTTTGGTCAAGCGCCAGTGGCCTTTATTTAATCCAGAGGAAACGCAAAAAGCTGGAATGTTTGGTCGGATTTTGCAGTGCGCCGGCGACAAAGCTGCTTTCGAAGTTGCCTTGAACGATTATTGCGACTATAGAGTAGCCCAAGCGCTTGGGTACGCAGGAATTGACGCTGAAAAACGCAGAAGACCGTCCCAACTCGAATCGATTTTCGATATGATGGGGTGGGCAAAAGTGTTCCCCGTAGAATTGTTTACTTTGCAATACGCTTATCAAATTTCTACTGGCAGCGACTTGTCTCTTGAATCGGATCATCCGTTGATGCACACTGCATTAATGAGTCGACCTTTTCCAAACTTGGAGCCTTTATACGACGACGCAATGACCCAGACGATAGCAACCCTCGGGCAAACCTCGTTTGGTAACCAATGGACTTTGCGCGAACCAATCGTAATGAAGTAGTTCGGCTAAATTTCCTGACTGTCAAACCCACCGCCTTAATCGCTACTTAAAATTTAGCTAAAAATGCCCCGCCACTCGAATAACGAAGTAAATAAAAGTGATATAGCTCGCCGCTCGGATTTGATGACTCAGATTCGGGCAGGCTATGATTTAGAATCAGGGTTAGATCTTTCGACAGAAAAAATCGAGTTAAAAAAGCCCTCTAAGCCGAAATTTAATTCTGACCCTGTCTCAAAGCAATGATCAAGATTGTACTTTTATGATGTTTGGCTAGACACGTTTTCGCAAGCGCAGCGAGCTTATAGCCGAACTATAGCGGGTCATGTCCCGAGCCTTTTAGAAGAGCGCTCAAATCGCGTTTTGGCCCTTGTGCTTGAAGAGAGAGCGGGTCTTTTTGCAAGAATTGCGTTGCTATCGATTGAACTCGAACTCTCTACCAAAGCGGAGATTGTAAGATTGAATAATGCGATGGCCTATCAATACGCAGCGGTTGTTGCTACAGAGCTAGGTCCCGAATTTCTCAATCGCAGCGATGCAGGCCAAGACGCTTCTAGAAATTTAATGAACATGTGTATGTTATCCATCGCTTCAGACCAATTAAGGGCGGAGCGCGTCGCGAAATTTATTCTTAAGTTTCCCAGCTTAGATAGTTGGAAATTTATAAATGCAAAAACAACCCTGAACTTGAATCGTTTTTGAATTGGCTAGCCAAATCGATAGCTAACAGAGCTTTTGAAACGAACTATCAAGAAACCACTGAGTTTGATCCATATCCAAGGTTTATTCACCGATTGACAAACGGTCTTGAACTAGAAGAATCGATTGCCGAAGTCAATGATTTTCGAATGGCTCGGTATATGGAAAAAGCATCGATACACCATCTAGGTCGAGGCAAGGCATACTGGGGAGCACACTCCGAATTTGAATGGTCAATCGCTCCTTTTGAGATCCACGCTGCAATTGGGCTGGGTTTACGGCTTGGGTTGAAGTCGGCTAGTACAAAATCTGATCATCCTTGGGCGGCCGAGGGTGTTTTACAAGCTGTTCGTGACATCGGAGCTCTTAACAAAAATCAGTTATTCCTAACTTTGGAAAAACACGCCTCTGCGTGTTTAGGAACATCAGTCGATTTGTTAAGTGTTGACTCAGAAGGGCATCAGCTAGGGCGAGCAGTTCAAATTTTTCGCGATTGCTGAGCGTTGGGTCGCGGTTAATTTGGCTGGTCATATTAAAATGAACTAGGCACGTGAGCTACGCTACATCCGGTAGTGCCAAAAATAAATCAGTGTCCAATGTATTTGATCTTGTTATCGATCAATTACCTTGCGCAATGATGGCTCCGAAGGCTGCGGCGGGAACCACAGGTTGCCTTCTTCCATTGCTGCAGCGATATCAGCAACCGCTTGATAGAGCCTCTGCTTATTGTCTATAAAAGCGTTCGAAGCACTAATAGTATTTTGGTTGGCAGCTTGTCGGGTTTTTAGAAAGTAAAATATTTTTGCAGGCTTGCTCTTCTCGTTAGGGACATAGAAACCGCCTTCCCACTCGATAGCTGGCAAAACACCAGTTCCACAAGAGGCAACAAGCTGTTGCTCTCGCACATTGCGAAATTGGCCCACAAAATAAACACCTTCTTGATCTTGAAATTTTGCGGTGTATTCGCCTGCAGCTAAGCTATATTTATACAGATACTTGCAAGCCAAGCTGCTGCGATCTACATCAAATTCGAACGGATTCGCAATCGTCAGCTTATTATTTTCCGTTACAGGTTGTAGCTTTACGGGGTTGGTCGTGCAGGCCGCTAAAAAAACAGCGAACGTTAACATCAACCAGCGGATGCACTTCGTTTGCATAGTTAAATTACTTTTTTATAAAAAACTGTGTTTAAACTGCTGGGCCTGTAGAACAAAATCTGTCTGTCAAATGTTTTAGCTGGCAGCAGCACTGGTCTTCTGGTTTACGGGTTTAACACCAATGTAGGCTCGGACTTGTTGTGCAGTCTCAACGCATGCAGAGGCTTTTGTATCCAAATACTTTACATAAGCATCACTTTGGCCCGATAGAGCGTTTTCCAATCGTGCTTTCTCCTTGGCAACGGCGATTTTTACCATTTCTTTCGATCGATCCACACCAACAAGGCCGATACTCATTTCAACAAAGCTATGAGTCATTGAAGTGAAACTTTGGACATTAGAAGGATTTTGATTTTTAGAAGCCATGGATGCGCCCTTCATTATTACAAAAATCGCAACGCATTCGTTAGAGCTCCAAGCTAATTGCTCGGCTTTCGTGTTCGATCCACCGTTGATAGGTGGCGAAGTAGAGCTGAAATTCGGCGCGGTTGTTGCGCAGCCAGCCAATGTGCAACAAATAAATAAGCCAGCAAGGGTTTTTTGAGCCATGAAACCGGGTCCTTTGGTAGAAATTGTGTGTGTTTCTCGTTAACCAAAGGTTACAAGCAATTTTTAAACAAGCGCTTTCCATTAGTCCGAACCAATCGACCTTGTAACGGCTTAGCCGAAAATAAGGCAAGGCGGTGACTGTTTGTAAGTTGATCTAACAGCGCCATCGGTACTAGACTTTAGCCAATGCAGGTTGTTTAAGAATGCGCAGGTTGTTCATAAGGTCGATCCGCGGGCAACTCTCGCGCAGTTTGAGGTTGCTGTTGGCGTTTGTTAGTCAACTATCTTGAAGTCTGGACTGCTACACACGGACTTGCCCAGTTTGTTATAGATTTCGGGCTGCGTGATGCAATCTCAAAATTTCGACGTCATCGCCACGCACGCGGTAAATGGCAATGTAGTTCTTGTGCAGGACCAGCTCACGCGTACCGGGGACGCGTCCAGCCCGGCCCATGCCTGGATGGGCCTGAAGTTTGTTCACAGCGGTCTGCAATTCCAACACAAAGCTAGTGGCGCGGGTCGGGTTGTCTTTGGCGATGAAGCCAGCGATTTCATCAACAGATGCGAGTGATGCTTTAGTCCACTTGATCAGCATGCATCAAGCGCCATATTTGGCAAACACCGCTTTGACCTGCTTGTCGGTTGCGAAATCGCCTGCGTCGGCTTCCTTGATGCCTTCGTTGATATCACGAACTTGCCAAGATTCACTCTGGACGTAGTTGGTCAGTGCATCAATAGCCAAAAAGCTCTTAGTCCGAGCGGTAGCTTTGGCAAGCTCTTCAATCTGGTTGTAAAGCGCCTCAGGCAAGCGTACGTTTATGGTTCTAGCTGTCATAATGTAATACTTTGATGAACATGTATTACTTTGTATTATCCACCGCACAAACCCAAAGGTCAAGACGGTGTGTTGATCCAAACCGATCAACCTTGTAATGGCTTAGCCGGAAGTTAGACAATGTAGTGACTGTGAGGATGCTGATGTCGCCTTAGGCTGCAACCTGTCGATCTTTAACTGTCTGCTCAGCAAGCGTTCTCGGTGTAGCCCTTCAAAATCAGTCGGTTTGTTGCTAAGGCAATCGAGTTCAAGATTTTTCGGCTATAGACAAATCCTTTGCAAGGGAAATACTATTTGGCCTTGTGAAAAATGAGGTTTCTTCCTATGCTAGTTTCGCGCGTGGAGATCAATTAAGGCAGCTAAACTTAAATCCAGGTGCACGGCATACGAGTACGTCTTCGCCCATTATTCCTTGGACACCGTTTCTAATTAAGATATGACTAGTTTAAAATCAAATTCAATAGATGTAGAGTTCCTCCGGGAGCTTGCATCCAAAAGAGCGGCATTAGATGATTCCCGAGCAGTTGTGGCGGGGCGTTGCGCTTCTGTTGAAGGAATCGTAAATCTCGATTTTCTTGTTGAGTTGTTTAGCGATATTGCAGTTGTTGACTTAAGCTTAGCTGGATTTTTATTTCGTATTGAAGGCGATAGCAAACAAGCACACCTTTATTTAATGAAAGCATTAAAGACATTTGAAGAACTTGAACAGTTCGCCTCGTCGCGAGAGGTCTTAGAAGTTATTCAGAATCAACCGGTACGACCTCGCGCATTCGATTGGTTAATAATCGGAGTTTTTATGACCGGCAACAAAGCATGTTTGAAGCGTCTCCAAAAAGTTATGACTCGCTTTAAACTAGAACAGTCAGTCGTTTGGCCGGTAGGACAATGCTTCTTGGAATTAGCTTTTGGCGGCCTCTCCGACGTGATGAAAAAAGCCGTCGAGCGGCACGAAGCGCGATTAATGTTGAGTACGAACGCAGGGGCGGTTATAGTCAACGATAACGACTCCATAGCCTTTCCGAGTTGGCTAAATCAACGTGTGACCGAGTTCAAAAACAGGGCTCGGATGAGTGTCTACGAAGAACATGGGTGTACCAAGTTCGGCAATAGAACGGCTATTGATTTTTACGGAATAGTTTTGTGCAAATTAGCTGCATCGCGAAAAATGAAATTTCAAGTTGAATCTCCGTATTTCCCGCAAGAGCTTCTTAACCCATTAGTTTAATTTCATTAACAATTTGTCGTGCCGCTCACGGGCCATTGCCCGCATTGTGTTGTTGATTTGAGAATCGTCGCGACGACCGTTCAAAGCCAGGCGATAGAGAAGATTCTTAACTACTTAGGGCTGGAGCCGAAACCGCCGCTCCAAGCGCCAGCGCTCGTACTGACTGCGTTTTAAAGCGTTAAATGTAAAAGCCAAATAAACTCGGAAAGTTTGCAAACGAGTTTGTTTTGATTGAAGTAAAAGGTGGGCTAAATGGCAATGCGAAAGGTTTGAGTAAAGAACAAGCAAAAGGGCCGCACTATATTGGGGTCTCACGGATTAATTTAGCTGCAAATGCCGCCTCTGGAAGTGTTTGGGACGTGAAAAATATGGCTTACGGTACAAATGAATTTGCTCAATATGTGAGGAGGGAAATGATAGGGCAACGGTATGACGGATTTGTTGTTCAACATAACGGAATGCGAACGGGTAAAACGAATGTACGATCTAGGCTTTGGTAAGGATTTGCGCGATGCCCCGTCTTTTGAAACCCACCCGTGACAACCGACTTGAGTCGGTGCTTTTTGCGCTGAAGCCCGGCGTCTTACCTGACACAAGTGAAATTACTGAAGCGAATATTCTAAAATGGATTCGTCAAAACGGTGATTTCATTCAGGATAAAAGCCTGATTTATAAGATTGCTTGCACGGAGGATCTTGCTCAAGATTCTGAACAGGCAATGTTTTTTTCTCGGTTGACGCGAGAGCCTACGCAGTTCGACAAGATCAGGCGAGCGTTTGCTTATCGCTATCTGAGCGTCGATCTAGTTTTACATGAACGCAGAGCTGGCGTGCTGCCTTTCAGTGCACGAGATGATTCATTGCTACAAATACTGGCTTGGCAAGGCGTTTCGTTAGCCTGTGGTCTTCAGTGGTTTGCCGATTGGGTTGCTCCGTACCTTGCGAACCTCCTCAAAACTTCGGAAGTTCATGAGTACTTTGCTAATCTTGAAGATAAGCCAGCCCATTTTTTCTTCAGCACTCTGCAAGCGATTTTAGTAACACGTAATTGGCCTTCATTTAACCCGTCAGAAGTCGAAAACGCTGGTGTTTATGGTCGGATTTTGCAGTGCGCCGGCGACGAAGCGGGCTTCCGGGTAGCACTATCCGATTATTGTGACTACCGCGTTGCGCAGTGCCTTGGATATGCGGGCATTGATGCTGAGAAACGCAGAAGGCCGTCCCAATTAGAATCAATAGTCGACATGATGTCTTGGTCGCGAGTATTCCCTGCAGAATTGTTTACGCTGCAATACGCCTACCAGATGTCTACGGGTAAAAGTTTGTCGCTCGAATCAGATCATCCGTTGATGCACACTGCGTTAATGACCGAACCATTTCCTAATCTAGAACCTTTATACGAAGACGAAATGACTCAAAAGATGCAAGCATTCGGGCTAAAGTCGTTTGGCGATCAATGGAAGTTACGTGAACCCGTCGTAATAAAATAGTTCGGCTAAGCGTTCTGTTGCTTGCAACGCCCATTTTCGGTATGCCAACCGCAGCGCCGAGTGCGCGAGACGCGGGCTACCGCGACGCCAGCTAGGGTCGTTCTATCCGCGGCAGTTAGCACTGCCCGAATCAAGCACTTTATTTTCTGGGTCGATAAATTCCCACTCGTAACGATTGTCGTACAACTTTAATACGACCACCCCAAAGCTACCGATTCGAATTTCACTACCCTCTATAGGAATACTAAAACCGCTCAGCGAAGCGCCCCCGGTTCCAACCACAAACGAGCGAATACCGGAGGCCAAACTGCCGTCGGATTTTTTGGGAGAGAATCGTTCGTATTGGTGCTCGTGGCCTTGAAAAACGATATCAAACTTTGCCAGATCAAGCTGCTCCCAAATGGCTGTCATCATTTTGTTGCTGCCGCGAATCGCTGATGTAAATAGAGGGTGATGCCAAGCGGCTAATTTGCACTTAGAAAACGAACTCGATTTTAGCCACTGCATTTGTTCCGAGCTATTATCAACAGCAATATTGCTATTGATCGAAACTACGGACCAGTTATCGAATTGTTTTGCGTAAAAGCCTTTTCTATCGGCCCCTGCCGCAACGCCGAAGTAATCGAAATAACCAGAGGCGTTGGGCTGACCGTAATCGTGATTGCCGGGGGTTGGTAAGGTTCGTGCTTTAAAGGCGCCCCAGGTGGGCTCGTAGCAATCCGCAAATTCATTTGGCGATCCAACGTTATACACATTGTCGCCTAGGGTTAAAACTTGCGCTTCGGCGCCATGGGTTGTCAGTAAAGCCTTTACTAGTGTTGCCGTTTTTTCGGCTACAGATCCGATAGGCCCAATTGCAGGGCATTGAGCAATATCGCCGGCAATAATTAACACCTTTGGGGCGCTAGTGGTGTTGCCTTTTGGTGCTGCCGTTGAAGCGCCACCGCCACAAGCATTGAGTAGACCAACTCCCAAAATGCCAAGGGACAAGGCGCTACTGATTAACGATTGTTTTGGAATGCCGTGCGAATTGGATAGGCTCATCTGCAAATCCTTCAAAGGAAAAGTAATTGTAGAGAGGTCTAAAGTGTTGCTGGTTGTGCCATTTAACGCGCGGTATACAACCGGCGGCTAATGGCTAGTGAATGGCGATTCAAAACTTTTTAGACTAATCCAACCCGTTGTCTTTGTGTCATATTGGGCAAGACAGCCGCCAACTCATTATCGGTTAAGCGAAAGCGTTGTTCTAGTAGTTCGGCAATAACATCGCGAAAGTCCGTGGTAATTGCCAAGTCGCGGTTTTCGTGTAGGGCCGATCGCTCTAAGCCTGGCCATTGCCCTAGTACCTGCGCACCGGCTACGCCACCACCCAAGACAAAAGCCACATTGCCGTGACCGTGGTCGGTGCCATTGTTACCGTTTTGGCGAACCGTACGACCAAACTCGGACATCACCAAAATACTAGTGTCCTTTAGGCGCTCGCCCAAGTTACTCGCTAATGCATCGATTGCTTGTGCTAACAGGCCGAAGCGGTTGGCTAACTGACCTTTTCCGTTACCTTGGTTTACATGCGTATCCCAACCACCCACTGGCACAAACGCCAAGCGCACTCGCGCATCTTTGGCAATTAATTGGCCTAAGCGTGCAGTGTCTGCAGCCAGTCCGTTTAACGATAGCGAACCCACATCTGCTTTGGGATCATCACTGGCTAACTTATCAATAATTTCACGGCGCGTTGCAGCCGCCTCACGTACGGCTAGGCTAAGTTTGTCGTCGCCAGAATA
This sequence comes from Betaproteobacteria bacterium, assembly GCA_031429355.1. Taxonomy (GTDB): domain Bacteria; phylum Pseudomonadota; class Gammaproteobacteria; order Burkholderiales; family Burkholderiaceae_E; genus JANOZM01. The sequence continues at coordinate 31,605 of JANOZM010000001.1, read as the reverse complement.
CATGCCATTAAATGCTTGCGTCCAATTGGGTCGATCCAATACGCCTTTAGACGTGGCTGCGTTACCACTGGCAAGCGAGGCTACTGATGCGCTACCAGCAAAAATACGCGGCATGGTTGGGCCTAAATTAACCGCCTGTAAGCGCTGATTATTGGCCGCTTGATTCCCCTGCGTTAAAACCGTTGCTAGACGATTTAACCAACCATCAGGGGTAGATTTACGTCCTGGTGTTGCCGACTCCATATAGTCTTGTGCATCAAAGTGTGAGCGCGTTGTATCGTGCGAACCGCTAGCATGAATAAACGCCAATTGCTTGCTCTCCCAGTACGGCATTAGCGGCGCAAAGGCAGGATGCAATCCGTGTAAATTATTAAGTGCTATAGAACCGTCTACTTCGCCAGGTTTTGCGATGGCGATACTACTGCGTGATTGAAAGTAGGCCGTATCGCCATAGGGGGATACCAACGACAGTCCATCCATTGCGCCACGCAGCATAATAACGACGATGCGAGCTTGCGAACCGTTGTTACGCGGGGTTGATTGTGCTCGGGCAATTTGAACGCCAGCAAAACTAGTTAACGACAGCCCCGTGCCAAGTGCGAGGCCCTGTTTTAGTAAGACACGTTTAGAGTTTGAATGAGTCGACATAGTGATCCAAATTAATTTGTTCTGACTTTAAATAAAGTAGTTTTATCGAAAATTTACGGGTGCTATTTTTATAATGTTTATCGACGCATCATATTTGGACTTGCCAGCACTAGGGCCATCGCTAAGCTAGGCTCGCCTTGATGCTCGCTCACTGCTTTGATAGTGTTGGCCGAAATAATCGGGCCAAGATTTTCAATAATCTGTTGAGCTGTTGTTGTGGTTGGAAAAACACGTTCGTTGCCCAATCGTCCGCTGGCCAATTGCGACGCAAAATTAATCCGTTTGGTAACGCCATCAGGATTAAGCCAAGCGGCTTCGGTATTTTTATAACCATCGGGTGTTTGGCAGCCAAACAATGGCATCCCTTGGCCAGCAAGCGTATTCATAATATTTTGCAAGTTAGTCGGGCTGGCACCAATCGCACGTATCGCGGACAAGGTGTACTGATACGGCGTTTTGTACTTTGCATTACGATTTTCGGTGGCCCAAAACTCGTCGCTGTTAAACAAAGTTCGTAGCACCGGAATAATCTGCCCGTCTTCTTGCAAAAATACTTTGGTTAAACGCTCAACTAACGCAACCGAGGGGCGATCACTGACAAAATATTGCGCCAATTTAAAACTAATGTTTTTTGCAGTTGCCGGATGCTTGGCTAAAAACTCTAACGCAAAATCACCCTCGGCTTTACCGCTTGGAGCAATTCGGTTGCCTAACCAAACTTTCTCCCCACGATCGTGAACCCGTTCGTTAAACCAAAAACCGGGCATAGAATCGGTTTTTCCCGGGGTTGATGCGGCTACTTCCGGCGGAATCGGCATACCCGGCCTTGCTCGTATCGGAATAATCGTCCACCCAGTTAGCATGCGCGCTAATTCTGTTACGTCTTTTTGCTCGTACCCAGCATCGACTCCCAAGGTGTGCAATTCCATCAATTCGCGCGCGTAATTTTCGTTCAAACCACGATTGTTGTTGCCAGCCGTTGCCTGCGCGTTTTGAGGTGCCGCCATGCTGGCTGCGTTGTCGAGGTAATACATCATGGCAGGGTGATGCGCTGTTGCAGTTAGCAGGTCTCTAAATCGACCTAACGCAAAAGGGCGAATTGCAAATTGCTCGTAATGCCCCACCATCACACGCATCAGGTTTTTGCCCTGAAACACATTAAAGTGATTGAACCAAAAATCAACCATTACTTCTTCGAGTTGGCGTGGGCTCTCTAAAGCGCGCCACAAGCGAGATTGCAAAGCGGGCAATTGATGCGTGCGAACGTATTGGGCGATTGCGTTAGGTCTCGCGAAGTCAGTGGCGCGCGGGCTTGTGGTGGCTTGGGTGGTTCCTTGCGTAGTTCCTTGCGTAGCTGCTTGCATATTGCCCTCGGTATTACCTTGCGTATTGCTTTGCATAGGGCCTTGCGTCGTCTGCTCGTTACTACCACTCATTTGCATTGCGGTTTGGGTCAGTGCCGATTGCGCGGGTGTCGATTGCGCAGCTGGGTTGGCACCGGCAGTTTGCCGATTTTCTTGCAACAAATTGGAGTACTCGCGAATCGCCAAAACAGGATTCATCGCAATCACTTGCCCATCACCCAAACGACTAGTTAACGACTGGGGCAATGCCATCGATTCGGGGCGTAACTGTTGCTCAATCCATGCAGCGGGGTTCTTGGCAATCTCGGCTATATCGCCGGGACGAGGGCCAAAGCCAAGCCGATTAATTAGGTGGGCGGCGGCTAATTCAGGTGCAATGCTTGCAATGGGCGAACGTTTTGTAGTGTCGGCGTTTGCGCGGTCGGCTACCGAGGTTGCAACCGATGCTACGGTTAGTGGAACTGCAAACTTGTAGGTGGCTTTCGCCCCAAGGCCGTAAGACGTGCCAAGGGCGTTTGCACCGAAGGTTTTTAATAGCCTACGGCGCAAATTAAATAACAAAGCGTTAGTTGGTGTTTTCATGCTGCTAATTTAGCGCTTGAAAGCAAAGCCTTCAAGCGTCAATAGTGCAAGCGGTGTAATTTTTTGTTAACGTGGCTCGCTAACTACGATTGCGATTAGCTGAATCGTGATTTACCTCACGCTCATTCTTGGCGTGCGCTACATCTAAATCCCGTGGCAGTGGTACACCATTTTTAACGGCCAGCACTTCGGCCATCACACTAACGGCAATTTCCGAGGGCAATTTGCTGCCGATGTAAATGCCAATTGGGCCACGTAGACGCTGCAAACTTTGCTCGGTTTGGTCGAAGTGCTCAATCATGCGGGCTTGGCGCGCTTCATTGTTTCGTCTAGAGCCAATGGCGCCGACGTAAAACGCTTCGGTTGAAAGAGCTTCAAGTAATGCTAAGTCGTCTAACTTTGGGTCGTGAGTTAATGCAATCACGCAACTACGTTTGTCCACGTTAAAGGCTCGCACTACATCGTCGGGCATTTCACTCGTTAAAGTTACGTTGGGGACGCTCCAACTTTTGCGGTATTCCTCGCGCGGATCGCACACGGTTACGGCAAAGCCATTAAACAAAGCCATCGTGGCCATGTATTCAGTCAGTTGCCCAGCGCCAATTAGCAACATACGGTACTCAGGCCCAAAAGTGTTGGTTAGTGTTTCATCATCAACTACTAAATCGGCGGGGACAGAGGTTTTACTAAGCGCAACTTCACCGGTCTTTAAGCTAATAGAGCGCTGCATTAATTGACCTTTAGACAACGCATCGACCAAGGTTTGTAATGATTCTGCTGCCGGATCAAATTCAAGTAAAAGCTCTAAGGTACCGCCACAAGGCAAGCCAAACCGGTGTGCTTCGTCTGCCGAGATGCCATATTTTATCCATTGCGGTGGCCCATCGGGAATCGCCGGTTTTTCTTGCGAAACCGTGGTGTAGCGGTAAATTAAATCATCTTCAATGCAACCACCCGAAACCGAGCCTACAACGGCACCGTCTTCGCACAGCGCCATAATCGAACCAATAGGGCGGGGCGATGAACCCCACGTACGAACTACCGTTGCAACTAGGGCGCGCTTGTTGGCTCTACGCCAAGATAGCAGCGTGCGTAACACTAGAACATCAATGTTTTCCATTTAGAAAAAACGCGATACCAAGTAACCTGCACTGACGCCAATGACAAGCCAAAGCCAAACGGGTACACCACCCGCTGCTTTTTTGGTGTTGCTTGCGTTTGCGCCATTAGAACTACTGGCTCCATTAGCACCAGCAGCACCATTTTCGGCTGCATTGGTTGCATCAGCTGGCGTACCGTCGGCATTTACTGCGCTGCTTGTAACTGCAGCCGGATAGCGCTCTTGCAAAACAGCATCAAAGCGTTTAAAAAAATCATCGGCCATGCTTTTAGAAACACCATCAATTAAGCGCTGACCTAATTGGGCAATTTTTCCGCCCACTTGAGCATTGACGGTGTAATCCAACAAAGTGCCGTGCTCGTTTGGCGTTAGCGTAACTTTTGAATTGCCTTTACCAAATCCCGCAGCGCCGCCTTGGCCTTCAAAATTGAGTTGATATTGATGTGGTTGCTGTACATCAGTTAACTCAATTTTCCCGGCGAACTTAGCAGAAACCGGACCGATTTTTACCGCCATGCCAACATTAAAATGGGTGTCATCCGTCGGTTCAAAAACATCGCAACCGGCTACACACTGTTTAAGAATGGCGGGGTCGTTTAACGCATCCCAAGCTTGTTGTTGCGTAACGGCAAGTTGTCGTTGGCCTTGCATTTCCATAATAATTTCCTAATTTTTTGTTTTATGTAAAAGTTTTTCAAACCCTTGTGCCATTTGCTCAAGGCTACTTAAATTGTGAATGGCAATCGCTTGGTCGGCGTAGCGACTAACTAAAGCTGGGCCGGTCGCGCTGGGCACAAAGCCCTCGTAGCGCAATAAAGGATTAAACCAAAATAAGTGCGCGCAATGACGTTTTAACCAAGCCAAGTTTACATCGAGCAAGTCGGCTTGGCCTGTGTCCAATCCATCAGACACCAGTAATACAGTCGTTCGGCGACCAATAAAATGCCGTGTGTGATCGCTGCGTAACTTAGCAATAGTGTCACCCAATTTTGTGCCACCTGCAAAATCACCAATAATGTTTGAAACACCTGCAAGCATTAAGTCTGGGTCCGACTTGGCAAAGGCGGGCGTTAAATTAGTTAAACGAGTGCCAAATGCAAACACGGTTTTTTGCTTATACGGTTTAGTAGCCGCATGCAAAAACGTAAGCATCATGCGCGAATAGCGTTCCATCGAACCCGAAATGTCTAACAAAATAACCAATGGGTTGGCGCGGGTTTGGCGACCCCGTTGGGTAAAGGTAAACGCATCGTCGCCGTACTGGGCCAGCGCCTGAAAGTAACTTGCCCAATCGGGGCGATCGCCTTTTTCTACCAGACTGGTACGACGGGTTTTGTATTCCGGCAAACGCAGCTTTAAGTTGCTAGCAATCCGTTGCACTAAGTGAAACTCAGCGCTACTGAGTTGGTTAAAGTCTGCATACTTTAACCGCTCGCTATCGCTGGCCGTCATGGTGGCATCAAGCTGTATTTTAGACTCGCCCGATTCTTTGATCATCGGTGTATTTTTTTGAGCAGCTAACGCCTCTTGCACCCGTGGGCGGTGCTTGCGCGCTATCGACTTTCCGGTCGATTGGGGTAACAGTTGCGCCAACAATTTGTTCGCAATTTCGGGGTCTTTAAAGTAAGCAGTAAATAGCTCGTTAAATAACGGACGCTGACCATGTTCGGTCACAAAAACAGTTTCTAACGCGGCGCGTACTTCTACCTGACTGCCCAAATCAATTTGCATAAGAGCTTGCTGGGCTAGTACAGAGCGTGACGGATCAATGGCTAGTCCTGCACGTCGTAAAGTGCGTGCAAAACCGACAATATTTTCGGCCAGCTTTCCAACGCGTGCGTCACCTAATTGCATAGAGTCCTAACTAAACATCTATTTTTCGTTTTTGCTTTGCATTATTTGCGCCGCAAGATCGGTGGTTAAAGCGGCCACATCTTCGCGGTTCTTAAACATAATGCCGGCAGTGTCGTTAATTACTTCTGGGTCTAATTCTAGGGCGTTCAGTGCCACTAAAGCCTTTGCCCATTCAACGCTTTCGGCAATGCCGGGCGCGCGCTGAAAAGCGCTGCGAAATGGTTGCACGCGTAAGTTCTCAACGAAGCTAGATACTTGCTCGGTCAGCTGCATTGAAGCTTGTGGTACTGCCGCGCGCACAATGGCTAATTCGCGTTTGCGCTCAGGGTAATCTAGCCAATGGTACAAACAGCGGCGCTTTACGGCATCGTTTAAATCGCGCGTGCGATTGCTGGTAATAATGGTCAGCGGGGTATGTTGTGCCTTAATGGTTCCAAGCTCGGGGATACTCACTTGGTACTCGCCAAGGTATTCTAATAAAAACGCTTCAAAGGGTTCGTCGGCTCGATCAAGCTCGTCGATTAACAAAACGACCCCAGGTGCGGGCGCTTGCAATGCTGCCAGCAAGGGGCGGGTACTTAAAAACTTGCTTTGGTAAATTTCTTGTTCGCTGGTTTTTTCGTCGTAGCTGTTTGCGCCTTGTTTGGCGCGTAAATGCAGCATTTGGGCTGCATAGTTCCATTCGTAAAGAGCTTGGCGTTGCTCTAGGCCGTCGTAGCATTGCAGTCTTAGTAGCTCGCGTTTCGAGGCTTTAGCCAATGCCTTAGCCAGCTCTGTTTTACCAACGCCAGGTTCGCCTTCTACAAGCAATGGGCGCTCTAGCTGAATACTTAAATACAAAGCCGTGGCTAGGCGACGATCGGCTAAATAACCTACAGATGCCAAAGCATTAATAACGTGATCAACCGAGGTAAATAATTGCTTCATAGTTCTAACTTAAATGAAAACCGGGAGACGAGCTCCCGGCTTTTGTACATCGCGATTTTGCACTTTGGTTTTGCAATATAGTTTTGCCGCCCGTTTGCGCTTGTAAGTACAGTTTGCAAACGAGCATCAAAACTTTAAGCTACACCATTGGCCTTATCAACAGCGCGCTGTGTTTGCACCGAAATTAAATTGGCTCGATAAGCCGCCGACGCATGCAAGTCGGCGTTCATTCCAGCAGAATCAATTTTAACGGGTTTCGCCGCAGCGGCAGTAAAACTAGTGGTAAGCGCTGCTTCCAAGCCGCTATGGCGCATAACACCATTACCGCTGCCTGTGACAGCTACGCGAGCACCCGAACTAGTGTGCGCAACAAACACGCCAATTAATGCAAACCGGGACGCGGGTTGCACAAACTTTGCGTAGGCCGCTTTTTGTGGAATTGGAAAGCTGACTGCTGTGATTAGCTCGCCGTCCTCAAGTGCGGTTGCAAACATGCCGGTAAAAAATGCGTCGGCACCAATTGTGCGTTTGTTGGTATGAACCGTTGCGTTTAGCGCCAGCACAGCGCTTGGGTAACAGGCCGATGGATCGTTATTAGCTAACGAACCACCAATGGTGCCCATGTTGCGTACGGCGCGATCACCAATGTGTCCAGCCAAGTCGGCTAGGCCCGGAATGGCGGCCCGCACTTCTGCGCTTTCGGCAACGGCTGCGTGTTTAGTCATGGCTCCAATGACGATGTTGTTGCCATCGCGTTTGATCCCTGACAAGCCCGAAATGCCACCTAAATCAACTAACTCATCACTTTGCGATAAACGCAACTTCATCGACGCTAGCAAAGTTTGCCCACCCGCTAAGGGGCGGGCGCCTGCACTAGCTTTAGCAACTGCTGCGTTTACATCGCTGGGTCGAGAGTAATTAAAACTATACATAATGTTTTCCTTTATTAAGCCGAGTTACGTCGACGTTAGGCTTTAGCAGCTTGAATCGCTTCCCACACCCGATTGGGCGAGGCAGGCATGTCAAAGTCCTTGACACCCAAGGGGCGCAAAGCATCCAGCACAGCGTTAATAACAGACGGTGGGGAACCAATAGCACCAGCTTCACCGCAACCTTTTGCGCCTAACGGATTGTGCGAGCAAGGTGTGCAAGTTGTGTCCAGCTTAAAGTTCGGGAAATCATCGGCGCGGGGCATTGCATAGTCCATAAACGAACCAGTAAGCAACTGACCCGTTTCGCGATCGTAGACGCAGTTTTCCATCATCGCTTGGCCAATACCTTGCACTAAGCCGCCGTGTACTTGGCCTTCAACAATCATCGGGTTAATGATGGTTCCAAAGTCGTCAACCGCAGTAAAGCGATCAATTCGCACGACACCAGTTTCTGGATTGACTTCGACTTCGCAAATGTAGGTTCCCGATGGGAATGTAAAGTTGGTCGGGTCGTAAAATGCAGTCTCGTTTAGGCCTGGCTCTAACTTATCCAACGGATAGTTATGCGGAACGTAGGCGGTTAATGCTACCGATCCAAATGGGATTTTTTTATCAGTTCCGCGAACGGTAAATTCACCGTTTGCAAAATCGATATCCGCGTCATTTGCTTCTAACAAATGGGCCGCAATTTTTTTGGCTTTGCTCTCAATTTTATCGAGCGCCTTCATAATTGCCGAACCACCCACTGACATCGAACGCGATCCATAAGTGCCCATACCAAATGGTACGCGCCCTGTATCACCGTGAACAATATCAACCATGTCGGGCGATATACCTAGACGACCTGCTACGACTTGCGCAAAGGTAGTCTCGTGGCCTTGACCATGACTGTGCGAGCCTGTAAACACCGTTACGCTTCCGGTTGGGTGAACACGAATTTCTCCGCATTCAAATAAACCAGCGCGCGCGCCTAATGCGCCTGCAATGTTGGAAGGTGCAAGGCCGCACGCTTCGATATAACAAGAGTAGCCCATACCGCGCTTTAGTCCCTTGGCCTCAGAGGCTGCACGACGTCCAGCAAAACCTGAAACCTCAGCTAATTCGTTAGCACGCGTAAGCGACGCATTAAAGTCGCCCACGTCGTATTGCAATGCAACTGGTGTTTGATACGGAAATTGCGTAATAAAGTTACGACGACGAATTTCATCTTGCGACAAACCCAATTCCCAAGCAGCGCGCGTTACTAATCGCTCTAGTAAATAAGTGGCTTCTGGGCGACCGGCACCTCGGTACGCGTCTACCGGTGTAGTGTTGGTAAAGTATGAATTGACCTCAGCGTAAATTAGCGGAGTTTTATACTGACCAGCTAACAAAGTAGCGTACAAAATAGTCGGCACTGCTGTCGAGAATGTCGACAAATAGGCACCAAGGTTAGCGTCGGTCATTACACGTAGCGCTAAGAACTTACCGTCCTTGTCCATCGCCATTTCGGCAGTAGAATGGTGGTCCCGACCGTGTGCGTCGGTTAAGAATGATTCGCTGCGTTCGCAAATCCACTTAATAGACCGGTTAAGTTTTTTGGAGGCCCAAGTTAAGCAAACATCTTCGCCATACAGGTAAATTTTAGAGCCAAAGCCACCGCCCACATCGGGTGCAATTACGCGCACTTTATGCTCGGGTAGGCCCATAACAAACGCGGTCATCAGCAAACGTTCGACGTGTGGGTTTTGGTTGGAAACGTGCAACGTATATTCTTCGTTGGCGCGGCTGTAAGTACCAATTGCAGCACGCGGTTCCATTGCATTGGGCACTAAACGGTTGTTGTACAGGGCTAGTTTAGTAACATGGGCTGCGCCAGCAAAAACAGCATCTACAGCACCTTTGTCACCAATCGCCCATTGATAGCAATGGTTGTTAGGGGCAATGTCGTGTACTAAAGGCGCAGTCGCTTTTTTCGCATCGCGAACATCCACTACACAAGCCAAGGCCTCGTAGTTAACCACTACAGCTTCGGCCGCGTTTTTGGCTTCTTCTACGCTCTCGGCAACGACCATCACAACGGCCTGACCGACATAACGCACTTTGCCTTGCGCCAAAATTGGATGAGGCGGCTCTTTCATCGGCTCGCCATTTACGCTGGTAATTAACCAGCCGCAAGGTAGACCATTAATTTTGTCTGCGGCAACATCATCGCCCGTCAAAATACCTACAACGCCGGGCATGGCCCTGGCAGCTGTGATATCAATACTTTTTACATTCGCGTGTGCATGCGGCGAGCGTACAAAAATGCAATGCGATTGCGCTTGCATCGTGATGTCGTCAGTGTATTGGCCCGCGCCTGTCAGGAAGCGATAGTCTTCTTTACGCTTAAGCGGCTCACCAATGTGAGGCAGTTTGCTAAATTCAATAGCACCCATTTAATTCTCCAAGAATCTTTTAGAAATTGTTAAATTTACAATGACGGCTTAAGCAACGGCCTGCATTTTGTGTGCGCCTTGCTGAACCGCACGCACAATGTTTTGGTAGCCAGTACAACGGCAAATATTACCTTCCAGCTGGGCACGAATTTCGGCTTCGCTTGCATTAGGGTGGCGTTTGCACAAGTCGAGCGCGCTCATCACCATGCCGGTGGTGCAAAACCCGCATTGCAAACCGTGGCAGTCTTTAAACGCCGCTTGCATCGGATGCATCGTGCCATCGGGGGCGGCTAAACCTTCAATGGTAGTGATGGAACAACCGGCCACTTGCGAGACCAAAACGTTGCACGCTTTTACTGCATTACCGTCTACTAAAACCGTACACGCGCCGCATTGGGCCGTATCGCAGCCCACATGGGTGCCGGTGAGTTTTAAATGCTCGCGTATGGCTTGAACCAATAATGTGTGTGGTGCACACTCTACGGATACGGCGCGGCCGTTTACTTTTAAGCTAACTTTCTCGATTACTTGTTCCAAAGCAGTCTCCCTGTCCCTCGAAATTGATGACCGATGTAGTTAACCAGTTTGTGCGGCGCAGCATGTAAAGGGAATTGGTGTGCAAACCGCGGAAATAAGATAAATTCTCAAATTGAGACGCGGGCGATGGTGGTTCCGTTCGGTGCTTGGGAATTTGCTTAAGAATAGCCGGGTACGGCCCAGCGAAACCAAGGAATTCGATATGCGTTTTTGCAGTCATACTCATACACTATGCCGTAACGATTAAGTTTCAATGACAAAACTTTAATGAACTACGCAACCTCATTACAACCTTCTAGCCGACGGGTTCGGGCCGTTGGATTGGCTCGCCAAGCTGTGTTAGAAGCTGGCCTAAAGGCAGATCTGTCGGGAATACAGCCTTGGTTAGCAAGGTCGTGGCAGCGCTGCCTTGGCAATGGCTACAACCCAACTACAAAAATTGAGTTTGAGGCCGTTGGTCAATCGCAATGCCGCGAAGTAACGGACAACAATCAACATTTGGTAGGAGCGGCCCAAGTTGCTGTGGGACGTTTGGCGCAAATGGTTTCGGGGTTAGGGTATTTTGCATTGCTAACCGATTCGCGCGGTGTTGTGGTTCATGTCGATGGCGCAATTGATCGTAGCGATCCGGCCACTGCTCTTGCGCGTGTTGGGGTCGATTTATCCGAGCGCGCGGTAGGCACATCGGCCATCTGCACGGCACTAACTGAACGGCACGCAGTGTGGCTGCATCAAGGCGAACATTTTTACGATAAGACTTCGGTATTTAGTTGCGCAGGCGCGCCAATTTTTGGGCCCCAAGGCGAACTATTAGGCATGCTCGATTTAACCGGTGTTAGAGCGCGTGAGCAAAGCCAGCTAAAGCACTTGGTAAGCCAAGTGGCGACTCAAATCGAACATTCGTTATTGTTTAAACCAACGCATCAAGAATGTGTTCTAGAAGTGACTTGGCCGCTGGGTGGCTACACGCCCTCGCAAAGCAGTGAAAGTTTGGGCTACCTACGGGTTAATTGCGATGGGCAAATTAGTGGCGCGAGTGCTGCTGCAAGAAGTTTGTTTAACGAGCTAGAGTTGCTGGGCGAGCAAAGTGTTTTGCTAAGCGATTTATTTGCGACTCCTGATAGCGAAATTTTAGAAGTTTTTGGAAAAAAACTTTGGCAAAAAACCGTTCCGCTGTGGTCTGGGCTTGATGTGCAATTAAAGCGTATAGACGCGGCCGGAATGTTTTCGACGGCTGTGGCAATCACGAACGGGTTTGCTGCGAAACAGCCTTATGCTGTGCCAATTAAAGAAATGGAATCGGCGTTAATTATGAAAGCCGTAAACGATACACGTGGGAACGTGAATGAAGCGGCTAAACGATTGGGGTTAAGCCGCGCGACGGTTTATCGAAAGTTAGCTAGTCGCAAAAAGTAAGCGTCGGGCCAGATCGATTTTAAGCCAGCATTTTTAGCAGCCAATCAATTCAAATGGCCTAGAAATTAGCTTGCACTAGGCCGTCAGGCTAATCGACAAAACAATGCACTCTTTGTAACGTAGGCGATCCTATAGAGATGCGCGATTGCGTGCCTCTTGTAACGACTTGCAAGCACGGGCGCGGTTATGAAAACTAATTCGATTATTCATTCAACAATTGTCGTGTTGATGCTGGTTACCAATTCTAGTTTTGCGCAGCTATCTCGCTATGGGATGGATGCCCAGGCTTACAAGGCAGGAGCCGGGGGCCAGACGCAGCCTGTAACGCAGGCACCGGTGCAACAGGGTCTGCAACATTTGCAAACATCTACGATAGAAAAAGCCTCGTTGCTAGAAAATCTTGGTCTTGGTTCGGGCAAAAAGCCAGAAGTTTCGCAACAACCTGGGAGCGTATTGCAATGGCCCGATATTGTTAATGGGGGGGCTGGTGGTTCTAACTCGGGTGGTTCTACCTCCGGTGGTTCTAGTTCGGGTGGTTCTAGTTCGGGTGGTACGGGTACTGGCGGGACAGGCTCTAGTGGAGGTAGTTGCACCGGCACCGCCAGCGGCGCACCTTGTGGCGGGTCTGGCCCCGCAACGCAAGGGAACGAAAGTGGAACTAATCAAGGCGCGGGCAATCCGATCAATGTAATTAACGGCAACAAGTACCAGCAAGAAATTGATATGCCGCCGTTGCCCGGTGTGCTTGGTTTAGAAATTGTTCGGCACTACAACAGCAAACTTAGTGGTGTTGATACTCGGCCGGGCCTAGTGGGCCGCGGGTGGCGTTTAAGTTACGAAACTTATTTAGTCGTGCAAAGCAAATGGACAATCGATATTTTGCAAGCCGATGGTACCCGTAGCCGCTTCGAGCGTACCCCCGAAAACATGAAGCAGTACGTAGGCGGAGGCGGCGTAGTGACGGCCAACACTAACGCTTCGGGTGTTGAGCACACTTGGCAATGGCCCGAAGGGCGAACCTTATCGTTTAACGGGCAAGGCAAATTAGTTCAAATTCAGGTGATTACCGGCGAGTTTGTAACGTTGCAATACGATCCGCGCGGTTGGCTGAGCAAAGTCGTCGATCCACAAAATCGGGTGTTAGATTTGGTGTACCTCGATACGGTTGCCAAGCAAGCGGCCATTGCAAAAGGTGAGCCACAGTTTGCTGGTTTGCAATCAATACAAAGCCCAATGGGTAAATTTAGCTACCACTACAGTAGTGCGAAGACCGAGCCTATAAAAATTGCTGCTAGCGAGTTAACCGCCAACTTAGTTAAAGTGGGCAAACCAAGCGGTACTCAATTGTTGTACCAATACGAAGATGCGCGCTGGCCCACGTTGCTAACAGGCATTACCGTTAAAGGGGCGGGTAGCGACGGCGTTCAGTTATCGCAGCGCTTGTCGACCTATGGCTACGACGAAAAAGGCCGTGCCAATTTAAGCGTTAAAGGCGAACCGGCACGATTAGCCGTTGATGAGAAAACCCAACAAGTTTTGTTACCTAAACGCCTTGCCGCTGGCACAGGAATTGAGCAAGTAACCATTGTTTGGCCCAAAGCCGGTACTAGCAAAATTACCAACAGCTTGGGCCAAAACACCGAATACCGATTTACCCGTATTAACGGGCAAGACCGCATTGTTGAAGTTCGCGGGGTTGGATGTGCCACTTGCGGTCCAGCCAATATTCGCTACGGATACGATGCGTTAGCAAGGCTTAACGAAACAACTCAACTAGACCATTTAGGTAAACCGATTCAAGGCACAAAAACTGAATTTGATACCAGTGGCCGCGTAGAAAAAATAGTAACCGTTGCGTACTTAAATGGCAAAGTAAAAGCCACCCAGTTGCAAACGCGATTTGAATATGAAGGCCATGATACGCAACCTAGTTTGGTGGCCAAGCCCAGCGTTATTGCGGGCAAAGAACACCAAGTGCAATTACGCTACAACGATAGGCGGCAAGTGGTACAAATGACTGAAAGCGGGTTTAGCCCGATTGGAGCGGATGGTTTAGATTTTGACAATGTAAGTTTAAGTGCCAAGGTAAATACGAGCTTAGATGAATCATCAAAAGTTGAACGAACAAAAATTGAGCGATCAAAAATTGAACGAACTACAGTTTATGTTTACACCGTCATTAATAACCGTAGCGTTTTAACGCAAGTAGACGGACCGTTAACAAACGGGCCAAACAACGACCCGCTCGACTCAGACATCACCTTGTTAGATTACGACACCACAGGTTCGTGGTTAACTAAAATTACCGTGCCCGGCGGCTCGTTTAGTAGCATGAGCTTTAACGAATTAGGATTAGTTAAACAAGTAATCAATCAAAGAAATGATGCCACCGAGTTTGAATACAACGCGCAAGCCCAACTTAAAAAAACGACGACCCATCGTGCGGGTTGGGTAGAACCCATAAGTGAGACAACCCAATACGATGTATTTGGACAAGTTGCACAAGTGTCATCCGGTACTGAGGGTTCGCCTAATTATCGCCCGTACTTGCGCCAATCGTACGATGCATTTGGGCGATTAATTTGGTCGGCTAATTTGTCGGGCCAAATTCAACAGCAAGTGTTTGATACCGAAAGCCGACTGGTCGAAGCAGGGCGTTACACCGACGGCATAGCGCAGTTAAAACAAGTTCGGTACAACGCCTATGGTCAACCGGTACACGAGATTGACAACGCTCTGCGGCAGGTATCGTATGGGTACAATGCAGCGGGCAATTTAGAATTTATTATCGACCCCGCTGGGCGCTTAAAATCAGTTTCGCAAAGCGAAACTAGCGAACGGGCGCAACGCCCAACTAGCCTTGATTGGTTTGACGACTTTGGCCGAGTGGTTGCAGTTACTAGCGTTGATACAGGTTTAAGCCTACGCGCCTACGATGCGGCCGATCGCTTAATTGGAATGCGCGATGCAATGGGCCGAAAAGCCAGCTACCACTATGACACCAAAGGCCGAATGATTCGGCAAGTTTTAGCGGTAGGGCAAGCCGACGAGGTTGCAACAACTTGGCGTTACCAAGCCGATCATCTAGAAGCGGTAGACCATCCCAATCAGTCCGAACAATTTACTTACGATGTCCGCGGTTTACGTATTGGCAAAACGGTCACTATAAAGAACAGCTTAACCCAACAGTCCAACTTAGTTATCAATACGCGTTACGAATACGACGCCAACGGTGTGCTGCAAGCGCAAACAATGGCCGACGGTAGCCGCATCGTTTACGAGCGGGATCAGTCAGGGCAAATAACCAAATTAAAACGTACAAGCATACAAACCGAATGGTTACGCTCTTTGGGCAAAGCGCAAATCATTGCGGAGAACATTCAGCGCGATATGGTGGGTATTAGCAGCTTTACAGCGGGTAATGGAATTCAAACGAGTTTTCAACGTAGCCCTCAAGGTATTTTAGCCCGCGTAGTGCACTCGCGCTCTGGTTCGCGTGGACCAAGAGCCATGGCTAGGGCAATGGATACTGGCCTTGGTTGGCCCTTAAACTGGCCTCAAGAATGGGATTGGGGTCAGCATCGCATAGTTGATGCGCTTATGGGCATTGTTGTAAAAAATGCAGTGGCTGCAACGGCACAAAGCGTACCAACGACGGCTGAAAAAAAATCAGTAGCCATTGGCGCAGCGCAACTGGGCGCTATAGGTTCGCCCAATGACAAAAACGCAATCGTCGATCAGCGCTATTTATGGGACCCACTGGGCAATTTGGCGTACACAAAAGAGCTAACGAGCGGCGCTAATAAGCAAGTACAAACCGAATATGCCTATGACAATGCTGATCGATTAGTTGAAGCTCGGAAGGGTGGTTTTGTTGAAGAGCTAAAGCAAGTCTCGGTAAGTTCAGGTTCGTTAAGTACGATGCAGACCGATCAACAAATTCATCGCTATTTTTACAAGAACAACAAGCGCGTTTTAGCGCAAGAACCGAATGAAAACAGTGCTGGATATTTTACAAAAGTAAGCAACAAAGTTAACAGCAGCCACCGCGCAAGCTTTGTAAACGAACCCTCCGAATACAGCGCTGACGGCATGCCTATCGTATTAAAGAATCGCACCTACAAGTGGGATGCTGCAGGCCGTCTAATCCAAATCAGTGAGGCGAGCGAAAAAAGCGAAGCTGCTGTAAATACAGCGCAAGTTGTGCTGGCCAATTACCAATACGACCACCGTGGCCTACGCATTAGTAAATCAACCGCAAGGGAAAAAACGCGCTACTCCTACGACGACCAACGCCAGCTAACCACAGAAATCAACCAAAACGGCCAAGTAGTTAGACAATACATTTACATGGGCACATTGCCCGTTGCACAAATCGATTCGCCAGCAGGCGCAAACTTACAAAACGACACCAACACCCAAGCGTCAATAATTTGGCAAGACCTGAAACAAATAGTTGCATCAGCCTTTGGCAGCGAGAACCAAAGTACAGCCAACGGCGATGCTTCAATCCATTGGATCCACACCAACCACCTAGGCGCACCATTAGCGGCCACCAACACCAATGCCCAAACCAAATGGCAAGCCGACTACGCCCCCTTTGGAGGCGTAAAAGTAATTAGCCAAAATTTAAACCTAGAAATTCGATTGCCTGGACAGTACCACGATAAAGAGAGTGGTTTGTATTACAACCGCCAACGGTACTACGATCCTGCGAGGGGCGAATATATAAGCCCTGATCCACTTGGTAATCCAGATGGGCCTAATGGGTATGCTTATGTGAATTACAACCCTTTACGGTATGTTGATGCTGATGGGTTGACGTTGTTTGCTTTTGATGGGACTGAGAATACGGATCATGAAACCTGGTTGACTTCCGAGGGGCGAAATAGCTCGTTGTCGAATGTTGTAAAATTTAGAGATGTTTATACTGATGGAAACAAGCGTTACGTTACTGGCGTGGGAACCGATCACGGTAACACTGAAACTACGAGAGATACCTACGCGCCAATTATTGCATCCAACTACACATATACTAAGTTTGGTATCAGCGTTCCTGATCGTGGATCGAATTTGTCTGGGCCAATGAGAATTCAACGGATGCAACTCTATTTCGATGAAGAAGCCGCTAAGTTAAAAGCCGAAGAAATTTTGCAAGTTGATATTATTGGGTTTAGCCGAGGAGCCGCTGAAGCGAGAGATTTTGCAAATCGGATTGCTGCTAAAACGATTAATGGAAACTACAAATATCAACAACGAGATCAAAATGGGCAGCTTATTTTTATTAATGGTAAAGCTGCAATGGCTTGTGCCAAAGTCAATTTTCGCTTCATGGGTTTATGGGATACCGTGTTGAGTACTGATTTCAGCACTTATGTGGACGAAAATGGCGCGAAAAAAAAGTATAACTATAATTTGGCTATTCCGAGTGCTTTCAAACATGTAGCTCATGCTGTTGCGTTAAATGAATACCGAAGTGCACCTCAAGGTGTTAACGCAGAGCTTTCTGGTGGGTTAGGAAATCTTCGATATTGGGACACGAATAGGCCTCATTTAGCTGATAACGGACATTACGGTGGCTTTCCTCTCGTATCTATTGGTAGTTCCAGCTCGGCTTCTTCGCAAGTACGAATTGAACTTGGTTTTGTCGGAGCTCACGCTGATATTGGCGGCGGCTATGGTAAGTTCGATAGCGGGCTATCCTCGGTTGCATTAAGTTGGATGATGAAACAAGCAGATTTAGCGGGCGTGAAGAACTTTAAACCACCATCGCAGATTGATATGAGAAACCCCGTGATTCATGATCAAAGTGGTTCAATTCGTTTTGGTAGTGCTCGATTAGCTGAATCAAATGGATGGCGCGTTGAAGACCGACAAGTTATTGGTGCCGTTAGCGGTAGTACGGCTCGTACAATGGGCTTTAACTACGGCATCAGTTCGCTAAGAAACAAAAGCCTAACAAACGCTGAAATAGAAACACAAAAATTTATCAACTATGCGGCAAGAGATGGCGAGGGCTATTTGAACTTCGCGCAACGGAGTACTGAGAAAGTTAAAGCAATCGAAGCGCTAAACAATGTTACTGGTAACGTTAATATGACGGAATACATGAAGTGGTTGCGGGACCACGGATATCAGTTTTACGGAGACTAAATGATTACTAGTGAGTTTAAAGAAAATCAATTCACGGTGCGCAGGACATTAATTCAAGGTATGTTTTTCCTACCAATTGTTGCGGGTTGTGAGCCTCGTAAACCGGAAGCTATAAACGAGCGTGATCGCGCGTTGACCGATGAGGAGCGCAAATGGAAACAAAAGTTTCGCGGTATGAGTGGTGGCGAACTTTACGCCGACGCGGCCCCAGAGAAACCCAGTGTAATGATCTTCAATGAGCAAGGGCATCTTTTTTATAAGGCAGGTTTAATGGGCGTCCGTTCTAACTCAAAGCACAGTTACGGCGCAGAGTTTGGGGTGCCTATCACTCTGCGAGCAACGTGGCGCGACGACGAGCCAAGCCAACCAGGCAAACCAGAAAACAAGGTCATTAATACAGGTTCTCGTTATGAAGGTGGTGTTGTTTTAGGGGATGTAACGGTACCAGTCGCCGAGCGAATTCCCGACGAATTGCTCGATAAAATGCGCAAGTATCAATGCGGATTTATTTTGAAATTACGTTTAACCGACGAAACGCTTTTGGTTGGTTGGGAGCTCAGATTAGGTAAGAGCTACCCGTTTGCACGCGATACGCACGGGAATGCGTATTTTCGACCAGAACTAGACGACACCGCAGGTGGTGATTTTTGCGAGAGACGCATAGTAACGCGGGCAATACCGCCAGAGGGAGCCTCTGCAGAAGATATTCGCCTCGAACTACCCGATTGGATTCGCGACAAAAAAACTGGGCAAAAGGTACTTACAGGATATTAGACGCGGAGCGTGCAACGATTAAGTTGTAGAAGTCCAGACTTGATCTGACAAAGTACCTTGGCAGATCAAGTCTGACCTTCTCCACTTTATACGCTGCGCCCCTGAATGCTCCAAGTCCCCGACAAAGCTTCCGCTTGCTGCAAAACAGTCTGCACAGCCGCATCCTGTAAATCCGGCGGGTACCCATATTTGCGCAAAATACGTTTCACCAAAACCCGCATCCGTGCGCGGGCAGATTCACGGTGGGCCCAATCGACTGTTACGTTTTCTCGCAAACTCACTAATAATTCATGCGCGATCACTTTGAGCTTGTCATCGCCCATCATTTGAATCGCGCTTTCGTTTTCAGCTAGGGCGTCGTAAAAAGCAATTTCTTCATCCGATAAACCTTGTTCTTCACCGCGTTGGCGCGCTGTGCGAATATCTTTGGCTAGGGCGATTAGCTCCTGCAAAACCTCAGCGGTTGTAATTGCATTAGCGTGATAACGCGCGACAGCATCTTCGAGGCGTTCTGAGAAAGCCTTGGTTTGCACGACGTTAGATTTACTGCGCGAACGAATGCCATCGTTAATTAATTTGCGCAACGCCTCAAGCGCTAAATTCTTGCGCTCCATTTGCTGCACTTCGGCCAAGAACTCGTCTGACAAAATTGAAATGTCTGGGCTCTTAATGCCAGCGGCGGCAAGGATGTCGACAATTTCTGTCGACACCACCGCGCGGCTCACAATTTGCTGAATCGCCAACTCGCGTGCTTGGCTGGTGACGCCCGAGCCTGTGCTGCTTTTTACAAGCGCTTCGCGAATGGCCTGAAAAAAGCCCACCTCTTCGCGTATAGCGCGGGCCTCGTCGGAAGCCGACGACAATGAGTAAGCTTTGGACAGCGCCAGCACCGCATCTTGATACCGGCGATGGGCGTTTTTCTTACCCTCTTTGGTTTTTTCGGCAGCTGCTAGCTTTTGCTGCATATCTAAAATCCACTCGATAGCGCCCGCCATCATGTGCAAGCGTTCTTGTGGGGTTCCGCTTAGCGCGTGCGCATAGTTAAAGCCGTGATACATGTCGCGAACGGTTTCGTACTTTTCCATCAACACCGCAATGGCTTGCGATTCGTCAACACCTGTATTGTCTTGATCGTTCTGTGAGTACTGTGCCAACGCCGATTTTAAGTTTTGTGCAATGCCAATGTAATCCACAATCAACCCAGCGGGCTTGTCGCGAAATACGCGATTCACCCGTGCAATGGCCTGCATCAAACCGTGCCCTTGCATGGGTTTATCAACGTACATGGTGTGCATGCATGGGGCGTCGAAGCCGGTTAGCCACATATCGCGCACGATCACCAATTTAAGTGCATCGTTTGGATCGCGCGCGCGCTTAGCCAGCAAATCGCGCCGAGCTTTATTACCTACATGCTGTTGCCATTCTTGCGGGTCGCTCGCAGCGCCTGTCATCACAATCTTGATGGCACCTTGGGCGTCGTCGCGGCTATGCCAATCGGGGCGCAACTTTATAATTTCGTCGTAAAGCTTCACGCATACGCGACGGCTCATGCATACCACCATGGCTTTGCCATCTAGTGCCGCAACGCGATCTTCAAAATGGGTCACCATGTCTTGCGCTACTAGTGCTAAGCGCTTGTCGCTGCCGACTAAGGCTTCAACGGTTGACCATTTGCGTTTAAAGCGTTCTTGATCAACTTCTGCTTCGTCTTCGGTTAGTTGGTTAACCTCGGCATCAATGTTGGATATTTCATCCTCATCTAGTTCGATACGAGCCAAGCGTGATTCGTAGTAAATGGGCACCGTAGCGCCATCTTCAACCGCGCGGCTAATGTCGTAAACGTCAATGTAATTGCCAAACACAGCGGGGGTGTTGACATCGTCGGCTTCAATCGGTGTACCCGTGAAGCCAATGAACGATGCGTTGGGTAGCGCATCGCGCAAATACTTAGCAAAGCCATAAGAAATAGCTCCCGTTTTTGCGTCTAACTTGGCCTTAAAACCGTATTGGCTTCGGTGTGCTTCGTCGGCTATTACTACAACGTTGCGGCGTTCGGTTAATGTTTGGTTGGATTCGCCAAACTTTTGCAATGTAGTAAAGATCACGCCACCCGATGCGCGTGCTAATAGCTTTTGTAAATCGTCGCGGCTTTCGGCTTGCAGGGGTGTTTGCCTAATTAAATCGCGGCACATGGCAAAGGTGGCAAACAACTGATCGTCTAAATCATTGCGGTCGGTAAGCACCACCAACGTGGGGTTAGCCATTGCGGGGTGCTTGACTAATTGCCCTGCATAAAATGCCATTAGCAGGCTTTTTCCAGAGCCCTGCGTATGCCAAATAACACCCGCGCGTTTGTCCCCTTTGGTCTGAGTTTTAACGCTGGGAAGGCCGCCAGACGTGCCATAGGTGGCTGGATCATCTCGCAACACATGCATTTGATCTGCCGCACGGATAGTGGACTCCACCGCGCGATTCACCGCGTGAAATTGATGGTACCCAGCAATAATTTTTGTAAGGCCCGAACCTGTTTCGCCAAACACCGTGAAATGGCAAAGCAGATCAAGCAGGCGGCGTTGCTCGAACACGCCTTCAATCAAGGTAGACAATTCAGGCGCGCCTTTTGGGGCAATATCACGGCCATCGGTGGTACGCCATGGCATGAATCGTTCTAGGTCGGCAGACAGCGAACCCACACGCGCAGTGATGCCGTCTGAAGTGACTAATAATGCATTGGTATTGAACAAGGACGTGATTTGGTTTTTGTAGGTTTGCAGTTGGTTATACGCGCCCACTAAAGTGGCGTTTCCGCTGCCAGGGGCCTTTAATTCGATAACGGCTAGGGGCAGGCCATTGACGAATACCACTACGTCTGGGCGACGATTGAAGGCAGCGCCTGCGCGGCCTGAAATAACAACGAACTGGCTTACGGCAAGCCAATCGTTACGATCTGGTTTTGTAAAATCGATGAGCCACACTTTGCCAGCGGTTAGAGTTCCGTCGATTGCGTAATATTCAACATCGACACCCTCGGTGATGAGTTTATGGATGCGGCGGTTTTCTTCGAGTAAAGAAGGTAGCTCTGATTGTAGGATGCAGCGGCATGCTTCGTGCTGGGCTTCGACAGGGATGGCTGGGTTGAGCTTGGCAACAGCGTCGTGCAGGCGTTTTTTTAAGATGACAACATCGTGGCTTTCACGCTCAGGGTGAAAGCCATCGGGGCCGATGGTTTCTTCTTGCGCTAATTGGTAGCCAAGGGTTTCCAGTTGGCCTAGTAGAGCTAGTTCGACTTCGGCTTCGGATAGAAATGGCATTAGCTATTTCCACATTTCGGTGTGAGCTTGCGATGAAGCTCTGGTGCTTTGGTTTTCTGGGTTGAAGACATATTTTGTATGTCTACCAATGCTCGCTCAAAATCGTTGTCTACTTGTCGAGGTACGCTTTCATTCTGCAGTTTAAATTGCTCGTATTCCGACTCTGCATTTGTAAGTGCCATCTCATGAGCAATATGTCCTGCATAAGACAAGATGCTACGATCATTTAATGTTAAGAAACCATTCAGTTTGTCACCCCAATCTGATATGTGATTGGGCTTGTTTCCATCGGCTCGCCCGTGAATAATTTCTGCTGCTGTCTCACCTGTAATTGCCCAATGAACTTTATTTTGTACCGTTTTGAAAAAATTTAGGCTAACTTCTTGGGTCGGATCGTAATCAATACTGGTCGCATAGATGTCCGTAATTTTTTGGTCGAGACGGCGCTCAGAAGTGCGGATGTCTTGAATGCACTGCGTCAGCTCTTCAAAATAATTGAAAGGTTGGTCAGGGTTCTTTAAGCGCTCGTCGTCTAGCAAAAAGCCTTTTCTCATGTATTCGCGAAGCTGTTGGGTTGCCCAAATTCGGAAGCGAATAGCAACTGAGCTTTTAACTCGATATCCGACGGAGATGATAGCGTCCAAGTTGTAAAAGCGTGTCTCGTAATTTTTTCCATCGGCGGCAGTTGTAAACGATTCGTTTACAACTGATTGCTCAGCTAGTTCGCCCTCTGCGAAGATGTTTTTTAGATGCTTTCCGATGTTTTGCTTAGTCGTTTGAAACAACTCGGCCATTTGTTGCTGCGTTAGCCATGCCATGTTGCCGTCAAAACGAACGTCGACTTTTAGCCTTCCATCTTGGGTCGGATAAACGAGAAATTGCCCGCGCTGGGGCAGCGGACCAGTAACTCTCTTTAAATGGGCCATTATTCATCACCCATTGAAAGTAACTTCACCAATTCAACATTAATGAAATAAATATGTTTGCCCTTTGCGTGTTCAAGTAAAACACCTGTACTTGCAAGTTGCTTTAAATACTTAGCAGCGGTCTGCCGAGAAACGCCTAAATCGCGCTGCAAGAATTCAATACGGGTGTATGGGTGTCGAAATAAATTATTTAGTAAATCTTGCGAGTACAAATTAGGAAATTCAGAGCGCAAACGTTTTTTTGTATTCGCCATTAGCGTTCGCATACCTTCGACCAATAGAACAGTGCTCTGCGCTGTGCTCGCCACGGCTTGCAACATAAAAACGATCCAGTCGTGCCAAACTCCTTGATCACGTACGGCTTACAACAAACGGTAGTAATCCGATTTATGTTGGTTAATGTAACGAGACAAATACAGCACGGGCGAATCGAGCAGGCCTGATTGAGTCAGGCACAGAACACATAAAATTCGCCCAACGCGGCCGTTACCAACACTAAAGGGATGAATACTTTCAAATTGGTGGTGGACCAGCGCCATTTTGATAATGCCGTCCAAATCGTCTGGCGAATTAACGAATTGCTCTAGCGCATCCATGTGATGTTGAATTTGTGTCGCGTCTTGCGGTGGTACAAAAATCGTTTTGCCAGTTTTATCATTTTTAAGTACGGTACCAGGCGCTCGGCGAAACCCTTCTGCGCTCGCCTTTAGCATTTGAAAAAGTGCAATTAGCGTACCGTTCGTTAACAAGCCTTGTTGAGTCTGCATCTGCATAAAACCGTATTTGAGCGCTTCTCGGTAGCGCGACACTTCTTTGGCTGCGGGCGAGATCGCTTGGGATAGCTGTAAATCCGCTTGAAATAGCTCGTCTTGCGTGGTGACGTAACTTTCGATTTCCGAGCTTGCCTTAGCCTCTTGCAGAGCTAACGTATTGATTAGGATAGCTTGGTTAGGAATGCTTTTTGCACAGCCTTTAAGCTCTGCCAAATGCCGATGGGCCTTTGCTAGCTGCTTTAGTATTTCGGGCGCGTCGAAATCCACATTAGGTGGTGGTAATGCGGGTATGGCGTAAGTTGCAGTTAACATGAGGGATTCATCAAGTTAATAAAAGTTAATTTATTTAACATGGTATCGGTTTTTCGTTACCAAATTAGTAAAAAGTTAACCTGAACGGCTGAAAAAGTGGGTTTTAGGCTGCACCTGTGCAATATTCACTCAATAACCCTGCACTGCATCTGTAGTCAGCCCATATTTTCTTGGCTATGATTCGCTCAATCCGCTATTACCTCTGCCGCTGTTTGACCATGCATCGCGTAGTGCGTCTTGTTTTGCACTGCTGGGAAGACTCGCTTGGTTGCGGTTGCGGCCGCGCCGTGGTCAAGCGCGGTTGAATATATATCGGTAATTTTCTGGTAAAACTTTCGTTCATAAAGCCGTATTTCGCGAACTTTCTCAAGCTGGCGTTCGAAGAATTCATCCGTAAACGTACCACCGTTCTTTAGGCGCAGGGAATCCATAGCCCACCCTCGGATGGTGTAATCCTTAACGATTTGGTTGGCCCATTTGCGAAACTGAACGG
Source organism: Betaproteobacteria bacterium (assembly GCA_031429355.1). Classification (GTDB taxonomy): domain Bacteria; phylum Pseudomonadota; class Gammaproteobacteria; order Burkholderiales; family Burkholderiaceae_E; genus JANOZM01. The sequence goes on along the minus strand of JANOZM010000001.1, from coordinate 7,066 downwards.
CCCGCTCGTTCTCGATCTTAAAGCCAACGACAATAATCGCTTGCAAGCTGTAGTGCTTAGCCTGGTAACCGTTGCCATCAGCAGCAGTTGTTAAGTATTGCTTAACAACTGATAGCTTTTCTAGTTCGTTGTCGATAATAATGAGTTTTAGGTGCTGATTGGTGGCAGGTACAGACACATCGTAAAGCGTTGCCATCAACTTTTGCGTGAGCCAAATGTTTCGTCTTCGTAGTGCATTTCAATACTAGCCTCGGCGTTGACGCTGGCGGCTACAAAGGTTAGGTATTCAGCTGCTGATTAGTGCACTACTGCGCCTGTTTTGGTTTTTAAAGCGCGATTAGGGCGGGTCGATTTTGTTTTGCTCATCTGGCATGGGCTATCTAAATGCCTTTGGCAAGTTTCCAAAAGCCGTCAAATAGTGTTTTCAAGAATCGTCACCTCACGGTCGCCGAGAGACTATTGCCGCCTCGATAGCTAAGATTTGGTCATATCGGCTGCGAAACATTAACTTATCAGTATTTACATAAGCGTTGCGTGGGTCATCATGCACGGTAATGCTCAACTTCCCGTAAAGATCACCAAATATCGTTGCTTCCGCTGGTAGAAGGGCAACAACCTTCGTGAAATTTAAGTAAGCCGAAATTTGCAGTGCTTTTTGTTTGAACTGGTACCGTTGGTTAGCAAAGACATGGGTATTAACAACAGCCTCCATCAAACGGCGCATTTTTCCTGCAGTCTCCTCTTTCAAAATTTCTGAAGGTTCACCAGTAGCATTAAGAATTGCAGAAATGTCCGTTTTCAGTTCATCAATTTTTTCGCTGTAATTCGCAACTGACGAGCGGTTTTCAAGCACCAAAACAGAAAGCTGAGATTCAAGTTGAGCTTGCTTAAGCGTCGTTTGAATTTGAACGAAAAACTCCCAACTATGCGTCATAATTATGATCTGCTTATCGGGGTGAATTTGCGAAAAGTCTCGGAGGCGTCGGCAATAGTTTGTCACATAGTTATAGTCAAAACTTGAAATCGGGTCGTCAAACACTAGTACCGATTGCGGGCTTGTTTTAAGCTCCGCAAAATACAACGCAAGGGAATGGAGCCTTTGCTCTCCCTCGCTCAAAACGGATTCAATCTGATGTCCGCCGATCTTCGGCAACAAATTTACTGATGCATCAGCACCTTTGCGTGCTAAAACGACTCTAAATTCCGCCATTGGCTTTTCGGCTAAAGCGACGTATTCGTCATTAAGGCGCGACTCAAAATCAGGTACAACTAATTTTTCATAGGCATACTTTGCCTTGTCAGTAAGACTCTTTAATAACCGAGAAAAACTGGGAAGCCTTTTGTTCCAAAAATCTGCGTTTCCGGCACGCCGCTGTGCAATTTTTAACAAATCAAGCTTTGACTTAATGGCTTGGGCATATTTCAGCGAATCTATTTCGCTGCGAATAGTTACCAATTGTTTCAAAACGACTTCGCGACTTTGTACAGCTAAATCAATTGCGGCTTTTTTAGCCTCTGTCATTTCAACCAGTTTCGCAACTTGAATCTTCAATGTTTCAAGTGCTGACCGAGCGACGCCTGAAGGTTCGGTGGTTACATTGCAGTTACCAGTTATTAATTGCGTTCTTTCCGCAATTGTTGTCAAAATCTCAACGGTCAAAGCAGAACAATGAGTGAAAGAACTTCGGTCGAGATTGACAATGGTTTCCCCAATACTAGTCGCTTTGGCGACCTCAACTTTGAGCGAATTGATCTCAGTTTCAAGCTGACTGACTAGCATTTCGTGATAACGCTTAAATAGCTCCTTCGCTTTAATTTCTAGGGTTTGCTTGCAAAGGGGACATGTATCTTGCGAAGGGTTATCAAAATTACATACGGAATGACCTGCTCGAAGCAGCGGCAAAAAAAGATCTAAGTTTTCATCTCTAGAAATAATCGTGCTTGCGAGCTCCGCTTGAGCAAACTGTTTTTTTATAAGTAGCTGGGCTTTTTTTGCTGGCTCGATTGACCACATCTCTACGGCAGCATTTATAAGGCTGGTTAGAGATTTCAATAACAACTCAAGCTCGCGGTATTCGGTGCGAACTAATTTGAGTCCCTCTTCAGAAGTGGCTTTTTCTAACTCAACCGCGTGCGAAATTTTTGAAGCCAAAGCTGTTTCTTCCGTAAACATTTCTCCAATACGAATTTGTTCAGGCAAAGCCGCCACTGTTTGAGCACCTAGCTGCGCAAGGGGGCTTTCTTCAAACTTTTCAAAGGTGCGCGATATTTCTCGAAGATCCAACTCAAGCTTGGCGGCATTTTCTGCCTGCGCTTTTTGCAAAGTCTCGCGGAACTTTATGGTGATTGAATTGACATGCTCGAAAACATGAAGTTTGAACGGAAAGAGTGCTACTACTCGCCCGGGTTGCATTTCACTTTTAATAATTTGAACCGCAAGAGCTGTATCGAAATACTTTAAAGTTCCCTGTCTTGCCCCAAACCCAGCCGCTTTCGACCAATTCTGAGTTACGGCGTTACTTCTAAATTTATACTGAAACTGCGGAGTCAATGAAATCGCATCGGGTCTCACATTATGAAGCGGCCGAAGCGGCGACTCTGGTTTTGCTAAGACCTTAAGTGATTCGCAAAGGCTAGATTTACCACTTCCGTTCGTTCCAAAAATCACTGAAATTCGCTTAGTAAGATTTAATTCAAGCTCATTCCCAAGAAGTTTAAAGTTTTGAAAGTTGCTTAACTTTTCTAAGAAGTCCGTCGTTGAACTTGGGGGCGAAATGACACTTGGAGTTCCTGCTCTAATGCCAACATAACTCGCTTTGTTAGTGTAAATTGCAAACAACTCGCTGTTGAACTGTTCATCCAACACGCTAACGCCCAGCACGGAGACGAGGTCGCAAACCATTTTGAACCACGGTTCATCAGTCTCTTGCGAAAGTTCGTTTAGAAAACCAATAGCGTCTGAATGAGAGGGCATATTCTATTTTTTTAATTGTATTTCCCCACTTAGCAACTTTGGTAGCAAAGCGTCACGCAGGGTTTTGAGGTTTCGAGATTGTGATCGGTTAGCGCTGATTTGCGTGCAATGCAAGTCAATCGCCAAAAATAGTTTTGGCAAATCACGAATCGTTGGAACAACTAGACGTACTTTGGACAACATACCCAAACTGAGATTCGCTTGAACTGCATGAACTACGTTATTTTGAAGTTCTTCGCGAACGTTTTCGTGCCTCATCGCCAAAAAAAGAAAATTAGGTGGAATTTCCTCTCGGGAACGAACTATCGCAACAGCTTGATTAGTATTGGCTGGTACAAGCCAATCTTCCACTAACGAAATTCGACCAATTGTTCCAGCAATCGTGTACAAAATGTCATTTACTTCAAGAATCGACCGCTTTAAAACACCGATATGAACTGATTCCGAAATTACTGTTAATTTATCTTTGAGTACGAATGCATCATCGTCAAGTGAATTTACTCTGACATAGTTAATCTTTGCATCGCCGTCACGTGCGCCAAGCAAATCCTGTTGAGTTGGCGTAGTTCCTTTGGTTATCAAACTCGTAAGGTCGGCGAGCGATTTTATTTCCCATCCCTTCGGAATCTTCCCAAGCGCCGAATCCTCAAAACTATCCGGAAACAACGCCGCAGTTTCCGCATCCATCCCAACCGGCACTCGCCCATCCATCTTGGCGCGCACCGGATCGAAATCCACGAACCAGCTCTGGAACAGCGCCCGCGCCATCGCCTCCAGCGTCGCGTTCATCCGTCGGTTTAGCTCGATCTTGTCGTCGAGCGAGCCGAGGATTGCGGCGATGGCTTTTTGTTCGGGGAGGGGTGGGACCGCAATATCTCTCACATATACAGCGGCGCGAGTCGTCGACGGAATCGGCGAACCATCATCCATCTCGCCCAGCTTATAGTGCTTGATGGCGTAATAAAGCCATCTGATATCCGACTCTTTCTTTGGAACAACGAAATACGCGGTATCGATTACGAAAAAAGGCTGCTGACAAAACTGAACACCACGATAGGCACCTTTTCGCCCCAGTATCACTCCTGGACCTGATGTCAAAGGTTTATCAGTCCAGCCAATGGGCCCATTGCTTCCAAAAACACGATACTTTCCACGTTCATTGTTGTAGTCACGCAGGCTCTTTCCATACTCCAGCGAAATTTCCTCCCCCCATGTGCTCGACAGCCACTTACTGCTCATGAATCGAATCATCTAAATCGCTTGTGTCGTCATTTTCATACCAATCCCGATAATCATAAACATACCGAGCAGTGGTTTCCGGATCGATATCGTAGTAGTACCTACAGAGCTTTTTGTATAGCAACAACCCTTCTGGCAACCCCGCACAATCAAATACCGCATCAAGTGTTCGCTGTATGTGCTGAGCATCGAGGCAGCGATCTTGAATGATGTCGTTAACGACAGGCGCGAGGCCACGCAAGGTTTGCAATTGCAAATCTCTAAGCGAAGAAACTATTCCCACAATATCGGTCATTGTTGCGTCGTAAGTCACCGACTGCGTAGCAAAGCTTTCAGTTTTTTTAGACTTCATTGCCAAACTCCTTTTCAAGACGGTTCAGGAATTTTTCCATTGTCGCTTTATCTGGCATTTCGACTGCATAGTTCGAAACGAAAAGGCTGTTGGTCACTTCACCTAGCGCGAATTCAACTAATGCTTCGTTTTTGCGTGTGCATAACAAAATACCAATCGGCGGCTGATCGCCAGCAGTCATCTCGTATTTTTTATAGTAGGCCACATAGGTATTTAGTTGTCCTAAGTTTTCATGCGAAAACGCTTGGGTTTTAAGTTCCACAAGCACGTGGCACTTAAGAATTCGGTGGTAAAAAACGAGGTCTACAAAAAAATATTCGTCTCCGATCAGAATTCGCTTTTGGCGGGCTTCAAAACAGAAGCCGTGGCCCATTTCAAGCAAAAATTCTTGAAGACGATCTAGCAGCGCGTCCTCTAAATCGGACTCACCCATTGTGTCTTTAGCGCGGAGGCCAAGAAATTCAAAAATGTAAGGATCTCGAATGAAATTTGCCGGATTTAGTGTTTCGGCTCCTTCGTGGGCCTTTGCAGAAAGTTTAGTTTTGTCGGTGGATAAGCCGCTTCGCTCAAAGTAAAGACTGGCGATTTGGCGGCGCAGTTCTCGTACTGACCAGTTACCCCGAATGCATTCTAGTTCGTAGAAGCGGCGCTGGGTTTCATATGCGAGCTCTTGTAGTTCGGCAAAGTGTGAATATGACAATCGATGCAAGATGTTCGAAATTGTCGATTCGGGAGACAGCGTCTCCGGTTTTGTTACAGTGGCCTCCACCAGCGATGGAAATGGCATTAAACTAGGCTCGGCAAGTAATTCGGGAGACAGTGTCTCCCGAATCTGCGGATAGACAATATATAGCTGCCGAAAGCGCCTAAGTTCGCGTGTATCAACCCGTTTTAGTCCGACAATTGTGAGGCGCTGGGCTAATTCTGGCAAAAGGCGTTTACCGTAGGCAGCTCGATCTTGCCCGTTTTGCTCAAACTCAACAATCTGCCTCCCAATCATCCAATTTCGGGTTGTAAGAGCGATATTGACAGCCTTCGCAGCATAGGCATGCGCCCTTTGATGAATTTGAACGACTGAAGAAACAAGAGCCTCAAAATCTCCACTCGACGACTGCTTTGCCGGATGTTTTGTCGTTTTAGTCGATTTTGTAACCATACCCCAGTCCCTTCAAATTGGCCTTAATCGCTGCCTCTAATTTAGCCGATTCTTCAAACTGGGCATTCAACTCAGCCACCAGCCTAGGCATCTTCACTTCAAACGGCTCGCCGTCATCATCCACCGCTTCAGCACCCACAAAGCGCCCCGGCGTTAATACATGGCCGTGTTTGCGAATTTCTTCTAACGACGCGCTTTTGCAAAAGCCTGCAATGTCGACATAAGTGCTTGTCTTCACTTCGCTGCGCCACGCATGATAAGTATCGGCAATTTTTTGCACATCAGCATCGCTTAATTCGCGGCGGGTACGGTCTACTAAAGTTCCCATTTTTCGCGCATCAATAAACAATACTTCACCGCGTCGGTCGCGCAATTTTGTTTTGCCTGTTCTGCCTTTGGATTTATCGCGCGCTAAAAACCAAAGGCATGCCGGAATTTGCGTGGAGTAAAACAGTTGCCCTGGCAACGCCACCATGCAATCGACCACATCGGCTTCGACCATGGCTTTGCGAATCTCGCCTTCGCCTGATGCGTTTGAGCTCATCGAGCCATTGGCCAACACCACGCCTGCCGTGCCGTTAGGTGCTAGGTGATGCAAAATATGTTGCAGCCATGCGTAGTTGGCGTTGCCTGCGGGTGGTACGCCGTATTTCCAGCGTACGTCTTCGCGCAAACGATCGCCACCCCAATCAGAAATATTAAAGGGTGGGTTGGCGATAATGAAGTCGGCCTTCATGGGGGCACCGTCGCTACCGCGTTGGCCCGCAAATTCATCTTTATGAAAACTGCCGTCGTTATTCCAAAATATTTTTGAATCAATGCCGCGCACGGCAAGGTTCATTTTGGCTAGCCGCCAAGTGACGTAATTAGATTCTTGGCCGTAGATGGCAATGTCGCCAATGCGCCCGCCGTGTTGCTGTACAAATTTTTCTGATTGCACAAACATGCCGCCCGAGCCGCAGCAGGGGTCATAAATGCGGCCTTGGTAAGGCTCCAGCATTTCTACCAATACGCGCACTACCGAGCCTGGGGTATAAAACTCGCCGCCTCGTTTGCCTTCGGCGCCCGCAAATTGGCTTAAAAAGTATTCGTAAACACGGCCCAGCACATCGCGCGAGGCGTGGCCTTCTTCGTTTAGCGCAATGCCCGAAATTAAGTCTATTAGCTCGCCCAACATCACTTTGTTAAGCGCGGGCCGCGCGTAGTCTTTGGGCAGCACGCCTTTAAGCGATTCGTTGTCTTTTTCGATGGCGCGCATAGCGTCGTCGATAAGTGTGCCTATTGTTGCTTGCTTGGCGCTGGCTTGTAGATGAGACCAGCGGGCATCTTTGGGCACCCAAAACAC